>JBCBFK010000005.1:0-369556 GCA_038527765.1 Pseudomonadota bacterium
AAGCCCTCGATCAGCTTGACCACTGAGCCACCTGAAACGGTGCGGATTTCGTAATCCTCAGCCGCGAGACCCAGCGCTGAAAGATCAATGATGTCCCCCGGGGCCCAATCGCGAACCGTGTCGATCGCGCCATTGACCGAGGTCCCTGGCGTGAAGGTGAACGCGTCTGCGGCGGAGGTGCCTTGCAGATTCTCTTTCCCAACACTGGCTGAGACGATGTTGAAGGCATCTGGATCGGTCACCGTCACATTGACGGTCGCCATGCTTTCCAGCCCCTCTTCATCAGAGATCGTATAGGTAAAGCTGTCACTGCCAACAAAGTCGGTATTCGGCGTATATTGCAGATTACCATTGCCGAGATCCGTGACAGTACCATTGGCGCCTTGACTGAAATTGTCGAGGGTCAGGTCATCGTCTTCAGGATCTGTGTCATTGGCGAGAACATCGACCGTCACCGCAACATTAATGTCCGTGCCGGCGCTATCATTGTTCGCCGATGGCGGGTCATTGACCGCTTCCGTCACCACGACCAGGAAGGACTGGAACGCAGTGTTCTGATCGTCATCTGTCGCTGTGACCGTCACCGGATAGGTGTCTGCAGGCAGATCTGTCCCGGCCGAGAGCACGCCATTCGCGAAGCTGAAGCCTTCCGGCGGATTCGGAATGTCGATGAACAGCGCATCGCCATCCGCATCGAAGAAGGCATTGGCCGGGATGGCGAAGCTCAGGCCATCGCCGGTTTCAAGCGCAATGTCATCGATCTGCTCATTTACCACAGGAGCGGTATCGCCCGTCGTGACGAACTGAGAGTCGGCTGCCCCAACACTTGGGTTGCCGCCTTTGTTCAACTCGATGAAATCAATGTTGAAGCCGGGAGACCGACCTGCCAGCTGGATCGTGTGGAAGCCAGCTCCCAATTCGAAAGCCGCGTTGAAGTTCGGCTCTTCCTCAGAGACGCTGTCAATCGACTGTGCATAGCCCCAGCTTCCGGTCGGGTTGCCGAAGATCTTGATGAAGCCATCATTGGAAACACTGTTGGTCTCGTTGACCTGAAGCGCTTCCGCGTCGCCATCGATGCGAACCCAGACGTCATTGCGTGCATCGCTTGGATCACTGGTCTCACGACCGGCCCGCAGACGCAGCGTATAGACCCCTTCTTCGCCTTCAGGAATGAAGATGTTGAAGGTCAGGATGCTGTCTTCCTGAGGCGCGTTTGGCGCCAGGTTGCCGCCATCCCCGAGGAATTCCCAATAGTAAGACCCAGAGCCCTGAGCGTCGCCGAGGCTGCTCTGACCATCTGGAACAAACACCCAGTCTCCACCCGGATTCTGTCCGCCATTATCGATATTGGCGTCCTCGATCTGGATCTTGAAGCGATAGCCCCCGCCCGTATCGATGCCTTCGAAATAGCCCTCCGGAGCCGGCGGTGTCGGATCGACCGGTGTCTGAGTCGGATTGGTCAGATAGACCGGATCAGCCACAGGACCGACGGCCACAACATCTGTCACGTTGGTATCCGTCGCTGGGACGATGACTGCAGCCGTAACCGCAATTGGCGTGGTGCCAAGGTCCGGATTGTCGACATTGCTCGGCTCGGCATTGTAGTCGAACGCGCCAGCCGGCACGATCGCTGAGCCACTCTCGCCAATGACCACATCCACCGTCTGGAAGTTCAGGGCATTGTTGGCCTCGAAGTCCGGATGCTGTGTCGCGAGACGGTTGGCGACAATGTCCGCCACGCCGCCAGCGTCATTGGTCACAGGGTTGAAGCCCTGAGACATGACCACGCGCACCACGTCGCCCGGAGTGCCTGTGACCACAATCACCGGCTCGATCCCGCCATAGGTGGCATCGGTTGCGTCGCTGTTGAAGCCGTTGACGATGACCGAGACTTCCGATGTGACACGGCCTTGGACCGCCTCACCGACACTGCCGGCCAGGGAATTGTCAGAGTGCAGATAGCCCTCTGCCGTGGTGCCGTCATCGAACAGAACGGTGAACTTGGAGCCGATCAGTTCGGCCCCAGAAACGCCGCCGACATCCCAGCCATCGATCGCGCCCGGGTCGACCCCGAACGTGCCGCCTTTGGCCAGACCCGCAATTGAGTTCGGGTCCATGTCGCCAGAGAAGCCGACCAATTCGCCAGTTCCGAAGCCGCCTTCAGTCCCATCGAACTTGATCAACAGACCGCGGAAGCCACCCGACGCGGTGACGCCGTCTCCCGATGTGTTCGGGATCGGCTGCGTGCCTGGCAGAAGATAGCTGTCAGACCCTTCGAAGAAGGCGCCCGTACCGTTTCCAGTTTCCGAGTTGACCTGGAAGACTTTCGCCGTGGTGTCCCCGCCCGACCCATCGAAGTCGAAGACGCTGTCGCCATAAAGCGCGTCACGGACATCAATAAAAACCGCCGCCACTTGCTTGTCGCCGGTATTGGTCAGCTCGAACGAGTTCGATCCGAAGTTCGAAGAGCGCACATTGTTGACGCCATCCATAACGGTCAGGATTACAGATCCGGTCTCGCCATTGTCATACTGGCCATCGGTGTCGACACCGGTGATGTTGGCGAACACATCGTCCGCGGGATCAACATCGTTTCGACCAAAGTCGACGGGAACGCCCGGCGCGCTCAGATTACCAAGCGTGTCGGCAACGCTGTCACCAACAAGACCGGCTGAGAAGGCCGTGCCATTCCAGCCCCCTTCGGGCGCCGCGAATGTGTAGGTGTAGGTGCCATCTTGGTTGTCCACGAACTGCGCGACAGGGATAACGTCACTGCCATCGTTCGAATTGATGACGATCTCATCGCCATCAATGGTCAACGGATCGACGCCGGTAGCGTCGTCGAAGGACACAGTGACCACGATATCGCTATCGCCATCGGCAATATTGTCCACGGTGATCGCCGCCGTCGGGCCTTCCAGATCGATGTTGCCATCGATCAGAGACATGCTTTCAAGACTGACGGTGAACGGATCATTCGGACCACCGAATTGCGTATGCGTCAGACCGAAGGCTGGAACCTCGCCTGTGCCTTGCAGAGCGTCGAACAGAGCGCCTTCTGTCAGCGTTTTCGTTCCGATCGGTCCTGTAGACAGTACATTCCCAGCCGTATCGAATGTAGTGTAGCTGCCGGCGAACGTCACTGCCGTTGGTGTCACAACAGTGTCGATTGAAAGCTCCACAGACGCATACGTGGTGTTGTCGACCCCAGCTGGGGTGACTTTCAAGTCTGCGCCATCAAAACCGGCATTTGCCGTCTTGCCGGAGAGCTCGAACGCCGCACCCGGGGACCCTGCAACGAGTTTCAGGAAGTCACCGCCACCGACTGTGATGATCAATCCAAATTGCTCAGAGCTTGCAGGTGTTTCTGCACCGCCAAAGTATGGATTGTCGAACTTACCCGTGAAAGTGAATTCTGATCCCGTTTGCGCGCCGAAGGTGAAGGCTGACACCGCATTATTGGTATCAGACGCACTGGATTCGACTTGCAGACGCTTGCCGTTTGCCGTGTCGACAATCTGGGCGCCATTATTGGTTGCATAGTCGAGCTCATTGATCACGCCAGCGAAGGTCGGGTTCACACCCGTAAAGCCAGCGGTGAATGGAGAGTCACCTGCTTCCAGCGCTGTGAGATCGATTTCAAATGATCCGACGGCTTCCAGGTCAATGCCCTGATTGGTCGAGTCATATGCGAAGCGGTCATCGGCATTGACGATACCGTCTTCATCGATGTCGCCATCTGCGCTGTTGATCGTGCCATCATCATCGAAGTCTTCGTCGAGATTGGTGCCAATCGCGGCCGATGTATCCTCAATGATCAGCAATTCTGGAGCCGTGGCTGCAGAGGAGTTGCCGAGCGTATCATCAACCGCCTCATCGATCAGAGACACGCCATACTCGCCAGGTGGGAAGCCGCCTTCTGGCGCAGGCACGGTGAACGTCGCTGTGCCGGTTTCAGCGTCAAACTCGACGAGCGAGGCAGGATATGCCGTGCTATCCGGCCCTTCGACGAGCAGGTCTGAAGCATCGATGGTAATTGGATCAATGCCGGTCGCATCGGTGAAAGTCACCGTGATGCTGAGGTCGTCCTGATTGCTTGCAGTGCCACCGGTCGACACATTTGGAACAGGGCCTGTTGCGTCGTTCACCGTGAGCGCGAACGCGTCGTTGACCACATTGCCATTGCCATCATCAATCGTAACGACGATGTCGAGAGTCTGACCCACCGCGTCAGCAGGTGCAGTTCCGGTGATGCCGCTATCGGTGACAGTGAGCCAGTCTGGCAGGGTCTGCCCGCCAACCAGTTCCGCATCAATCAGGAGCGTATCATTCTCGGGATCGGTGTAGTCGAAGACAATGTTGACATCAGCGCCTTCATTCACAGCTTGATCTTGAATATCGGTGCCGGTTGGTGGCTGGTTGGTCGCCACATCGCCTGTACGGGTGAACTCGACCTTGTCGACGCGGACAAACTCGCCAGCATCGCGCGTCCCGAAGAGCGAGAACAGCGCCCCGTCTTCGATTTCGACGCCGGAGAAGACGACCGTACGCAGGTTTGCGCTTTGGGCAGCATTCCCCGGACCATCGTTCGACATCAGAATCGAACCGAAGATTTCGCCGTTGACCGCACCCTCAAGCAGAGACTGTCCGTCATTCTCATCGAAATACGTGATCGCGATTTGATAGACGCCAGGCGTAACACCTTCGGGCAGATCTGTGCTGACCTCGGTCCGATCCGTGCTGTTCAAGCGGATCAGAGCATTGTCTGAGGCGCTGGAACTGCCTTGTGCAAAATAAGCACTCTGGTCGAGATTGGTGAAGTCCTCGGCTTCCAGCGTGATCGGATCGCCCATAACAGGCGGCTCAGTATCGCCGCTATCAATGGTGAAGCTGATCGCCCCATTGGCGACATCGATTGATCCTGAGCTTGCGCTCGTCAGGGTGACCGTCAAGGTCTCCTGCACTTCAATCAAGGTGTCGTCGAGAATGGTGAGGAACACAGATCCGGTGGTGTCGCCAGCTGGAATGGTAATTTCCAGAGGGGGTGCCAGATCGAAGTCCTCATCCGTCGCGGTGCCGCTCGGCTGATAAGAAATCGTGATGTCTTCTTCAGCTGCTTCTGACAGCGTGACCGTGAGCGTGAGCGTATCCTCAAACTCCTCAACCAAGGCTGTCGACTGTCCGCCCTGCAGGCTGAGCGAGATCTGGATCTCTGGCTGCTCCGGGGTGAAGAACAGGTTCGCAGCGCCATTCACGGCGTCGTACTCAATTGTGAAGTCATCCTCGTCCAGCGGCGTTTCCGGCGTCGGATTGATGAGATCTTCAAACACGATGGTCGTATCTTCCATCATGTCGCCTGTCGTATCGAGCCCCACAATGGTCGAGCCTTCGCGCACATCGACGATCGATGTCGTCTGATCTGCGCCCTCGAGTTCAACTGTATCGTCCGTGTCGAAGCCGACGATCATGACATCGTCAAACTGCTCTGGCGTCCCTGAGATCGTGTCTGAGCCACCCGACGAGACATCAACCATCTCATCGCTATCCTGAACGTCAATCTCCTCATCACCCGTGCCGCCGACATTGTCGGTTTCCAGTTCGATATCCGTGCTCGCTGAAGGCGTTTCCACGGTGAGCGCTTCAGCGCCAAGTGTGGCTCCAGTGATCACGACACTAAAGGTCTCGAGCGCCTCGGTCACATCGTCATTGATCAGAGCAACCGTAATCGACTGAGTGGTTTCACCCGCCGCAAAGCTGAGCGTGCCGCTTTGCGCAACATAGTCGGTGCCCGCAGTGGCGGTGTCGCCTGCGTCACCCACAGTATAGGCAACTTCGACGGTTTCGCCTTCTGGCACTTCTTCGGACAAGGTCACGGTGAAGCTCGCCGTCGCGCCTTCTGACTCTGCAACCGAAATCTGATCCGCAGCGATGGCAACGGTGATCTCGGGCAGAATGACTTGATCGTCCTCAGTAACAGAACCAGTGGCCGTGTTCGCCGTCCCGTCGATTGCATAGCCTTCGGTCGCGACGCTGACCAATGTGACGCTGACCACATCGGTGCCATTGTCGACATCATCGTTCGGCACAGGGATCATCGCGGTAGCCAGACCGCCTTCATTGAAGACTGTTCCATCGAGATTGAGCGTTTGCGTCTCGCCGCCATTGATCGAATACTCAACGACCAGGTCGAGCGTCTCCGGTACGCCAACAGAAAGCGCCAGTTGGAAGGCCAACATGGAGTCGCCCGTATCGCCTTCCTCGACCACGGTCGGGGCATCGGCGATGGAAACGAGGATCGGATCCGGCAGATCGACCGTGATCGATGCCGTGGTCTCCCCAACGCCATTGCCGGCATCGTCCAGGACAGAACCTGCAGCCACGGTTGCGGTGAAATCGCCTTCAGCCCAGCCACCTTCTGGCGCTGCGAATGTATAGGTTGCGACCCCATTCTCCACACTAAAGCCTGTTGCGGCCAGTGGCTCGGTCAGACCCTCGCCGGTGAGCGTAACATCCCCAGTTTCAATGCTGCCCTCATCGAGCAGAGTTTCGTCTGCGAAGGTCACTTCGACGATAATATCGTCCTGGCTGCCTGTAATCGTAGCGACCGGTGTGATCACAGCGGTTGGCGCTGTAGTGTCCGGAAGCGGATCATTCGTCGTCAGGGTGAGGAAATCCCAGCTGCCCGTGAACTGCGGCGCACCACTCCAATCGGTGATTGAGATACCGTAGGCAATGCCACCGTCTCCGCCGGTGAGCGGGTTTTGGCCATTCAGGGCTGCTGCGAACGATCCCGCAGGATCGATCGTACGGACATTCGTAGAAATCGCGCCGAGCTCTTGTCCGCCGTCATCGAAGAAGGTTGCGATGCCCTGGACCGTGCCAGCGACCTTATCGACGAGCAGCTTGAACTCGATTTCCGCCGCCTCAGTGATGTCAATCGGTGGATTGTTGAAGACCGGCTCAATAAGCGTCGAACCATCCTCGGAGGCAATCCAATTCTCTTCTTTAGCGCCATTGAGACTGTTCTCTTGGGCGATTTGGACCCGAGGTCCGTCGCCCGAACCGCCGAGCACAAACTTGATGTAATCGTCCACGCCACCTGCGCCGAGCGTGATCCCGAAGGATGCAAAGCTGGTCAGAGCGGGCGCACCATCTCCAGCAAACGGATTCTGAGTCCGAGCAACGACTTCGAACGTATCAACGCCGGTCACATCCGCAGCAGATTGGTAGTTATCTTTGACCTGGTTGTTTCCGCCTGCATTGCCGACGCCCGATCCAAAGAGGTCAGTATTGGTGGAGTCGACCTGTAGCGTCCCACCGGAGATGGTGACGCCAGACTCTGTCGTGCGGTCGCCATATGGATCCGTTGCGGAGCTTCCAGCCTGATCGACGGCTTGGTTCACGATGATACCCGAGAACCCTGCCTCGGCACTGAACGGATTCGTGGTGTCAGTATTGAAATCCTGGGTGAATTCACCGCCTGCAACTAGAACTTTCGCGTCGCCGTTCGTGCCATCATAGGCAAACGGGTCATCTGTGTTCAGAATGCCATCTTCATCAATGTCATTTGCTGGTACACCATCATCTTCCGTCACATTGGCCGTTGCTGACCCATTGGTGGCAGAAATTTCTGCGGTATCCGTCGCCGTGCTAATCGACGTAATGGTGACCACAACAGCTTCAGCGCCATTGTCGAGATCATCGTTTGGCACGTCGACCGTGATTTGGCCATCTGACGTGCCGAGGTTCAGCGCCACATCGGTCTGCGTTTCAACGCCGCCGACGGAGACAGAATACGTAATTTCGACAGTTTCAGTTGGCGGTGTGTCGAACGTGAGGTCGAACACAACTGGGGTGGTCGTTGCATCATCGCCCGTTTCCTCAACATCGCCTTGCGCCGTGACCGAAAGCACGGCGGGATCCGGAATACCGTCATCCACTTCGCGAACGATGATCGCACTGATCTTGGCATTGTCGACTTCGGCCGTGAAATCGATGTCGAGGTTGCCATCTGTCACATCAACCACGAAGGTTTTCACGATCTGAACAGCCGCTTGGCCAGCATCGTTTCCGATAATGCCGTCGCCTTCGTCGAACAGATCGATATTGTCGATGACCAGCTCACCTTCGATCGAAACATCAAAGATACGGTCACCGACACCACCGGTCGATCCACCACCCGGCAGACCAAGAAAAGTCTCGGCGAAGTAAAGTTCGACGATGTATTGGCCGTCGTCGAGGGCGAGATCATACTCCAGGTTAGAGGCCCAACGTTCCGAGAAGAAGACCTCATTCGGCAGCGCGCCGACAAACACCTCAGCGTCATTAGCGCCGCTATTGTTCGACTGGTTTGGTGTGAAGGTGGTGAAGACCGGGTTCGGACTCGCCGCGGTGTCGGTCTCGAAGGTTCCGGTGAACCCGAAGGCCGTTCCGTCGATCGCGGTAGATCCGCCAGCATTCACAGCCGATACGACATCGCCTGGAATGACAGGAGCCGCATCGTCTTCCGTGACATTGCCGGTCCCGCTAACGGTGGTGCCGAGCTCACCCGATGTGCCCGCAACGCTGTTCAGCGTTACCGTGACCGCTTCAGGTCCATTGTCTTCATCATCCTGCGCGATATCCACAGCGATCGTGCCGTCGCCGTTCGCATCGAACGTGACCACGCGGTCTTCTGTGGTTTGGACGCCATTCACATCGATGGTCACATTGACCGTGATATCGCCTTCCACAGCGGGACTCGCGGTAACGGGGAACACCAATGTGTCTGTCGCCAGGGCATCATCGCCGCCTTCCACAATATCCGCAGCATTGCCAATCTCGATCGCCGGATATGGCGTGATCTGGAAGTCGAGTGTCGCTGTGCTCGGGCCTGCGCCCTGATTGAGCCAGAAGGTAAAGGTGCCGGTCAGCGCCTGGTCGAATGCCGGCAGATTAGTTGCGGTTTGAGGATCATTAAATCCAGCCCGCATCAGCGCGAGCAAGTCGCCATCGACTTCTTCAGATCCATAAATGATCGCACCTTGAAGGTCGTCGACGTTCTCTCCCGTCAGTGGATCGACGGTCACAACAGCCCCTTGCTGGAACGCCAGGAAGCCGTCCGCTGACATCTCATTCGCGTTGGTGAAGCCATCAAGGACCAGACCGCTGAGCTGGTAGCCCTCTGGAATGGTGACGGTAAAGTAGTCGCGGTCGCGCACACCGTTCAGGCCATCGCCATCGCCTTCCTGCGTGGCGCTCATGACGTTCGAACCTTCGGCCAGCAAGACGGGGCCAGACGGCGCATCGCCTGTGTCGGCGATTTCGACCGCGGTGCCAAACAGATCATCGGCAGGTGGCTCATAAGTCGTGGTATCGGCATTGCGCACTACGATGCCGCCGATTTTCGCGTTATCCACACCGGGATCGAGGACGAATTGGATGTTGATGTTTGCATCATCATCGTCGGTCGTTGGATCGATATTGGAAATCGTCTCAACCAGAGTCTGATTGATGTCCCCATTCGTTTCGGCGAGGATATCATAATCATCCAGGACAAGTTGCCCTTCGATCAGCACATCGAACACGCGTTGGCCAGAGCCATCTCCGTTTGTCCCGCCGGTGCCTGATTGGAACAGCTCCGCAAAGAGCAGATCAACATCGTAAACGCCGGGCGCAACCGGAATTGCGTACGAGAAATCGCCACCAAAACGTTCGGTTTGGAAGGCCGTTCCTGCCAACGTCGGCTGCAGCCCGTTCCCACCCGTGCTGTCGGTAAACGTACTACTCGGCGTCGTGAAGAACTCGTCCGCCGAAAACTCAATTCCCGACACGGCATCGGTCAACGCCGGTCCGCCGGAATTGATTGCGACAACGATATCGCCAGGGACAGGAGGCGTCGACTCATCCTCAGTGACGCTGCCGGTCGCAGACGCGTTTCCGATTATTGCCGGGCCCTCAACGATGCCGGTCAGCGTGACCGTTACGGTCTCACTACCATTGTCGATATCGTCGTTCGGTACGTCCACACTCACTTCGCCGTTGAGCACACCCAGTGCCAGGGTCCCGGTGGTCACGACGCCATTGATATCAACCTCATAGGTGACCTCAGTATAGGCGCTTGGGGTTTCATCGAATGTGACTGGGAAGATGAGCGTGGTCGAATCCGTGTCGCCATTCTCAACCACACTGTTCGGGGTTGGCGCCCCCACAGAAACGATCGCGTTTGACCCATCATCAGCGGCGATAATCTCGATCGCGCTGATTTTCGGATTTTGGACACCTGGCAGGAAGTCGATGTCAAGATTGCCGTCCGTAACCTCAACATTGTAAGTCAGAACCCCAACCGTGTTCCAGCCAAAGTCCGCTGTCAGATCGACATTATCATGGGCCAACAAGCCCTCGATTTCGACATCGAACACCCGCACGCCCGGATCTTGGGCGCCGGTCCAGATTTCGGCGGCGTAGAGATTGACCGTGTAGTTGCCGTCAGCAACCGAGAAATCATAGGAAATATTATCCGGGCTCGGCGTCACGCTGAATCGTTCAGTCGAGAATAGGCTGTCTGGCAACGTAGTATTATTGACGAACGCATTCGACAGGGCTGCGCCGAACGTGGTGTCGGTGGCCGGTGATGTCAGATTCAGATATGGCGATGGAGTCCCGGTTTGCGCCGTCCCATTGGCCGTGACCGCAGCTTGATCCTCGCTCCACGCAAGGCCGCCCTCAGGGTCCGCCGTTTCAGCACCGCCCGCATTTACACGATACAGCACATCGCCTGGGTTGATGACGGTGTCATCGTCGAGAATGGTTACATTTTGAGTCGCCGTCCCGATCGTGGCATTGGCGCTGACCCCAGTGATTGTCACCGTGAAGGCTTCATTGCTTTCCTCAAGCAGGTCATCGAGAATATCGATGCTCAGGGTGAGATCTGACGACCCCCCTGCGATCGGCAGCGTGTGGGTGTAGACGCCATTTTCGAGCGTTCCGCCGCCCGTATATTCGAAGTCCTCTCCTGCAGTCGCCGCGGCTGAGGCGATTTCAATCGTGACGTCAACTTGTTCGCCAACCGGAACCTGAATGTTTGAGGCGATGGAGATATCGACGCTCGTCCCGTCCTCGGAGATCGTCTGATCCGCGCCGAGAATGCTGATTTCTGGCAGCCCTGGACCAGGCGCCGGCCCGATGATTTCGATCGCATTGATCAGTGGGTTCTCAGTCACGTGCTCCCAAAGGATGTTGAGCGTGCCATCCGTGACTTCGACATCATAGCTGAACATTCCGCCCGTTTGATCGCCGAGCGTCTGGATCAGATCGAGGTCATCTTGAACGAGAATACCTTCAATCGAGATGTCAAAGACGCGGGCCCCTTCTGCGGCGGTGCCAGCGAAGCCGTCCGCCATGAACAGATTAACGGTGTATGTCCCGGACACAGACGCATCAAACGCGAACTCCATCTCAGGGTTCGCAGGCGGGTCCCAGCGTTCGCTGTCAAACAAAGCCAGTGGCACATAATCCGGGACAGCGTTGTCCCCGGTTGTTTGCAGAACGACGGCGCTTGGAGAAGACAGATTCCCGGTGTTGTTTGAGAATCCATCTCCGGTTTGGCCCCCGACACCGGTATTCGCGGTCCAATTCGGTCCACCATCGGTGGCAGCAACCTCAGAGCCGCCAGCATTGACCCGGTAAAGGACTTCAACGTCCGACACGGTCACGGAAACCGTCGCGGTGTCTGTCAGACCAGAACTGTCTTCGACTGTATACTCAAACGTGGCGGTGCCTTCGAAGCCATTTGCTGGCGTGAAGGTGATGAAATCATCGCTAGTATCGTTTTCGGTTCCGGCATCATTGAGAACGGCCGTGCCATTGGTCTCGTTCTGAACGCTGACAATGGCTAGCGTATCGCTTGGATTGGCATCTGTGTCATTGGCCAGCAAATCAGCGATATTGATGACCACAGGTTGGTCCGGCATTGTAGCCGCTTCGTCATTTGCCGCAGCGGGTGCCACTTGCTTCTCAGTGGATGTAATCTCCAGATCTACAAAGTTTGCTTCGAACGGTTCTTGCGGGCCCGTCGAGGTCGCCAGAAGCGTAACAACGGCTGACGAGGCCACATCGGCGCCCCCCTCGTCCTGGATTGTTTTCTGTCCAAGAACGGCTTTCAGAACTTCGCCCTGGAGCGGGATTGGCTCTCCGATGGCTTTCGGTTGAGGCAGCACAAAGCCGCCCCCTGGCGTCAGTTCATAATTGTAGAAGGCCTGCGCGGTGATCGCCTCAGGATCAGACATATCCACTGTGAGATACAGCTCGAAAATTGAATTGTCCGTGGCATTGGTCGCGGCATCATTGAAGTCGCTATCGTCGGTCCCGGTGACGAGAATATCGATGACACCAGAATCGCCTTCTTCGTAATAGACTTGCAGGCGAGGGACACCGCCATTGCCGCCACCATGACCGGCGACAACCTTCAGATAGTTGTTCTGCGTGCCGTCCCCGAGGGCAAAGCCGACAGAGCCAAAGTTCTGATCGAGATCAACGCTCGAATACGGGTTAAAGATGGGTACTCGGATGGTGAAGGTTTCAACGCTCTCGCTGGGCGTGAACCCTGTTTGTATCGCGTCATTCTGGGTGTTGGTTGCACCAAACGCATCTCCGTCGGTCACAGATTTGATCTGAATAAGACCTGGCGCCCCACCGCGGATCGTATTGTTGAGATCCGTGAGCAGATCAGCGCTCGGATTCTCACTCAGGACGTCCGGATTGATTTCGCCGGCTCCATCAATCATCCATCCGCTGAAGCCAATATTGTATTCGAAATCCGCAGGCCGATTGCCGCTTGCCGGGTTGAAGTCCCAGAGGATGCTCTGACCACCTTCAAGCACTGTGGTCGTCCCGTTATCCGGGTCGAATTGCAGTGGATCGTTGATGTCGAGCACGCCATCATTGTCAGCGTCGAGATCGATCCCTGGCGGATCGCCGGGCTCCAGAATAGAGATCGCGTTGGCACCGATTTGCGCCACGAAGATTGCCCCGGCACCGACACCGCCGCTGCCTGGAATACCGCTATTGCCAAGAGCCGTGACGTCCAGCGGTGTGCCGCCGACATTGATCGACTCTGTATCTGTGACCGTTGAACCCGCGGCCGTACCGTCTGTATCCACCTCGATCAAAGTCAGGTTGCCATTGAACGACACGACGGCGAGATACTCGACCCCTGCACCGCCATCGCCGATATTGTCTGCTGTGTATTCGGTAATGCCGTTTGAGGATGAGTTAATCGACAAGAGCGACTCATCTTTCGGACCCGGGCTATTGTCTGAGCCGAAGTATACGCCTTCAATCGGGTTTGTGTTTCCACCCGTAATGGTGTCCCAATCTTCGGGTAGGTCATCCCAGACCGTCGTCGGGTCGTTACCCGGAGAGCCCGCTGGGGTCAGCTGAACCGTCTCAGACAGACCACCGCCTTGGCCGGACCAAAGGCCCGCATCTTCACCAGAGGCCCGCGTCGGGTTCGGGTGGCCGCCATAGGTGCCCGCCTGCACAATGTGCAAATTGTCCGGGTCACCATCATTGGTATTATCGTTCAGGTTTGGCGCATTGGTCGCGACCTGCGTTGCTGAAGTGACCTCATTGCCCTGATCATCAACAACGTCGCCGCCCCAGTTATTGTTTGGGCCATTGTCAAACGTGTAGATATTGCCTGCCTCGGTAATCACCACGTCGTAGGCGTTGCGGTAGCCGGGCGAATAGACCTGAACCGGGCCGTCCTCATCATACTTCGCCTGGTTCCGACCATCATTGCCACCGAACGTATCGGCGGCTTCATAGTCGACAGCACCAGTCGTCCCATCGGCACTGTCGAGGGCCCCATCCCCCGTGACGGCGCTATTATTGGTCCGGGTCGGATCATCCAGAGTCGGCAGAGCGTAGACATACTCGTCAACATAGTCAGTGCCGCCATTCAACCCGCCTCCGGCAACGAGATCGGCCTCCATCTGAGCGAGTTGCGTGAGGTCGATCCGCAACAGGGCCGCGGAGTAGTAATATTCAGGCGTGTAAGCGAAATTGTTCGACGGCGCGCCTTTATTGTCGTGGCCACCGGACTGCACATACATAATCTCATGCAGCTCGAAGACACCGGGCGAAACCTCAACCGACTCCGTGCGGATATCCATACCATTGGTTGAGTGGTTTTCCTCTGACCGTGGCAGACCAATGACCAAGTCAACTTTTTCCCACTCACCGCTTTGTTCATTGAAGGTCAGGCGTGAGATGATCCCGGAATTGGTGTCGAGATTTTTATCCTGACCGCTGCCACCGGCGCCAATGCGCGGATCGGATGAAGACACATAGAGGATCGGATTTTCAGCTGTACCGGCGACCACCAGTCCCGTGACTTGGCGATTGTTCACGTTTGTTTCCAAGTTCCCCATATCATCGTGATTGGGGATTTGATTGACCAGATCGATCACCTCTTCATTGGAGGCCTGCCAGGTGTCGCCAACCTTGGTGACATCATAGACCTTGATCAGGCCATTCTGTTGGGACACGTAGAGGCGCCCGTCAGGGCCGAACTGCAACGACGTTGGATTTTGGATGTTCGTTCCGACGAGCGTGAATTCACTAAAGGTTTGAGTAATAGCCATGATGTGTGGTCTCTCTACAGGTCAGCTGACGCCCAGCTGACGCCCATTTGGTTGGTCTTGGAAAAATTTGGTGTGCGAACGAACGGCCGCGATATGGCCGGCGTCGACTGATAGATTGGGAGGAGTGTTCGCAGTGGCGACCCGATCGCCGAAATACGGGATAGCGGGGCCTCTATTCTCGAGAAAGGTCTGCGGGCTTTGAGGGAAAAATGGTTAATATTGAGGGGTCTCACCCGCCCGGACATTCTGGCTTGCCTCGGTCGGTGACACGTCATGAGAGCACCTGCTCTGATGACAGAGCGCCCCCCACAAACTCCCATTATTTTCATCCCCAAACGCCTAACGACTTCTACAAATAAATTCTTTATTCCTGCGCAATTCGGAGCCGGGGAACTTTGTTTTTCTTATTCTTGCGATAAGATTTTTTATGATGATCAGCCGTCTTAAGTGAGTATTGTAAGCAGCTTATATTTCAGCGTTTTTTTTGATTTTTCTTTGCACTGAATATTGTTTCGATCGCCCCCAGACCATTAATTACAGGTTAGACTTAAAGTCAGGCCTTCTGGCTTAACAATCACATTCATCCTTGAGAAGAGCTTCATTAAAAAAATTCAACTGAGCGGAGAATCTAATCGCGCCATAGTAGAAAATCTCGTCTCTCACGACCCCTTAAGTGGCATTTCGTGAGCGAACCTTTGTCGTCTTTTTCAAGGACGATAAGGTTAACATCGTGTCCGTCAGGACGGATAGTGAGATCTCGACCCGCATGTGCTCCAATTTAGGAAACACTTGATCCCCATAAGACGACGCAGCCACGTGACCACGGCAACGACTGCGCGAGTTCAAAATGAACTAGAACTTGCCGCTGTTTCCCCATTGGTCGCGGGGTAGGATCGGTTCAGAGAGCCCCCAGTGTTCGGCGATCAGCCCGTCTTCAATCCGATAGACATCGAACACAGCATGATCTGCCTGATCTCGGAACACCCGAGAATAGGTCACGACGATATCGCCCTCGCCAATCAGTTTGAACAGCATGTCGTATGATCCAACGAGCCCCGTCTGCAGCGCGATGGCGAGGCCGTCGCGCCTAGCGGCAATCCTTGGTTCGTGCTGTATCAAATCAGCGCTGACAAAGTTCGCCAGTCGATCAACGTGCCCTTCTGTCAAAACCTGTTTCACAAATTCAAGCACGATGGACTTATTCGCGTCTGTGCCATTCGCGGTGCTCGAACCAGAAGGTCCACCAACCATATCTTCCCCAGATTCCGCGGATGGAACATATTCTGAAATAACGTCCCAATGTTCAAGAATGCGATCATCAGAACCGGTGTAAAACAGATCCATCGTAACCCACTTTGCAGTCCCGCCATTCAGCGATTGAAACGCGCTGCAAAAGACGTAAGGCCCGTCTTCTATCGCGCGAACGATGCGGATATCCCGGTCAGGATTGCGATCAAGGAACGGTAGGAAGAAGTCGAGGAACCCTTGTTTGCCGTGACCGACGCCCGTTGAGTGCTGGGTGTATCGCTCACCGATGTAACGATCCAGCGCCGCTTTTGCGTCGCCATCCCGGATGCCTTCTAAGTAGAGACGTTTTACGTTTTCAAGCTTTTGGCTCATTTGGGGTCCCATTTTTCAAGTTCCACCGCCTAATCAGCGGCGTGGTATGCTTCAGACACAGCGTAACTGTCTTCAAACCAATTCCAGCTTTTCACGAGACCGTCCTCAACATGCACGCGGACAGCCCAGCTGAATTCACCCGTTTCACCGCCAGAAGAGTTTGCCGTTGCACTCATAGTTCCCATGAAGACGGCCTGGTCACCCTTTGCCATGGAATAATCGGTGGTCCAGCTCGTGGTCGTGAGACCTGCTCCGAATGCCGGAAGAAACTCCGTCAGCACGGTCTCCTTACCTTCCCAGTTCCCGATCCAAGGCAACGCGGCGTCGCCCTCATTGTGCCAAACGAAATCGTCTGCCATCAGACCCTCAAGGGTCGACATATCGCCGGAACCGGCAGCGGTCAGAAACGCCTCGGCGGTTTTGAGAGTTTCCTGCCCTTGTATGACGTCTGCGCTCACAGTCGCCTGTTCCGATTGAACGTCGCCATTGGCTGTACACGCGCAAAGCAATCCGACGCACATAACGGCCGAGATTAGTCCATTAGGTTTGATTGTCATGAGTCTGTCCTCCTTGTCTGCGCGAGATGTTCGGCGGGAACGCGAGGGATGACACACTTCTGTTTGTAGGATAATACGATATTATCAAATCACACTGTTTGGATTTCAGAACAATGATTGAAAGCTTACGCGCCATGGCGATCTTTGCGCGTGTTGCAGAGTCGGGATCCTTTCGCGGCGCTGCAAAAACGCTTGGTGTCTCCGCCTCCGTTGTCAGTCATCAGGTTAGCGCACTCGAAGCGCAATTAGGCGTCCCCTTATTCTATCGCTCAACCCGCAAGGTCACTTTGACCGAGCAAGGCAAGTTGCTTTTGAGCCCAGCCAAGGAGATGATTGAGGCCGCGCAAGCGGGCTTGGCCCATTTTGTCGAAAATGCAGATGCACCCGTCGGCAAGCTCAACGTCTCTTTGCCAGCGGTTCTGACCTCTCACGCCATAATGGATCATCTGGCGACGTTCGCAGTTACCCATCCCGCCATTGCGCTCTCACTCCGTTTCACGGATGTTCGAGAAGGACTGATTCAATCGGGTTTAGATCTTGCTATTCGGATGGGTCAGATGCCAGGCTCCGCGCTTTCTCAGCGCCAACTGACAATTGAACCAAGATACTTGGTTGCCGGGCGTAACTATGTTGCTGGGCGAGACCGCTTGTCCCATCCTACAGATTTGAACAATTGGGACTTCATCCACTTCTCGCCGCGCCTCAGTCCGCTGGTTCTTCGCGGCGAGGGCAGCACATCTTCAACCCTCTCCGGACGGATCAAGGTTTCCGTCGATAATAGCCAGGCAATGCACAGAATGGCGTTGGCAGATGTGGGGTTCGCGGCGCTGCCACTCGCCATGGTAAAATCGGATCTACAAAGCGGTGCATTGGTACATCTGCTTCCAGACTGGAGCTTGCAGAGCTTACCCATAACGGCCGTTTGGCCCAGCAATTCCACGCGCAACGGTCTCGCAACCAGATTGATCGACTTCCTCGTCGATAAACTGAGGAACGACGTTCAAAACTGAGAATGGCCAAATCCCACACGTTCGAAGATGCGGATAAAAACGGGCGTAAGCTCAGCCGGCCTAAAACGCCCTAAAAGGGACGCTCAGGAAATACACAAGCAACGCTTTTTGCGAGCCTGGCAGCTTGTCACTATTTGTTCCAATGGAAGGGGCGCATGTCGCGATTATGAAGCTAATGCTTAGTCCATCAATGACCGCGTTCCCAACTGTCCGGTGAGCGCCAGCAAGTTCAGGCGCTCAATCAACAGCGCGTATTTCACGCGGATCAGTTCCAGTCTGGATTCTTCGTAGTCCAGTCGGTCTTCAACCAAGTCCGGAAGCGTTTTCAGTCCGGCGTCAAACTCGATCTCCGCCGCTTCAAACTGCTCCAGCTTGCGATCCTCAACGCTCGCGCGTCGGACGCTTTGAGCGTAGAGAGAGAGGGCGCGGCGCCGCGAAATCAGGATGTCCTCGCGCAATTGTCGACGCTGGCGGACGAGGTCGGCTCCTGCGCGCGCGACTTCTGCATTGGCGGCTTGGGAGCGCGCATTGAGCGCAGAGCCAGACAGGATTGGAACCGAGACGTCGATCCCGATGCGATCACGAAACTCCCACGTATTGAATTGATCGAGGTAGGCATAGGAGCCGATCGCGACGACATCGACGACCGGAAGGCGTTCGCGTCTCGCACGTTCCTGCTCGGCTTTCAGGCTGCCAAGATTGCGACGCGCGGCTTCAATGTTCGGATTGCTGATCAAGGCGAGATCCGTTTCCATGTCACTAAAGCCTTCCGCCGTGCCGGGCAGTTCCGGCGACCGGTCATAGCAGAGCGCGACGGCGCGATTGACGTCGGTTGCGACTTGCAAAGTGCTTTGTTCAATCAGAAATTCAATTTCGAATCGTTCCGCTTCTGCTTCTGCCAAGCGCGCAGCGACTTCCGCAACTTCGGAACGGGTCGCGCCGCCAATCTCGAGAGCAGCCTGCAGCGCGGAGAGTTGACGCCGAAAATAATCCTCGCGCTCGCTGGTGACGCGCTTTCGCTCATACGCTTCAAGGGCCGTAATATAAGACAAGGCGACGCGCCGTTCGGCTTCTGCTTCGATGCTCAGCTGCGTTTGCTCTGCGGCACCTACACGGCTCTGGGCGGCTTCGCGTGCAAAGCGGGCATCGCCAAAATCCCAAATTCGTTGCGATGCGCGGAAACCGACCTGATTGTCGATGGCGTTTCCTGTCAGTCCCCCATCGCCGGCTTGCGTTCGAGCAAAGGTCGAAACTTGCGGGCGAGTCAGGGACCGCGCAAGGCTTAGATCTGCCTTTGAACCGGCGATTTGAGCTTCGGCAACGGCCACATCCGGGCTGGCTATGGCGGCCGCGCGCATCGCGTCTGCGATCGGCAAACAAACCGCTTGAGACGGATCGGAGGATGTCAGTTGCGTTGCTGTCAGCTCTACCTCTTCTTCAAACAAGGTGAGCGTCGTTTGAGCTTGGGACGTAAGGGCTGAGGACGCCAACAGCGCAAAACCAAGTGCGGCGCATCTCATGACGGTGCTCCATTTGTCGTCATTGTATAGTTCGACAAGCACATATCCGGAGCGCGCACTAAGCCGCGGCCAAATACCCGATCAGGGCCCGCAGTGCCAAGATCGAAAGTGTTTCGGTTGAGGAAAGAGCGAACGGCGTCCGCGTCACCTTCGAATGATTTCGACGTGTCGGCGGCAATCAGAGCCGTTACGAACGGCGCAGCGAACGAAGTGCCACTGACATATTGCCCGGTTTCCTGACCTGCTTGGATCAATACATCTACACCTGGTGCAGCATAGTCCACATGCGCGCCTTGCACGGCCCGGCGGAAAACATTCTGCTCGGCATCAATTGCGGTCACTGCGATGACAGGATCGAAGGCAGCCGGGTAGCGCGGGTCGGCATCTGGACCCTCATTGCCGACGGCAGCGACGATCACCATCCCTTGATCTGCGAGCGCGGTTACAATGCTCTCCAACAAGGGATTGTAAGGGCCCGCGAGGCTGACATTCACAATCTGGACATCCTGCCGCCGGAGCCAATCGAAAGCGAGGACCAGCTCTTTTGTACCGCTTCCTTCGAGACCCTTATCGGAAACGCCGATGACGCCGGCGGAATAGATTTTTACGTCATTCAATCGACCCGGCCCACTGATCAAGCTGACCACAGTTTCAGCATGCTCGCTCTCAACTGAATTTTGGCGAGCGAAATTGTGGCTGACGATTTGAGAAGCGTTCAGACCGGGCATGTCGCTAGCGAGGTACCCATCTATGATACCGATGGCGGTCATTGCCCGGCAGCCATGATCCGGCCACCCGAGCAACGCATTGGCGTATTCACGTCCGCGAGATGAAACGAAGGAGCGCTCTTCAGTTTGAGCGATGTATAAGCTGTCGAGCCCAACCTGCGCAGACGGACTCATCATCTGCATATCGTTGACCGCAACCTCGTCGCTGATCCCGGGCGGACGGGCAAAATCGAGCAGAATCTTGTCCAAGCCTGCGAGGTATTGCCGATCGATCAGCTGATAGCCGCGGCGACTTACATTAATGGTGAGCTCATTCGCTTCCTGCTCGGAGGAGAGCAAAATCAGAACGTTATCTTCGTCGAACAGCTTCTCATCCAATGGCGCATTAGGCGCTCCGTTGGTTGCGGACACATTGGTCGTGGTCGTGACGGCACAACCGGTTACACAGGCCGCGAGCACGCATATGGCGAAAAATGGGGATAATTGCTTTAACATCGTAATATCCTGAACAAGTCGCGACTATGTCGTCTCAAGTCCGCAAACGGTTCAGAAAAAATCAGAACCGTTTTGTAACAGACGCAAATACTCTCTGACGGTCACTTGAAAACGCATCCGCACGATAATCGGCGAAACCGACTTTGACTTTCAGATCTGCGAGTTTGGCCTGAACGACCAGATCGACCTCGTTTCCATAAGTGGCACCGCCTCGCTCAGCCTCGAACCGATGAAGTTTCAAGGCCGGCGTCACGTCCTTTAACGGGCCAATGCGACCACCATTGTATTTCAACGTGAGTGACGTGTCGGCGATGCCATTTATGGGCGTGCTTAAGAAGATGTCCGCCTCGCCCTGGAATTTATGCAAGGATGCTAAAGGCGTCTGGAACGCTATAGCCCCGCCAGCGCCCAAAACTTCGTAACGCAGGCTGGTTTCCAGATTTCCAAAGAAGGTTTTTACATCGAGCAGATAATAGTCGGCTGAGTAGCTGAGAGGGTTGTCTCCATAGTCCTTCTGGTGTGCATACGCAGCCTCGAAATCAAATTTCAATTCTGTGCGGTGATATCGTCCATCAAAACGAGCGCCAGACGTTTGCGACGAGAGAGTCTGATTGCGATTGGCATCCGGCCCTGTTTCCAGATCCAGTGCATAATGAAATACGCCAACACGCCCGATCGGGGTCTGTAGATTGGCGGTCGCAAACCAGGAATCTGACTCAAACCCCCCGATCGGTGTGCGATTGCCAAGCGGGCGATTGACCTTGTCGATGTAACCAGCCTGAAGTGTATGAGAGGCTCGTGTGCGCGCGGAAAACCTTATTGCATCATAGCTTCTGGTGTTCTGGCGGAACGGTGCCATGCCAAGAAAGCGTTGGTCATCAATCCGAAGATTCTGTCGCCCTAGCGTCACAAAGCTGCGATCGTTTAAATCCGCCTGAATTTGCAAACGATTGATGTCGAAATGCTCGGGATCAGGGATAAAGGGCTTGGCGAGCGAGGGCGTGGGCAAATCAGTATAATCATCGATCAAAGCGCCAACGCCTTCGACTTCGATCAAGCCGGAGAGCCATTCATTGGGCGACCATTCCGCAGATATGCGCGCGCTCAGCGTCACGGCTGTCGCGGTCTCGGGTAGATTGTCTTGATCGATGAAATCGTACCGTAACCGCGCATCACCGCCAAATAAAAGGTCGGACTCCGCGATCCCGACTTGCGCCAGCCCCACTTGCGCCAGCCCAAGGCAGGTCAGCAAGCACAACGACGACTTTGTTAGACAATTTTGAAACCGGACTGTCATTCTGACCCAGCCATCCCCCTCAAAGGCTGCTTGTATTCACTCGGAAAACCCATAAAAATCAGGACGCTGCAAGCCAATACAAAAATATGTGAACCAATCTGAAGGCTCAAACGACTTAACCCTGTAGCATGACCATTGGGACACCAAAACAATGACCTCCGATCTCTCCGATCTTTCAGACCAAGCGTTGAGCGAACTGCTTTTGGACTATGTTCAGGGTACCGCATCGCAAGAGGCTGTCGAAGCCATCGAAACGCGTTTACCCGTCGATCCAAAAATCGCCGATGAGATCGCTTATTACAAAGGCCTCAAGACCGCGGTCTCTCCGCTCAAACAGTCGCCCCCAGCCGACGAACTTGGTTGGAAGCGTCTTTCCCAAGCGATTGAAGCCGAACGCAATCCGGTCGCCGCGAATGATAACTTCCAGTTCTGGAAATATGCTGCCGCGGCGCTGGCGGTTGTCGCGGCCCTGCAGACAGCGTTCCTCGTACAATCACCTGGAACGCCGGAAGAGCCCGTCTTTGTGACAGCCTCAGCAGAGAATGAAGCGGCGTTTGGACTGACCGTCACCTTCCAACCGAACACGACGGCGGATGATCTTACCCAGGCTCTGAAAGCCGTGGATGGTGAAATCATCGCCGGCCCGAGCGCGCTGGGGCTCTATACCGTTGCGTTTGAAACGGAAGCCTCGCGAAACAGCGCTTTACAGGCCCTGGCGGCGCGACCAGATGTGATTGAAAGCGTTACGCTGAACTAGGATCAAGACCGCTTCAAGCAGCGCATTAGTGCTGCTTTCGCGGCCATAATGCGGGTTTTAATCGTCCCCGTTGGACAGTCTTCAATCTCTGCGATCTGGGAATAGGAAAAGTCCTCGTAGAAAGCCAGATGAATAGCGCTTTTCTGAACGTCATTGAGGCCTTCGATACAGACCCTCACGCGCTCCGCATCTTGAAAGGCTTCGAGCGTCTTATGCGGATCTGGGGTATCGTCAGGGATCTGCGTATCCACGTCCCCCAAAACTGACCTCGCCGCTTTGCGGTTGCGATCAATCGCCTTGTTTCGAGCGATCGAGAAAATCCAGGATTTGACCGTTGAGCGACCTTTGAACCGATCCGCGGTTCGCCAGACATCGAGCATGGCTTCATGCACAATGTCAGCAGCCTCATGTGGGTCGGCGAGATAGGATTGAACGAAACTCTTCAAGTGAGCGGCATAGGCAGTATACAGCGCTTTCAAGGCGCTTTGGTCGCCCTTCGCGACCTGTCCCAATAATACGGCGTCTCGCTGAGTTTGCCCCAAACCTGTCTCCTTTACCCTCACTAGCCACCCCATATCGCAGACTTTTTCAAGCTCTAGATGTGCGCTGCGGCCAACGAAAAACGAAGACGATTGGCGCGCTCACTTTCTTGTGAAGCGCATGTGATCAGAAACTTTGAACCGTTCTTGGTCTCACACGACTTAGTCGCATGTTTAGCGCATATTTTTCTTGTTTTGCCCTGAACATGCGTCGCCCGGCGCATGGGTCTTGTCGTTCGTTTTTCGATCCTTCTGCGAAAAGCGACAAGCTCAATGTGTCGGCGACAAAACTAGGTCTCGGTGGCCCTGGGAGCACCGCAACGTACTGCCCCCACGTCCGTGCGGTTGGGCCATCGAGATCTAACCTTTGTGCACCTGACGGCTTCACGCTCCAAGCTGTTCTTCATCGGTGTTGTTCCCAAAACCTATTCACTTGGAGACGTGAAAATGTCACGTAAGAAATCACTCTTAAACGGCCGCAATAGCGGTCTCCTGGCTGGCGTTCTTGCCGCAATTGGCCTGTCTGGCAAAGCCAGTGCACAGGCCAGTGAAACTGGA
Source organism: Pseudomonadota bacterium (assembly GCA_038527765.1). Classification (GTDB taxonomy): domain Bacteria; phylum Pseudomonadota; class Alphaproteobacteria; order Caulobacterales; family Hyphomonadaceae; genus Henriciella. The sequence continues at coordinate 23,706 of JBCBFK010000005.1, forward strand.
CTGGTCGCACTTTCAGATGCCGATCAAGTCGCAAACTATGTCGTCAATGAAGATGGCTCTGTTGAGCTCACCTTGAAGAGCGGCGAAACTCTCACAATCCCTGCCGACCAAGTCGTGATGCAGAATGGCCAGGTTCTGGTTGATGCGTCTGCCCTTCAGGTCGCCCTCGAAGCAGGCGGACTGAGCCCACTGGTTTATGTGGGTGCAGGCCTTGCCGGCGTTGCGGGAATTGCTGCCGCAAGCAGCGACAGCGATGACGATCCAGACAATGTTCCAACCCCGAACAATGACAACCTGGTCGGTACCGCACAGGACGATTTCATCAGCGCCCTGGCGGGTGACGACATTGTCGACGGCCTCGCAGGCAATGACACTTTGAACGGCAATGAAGGCAATGACACGCTTCTTGGCGGCGCCGGAAATGATACGCTGGCAGGCAATGCCGGGAATGATACTCTGAATGGCGGCGCGGGTGACGATACGCTGCTCGGCGGCGGCGGCGCCGACAATATTGACGGTGGCGACGGCATCGACACAAACTCGTTTGCAGATATCGCTCAAGATACAACCGCCGACATAGCAGCCGGAACTGCGGCTTATGGCGGCGTCAACGAGACCTTCTCGAACATTGAAAACCTCACCGGCGGTGCTGGTAATGACACGCTGTCTGGTGATGGCGGCGCCAACACTCTAATCGGCGGCGCAGGTGATGATGTTCTTGCCGGCCGCGGCGGCGTCGACGTCATTGATGGCGGCGAAGGCATCGACACCAACTCATTTGAAGGCATCGGCGCAGACGTCACAGCCGACATTGCCGCGGGAACAGCCGACTATGGCATGGTCAGCGAGACCTTCACCAACATTGAGAACCTGACCGGCAGCACCGGAAACGACACACTGTCAGGAGACGGCGGGGCAAACACCTTGATTGGCGGCGCGGGCGACGACGTCCTCGCCGGTCGCGGCGGCGTTGATGTGATCGATGGCGGCGAAGGCGTTGATACCAACTCTTTCGAAGGTATTGGCGCAGACGTCACGGCTGATATTGCCGCTGGCACCGCGTCATACGGCATGGTCGATGAAACCTTCACCAATATCGAAAACCTCACCGGCAGCACCGGTAATGACACATTGTCAGGTGATGCAGGTGCAAACACGCTGATTGGCGGCGCAGGCGACGACGTTCTGGCTGGACGCGGCGGCACCGACATCATCGATGGTGGTGAGGGAAATGACACGAACTCCTTTGAAGGCATTGGCGTCGGCGTCACCGCAAACATCGGAGCAGGCACCGCCTCTTACGGGATGGTGAATGAGACCTTCACCAATATTGAGAACCTCCGCGGCTCCGACAATGATGACAATCTTCGAGGTGATGGCAATGCCAACATTCTTGAAGGTGGCGCCGGTGATGACACGATCATCTGGTCGGGCGGCGAAGATACGCTCGATGGCGGCGACGGTTTCGACACCGCTGATTACACGACGTCCTCAGTTCCTGTTCAGGTTCAACTTGATGCAAACGGCAACGGAACGGTCACGCGTGAAATCGGATTCACGGTTGAAGTTGTAAACGCAGAAGTCGCGGATGACGCAACTTTCGTTCAGGCCGCCGTTGATGGAAACCTCTATTTCAACGTCCACACCTCGGACTTCCCTGGCGGCGAAATTCGTGGCCAACTGAGCGTCAGCTCAGATGAGACGGTTGACGGTGTTCGGACCATTGTTCTTGATGGTGCGCTCGATGCGGCTCAAGAGCCCATGGATGCCTCTGACTCTGACGCAACCGGCACTGGTCAAGTGACCATCACGGTCGATGCAGAAGGCAACGCTACTTATAGCTCAACGCTCGATATCTCCGGAATCTCACCATCGGAGCTGATCACATTGGGCGACGGCGCACTGTCAGCAATCCACCTCCACAACGCGCCCGCCGGAACCAACGGCCCGGTCCTGCAAGACCTTGTGGTAGATGCGGGTGGCGAAACGGACGGCGACTCCGGTTTCACCGTCGAAGTGGTCAACGCAGAAGTTGCAGACGATGCGGCCTTTGTCGAAGCCGCGGATGCTGGAAATCTCTATTTCAATATCCACACAGCTGATTTCCCAGGCGGTGAGATCCGCGGTCAGTTGGATACCGTAGTGTCTGACGAAACTATTGATGGCGTTCGGACACTGGTTTTGTCGGCGGAACTCGACGCGGCCCAAGAACCGATGGGTGCTTCTGACTCAGATGCTAACGGAACTGCAACAGTCACCATCATTATCGATGCTGAAGGCAATGCCACATATAGCTCTGAGCTCTCGGTCTCAGGTATCACCGAAGATGAGTTGATCACTTTGGGTGACGGCGCATTATCGGCAATCCACTTGCACAACGCCCCAGCCGGCGTGAACGGTCCTGTCTTGCAAGACTTCATCGTCGATGCAGGCGGAACCACAACTGACTTTAGCGTCCTAGCAGGCACAGATGTCTTTGCAGAAGAGGTTGAAGTCGACACGCTGACATCGATTGAGCGCGTCATCCTGTCTGAGAATGATGATGTGGTTGCCCCAGGCGCTGGATCACAAACTATCGAAGGCGGCGCCGGCGATGATGTGATTGCGGGCGGCGGTGGTGTTGATGTCCTCGATGGCGGTGAAGGCAACGACACCAATTCTTTCGAGGGCATTGGCCGCAATGTCGATGCGAACCTTGGCAACGGAACAGCGTTCTACGTGAACGGTGCCGGTGCCACAGTCGAAGAAAGCTTCAGCAATTTCGAGAACCTGGCTGGTTTCACCGGAGACGACCGTCTCACCGGCGACAGCAATGACAACATTCTCGATGGCGGTGCTGGAAACGACACGCTCCGCGGCGGCGGTGGGAATGACACGCTGATCGGTGGCGATGGCGACGACGTCCTGGCGGGCGGCGGCGGCCAGGACTCACTCGACGGTGGTGCAGGCATCGATACCGCGGATCACTCCGACATTGGTGTGGCCGTGAATGTCGACCTCTCTGCCGGTACGGCTGAGTATGGCATGGTCTCCGAAACGCTGACCTCGATTGAAAACGTGATCGGGACGGCACAAGACGACACGCTTACTGGCGATGATCAGGACAATCTGATTGCTGGCGGTGACGGAGCTGACATCATCAATGGTGGTGCTGGCGACGATGTCTTGCGCGGTGACGCCTTGGGTGCTGGTGAAACGCTGACCATTAGCGTCACGAATACCCTGCCTGAAGGCGGAACCTTCCTGACCCCAGTCTGGTTCGGCTTTCATGACGGAGAGAACTTCGATCTCTATGATCGTGGCGAAGCGGCAAGCACCGGTCTCGAACGTGTGGCAGAAGATGGAAACGTTGGCGCGATTGCCAGCGAATTCAGCCAAGCCGCTGGTCGTAATGGCGTAGACTCTGCCGTGTTTGGCCTCGACGTAGGTGCTCCTGGCCCAATCGATCCAGGCGAAACCGCAACTTTTACCATCAACGTGAACCCGGAAGATGTTGGTCGTGGCCATTTCACATGGATCACCATGGTCATTCCATCGAACGATGCTTTCCTGGCCTCTCCCGGGAATCCGCTGACCGATGCGATCTTTGATGAGAACGGCAACTTCAATGGCCCGCTCATCGTTGAGCGTCTCGGCGCAGACGTCCTAGATGCAGGAACCGAAGTGAACACTGAGCTCGACGCAGCCTTCCTCAACCAAACCGGACCTAATACCGGCGTGGATGAGAATGGCGTGATCACTCTGCATCCTGGCTTCAATGGCTCTACGACCCTGCCGGATGGCACTCCCGTGAACATCTTGGGCGGCACCACAGCGGCTGGCACGGTTGTGGATGCGGTCGCAGGCGACTTCACCCAGAACGGTGGTCAGAACCTGGTCCTCCAGATTGTCGTCGACCGGGCCGAATTCGGCGGTGATGATGTCATCGACGGTGGCGCAGGCAATGACACTATTGAAGGCGGCTTTGGTGATGACACGTTGAGCGGCGGCGCGGATGACGACTTCATCCAAGGCGGTCGCGGCGATGACATCATCGATGGCGGCACAGGCAATGACACGGCAGATTATTCCGATGTCGATGTTCCTGTGACTGTTATGTTGGACGCCGAAGGTAATGGCACTGTCACTCGAGAAACCGGCTTCTCAATCGACGTTGTCGATGCCGAAGTGGCAGATGATGCGGTCTTTGTCGAAGCCGCTGAAGCTGGCAATCTCTACTTCAACATCCACACGGATGAATTCCCTGGAGGAGAGATCCGAGGCCAGCTGGCCGTAACCTCTGACAGCACAGATGATGCAGGGGTTCGAACTCTGGTCCTCGAAGGCATTCTCAACTCCGCTCAGGAGCCGATGGATGCATCAGACTCAGCAGCTTCGGGCTTCGGCACGGTAACCATCACGGTGGATGCGATGGGCAACGCGACCTATAGCAGCTCATTGTCTGTCGACGGCATCGCAGTGTCCGAACTGATGACGGTTGGACCATTCTCGGCCATTCATCTTCACAATGCTCCGGCAGGTGAGAATGGTGGCGTGGTCCAGGACCTCATCGTAGATGCTGGCGGTGACGTGAATGGTGCGACCATGACCGGTGACGTCTTCGACGAGGTCGTCGAGGTTGATACACTGACATCGATCGAGAATGTCCTTCTCGCCGATGGCACGATCGTCACACCCCCAAGCATGGCTTCAAGCGAAGTATTGTCAGTTTCTGACGTGAGTGAAGCAACAGCTTCGAAAACCACTCCGATCGAACTCGAAGCCACCAGCTTCGACGGGGACATCGAAAGTGCGTTTGCCAACGAGGTCGACCAAAACGACTTCCGCGTCCCAACAACAGAGATGTACGACGCCTAACCGGACAGGGCGCCTCCCTCTTCACGAGGTGAGGCGCCCTCCCTTTTTTTCTAACTCTTATTTGTTTTAGGAGCTCCAGATGTCTCGCTCTCGCTCAGGCGCCCCACACGCACCATCGCAAGATACAGGTCATACCCTCAAATTTATCTTCGGCGTGATCCGGCACAGTCCCGCAAAAGTCAGTGCGCTGATGGGATTTAGTCTAGCCGTCAATTTGCTGATGCTGGTGTCTCCACTTTACATGCTTCAGGTCTATGACCGCATTCTCACCTCTGGCTCGACAGATAGCCTCATCTGGCTCAGCCTGATCGCAGTTTTCCTTCTCGGGATTTATGCAGCAGCTGAAGCCGGTCGCCGCCGGGTCTCCTCGCTGATTGGCGATCGACTGGAAGCCACTTTCGCAGATCGAATGTTTGCGCGGTTTGAGAGCGGCGCTGACGAAAAAGTCATGCTGCCAAAGGACATGTCCGACCTCTCCCGCATCCAAGCCACGTTTCAGAACGGCTCTCTTCTCGCCTTTGCGGACTTGCCATTTACCCCCCTTTTTATCGGACTCCTGTTCTTATTGGATCCTTTGCTCGGCGCGATCAGTTTGATCGGAGGACTGATCGTCTTCGCAGTCGCGATCATCGCAGAGCTTACGACAAAATCTCCCGGTGCAGCCGCGGCCGCGGCGACAGCAAGCGCTCAAGAGCAACTAACCGGTGCGGCGCGTCAGCACTCTGCAATCCGCGCCATGGGCATGACCCAATCGATCGAAACACTCTGGCGCAAACAACGTGAAGACGCCCTGGAGTACACAATGAAGACGTCAAAAATGGACGCATCTTATGCGTCTATCGCGCGAGCATCTCGTCAGATCTTGCAAATCCTGATCCTCGGTGCAGGCGGATTTTTGGTCTTGTCTCAGTCCATGTCACCGGGCGGTATTGTGGCTGGCTCGGTGATCATGTCGCGCGCGCTCGCCCCAATTGACCAGATTGTTGGCGGATGGCGTTCTTTCGTTCAGGCCCGCACGTCTTGGCACTCTCTAACCGCGCGCCTGACCAAAGGCCATGAGCGCCAAAACTTCACACCTTTGCCACGCCCGAGAGCGACCTTGATGATCGACCGCCTCGCGGTTGGCGCTCCTGCTTTGGACGCGCCCATTGTTCGACCGTTCTCATATGAGGTCCGTGGCGGCAATTTGATCTCAATGGTCGGTACGAGCGGTTGCGGTAAGAGCAGCCTCTTGCAAACAATCGCAGCCGTTTGGCCAACCAAGTCAGGCAAAGTCCTGCTGGCAGGGCGCAGTGTCCATGATTGGGCGAATGAAGATCGTGGCCAGTATGTTGGCTATCTACCGCAGAGCATTGATCTCGCCCCCGGCACGATCGCACAGAATATTGCCCGATTTACTGAGGCTCAACCTGACGAAATCTATCAGGCTGCGCGCGACGCTGGTGCCCACGACATGATTTTGTCGCTGACGGACGGGTACGAAACCCAAATTGGACCAACTGGGGTTGGCCTGTCGGGTGGACAGAAACAACTGATCGGATTGGCGCGTGCTCTATTCAGATCGCCGGTCTTGCTCTTGCTCGATGAACCAACGGCCAATTTGGATGCTGAGACCGCGACGACTGTAATTGGCGCTCTGCAGTCGCGGGCGGCCCTCGGCAGCATCGTCATCACATCGACGCATGATGTACGCCTTGCTCAAAACTCGCAAATACAGTTGACCCTTGCCCATGGCGGCGTCATCGCCAAGCCGATGCAAACCAGCTCCCAAACCACTACCGCGAAGCCTGCCCGTCCCGTGCAAGTCTTCGCCAATCAGAAAGCTTAAAGCCATGTCTCGCATTGAAAACTCAAACCGCTCAGATCGCTTCGCGACACGGATGGGCCAAGTCTGCTTTATCGGCCTCGGGGGATTTGCGCTTTGGGCAGGTCTCGTTCCGCTCGAAGAAGGTATTAGCGCCTCTGGCACAGTCGTGGTGGAGAATAACCGCCAACTGATTCAACACCTGGAGGGCGGTATCATTCAGGACATCGCGATCAAGGAAGGTAGCCAGGTCGCAGCGGGCGATACGCTGCTTGTGCTTCAAGAAACAGCCTCGCTCGCTTCTCGTGATCAAATCATCCAAGAGATCGCAACGCTTTCGGCATCCGTCCTGCGTTTGACGGCTTTGCGGGACAAGCAGCCCAGCCTCGACTTCTCAGAACTCCGAGATTTGGCAGTCGGGGACGCTGAACGCTCTGCGATCCAATCTCGCGAGTTCGATCTGTTTCAACAGCAAAAGCGCGCACTCGACGCCGATATCGCGGTCCTTGTGTCTCAACGCCAAAGCGCGCTAACGAGCGCCCAGCTGAAAGCCAACGAGATTGAGATCACCAATCGCTCGCTCGAGTCGACACGCGAGGAACTGGCCTTGTTCGAAAACTTGTTTGAACAACAACTCGCTCGCCGCGACCAGGTCATTACGCTTGAACGGCGCGTGTCTGACTTTGAAGGAACGATTGCGAGGCTGGGCAGCGAAAAGGCAGTGGCAGAAGCGGAGGCCCGCAACCAATCCACACAAATCGCTCAAGTGAAAGCTCAATTTCTTGAGTCCATTTCGACCGAACTCCGAGATACGACGGCGCGTCTGCAAGCGGCGGAAGAATCTCTTTCTGCCGCCCAGGATGTCCTAAATCGCTCGATCATCAAGGCGCCTGTGGCCGGTGAAGTATTGAACATGAGCTCGAACACCAAAGGCGGTGTTGTCGCGCCCGGCGATACGATCCTTGAGATTGTACCGGATGGAGACTCAATCATTGCTTCAGTTCAAATCAAACCGACAGACCGCGCCCAGGTCTTTGAAGGCCTAAACGTTCGCACTCAGATTTCAGCATATCGTTCCTGGGAGTCTCCAAGCCTCGACGGTACGATCGCAGATGTCAGCGCAGACTTGAAGCGTGACCCCGTGTCTGGCGCCGCCTTCTATGAAGCCCGCGTCCAAATCGAACTGCCTGATGACGGATCGGCAGCAGAACTGGATATCACCCCAGGCATGCCCGTCGATGTCTTCGTGTTTTCGGGCAAGAGCCGCACCACTTTCGACTATTTATTCGAACCCATCGCGGCCTCAATTTTTAAGGGTCTGCGAGAGGGGTGATGACCGTCAGTTGAGAAATGTCCTAAAATCGCCCCGGACCGGGCGCTTGTGTAGTCTCCATGCGGAACAACCAACTTGTAGACTGTTGGACTCGAGGGTTAGTCCTTGCGTCGATTACGTACAATTAGAGAGAGCGAAAGAACAGCCCCGGTTAATCCAATTGCGATTGGCGCAAGACCGTTTCCGAGGTTGTTCACCAGCCCGCAGAGGCCATAACCCACAGTTACGCAACTTATAGCGAGTAAGATCAATCCCGGTGCGCTCTTCTCGCTCGCATTGTTGCCATTGCTCATTCTGAAATCCCTATCTTTGGCGGTAATAAATTCCTTAGGAACGATGATTGCGCCAGCTGGGGCTGTCAAATCTTCCATTTTTTGAGCGGCTTAAACTCGCTCCATCTAAGACGCTGGCAACGTGCGCTCAGCGAACAAAAGCACGCGCGAGAAGCGCACCCAGGCAATGCCGCTCCATCTGCTACTCGGATAAGCTCGTTTCAGATGCCAGGATCTCACCTGAGACTGACTGTCGAAACACTCCAATCGCGTATATCGCCATGACAATAAATCCAGCGATTCCGAAGGGGCCGCCAATCATAAAACTGCTCAGCAGGCCAAAGTGCAGCAACAGAAAGACCAAGCCGGCGATGGCGTTGGCGATGGCGCCCAATCCGAGGAGCCAAGCGGGCAAGATGCGGCGAGGCTCCGAGATTTCGAGCCCCAGCACGAGCGCGAAGCCGAGCATCATCAAGGCTTGCCCAATATAGAAGACAACGGTGGCGATACCCCGCAAGACCGCAAACATCTGCGCGTCCAACTCTGGGCTGGTCAGGACCGCGCTATACCCCCCCAGCATGACCGGATACATCGGCATCGTCACCAATGCACCGACGACTGCTAAGGCCCAGCCGGCGCGGCTCTTGCGGTCCATAAAGATCAAGCCAGCTGTCGCGACGAAGGCAATCGCAAGCGATTCAAAGAGCCATCCACGGGATGCGGCTGGCAGGATGCCTTGGGCATACTCGGCACGAAGCGCCATCGGGGCGTCGGGACCACCGTCGAACCCTGACATGATCCGAGTGTAATCGATGATGATGATGGGAAGCGCCACGCAGGCGAAAAACAATAGTCCGGCTCCAAAACGTGAGGTCATATGGATCTGCTCCGAGTGTTAAATCTGAGGAATATCAGGGGTGTGCGGGCGTTAGCGGAAGCGTAGCGGGGTTCGAAAGCCGCCGACCCCTTCGCGCGCGAGCGCCTCAGCAAAGGCGATTGATGTGCCATCTTCATAATGCGGCGCGAGGATCTGCACGCCGACCGGCAAACCGTCAGCGCCAATGCCCGCTGGCGCGGTCGTTGCGGGTAATCCAGTGACCGTGGCAGCCGCAAACCAGAGATGAGAGGCAAATGCTTCTTCGTCTGTCAGACCGCCATGTTCGCGCGCGGTGCGCGTTTGAACCGGCATCAAAAAGACATCAAATTCCGAGAAGTAGGTCTGCCATGCCTTCCGAAGCTGCAGGCGTTCAATTTCCTTCGCGACGAAGTCCGCGCGGCGATCCGAAAACCCTTGATTATAGGCCCCGTAATAGTCGCCTACGGTCCAAGCGGGACCATCCTTTTGAGACAGGTCAACGATTTCATTCGCCTCTTCTGGAGACGTCATCATTGTCCCGATCGTGGCGCGAAAATAGTGGCGCAAATCACGCTGGCGTCGAGGATCAACGCCCTCTGGCCAACCTTCTGTCAACCGCGCGACCCGCCCGTCTAAGGAGTCTACAAGCTCGGTCAAAACCCCCATGGATGCCGCGTCCGGTTCGGCATCTGGATGAGACATCGCATAGCCAACCCTGAACGCCTTGAGTTGGGTGTGGCGCGCCGGCGGCGTCTGATATGAAAACGCAGAGGATGCAGCGCCGTCCGGGCCACCGATCACATTCAAAGCTAGCTTTAGATCAGTGGCGGATCGCGCCATGGGGCCCGAGACTGGCAATTCTGATAGGCTCGCCATTTCCGGCATTGCGACTTGCATAACGGGAGGCGCACCGGTTGGAACATGCCCGCGTTGCGGCACAATCCCGGCGGTCGGCTTGTGACCATACACACCGCAATTGGCGGCGGGTTGACGTATTGAGCCCCCAAGATCTGACCCAACATCAAGGAAGGTTAGCCCCGATGACAAAGCGGCTGCTGCCCCGCCAGAAGACCCTCCTGGCACACGGTCCAAGTTCCATGGATTGCACGTGCGTCCATAGACAGGATTGTCGCTGTCCCAGTTTGCGAGCATCGTCGAAGTGTTCGTCTTTCCGAGAATGATGGCGCCAGCCGAAGAGAGCCGTGCAGCCACCGCGCTGTCTTCCGACGAAGGCGTATTCGGAAAACTCGGGTTTCCCCAAACCGTTGGAAGCCCTTTGATCGCGAAGCTCTCTTTGAGAGTCACAGGCAATCCCGCCAATGGGCCGAGCGTCTCTCCCCGAGCCCGGACAGCATCGACGCGGCGTGCTGCGGCCAAAGCGGCCTCCGCACGCAGACTGATCACGGCATTAATGCTCTTAGTCGTCGTATCGATTCGATCTAAGCAAAGCTGCGTGAGTTCGAGCGAAGAAATCTCACCTGATCGCAGAGCTGAGAGAGCATCCCTCGCAGTTGCGAATGTCAGATTCTGCGATGCGACGCTCGGTTGTCCAAAAGCAGATTTGACGGCAGTCGCACTCGCGAGGAGCGCGATTGTGGAGGATTGAAGAAGACGACGTCGATTGAGCTGCACCTGATAACTCCCGAGAACAAGCGGATTGACCGTTAGGTTTTCCTCGGCCTGAGCGATTGAGACGCTGCGCGCAATGGCGGCAACAGCCTTACCGGGTCGATGACCGCGTTTGACCGCACTTGGCCAGCTATCGGACTTGGGCTAGCGTTTGTGAAAGAGAGCCTGCGCCGCCTAAGTCGCGGACAGGACTATGGAGCTATAATTGCAATCATCCGCGGAATCTCGTCTTGTGGGCTGGAAACGGATTGCGGCGTATTTGAGTTGCAGTGAACGCACAGCACGGCGTTGGGAGACGGAAGAAAACCTGCCCGTTCACCGCCAACAGCATGCCTCAAAGTCGACGGTTTATGGGCTGCCCAGTGAATTGGACGCTTGGCTCGCCTCGCGAGCCGACGCCCCTGTTGAAACGTCAATCGGTGCCAGCTTGGGCGGTTACAAAATGGGCCTGCTCGTCGGAGCCCTAATCGCTATCGGATTTTTCAGCATTTTGGGATTTCGCGCGCTTTATTCGGACCGGCCAAACGATCTCGTCGGATCGGATAATCTGATTGCCGTTGATCTGTACGAGCGCGGCCGCACGCTTTGGCTGGAACGCGGAAAGGTCCCAAATACGCGCGCGATTAAGCTGCTTGAAGAGGCGATTGCGCTCGATGAAGACTATGCAGACGCCTGGCAAGCGCTTGCTTCAGCATGGATGACATTGCCGACCTATTCAGATGAAGTGGACCCAAACCAAGCTTTCGCCGAAGCGCTCTATGCGGCGGATCGCGCGCTCACGCTTGATGATAGCCTTGTTGAAGCCAATTCCGTGATGGCTGCGGTCGCCAAAATGCGCGGCGATTGGATCGAGGCGAGGCGAATTTATGATGAGGCGATCGCGAAAGCGCCGGACAATACGATGCTCATGCTATGGCGGGCCGAAGTCTACAGAGATCTCGGATTCATAAAGGAAAACAGAGCGCAACTCGAGACGGCGCTTGCGCGGGATCCGAACTCACCCCCGATCCAAATTGCGTTGGCCATGAACCAACACATCACGGACGACTTTGAGGCGGGTCAGGAGACACTCTTATATTTATGGAATGAGCAGGGTATTAAGACGCCCGTCAGCTGGTTCGGGATTTGGCACATTTATGTCAGGCAAGGTGAATATGATGCAGCGGAGGCATGGTTGAACAACTCGCCATTGCCTATCGACACTGACCTGCTGAGTGATTTTTTGGATGCAATGCGCGAGGGTAGCCCCTCTGTTAAAGACGCTATGGCCTCAGACGTTTTAACCGCTTACTCAAATGGTCTTCCCGGTTGGTTTGCCTACGTGTTGTTGGATCATCTCGGAGCGATTGAAATGGCTATGGAAGTCGCGTCACGAGAAGCAGACACCGGTCAGTTTGATCTGTCCATTGTCATGTTCGACCCATACTTCCCAGGGCCGCGCCGAACCGAAGCGTTTGGGCAAATTGTCGAACGCCTGGGCTATGTCGACTATTGGCGCGTGCAAGGCGCGCCAGACTTTTGCGATGAAACGCCAATGCCAAGCATCTGCGCGGAGCTTTAGGTCAAATTCAGACCGCCGGGAAACAACCGCTAGTCAATGCTTGGCTCCAATATGTGCTCATAAATCAGACCGCGAATGCGAGAGACCTCATCGACACCGCCGGTCACCGGTGAATGCACTTGCGACATGATTAGCCCGACATATTCGGCTTCGATATCGATCCAGAAGGCGGTGCCCTCATAGCCGCCACCGACGAGTAGGCCGGGCTTTTGATCGGGTAAGCCATCAAACTTTCCGCTCGTCACCCAGATGTTGAAACCGTTCTTCCCATACTCGCTGTCGAGCTGCGTTTTGGGCGCATACCAATCGCGCACAGTGGCTGCGTTGAGAATACGCACGCCGTCGAGCTCGCCCATACGGCCCATCAGTCTCAGGAATGTAGCATATGCTCGAGTTGTCCCGACCATGCCTTCGCCGCCGAGAAAGATGTTTGTATCGGCGCCATATTCGGGCACCGGGCCGCCGAAGATGTCGAGCTCATTGTCTTTTGCAAGGCGCAGTGTTCCATCGCTCCCGGACACGCGAGGAAATGTGCTGACCGTGTCTGGGAGCGTGTATTTCAACGTTTCAGAAATCCCGAGCGGTCCGGTTAAGCGGGCCTCCACGATGTCATCGAAACTCTGACCAGTCGCGCGTTCAGCGACCAAGCCTAATATCGTTGTTCCGATCCCATAGACATGTTCGCCAACGCCATCCGGATGAAGCGATAGCGCTGCGATGCGGTTAATGAGGTCCGCAGAGGATACCGCCTCCGGCAGGCGGGCAGCCTTCATCGCGTCATCAAGACACGCATATCCGGTGAACGGATAGTAGAACCCGTCATTATGATTGAGCAGACCCTCAATCGTGATGGGGCGGGCCGGGGCTTGCAGGCCTGCGTCACACGCGGCTAGGTCCGCATCTACGCTCAACACGCTGAGATCCTCAAACTCCGGAATGTAATCCGTGAGCAGATCGGATCGGCTTAGAACCCCATCTTCTTCGAGATCCAGGATGACCGCGATCGTGACACTCTTGGTCATCGACCAGAGCCGCAGCCAGCTCTCACCGTCCGGAGACGTCGGCGCAAACTCGGTATTGATCGCGTTGTGTTCGTAAACGAGGTCGCCATCGAAGTCTTCAACACGCACGTATAGAAATGGAAACGCCCCTCGTGCCACCGTTTCATCGATCGCGGAATCGACCAGGGCGCGATCCATTGGTTGCACGGCTTCAGTCTCAATTGAGGCACATCCCGAAATTCCGAGTGCAAGACTTCCGAGTGCGAAAAGTGCTGATCTCATGGTTTCCTCTCCCGTTTTGATGACCGTATCACTCGCTCGAAGGAGGGTCATTGAAAATTAATGCAAACTGGGTGGGGACGCCAACGGGGAGGAGGAATCTAAAGTGCCGATTGTTTTTAAGATGGTGCGGCCGAGAGGACTCGAACCTCCACGGGTTGCCCCACAGCGACCTCAACGCTGCGCGTCTACCAGTTCCGCCACGGCCGCACGCCGGGTAGAGCGCGCCATATACGCGGCAGTTCCGTGATTGTGAAGCGAAAAGTCTCCGCTATATGCAGTCCAATGACAGATCGTCCGACCGTCCTCTGGGCCGTGAGCCAAACGCGCATTGATTATGACGCTGCGCACGAGGCAATGAAAGCCTATGCCCGCGCCATTCGCGAGGACGGCGCCCCGGAAATGATCTGGCTGCTCGAACACCCGCCGCTCTACACATCCGGCACCAGCGCCAGGTTCGAAGACTTACGCGATCCGTCACGCTTCCCGGTTTATGATGCAGGCCGCGGCGGTGAGTACACCTATCACGGACCTGGTCAGCGGGTTGCGTATGTGATGCTCGACGCCGCCGCGCGCGGGCGCGATGTCCGCGCATTTGTTGCCAGTCTGGAAGGATGGATCATCGATGCGCTGAAGCGCTTCAATATCGAGGCCGGCACACGCGAAGGGCGGGTCGGTGTCTGGGTCGACCGAACTCAGCCCGGTGGACAATTGCGCGAAGACAAAATTGCGGCGATCGGTATCCGTCTCAAACGCTGGGTCAGTTTCCATGGGATCAGCTTGAACGTCGAGCCGGATCTGGAGCATTTTAGTGGCATCACCCCCTGTGGGATTGATGATCCGCGATATGGGGTCACGAGCCTCGTTGATCTTGGACGACCGGTGGATATGGCCGACGCCGACGAGGCTTTGAGGATCGCGTTCGAGCGCGTGTTCGATTCGATCACGGTTGCAGGTGTCCCCCCCGTCTAACCGAACGGGCGATCTGCGGGCGCGCCGCTCACCGCTGCGTATCCAGAGTGCACCTCAGGTTCCGGATCCTTGCCGAAATTCGGGACGCGCGCGACCCAGAGCAGGCTCCAGATCATGATCAGAGTGTTCAAAAGCACAATCGGAATGTAAAACGCGCCAAGGTTCGAACGGACGATAAACTCTTCTTTGCTCGGCAGTGGGTTTTCAGGGTTCGGGCCTTGATTCCAGTTGCCGCCACCACCGCCGCGTCCCTGGCCGCCGCGTTGACCGCCCCGCTCGCCAGCGCCCTCTTCCCCGTTTTCGCGCGCCGCCTCGGCTTCCAGACGGGCTTTTTCAGCTTCAGCTTGCTCTTGGCGTTGCTCTTCAAGCCGCGCTTCGCGCCAGGCCGCGGGATCTTCAAGAAACTCTGCGCGTTTCTCGTACAGCTCGTCATACTCCACCGCCTTGCTCGTAATCCCGCCCATGAACAGGACAGCGCCCACGATCATTGGCAACAAGACCACCAGCGCGCGCAGGGAAATCTTTCCGGCATGGTTCAAGCGACGCGTATGGACGACATAAGAGCATAGCGACGTGATCGCGAGCACAACGGCGATGAGATAGCCATGGAATGCAGACAGGCCTGCCGTATCAGCGCCTGCGACGCCGACCACAATAATAATCGCGCCAACTCCGACCCAGGCGAAAAGTCCGGCAAAGAACAAAGCGGTCCAGGCCCGGGTAAAATGCAGTTTTGGGGACTTGCCCGCGGGGTTCAGCAAGGTATCGAACCAACTCATGCGCTGCGGCAGGTCTTCCTCACGGGTAATCCAGGGGCGTTCCGGATCAAGGGCTGTCTGGGAGGCGGTGGCGTCGCTCATAGCGAATTCGTCCTTTAGTGGTATTCGTCTTCTGCTCGCTTATACACAGATCCGAAACTTTATCAATAAACGATAAAATTTTATCGACAGGCAAGAATTATTCGAACGTATCCGCCGCACTGCTGCCGGGTACAGGGCCGTGCTTATTCTCGCGCGGCTCCGTTTTCAAAACCCCAAGAACAATGGCGACGACGGCATTGCTCACAATAATTGTCGCGATCGATAAGGGCAGGAGTTTCGACGCGAGGATCTCGGCTCCTTCTGTCATCCCGGCCCAATCGCCAGACAACATACGTTCCGTCATCTCTTCCTGGATCCGCATTTCTTCCGGCCCCATGAAGAACGGGGTGAAAATCAGACTGAAGATAAAATTGAATATGATCGCGCCCAGGCCAACCGCCAGAACCCACCAGGCGGTCAGGCCCGCATCATGAAGTCGTTTTCCATAGACACAAATGTAGGGATAGATCAGCGCATAGCTGAGCAGACCGAATAACGTCCCGAGCATCACCGAGCCCGCCGAAACCAAAATGCTTGCTACGGTGAGGACGACCATGCCCTGCCAAAACCGGTTGCGGGCAATCCGACCATTTGGATTGAAAAGAAGATTGACCATGCCGAGCACCTCCGTTTGCCCGCAAGCTAGTCATATTCGCTGACGAGACAATTAAAATTGCCTGCCTTATTCGAATTCCAGCATGATTTCGTCGGCCGCCACGCTGTCGCCGGCGCCGACATTGATCGCTTTGACGGTGCCATCGGCTTCGGCGCGGATGATGTTCTGCATTTTCATGGCTTCGACGATGCAGACCGCTTCGCCTTCCTGAACCGATTGGCCAACCGCGACATCAATTGAAACGACGAGCCCCGGCATAGGCGAGATGATCAGCTTTGAAAGGTCCGGCTTCTCTTTTTCCGGCAGGCGCTTGTGCAAGTCGGCAACGAAGGGGGAGCAGACCAGCGCGTTCAACCGCACACCGCGATGCCGCACCAGATAGCCCTCTGATTGCGGTGAGACTTTCACCGCAATCGCTTTGCCATCAAGCACACCTTCAACGAGCGGCTGCCCCGGCGCCCATTCTGTAACAAAGGAATGCGATGTTTCGCCGATTGTGATGGTCGCTTCGCCTTCGCCGAGCTCCAATTGGATCGGACAATAGTCTTCGCCGAGGGCAACAACCCAGTCCTTTCTCAAGGCTGTGTTCGGCGACATGCGCCCTGTGGTCTGGCCCGCGCGCCGCACCAGAACGCCATGAACATAAGCGGTGACGACGCTTAGCATCACGTGCTGTTCTTGGGTGGGTGCGGTGCCCTGGAAACCGTCCGGAAACTCATCTTTGATATAGGCAGTTGTGATATCGCCAGAACGGAAACGTGTTTCGTCCATAACGGCGGCACAGAACGGCATATTGTCCTGAATGCCCTCAATATGGAACCGATCCAGTGCTTCAGCCTGGACATCGAGAGCCTGGTCGCGGTCTTTGCCGTGTGTGACCAGTTTCGCGATCATCGGATCATAGAACATGGAGATCTCGTCGCCTTCGCGCACACCGCTATCCATGCGGACCGTTCCACCGGCGAGTTTTCCTTCGGCCGGGGGAATGAAGCGCTTTAAGCGACCGATCGACGGCAAAAAGTTGCGATATGGGTCTTCGGCATAGACTCGGCTTTCAATCGCCCAGCCATTGATTTTCAGATTTTCCTGCTTGAGGGCGAGCGTTTCTCCATAGGCAGAACGCAGCATCTGCTCGACCAAATCCACGCCTGTGATCATTTCCGTCACCGGGTGCTCAACCTGCAGGCGCGTGTTCATTTCAAGGAAATAAAAGCTCTTGTCTTTACCTGAGGCGACAAACTCGACTGTACCAGCGCTGTCATAATCCACGGCCTTGGCCAGCGCGACGGCCTGTTCGCCCATTTTCTTGCGGGTCGCTTCGTCAAGCAGCGGCGATGGCGCTTCTTCCAGTACTTTTTGGTTGCGGCGCTGGATCGAGCATTCGCGCTCAAACAGATAGACGCAATTGCCGTGCTTATCGCCCATAACCTGGATCTCGACATGGCGCGGCTCGAGAATGAACTTTTCGATGAAGATCCGGTCGTCGCCGAAAGAGGCGGTCGCTTCGGCTTTCACGGCCGGATAGCCCTCTTCGACATCCTTGTCGTCATACGCGATACGGATGCCCTTGCCGCCGCCGCCAGCTGACGCTTTGATCATCACGGGATAGCCAATTTGCTGGCTGATCTTGAGAGCTTCTTTGGTGTCCTCAATCAGGCCCATATGACCCGGTACAGTTGAGACACCTGCATCTGCGGCGAGCTTCTTGGAGCTGATCTTGTCGCCCATGGCTTCAATCGCGTGCGGATTGGGGCCGATGAAGACGATATTCTCTTTCTTCAGCCGTTTGGCGAACTCGGCATTCTCGGACAGGAAACCAAAACCCGGATGCACAGCTTCCGCGCCGGTTTGCTTCACGGCATCGACGATTTTATCCATGACGAGATAGGATTCAGCCGCAGGAGGCGGTCCAATGTGCACCGCTTCATCGGCCATCTCGACGGCCATGGATCCGGCATCAGCATCGGAATAAACGACCACTGTTTTAACCCCGAGCCGCCGGCAGGTTTTAATCACACGAACGGCAATCTCTCCGCGATTGGCAATCAGGATTTTTTTGAACATTTACAGGCCCCGTGCGTGTTTATTCGATCGTCCGTTGCCGGACTTAGAATGCACACGAGCGCTTGTCGAGGCTGCCGCTTGGGAAGAGCGGTGCGAAGGCCTTAAGCCGCGGCGACCAGGCCTTCGGTAAAGCCCGGCGCTTCCTGCCTGAGAAACTCAATCAATGCGGTTTCCGCTGGCGAGATCTTCTTGTCCCAACCCAAACGACGTATCAGCCAGGCATTTTCTTCCTCGGTCACTTTTTCGGCCTCTCGCGACGCGGCATCTGCAGCGGCCATGCGCGCTTCGGCCGCTTTCTTGCCGCTATAGGTGACCTTTTCGAACCAATTGCCGGAGGTGAACGATGCTCCCATTCGAGCAAAGAAGCCGCCGGCGCTGCTCGACGTATCGTTGAGCCAGGCTTCCCGCGACAGCGCCTCTTCGACGCTTTGAGGGGCCGGATGTGCCCGCGCCATCAGATGATTGCCAACGGCGCGCGCGAACAAATCGTTCCACGTCGTCGCATTGCGGGCGTCGGCGATCGCATCATTGGTCTTGAACAGAATGCCTGCCTCGAACGCCGAGACCCAAAGTCCACCATCGCCAGCGCCGGCATAGAGCGCGTATCGCATGCGCTCGACCATGTTCATGTTGGCGACGCCGTCCGCAATAATCCGCGCGCTGATTGCTTCGAGGGTATAATGCGCCAGCGATTGCGGTGCCCCTTTGGCCTGACGAAGAACCGCCAGCAGAAGATCAATCTCATCCAGTTCGGGCTTCTCCGCATCCATTTGCACTTGCGACAGCAACCATTCTGCTTCTTCATCCGTCACCCAGCCTTCCGGCGGCTCGCGGGTCAGCAAATAGTCTTTCAGCGCCTCTTGGAAACGCGATGACCATTCAGGATCCGAGGCTTTTAAAACCTCATTGATCCGGAACAAGGCTTCCGCCTCTCCACGGCTGACTATGCCGTCCTGATACGTCTCATTGACAATCCGGCGTGCCTCCGTTTCGGAGATTTCACCGAGTTTTGCCACACGTGACATCATGGTTTTGGTTTCCTGATCCATGCGGACCCCCGTACTCTTAGACGGGTAACCTCTCAGAAACCGGTTGCTAATGCGTTTACGCAGGCTGCGGTTCTATATCCATGAACCGGGTAAAAAGATGCAGCAATTCGCGGGGCATTTCCTTTGGAAGCAAACCATCGACCGGATCATCTTTCTTGATGATCATGGTGTGCCCTTTGGGATCATCGACCCGAAAATAGTTCATCGCCCAGTTCGGGAAGGCGCGCTCGCGGATATTTTCGCCAATGATCTGAACCACCCCAAAGTGGCGCTGGTCTGAGACAATGCGCTCATAGATATCTTTGACTTCATCATGGTCGCCTTCCAACGCCTGCATGAAGTGACGGCCATTATGCGCCAGGAAGCCAGTAATCTTACGCTCGTAATTGTTAGATTCAGACACGTTCAGGATGTCGCCAATCTGCGAAGCGTCGACGCTATCCTGCGCGGTGCTGACATAAACAAGGCGATACATGTTTCACTCCCGACACTGACCTTACGCACCTCCAACAGGGGTGCAATCGGATACAAGTCGGGCGTGTTCTGTGAAACTCTGCAGCGCCGCAACACGTGTAATCAGGTTGAGACTGGTAGATTCCGGGTTTCACTGTCATATATACAGCCAAGAGCAGGTAAACTTTTGGGAAGTACAGGGCCGATGAGTGAAGCTGATATTATGATGCCGATGCGCACAGGCGAGATCCGAATTCATGATGAAGCCGGATTTGAGGGCATGCGCAAAGCTGGCCGGCTTGTCGCCGAGTGTCTCGATATGCTGGTCGGCGAAGTCAAACCCGGCGTCACTACGGGCCACCTCGACGATTTAATCCGCGAGTATGTTTATGATCATGGCGCTCAATCCGCGACGATTGGTTATCGCGGCTACCGTCACGCGTCCTGCATTTCATTGAATCACGTGATCTGCCACGGCATTCCCGGCGAGCGCGCGCTGAAAGAAGGTGATATTGCCAATATTGACGTCACCGTGATCATCGATGGTTGGCATGGTGACCATTCCCGCATGTATGCCGCGGGCGAGTCAAAGCGGATCGCCTCGCGTCTCATGGACGTCACGTATGAAGCTTTGATGGCCGGGATAGCCGCCGTCAAACCTGGCCATCGGTTCGGCGACATTGGCGCCGCAATTTCGGACGTGGCGAGAAAGAACCGATTCTCCGTGGTTGAGGATTTTTGCGGCCATGGGCTTGGACAGCTTTTCCATGACGAACCAAATGTCGTGCATAGCGCCCGCGCCGGCACCGGACCGGAACTCAAGGAAGGCATGTTCTTCACGATCGAGCCCATGCTGAACGTGGGCCGCAAGGACGCAGCTATTTTAAGCGATGGCTGGACCGCGGTGACGCGCGATCGCAAACTGTCTGCGCAGTTTGAGCATTCTGTTGGGGTGACGAAAGACGGTTGCGAGATCTTCACGGCATCGCCGAAAGGCTTGCACACGCCGCACACGGTGAGCCCTTGAATCAATCACCTGCCAAACCGCACTGGCAGGGACACCGGGAGCGACTTCGATCTAAACTCTTAAAACGCGGCGCCGAGGCCCTCGACGATTACGAGCTATTGGAAACGCTTCTTTTCGCGTTCATTCCGCGCCGCGATGTCAAACCCATCGCCAAGGCCTTGCTGAAGCGGTTTGGCTCCCTGTCCGGCGTACTCGCCGCGCCGAGCCAGAATCTGATCACCATAGAAGGCGTCGGCGAAACGGTTGCCGCCTATCTGACCACGGTTCAGGAGCTCAGCCAACGCACCTCCCGAGAGCAAATCCAGGCGCGCCCGGTGATCTCCAGCTGGGGCACCTTGCTCGCTTATGTCCGGCGCCAGCTCCAACACGAAACGCGAGAGCAGTTTCGCGTGCTTTTTCTCGACCGCAAGAACCAGCTGATCAGCGATGAATTGATGAGCCAGGGCACGGTTGACCACGCGCCGGTCTATCCGCGCGAGATCGCCCGCCGCGCCTTGGAAGTCTCCGCGTCAGCGCTCATCCTCGTGCACAATCACCCGTCCGGTGATCCAACGCCGTCGCGGACGGACATCGATATGACGCGCGAGATTATTGATGCGCTGGCGCCGTTTGAGATCACGGTGCACGACCATCTCATCGCCGCGAAGCATGGCGTTACGAGCTTCAAAACCGAAGGCTTGATTTGAGCCTGGTCCGGATTTGCACTGCTTCCCCCTGCGAAAAGACTTGCGCCAGATGGCGGGCGGACTACCGTCGAATTCAAGATAAAAAGCTCAATGCTATGAGCCGCCTGGGAGGCTTCAAATGAACACAACCGCGACCGCGGCGGCAGCTGGTCACGAGACCGGATACGGGTCGAAGGGGTATCGAACTTACGTCCTTCTGGCTTTGATGGTGGTGTACACCCTCAACTTCATTGACCGAAATCTGATCGGAGTTCTGGCCGAACCAATCATTACCACGTTCAGTCTGAGCGATACCCAATTCGGACTACTTGCGAGCTGGCCATTTGCTATTTTCTACGCGGTGATGGGGCTGCCGATTGCAATGGCCGCAGACCGCTTCAATCGGGTGAATATTATTGTCATTTGTATTGCCCTCTGGTCGATTATGACAGCGCTGTGCGGGGTTGCAGCAGGCTTTATCACGCTGATGTTGTTCCGGATCGGGGTTGCGGTTGGCGAGGCCGGGTGTACCCCACCCGCCAACTCGATCATCGGCGATTATTATCCAGCAAAGCATCGCGCCACGGCGCTCGGGATCTACTCCATGGGCGTCACGCTTGGCGGTGTGCTGGCTTATCTGTTTGGGGGCCCCTTGGCTGAGCTCAGCGGGCCGGCCTTTGGCGCTTGGCTCGACGGCATCGGTATTGGTGCTCTGTTCTCCGGCATTGATTGGCAGAATGTGGAAGGCTGGCGAATTGCCTTTGTTGTGATCGGCCTGCCCGGCGTTCTGATCGGTGCAATCTTGTGGTGGTCCGTGCAGGAGCCTCCGCGCGGCTATTCAGATCCGCCCGACGCGCAAAAAGTTGACAAAGCGTCGACCAAGGAAACCCTGCAAGAGCTCGCCGCAAAACCGAGCTTTTGGTGGATGTCCGCGGGCGCGGCGCTCGTCGCGTTTGTAGGCTATGGCCTGTTCACATTCCAAATCCCATTCCTGATCC
The DNA here is from genome assembly GCA_038527765.1 of Pseudomonadota bacterium. Taxonomy (GTDB): domain Bacteria; phylum Pseudomonadota; class Alphaproteobacteria; order Caulobacterales; family Hyphomonadaceae; genus Henriciella. The sequence continues at coordinate 46,002 of JBCBFK010000005.1, forward strand.
GGGAGCATGGGCTGGGCGTACGCGAAGCATCGATCAATTTTGGAGCGCCGCTCTCCGCCCTCGCCGCCGTCGGCACCTTCCTCGGAGGGTATTTGACCGACCGCTTCTCGCATCGCTTTAGCACGGCTGTCGCGCTCATCCCGGCGATTGGTCTGCTGCTCGCTGTGCCGCTCTATATCTACGCATTTTATGCCAGCAGCCTAACCGTCGTATTCATTGTCTGGGGACTCGCCGCGATTTGTCATTACGCCTATCTGGGCGCGCAGTATAATATCGGGCAAGGCGTTGTGTCAGTCCGCTCCCGGGCGACCGCGATCGCGATTTTGTTGATCATTGTTTCGATTATCGGAAATGGCATCGGACCCCAGTTTGTCGGGATCATGAGCGACGTGTTCACCGGAATGAATCTAAGTGACCAGGGGCTTAACGCTTCGATCTGCGCCGCCCGCGACGGACTGACTGAGGCTCAGCTTGCCAGTTGCGCCGAAGGGCGATCGGCTGGTCTGAAACAATCTATTTCTGTTACGACACTTTGGTTTATCGCCGCCGCCTTTTGCTTTTGGATGTCTTCGAAATATCTCGAAAGGGACTTGGTCGCGCGCGTAGAGACGGCATAACAGACACGATCATATTGGTTTCTGAGAACGCTCAAGGGCCGATTGTAGAGGAGCAATGGAAATGAACGAGACCGCATCGGCGGACAATGTGAATACCGGACAAAGCTATGGTGGCTATGGCTATCGAAGTTTCGTGTTGGGCTCACTCTTAATTGCGTACATTTTCAACTTCGTCGATCGCGTCATCATTTCTTATTTGCAGGTGAATATCGAGCAAGATATTCCGATGACCAACCTGCAATTCGGACTTCTGACCGGCATCGCTTTCGCGACTTTCTACACCTTTCTCGGCATCCCGATCGCGCGCTTGGCAGAGCGCTATAATCGAACGCTCATCATTGGCGTTTCAATCATTTTCTGGTCAATCATGACCGCGCTGTGCGGCGTGGCGACAAGCTTTGCGATGCTGCTCATCTTTCGGCTCGGCGTCGGCATTGGCGAGGCTGGCCTGACACCGCCCGCGAACTCACTCATCGCCGACTATTACAAGTCAGACAAACGGGCGTCGGCGCTGTCGATCTATTCAACCGGTATCACCATCGGCTCATTTGGAGCGGCGCTATTTGTCGGGCTGCTGCTCGGCTATGTCGATTGGCGCCAAACCTTTATTGTGGTTGGACTCGCAGGCATCCCCATTGGTCTCTGCATCATCTTCTTCGTGAAAGAACCGCCACGCGGCTACAGCGATGATCCCGGCACGGTGCGCCCGAAGCAGCCGGGCATTGGCGAGACGATGAAAATTCTCTCTCGTAACACCACGTTCTGGTATGTCGCGATGGGCGGCATGTTCGCCTCTTTTGTAGGCTATGCTCTGGTCACGTTTGTGATGAAATTTTTGCGCTTTGCATTCGAGATGTCGGCGCCTCAAGCGGCCCTCTTCTTTCTTGCGCCACTCGCACTGATCGGCGCCGTCGGCACTTGGTTGTGCGGGGCGCTTGCGGACAAGTTCAAAGGTAAGTCCGCCTTCTGGCTTCCCGCCCTTGGCCTCGGTCTGTCTTTTGTGCTGCAGGTCATCGCTCTGAACTGGGTCGCGGGTCCGTGGCCAATCCTGATCGTCTTGCTGTTCGCCAACCTGTTTCAGTACTTCTATCTTGGGCCGATGTACGCGATTTCAGGATCTGTGGTGAATGCCCGCATGCGGGCAACAGCAATCGCCATCCTGCTCTTTGTCGTCAACCTGATCGGTTATGGAATCGGGCCGGTCTTTGCAGGCGCCATGATCGATGTGTTCTACGCGAGCAATCTCGCAAACCTACCAGACCTGACACTTGAAACCTGCAAGCTCGGACAAGGTCTTGCAGACGCGCAAATGGCGCAATGCCAGGGCGCAGAACTCGCCGGCATTCGAACAGGACTTTCAATCGTCGTTAGCATTTTCGTGCTCGGTGCAGTGTTCTTCCTGCTGGGTATGCGAACCATCGACAAGGACATGGCGAAACTGAAGGCATAGGACATCATCGCGCCCACGCGCGACCAGCGAAAGACATCTCCAAAAGCCCCCATAGAGGGGCGGGGGATTCAACGGAGGAAACAGAATGAGCGATACAACGGCTGAGGTATCAGCGCCGCCCGTCACAGGAGAGGTTCAAGGGTATGGGAGCGCTGGCTATCGCGCTTACGTTCTGTTCGCCCTGATTGTCGTCTACACCTTCAATTTTATCGACAGAACTCTGATCAGTGTGCTCGGCGAAGACATCCGAATAGAGTTCGGGCTGACCGACATGCAAATCGGATTGCTGTCCGGGCTGGCCTTTGCTGTGCTCTATACCCTGCTCGGTATCCCCTTTGCGATGCTGGCAGAACGAAAAAGTCGAACCTGGATCATCGCCGTCGCCATGGCAGCCTGGAGCGCGATGACGGTGGCCTGCGGTATGGCTCAAAACACACTTCAGTTTGCGCTCGCGCGCGTCGGCGTAGGGATCGGAGAAGCGGGGTGCTCCCCGCCCTCTCACTCCCTGATTTCGGACTATTTCCCGCCCGAGAAGCGTTCTTCTGCGCTTGGCTTGTTCGCGCTTGGAATCCCGATCGGTTCAATGCTGGCAGCCTTAGGGGGCGCCTATATCGCAACGCGCGGTGGTCTTGATTGGCGGGATGCATTTATCTGGATGGGACTTCCCGGGGTCATCGGGGCGGTGATCTTTAAGATGACGGTGAAAGAACCGCCCCGCGGGTACTCTGATCCTGGAGGTGCCGCGGCCGCCGCTGCACGTCGGATGCCCTCTCCGTTCAAAGTGTTCGGTGAAGTTGGGCGTAAAGCGAGCTTTTGGCACGTTTCACTCGGGGGCGCGCTCGCATCTTTCGCTGGCTATGGCATCGGACAATTTGTTCGCCCGTTCTGGACCCGCGCTCACGAATTGCCGCTTTTAGAAGCTGCCTTGATCTTTGGGTTCGTGCTTGGAGTCGCGGCTGGCATTGGGACATTTGGCTGTGGCATCGTCGCGGACAAGCTTCGCGCAAGACACCCAAACTCTGACTCATGGCTCCCGGCTTTGGGCATGACGCTCTGCGTGCCGTTTATGATTTTTGGCTACAATACACTGAGCTTTTCCAGCGGCGCCTTGGCGATCTGGCTGGCAATCCCGGCCCTCTCAATCGCAGCGATCCTGCGCTACACTTATTTGGCTCCGATGTTTGCAGTGACTCAGAAACTGGTGGAGCCACGCATGCGGGCCACCGCCGCGGCGTTGCTGCTCTTCGTGGTCAACATTATTGGCTACGGATTTGGTCCGCCGGTGATCGGATGGTTCTCAGATCAGGGCACCAAGTGGCAACTGGTTCAAAACGATGCCCCCGTCACACTCGCAGAATGTGGCGCCGCTGAACGCGTCCTGACGCAAGTACGCCGTGAAGGCCGCATGCTTCTGAAAGTCGAAGCAGGTGAAGTCGAGCTTCCCGCTGACTTCTCTCCCATTCCCGACGCTGATAAAGCCGCCGCTGCGGCCACCAATAACGACTATTGCGCTCCGGCTCGCAAAACCGGTGTTCGATGGGGTGTGACGCTGGGCTCTTTGTTCTTCCTGTGGGCAGCGTTCCACTTCCTGCTTCTGAGCCGGACCATGCAACGGGACCTGTGGACGCCAGATGAGTCGCCCGCTACAGCCTAGTTTATGGCGGTCTATACAAGCGTTTCGGACGATCAATTGGCAGATTTCCTCACCGAGTATGAGCTCGGCGAGGCGATCGCGTTCAAGGGCATCGCGGAAGGCGTTGAGAACTCTAATTACTATCTGGAGACCACCGCGGGTCGGTACATCCTGACCCTATTTGAGAAACGCGCGAACCCGGAAGACTTGCCCTACTTCATCGCGCTCAAGCAGCACCTGGCGGAGCATGGATTTTCGTGTCCTCTCCCGGTGGCTGGCAAGGACGGGGCGGCGCTGCGAAAACTTGCCGGACGTCCGGCGGTCATCATTACGTTTCTCCAGGGTCTGTCCCCGCGCGTTCCCAACGCTGCGCAGTGCAAGCAATTGGGGATTGGTCTCGCGGGGCTGCACGCGGCGGCCTCAACCTTCTCTATGGTTCGGCGAAATGATCTCGGGCCCGAGGCATGGCCGCAGCTATGGACCGGACGGGCCGAAACCGCCGACGCTTTGCAGCCGGGCCTGTCTGACAAAATTGCCGCCGATCTCACCGCCGTGGAAAAGGGCCAGAGCGCGCTCGTATCGCTGCCGCGCGGCACCATTCATGCCGACCTATTCCCCGATAATGCCTTCTTCCTCGGCAACACATTTACCGGCGCCATCGACTTTTACTTCGCCTGTACCGACGCGCTCGTTTACGATCTCGCGGTCTGTCTCAATGCCTGGGCGTTTGAACCGGATGGGGCGTTTAACTTCTCCAAGGGCGCAAATCTGATCGCCGGATATCAAAGCGTTCGACCTCTATCTGAAGCCGAAGCGGTCGCGTTTCCATTGCTATGCCGTGGGGCCGCGTTGCGGTTCTTCCTGACCCGCCTGGTCGACTGGACGGACACCCCGCCAGACGCCTTGGTCAAACCCAAAGATCCATTGGATTATGCCGATCGCCTTCGGTTCCACCGAACCGCGACCCGCTTGAGCGATTATGGCGGCTAGATTGAGCCTGCAAACTCGCCCGGATGTCCTTCCGCGCACCCATCTGATTTCCGCCTCCCCCGAAGTCACCAATGGACAGGGGATGCAGCCAAGCTAGTCTCCTGTTCAATTCAGTCCTCAAGAGACTGCTGGAGGAAACGAGCCATGCACCCATCGCATCACGCGAAGACGACGCCGGACAAAGCGGCTTACATTATGGGAGGCAGCGGTGAGGTTGTGACCTTTGCCGAACTCGACTCCCGCTCCAATCAGATCGCGCATGCCTTGCGCACCCTGGGGCTTCAACACGGCGATACGTTCGCGATCTTTGCCGAAAACAGCCCGCGCTTTTTCGAGATTTGCTGGGCTGCGCAGCGCGCTGGTTTGTACTTTGTCTGTATCTCGTCCCGGCTAACCACGCCGGAAGTCGAGTATATTGTGAAAGACAGCGGCGCGCGCCTGCTGATCGCCTCCGCGGGCCTGAAAGCCGTGGCCGAAGAGGTGACCGCGGTCACCGATCTTGAAACCTATTGGTCGATTGACGGCCCGATCGAGGGCTATGAGCCGCTGGAAGGCGTTCGCGCGGGAATGCCTGAGGTGCCGATTGCGGATGAACGGGCTGGATCAGACATGCTTTATTCCTCTGGCACCACAGGGCGTCCCAAGGGCATCCGCCCGCCGCTGCCGGAAGATCCTGCCATCGACAGCACCAATGCGCTGACCATGATCGCGCAAGCCTTATTCAAATCAGACCAGGGCGAAACCTATCTTTCGCCCGCGCCGCTCTATCATGCTGCACCGCTGCGCTGGTGCATGGCGATGACCAAGTTCGGGCTGACTTTGATCATTATGGAGAAGTTCGATCCGGAGCATTATTTGGCACTGATCGAGAAGTACAAAGTCACGCACACACAGCTGGTGCCGACCATGTTTGTGAAGATGCTGAAGCTGCCTGAAGAGGTACGAAAGAGGTATGATGTATCGAGCCTCATCGCAGCGGTTCATGCGGCTGCGCCGTGTCCGGTTCCGGTCAAGGAACAGATGATCGAATGGTGGGGTCCCGTGATCGAAGAATATTATGCCGGCTCTGAAGGCAATGGCATGACCTGGGCCAATTCTGAACAATGGCTCGCGCACAAAGGAACGGTTGGATTTCCGATCTTTGGCGAGTTGCATATTTGCGACGAAGACGGCGACGAAGTTGCCGTCGGTGAGGAAGGACAGATTTATTTCGGGGGAACGGCACCGCCGAACTACCATAATGATCCTGAGAAAACCAAAGGGGCGCTCAACCCGAAACACGCAGATTGGTCCTCGCTCGGTGATGTCGGCAAGACCGATGAAGATGGCTTCCTCTATCTCACCGACCGCAAGGCGTTCATGATCATTTCCGGAGGCGTGAATATCTATCCTCAGGAAGCGGAGAACATTCTGATCACGCACCCCGCCGTGGCGGATGTTGCGGTCATTGGGGTTCCCAACGAAGAGTTTGGCGAAGAGGTGAAAGCGGTGGTCCAGCCTATGGACGGCGTTGAAGCGTCTGAGGACCTCGCAGATGAATTGCTGGCCTATTGCAATGAACGTTTGGCGAAAATCAAATGCCCACGCTCCGTCGATTTCGATCCGGCCCTGCCACGCCATCCGACCGGTAAGCTCTATAAGCGCCTCGTGCGCGATCGCTATTGGGGCAACAAAGATAGCCGCATCGTTTAAGGAAACACTTGCGGACTGATCCGCTAAGCGCCACTAATCATTAAAGAAACAAACCCTTGGGAGGAATTCATGGCTGATCCAAAATCCGTACAATATAGCGATCTCGAAAGCCTGGTCGGGCAAACGCTTGGACCTTCAGACTGGTTCGAGGTTGACCAGCCGCGCATCAACACATTTGCCGATGCGACCGGCGATCATCAGTGGATCCACGTCAACGAGGAGATGGCCAAGCAAATGCTCGGCTCGACGATTGCCCATGGCTATCTCACATTATCGCTGATCCCGATGTTCGGTCCACAAGTCCTGCGCGTCGAAGGCGTCACGCGCGGAATCAATTACGGCGCCAACAAAGTCCGCTTCACGAATATGGTGCCGGTCGACTCAAAGCTGCGTATGACGCAGACGGTGAAAGAGGTGAATGAGAAAGCGGGCGGTAAGCAGATGATCTCGGAATGCACGATCGAGATTGAAGGCCAGGACCGCCCGGCCTGCGTCGCAGAGACCATTACCGTTCTCTACGGCTAGAAGCGCCCTATATTGGATGGGCAGCCAAACGCCGGAGACCCATCCATGATGCCACCTGATCCCATGCCAAACTACCGACGATTTAAACGGTCCGATGCGGAGTGGCGGGACTTGCTGACGCCAGATCAATACCAGGTCGGCGTCAGGGAAGGCACAGAGCGAGCCTTCTCGCCCGGGAATTTCGAGAGTGAAAAGCGCGACGGTATCTATCATTGCGTCGGGTGCGACACGCCGCTCTGGTCGTCGGAACACAAATTCGATAGCGGCACTGGCTGGCCAAGCTATTGGCAGCCGATCGACGAAAACGTTGTTGAAACCAAAACCGATTTCAAGCTGATCTATCCCCGAACGGAATGCCATTGCGCGATCTGTGGCCTGCATATGGGGCACGTTTTTCGAGATGGCCCGCCGCCAACGGGGCAGCGCTGGTGCATTAACGGGGTCGTGCTCACCTTCCGACCGTTCGAAACTTAAATTTCACGGCTAGACAAGGCGACCAAGCTGGTTAATTTGCCGCTATTCGATAAATAGCGGAGCAATTCATGCGGGTTTCCTCTCTCTTAGCTGGCGTCGCCAGCCTTGCCATTCTGGCAGGATGCAACTCAACAGCCAATCTTGTCACCGACCCTGTGGTTGTTGATTCCCCTCCCCCCCTTGAAGTAGCTGAGGATGCCTCTGTGACCCCAACGCCGCCGACCGCGAAACGCGAACTCAAAACCATCGAACAAGTCGGACGCACACGCGTTGATCCCTACAATTGGATGAAGGATGAGAACTGGCAGCAAGTCATGCAGGACCCAACCGTCTTGCGCGCCGACATTCGCGAATATCTCGAAGCCGAAAACGCCTTCACCAAAGAGGTGCTCGAAGATCCGCTGGAAGGTCTGAAAGAAGAACTGTTTCAGGAAATGCGCGGTCGGATCAAGGAAGACGATAGCTCGCTACCATCGATTGACGGACCATATGCCTATCTCACAAAATACCGAACCGGCGGGGAGTATCCAATCATTGCCCGCCGCGCGGCCGCCGACATTTACAATGAAGAGGCTGAGAACGAGATCCTGCTCGATGGCGACGTGATGGGCGAAGGCAAAGCCTATTTCTCTTTCCGCGCCGTCGAACACAGCCCTGACCATAACCTGATCGCCTATGCGGTCGATGAGCAAGGCAGCGAGTTTTACACGATCAAGTTCAAGAATCTCGAGACCGGTGAAGATTTGCCCGACGCGATTGAGAACACCTATGGATCCTTCTCCTGGGGCGCAAACTCAGATCGTATCTTCTGGATTGAGCGCAATGAAGAAGGCCGCCCGGCCGCCGTGCACATGTATGAACTCGGCGGTGATGGATCTACAGAGATCTATCGCGAACAAGATCCAGGCTTCTTCCTCGGCATCAGCGAGTCGCAATCTGGAGACTACATCTTCATTGGCGCCGGGAGCCACACGACCTCGGAAGTGCACTATTTCGAAGCCGACGCTGAAACGCCTGATCTGAAAGTCATCGCGCCGCGCGAAACGGACGTCGAGTACAGCGTCGAGCATTGGGGCGAAAATTTCGTCATCTCCACCAATGCGGATGACTCTGTGGACTTCAAAATCGTCACCGCGCCGGTTGAAGCGCCAGGGCGCGAGAATTGGTCAGACCTGGTGGCGCACGAAGCGGGCACGCTCATCCTCGGCATGGACGTGCTAAAGGATCACCTGATCCGGCTTGAACGCAATGAAGGTTTGCCGCGCATCGTTGTGCGCGACCGCAACACAGGTGCGGAAGAAACCATCGCGTTTGAAGAAGAGGCCTACTCGCTCGGCACGTCTGTCGGCTATGAGTACGACACGACGAAAATGCGCATCGGCTATTCGTCCCCGTCCACACCGTCTCAGACCTTCGACTATGATCTTGCCACGAAAGAACGCGTGCTGCGCAAAGAGCAAGAAGTCCCGTCGGGCCACGATGCAGACGATTATGAGGTCAAACGCGTGCTGGCACCGGCCCGCGATGGCGAAACTGTTCCAGTCACCATCCTCTACCATAAAGACACACCGATTGATGGCTCCGCGCCGATGTTGCTTTACGGCTATGGCTCTTATGGCAGCACGATTTCTGCTCGCTTCCGGACCACGCCTTTGGCGCTGGCCAATCGCGGCATGGTCTATGCTATTGTTCACCCGCGCGGCTCCATGGCCAAAGGCTATCAATGGTATCTCGACGGCAAGCTCGAGAAGAAGGTCAACACGTTCAACGACTATGTCGATGCTGGGAACTTCCTGGTTGAGGAAGGCTACTCCTCGCGCGGCAATGTCGTTGGCATGGGCGGATCTGCCGGCGGGCTCCTGATGGGCGCCGTTGCCAATCAAGACCCGGAAATGTTTGCTGGGATCATTGCGGCCGTGCCGTTTGTCGACGTCATCAATACGATGTCAGACGACACCCTGCCACTGACTCCACCGGAATGGCCGGAATGGGGGAACCCGCTGACCAGTGCCGAGGATTATGACACGATCCTCGCTTACAGCCCGTATGACCAAACCACAGATCTGCCCTACCCGGCCATGCTGATCACCGGCGGCTTGAGTGACCCACGTGTCACCTATTGGGAGCCCAGCAAATGGGCGGCGAAGCTGCGCCATGAAGCACCAGAAGCAGGCCCGTACTTCCTGCGCGTGAATATGGAAGCCGGGCATGGCGGGGCCTCGGGTCGGTTCGAAGGCTTGAAAGAAACAGCCCTTGAATACGCATTCGCCTTGGCCGTGGTCGGCGAAGCCGATGGGGTCGAGTTCGAATAAGGGCGCGTCTCGTCGCACGATAAACACACAAGAATGGTGATCTCCATGACCGCGAAGTTTTCCAAACCTTTCAGCCTTTCCATGGGGGTTGCCGCGCTTGCGCTGGCGGGCGCCTGCTCACAACCAGCGCCGCCCAGCTCCTCCAGCGAGCCCGCGCTGGTCGAAGAGGCGACCTCTGACTTTGAAGCGGCGGCAGATGATATTCTTGCCGCCGCTTATTCGCCGGATGGCCCCGGCGTTGCCGCGATCGTCACGCGAAACAATGAAACGATCTATGTCGGTACGATCGGCATGGCCAGTATTGAAGCCGGAACGCCGATCACAGAAGACACGGTGTTCCGCCTCGCCTCGATTACCAAACAGATCGCCGCGGCCACGCTGCTTCTGCTGGTTGAAGACGGGCTGGTTGATCTCGACGCGCCGCTTGGCACCTATCTGCCGGATTACCCTGAGCCGGGGGCATCGATCCCTGTGCGTCATTTGCTCAACCATACGTCGGGCATTCCCTCTTATACCGGCATCCCCGGCTGGATGACGGAAGAGAATACAAGCCGCGAATACTCAACCGAAGAGATGATCGAGATCTTCGCCGACTTGCCGGCGGCGTTCCAACCGGGCGAACAGCTCTCCTACAACAATTCCGGCTATGTCCTGGTAGGCGCTGTGATTGAAGCGGTGACCGAAAAGCCTTGGGCAGACGTCGTCAAAGAACGGATTGCCGCGCCGCTGGGTCTTGAGTCGCTCGATACCGGTCTGAACGAGGCCTCCATTGCGACTTTCGCGGTTGGCTATACCAACACAGAGACGCCGAGCCCGGCACAAAAGATCCATATGAGTGTCCCGCATGCGGCTGGCGCACTGGTCAGCGATATTGAAGACATCGCCGCCTGGGGCAACGCGCTGCACGATCTGGAAGTGCTCAACGAAGCGTCCTATGCGAGCATGATCGCGCCAACGGTGCTCACGTCTGGAGAAGAGGATACGTATGGCTTCGGCATCGGCACGGGCACATTCCTGGACGTTGGAACGATCGGCCACAATGGCGGTATCTTCGGTTTCGGCACGGACAGCATGTACATCCCGTCGGAAGACGTGTTCGTCGCGGTGCTGGGCAACTCGGACAGTTTTGCGGTTTGGCCCGGCACAGCCCTTGAGCGGTTGGCTGCTCTGGCGATTGACAAACCTTTCCCGACCTTGTCCGCAACCGACTTGGACATGGACGCTGCAGAACCGCTCTTCGGCGTCTACTCATCAGCGGACGTGACCCGCTCGTTTTTTGAACGCGACGGGCAGCTCTTCACCTATCGCGAAGGCGGGGTCGAATCTGAAGTCGCTTATGCGGGAGATGGGGTCTATTATTACGGTCCCGGGAGTCTGGAGCGGTTCACATTCGACACCAGTTCCGAGCCCGCCCGAATGAGTTTCTACACGCGCGAAAGCGTTTCGCCGGAAACGCTCACATGGTCTGCGCCAATCGCCGAAGAGATCAAAGTCGACCCAAGCATTCTCGAGACCTATCTCGGCACCTATACGCTCGACATCCCACCCATCGCAGAGATTGCGCCTCTTGAGGGCGATCTCGCAAACGGCATTTCAATCCAGCTCACTGACCAGCCGGCTCTGCCCCTGCAAGTGGTGAGCGATACCGAATTCGCCGTTCGCAGCGCGGGTGCCACGATCCGCTTTGCCCCGACCGAAGACGGCCGTATGGGCATGACAATCGAACAAGGTAGCGCAGCTTATACCGGAGTGATGGACGCCGAGTAATAACGCCTCGCACGCGCTTCGGACTAACGAACGATAAAGCTCGCGCGGTCCACGCCTGCATTGCCTGACCGCGGATCAAACGCCGTGACAAGGATCTCGTACGGGCCTTTTCGTTCGGACGGGACATCCACCGCGTAATGACTGAGCTTTCCAGTGTAAGACATTGGAGCGGTCATCACTTCTTCGCCATTGTAACGCACTTGCGCCGTCACCTCGATTTCGTCGGCATCCCAAGTGCCGCCGGGCGATGTAGGACAGCCGCAGACCATGATGACGTTGGCTACAATCTGCATCGTCTCGGGATCGTCATCGACATACGTATAGGCGGACGGCGCGACGATATCGACGGCAAAGCCGGGAACATCAATCAACCACCCGTCCCCCGCCTCAACATGCTTGCCGGGCAGAACCCAACGTGTGGAGGACGCTTCCGCGCGCACTTGAGGCTGCGCAATCGGCCCGCGCACAGTCACACGAATGCGGCGCGGTTCTTCAAGGTCCAGAACCGAAACATAGACGGCGTCACCGTCTTCAGAGAGCGATCCATAGCGCGTCTTGGGGGTGCGGATGATCCGATCGGTGTTCCCGGTCGCGCCGCGCGTGACCCCGGTATCGAGGATCTCGCCCGTATCGGCATCTTCCACCGTCACCGCCATGCCGGACATGCCGGTGCCAATGAATTTCGCATCCCCGGCAAGGGCGCGGATCGCGAGACGCGTTTCGTCCGCCTGTACCGCGGAACTACAGACGATCAGGGCGGCAGCGCATACCAATAGTCGAAGCATTGTTTCGGTCTCCTCAGACGCAGGTTCGATGGCAGTAAACCATCAAACTGAGCCGAGATGAATGAGGCAATATTGCTGCGAAGCATGAGAAAAAGACGCAGCGCTTATCGGAAAAGCCCCCCATTATCTTTCGACATCGTTGAGGATGGGGTCATGAAGTTGGTTTTAGGTCGCTCGGCTCATCAACAAATATTTCCAGCGCTTGTGATGTGGCGAATTTGGGAAAGGCAGCTAATGTCAGCTATCGGCGTCGCAGCGGACATCACGTAAAAACGATGCTAAAGACCCCGTCGGCGTGCTTGAATAATCAAAGTTTGGAGCGGTTTTAGTTGTGCGCACTCTATATCGATTATTCAGTTTACTCATCGTTTTTTCGATACTGTCATTCGTGGCATTTGGGGATGAAAACTCCGAAGAACCCCAGCAGCGGATCGATTTGTTAGAGTCTGAACGAGCTCAGACACGTTCTGCCTACAGTGGAGAATATCTTTTCCCCGTTGAAGAACTATCACTGGTCACACACTTCTGGACGCTATTTATGGACGATCCGGAAATCCCGGCCGCTCTGAAGGACCCCAAATACTATTGGATTGCGCTTCATAGCGAGCAAGACAAAGAGATCTGCTTAAGCGTGCAATGGCGGAGGCAACCGAGTGACACAGGGTTTAGTGAACCCCTCTCCGGTTTAGCGTGTTTTTCTCGCAATGATCAAAAGCTACTGGTTTGGTTCATGGGACGATATTCGGCGTTCATAGACGAGTCCGTTGATCCGGACAGCATCACGTTTTTCGGATTTGCAAAAGGGGAAAAAGTAGGGCGTGTCCCGGAAACGAGACGTTAATCTGCGATCCGCCAAGCCAATTGCCATTCATCCCAGAAAGAACGTAGCTGGCAATTCTCCTCCTGACCCAAAAGCAGACTTCGACATTAGGTCGTTTAGCTTCCCACTGTAGGTCGATTTAGCTATTGGAAAGTGATGAAGATAGACCCTACTCGCTTAGGCGACATCGCTCGTGCAGTCGTTGGAAAGCCGATTTCGTTTCCTCTCGAAAATGATGGGCGATTGGTTGTTCACCAAATCGGTCATTCGAAAGAGTCGCGTGCGGATATCTTAATGTTCGCAAGCCTCGGACGCGAGAGTAGTGACTTCAATGAACTGGCGGGAGCCCTTTCGGAAAACGGCTTCGCGGTCAGTTTAATTGAAGCTCCTCATATCAATGGCGCGGTGCCGAGCAGCGAAGCTCCAACCTTATTTGACTTGGCTGAAGATGTCGGCGCTTACTTTAACACCTGCTCCCGTCCCGTCTTTGTCTTGGGCCACGCTTTTGGAAATAGGCTCGCGCGCGCCGTCGCCTCAGCCCGCCCGGACCGGGTGGATGGGGTGATCTTAATCGCCGCAGGAGGATTGAAGCCCATCGACGCTAAAGCAATTGATGCGCTTTTGAATTGCTTCAACGATGACCTCTCACCCGAACAACACCAATCGGCGGTACGGTTTGGCTTTTTTGCAAAAAACAATCCCATTCCAGACTACTGGTTGCGCGGATGGCATAAACAAACAGCTGACATTCAAAGTCGCGCCACACGGGCGGTTCGCCCCGAGGACTGGTGGGACGCAGGCGGGAAACCTATGCTCGTGATTGCCGCGATGAACGATACGATCGCTCCCCCACAAGACACGATCGACCTTCTGGAACGTGAGTTTTCTGAACAGGTCTCGGCCGTAAGAATTGTGGACGCAGGCCATGCTTTACTTCCCGAAAAGCCGCGTGAAATTGCAACGGCTGTTTTAACTTGGTTGAACAGCCAGCAAGACCAAAACGCGAGCGGGTGAAATACCAGATTGCGGTTGCGACTCATGTCCGCGCCTGCCCCAAAGCGGACAAGTGATCTAGCTGACGACGCCCACCAGCTCGCCGCACGTCGCCACCAGGCGTGCGATATCCTGATCCCGCGACAGGCGATGATCGCCATCTTTGATCAGCGAGAACACCACATCCTCGCTCTGCAACACATCGACCAGTTTAAACGCATGCTGCCACGGCACATCTGGGTCTTCTTGGCCCTGCAGAATACGGATCGGCATGGTCAGCGTGATCGGCGCATCCAGGAGCGCCCATTGCTTGCCATCTTCGATTAAGGCACGCGTGATCGGATACGGGTCGCCATAATCTGACGGGCGCAAGGTCTGGCCCTGCTCCAGAATCTCGGCTTGTTGCGCGGCGCTAAATTCCGGCCACATCAGTTTCTGGGTAAAGTCCGGAGCCGGCGCGATCAGAACCATGGCGGCGACCCGGTTTTCAAGCGCAAGCGCTGAGAGCAAGGCCATCCAGCCGCCCATACTGGACCCGACCAGTATCAAAGACCCCGACGTGAGGCCCTCAATGGTCGCAAGCGCGTCTTCGCGCCAGGCTGAGATCGTGCCGTCTTCGAACGCCCCGCCTGACAGGCCATGGCCGGAATAGTCGAAGGCGAGGACGCCATGCCCTTGGGCTTTCGCCCAGGCTTCGAGCACAGTCACTTTCGATCCGCTCATGTCCGATTTGAAGCCTGACAGCCAGACAAAGGTTGGTCCTGTTTGTGGTGGCGAGTAGCGATAGGCCAAGCGTCGCCCTTGCGGTGAGATCAAGTCTTTATGGTCCATTGCGCACCTCCATCGCGGCCCCTACTGCAACTGCTTGGCGCAGCTTGCAACTTCTTCGTTCCAATACGCTTCCAAATCGGCCAAACTCTCGCGATGAGCGAATCTGCGTGGCCAGACCTGTCCGGTAAAACCATCTTGCAAGTCATACCCGACTTGTCAGCAGGCGGGGCTGAGCGCACGACCGTCGAAATGGCGGAGGCGATTACCGGCGCTGGCGGCCGCGCTTTGGTGGCGAGCGCGGGTGGGCGGCTCGAGCCGCAGCTAAAAGCGGCGGGCGGCGAACTGGTTGAGATGAACGCTGCCAGCAAGAACCCGCTGACCATTCGCAAGAATGCGCAATTGCTCTCAGCCCTGATTGAGGATGAAAAGATCGACCTTGTGCATGCCCGGTCTCGGGCGCCGGGCTGGAGTGCGCTCACCGCCGCGCACCGCACCGAGACGCCTTTTGTCACCACCTATCACGGCGCCTACAGCGGCACGTCGGGGCTTAAGAAGCGCTACAATTCTGTGATGGCGCAAGGCGATCTCGTCATCGCCAACTCACAATGGACCGCGGCTCACGTCATGGAAGTTCATGAGATCCCCAGCGATCGGATCGTGACCATCCCCCGCGGCGTCGACTTTGCCGCGTTCGATCCGGACCAAGTCACCGAAGCACGACTGAACGCGCTCCGCCATGCGTGGGACCTTAAGCCAGACGATCAACGCCTGCGCCTGGTTCTGCCCGGACGGTTGACCCGCTGGAAAGGCCAAGGCCTCGCCATAGACGCGATCGGCGCGCTTGATCCTGGCGAGCGGGAGTATCTCCACCTGATCTTGCCCGGCGATGCACAAGGCCGGGACTCCTATGTCACCGAGCTGGAAGACAAGATTCTCGCGCACAAGCTGGGTGGAACCGTATCGATTGTTGGCCATACGGCGGATATGCCCACCGCTTATGCGCTGGCGGACATTGTGCTTGCCCCATCAATGCGCCCGGAAGCGTTCGGACGCGTCGCCGCGGAGGCATCCGCCATGGCCAAACCTGTCATTGTTGCCGATCATGGCGGGCAGCGCGAAACAGTGATTGAGGGCGAAACAGGCACGCGCGCAGAGCCGGGCTCTGTTGAAGCGCTGACCGCGGCCATTCGCACACTGATGAACCTACCGCCGCAATCGCGTGAGACCATGGGCGCGACTGGGCAGGCATATGTTCGAGAAAACTACAGCAAAAAGCAGCTTCAAACGGCGACGCTTCAGGTCTATGGGCGTTTGTTGCTAAACAAAGCTTGAGTTGAAAAACCGCCCAATTAGGGGCATGTTAGCGCAGCAACCACTGGCAACCATAGGAGATTAGCCATAGCCCGCAGACCATACGGCCGCCCTGAGCGCGCCAAACCTACCGGCCCTCGCACCAATCGCGATATTCGCGCCGACCGTGTCCTCCTCATTGATGAGAATGGGGACAAACAAGGCGAAATGCCCATTGACGCTGCCTTGGACGCTGCCCGCGAAGCCGGTATGGACCTCGTAGAAGTCTCTCCGAACCAAGAGGTCCCGGTCTGTAAGATCGTTGACTATGGCAAGATGCGCTACGAAGCGCAGAAGAAAAAAGCTGCTGCCAAGAAGAAGCAGAAGACCCAGGAACTGAAAGAGATCAAGTTCCGTCCCAATATCGACAATCACGACTATATGGTGAAAGCCAAGAAAATCGCCGAGTTCTTCGAAAAGGGCGACAAGGTCAAAATCACGCTCCGCTTCCGCGGCCGCGAAATGGCCCACCAGCACCTCGGCATGGAAGTCCTCCAGCGTGTCAAAGAAGAGTTTGACGAGCAGATGAAAGTCGAGCTAGAGCCGAAGCTCGAAGGCCGGCAAATGACGATGGTGATGGCGCCGCGTTAGTTTCGAAACGCAATAAGCATTTAGCCGCTCTCCTGACGCAAGTCAGGATCTAAGGCGATTGAGACCGTCATTCGAAGCCTCAGCCAGCCGCCTTAGATGCCAACGTTCGTTGGCAGATCGGTCTGGGGGCGCTCAGGTCGATCTCACTGAACACTGACGCTTGATTTCCCGCCTCTTTTGCGCTTAAACCCGCGCTTCCGCAGCGGCCGGGCCGAAAACGGCATGCCTGGTTGCTCTTAATGATGAACTAAGCGCGCAAGCGCACGAGGAGATCGAAATGCCGAAGATGAAGACCAAGAAGGCCGCTGCAAAGCGGTTCAAGATCACGGCTACAGGGAAACTGAAGCACGGTGTCGCTGGCAAGCGCCACCGCCTGATCAGCCACAATGGGAAATATATTCGCCAAAACCGCGGCACCGAAGTCGTGGCGAAAGCGGACACCCAGCGTGTTATCAAAAAGTTTCTGCCAAACGGCCTGAAATAAGATCTGAACCGAATTTGTAGGAAGGAGCCTCACTATGGCCCGTTCACGTAATAAAGTGCCTGCCAAGGCGCGTCACAAGAAAATCCTGAAAGCCGCCAAAGGCTATCGCGGTGCTCGCTCAAAGCAGTTCCGCACCGCAACTGCTGCCGTCTGGAAAGCTGGCCAGTACGCTTATGTCGGCCGCAAAGTCAAAAAGCGCAGCTTCCGCAGCCTGTGGATCCAGCGCATCAATGCCGCGGTCCGCGAGCACGATGACAGCATGACTTATAGCCGCTTTATTGGCGGTCTTGGCAAAGCTGGGATCGAGATGGACCGCAAGGTCATGTCTGACCTCGCAATCAAAGAACCTGCCGCTTTTGGCGCCCTGGTGGAGAAGGCCAAGGCAGCTCTGGCTTAGCACTATCTGTTTCTGGCCCAGCCCGCTCTCCCTTCCCAACCGCCCGCAGAGGCTACCCTTGGGGTGGTTGGGAAGGGAGAGCGGGCCGGACCCTGAGCAGAAAATAGCGCACCCGGTTCACACCTTAGCATTTCTCCGCTAATCCGACCGCTTCAAGCGGGGTCGGAACGGCCCCGTTTGTCTCTAAACTGACCAACGGGGCTTTTCATGTCCGACATTGAACTCATCGAAACTGAAGCGCTCAAAGCGATTGATGGCGCGGGCGACCTGCAGGCTCTGGACGCAGTCCGCGTCTCCGAGCTTGGCAAAAAAGGCCGCGTCTCTGGCTTGATGAAGACGCTGGGCCAGATGAGCCCGGAAGAGCGTCAAGACATGGGCCCGAAGCTTAACGCGCTTAAAAACCGCGTCGCCGATGCGGTTGAAGCGCGCAAAGCTGTGCTCGAAGATGCCGCGCTTGAAGCCCAGCTCGCGACCGAAAAGCTCGACATGACCCTGCCACCCCGCCCGGAACCCACGGGCGCACTGCATCCGGTTATGCAGGTGTTTGAAGAAGTCGCGGCCATCTTTGGTGATATGGGCTTCACCGTTGCTGAAGGTCCGGACATTGAAGATGACTGGCACAATTTCACCGCGCTGAATTTCCCCGAAGGGCACCCGGCGCGCGAGACGCACGATACGTTCTTCATGGAAACGCCTGAAGGCGGCGACGCGAAAGTTCTGCGCACGCACACCTCGCCTGTGCAGATCCGCACGATGATGAACCAGAAACCGCCGATCCGGATCATTGCGCCCGGTCGCGTCTACCGCAATGATTGGGACGCGACGCATACGCCGATGTTCCACCAGGTCGAAGGGCTGGTCATCGAAAAGGGGGTTCATATGGGCCACCTTAAAGGCTGCCTGATCGATTTTGTGAAAGCCTTCTTCGAAGTAGAAGAAGTCGAAGCGCGCTTTCGTCCGCACTTCTTCCCGTTCACCGAGCCGAGCGCTGAGATGGACGTGAAATATACCAAGAAAGGCGAGACGATTGAGATCGGCGCGGGCAACCGTTGGATGGAAATTCTCGGCTCGGGCATGGTGCATCCAAACGTGTTGCGCAATTGCGGGATTGATCCGGATGAGTATCAAGGCTTCGCCTTCGGCATGGGCATCGACCGATTGGCGATGCTGAAATATGGCATGCCGGACCTACGACCCTATTTCGAGGCGGATGCGGCCTGGACCCGTCACTATGGCTTTAAACCTTGGCTCACGCCCAGCATTAGCGGTGGGCTGAGCTAGTGGGGGCGCCCACCACATATGAGGGTCTGAAGACCTTTCAGTTCGGCGATGGAGCCGAACTGGCGGATCGTTTGGCCGCTTTGGTGGTGGGAGGCGTGAAGACCGGCACCTGTTCCGCTGCCGTGCATGGCCCTGACGCAGAGATCGGTGAGCGACAGATCTGTTTGAACAGCGCCGGAGTTCCGGTCTGCGAAATCGAAACGCTGGCGATGCAGACGCTGCCGTTCGCGGACGTTTCACCGGACATGGCCGCGCTCGAAGGCGAAGGGGATCTGTCGTACGAATACTGGCGCGACGCGCATGAGGCCTATTTCCGCCGCGAAGGAACTTGGGCACCCGATATGGACGTCATCTTCGAAACCTTTCGCGTCACGCGGATTCTGGATGAAGCCTTCGCCGCCAGCGCGCCGTCGGCTTTGAAAGCAGAACGCGATGAAGCATTTGCAAAAGGCTATACAGCGCTCGGAGCCGATCATGGGTAACGGAAACAAGGTCGAATTCCTGGTTGCGATCTGCGCCCTGCTGACCTCTGCTATGGCCGTTTACATGGCTTGGGATCAGGGCAGCGTGATGCGCGCACAGCAGCATGGGTCTGTGTACCCGGTCTTACAAGTTGATGGCTTCGTCGATGATAGTGGACGCAACACCGCCATCGGCATCAATCTCAGCAATAGCGGCGTCGGACCGGCCCTGATCGAATCCGTTGAGTTCTTTGTGAACAACGAAAAAACCGAACGGTTTGACGAGTATCTCAACTCGCTCCCGACTGGGTATAATGTGTCTTACTCTGCCATTTCAGGCCGGGCCCTGGCGCCGGGGGCTACCGTCACGGCGATCTCGATCAACTGGCCGAACACCGTTTTTGACCGCAGCGTGATCTCCAAGATTCAGGCCGACTCCGATGAGTGGTCTCTTGAAATTTGCTACTGTTCGGTTTTCGGCCGGTGCTGGATGACGAGTGAAATCGGGCAATCCCGCGCCGAAGCTGTGCAGCGATGCGAGCCCTCCGATAACGATATTTTTGAAACCCTTGGCGAGCCGCGTTTCGCACCGCCTCCGCCCCAAAATTCATACGAGCCGATTCCATGAAATTCCCTCTCTCCTGGCTGAAAGACTATCTCGAAACGGATGCCTCTCTCGACGAGCTGCTGGGCTATATGCTCAAAGCCGGTCTCGAGGTTGAGGAGGTGGTCAATCCCGCTGAGGACCTGAAAGACTTCACGGTCTGCAAGGTCACCGCCGCGACGCCGCATCCAGATGCTGACAAGCTGCGCGTTTGTACCGTTGATACTGTCGATGGCGAAAAGCAAATCGTCTGCGGTGCCCCCAATGCGCGCGCCGGAATGACGGCGATCTATGCCCCACTCGGTGCGTACATTCCCGGGCTCGATTTCAGCCTCGATAAGAAGCCCAGGAAAATCCGTGGCGTTGAAAGCCACGGCATGATGTGTTCGACCAAGGAGCTCAATGCAGGGGAAGACCATGACGGCATTGCTGACCTCGATGCGCGTTACAAGCTCGGTACCCCAGCAGCGGAAGCGCTTGGTCTGGATGATCCGATCATCGACTTTGAGGTGACCCCGAACCGCCCCGATTGGCTCGGCGTAAAAGGCATTGCTCGTGATCTCGCGGCCGCAGGTGCAGGCACGTTCATTGACGACCCGGTTCGCAAAGTCGGCGGCGCTTATGAGTGTCCGGTTGAGATTGCCCTCGATGACCCTGACGCGTGTCCGATTTTTGCTGGTGCATTGGTGCGCGGCGTTCACAACGGTCCATCGCCTGACTGGTTGCAAGCGCGCCTGAAAGCCGTCGGCATCACGCCCAAATCACTGCTGGTCGACATCACGAATTATATCTCGCTTGATCGCGCGCGTCCGCTCCACGCCTATGATGCCGCCAAGCTCACAGGCGCAATTCGCGCGCGCCTCGGCAAGGATAGCGAGCATTGCAACGCGCTCGACGGCAAAACCTATCAGGTCAGCTCCGACATGTGCGTCATCGCCGACGAAAGCGGGGTCATCGGGCTTGGAGGTGTTATGGGCGGTGAAAGCACAGCCGTGTCTGAGACAACGACGGATGTGTTCATCGAAAGCGCCTGGTTCGATCCTTTGCGCACCGCCCGAACGGGTCGCACGACAGGGATCATTTCAGATGCGCGCTATCGGTTTGAGCGCGGAGTAGATCCACTCTCCTGTGTCGAAGGCGTCCACCTCGCGCTGCGCTTGATCATAGAATATGGCGGTGGCAGCCCGTCCAAGATTTCGGTCGCGGGCGAAGCTCCCCGACGCGTCGCCCCGGTTGAGTTCTTCAAACGCGATGTCGTGCGCCTGACCGGGTTGGAAATCAAGCCTGCATCTATGAAAAAGACCATCAAAGCGCTTGGGTTCAACATTGAGGACACCGGCGAGACCTGGCTGTTAAAAGTCCCGAGCTGGCGTTTCGATATCGACCAAAGCGCAGATATTGTTGAGGAAATCGCCCGCCTGGAAGGCTTTGATGCTCTGCCGACCACGTCATTGCCCCCTCTGGAAGGCGGTAAGCGCCGGATCATCACCTCGGTACAGGATCGCGTGCGAACGGCCCGACGAACGCTGGCAGCACGCGGCTTCCTTGAGACGGTGACCTGGAGCTTTATGCCAAAGGCGTTTGCCGAGCAGTTTGGCGGCGGGTCAGATGTCCTCACGGTTGCAAACCCTGTGGCGAGCGAACTCAATCAAATGCGCCCGAGCGTACTGGGCAATCTCGCTATGGCGGTGCAACGCGGCGTCGATTATGGCGAACGCGACATTCGCCTCTTTGAAGCGGGTCCGATCTATCTCGGCGATGGTCCAAAGGATCAGCGTTCGGTGGTGGCCGCCCTGGTGCGCCCGTTCAATGCCCGCCATTGGAGCGGTGCCAAAAGCTATGACGTCTATGCTGCAAAGGCAGATCTTTATGCTGTCCTGGAGTCGATTGGGCAGCCGCCTGCCCGCTTTCAGGTTGGCGACTCGCGACAGCCGCATTGGCATCCGGGACAGTCAGCCTCGCTGAAACTCGGCCCCAAGGTCACGGTCGCTCATTTTGGCGCGCTGCATCCGCGGGTGCTCAAGGCAATGAAAGTAGATGGACCGCTCTATGCGTTTGAGTTGAACCTCAATGCGCTGCCGCAAATGAAGCCGAAACCGACCAAGACCAAACCGGTTCTGGACAAAGCTGATCTGACGCCCATCCGCCGGGATTTTGCCTTCGTGGTCAGCGAGGACACAGAAGCGGCGGCGATCGTCAAAGCTGCGCAAGGCGCTGATAAAGCTCTGATCGATGCGGTCGACGTTTTCGATATCTATCAGGGTCAGGGCATCGAGCCTGGACACAAATCGATTGCGATTGAAGTGACCTTGCAACCCCGCGGGGAAACGCTGAAAGATCAGGACATTGAGGCGATCGCTCAGAAAATCGTCGCAGCCGTCTCCAAATCCACGGGCGGTGTGCTACGAGGATAAGGCGTCAGCGGAGAAGCACGAGCATGGTCACGCATCACGTCGTTACAGGCGTCGGCCTCAGAAGCAGACTTTACAGCCAGCTGGAGCAGGATGCCCGCGGGAAATCCGGGCTGTCGATGCTCAATAGCTTTATCATTGCCCTCGTTCTGATCAGCTTCATGGCTCTGGCATTGGAGACCGAAGAGACCATCGGACCGGTCTGGCGCGCGTGGATCGACCATCTTAACATTGCCATCGTGGTGGTCTTTGCGATTGAGTATATCGTCCGGCTCTGGGTGGCGGGCGAGGATTCTCGTTATCGCGGATTTGCCGGGCGGTTGCGCTATATGGCAACACCCTATGCGATCACCGACCTGATCGCGTTTCTGCCGGAGCTCTTATGGATTATCTTCACACCGGCAGGGGTTGGCGACGATGTCCTGATTGTCTTGCGCGTCTTACGGCTCGCGCGCCTCGTTAAACTGGCGCGATTTGTGCCCGCGTTTGACGTGCTCGGCGCCACGGTCGCACGCGCAGGGACACAGCTTTTGACAACGCTCGCGATGGCCTTGGCGCTGGTCTATGTCTCGGCGGTTGCGCTTTACTTCATCGAGGGCGTCGGCGGGCAGCAACAAGAAGGCTTCTCCTCGATTCCACGCTCCTTGTGGTGGGCCATCGTCACGCTGACGACGGTTGGATATGGGGATGTTTATCCCGTCACCGCGCTTGGACGGGTTTTTGCCGCGATCATCTCCCTGGCCGGGATTGGCGTTGTCGCCCTGCCCGCCGGTGTGTTTGCCAGCGCGTTTTCAGACGAGCTGCGCGAGCGTGAAATCAAGAAACTCAAAGATCGCGTTGAGGAAGTCGAGTCCGAAGTCGAAGAGCTTGAGGCCGAACAAGACTCACAGTCCCCCTGACCGAGCTGCGGCTATGAGGCCAATTTAAGCGCGGCCTTGGCATCTTTGACAAGCTGTGGCCGGCCGATCCAATAGCCCTGGATATGATCCGCCCCGAGCACGGCCACGCGCGCTGCAAACTCCTGGGTCTCGATCCCTTCCACGCAGGACTCCAGACCGAGCTGTCTCGCCAGGCGAATGGCAGCGAGCAGGATACTCTTGCTCTGTTCACTTTGATCAGATTTGCGCACGAAGCTCTGGTCGATTTTCAGCTTATCAAGTGGCAGGGTGTCGAGCATAGAGAGCGAAGAATAGCCGGTCCCAAAGTCGTCCAGCGCAATCGAAATCCCGAGCGCGCGCGCTTGGTTCAGGATCGCAACATTGCGCTCCACATTCCGGAAGGCGACTTCTTCGGTGATTTCGATCGTGATCGAGCTTGGACTAACAGCGTGACGCTCAAGAATACTGACCAAAGTCGCGAGGAAGT
The DNA here is from genome assembly GCA_038527765.1 of Pseudomonadota bacterium. Taxonomy (GTDB): domain Bacteria; phylum Pseudomonadota; class Alphaproteobacteria; order Caulobacterales; family Hyphomonadaceae; genus Henriciella. Next base: position 69,775 of record JBCBFK010000005.1, read on the forward strand.
CAGAGGCGAGCAGTTGGGCTGGCGAGACATTGACGGCCAGACGCCGCTCACTCAAATCAACCTTGTTCAATGCCTCGTCGAGCGTGATCCAGAGGATCTCGTTCAGCAGACCAAGCTTTTCAGCAATCGGGATAAAGTCCTTTGGACTCGGATCGCGCTCAAAGCCACTCTCGGTCCAGCGGGTCAAGAGCTCATACGCGACCGTTTTTCGGGTTTTAGCGTCCGCGATCGGTTGAATGGCGGCCTTGATTTGTCCGTTCTTGATCGCGGATTTTAGCTCAAGTTCGAGCGTCGACGTCGCCAGCGCGGCATTGTCGATATGGGGGTTGAAAATCGCCCAATCCAAGTGCCCACCCTTGGCCCGGCGCATGGCCGTGTCGGCGGACCGCAACAGACCCGAAAGCGACTGCCGGTTGGTGATTCCCTCAGCAAACCCAATAGACGCCCCAATCGTGATCAGGCCTGATTCCCAGCGAATATCCCCTGTGATTGACGCATGCAGGGAGGACAGGATCGAGTCGATCGAATGAGCGCTATCGGTTCCGTCGATCAAGACCGCGAACTCGTCGCCGCCTAAGCGCGCGGTCGCCGTGACCATCGGCAACGTGCCGATCCGTTCTGCCACTGTGCGCAAAACCTGATCGCCGACCGCGTGACCATATTGGTCATTTAACGGCTTGAAATGATCGAGATCGACAAAGGCGATTTGAACCTTTGACCGGTTTGGCCAGATCCGGCGCAAATATTCCATAAACGCGCGGCGGTTCATCAAGCCCGTCAGACCATCTGTAGACGCCAGGGCCTCTTTTTCTGAAATCAGATCGAGCAATCGTGTGTCGGCCCGCTCGCGCGCGAAGGCGACGATCCCAAGGGCGCAAAATGAGAAGCCCGAAAAGGCGGCCATAATCAGTGCATAGGCCATCTGCTCCGAAGCGGTCCAATTCGGTCCGATGCTCTCGAGCGCGAACAAGTCGGTGTAATAGTACACACACGCCGCCTGAACCGGTGCGAGAGACAGCAAAAGCCGGTAAGGCAGGATAATCACCAGGAAGAGCGGAATGAACAGGACCAGCGGGTAATCGAATGCGGCCGTGTGCCCGGTCACCCCTTCAACAAAGGTGCCGACCCAAAACACCACAAAGATTGAGAGCAGCCCGCCGATAAAGGTCTGTCTGACCCGGTATCGCCGATAGGCGCACCAGGTCGTCACTGTTAGGATCAGCGCATAAATACCGACCTCGGTGAAGATCAGCGCGTTCACCTCGCCGCTCAATGTATAAACGGCGCAGACAAAGAAATTGATGATGAGCCCCAAGACCCCAGTACAGAGCGCAATCAAGCGCATGCGCTCAGACACACGCTTCGCAGCGTCAGTTTGGTGCGTCTCTCCCATCATCATGCATTTCACATAAACGATCAGAGTGAAAATCTATTTTGGGTTGAATTCTAAACTAAACGCGGCTCAGTAGTTTTCTGTTAAGGTGAAAAACGCTCGTTTTCAGACGCCTTTTTCGAGATTCGGTGTCGCTCTCGTCGACTAGCTATAGTCAGCAATCCGGCTTAAAAGACGCCCACGAAACTCAAAGAAACTCGCCCCGCGGATCTTCACCGTCTCGCCGGCGCGTACGCCATTTGGAAGATCAACAGCCGCCTTGCCTTCGAACTCGATCTCGGCCGCCGCTTTGCCTTCTCCAACGACGATGCTGATCAGACGCTGACGGCGGTAAGAGAAGGCATTGCCGGACAGGCGCGCCACCTCGCCCATCTGATCACGGCCTTCGAGGCGCATGGACTGGCTCGCATTGGAGATGTTTTCGAACACCACATCCTCAGTCACACAGTCGAGCATGCCTTCAATGTCACGTTCATTGTAGCTTTTGATGTATCGATTGATGATGTCTTCATGCATGGTCGCCATCTCCTTGCCACTAAATCGTGCTTAACAGATTCTTTTCAACAGGTCCGTTGAGTTGCGCTGTAATAAAAGCCGTGACATAGGGGCGGACGTTTTTTGTAGGAGGCAGGCCAATGGCTTTGCGCGTCGCAGTTGTAGGAGCAACCGGTAATGTTGGGCGAGAGCTCCTGAACATTATGGATGAGCGCACCTTCCCTGCCGATAAGGTGCATGCCGTGGCCTCGCGCCGCTCCGTCGGCCGCAAAGTCTCTTATGGCGACAGGACGCTGGCTTGCGAGGATCTTGAGTCGTTTGATTTTGGTCAGGTGGACTTGGTCTTGATGTCCGCCGGCGGCAGCGTCTCGAAAGAGTGGTCGCCGAAGATCGCCGCTGCGGGCGCCATCGTCATCGACAATTCCAGCGCCTGGCGGATGGATCCTGAGGTCCCGCTCGTAGTCCCGGAAGTGAACGGCGAGGCCGTGCTCGGCTATGGCGCCAAGAACATCATCGCCAATCCAAATTGTTCGACCGCGCAACTCGTTGTCGCGCTAAAGCCGTTACACCAGGCGGCTGGCATCAAGCGCGTGGTCGTCTCGACCTATCAATCGGCCTCCGGCGCCGGCAAAGCGGGCATGGACGAGCTCTGGACGCAAACCAAGGGGATGTTCGTCAATGACAGCCCGACGCCGGACGTGTTCTCCAAGCAAATTGCCTTCAACGTCATCCCGCAGATCGACGTGCCGATGGAAGACGGCTCCTTTAAAGAGGAGTGGAAGATGCGCATGGAGACCAAGAAAATCATCGATGAGAGCATCGAATTGGTTGCCACTTGTGTCCGCGTCCCGGTCTTCGTGGGACACTCCGAAGCGGTGAATGTTGAGCTGGAAGACCCGCTGACCGTAGACGAGGCGCGTGAACTGTTCCGCAGTGCCGATGGCGTGCAGCTGATCGACAATATCGAGGAAGACCAGTTCATCACACCCGTCGACTGCGTCGGCGAGTGGGCAAGCTATGTCAGCCGCGTGCGCAAAGATCCGACCGTTGAGAACGGTCTGATCTTCTGGAATGTGTCTGACAATCTACGCAAAGGCGCCGCGCTCAATGCGGTTCAAATTGGCGAAGAGCTGATCAAACGCGGCGTGCTCCAGCCAGAAGCAGTGCCGGCCTAAGCGAGGGTCGGCCCCGTGCGCCTGCTCTTTGTATGTCTCGGCAATATTTGCCGGTCCCCCGCCACTGATGGCATCGCGCGGCATATTGCGGCGCGCGACGGGCTCGACTGGCAAATCGACAGCGCTGGAACCGGGGCTTGGCATACCGGCGAGCCACCAGATCCGCGCATGATCCAGACCGCCGCTGTCCGCGGAATAGACCTGACCGCGCTTCGCGCCCGGCAGGCGCTTCCCGAAGATTTTTACAGGTTCGACCACATTTTCGCGATGGATCACCGCAATCACGCTGATCTGGAAGACATTAGCCCGGAGGATGCGACGGCGCGCCTGCATCTGTTCCTCGAAACAGATGAGGTCCCTGACCCCTATTATGGCGGCGATCAAGGCTTTGAGCAGGTGCTCGATTTGATCGAAACTCGCATGGAACAGCTGTTCCGAACCTTGATCACAGACTAGTGCAAAAACCCCTTCCAGACCGGCTTTTTCCGCTTGCGCGTCCAGCCTTTTTGCGGTTTATGGCGGCTTCGGTCGCGCGACAGCGGTCGACTTACCCATCGGATGCGGGCGTAGCTCAGGGGTAGAGCACAACCTTGCCAAGGTTGGGGTCGTGAGTTCGAATCTCATCGCCCGCTCCAGACTTAATAATCATCGCCATCCTCGTCACACGGTGCGGACCGCGCGAACGCGCTTCGACCGCGTTCCAGTGGTCATTATCTCCGGCATGGCACCTTCGGACTGGTTTTTGGTGGTCACGATCGCTACCTACATACAGCCGGGTCATGCGCTCAGAGCGAGGCCGGGTGCGCGGGTTTGACCTCGCGCAAAACTCAAAGGCGGTGTGTAACCGATCGGAATGGTGCAAGAGACCAATACAATTGAAATTGACCGGCGGGCGGCGGTTCCGATCGACGCGGAAACCCATGAGCGCGCCAAGGGACGAAGCCTCAAATCACTCATCATGCTGTGGCCGTATGCGCGTCAGCACAAGCTCACGGTCGCCGCGGCGGGAGTCTTCCTGCTGCTCGGCACGGTCATATCTCTTTTAATCCCTTTATTGTTCGGCGGCGCGGTGGATGCCGGGTTTTCCGGAGATGTCGATACAGAGGGCATGATCGCCGCGATCAACCGGAATTTCTTTCTGGTATTCGTCGCAGCTGTCACACTCGGCGGCGTGAGCGCATTGCGGTTTTACTTCGTCTCGCGCTTTGGCGAGCGCATTGCCGCTGACCTACGCCGCGATCTCTATGGTCATATGCTGGCTTTGAGCCCGCGCTATCACAGCAGGATGCGCTCTGGCGAAGCCGTCTCACGGCTAACGGCGGACATCTCCCTGATTGAAAACTTCCTGGGGGCATCTGCATCGCTTGCAACGCGCACTGTGCTCAACACGACAGGCGCGCTCATCGCGATGATGCTGGTGAATTGGCAACTCGGCTTGGCGTTGCTGGTCATTATTCCCGTGGCGATTGTGCCGATCATGCTGGTGGGTCGGATGATCCGAGGCTTGTCGAACCGAGCGCAATCAGCCCTGGCAGAAGCGGGTGCAGAGGCAGCGGAAACCCTCGACGCGATCGAGTTGGTCCAAGCCTATGGCCAGGGCGATACACGCCGCCGACGCTTCACCGGCGCGGTCGAAGAGACGTTCCGCGCGGCGTTGAAACGCAACACCGTTCGTGCCTGGATGATGCTGCTGGTCTCCGTGCTCGCCTTTGGTGGGATCACAGTCGTGCTATGGCTTGGGGCGCGCGCGGTGGCGATGGATACGATGAGCGGCGGCGATCTGACTGCGATGGTGCTTTATGCCCTATATGCCGGCTCCGGCTTTGGGATGCTCGGAGAGGTTTACGGCGAGGTGATGCGCGCCGCTGGCGCGGCAGACCGCGCGGCGGATGTCCTTAAAGCAGATCCCGAGATTGCGAGCCCCACCGCCCCCCAGACGATGGCCGAGCCGATCACGGGGGCGCTGAGCTTCGACGCCGTGACGTTCTCCTATGACGATGACGAGCCCGCCGCATTGCAAGACTTCTCGCTCAACGTGGCCCCTGGCGAGTTTGTGGCTCTGGTCGGGCCGAGCGGAGCGGGCAAGTCGACCGTGTTTCGACTCGCCTTGCGGCTCTTCGATCCCCAAGCCGGTGTGATCCGCCTCGATGGCGTGTCGTCTCGCGCGGCGGAACTGAACGCCTGGCGCCAGCAGTTTGCCTATGCGCCACAAGAGTCTGCCCTGTTCACCGGAACCGCTGCCGAGAATATCGCTTTTGGGGCCCCGGACGCCGATGCGGCCGCGCTCCGAGAAGCCGCGGAGATTGCCGAAGCATTGGGGTTTCTCGAAGCCCGCGGCGGTCTTAACGCAGACCTCGGTCAAAAGGGCCGCGGCCTCTCAGGTGGTCAGCGCCAACGGATTGCATTGGCCCGCGCCCTGGTGCGCAATGCGCCCATCCTTTTGCTCGACGAGGCAACCAGCGCGCTCGACAGCGAGAACGAGGCCGCCGTCAAGCGCGCCATCGCTCAGGCCGCCAAAGGTCGCACAACGCTGGTTATTGCTCATCGCCTGTCCACCGTGCGCATGGCCAACCGCATCCTTGTGATGGATAGTGGTAGAATCGTTGAAGAAGGTACTCATGAGCAGTTGGTCGCCCAAGGCGGGCTCTATGCTCGTCTGGCGCAGCTGCAGTTTGCGGAAATAACCGGATAGCGGCGCTCCCTCTCGATTGCGCTCAGAGTGGGGCCCTGAAGGTCTATACTTGGTCCTCGACTGCCAAACTGGACAAAAAAAGAGGGCCGCTTTCGCCGCCCTCTTTTCGAATTGACTGCAAATCAGCTGTTAGCCAGCTGAATATGGCAGAGACGAGTGGTGCAGATTGATTTTCAACGCGCCGTCTTCGTCGAGGACATAGCCGAATGTATACTCAACTTTAGTCTCGCTGCCGTCTGGACCGGTGAAGAAATAGTTGCCCATCGCGGTTGCTGAATCACCATCTGTGTAGATGCCATTGCTTTCCCAGCGGACTTTGGTCCAGCCTTTGATGGCGAAGCCAGAGTCTTCGGTGCCTTCGGTTCCGATGAAGTAAGACAATGCCTCGTCGAACGTCTCACGGAATTGGTCTTCCGCCGCCAGGGTCGGCTTGAACATCACGTCCGTTTGACCATAGGCGTAGAGCGAAGTGATGTGGGCTTTGGCGCGCTCTTTATAGTCGCCGTCTTCTGCATGGACGCTTGAAATCGCGACAATGCCATTGCCCCATTCCGTTTGCGCTTCAATCACATCGGCTTGCGTGATGCCCATTGTCTCGGCTTCTGCGTTGTCGGCCATGGCCGTCGCCATGCTGGCTGCAATCGCTAATCCTGCAAGGCCGCTGAAACCTGCTTTGGTCTTAATCTTCATAGTAAAACTCCTTTCGCTTTCCTGGCTGCATTTGGTCGGAGCTGTTCAGGCGTTTCGGTCAGCGGTTCGGCGCTGACGGCATTTGCCTAACAAGAATGAGGGCTCCCACCCGCTGCATGGGATAGGATTTGGTTTGCTCAGGGGCGCTTTCAAATAGATAGATCCGATCAAAGCGAAAGGTCTAAACTTTCAATTCGCGTAGGTGCAATTTTGGGTAGAGAGCGACGCTTCCACAACCTCATTCAGTCGGCAGGCGGCCCCTTTTGCGACACGAAAACACAGCGTTTCGCGCCGCCAGACTAACGTAGTGCGTTGCTTGCGTCGCGCAGGTTGGCCTCGAATACATCTTCAGGCAGATCACCATCTCGCACACGCTGATCCAGGATCACCAAAGCGAGCTTTTGAGCATCTTGTTCATTGTCGACTTTGTAGATCGAGTGCACGCGGCAAGGAATCCCGCGCAATCGCACGATATCGCCGCGACAGCTGACCGGCAGGCCGATACCAGCGCGTCCATTGCGCGTTAGTCGCTCACACGAACGGGCATATTCAATGAGGTAACCGTTATTTCGACCAATCCGTTTCACATAAGAGAAGCGCGCATCAAACACCGCCTCGGTAAAAGTTGCGCCATGCACCACCGGCCAATCTGGCGTGATACAGCTGCGTTGAATGTACCGGTCTTCAGGCGCAACATCGTAGCTCGCGAGAATTTCTTCCTGCATCTCTGGCGTGAACGCGGTCGAGGCGGGCACTGTTGCGCAGGCGGCGAGCAAGCCAAGAGACGTGATGAAAGCGAAGACGAAACGTAACGACATGAACTTTTATTCTCCTGACTCAAGCATCGGATAAGTTATGAAAGGGTATCATGTGGCCCTCTGCACAGCAATCCCAATATAAATTCAAGATAAACTGCAAGCCATCTATCCTCCGGCACTGTCTTGTAGATCTTCAGACGAGTTAGATTTTTGATTTCGACAAACTTGGACCGGAGACGGCGCATCAGGGTCGTGATATCCACTCTCTCATGCAGAGGTCTTTTCTCATACTTGGGGGTGCCCGCTCAGGCAAAAGCCGTCGGGCGCTCTCGCTCGCAGAAACGCTTGGTGAGCGCCGAGTCTTCATCGCCACAGCGGAAGCGCTGGATGCCGAAATGGAACAACGCATTGCCACGCACAAAACGGAACGTGGCGCGGATTGGACCACTCTGGAAGCCCCTTTAGATCTTTCCCCGGCCCTCGCACAGGCAGCGCTGGACGCAGATGTGTGCCTGGTCGATTGCCTGACGCTCTGGCTGTCCAACCTGATGCACCATGAGAGTGACCTGTCGGCCCAAACCGAGTTGCTCTGCGCAGCCATCAAAGACTGCCCCGTTCCGGTCATACTTGTATCGAACGAGGTCGGTTTGGGACTGGTGCCTGAAACACCCCTGGGGCGCGCCTTCCGGGATGCGCAAGGGCGGCTCAATCAACGTCTGGCCGAGCAGTGCGATAGGGTCGAGTTCATCGCCGCAGGCCTGCCGCTCACGTTAAAAGGCTAAGCGCCTCGGCCAATCGGTCCTCGGCCTCGCACGTCGCCGGCAATCCCATCCGCAAATGCGTTGCAGAGTGCTCAAAGCGCCGCACATAGATCCCCGCGCGTGCGAGATGTTCAAAGACGTAATGCGCGTCCGGCGCGCTGACATATTGGAACAGGCTCGTGCCGCCTATGAGGTCGAGGCCACCAGCTCGAAGGATGTTTTTGAGCCGCGCTGATACAGATGATAGAGTCTGACGCGTCTGCGTTTGCCAGCCAGTGTTGGCATAGGCCTCGGCCCCGATCTGCAGCGCTGCACCTGAAACCGGCCATGCACCAAGCCGGCCCGCCATCGCAGTGCGAATGTGCTCTGGAGCAAGCAGCGCGCCTAGCCGAACCCCGGCCAATCCGAAGAACTTCCCGAAGGATCGCAGCACAACCAATCCATCCGCCCCGCCATGAGTGGCAAGACTTTGGTCTGGAACAAGGTCTGCATAGGCTTCGTCGATGATCAGCCAGCCACCGCGACGCGCGAGCGTTTGCCGCGCAGCTTCCAAAGCCTCGGGCGCGAACACGCGTCCATCGGGATTGTTCGGATGCGTGACCACAACCAGGTCGACCGAAGCAGCAAGATTGAGCGGGTCGTTGGTTTCAATGATTTCAACCCCGGCCCGACGCCAAGCGGCGCGGTGATCCCCATAGGTCGGGGACAAGATCGCGATGCGCTTTGGCTGGAGCACGTCCGGCAAGAGGCGGATCAGCAGTTCACTCCCCGGCGCGAGCAGGATCGATGGGGCGTGTGCTCTGAATGCTACCGCCATGGCTTGCCGACACGCGTCTTGATCTGTCTGCAGTGGCAAATGGGTCAATGCGGACGGCGATAGCGCCGTGTACGGATACGGCCAGGGGTTTATGCCCGTAGAAAGATCGATCCAGGGCTCTGGTGCGTCCGGATACGCAGCGCGCATTTCATCAAGCGCCCCACCATGGATCAGATCCCGGCTCATCGTGCGAGCCCAATGGCGATTATCGCCAGAGTAAGCGCGCCTAGCCCCATCGCGCGCAGATAGAGGCGCAAACCGCTCTCCAGATCATCCGGACCGGGGTCGGGCGCACTGTCATTCAGCCAAGGCTCTGTCGTCACCTGATCGCCATAAGTGCGCGGCCCGGAAAGGCGTATGCCCAGCGCACCGGCCATCGCTGCTTCGGGCCAGCCCGCATTCGGCGAGCGATGACGCCCGGCATCTCGCAGCATCACTCGTAAGGCCGTCGTCTTTAGACTTGCAAGTGCAAACAAGAACCCCGTCAGACGCGCAGGGACGAGGTTTGCAACATCGTCGAGGCGCGCGGCAAAACCACCATAAGCAGCATAGCGATCCGTCTTGTGGCCAATCATGGAATCCAGCGTATTGATCGCTTTGTAAGCGACAAGTCCGGGCAGGCCGAAAATCGCCCCCCAGAACAGCGGCGCGATGACGCCGTCCGAAGCGTTTTCTGCCAGGCTCTCGAGGCTGGCGCGCGCGATGCCAGCTTGTTCTAACTGTTCAGGATCACGACCTACGATCATGGATACAGCAGCGCGCGCACCGCTAAGATCGCCGGCGGAGAGCGGTCTTGCAACGGCTTTGACGTGCGCAAACAAACTCCGCGATGCGAGCAAACTAGAGGCGATGAGCGCTTCTATGGCGACGCCCCACCAACTTTCTGGCAGTGTTGCCGAAAGCCCGACACCCATCGCCGTCGCTGATACGACCAGCAATACTGTGCTGACTATGCCGGCGATATAGCGCGCCGAATGGGGGGCTCGTGGTGAATTAAGTATCGCGTCGCAGGCCGACACGAGACTTCCGAACCAGACCACGGGATGACGGATCCGTTTGTACAGCCAGTCCGGCCACCCAAAGACGATCTCAATGACCCAGGCCAGCAGCATGAGGGCTGACGCGCTCATCCTGGTCTAGATCTCTGGTTGCAGAACCGAAGCGGTCGGCCGGTCGCTCAAAAAGCTCACTCGGATGCCCCCACTGCTAAAGCTTCAATCGCTTCTAGCACAAACCACCCGCCGCAGGCCGTCCACGCACCTTCAAGTCTGACAAGATCGGCTTCGGTCAGCTCGCGCTGCGCGATCGGATGTCGCGACGCACTCCAGCTGCTGCCATGATTGGTTTTGGTATCGAAAAAGGACGCGGCGACGAGATCTGGACGCTCATAGGCCAGTTGTTCAAGCGGTAAAGCGTGCCACCCCTCCCGCTGAGCGAAGTTGGACAGTCCCGCTGCCAACATAGCCTTATGAATTAAAGAGTTCCCCCCAGAGGTCACACCCGCCGGGGTCATGTAGAGTGTCGATTTGCCGGAGGCTGTGGCTTTGATTGCGTTTAAGCGCTCATGATATTCGACCACCAACGCCGCACCGCGTTCGGACTGCCCCAAGCCGTCGGCGACTTGCTGCGTGATCGTCGGAATTGCAGACATATCCTCGCCGTGAATGGAGGACGCCCAGCCAACTTGTAATACCGGAATGCCAGCGCGCTTGAAAAAGGCAGCCGCGTTTGGACCACCGCCATAAGACCGCACTACCAGATCTGGCTTGAGGATCAGAACGTCTTCGGCGATCGGCCGAACGGTTGGCACGCCGACAGCCTCGTCGCGCATAAACGAGAAGTCGCGTAAGGCATCCGGAGATATGGCGAGGATTTGCGCCTCGTCCGCAAGCTTGAGGACATATTGATCCGCGCAGAAATCGAGACTGACGATCCGCATGGGTTTCTCACCGTCGCGTGATGCAATCGAAGATTGGTCACCGCACGCGGCAAGCGCAAACCCAAGCAGGAGGATCGTCAGTCTCAGCATTGCTTAGTATCTTAACCGGACTCCAATCGACCCGGATAGACCCGGCGTCGCATAGAGACGGATTTGTTGATAATCTTCGTCGAACAGGTTTTCGATCCGGCCAAACAGCTCAACACGTTCGTTCAGATCGTAGCTGCCGGAGAGATCCACTCGGGTCCAGCCATCAACCACGTTTGATCGGTCGGGCTCATCGCCATTGTAACGCACCAAAATCGCGCCAGAAAACGGTCCGTCAGGATCGATTGAGAGCCGAACATCGCCCGAATGCTCCGGGATCCGGCGGAGCGGATCACCATCGCTATCTGTCGCATCGATATAGCCATAGCTCGCTTCGACACTGAGCCAGTCTGTGAGATCGTAGCGGCCGGTCAGTTCAACCCCTTGCGTCTCAACCTGAGCCTCATTGAAGTATCCTGAAAATGCGAACTGGATCAGGTTTTCGATATCATTGTTGAACACGGTGATGCTGGCATCTGCGCGCCCATCGCGGGAGCGCCAATCGATTCCGGCGTCAAAGGCTTCAGAGGTTTCAGGCTGCAGATTTGGATTCGGCGCTGCAAAGCCGCCTCCCGTGATCTGGAAGATGGTCGGGGCTTTGAAGCCCTGCCCCCAACTCGCGCGCAACGTGACCTGATCCGTTGGGTTGTAAGCGGCGGCGAGACGTGCGGTGGTTTCTGTCCCGAACGTGCTGTGATCATCAACCCGCAAACCGCTGGTCAGAGTCAGAGCGTCGGTCGGCTTAAAGGCGTAGAGCCCAAACAAACCATCAATCGTCGTGTCATCATCGAGGGCTGTGGTTTCATCCCGCTCGGCACCGAACGCCAAAGTGTTGGCGTCATTAAGGTTCAATGTGCCTTGATAGCGAAGGATCATTCGCTCGCCATCGGCATCAAATGACGGCACACCGCCATCAAAATTATTGCGGTCAATTTGAGAATATCCGACCAGGGCCTGGTTCTCGAGTTTGCCGTCAAACAAGCTACCGGTCAGCGAGATATTGCCAGAAAACTCTTCTGTTTCACTGGTATCGTCCGTATCGGTAAAGCCAGGTTCAAAGCCATCGATCTCCGTGTCGGCTTCTGCCCAATAAACATCCGCCGTGATCCGGCCATCCGAACCGAAATTGAGCCCCCCTTTGGCCGAGAGTGTGATCGCGTCATAGCCATCGTCTTCGGAGTTTCCATCGCTTTCGTCTGCCCGTGAAATACCATCGGTCGAGATCCCCGCCACAGCGAGTCGGAAGTCGCCCTGCTCACTGCCATTTTCAAGCGAAGCACCGCCGCGAAGAGTGTTGAAGGACCCGTATTCGGCAAAGGCGGTCCCGCCAAACCCGGCCTCAGGTTGCTTGGTTTTGATCGAGACAACGCCGCCAATCGCATCTGTGCCCCACAGCGTGGACTGTGCGCCTTTGAGAATCTCAATGCGCTCAATGCTCTCAGTATCGACGCGAGCGAAGTTAAAGCCCCCGCCTGGAGAACTCGGATCGTTGACCGGTACACCGTCAATAAGCACCAGAGTTTGCTCGCTCGCCGCGCCGCGGATCCGCACCGACGCTTGACCCCCAAATGGGCCGTTCTGATTAACCGTGACGCCCGCAACCGAAGCAATCGCGTCAATGGCAAAATCGACGCCGAGGGCCTCAATATCATCGGCTGTGATGATACCAATCGACGTTCCGACTTCAGTGACTTTGAGATTCAGTCGCGAGCCTTCGACAATAATCGTCTCCTGGATCGCGACTTCATCGTCGGCGTCCTGCGCCCATCCCGGCGATACGAGAGAAAGGGAAACAGCACTCAAGAGTGCAAGTTTGTATAACATGGGGACTACCCCTCAGCGCCACGCCGCCCGTGAAATGGCGCACTGAAAACGACACTATGGCCTCGCAGACTATCTGCGCGAGCGGCCAAGCCATGACTTTGTCGTTTCAAAGGAGAGGACGAATCCTTCCCGACCGCTGAGACTCTTCCCGGCCTCCGGACGAACGACGCGATGGCAGGTCTCCTGGCTCGCCGATCATCGCTTCAGACCGCCTTCCCAAGGTTTCCCTCAGTGGCATGTGGCCTGTCGCTCCGGGCTGACAGTTGCGGGTACAGCGCTGGATTTACACCAGCTTCCCTCTTAGCTCCCCATGCGGGCAGCACCATCTGCACTCGCTAATGCTGCGGGTGCACAGCTTTGTCAATCTGGGCGCTGGCGTTGGCAGAGCGCACCTTCGCACCACTAAGGAAGCCCAACATGCTCGCCAAAATCGATCGGGAAGTTGAACGCCTCTGCAGTTTCACCTTGTGCGTGCGCGGCCCGGATCACGCCAGCATGTGTCACGATGAGAGTTGTGTGCGTTTCATCGCGCCAATCTGACAGTGCGGCCCGCGTGCGGGCGGTCAGCGCGGCGACAGATTCACCGCCATGAGGGCGTGCGTGAAAGAAGTCATTGGCCCAAGCGTCTATCTCGGGCCTCGGAATATCAGACCAGGCTTTGCCTTCCCAGCAGCCGAAATCCATCTCCATAAGGCGCGGCTCTTCGGTCACGCTGAGCGCGTAGGCTTGGGCTATGAACTCTGCCAGTTTGCGACAGCGCATCAGTGGACTGCTGACGATACGAGAAACAGATGGCAAATCGGTCAGAACACGCGCGGCGTCTGCGTCGAATGTCGATGCGACATCTAAATCGGTTTGCCCATAGCAAACACCGGGAGCGATATCTGGCTGCGTGTGGCGCAACAAGACTAAAGCCATGCGACCAAGCCGAGATAGAAACCAATCTCACTGGCCTGCTGAACGGCCCCAAGCGTATCGCCGGTATAGCCACCCAGCTTTGGTTCAAAGAAAAGCCGCATGATGCAATGCCCCAGAATGAGGCCACCCAGGGCCCAGACGATCGCGATGGCGGGGCTCCAAAAAGACCAGGCAGCTACGATGACCGCGCCTGTGGTCAGCGCCACAACTAAACTTGTCGGCGACGCGGCGCCAGCGACCGGCTTGCCGGTCCCCTCATCACGCACATAGTTGCTGGTGGCGATCACCAGCACACTGGACAGGCGCGAGAGACCATGCGCGGCGATCAGCGCGACCGGAATGAAGAGCGGCGTCAACGCCATCAGCGTTGCGGCTTTTAAAGCGAGCGCAAGGATCAGGGCCACTGTTCCATATGTGCCGAGCCGGGAATCCTTCATGATTTGCAGCGCCTTATCGCGCGTCAGACCGCCGCCCACGCCATCGAACGTGTCTGCCAATCCATCTTCATGAAACGCGCCGGTGAACAGGAGGCCCGCCGCGATGGCGAACAGAACTGCAAGCGCCATCGGAAAGAGCAGGTCCGCCGCCAAAAAGACCGCCGCCGAGACACTGCCTACCAGCACGCCGACGAGGGGGTAATAGCGCACAGACGCCGCCATTCGCGCGGGTGAGTATAAACCACTCAGTCGCACCGGAAGCCGGGTCAATAGCTGTATCGCCAGCAGCAAGGACGCGCCCTCATGCTTCATGCTGGACCGCTAACCCCAGCACTTTCAAAGCTCGCCATATCGCGCAGCATTGCGGCAGCGGCCTTGACCAATGGGAAGGCGAGCACCGCGCCTGTGCCCTCGCCGAGCCGCATCCCGAGATCGAGCAGCGCGCGAGCATTGAGAGCATCGAGCAGGACCTTGTGTCCTGCCTCCGCGGATGTGTGCGCATACAGAAAAGCGCGATCGCAACCCGGCTGAAGCTCGCGGGCGCAGAGCGCGGCCGCCGTCGCGATAAAGCCGTCGACGAGGACGATCCTTCTGCGGTCAGCGGCGCCGATCATGGCACCGGCCATCATGGCGATTTCAAAGCCACCATACTCCTTCAGGGCCACTGCGGCCTCAAGCTTGGAAGGTGTGCGCGTCGCAGCCGTTTCCAGCAAAGCGAGTTTGCGGCTGAGACCATCATCGTCCAGACCTGTCCCGCGGCCGACGAGATCGGAGACCGGGCGCCCCAGTATCTTGGCGCTCACCAGCGAGGCGGACGACGTGTTGCCAATACCCATCTCGCCGAAGCAGGCGACATTTGTCCCGATCGCGGTTCCGAGATCGCGCCCATATCCGATCGCTTGGTCCAATTGGTCCTGCGACATCGCTGCCTGTTCGATCGCGTTTTCAGTGCCGCGTGCGATCCGGCGATTAACGAGATCGGGATGCTTTACTGCATCGCCAACAATCCCCGCGTCCACAACGTAAACCTCCGCGCCGACCGACGCAGCAAACACATTCGCCGCGGCGCCTTTCGCCAGGAAATTGAGCACCATCTGGCGTGTCACTGCCTGCGGGTAGGCCGAAACGCCCGCCGCGGCCATCCCATGGTCCCCTGCAAAAATCGTCAGACTGCACGTCTCGGCCACGGGCTCGAGCGTTTGCTGAACACGTGCGACCCTAGCTGCGATTGTCTCGATGCGTCCGAGGGAGCCAACCGGTTTGGTCTTGCCATTCAACGCAGCCGTGAGCTGCGCTTCAAAGTCTTGTGTGTCTGCGGTCATGCAAATCGGCAATACTGAAGCGGTTGAGAATGACAAGAAGAACTATGATCACCGCGTGGCCACCGAGGCCCTCTTAGCGCTGATACTTGATGAACTCTGTTTTCCTGGCGATCCGGTCATAGAGCACGCGCGCAGTAGCGTTATCGTGGGCCGTGTTCCAGTAAACGACCGGGCATCCGGCGTCATCCGCCGCTTTGTATACCGCTTCAATCAAAGCGCGGCCCACACCCGTGCCGCGGGATGAAGGATCGGCAAACAGATCCTGCAAATAGCAAACATTCTCGATCCGCCAGCAGTGGCGGTGAAACATGTAATGCACCAGCCCCACAGCCCGATCCCCGTCCCAGGCGAGGAAGCAAGACGGCTCATATGGTCCGTCGTTCAGCAACCGCTCAAACGTTGAGGCATAGACGTCTTCGCTGACGGACGACTCGTAGAAGACGAGATAGCCAGTCCAGAGTTCACGCCAAACCGATTGATCTGAACGCTCTAAAGGTTTGATTTCTAGGCTCATGCCATACCCCTTAAGGAAACAGGGCCTGGAGGCCGGCAAGCCCGAGGGTCTCGTCCCAACCCATCATCAGATTGAGGTTCTGGATCGCCTGTCCGCTTGAGCCTTTGACCAGATTGTCGATCACTGCAATTACTACAACCCGGCCTTTGACCCGATCAGGATAGACCGCAATGCGACCATTATTGGTGCCGCGCACATGCCGCGTGTCGGGGGGCGGCGCGCCGAGCGGGAGAACCGTGATGAAGGGCGCATCAGCATACTTCGCCTCAAGCGCTGCCTGGATCTGATCGACATCCCCGCGCACATGGCACGTGACAAGTTCGCCGCGCGTCATCGGAATCAGGTGCGGCGTGAACGTCACGCCAATATCGCTGCGCCCAGCCTGTTGATTAAGCTCCTGCTCAATCTCCGGGGCATGGCGGTGATTGCCAACCCCATAGGCGTGCGTACCTTCTGCCGTTTCGGAGAAGAGATTGCCTTCTTTCAAGCCCCGGCCCGCCCCCGACACACCAGACTTGGCGTCGATGATGACGCTGTCGGGATCGATCAGTGTTATGATTGGTAACAGGGCCAGCAAGCTGGCAGTTGGATAGCAGCCTGGACAGGCAACGAGGGACTCACCCTGCAAGGTCGCACCACGCCATTCGGGCAGACCATACTTCACACGCGCGGTGCGCTCGGGATTGAGGTGCGCGCGGCCATAGGTCTGCGCATAGAGATCGGCATCCCGCAGCCGATAATCGGCTGACAAATCGACGACCTTTACGTGCTCGGGCAGCGTCTCGATCAGGTCCTGACTGGTTCCGTGCGGCAGGCACCCAAAAGCAACATCAATGCCGTCCCAATCGACATCCTCAGCTTTCACCACAGGTAAATCGGTGGGGCCCGCCAAATGCGGAAAGATTTGCGACAGCTGTTTCCCGGCAAGCGAATGCCCGGTCGCGGCGACGGCTTCAACCTTTGGGTGACCGGCGAGCAATCGAACCGTTTCTGCGCCCGTATAGCCCGACGCTCCCAGCACAGCCGCTTTCAGTGTTGTTTGATCTGTCATCGCCAAACCCTTGTTTCAGATACGAAAAAGGCGCCCCGAGGAGCGCCTTGATCACGTGTTCGAATAAACCGTAACGCTTAGCGCTTAGAGAATTGGAAGCTACGACGGGCTTTCGCACGACCGTACTTCTTCCGCTCGACAACGCGCGGGTCGCGCGTCAGGAAGCCGAACGGCTTTAACGTGCGGCGCAGTTCCGGCTCGAAGTTGACCAGTGCGCGGGCGATGCCGTGACGCACAGCGCCCGCCTGACCCGACAGGCCAGAGCCTTTGACCGTGGCAACAACATCATATTGGGTACGACGATCAGATTCGATCAGCGGCTGCTCGAGCACCATGCGCAGAACCGGACGTGCGAAGTATTCTTCCTGGTCCTTGCCATTGATGGTGATCTTGCCAGAACCTGGCTTTAGCCAAACGCGTGCAGTCGCAGATTTGCGGCGACCGGTGCCGTAAGAGCGACCTTGCTCGTCAATCTTGGGTTCCGCTGTGATGGGCGCGAGCTCAGCGGGCGCGCCTTCACCTTCGGTGACGTTTTTCAGGTCTTCGAGGGATTGTGCTGTTTCAGCCATCTTTATGCGACCTTCGTGTTTTTGGTGTTCATGGAGGCAAAGTCGACCGCTTCTGGGGACTGGGCCTCGTGGGGGTGCTCAGCACCGGCATAGACGCGCAGCTTTGAGAATTGCTTGCGAGCCAGCGAGCTTTCTTTTGGCAGCATACGCTTCACAGCGAGCTCGATCGCACGCTCTGGGAAACGACCCTCAAGGATTTTGCCCGCCGTTGTCTCTTTAATACCGCCCGGGTGACCGGTGTGACGGTAATAGACTTTGTCACTCAGCTTATTGCCGGTGAACTTGGCTTTCTCAGCATTGACGACGACAACGAAGTCGCCTGTGTCAATATGAGGCGTGAAGTCAGCGCGGTGCTTGCCACGCAGACGTTTGGCGACGTAGGAAGCAAGACGACCCACCACGACATCGGTCGCGTCGATGACGATCCATTTGTTCTCAACGTCGGCAGGTGCGTTATAAGTTTTCATTGCTCCGCCGGAGCCTCTCATTCGGAGTTATTGGATAATGTTCAAGCGCCCGCATCTACGCGCCGCGAAACGCCTTGTCAACGCGCCTTTGGCGCTGAGTCTGCTTTTCCTTGCTACAGCCTGTGGCCCCGGCCAAGAGACCCAAGAAAATCAAGAGGTTGAACCACCTGCGGACGTAACCGAAGCTGTTGAACCCGAGGGTCTTGTTCTGCCAGCCGTCTGGCAGACAAATGACCTCGGCAGTCCGATCGCCAGCCTCGGGGTCGCGGGCGAGTTAGGCTCTACTGTGGCTGTTGCCTTTGCCGATGGCGGCCTGCAATTCCTCGATCTGGAAGGCGAACGCATCACCGAGAAGGCCGATATGGACGTTGCCCGTGTCGCGGATGGCCGGTTTCTGCAATTGCAGGGCACACCCGTAACGGTTTTTCCGGGCATCACGACCGGAGGGGATCTATCGCTCTACATCCATGGTGGGGCACTAACAGAGCCGCTGCCCTACCCGCTTGATGCCGGAACTGATGATATGATCGAGGGTCTATGCAGCGGCGCGCCAACATTTGAACGTGACGGCGTTATGCGGATCGGATTCTGGACACGAGGCGAACGGCGCGAGCTAAAGCTCGGGCGTCTGGTTGAAATCGGCGATAATCTGATCCTGCTTCTCGATGAGCCCGCGCAAGCCGCGGCTGACATCACTGCCTGTGTGCTCACCGATCGTGAAGACGTTGCCTATTCTGCCCCCGTGATCGCGGCGACCGAGCTTTCCAATCGCTCCAAAACCTATCGCTTTCTGCTGGATGATTTTGGCGGTTACACTTTGGTGACGGGCGACGATGAAATTGAAGCCTTTGAGGTCCTGGACGGCATCACCGTCCGGCCTCCCACGCGCCCGACCGATATGGCTGGCACCGGGGATGCCCGCGGTGGCGGTTATCCGGGCGGCGTGATTGTTCTCGCAGGAACCGCAAGCACGGGTGCGCACACAGTGACTTATATCGATCCGAGCAAAGTTACGCTGGAGCCGTTTGGGTACTCTGTGTCACCGTCGAGCGAGTAGCCCAAACCAGCCATAAGCTGATCAGCAAGACCAGAACGCCGAGGCCCTGATGCACCAGTGCGATGGGCAGCGGGGCCGCATTCAAAAGCGTGATGATGCCCCAGACCGCTTGCGCGGTGACAAGGGCGGCGACCATAGCGAAACCACCAAAGGCTGCTGTGCCACGGGCTCGGAACGCGGCATAGAGGGCAAGCCCCCAGAGAATGTAAGCGCCGAGGCGGTGGTTGAATTGTGTCGCCGCACGGCCTTCAAACAAGCTGCGCACCCCAAGATCTGCCTCGACATAATAGGTCGGAACCAATTCGCCCGCCATGAGCGGCCAGTCTGTATAGCTGCGCCCTGCATCCAACCCAGCGACCAGCGCTCCGGTGAGCATTTGCAAGCTGGTCAAGGAAAACAGCGCGACGGCGAGAACGCCGAAAGTGCGGTCCGAAACAATCTTCTTGCGTTCGCTAAGATCCATCCAAAACCAGGCGGTGATGATGATGATCACCAGCGCCAGTCCAAAATGTGTCATCAGTCGATACGGCGCCACGTCAAGGCGATCGGTTTCCCCGATGCCGCTGGCAACCATCCACCAGCCAATAAAGCCCTGTAATCCTCCCAGCGCGATCAAGCCCCCAAGCCGCAGCGCCCATTTCGTTGTCAGCCAGCGCATTGCTGCGAACCAGATGAAACCGCCGACCGCGACCAGGCCAATCAGTCGCCCGAACAAACGATGCCCCCATTCCCACCAATAGATGAATTGGAACTCGGACATCGTCATATTGTAGTTCTGCTGCTGGAACTCGGCCGTGGCTTTGTACTTTTCGAACTCGCTGAGCCAGGCTGCTTCGCTAAGGGGCGGTAGTGCGCCTTTGATTGGTGCCCACTCTGTGATCGAGAGACCAGAATCTGTCAGACGGGTCGCACCGCCAATCAAGATCATGGCATAGACCATCAATCCGATGACGATCAGCCAGCGTTGAATCCAACGTGCGGCGACAGGTGAAGTTGCGTCAAGCATCATGCGCTCTATTTGAAGACTTACGTTCGAACAGCAAGCGGCCACACGGTCGCAGGAATGAGGATTTTACAGTTCATGCCGCACGCTCAACGCCGAATTGTCGCCAGTCTGGCAGTACTTATCTTCCTCGCCATCTGGATCTGGGGAGCGGCGACCATTGGCACGATGCTCGCCACCGCGCCAAAATGGCTGACGCTGATTTACTTTATTGTAGCCGGAATTGGCTGGGTATTGCCCTTAAAGCCCGTCTTCACCTGGATGAACTCGGTTCCGGAAGACTAGGCGTTCGCTTTCTGGCGATCGCGCCGTCTTTGGTTCTTGCCAGGGCGTTTGCGCGAGCGAAGTTTCGTTTTTGAAGGTTGCGCCTCTCTTGAGCCTTGCTTTGCCCCCTGCTGGCGGCGTGATGAGGGGCGTCCCGATCGCCGTGTGGGGCCTTTCGGCTTCCTGACCCGCAAATTCGGATCGGGTGTCGGCAAGATCAGATCTTCGCAGCCTTCCGGCGCGTCCAGGACCGCAACGTCTATGCCTGTGATCTTTTCGACTTCGCGCAAGTAGTAAAGCTCATCCTCAGCGACCAAAGAGATCGAGATTCCGTCCTTACCGGCCCGCGCAGTGCGGCCGATCCGATGAACATATTGCTCTGGCAGATTGGGCATCTCGAAATTGATGACGTGTGAGATTCCGTCAATGTCGATGCCGCGTGCAGCGATGTCAGTGGCAACGAGGATACGGCAGTCCCCGGTCTTAAAGGCGTCGAGCGCCTTCAAACGCTGGCCTTGCGACTTGTTGCCGTGAATGGCGCGCGCCGGATACTTTTTCGCCATGAGTTTGCGAACGACTTTGTCTGCACCATGCTTGGTCCGGGTAAAAACCAGTGCACGATCAATCTCTGGGTCATCCAGAAGCTTAGCGAGCACGGTCAGCTTGTTTCCGGTGGGAACGTGCAGCACGCTCTGGATAACGCGCTCAGCCGTGGTGCTTTGCGGTGCCACGGACACGCGCGCCGGATCTGTCAGCAGTGATTCCGCCAGATCCGCGATCTGCTTTGGCATTGTGGCTGAAAGCAGCATGGTCTGACGCGCATCTGGGACCTTCGCCACGATCTTTCGCAAGTCGTGAATGAAGCCCATATCAAGCATCTGATCGGCTTCATCGAGGATCAGCACTTCGACATCGCTCAACCGAACGGCCCCCTGCTGGACCAAATCGATCAAACGGCCTGGCGTCGCCACCAAAACGTGACACCCTTTTTCCAGCGCTCTGATCTGGCGGTTAATCTTGACCCCGCCGAACACGGTCTGAGTGACGCAATCCATGAATTTGGAATAGGTCTGGAAACTCTCCGCAATCTGTGCGGCGAGCTCGCGAGTTGGAGCGAGCACAAGGACTTTGGTGCTTTTTGGCTGGCGGTTTTCGCCCTGCTTGACCAGATAATCGAGGGTTGGCAGCGCGAAAGCTGCGGTCTTGCCAGTGCCAGTCTGAGCGATGCCCAACAGGTCGCGCCGCTCCAGGAGGTGGGGAATTGCCTGGATTTGGATTGGCGTCGGAGTTTCATACCCCTCAGCGGTCACGGCTTTGAGAACCTGACGGTGCAGGTTCAGATCAGTAAATGTTGTCACGCTATCTCTTTCATACGTCGCGTCGGAAGCGACCCGCGTGAAAAGGGGCACTCTATGAATTGAATGTCTGAAGGCATCGGCTCATCCCAAAAACGGCTGGGCGCGATTCACGCGGCTGATGCCATGCGCGTTCCTCCGCGCTGTGACGCGCGCCACTTGGTCCTATTTTGGTTTACAGTCAATGAAGGGGCTGCGCCTGGCGGTGCGGTTCAGCCTATTCGTCATCCTGCATTTTGCGCGCTTCCTTGCGCAGGCGGGCAAACATTTCCGAGACGTCCTCGTCTTCTTCTTCCTTTTCCGCTTCAGGCGTCTCTCCCGCCAGCGCTTCAAGCGAGTCTTCAGCTTCCTCGTCTATAACGAGTTCCGCCTCCTCGGGTTCTGGTTCTGGGTCTGGCGCCGGGACCGGATCGTCTTGCACGTCCGCCTTGGTTTCAATGGGGCGCTCGAACACGTCTGCGCTCGCCCCGCCAAAACGACCGAGTACGGTTTCTGAACCAATCAAGGTTTGGCCAACGACGGGCGCGACCTCGATATCTGCAGGCAGATAAAGATCATACCATCCGCCCAGTCGCAGGGTACCTATGGCGCGGCCAAGGCGCACGGCATCACCCGCCTCTTTATCGACTTCGAGGCGTGGCCCAAGCCCTCCGGTTGCGTAGCGCATGCCAACCGAACGCGCGCCGCTTTCGAGCGAGACGTATGCCACGGTCAGTCCCGGACGATCAGGTTTCATTGCGGCGAAGGCTGCTGGATCGCCCGTTTCGCGGATCACATGATCAATGGCCCCGTCCATCGGCGCGTAGATTCCATTGGTCTTGGTTGGGCCGACCGAGACGCGGACGCGGGTCCAGCTCGGTCCATTCAGCCTGAGTTCGTCGGGAGGCGCCGCGCCGCCGATCGAAACCACCAGACCGTCAGATGGGGCAACAATTACGCCTTCCACCTCTGGCGCGGTCCGTCGCGCTGTGCGGGTCGCCAATAGAATGATGATGGCTGCTGTAAATCCAATCCAGAAAAGCGGCGCCCAGATGATGCCGAGCAATATACCAACCAACCAGGCGGCAAGCGCTCCGACATAACCTTCCAAATCGAACCCGCTGCGCAACCATGGAAACGTATCGCGGCTGAAATCCTGTTCAGACATGGGCCTGGATCTCCTATTCTGCGGCCACCGCCAAGGCGTCTCGTTTGGCCTGACGTGCCCACATATCGGCATATTCGCCCTTGGCTGCCAAGAGGGCGTCATGCGTCCCGCGTTCAACCACTTGCCCCGCATTCAGCACGACAATCTCGTCCGCGTTTTGTACCGTGGAGAGGCGGTGCGCGACCATCAGTGTGGTGCGCCCCCTGGAGGCTTCATCAAGCGCGTCTTGAACAGCCGCTTCGGTCGCACTATCGAGGGCAGAGGTGGCTTCATCGAGCACGAGGATGGCCGGATCTGCCAGGATCACACGGGCAATCCCAACACGTTGTTTTTCGCCGCCAGAGAGTTTCAATCCACGCTCGCCAACTTTCGTTTCCCATCCATCTGGAAGGTTCTCGATAAAGTCGAGCAATTGTGCCCGTCGCGCGGCCTCACGCAACTCATCAAGTGTTGCGTCCGGCTTGGCATAGCCGATATTGGATTTGATCGTCTCATTGAACAAAACCACGTCCTGCGGCACGAGGCCGAGCGCTTGGCGAAGGCTTTCCTGGGTAAAGTCTCTGACATCCTGCCCGTCCACCAGAACGCGCCCGCCAATTACATCATAGAACCGGAACAGGAGTTTGAGCAAAGTTGACTTACCGGCGCCTGACGTCCCCACGAAAGCAATTTTTTTGCCTGCTGAGACATCAAAACTAACATCTTTCACGCCCACGGCGCGCGCATCATGGGTGAAGCTGACAGCCTCGAACGCCACGTCTCCCTTAGGCGCCTTGAGCTCTTTCGCATCAGGCTTGTCCGCAACTTCAGGCTTCATATCGAGCAAGCCGTAAAGCTTTTCGAGATCGACTGCGCCCTGCTTAATCTCACGCCAGGCCCAGCCGAGAATGTTCAGCGGCGCGTATAACGACACAAACAGCATCTGAACCGCGATGACGCCGCCCACACCCATAACGCCTTGCGTGACATTCCAGGCCGACAGAATCAACGCAGCTGCCATACCCGCCATCATGACAAAGGCCTGTGTGGCGTTCAGCACATACATGCTGCGCGCGGTCTCGACATAATGGTCATTGTAATTGCGCATCGCGTCGTCGAACCGGCCCGTTTCGCGCTGCTCTGCGGCGAACGATTTTACCGTTTCGAAATTGGTGAGAATGTCGACGGCGATGCCCCGAAAACGTGTGTCTGCAACATTCATGCGTCGTCGCTGACGCACGCGCCATTCGGTAATCATCACGGTCGCGATCGCATAGGTCGTCACGGTTATTACGGCGATCAAACCCAGCCATGGATCAAACGCCACGGCGAGTGCGATCGCAGCAAGGATCAATCGGACAATGGTCGGACCAATGTTAAAGGCGAGGAAGCGGATCAGATAATCAATCGCGCCAGCACCCCGCTCGATAACGCGGTTCAAAGCGCCGGTACGCCGGGTCTGGTGAAAGCCGAGCGACAGGCTTTGTGCGTGACCAAATGCATCCACGCAGGCGATCCGCTGCGCATCCTGGCTGACCGGCGAAAACAGCCAGTCCCGAATTTGCGGCATCGCACGACCGAGGAATTGGAGGCTAAGCGCCCCCCCGATCCACATCGCCGCGGCAGCAAAACCGGCGACGATCCCGTCATCATTCTCGACCAACTGGTCGACGCCAATCCCGACCAGAATGGGCGCAGCGACTTCGAGGACAGCCGCCGCCAAAGTCAGCACGATCGACAGCAGCATGATTGGGCGCCACTTGCTAAGCTCCGGCCGCGCCAACAGTTTCAGGATACGCGAAATGGAGATGGCGATGCCGCCATCCGCGCTCTCGATTTTATCCTGGTCGACTGTTTTTGGTTCAACGCTCATACTGCGCCATATGGGGCAGTCGTCTGCAAATGCATAGGGTCAGTGGGAAAAAGGCACTGTCAAAGTATGGCATGAGAGGGAACAATTGGCAGGGCACGGTGCCCTGCCAATCGAAGTTTCAACTTGGTTTAGAACCGACCACTGATTGTGATCTTCGCGTTCAGCGGTGCGCCAACGGTGGCTTGGTGCGTGCTGTGCGAGTTCGGGAAGTACAGCTCATCTGTCAGGTTCTCGACATTGAGCTGGACCCGGAGGTCTTCATTGACGTCATAGAACGCAGCAGCATCGACACGCGTATAGCTCGGCAGGGTCGCGCTATTGCTGTTATTGATGAAGCTCTCATCCTGATAAGTGAGACCCAGTCCAAGCCCGAACTTATCGGTCACTTGATAAGCGTTCCACAGCGAGAACATGTTCTCCGGAAGCTCGCGTGGGCGCAGACCCGTTGCGCCAGAGCGATTGACCTGCTCGCCATCGAGGTAGCTATAGCCTGTCGAAACGTACCAGCGCTCCGTCACCTGGCCCTGTAGCTGGACTTCAAAACCCGTCGTTTCAGTATCGATGACATCCAAAGTCGATGGATCATTGTCCGCAACTTGTGGAGAGCTCTGCTCGATTTCAAAGATGGCCGCTGTCAGGCTCAGCCCAGGTTGGAGGTCCCACTTCACACCGGCTTCGAGATTGGTGAACTCGTTCGGGTCAAGCGCATTATTGTCGCCGTTAATATTGGCGAATTGCTCACCAGAACGCGGCAAGAAGCTTTCAGAGTAAGACCCGTAGAACGAGATGTTCTCCATTGGCTTATAGACGATCCCCAGACGCGGCGAAACTTCTTCGTCGGTCCGTGTACGATTTCGGTCAGCTGGCGCGACGGATGGGTCGAGATTGTCGACGCTAATGTCGAAACTGTCGAAACGTGCACCGATAATAATGTCGAGCTGATCAGAGATCTCGATTTCGTCCTGAATGTAAGCGGAGAAAACCTCGACAGTCGCGGCTGTGTCATCGTTGAGATCAGAGAAGGTCATCGATGTGGCAGTGCCTGACGCGTTGGTGCCGACACCATTGCTGAAAGCGAGCGGGCGCATGACATTGAAGAATTCAACATCGTCGTTGGTTCCAGTCCAAACCGGATTGAAGCGATCATTGTCATTGGTGGTGTCGATATATTCAACGCCGGTCACAATCGTATGGCCGAGACCGCCCGTTTGGAACTGACCGATCAAGTCACCCGACAGAATCAGGTTTTGGCGCTGGGTCGTATCCACATAGCCATCAATTCCAACAATATTGGTCGCTGGATCAAAAGCTGACGCGTAGAAGTTCTGATACAGCTTGTCATAGTCGCCATAAAAGGCGCTGACGCGGCCTTTGAGGTTTTCAGAGAATTGGTGCTGAACCATGGCGCGCAGCAGATGCGCTTCGAGCTGCGTCGTGTTGAGCTCTGGATCTCCAAAGACGATGTCTTCGAACGCCTCGACAGGTTCGCCATTGGCGCCAGTTGGAATACCGCGGTCGATGAAGCGCTCATGATCAATGTACTCGTAAGACAGATCGAGCGTTGTCGCGGGACTGAGTTCAAAACGCGCGGTCGGATTAATTCCGATACGGTCACCATCATAGAAATCGCGATGGTTTTCGAGGCTTTCATACATCGCATTAATCCGGAACGCGCTGGTGTCGCTCAAGACGAAATTGCTATCGATCTGAGCGCCAAAGGCACCGAATGAGTCAACACTGGCTTGATAGCCGGTAAAGGCCTCGTCCAGGTCAGCTTTTTTGGTCACACGGTTCAAGATACCACCTGTGCCGCCTCGTCCAAATAGCAGCGCATTTGGGCCTCTGAGGATTTCGACTTGCTCAAGATTGTAGAGCGGACGGTAGTATTGAACGTCATCTCGAACGCCATCGATGAAGAAGTCTGCTGTAGACCGCACACCGCGGAAGACGACGGCATCGCGGTGGCCTTCACCCTGTGATGTGTTCACGCCGGGCGTATAGTCGATGATGTCACCGATGCTTGTGAAGCCTTGTTGAAGAATTTGGTCCGCGGTCACAATCGACAGACTTTGTGGCACGTCGATAATCGGCGTCGGAGAGCGCAGTGCGTTGACCTGATCTGTATAGAGGAATTGTCCGACGACAACGATTTCCTCCTGAACGGAGACATCATCTTCGTCAGCAAGTTGCGCGTTTACGACAGGGGAGAGGATAAGCGCTGAAATCGCAGCTGCGCTCATCATCCGTGTGGGGAACTTTTTCATACTCTTGGCTTCCATGTAAAGATTGGAACGCGCGACCTACGCTTTTGAGAATGATTATCAACTGCAGAAAACAGCGATAACTAGTTTACATGCGAACATGTGGCTTATTCGCCACACAGCGCGGGGGGCGCTCATGTCGTCTATCTCGCGAGGCAAATCAGCTGTTCTCTGCTCGTTACTGTAACAAAACCAAACAATGCTGGTTTTCGGGGAGGATTTCCCTTAAGGGTCCAAGGGTTTGAATCATGAGGCAGGATTTATGGCCGATATAAACTCGATTTGTGTGTATTGCGGTTCCTCGGACGAGGTGAAGCCCGACTATTTGCGCCTGGCACGGGAGCTGGGCCGAACCTTGGCGCAGAACAACGTTCGCCTGGTCTATGGCGGTGGTGGCGTTGGGCTGATGGGCGCGTGCGCCGAGGCGAGTCACTCTGATGGTGGCGACGTGCTCGGCATCATGCCGCGCTTTCTGCTCCAGAAAGAACGTATTTTTGACGACGTTCCGCACGAGATCGTGGACGACATGCATACACGCAAACAACGTATGTTCGATGAGAGTGACGCCTTCATCGTTTTGCCCGGTGGGATCGGCACGCTTGAAGAAGCGGTTGAAATGCTGAGCTGGGCACGCCTTGGCTTGCACGCAAAACCGATGGCCTTCCTCGATGAGGACGGCTTCTGGGCGCCGTTCTTTGAGCTCATGGATCACATTATTGACGGCAAGTTCACCCCGGAAGAGTTCCGCGCAGCGTTGGTCCACGAGCAAACGCCGGAAGCCGCGATCCAGGCTCTGCGTGACCGTGTGGTCAAGCTCGGCGACTGATATCGCGTCATAAAATCTAGTATAGGTTGAATTTAATATAAATTCCCGAGCCTGGATTCGCGGGGTCTTTAGGCTGTTCGGCTAGATCGGCAGCATGTCATCCTTTGTCCGGTCGCTTTACCTGTTTGCCGATCGTCTGGCCGATCTCCCCGCGGATGTCAGCTCGGCGACGCGGGCACGGACACGCGCGCTTGTGATTTGGACAATTTTCTCCGTCCCGATCGGAGTTGGATTGATCTTGTTTTCGCAGGATATTAGCGTGATCTCGCCGACCTCAATTGGCCTGATCATTGGGTGTTTCGGCATGGTGCTAGCGATCCGTCACATCCGAGTGACAAAAAACCTCAACCAAGCCAGCCTGATCTTTGTGTTCAGTGCCCTGTTTGGCCTCGGCGCAGCGTCATGGGTGGTCGAAGTACCGAACATGGTGGCGCTCATCTTCCTGGCGGTCACTCCGGTTTACTTTGGGCTTATCGCGGATTGGAAACAGTGCCTGAAATATACGATGTCGCTATCGGTGTTTTTCCTCGGCCTCGCCGCCTGGGTCGACCATCGCGGATTTGTCAGCGGTGATATGGTGATGATCTTGCTGGCATGCGCCTTGGCAACCGTCGGCGCCGGCCTATCGACCACCGCTTATGCCTACACCACGGCTCGCGCGTCCAGGAAACTGCTCAAGCAGAAAGATGAGATTGTCTCCCTCGCCTTTCGCGACTCCTTGACCGGCATTTTTAATCGCCGCGCGTTCAACGATCATATCAATCACCCAGCTGCGGTCGAACAAGAACACACGATCGCGGTGGTCGACTTAGACAGCTTCAAAGCGATCAATGACAAGTTTGGGCATGAGATCGGGGATGAAGTGCTGACGGAGCTAGCGCAACGCCTGCTCACACAGACGCCAAAAAGCGCCAAGTCTTATCGCGTCGGCGGCGACGAGTTTGCCATGATCCTGCACGAGCGCCCTGCTGATCCAGAGGCCTTCGCACAAGCGCTTAGCCAAGCCGCTTCCGGCACCTACTCGACCTCTGGCGGTGCGCTTTCGGTGAACATCTCCGTCGGCATCGCGTACGCTCCGGCCGGCGAACGCGATCTCAAGCGCCTCTATTATCAAGCGGACACGGCATTGTTCGAAGCCAAAAAGAACAGCAAGCCAGGTTGGGCCGCTTACACGGATGCGCTCGGCGAGCGCAAACGTCGGCGCACACAGCTCTCTGATCTTCTGAAATCCACCATTCAAACCGCATCAATCGACGTTGCGTTCCAGCCTCAACTGCGGATCTCGCCGCGTAAAATTATCGGATACGAAGCGCTGGCGCGCTGGGAGACTCGGGAGTTTGGGGCGATTTCACCGAGTGAATTCATTGCCATTGCCGATGAGGCCGGGTTGATCAACCGCCTCGATCGCTGCGTGTTTGTAAAAGCCCTCGCCCTTGCAGAAACCTGGTTGCGCGATGACCAGAAACTTGCGGTCAACGTCTCCGGTAAAACCCTTTTGAGCGCCGGGTTCATCACCTTTGTGCGCGACGCCATTTCAAAGTCGAACCTGGATTTTTCGCAGATCCAGATCGAGATCACGGAAACAGAAATCATCGAGAGTAAGGAGGCTGCGAAGGACTTGTGCAGCGAGTTACGCCGCCTCGGTGTATCAATTGCCCTCGACGATTTTGGCACCGGCTACTCTTCACTGAGTTACCTTTCCAGTCTGCCGATCAACACGCTCAAGATCGATAAGTCCTTTGTGCAGGCCAGCCATCAGGGATCCAACCTCAAAATCATCAAGTCGATTGTCGGATTGGCGAGCAGTCTTGGAATTGAACTTATGGTCGAGGGCGTTGAGGAGCTTCATCACTTGCGCACAATCGAGCGCCTCGGCTGCAACGCGGTGCAAGGCTTTTACTTCTCACGCCCGCTGACGCCGAAACAATGCGTCGCGTTTGAGCGCCAATATCCCATAGATGTAGAGCCGCGGTCGACGCCGATCAAAGCCACGTCAGCTGCGCGCCAGAGTGCCTGAGGTGGTTTAGCTGAGGCGCTTCAAGGCGCGCTCTCGGCCCATCAGCTGCAGCATATCGCCAACGCTTGGACCGCGCTCCATACCCGTCAGCGCTTTGCGAAGTGGCATGAACAGGCCTTTGCCCTTACGCCCCGTTTGCGCTTTGAGAGCTGCTGTCCAATTGCCCCAAGTCTCCGACGTGAGGTCACCCTCAGGAAGCAACGCGGCTGCCGCTGAGATAAAGTCGCGATCGTCCGCGTCGATCAGGGGCTCGATCTCCCCAAACGCAACGGGCACAAAGCGCGCAGCATCCTCAACCGTTTGGCAATTCTCACGCACCAAATCCCAAAACGATTCGTTCGCAGCCAATGGATCAATCGCCCTCAGACGGTCTTTGGCCTGATCAAATGACATTGCATGGGTCAGAGCGGCGTTAAGGTTCATCAAATCGACTTCATCAAACCGCGCGGGCGCGCGGCCGATTTTGCCAAAGTCGAATTCCTCTGCGAGCTGCGCCAAGGACTCGCGGATTTCAACATTGTCGCTGGTCCCAAGTTTTGCCAGCAACGAGCAGATCGCCAGAGGTTCAATGCCGCGATTTCGAAGCTCGCCCATACCCAGCGATCCCAGGCGTTTTGACAGGCTCGCACCATCCGCTCCGACCAGAAGCGGCGTGTGCGCCATATCGGGTGCGGCACCGCCCAGCGCCTTGAAGATTTCGATTTGCGCCCCGGAATTGGTCACGTGGTCTTCCCCCCGCACCACGTGTGTGATGCCGGCTTCAATATCGTCGACGCAACTCGGCAGGGTGTAGAGATACGACCCATCAGCGCGGATTAGAACGGGATCCGACAAAGAACTAGTATCGATGGTTTGCTCTCCGCGAACGAGATCGTTCCACTGAACGCGCGCGCCACTCAGCTTGAAGCGCCAATGCGGTTTGCGGCCTTCAGCTTCATAAGCGGCCTTCTCTTCGTCCGTGAGGGTCAACCCAGCACGATTATAGATCGGGGGCTTGCCTCGCGCGCGTTGCAGTTTGCGCTGTCGGTCGAGCTCATCCGCCGTTTCGTAACAGGCATAAAGCAGCCCCATCTCGCGCAGTTTATCTGCAGCGGCGTCATATTGGCCAAACCGGTCAGACTGTTTGAACGTGTCGCCCCAGGTCAGACCCAGCCAAGTCAGATCGTCGCGAATGCCTTGTTCAAATTCCGCCGTGGAGCGTTCGAGATCGGTATCATCGATGCGCAGGATAAAGGTCCCGCCCTGGCCCTTGGCGAACAGCCAATTGATCAGTGCGGTGCGGACATTGCCGACATGCAGATTTCCCGTCGGAGACGGTGCGAAACGGACAACAGGATTGGTCATGGCCATGCCTTAGTGAATTCGAAGCGCCCCTTCCACACGAAAACGCCTCAAATGCCAAGTCATTGCCGCCATATTTGACAGAGATGGTCGAGTCCGAGCAGGTTTCATTACAGCTTCAGGAGAACGCCATGGTCCGCTTGAGTCTCACTGCCGTCAGCTCGGCGCTCATGATCGCGGCCTGTTCTCCCTCAAACGATCCCACACCTGACCCCGCGCCGCCTCAGGAGGTCGCCGCCTCGGAGGGCGATGAAGACGCGATGGCGCCGGCGACGGTTGAACCGGATCCAGCGCCTCAACCGAGCGTCGCTGAACAGCTGGAGATTCCGACCGTCGGATATCCGGAAGGCTGGGAGTTGCAGCCCTACTGGTCCGGTGAGTATCCCGATGCGTTCGCGATCACTCAGGAAGGCGTCACCGTGATGGGGCATGAAACCATCACATTCGAAGAGTATCCGCCGATCTATTGCGGCCTGCCCAATAAAGCCGTTTACAGTCCCTGGAATGCAGCGCGCCGGGAGTCCGATGACCTGGAATTCGTCGCCATGGTCTTCCCGACCACGTTTACGCTGAATGAGGATGTCGGCCTGCAGGCGCTGGTTGGGGATGGAGAAGAGCAGCTGGAGCTAAAGGCCGGGGATCAGCTCATTTACAAGAGCTATATCGCCGAGGGTTACTTTATCGCCGAGAAAGACGGCATCCAGTATGAACTCAACGAGGGTGATTTGCCCCAGAGCACGGAGTTCGAACAAGGCCCGGAAGATCAGCAATGGGTGCACGTGACCTGTACCGATGCCGATCAGACACGCGCCTGGGTTCTGTATGAAGACGCCATCGGGGCGAATGGCGTCGAGCTATATAACTATACCAGCTTCGGCGTCGCCGAGGATCTGCCATAAACTGCCCCTTCGCGCTGCGCGAACGATTTCCCTCGGTCTGAGTTTGGTCTATTTCGATTTTGGCTGAACAGAGGAGGCGACCCATGAGCGAAGCGGCAGAAACCCCAAAAGCCGGATGGCGCATGAACGTCGCCATTTTCGCGCTGTGCGCATCCATCTTCACACTGCTTTGGTTCGCCGTCGCCGCACTTGGCAGCAAGTGGGGATGGTGGCCCTGGCAGGTAGGGCTTGGCCAAATGACCTTTGGCACCGGGCCGATGATTGCGATGATCGCACTCGGCTTATCTTTAATTGCGCAAGTGATCTCCATCATCAAAGCCCCGCGGACGCAGCCCTTCATTCTAGCCCTAGCGGCAACGCTGATCGCAACTTTTTGTCTGATGCGCCTGGCGGGAACGCGTGCACAAGCGGGTTCACTGCCGCCCTTGCATGACATCCAAACGAATTGGGACGACCCGGTTCAGTTTAGCGACGCGATCATGACGGCACGGGCCGAACAAGGTGATACGAATCCAGTACTCGATGCGCCGACTGTTCCAGAGGGGGCGAATGCGCGCTGGCCCGGCACGGGAGGCCGTTTAGTATCAGAGCTGCAAGAAGAAGCCGAGGCCAAAGAGGGCGGCAAAGGCACCGTCTATCCAAAAATGGAGACGATCTATTTTGACGCTGCCCCGGCTGAAGTCGCCGCCGTTGCGGAGCGGATCATCAACAGTCGCGGATGGGACATCGCGTTCACGGGCGCAACCGGCCTTGAAAACGGAGAAGAATTACAGATCGAAGCGACGGCCACGTCCGGCTGGTTTGGGTTCAAAGACGATGTTGCCGTCCGCCTGCGCCCGGTCGAGGGGGCAACGGCGGTCGATATCCGATCGATCAGCCGCGTTGGTCTGTCTGATCTCGGCGCCAATTCCACCCGTGTTTATGGCTTGATGATCGAGTTGGAAGACCGCGCCGACGGTCGCCGCGCACCTTAAAGTCATCTCTTCAACCAACAGTGTCCTGCCAACGAAAGTTGGCACCCGAGGCGGCGTTTGAAAATCTTTGCTCAGGCGTCGACTTTTGTGAGACGAAATTCGCTCTGTATGACCGGTTTGGCATCACTGGCGACCACGCGGCCGTCATCGATCAGCTTGAACATATGGCCTAACAAACTCATGCAAGCGGCCGGAAAAAGACGCTCTTCCAGGCCGACATACATGGTTTTGACCATTTCAGGGATTGAGGTTTCACCCGCCTTCATCTGCGCGATGACGCCGTCTTCACGATCCTGGCGATGATTACGGTAGGCCTGGATAAACTCTTTCACAAAGTCCTGGCCTTTGATCGGTGAACCATGGGTTGGCCATAGGGTTTCGAAACCGCGGTCTTCGATCTTGTCGAGGCTTTTGAAATAGTCCGACATGTTGCCGTCCGGGGGCGCGACAATGGTTGTCGACCAGCCCATGATGTGGTCGCCGGTCAGACACGCATTCTCTTCTTTCAACCCAAAACAGATATGATTGGTCGTGTGTCCGGGCGTCTCGATCGTTTCAAGCGTCCAGCCTGGGCCTTCAAAAACATCACCGTCCCGGGTGCATTCATCGGGCGTGAAGCTCGAATCGTCTTCGCTGCCGAGCTCGCCTTTGGCGGTGGGTTCGCCGCAGCCTTTTGCGTAAACGTTACAGCCCGCCCATTCTGCCAAAGGCTTGGCGAGCGGGGAATGGTCTGAGTGACCATGTGTGACCAGAACGTATTTGACCGTTTCGCCCTCGAGCGCGGCTTTCAGCGCTTTAAAATGGGCCTCATCATGTGGACCTGGATCAATCACGGCGACTTCACCGTGACCAATGATGTAAACGCCGGTCCCGATATAGGTGAACGGTCCGGGGTTGTTTGCAATCACACGGCGGATGAGCGGTGAGACCTGCTCGACCTTGCCGTATTCAAATTCAATTTCACGCACAAAAGGAATTGCCATGGGAGTTATGCTGCTTTTTTTCTTCTTGTATTATCTTGGACGTGTTCGCCCGGTTGTTACAAGTCCAGCCGCCTATTTCCGTTTCGGCGCGAATGCCGCGACAAAGGCTTTCGCCATTCTACGCGTGGATTTCAACTTGTCCCCAAGCTTCAAGGCCACTGGCGGTCCCATATCGGTTTTATTCGCGTCGACGATGTAGATTCGACCAGACGCATTATCGCGTAGCACGTCGACACCGCCCCATTCCAGACCGATCTCATCAGCAAATCGTGAGATCACGCGAATTTCATCTTCCGTGTAGCAGTTCTGCGGCGTATCGAGCAGAACTTCCGCATTTTCGTTCAGAAAACGGCGGCCAATCGGGCGGCGCTTGCGGAAAACAACGGCCGGCTCGCCCCCACATATGCAGCAGCGCAAATCTTCAATGAGGCCGCCTTCAACCTCGTTATCGACCAGCACCTGATAAGTTTTGTCGTCGATTGGCTCCATTGGGCCCTCTAGAATGCGCCCATCATGGCAGGCATTCTTTTCCGACTTCTCGACCATCGTGCCGTGAAACGTGCGCGGATCGACGGAAAGATTGTAACCGGCAGCGCGTTCAAATGCGGCAGCGACATTCGACTTCGAAATGTCCTGACAGCGGAAATTGACCAGCTTGGCGCCAGGCTTGGTGAGCGGAGGGGCGTGATTCACAGTCGTCGTGTCATCGAACTGGAAGACAATATCGGCCACGCTTGCATCAGAGATAAGCTTCGCACCCGAGGCATGCATCACGGGCCAGATGAAGTACCAGGGTCGCGGTTTCTCGGGATGGAAGGCAATGGTCGGACGCTTGTGCCCGGTCACGCGCCGCCAGGAGCGCCAGGACTGGGCCAGCGAATAGAAGGTCAGCCAGGTGAAGATGTCATTGACCAGCTCACGCGTCGCAGGAATCCGATGGCCCGTTTTTTTGACAAGCCAGGCCCCGTCTTCATATTTAAAGTCTGCCAACCAGTTTCGTGACATACTTTACTCCTTAGCCTTCGCATCGGCGTTGGGGGGTGGATCGCACGCTTGCTCTTGGCTAGCAAGCTCTTTCCAACACTGTAAGTGAATAAATGCTCACAAATAGTTCGCGGGGTTTTACAGAAGCGAGCGCAGCTGTCCGAGATCATAGCCCGCGCCTGCCGCAGCATCGACGATCTCATCGCCCATGCCTTGTCCGCCATGGGTCAGTGCCCATGCCGTGATCGACCGCGTCCCGGTGCGACAATATGCGAGAATCGGAGCCGGCGCCTCAGCCAAGGCCGCGCCAAATCGCTCTAAAATATCAGGCGTCGGCGCGCCGGAAAATGGTATCGCAACGAAACTGAGTCCGAGGGCCTCAGTTTTGGTCCGGATGGCGCCCATGCGCGGCTGATCAATCCCGCCTTCCCCATCCGGCCGATTGGCGATGATCGTTTTGTATCCCGCATCAGCAATGGCTTGGACGTCATTTTCGTCGATTTGAGGGGCGACCGCGAACCCGTCTGTGACTTTGCGTAGATCCAACATGGTCGAGCTCCGGTGTAGATGGGCGTTGACTTTCCCGCTTCAGCCGTGAACCTAAGAACTGTTGTTGGGGCTGCCAAGCCCTGAGTGTGGAACAAAATACACAACTTCCTGGGAGCCTCGGATCTGTGACGGCGTTGCAGCGTACTCTTTCTAGAATTCCATGGGCATATACCGGACGGCGACTGCTGATCGCGATCCCGACTCTGCTCCTGATCATCACCGTGGCCTTCTTTATGATGCGCCTCGCGCCCGGGGGACCTTTCGATGGCGAGCGTAAGCTCAACGCCGCGACCGAAGCCGCCCTCAATGCCAAATTCGGGCTCGATAAGCCGCTCTGGCAGCAATACACGGATTATCTCTGGGGCGTGGTACAGCTCGATTTCGGGCCGAGCATGAAAACGCTTGGTAAGAGCGTGAATGATCTCATCGCAGACGGCCTGCCGATCAGTCTTGCGATTGGCTTTTTGTCCATCACCCTGGCGATCATTGTCGGCACGGCCATGGGGATTTTTGCCGGACTGAGACAAAACACGGCCGGCGACTATTCGGTCATGGGCTTTGCGATGGCTGGGATTTCGATCCCGACATTTGTCACCGGCCCGATCTTGATCCTGATTTTCGCCCTCACGTTTGGAATTTTCGCGGTCGGTGGCCTTGGGACCTATCCGAATATCGGGATGAACCTGCACAATATGACGCTGCCAGTGATCACGCTCGCCTTGCCGCAGATCGCGATCATCTCGCGTCTGATGCGCGCCAGCGTGATTGAGACCATGCGGTCGGGTCACATCCGCACGGCGCGGGCCAAGGGGCTCAGCGAGCGCGATGTGGTCCTCAAACACGCCCTCCCCTCCGCGATCCTGCCTTTGGTGTCTTATGTCGGCCCAGCCATGGCGCGGGTGATGACCGGGTCGCTGGTGATTGAGCGCATTTTCGGGTTACCGGGCATGGGTTCCTACTTCGTCGATGGCGCGATCAACCGGGACTACACGCTCGTCATGGGGGCGCTGATTATTTATGCGACGCTGATCGTGATCTTCAATTTGATCGCTGATATTCTCTATGCGCTGCTCGATCCAAAGGTGAAGTATGACTGACACTCTGGATCTTACGGGCCGCAAGGAAGCGGTCGAAACTGCAATCCAGGGCGGACGCTCGCTTTGGGATGATGCCAAGGCGCGTCTGTTCCGCAACAAAGCCGCCATGGTCTCGATGTGGGTGCTCGGCATCATGGTCCTGATCGCCGCGATCGGCCCCTTCCTGTGGGTACATGATTACCGCACGATTTCGGCCAATGTCGAACTGCCGCCAACTTTTGAGAATCTGCACCTGCTCGGCACTGACACCCAAGGCCGCGACAGCCTCGCCCGCTTGATGATCGGCCTGCGCATCTCGCTCGCGGTCGGCCTGGTCGCGACGATTGTGTCTTTGATCATCGGCGTGACCTGGGGCGCGGTGGCAGGCTTTGTTGGCGGACGGGTCGACAATATCATGATGCGGTTCGTCGACGTCTTGTACGCGATGCCGTTCATCTTCTTCGTGATCCTGCTGCTGACCGTATTTGGCCGGAACATTATTCTGATCTTTGCTGCCATTGGCGCGGTCGAGTGGCTGACCATGAGCCGGATTGTGCGCGGGCAGACCCTGGCGATCAAGAATATGGAATTCATCGAAGCAGCGCGCGCCACCGGCGTGCCGTTCTTCACGATCATTCGCCGTCACATTTTGCCAAACGTGGTCGGTCCTGTTGCGGTCTATGTGACCCTGACCATTCCCGTTGTGATCCTGGCCGAAAGCTTCCTCTCGTTCCTGGGCCTTGGGGTGAATGAGCCCCTGACCTCATTGGGCGTGCTGATTTCGGACGGCGCCAAGGAAATGCAAGACAAGCCGTGGATGCTGCTGGCACCGGCGCTGACCATGATGATTACGCTGCTTTGCCTGAACTTTATCGGCGACGGCCTGCGCGACGCGCTCGACCCGAAAGAGCGCTAGGCAAACAGCTCCAACGGATCTCGCCCGGCTTCGCTTTCCAGAAAGCCAAGCGTTTCGAACGTTTGCTTCATTGTCCCGGATAGGGGCGCTTGCAGGGTCAGAGGTTTGCCGTTTTTGCGTGGGATAACGAGGGCTCTCGCGTGCAAGTGCAGCCCTTTGGCGACGCCTTGGGGCACCTCGCGCCGGGTTTCGTATTTATCGTCGCCGAGAATGCTTGTGCCGAGCTCATGCATATGGAAGCGCAGTTGATGCATCCGCCCGGTCGACGGCTTCAACGCCACCCAGGCGGCTCGCCGTGCAGCTGTCGAGACGACCATATAATCGGTGATGGCGTGCTTAGAAACTTTGTCGCCATGCGCGCCAAGCACCATACGTTCGCGGCCTTCCTCGCCGACGCCTTTGCGCATCCAGGACCGCAATTGCCCGGCCGGCGGATGGGGCACGCCAACTGTCACCGCCCAATAGACTTTATCCATATCGCGCGAGTGAAACAGGTCGCCGAGCCGAGAGGCCGCGGCGGGATGCTTCGCGATCAGCAAAAGACCAGATGTCGCCTTGTCCAGGCGATGCACAAGCCGCGGACGGTGTTTGCCATCTGAGAGGGCGTCGAGCATGCCATCAATGTGCCGCCCACCCTGCCCTGTACCGCCTTGAACAGCGATCCCTGCGGGCTTGTTGAGCACGAACATCTCATCATCTTCGAACAGGATGAGCGGTTTTAGGAAGGCGAGGGCTTTGGCGTTGGGCTGTTTTGGGGCGCTCCAGGGTGTATCGCCCTCCTTCGCCGTTTTGGAGGCGAAGGGAGGTAGCCGCACCGCCATACCCGCCTCAAGGCGGGTATTGGCTTTTGCCCGCGCCCCATCCACCCGGATCTGACCGGTGCGCAGCAGCTTTTCAAGCTCGCCCTGGGTCATGGGCAGACGTCGCTTCACCCAGCGGTCGAGCCGGACGCCGCCTTCTTTCTCGGAGACGGTTTCAGTGATGACTTGGCGGCTCATGCGAGGAACCTCTTCAACGCCAGAAGACCTGCAGCAAAGGCTGCGAGCGCGCCGACCATGTTTAATCCTGCAAAGATGACACCTTTGGCTATCTCGCCGGTCATGAACATGTGCACGGTGTCGCGCGAGAACGCGGAGAAGGTGGTGAAGGCGCCCATCATTCCAACCCCGACCAGCAACCATAGTGTATTCTCAAGCGCAGGTTCGCGGTTGGTAAACCACCCCATCATCGCCCCCAAAACAAAGCTGCCGACCACATTCACGAATAACGTCGCCCAAGCCCCGGATACACCGCCATGCTCAGTAAAGGCCAATCCGACCCCATACCGCATCATTGCGCCAATCGCGCCGCCAATGGCCACCAGAAAAAATCCATTCATGCGCGCCTCATAGTCCGATTGTGGGCGCGGCGAAAGCCAATGCGCTCATCCTTGATGAATCGGGCCAGCGCGGACGGATCACCAAAAGGTCGCGCTCACCCGGTGTAATGATTTTGCCTCCCTGACGACTGTTCCTTTGATCTAACCCAAAGGAGATGTTGAATGTGGCCCAAGCCCTGCGACTCGAATACACGACCATCGCGAACCGAGACCCTTTTGTGGACGATCAGCGGTGTCATGATCCTACTCGACGCCCTGATCCCGCAACTCTAGAGCGAGATATGTCCACGACGCTTAAATCGATCGTTGAACAGCATGGCGGGATGATCGCGCGGATCGCGTCATCCTACGAAGCCCGTCCGGCGCTTGCCGAAGAGCTGGTTCAGGATGCCCTGCTCGCGATTTGGCGGGCTTTGCCCAAGTATCGAGGCGAGGCCAATCCAAAAACCTATGCGGCGCGGATCGCACACAATACCTGTATCAGCCATGTCCGGAAGGCCAGTAAGCGCAAAACGGAGGCGCTCGATGAGCGCCTGCCGGATACGATGCCAGGTCCCGAGGCGATCGCCGATCAGGCCCTGCAACGCGAAAAGCTGTTGAATGCTGTGCGACAGCTCAATCTCGCGAACCGGCAAGTCGTTACGCTACACCTGGAAGGGTTCAGCAATATCGAAATCGCCGAGACGCTGGGTCTGACCGCAAACAATGTGGGCGTGCGCCTGACCCGGGCCCGCTCTGACTTGAAAACTCTACTAGGAGACCTGTCCAATGACTGATTCTCTGAAAACCCTGTGGCAGGACACGCCGCCTTTTGATGTCGACGCCATGGTCGCACGCCTCAACAAAAATAATCGCGACATGCGTTCGCTGAATACCTGGTCTTCCATCGCTTCATTGGCCGTCTTCATCGTCCTGGTCGGACTGGAATGGAGCGGAAGTTTACATACCGGCGGTATGATGACGATTCTTGGGACCTTGTGCTTCATCGCCGCAGGGACCCATTATGTCCTCGCAAAGCGCAAGCTCCAGCGCGCCTTCTCGCGGGAACCAAGCGCTTTGATCACGTTCATGATCCAGCGCACAAAAGCGGCCATCAATCTCGGACGGGGGTTGTACCTTCTGCCGATCCCGAGCCTTTGCGCTGGCTATCTGTTGGGACGAATTACGCCCGATACGCCCTCCGAGGCGCCCATGCCGGACTGGATCGAGCCTATGGTGATTGTGATCTCACTCACCTTCATTACGGTACCGACTGTTATCGGCATCTGGTTCACGCGTATGAAACAACGCGAGCTTAAGGAGCTGCAGGCTTTGGCAACGGACTTGGACCCTACCAAATAGGTCCAATCGACAGATCCCGCCCAAGACGCTCAGGACGTCGGGCGGGGTCTACTCGCTTCCGGCAACGAAGAAGAACTCGCGACCAATTGTACGGTCGATATAGTTCGGGTTTTGCTCGTAATTCGTCGCCGCACCAATTTGATCCTGCACACGCTTAAACAGGACATTAGCGGGTTCGCTCAAAGTCACCATCAAATTCGCGAGGGTCTTCGAATAGAGCCCATCATCGGCGGCGGTTTGACCGGGTTCAGTGGCAAAGGCCTGAAACACGCCGCGCGCCCAGCCAACCTGCTGATACGAGCGCACTAGACCGCGGCTCTCATCATCCATCAAGGTCCGACACGCGTCGAACACGACAAAGCTGAGCGGCGCGACAGCCGACGAGACACGATTGTAAATGTCCTCAAACTTCACCCCGCCATCCCGCAAATCGTCTTCCGAGGCTCCATCAAGATCGACGGGCAGAATGTAGTTTGTGCCGTTCAGATTGGCGCCGTGACCGGAATAGTAAAAGAAGGTCACCGGGTCATGCCCAGCATCGGTGCGCGCCTTTGCTGTGCGACCCAGCTTACTCAGCGCCCGCACCGTGTCGCGCTGGCCGAGGTCTCGACAATGCGTCACCGAAAAGCCGACCTCATTGAGCGCGCTGGTCAGCCGTTCGCCATCTTGATGCGTTTCACTCAACCTGCTGATCGGGGATAGGTAAGCGAGGTTTGTCACCAAGAGCGCATGCCGGTCGGCGTCCGAACCGGGCGACTCAACACACCCACTTTCGGCGACCATAACTGCGTCGCTCTCCACCGCAGGCTCGGCGGCTGAGCGATTCACCTCAATGGGGGCAATCTCCTCTTCGGGATCTTCGAGCAGATCATCTATCGATTGTACCGTGATGTTCTTCGGCGCGGTTAGAACGCTTTTTGTGACCTCCCGGCCAGCCACAGTCATGGCGCGGCCAAGCGAGAAGGTCAGCGTGTGATCTCCTTCGCTGGTGGGAATGACTTCCCATTGCCAAATCGTCGCCTCACCAGGAATGAGCGGTTGCAACTTGTCAGTCGTAGGAGAGATGTCAAAGCCGCTGCCAATCAGGTCCGCTTCCATAAGCTCTGACGCGCGTGTTGTGGTGAACTCCAAAGCCAGGTCTGGCGCTTCGGAATCTGAGGTCGTCCCGGACCCGATCGTTTCTTCAAGCGCTCGATCGACTATCGCGATATCTGTGCTTGCTGTGATCGGCTGGATCGCAAGCTCCAGGAAGTACGGTTGTGACAAGACCATATCGGTCGGCGCGTGGTGGACCACGCGGCCTTCCTCAAAGGCGTCCTCATCTTCCTCTTCATCGCTCGCACTGCCGCCAGATCCGATCGAGCCAATCGCACCGAGACCAAACCCGCCCGAACCGCTGCCGCCGCCGCCAACACCGGAACCGGCCATGCCCAAGCCGAGATCAACGGTGACCGAATAGCGCTCTCGGATCCCCTCTGGACACGGATTAATCGGCTCGAATTCCTGGGGCGTGAAGTCTATGTCCCAAAGGCACAGGGGCGCATCCGGGTTGCCAACATCATAGCCGGGGCCGCCCACCTGACGCGCGACGGCGCGGATCGTGGCGTCGCGGTTTTCTTCGATCGGGACGCGCGCCGACGAATATGTCTGCGCCACCATATCCAAACAAACAAGGCGCAGCTCATCCTCGCCAAACGGCTCAAGCTGACAGTCTCTCTCAAGCGTTTGACCCGCGCCAGGCTCGAGGGCCTCAAGTGCGAAATCCTCGCTGTGAATCTCAGCATATTGCATGCGGAAGTCGCCAAGTTGTTCGGGCGATATCCGGGGGTCTGCGTACCCGAAGAAATCAAGGATCTCTTGGTCTTCCGCGGGCAAGGCGGACACCAGAATACCATCGCTAAAGCCAGATGTTGGAGCCGATGGCGTTGTGCCCTCACCTTCGCGATCTACGGGTTCACGGACTTCTTCAACGCGAGGTGCCGGCAATGGGGTCGGCTGCGGTTCACCGCGAGGCGGAGGTGGCGGCGGCGGAGGAGGTGGTGGTGGCGGTGCGACTGGGACGTCGCCAACAATACCATCATCATCAACCACATCCCCGGGATCATCTGCGTCGACAGGAACCGGGTCAGGTTCAGGCGCATAGACGGGTTCTTCAACCACGACCGGTTCTGGCTCGTAAACAGGCTCTTCCATCGGAGCAGGCGCCATATCGCCAGGGGCGCTACACCCAACCAGCACAGCTGTGCCAAACACAGAGATCGCGATCGCTTTTTTCAGTCTCATGACCCGTCCACCTCTTACGCCATGGCCTCAATGGCTATCACAGGGGACACGTCTTCGCCAGAGTGAGGGTTAACCCCGCTTTAAGCGCTGGATCGCCTCATCAAGCGCGGACAGATAGCGCGACCGGTCGGCCTTTGAAAAAGGCGCTGCCCCACCAATCTGATCGCCGCCAGCCCGCAAATCGGCCATGATGGCGCGGGTCGCAATCGCCCCACCGATCGAGTTTTCGGTAAACGGTTTTCCGTTTGGATTGAGCACAATGGCCTGTTTCTGCAGGGCACGCTCTGCCAACAGAATGTCTGCCGTGACGACCACGCTTTGACCATGTGCCAACTCGACGACATGATCGTCCGCGGCATCAAAGCCATCGCTGACGGTGACATGCTTGATGAGTGGATGCGCCGGTACGCGTAAGAAACTGTTGCTGACCAGAGTCACCGGGACCTGATAGCGCAGAGCGACTTTGTAGGTCTCGTCTTTGACCGGGCACGCGTCGGCGTCGATCAGGATCTCGATCGGGCTGGCCACTATTTATACAAGCACCAACGCATGATCGCTT
This sequence comes from Pseudomonadota bacterium, assembly GCA_038527765.1. Taxonomy (GTDB): domain Bacteria; phylum Pseudomonadota; class Alphaproteobacteria; order Caulobacterales; family Hyphomonadaceae; genus Henriciella. The sequence continues at coordinate 112,749 of JBCBFK010000005.1, forward strand.
TTTGCGCATGCAAGCGGTTCTCGGCCTCGTCCCAGACCAGCGAATTTGGTCCATCAATGACGTCGGCGTCGACTTCTTCGCCGCGATGCGCCGGGAGGCAGTGCAAGAATTTTGCGCCGCCTTGAGCCAGATCCATCAGCTCATCGGTCACAGCATACGGATCGAGTTCAGCCAAACGCTCCTGACCGTCTTCGTCGCCCATCGAGACGAATGTGTCGGTAATGACGACATCGGCCCCGGCGACTGCCTCTTCAGCTGTGTCGTAAAGATCGATGCGGCCCTGGAGCTCACGCGCAATATCGACATCTTCTTCGTCTGGTGCGTAGCGATCGGGTGTGCCGACCGCGAAGGAAAAGCCAAATTTCGGCGCCGCATGAATGAAGCTCGAGCAGACATTGTTACCATCCCCGACCCAGGCGAGGCGCGCGCCATTCAAGTCCAGGCCGCTTTCTTCAAGCGTCATAAGATCGGCCATAATCTGGCACGGATGCGAGCGATCTGTGAGGCCATTGATGACCGGAACGCTGGCGGCTTCTGCAAACAATTCCAGGTCGCCATGACTGTTGGCGCGCAACATCACCATGTCGACATAGCGGCTGAGCACGCGGGCGGTGTCTTCAACGGTCTCGCCGCGGCCGAGTTGCATGTCTGCAGCCGTCGCGATGATCGAGTCGCCGCCGAGCTGGCGCATCGCGGCTTCGAAACTGAACCGGGTGCGCGTAGAGTTCTTCTCGAACACCATCGCCATTGTATGGCCGGACAGGGCTGCATCTGCATCCGGTTGGCCCTTGGGCCAGCCCTGGCGCGCGCGTTTCATCGCGTGGGCTTGATCCATGATGGCGCGCAGCTCGCTCGCCTCAATCTGCCACAGGTCGATAAAATGCCGATACGCCATACAAACCCCTCCGGGTAAAAAAGGAAGCGGCGCTCTTACCGCATTTCCTAGCGGAAAGCCACCATTTGCACGAGCATGCGAGATCTGCAGTAATGACCGGGCATTTCTCGGGCACGCGCGGTGAATTTGAACTGGCGAAGCGCAAGCAACTCAAGTAGAGGCACAAAGTCTATCTATTGATCGAATAAGGGACTGTGTCGGATGGATCGAGTTCTGATTATTGGCGCCGGGGCCGCAGGCTCAGTTGTGGCGCAAAAGTGCGCGATGGATCGCGAGACGTTCAAGCATATCACGCTCGCCTCGCGCCGCCTGGTCTCCTGTGAAAAGATCGCCGCTTTGTGCGAAACGCCGATTGAGATTGCGCAAGTCGATGCGGATAATGTCGAAGAGACGATCGCCCTGATTGAGAAAGTCAAACCGGACCTCGTGATCAATATGGCCCTGCCCTATCAGGACCTGCCGATCATGGATGCGTGTCTCGCGACAAAGACCCATTATATGGACACTGCCAATTATGAGCCGCGCGATGTCGCCAAGTTCGAGTATCACTGGCAATGGGCCTATCAGGACCGGTTCAAAGAGGCTGGCCTCACCGCGATTCTCGGCTGCGGCTTCGATCCGGGCTGCACCAATATTTACTGTGCTTATGCTCAACAAGAAGGGCTGCTCGATGAAATCGAGTATATCGACATTGTCGATTGCAATGCCGGCGATCATGGCAAGACCTTTGCGACCAATTTCAATCCGGAAATCAATCTGCGCGAAGTGACCCAAGATGGGCGCTACTGGAAGAATGGCGAATGGATTGAGATCCCGGCCCTCTCCATCCGCACTCTGATTGACTATCCCGAAGTCGGTCCGAAAATGTCTTACCTCATTTATCACGAAGAAGAAGAGAGCCTGGTCAAACACATTAAGGGCCTGAAACAGATCCGCTTCTGGATGACCTTTGGCGAGGAATACATAAAACATCTGGACGTGTTCAAATCGATCGGTCTCATCGGATTAGAGCCGATCAAACATAAGGGCATGGACATCATTCCGATGGAATTCCTCAAAGATCTCCTGCCCGTGCCGAGCACGCTGGCCGAGGGTTATACCGGCAAGACCTCGATTGGCGTCATCCTACGCGGAACGAAAGATGGGCAGCCCGTGACCAAGATGATTTACAATGTCTCTGATCATGCGGCGACCAATAAAGAAGTATCTGCTCAAGCGGTGAGCTATACGACAGGCGTCCCGCCCGTGTCTGGCGCAGCCATGTTTTTCAAAGGCGAATGGTCGGGCGCAGGCGTGTTCAATGTCGAACAATTCCCGGCCAAACCATTCTTAGAAGACGTCACCAAACGCGGCTTGCCCTGGCATGTGATCGATGTCCCGACAGGAATCCAGGACGACTTGTTTGCGGTGGAAACGTAAAGCGCGATGGCCAATTATCTGATCCCAGAAGCATCACTAGAGCCAGAATTCTGGACCTCGCGATTAAAAGACAATCTTCCAGGCCTGCTCGGCATCAACGCCGTTGAAACGACACGCGAGCGCATGGTGCTGGATCTAGAGATCCGCAAAGATCATATGGCGCCAAATGGGTTTCTGCATGCTGGCACCGTGGTCACACTCGCAGACACCGCGGCTGGGTTTTCAACCATTGCGAATTTGCACGAGGGACAGGGCTTCACGACAATTGAGTTGAAAAGCAATTTTTTCTCAACCGCACTTAAAGGCCGGATCCGAACGCAAACATCGGCGATCCATATCGGGCGCTCTACGCATGTCTGGGATGCAGAAGTGACCGCAGTCGAGACCGGCAAACGTTTGGCGCTCTTCCGCTGTACGCAAATGATCCTAAGTGCAGCCTAGCAGCATCCCCCAGCAGATTTGGCCAAAGGCTGATGCGGCACCTCGTCTCGCAAATCGTGACCATAAGTCGGGATCTCATCCATCGTGTGGAACATTTCCCAGACCACGCCTTGGGGGTCGCGGGCCCAGTGTTTGTTGGAGCTCGCATAACAGCAATTGGCGCCGGGTTCTGCGAGCGTTGTTTGTTCGGCTGCTTGCAGCGCCGCGTTGACGCGCTCGAGCTCTTCATCGCTGTCAACTTGGATACCGAGATGGTCGACCCCTCGGGTCGCGCCATCGCGCTGGCTGATGGCGAGGTTGATGCGTGGGTCATCCAGCATCCACTTCATATAGTCAGGCTTATCGATCGAGGGCGCCTGACCAAAAAGAGCAGAGTAGTAGCGCTTCGTCGCGTCGAGATCAGCAGCGCTGATATGAATGTGCAAGCGTTTCATGAAAGCTCCAGTTCGGCTTGAGGGTGGGAGGAAAGAACGCCGCGGCAGCAGTCTTCCATCAAGAAGGCGACCAGACCTTGGATGGCGGAATAGTCCGCTTCAGAAATCAGTGTTCGGCCTTGGCGGGTTTGTTTGATGAGCCCGGCATCAGCCATGGCTTTAAGGTGGTGACCAAAGGTGGTCGCGGGAATGTTCAGATGCTCACGCATCGTTGAGACACTGAGCCCCTTTGCTCCGGCTTGGACCAGCAACCGAAGACTAGCGACCCGGGCGGGATGTCCGAGGGCAGCAAAGGCGGAAGCGGCGTTGGCATCATTCATATTTTCTATATATCTAGATATTTAGATATATCAAGCACTTTTTTGTTATCCGCATTGATTCTAGCGCCTAAACAGCGCATCGAACGCGCGAGAACGTTTGAGGGAAAACTATGACATCACGCCTTTTCGCTGGCCTCGCCTGGGGCGCGGCATTGACTATCTCCGCCTGTTCACCGTCTGCGACCACAATTAATGAGAGCAAACCTCTCTTCGTAGAGGCGGTGGATTATGCCGACTTTACGCCTGCCGCAGATTGCGACCTAGATGTACCGGATGCCACTTACCGGGCCTGTCTCGATCCCGATGAGCTTTACGCCGCCGCAGTGCAGTCAGCCCAAGAAGCTGACAATCCGCTCATGGTCGTCTGGGGCTTCGAAGAGTGCCCGTATTGCATGAAGTTCAAAGCGGAAGAAATGAATCCTGAGAGCCCGCGCACCCTCAAGGACTTCGTCTCGAACACGCTTTCAGAGACCCAGCGCGATAGCCTTCCAAATGGTGGCGCAGACTTCCAGATCAGCGTCTTGCACGTCCATGTCCGCGCAGCCGCGGGCGCAGATCTGGCGGAGCGCCTCGGCGTGACCGATATTGCCCGCGACCGCGGTTGGCACCGGGTCTGGTCGCCCTTTGTCAGCTTCACGCGTCCAGGATCGGATACATTTGTTGCGCAGACGCAGTTCGAACAAGGTGAGAAGCCCTGCAACTATGTCGATGATTTCGCCATCAGCTTGCAGCAGCTCGACTATATTCCAGAAGATGCATCGCGAAAACGCGAAATGTGCGCCGCTGCCTAAGCCTCGCCCTCACGCGATGGCTCGAACGGGCAATGCCGCACGCGTATTCGACTTGAAGCCCGCAGCCGATTAGACTGCGCCCATGTTCGACACGATTCTCTACGAGATTGAAAACGGCCGGGCCAGGATCACGCTGAACCGACCCGATAAGCTCAACGCGATGAGCCTGAAACTCCAGGCCGAGCTGTCTGAAGCCCTATGGGACGCGGATGCGCGCACCGACGTCCATTGCGCCATCATTCGCGGCGCCGGCCGCGCCTTCACGGCGGGCTATGATCTGGCAGGGGGCGACCGTGTCCCGATCTCTAGATTGCAAGCCGAAAACCCAGATGCGCCGTATCGCGGCGCGCGCAGTGTGGATGATGATATCTGGCAGCTTGAGCGCGCGCAGCGCTATCGCATGGCCGCCTTTGATATGCACAAGCCGGTGATCGCTCAGGTGCATGGTCATTGCAAAGCGGGCGGCACAGATCTGGCGTTGCTGTGTGATATTGTCATCGTCGCCGAAGATGCCGAGATCGGGTTTCCCGCCGGGCGTGACCTTGGCGCGCTGCCGAACCAGTTCTGGCTGCACAATCTTGGACCACAATGGACCAAACGCTTGCTGCTCACCGGCGATAGCATCTCCGGAACGCAGGCCGCAGAGATTGGCTTTGCTTTAAAAGCGGTCCCAAGCGATCTGCTGGAAGCCGAAGTGGAAGGCCTGGCCGACCGGTTCGCCTTAATTGATCCCGATATTTTGGCGGCGAACAAACGCGCCGTGAATATGGGCCTGGAGCTCATGGGTGCGCGCACACTGCAGCGCTATGCGGTTGAGAATGATGCCCGCGGTCATCAAGCTGCCAGCGCCCGCGCCTTTGTGAAACGGGCCGGCGATGTCGGGTTGAAGCAGGCGCTGCAGGAACGCGACGCGCCGTTTGGCGATGGCAAAGTGCGAATTGACGGCCCCGAGCGCCGCGACGCCCATGGCAACCTCATCGACGACACATGAGGGCTTAAACCAATTCTTTCCGCATGCGGAGGATCGGAACCACGGTGCCATCGTCGCTTGGCTGCGACAGGTCTTCAATCAAGACATAACCGCAAGCTTCATACAGCGGACGGCCGGGCGCGGTTGAGCCCATTTCCATACTCTTAAAACCTTCAGCGCGCGCGGCGGCCTCGCCCGCCTCCAGCAAGAACCGACCAATGCCGCGCCGGGTAAAATCTGGGTGCGTGTACATGGCGCGGATCTTCGCGGGTTCGGTAGCAGGGTCCGCAGGCTCATCATCGCGCCCGCTTGTATGATTGCCACCATAGAGCGTGCGGCGCCGCGACCAACCTCCGCACCCGGCTAGGTCATCATCGACATAGACCAGAAAGTAAGTGCCATCATCGATCAGAAGCGTATCGACGCCCATGCTTTCGCTGGAGCGCTCAACTTGTTTCTCGTCCAGGAATTTTGGCAATAGCGCCGCCATGGACGCCGCCATGAGTTCTTCAATCGCTGGAATATCTTCACGCGTTGCTATTCGCAGGTGCATTTTTCGAGAGTTTCCCTATTTGGGTTAGCCTAGCGCAGGACCGCGCTTGATTAAAAGGCTGAATGCGAGTGTCGAACGAGATCCCTACCCCTTGTTTTGTTTTGGACATCGCCCGTCTGAAATCCAATCTGGAGACTGCGCGTCGCGTCCGAGAACAGGCGGGATGCAAGATCCTGCTGGCGACCAAGGCGTTCGCGATGCCCTCTGTGTTTCCTATCATGCGCGACTATCTTGATGGCACCACGGCAAGCGGCGAACAGGAAGCAAAACTTGGCGCAGATGCGTTTGGCAAAGAAGTCCATGTCTATTCGCCTGCCTATGCTCCTGGCGAAGTGGAGCGATTGAGCGGTATTGCGCAGCACATCTACTTCAATTCCGCGTCGCAGTTGACGCGCTATGGATCGATCGCGAGAGCGGCGGGTGCCAAGATCGGGCTTCGCGTCAATCCGGGCTACTCGAACGCGACGCTGGGCGGCGACTTGTATGATCCCTGCGCCCCGATGTCTCGGTTTGGTGAGGTGCCCGAAAAGCTCGACGCAATCGATTGGACCGAGGTGGATATCTTCCACGTCCACACCCTCTGTGAAAGCCTGGCCGATGGCTCAGCGGGTCTGATTGAGCATGTGGCCGACCGCTTCGCCCCCTATTTGAAACAGGTCGGCACAGTGAATTTTGGCGGCGGACATTTTCTCAATCAGCCTGACTATGATGTGGATACGTTGATCGCCGCCATCCAAGGGTTCCGCCAGCGTTTCGATGTCGAAGTGGTGCTGGAACCGGGCAGCGGACTGGTTGTTAATACGGGAGAGCTGCACGCGACCGTCATCGACACGCATTGGAATGATGGCCATATCGCTCTGCTCGATGCGAGCGCCTCAACCCACATGCCCGATGTGCTCGAAGTGCCTTATCGCCCTGACGTGATAAATGGCGCAGATCCCGGTGTGTTCGCGCACACCTACCGTCTGGCGGGGCGGACTTGCATGACCGGCGATGTGATCGGCGATTACTCGTTCCGCGCACCGCTTCAGCCAGGCGATCAAATCATCTTCCGCGATCAGATGCACTACACGTTCGTGAAGACCAATACATTCAATGGCAATCCGCTCGCCAATCTTGCCATCCGCCACGAAGACGGCTCAGTCGAGCGGGTCAGCGATTTTGGCTATGACGCGTTTCGGTCGCGATTGGGTCGCTAAATCTTCACGTCCGCACGGCAGAGAGGCTGCATGGAATCCTCTCAACGCTCTCGTGTCGACGAAACGCTGGCTCAGGTCTTGCCGCCCCTCGAACGAGCTCTTGCACGCGTACTGCCGTTTGGGCTGACCAAAGCCCTTGTTGAGTTTCTCGTATTCGGGATCAAGCAAGCATGGGCCTGTCTATTCGGGGGTCTGCTTCTCTTGGGCATGATCGTGACCCATTATGCCTTTCCGGCCCATCTGCCCCTCGCACGATATGATGCCCTGGTTCTCTACGCGGTCGGCCTTCAGGCTCTGTTTCTGATCACCCGGCTTGAACGGCCGAGCGAAGCCCTGGTCATCCTGATCTTTCATCTCGTTGGCACAGCGATGGAGATCTTCAAAACCGATGTCGGCTCCTGGGTCTATCCCGAGGAGAATGTGCTCCGGATTGGCGGCGTCCCTTTGTTCTCGGGGTTCATGTACGCCGCCGTCGGATCGTATTTCGCGCGATGCGCCCGCGTGTTCGAGTTTCGCTGGCAGTACTATCCAAATTTGTGGATGACCCTCGCGCTCTCGTGCGCCATCTACATCAACTTTTTCAGCCACCACTTTCTCTTGGATTTGCGCTATGTGCTGATTGCTTTGACCGGCCTACTATTCTGGCGCTGCCAGGTGCATTATCGAGTCTGGCACTGGCGCCACCAAATGCCGCTTCTGCTCGGGTTCTTGCTGGTCAGCTTTTTCATCTGGCTTGCCGAGAACATCGCGACGTTCACACAGATCTGGCTCTATCCGAACCAGGAGAGCAGCTGGACCATGGTCTCTCTGCAAAAGCTCGGCAGCTGGTATCTGCTGATGATCATTTCCTGGGTCCTGGTCACCCTGATCCATCGCCCGCGGGCAGTGAAAGCGACCTAATCCACGTTATGTTGCGGTTGCCAGATCTGGATGGGGTTGCCTTCCGGATCTTTGACGTTGGCGAACAGACCATTCGGGTATGGATTGCCTTCGTCCAGGGTCACTTCATTGCCATTGGCGCGGAGTTGAGCGACCATTTTTTCAAGATCATCCACGCGAACATTCAGCATGAACGTTTTGGACGGGTCATCGCCGAAATAGGTCGTGTCATGCGCGAAGGGTGCAAACACGGTCGGTCCTTCATCTTGATGCCACGGCTGGGTTTCATAGTCGCCGGGAACCGGATCGATCCCAAGATTTTCATCGTACCAGGTCGCTAAGGCTTGTGGGTCTTTCGCGCGAAAGAAGAAGCCTCCAAGGCCCGTAATTCTCTGTTTTTCGGTCATCACACCTTTCCCCTTTGCAAGTCTTTGGAGTATGCTCTAAACGGCAACAAACGCAATACGGGTTACGTCTCACAATTGCGCAACCTATAGGGGCTTCTGCAGAAACATGATTTAGCGGCACCGATCCTTCGGCCCTCCACTGATTTTGTCCGGCGCTGAGGCGCCTATGTTTCTCGCATTTGAAAGGTCTTTCATGCCCCGACTCGACTCGAAAATCACCCTTATCACTGGCGCCGCCCGCGGCATTGGCGCGGCCATCGCCGAAGCTTTTGCGCGCGAAGGTGCACATGTCGTCGTTACCGATATTGATGATGAAACCGGCACTGCGACAGCGGACCGTATCGGCGCCGACTATGTCCATCTGGATGTCTCATCCGAAGCTGAATGGCAATCCGTAGCGGCCGCGTATCCAAAGCTTGATGCCCTGGTCAATAATGCCGGGATTACTGGATTTGAATCCGGGGAGCTGGTGCACGATCCGGCCAACGCTTCCCTTGAGGCCTGGCACGCCGTGCACGCCGTCAATCTCGACGGTACTTTTCTCGGCTGCAAAACGGCCATCGCCGCGATGAAGGCGGCGGGCACTGGAAGCATCATCAACATATCGTCGCGCTCCGGCCTTGTCGGCATTCCCGGCGCAGCCGCCTATGCGAGTACGAAAGCCGCGATCATCAACCACACACGAACGGTGGCCTTGCATTGTGCACAGCAAGGCTGGGCGATCCGCTGCAACGCGATCGCGCCTGCAGCGATCCTGACCCCCATCTGGGAGCCGATGATCGGAGATGGTCCTGATCGCGAAGAACGGATGGCGGCTCTGGTCGATGACACGCCGCTTAAACGGTTCGGGCAGCCTGAGGAAGTTGCAGCCGTCGCGGTCATGCTGGCCAGCGATGAGGCGAGCTACATGACGGGGGAGACCTTGACGCTCGATGGTGGTCTCCTCGCCGGGTCGGCCGCCAGCCCTGGATAGTGCCGCAGTTTTTTTCAGCGATTAACTATGATCAAGCCTTGTTCGCGACTGGAGGAGGTCTAAACTCGGTGCGAGGGAGTCAAGGAGAGGCTCTTAAAACGAGCGAGAAGGGCTTGTCAGCCATGAGGGGATCATCGGCCGCCAGCGATGGCGTTCAATCAACGTCCGTGCAGAATGAGCGCGTGAGCACATCTTTGTTCATCATGGACAAATGGTACGTCGCGGCCCGCTTGAGTGAAGTCGCAACCCGGTCTGAGAAAACCTTCAAAATCTGCGGGCGGGATATTGTTTTCACACGGACATCCAATCGGGTCTGTACGGCGCGTGATGCCGCTACAGGCGCGGAGGTGCCCTGCTCGATAAATGAAGATCTGATCTGGGTGTTTATCGCTTCGGACGAAAGCCGTCATGCCGACCCCGGCCCGGTGCCAGATTTTGGCGGCCCGAAGGGGAAAGTCCGGTTCATGGAGAAAGTGACGATCCCGGCCCATCAGGATGATGCGGTTTACGGCCTGCTTGACCCTGCGCATACGCCGTTCGTACATCGCTCTCCGCTTTGGCGCGGCAATGGCATTTTGAAAGAGAAGAGCAAGAGCTTCGAGCCGAGCCATTTCGGCTTCACGATGATGCCACACGCACCGGTCAACAGCGATATCTATCATTTGATCGGCGGCGCCATCTCTGTGCGGATCGCGTTTAGCTTGCCGGGCCTGCGGGCGGAGTACATTCAAAATAAGAAGCACTGCGTGTTGGGGCTGACCGCTCTGACCCCGATTGATGAACGGCATACGACCTTGCGACAGATCTTTTATTGGGACACGCCGATCCTCGGCGCGATCCGGCCATTTGCAACACTGTTCGCCCGTCCATTCCTAAATCAGGATGTGAACATCATGGCGCTTCGGCAGAAAAACCTGGGCTATCGTGGCAAGGGCATGCTGATCGGAGATTCTGACCGGCAGTTTCTTTGGTATCTTAGTTTGAAAAAAGCATGGGATGCCTCGGGTCGGTGCCGTAAATCGTTTGAGAATCCATTGAGCCCGGCGACCCTGCGCTGGAAGACCTGAGCGACTACCAGCCGCCGCCACCGCCACCGCCGCCGCCACCTCCCGAAAATCCACCGCCTCCACCGCCGGACGAACTAGAACTTTGCGGCATGGCGGATGTGACCCCTGAGCTCATGCCGGAGACCATGCTGTCAGTCATCCCGCCGATCGAGCCAAACGTATTCGCGCTGACATTCGTCCACCCAGGATTATACCGCGCGGCCTCATCCGGGATCAAACGTTCAAAGTGCTTCGTCCAGGGCTTCTCCACCCCTAAGGCGACTGCGTATGGCAAAAACTTCTCGTAGCGCTCCTTGGTCATAGGCGGCGGCGCGGCACTGCCGACCTCAACAGAATTGAGCTGCAGCTTCTCAGCTTTTTCCATGTAAAGCCGGAACCCCTCAAGATGGGTCCGGACATCTTGCCCTTTGCGGGTGGGCGCGGGCATCAAATACATGAACAGACCATTGAGCCCAATCAGCGCGACCACGCCAAGCGTATGCCAGACGCTCCAATAGGAATGCTGCAGGATCGCAAAGATCATCGCGAACACCGACAAGACCCCGCCAATCACGACATAGATCGGATTCCACTTGAAATAGGCATCGCCATATTTGTCGGACAGGCTTTTGTAAAAATCAGTATAAGCCTCGGTGAAGTTGGCATCATACTTTTCCCCCAGCTTGACCTGCTCATCCGCCTCGAACAGCTGATTGTAAAGGGTCGTCAGTTCAGGCGTCACCGCACGCCCTTGGGGGCTGTCACCTTTGAACAAGGTCGTTTTTTTCTTGTCCTTCTGATCAACATCGATGCGCATAAAGCCTTTCGAAGCGAGATACATCAAACTGGCAATCAAGCCGTCGTGGCCGCGGGTTCCGCGATAGAAAATATGGTGCGCGGCGGCTGGCGAATATCCCTTAGGAGGCTCATATTGTGGGAAGACCGGTCCTTTGACCGGGTCACGCCCAACCCGATTGAAATTGGTATAGTAGAAGCCAAACAGGCCAACAAAAGAGACCGCCAACGCGGTGAGGGAGCCGTAGCGAGCCCACCATAACCAGCTTTCGTCACTGAAGGATGGCGGGTCAATCAGTCCTTTTTCAAACCGCATGGAAACGGTCAGGCCTTGTTCTGCTGCGAGCGGCTCAGTCAGGCGGAACACGTGCGCATTGCCGTCTCTTTGATAGGCCGCGTTGCGCCCGGCCTGTCCGAGCGATCCGGTGAAACTGTCAGTGCCAATCAGCTCCAGGCCAGGCGGGAAGACGATACTCGCGGAGGCTTCAAGGATGGGAAACTGCCAGTAATTCCCCGTTACATCCCAATAGAGCTCATCAAAGGTGTCAGCGTATCGGATCTGATTTTTGACCCGGTATCTGATTTCATAGACATGCTGGCGATACTCCAGAAAGCGATCCTCTTCTCCAATGAGCAGACGAACAGCATTCCCCGCCCGGTCGCGGGAATAGGGTTCGCGCGCGCCGTCGCGTTTGACGCTTATAATATCATAACGATAGGGCAGCTGCCCGCGCCCATCTTCATCGAGATAGCGCGCCGGAAAATCGCGGAAGATCCCGCGACGAACATTGCGCCCTTCCACATTGATGGCGATCGTTTCAGTAACAATAATATCCCCATCTTGTTCAACCTCGATCTCCACCACAAAACGGCGAATCTCTTCCTGCGCGGCGACCACGTTCAACGCGCTCAGAGCGACAATGACCGCGATCAGGACTTTGAGGAGACGCGTCACGCCTGCCCTCCTAAACCTATCTCCGGGACGGCGCGATCAGCCGTGGAGATCTCAAAGAAAGCGCGGCGTCCGAAGCCAAACGGTCCTGCGATCAAATTACCAGGAAAGCTCTCGATGGCGACATTCAGCTCGCGCACAGCCCCGTTATAGAAGCGGCGCGCCATTTCGATCTTGTTCTCAGTTTCTGAGAGTTCGTCTTGCAGATCTTTGAAATTGTCGCTCGCTTTGAGGTCGGGATAATCTTCCGCCAGCGCGATAAGTTTGCTGACCGGAGCCGCTAAAGCGCTCTCTTTGCTGCCGCGTTGATCGGGATCGTCGCCCGCCTGAAGCGCGGCATTGCGTTTCATAATCACGTCTTCGAACAATTGCCGCTCGTGGCTCGCATAGCCCTGCACCGCTGTGACAAGCTGCGGGATAAGATCCGCGCGACGCTTGAGCTGAACGTCAATGTCGGCCCAGCCATTGTCGACCATGTTCCGTTTGCCAACGAGCTGATTGAACAGAACGATGACCATAATTGCGAGCAGGACGAGCACGCCTAAAACAATGTATAATCCCAACATCACGTACCCCTTCTTACCGCGATCACCTCTACGTAAGGATTACGGGAATTCGAGCGAATGTGAAGCTACGTGCATCTCGCGTCTGCAAGTTGGTCGAAATGCATCTCACCTAATTGGCGATTTCCCAGCTGCCGAGTGCAGCATCCATGATGCTCACAGCTTCGCGGACATCAGAATCATCGATCACCAGTGGTGGCGCCAGGCGCAGAACATTGTTTCCCGCAACACCGACCAGCAGTCCACGTTCGCGACACGCATTCTGAACAGGCTTTGGCAGGGCTTTCAGTCTCAGTCCGGTCAGCAGGCCTTTGCCTGTGACCCCTTCCACTTTGTCGGGATGGCTGTCAGCGAGTGATTTCAGGCCCTGCGCCATGGTGCTTGAAACCCGCCGGACCTGCGCCAGAAAATCTTCGTCCGCGATTATATCCCAGACGACATTGCCCACGGCCATAGCAAGCGGATTGCCGCCATAAGTGGACCCGTGGCTGCCGGGCTGCATGACCGAGCCTGTTGCTTCTGTGGTCAGGCAGGCGCCAAACGGAAAGCCACCGCCAACCCCTTTCGCGACACACATAATGTCAGGTTCGGCATCGATGGCCCATTCATGTGCGAACAACTTCCCAGTGCGGCCCATACCGCACTGCACTTCATCATAAATCAGCAAGGCCCCGCGCTCGTCGCAGACTTTCCGCAGATCTCTCAAACACGTCTCCGGAATCGCGCGCACGCCACCTTCTCCTTGTACAGGTTCCACCAGCACGGCCGCCGTCTTCTCCGTGATCGCAGCATCGAGCGCTTCATGGTCTTCGAATTCAACTTGTTTGAAACCCGGAAGGGCCGGACCAAAACCCTCAAGATACTTCGGGTTTCCGCCCGCGTTGATCGCGCCAAGCGACCGGCCATGAAAGGCGCCACTCAGGGTCACGATCTCATAACGCTCAACGTCGTCATGCGCCCAGTGATACTTCCGAGCGGTTTTCAGCGCGCACTCAATCGCTTCGGTGCCGGAATTGGTGAAAAACACCCGATCGGCAAACGGAACGCTTTCGCACATCTTGCGCGCCAGGTCTTCGCCTGCAGGCACTCGGAACATGTTCGACGTGTGCCAGAGCTTCGCGGCCTGATCTTGAAGGGCGGTCACCATGGCCGGGTGCGAATGCCCGAGCGCGCTGACCGCGATGCCCGCAACAAAGTCGAGATAGGAATTCCCATCTTCGGTGATCAGGCGCACCCCTTCTCCACGCTCAAACGCTTCCTCCGGCGGACGATAAACCGGCATAATGTGCTGACGCGGATCCGACATGGTTTGCTCCTGAGTGATTCTTTTTCGCGTATTTCTTTTGCAGGCACGCTTGGCCATGGCGCGTTTGAAAGTCAACACAGGACGTGACACGGGCATTTTCTTCCACGCATGCTACATTTGTGACACAATCATTCTCTGTAGATCGCGGAAAGGCAGAGAAATCTTCCTTACAAAATATTCAGAGAAAAAACTAAAAAAGGTGATTGACGAAAAACGATAAACTGTTATTGTTTTTCAATAATAAATGATCTAGCGGCTTCCCTTACCCTCTCTCCCCCCTGAGCGTCGCTAGGTTGATAACTCTCACTCCATACATCTTGACGACTCCCAATTGGGGGTCGTTTTTTATTGAGGTGAGATACTGGGAAAAGAAAAAGGCGCGACCGGTGCGGTCACGCCTGAAAAGTGATTGCAGCGTTTCCTCCCAGAAACTTGCAAACCCTGTATTGCCAACTTGTCGCAGCACGTCAAGCGCTTTGTGACAGCTTCTTAACGAATTTTTCGAAGACAGCGTTGTCAGAGCTGAACACTTGGTTAACTGTTGCAATTGTTACAGTTTTGGCGCCACCCTTAGCGAGTATTCGAGCTGCTTCACTCGCCTTATGAGTGAGACACAGGGCCAAGTTCGGGGCGAGTATAGTTAATCCGAATCGATCGGCGATTTCCGGCGAGATCTCCCCCTCTACTTCCAATCTCGAAAGCGACTTGGCAGCCACGGAGGCTTCGAAACTGTCGAGCAAGACACGCAACGTAGAGATAGCATTATCGGACCATGTGGCTTTCAGCGACCCCGCCAACGAGGCCTCACTCTCCAAAATCACCCCGTCTTTGAGGATTTTGAGGTCATTGGCTTTCAAGGTGGCCCCAGTCGTGGTGATGTCGACAATGACTTCTGCTGTCCCGGCCGCGGGCGCAGCTTCGGTCGCCCCTGGACTTTCAATCAGGCGATACTCGCCCACTGACTTTTCGGCAAAGAACTGACGTGTGAGTCGCAAATACTTTGTGGCCACGCGCATGCGCCGACCATGCCGCGCGCGGAACAGAGCGCCCGCCGCTTCGAGATCGGCCATCGTCTCGACATCGAGCCACGCCGCAGGGATCGCGACCACAACATCCGCTCCGCCAAAGCCTAATCGCCGCATCACATCGACATCTTTGTCCAAAGACGGAGACAGATCGTTCAGCAGATCTTCCCCCGTGATGCCGACATGCAAATTGCCCGCAATCAGCTCCTCGGCAATTTCGCGCGCCGAAAGCAGCATCACATCGGCATCAGGCAAGCCTTTGAGCTCAGCGCTATAGCCGCGTCCACCACCTTTCTGGCGCAGCTTGAACCCGCTCGCGGCGAGCCAGTCTTCAGACTTTTCCTTAAGTCGTCCCTTTGATGGGATCGCAATCGACAGCCGCGTCATAGCTCACCTCCAACGATCCGAACCAATCGATGTGGACTGATTATCCCGCCCAGCGCGGTTGCGGACACCTCGCCCTGAGACAAATCTGAAAGCAGCGAGTCATATCGTCCGCCGGCCGCCACAGGTCGCTTCATCGCCGCATCTGATCCATCCGCGGCAATCTCGAACACCAACCCATCATAGTAAGTAAAGCGGCGTCCGAAATGGGTTGCAAACTGGGCTTCAGCAGAGAGCGTCTCTTGGCTGATCACGGCCACGCGCTCAGCGCGGACACGAAACTCATCCAGCAGATCTCCAAGGCCGTTCAGACCAGCAGCGCCGGCGATTTCGGTTAAGGCGTCCGGGGCGGCCACCATAGGAAGCTCAAGCGCGAGCAACTTGTCCAATACAGACATCTGCGTGTCGGAGATTTCGAACCGGGCCCCGGATTTTGATCGCTCGACGAGACGTTCAACAATTTCATCGGCGGTGCGTTCACCAACCGGCCGCACGCCGGTCATCGCAAAAATGTCTTCGACGAAAGCGGTGATATCATCTGCGGACATGCCCGACACTCGTCCGGCGAGACCGCTGCGATTGCGCTCCTGTCCCTGGATATAGGCTTGCACTCCTCCGGCCTGACGGAAGGCACGCTTCAGGCCCGCTGCCACATCATCAGGAAACCCAAGCGCGTCAATGAAGGCTGGAAACACAGAAAGATCCCCAAAGCACGTATGGCCCGTCTGCATGCCGTTTTCGTGGCACACCTGCGTCAGCGCCTCGAACAGCCAGACATCCTGGTCGACTGTGCGTGGCGCACCGAAGCGCTCAATGCCCACTTGCTCATATTCCACCGGCTCAGTTTCCACCGCGGGCAATCGGAAGACTTTACCTTTGTATCGGCGCAGCGTCTCACCGGGATCTTCATCCCGGCGCGCTTCCAGCTCAGCAAGGGCAATGGGTAATGTGAGGTCTGGGCGCAACGCCCACTCTTTTCCCTGCGGATCGACAAAGGAACAGATTCGATTGCGGACCGCTTCACCCGACAGTTCAAGCGGAATTGCCGCCTCGATCAAAACCGGTGGCTCAACAAAAGTACCACCTTGCTGGGCAAAGATATCGGCAGCGCGTGCGGCGATACTCATTGGTCGGCCTCCACGATTTCACGGATCCGCGCGATCATGTCTTCACGCGGGGCCTCAAACTGACCGGGGCGCGCTTCGCGATACGCTTCATTGCTATCGATTGCCGCCGCCTGGCGCGCGCCTTCTTTCAGATCCTTGATCGTAACCACGCCTTTTTCCAGCTCATTGGTGCCAACCATGATAACAGCAGGCGCTCGACGACGGTCGGCATACTTCATTTGCGGGCGCATGCCAGAGCTGCCCATATAGGCCTCAGCGCGAAGACCCTCGTTACGCAACTCGGTCGCGAGCTGCAAGGCAATCGACGGATTATCGCGATCCATGTTGAGCACGACCACAGGACCATTGAGTGCTTCGATCTCTCCACTGATCGCGAAGGCCGCTGCGAGCCGGCTGATGCCGACCGAGAATCCTGTTGCGGGAATTTTCTCGCCCGTGAAGCGAGCGACCAAATCATCATATCGCCCGCCGCCGCCAACTGAGCCAATCCGTACGGTTTGCCCTGACTCATCCTTTGTTTCCTTGAGCAGTTCAGCCTCAAAAACGGGACCGGTATAGTATTCCAGACCTCGCACGATCGAAGGGTCGAACTTGACGTCGTTTTCGGGTGTTCCGAGCGCTTGCAGCGCGTCAGAAATAGCGGTGAGTTCCGCGAGTCCGGCGACGGCATTCTCGCCAGTGCCTACGGCCTGGCCGAGGGTTTCAAGCGTTGCCTCGCGGGTCTCCCGGCCAGCTTCGGCAAAGGCCAAAACACGTTTGACCCCCGCCGCATCCAGTCCCGCACCTTTGGTGAAGTCGCCGCTTTCATCCATCCGGCCTGCTCCGAGCAGGTCAGCAACCCCCGATACGCCAAACTTATCAAGCTTGTCGAGCGCCCGCAAAATCGTGAGGCGCGTCTCTTCCTGGGTTGCCCCTACGCCTTCAAGCACAGCGTTTAGGAGGCGGCGTGTATTAACGCGAATGGCAAACTCGCCGTCGGTCGCGCCGGCGGCTCGCATCGCTTCCGCCGCCATGGCAATCATTTCCGCATCCGCATGTGCACCCGCCGCGCCAACAGTATCTGCGTCACACTGGAGGAACTCACGAAACCGACCGGGGCCAGGTTTTTCATTGCGCCAGACCGGACCCGCCGCGTAACGGCGATAAGGCTTGGCGAGGGTCTGCCAGTTTTCAGCCGCAAATCGGGCGAGCGGTGCTGTCAAATCGTAGCGCAAGCTCATCCATTGCTCATCGTCATCTTGAAGCGCGAACACACCCGCATTCGGGCGATCCTGATCGGGCAGAAACTTGCCGAGGGCGTCCGCGAATTCAAACGCGCCGGTGTCCAGACCTTCAAAGCCCCAGCGGCGGTAGACGGACGTGACCCGCTCAATCATGGTCTGCTCAGCGTGAATCAGACCCTCTCGCTTATCAGGAAAGCCGCGCGGCTTTCGAGCGAGATCGATCGGTTTTGGCGTCTTTGTTTTGCCCATGGTCAGGCCTTTGTATTGGGTCGCGGTTCGCATAGACGAAGCCGCTTCGTGTGTGAAGCTTTGGATGCCGGGGCTGGACTCGAACCAGCATCAACCGCGTTAAACTCGGTCGTCCTACCGTTAGACGACCCGGCAAGGGTCGGGTCGGTGAACCTTCTGGTTTCGGGTCAAATACTGGATTTGAAATTTGAAAACATCAGGCGCACCGAGATCATTCGCGCCTCGTGGGACGCGTCAGGTCTGTTGATGATGATGCAATCTTGTTCTCATAGGCGGCGAGTTAGCGAAGGCGGACAATCGCGTCAAGAGACCTGGCGCTTGACCGGTCAGACTGCGCCAACAGAACGATAAAACTTCATCGAATTGATCAATCCATTCTTATCGCTGCGGGCTTATAAGTGAGAAAAGCGCGCAGGACATTTGGTTTGGACCGATTTTTTCGCTTTCTCGGCTACATTTTTCCGAAGACCCGCTGGGTTCCGGATGATGGGAGCTTCATTCTGTCGTCGGAGGATATCCAGCGGCGACGTATGATTATGGTGTCTATGTTCACGGTCGCCATGGCCGGTGCCTACACCGCGCTCCAGATCTCGCAATGGACCGAGCAAAGCTCGCCCTGGATCAGCTTAGCGACCTGCGGCATTCTCAGCCTCCTTTCAATTGCCGCCCTCATCGCGACGATATGGGGCGCCAAGCCCGAACCGTATGTGCGGCTTTTATTGATCGGTTTCTCAACGATCTTATGGACAGAGATCTTCTTTTCCGGGGGCGTCGCAGGATACCATGTTGGCATCCTGCCTATTCTCCCCATAATCGCTGCCATCCTCCTGACAACCAAAGACACGGTATTGCTGACGATCTTAAACCTGATCGTCGTCGTCGTGATTGCTTATGTTGCGCTGGACGGCGAGCACATGCCCACATTTTCGATTACGGCTGAAGGCGATATCGTTATGTCGGCCTTCATCATTGTGCTCTCGGTCCTTGGCTGCGGAGGCGCAGCGATCATGCTGGTTCAGCAAAGCGAGAAAGTGAACCGGCAATTGCTCGATCTGGTCGAGTATCAGTCGCACCTCGCCGCGCACGATCATTTGACCGGGTTGGGCAATCGTATCGCCATGCAGCAGCGGTTTGAGAGTCTCAGCCAAGGTGAGGCGTTTGATCTTCTGCTGATCGATCTCGACGGTTTCAAAGCGGTGAACGATACGCATGGGCATAATGCGGGCGATTTTCTGATCAAAACCATGGCCGATCGCCTGCGCGAAGTGACAGATGATCAGGACTTGCTGATCCGGCTTGGTGGCGATGAGTTCGTTATTCTGCTCGAAGAAGTCGACGGCACAACCGGCAGTGTTCGCAAATATGCCGAATATCTAATCGACATTATCAGCCGTCCATATCGATGGGAGAATGGCGTGGTGCTGCGGGTCTCAGCATCGATTGGCCATGCACGCTATCCAAACCATGGTTCAACCCCGAGCAAAGTGCTGAGCCTGGCGGACAAAGCGCTTTATAAAGCCAAGGATGCTGGCAAGAGTCAGTGCATCACGTTTGGCACCGAAGCCTGCCCACGGTCCGCCCGAAAAGCGGCCCCTCGGCCACAGAGTGCTGAATCAAAACGCAAAATCGCCGCATTCACCCCCAATCTGCGCCAAAAATCTGGGTAAGGGTGCATAATCACCCCAGCCGGGGCTTCCGGCGGCACTCGAACCGTGGTTCAACAGCCTCAAACCGAAAGCCTGGGCTCAGGGTCCGGGTTTGAAAGCAAAGGGCTGCACCATGACGACGCTTGCACTGGTCGATGACGACGAAAACATCGTTGCTTCTCTGAAAATATTTTTCGAAGCAGAAGGCTATCAAGTGCGCACCTATCATGATGGTTTAACGGCGCTGGGGGCCCTCACCGACAGCCCTCCTGACCTTGCCATCCTGGATGTCAAAATGCCGAAAATGGACGGCATGGAATTGCTCAAGCGGCTGCGTCAAACTTCCGAGCTTCCGGTGATTTTCCTGACCTCGAAAGACGAAGAGATTGATGAGGTGATCGGCTTCAACATTGGCGCCGACGACTTCGTTCGCAAACCCTGCTCGAACCGGCTTCTGTCTGAGCGCGTCAAGGCGGTCTTGCGCCGGTCGCGCTCGGCCGATTCCAGCCCGGAAGATGGCGATGTAAAGCCGATCGTGCGCGGTCGCCTTACTTTGGATCCGAACCGGCATTCCTGCTCGTGGGATGGGCATCCTGTGCGTCTGACGGTAACCGAGTTCTTGATTCTGCAGGCGCTGGCGCAGCGTCCCGGCTATGTGAAATCGCGGGATAATTTGATGGATGCCGCCTATGACGATCAGATCTATGTCGACGATCGTACGATTGACAGCCACATCAAACGCCTGCGCAAAAAGTTTCGGGAAAGCGACAAAGAGTTTGATGCGATCGAGACGCTGTATGGCGTCGGCTATCGCTATAATGAAAGCTAATTCAATTCTGGTGGGGATTTAAATGAAACAACACATCATGACCGGGGCCCTATTGCTCGCGCTCGCAGCCTGCGGAGCAGAAACGGACGCGCCAGTGGATCCGTATGCAGATTTACCGGAAGACTCGATCCTGGTCCGGTTCGAGGCCAATCCAGAAATCGAAGACGGTCAGTGCAATCCAAATGTGCACTATGCAATGCGTACGACGGAAGAGACAATTCTCCTCAACGTCAATTTCGAAGTCGTCGACCAGGGCATCACCGGGTCTGGCCTGGCGATTTTCGATGAAGAGAAAACCGGCGTCGCGAGGAATACGGGCGAGCTGAACATGTTCGACCCTTATCCGATGCCCTGCTCTGATCTCTCCATCCGCGTTTCCGACCTGACCTGCCGACTGGAAGATCAGGACAGCGGTGAACTCTGTCCGAACCCTGTCTATGAGGGCACGGAAATGTTTGCGAGCTTTAGGGGTTTGCCGACCTACTAATTGGCGAGCTGAAGCCAGGCACGCGCTGCAGACAGAGCCGACTTAATGTCTTCCTTGTCGAGCATGTCCGCCATTTCCTGGCGACAGACCTTGGCATCATCATAGCCTTTGAGCACGGCCAGATTGAACCACTTGTGCGCGGCGATCAGGTCCTGCTCACAGTCTACGCCTTCTGAATAGGCGAGACCAACGCGATATAGCTCTTCACCCGTTGCGGTGTCGGCAACGAGGCCGGTTTCCGGGGCGATATCTACTGCCAAATCTGAATATGGCATCTTCTTTTCCTCTCTCGTTTTCGAGAGGTGCCCGGCCAAGTTTTTCAAGGTCCGGGACACCCACCATCACTGTCTCCAATACCTTGGCGACGAGGCAGAGATTGCCGGACAGGCTTTGCGTTAAGGTTAATGGGAAAGGCCACAAACAAGCAGTGTGTGAATCAACCCCACCGGTTTGATTAACTTCTGGCACCAAAATCGGCACAAACGGACAATCAACACCCAGAAATAGAGTTAAGCGTCGGTTAAACGCTTAAGCATGCCAGGAAGCAGGCGAAGCTTATCCCGGAACGATCGCGGCGATCAGTCGGGGCCCGTCCGCTGCAATTGCATCGGCAAGCGCCTGGTCAAAGCCTTCGGCGGTTGTGGCCTCTACCGCGGGCAGACCCAAGCTTGCGGAGAGTTGCACCCAGTCAATATCCGGACCGCCAATCGAGAGCATGTCTTTTGCGGTCGGCCCCGGATTACCCGCGCCAGTGCGATAGAGCTCTATGTTCAGGATGCGGTAGGAGTGGTTGACGAAGACAATCGTCGTGACGTCTGCCGTCTCGCGCGCCATGCTCCACAAGGCCTGGTTGGTGTACATGCCGGCGCCATCGCCGGACAAGCAGATAACTTTCCGCTCGGGAGCCGCAATGGCAGCGCCAAGCGCCAGCGGCATACCCTGCCCGATCGCGCCGCCAGTCAACATCATCCAATCATGCGGCCGGGCATTCATAGTGGGCAAATAGGACATCAGACCGTTCGACACACCGTCATCCGAGACGAGCGCGTTTTCGGGCATATGTCGCGCCAGGCTCTGGCCAACCGATTGGGCGGTGAGGTCTCCAGTGGGTATATCAGGGATCACGAGGGCCTCGACCGGCGCAGCGCTTGTGGCGCCAAGCGCATCTGCGAGCGCTGCAAGCGTTATCGCACTGTCCGTGCCCGCATCCCCAAGGCTTACGACATCGCAGCCCTCTGGCACGAGCAGGCTGGGTTTTTCTGGATAAGAGAAAAATGCCACTGGAGGATTTGTACCAGCCGTGAGCATCAGATCGCTGCCCTCTAGATCCGCCATCGCGCCTTCCGCAAAATACTGCATCCGCTCGGGGGCGAAGACTCCGGCGCCGCGGCGCATCTTGGCAAAGAATGTGTCGGTCAGAATGCGCAGACCTGCCGCTTTCAAGCGGGCCGCCGCAGAGAGCCCGGTTTCCGACAGGGCCGTCCCATTGATGATCATCACGGGCTTGCTCGCCGCTTTGATCGCCGTGACAGCTGCCGCGATAGATGCCTCTGAAACCGTGCGCAATTCCGGCTTGGGCAGTGGAGCGCCGACAATGCCGCCCTCAAGCCAAGCGCTGTCCGCGGGCAACAGCAAGGAGACCGGCCCAGGCTTGGGTCCAAAGCTCGCGGCAAAGGCTTCAGCGGCGAGCTTGCCCGTTTCCTTGACGTTGTTCGCTGACTTGATCCAACGCGAGTTAGGCCCTGCCAGACCCACGATGTCCGACGTCAAAGGCGCATCATATTTCAAATGCGGCACGGCATGGTCACCAATGACATTGATCATCGGTGTGTTGGCGCGGCCCGCATTATGGATATTCGCTCCGGCATTGAGATACCCGGCGCCGAGATGCAGCAAAGTCATGGCTGGGGTGCCGGTCACCCGCGCATATCCGTCAGCTGCGCCTGTAGCGACCCCTTCAAACAAACACAGGACAGAGCGAATGCGGGGTTCACCATCGAGCGCTGTGACCAAGTGCATTTCGGACGTGCCTGGATTTGCGAAGCAAGCTGACACACCATGATCTGCCAGGGTTCCAACCAAGGCCTGTGCACCGGTCAGTTGTGTTGTGTCCGTTTCGCTCATTTATTGGCCCTTCCCGTGCTCACTTTTGCACTTTCTGTAGCGCGCTGATCAGGAAAGAACAGACCCTGAAACGACAAGACGGGACGATCGTTCGACCGTCCCGTCAGGGTCCGTAGACAAGCCACAAAGGGGATATGGCTGCGGAGGAGATAGAGTCTCACTTCGCTGGGGCAATATCTGACCCAGCGGTAGGAATTTCAAGTCGACGGCAACATTGAGACTGTATTTGCCTTGTAATCACACGTTACAAAACGATGACACCGGCGCCATTGCTATTGGCATACAGCTTCGACACATCGTTAGCGCGCAGCTGCTGCGCCTTGTTTTGATTGATGTATCCCTTTTCGGTGATCTCGCCCGCATCCGCTTGCGGCGGCGTCGGTTGCAAAATGATGCGCGCTATCCGGTTCGCTGCATTCGGGTGTGCGGCATTGTGAGCCGCGAGCCCATCACGCACCGTATCGATGACTTTCGGGTGATCTATGAGCTCGGCAAGCGGTAAGTCCGTGCCGACCAGTCGCTGGCAATAGCCTTCATTCAAAAACCCAAGCAAGCATACATCATCCTCGTTCAATCCGCAGACCACGGCGTCAGACAAGGCGCCATTGACTGCTTGCACCGCCTGTACGCGCAGCTTACCCGCCGACACCCATGTGCCATTTGCAAGTTTGAACTCCTCAGCCGTCCGCCCATCAAAGGCGAGCCCCTTGTTCGGGTTGTCCAGATCTGCGAACCGCACCGCATCGCCGAGACGATAGAAGCCCTCCTCATCGAAGGCGGCGCGCGTTTTCTCTTCATTGCGATAATAGCCTGGCGTCACATTCACGCCCTTTACGCGCAACTCCAGCTTCTCGCCGGCCGGGACGAGCTTGAACGTGTTCCCCGGCAAAGGCAGGCCAATCAAACCCATTGTATCATTGGGCCAATGAACATTGCTCGCCGTCGGCGCTGTCTCGGTGGCGCCATAGCCAGCAGACAAGGAGATGCGCTTACCGGTGATGCGCACCGCAACTTTCTGGATCCGCTCATAAATATCCTGACCCATGGCAGCACCGCCATAGGCCATCGAACAGATGCGCTTGAAGAAGGTCTCTGCAAGCGCATCATCTCGCTCGAACTCCGTGGCAAGCGCCGCCCACGCCGCGGGCACAGTTGTGTGCTGCGTGGTCGAGACCTCTTTCATATTGCGGATCATTTCGGGCAGGCGAGCGGGCGTCGGTGCCCCCCAATCCAAATAGAGCGTCCCGCCCCAATCGGTCATATTGTGCAAGATCGCATTGGCCCCATATGTGTGGCTCCAGGGCAGGAAGTTACACATAACCTGGACCTCGCCCGTCACCTCGGCGAGTTTTTCCTCATCCCAAACCGAGCGGATCATTTTCGCATTCGCAGCGATCATTCCATGGGTGTTGATTACGGCTTTTGGCTCGCCGGTTGAGCCTGAGGTCAGCATATATTTGGCGACGGTTTCTGGGGTCAGCTTGTCATAAGCCTCTGACACGGAGTTACCCCCCGGCGCGGCAAAGTCTTCGAGCGCCTCAGAACGATAGCCAATGGGGGCATTTCGCGAGTACAGCACCCGCCGGTCCCCCACCGCCATACCGTCGAGTCCGCGCTGATACTCTGCGCCATCTTCAACATAGATGAACTTCGGTTCGACCAGCGTATCGACATAATTGAGGCGCGCAAAATCCTGACTGAGCAGCGCGTAGGCTGGCGTTACGGGAACGACCGGGCATCCAGCCAGCATCGCGCCATACATCACCAGCGCATGATCGATCGTGTTGCGCGACAGAATCATGAGCGGTGCTGGCTCTCCGGCGTTCAAAAATCCTTGCGCCAGAGCCTGAACCTGCTCCCATGCTTCAGCGTAAGTGATGGTTTTCCAGCCATCTTTTGACGGATCGATGGGATCGCGCTGCGCGAGCCACACCCGGTCTGGTTCCGCCTCAGCCCATTGCTTGAGCGGCGACAGCATATGCGGTGGATGGGCTTTCAGAGGCTGACCATTTTTCAACAGGATCGAACCGTCGTCGCGATGATCGATGACCATCTTTTGCGGCAAGTATGGAACGTCCCGAAACGGAATATGGCGGGTCTCGCTCATGCTTATCCGATGCCTCGTGTTTCAATCTTCAACTGGGCGCCGCAATGCTTGCAGTGCACGGCGTCCGGATCATGCCGGGTGAGACCACATACCTCACAGGGATAGTCAACCTTGCCGCCGGGGAGGGTGATCGCACGCAGTAATCTCAAGAAGAGCGTCAGGCCCAGGACCATGATCACGACGGCCAAAAGCCGCCCCCAGACGCCCTCCATCAGAATGTCACCATAGCCGGTCGTGGTCAGACTGGTCACGGTAAAATAGAGCGCGTCTACATAATTCTGAATGCCGGGATTGCTGTCTTTCTGCAGGACATAAACCAGGCCCGCCATCAGGAAGACGAAGACGATCAGATTGGTAACCCGGTCAAAGATCGCTTCATGTTGCTTCAAGTAAGACGATACGCTCTTAAGGCGTTTCAGCAGGGTGAACGCACGAATGATTCTGACCGCCCGCAAGAGTCTCAGGAAGGCGAGGTTCTGGGTGAAGAGCGGTGCGAGCATCGAAATGACCACAATGATGTCGGCCCAGTTATAGAAGCGTCGCCAGAATTTGGACTTTGGGCTGGCAATGTAAAACCGCGCCCAGAGATCGAGCGCAATCACAATGCCGATGACATAATCAGCGATCGGATGCGACACACCTTCGCCGCGAAATGGCGCCCAAAGGAAATAGGCAATGGTGATGACATCGAATGTCAGCAGCGCCAGCCGGAAAAAATACGGCCCGCGCCCGTGGCCTTCATACAACCAAAATAGCTGGCGATTTAGCCCCTTACGTTCGCTCACGTGCTGTTTCTCCGGCCCCGATTCTTTTCATGCCATTTATGCCGGAGCGCGCTCCGCGTGTCACGCATGCCGGGCGACGCGGCAAAATCACTGGCAAGCCCTCGCCCTGAAATTGTGATGTCAAAAGCCCGTGAGCCAAGGTGAACGAGTGGTGATCACACGTTAAGTGCCAGCGCCGATTTGAACCGCTAGATCCAAACTCAATCGCACCAAGCGAAAATACAAGAAGGATCATCCGCATGTCTCGCTTCGCCTCTATGGCTTTTGCCGTTTCCTCCCTCTTCGCCCTCCCCGCAATTGCTGAAGACGAGACGGGTTTCTATGTCTCCGGATTTATCGGCGCAGCCTTTCCCGGCGATGCAGACCTGACCGGCACACAGAATCCTGTAGCTGGCGCGCCAGGCGTGGTCGGAGCCCCAGCCAATATTGAAGCTGAGTTTGATAGCGACACCACCCTTGGCGTGGCGCTCGGCTATAAAACGCCGTGGGAGTTTTTCGGCATTTTCCATTCCCGCCTCGAGCTCGAAATCTCAACGCTTGAAACCGATGTTAGCGGCGGCAGTTTCAACAATGGCAACCAGCCCTTTTCCGGCGATACCAGCATCGATTTCTTCCTGATCAACAATTACTCCGACATCATCTGGAGCGAAGATCAGACCCTTGTCCCATTTATCGGGGGCGGCCTCGGTCTGGCCAATGTTGAGACCAATATTCTCTATGCAGGTGGCGGCGCGGCGGCACCAAATTTTGCCGCGACCGGTGATGATACTGGGCTCGCAGGAACCTTTGCGGGTGGTTTGACCTGGCTCACCGGCAGCCAATGGGAAGTCTATGGCGAAGCCCGCTACTATCAGGTGCGCGATCTCGACTTCGAACGTCGCTTTATTGGCGGTGGTGCGGATTTGCTGAATGCCCGCGTCAATGATGATTTTGATGGCACGAGTTTGACGCTCGGAGCCCGCTACAAGTTCTGAGAGATCCGTTTCCTCCCCTCAACGATCTCTTAGTCATGGGTTCGGCGTTCCTCTCTCCGTGGCGCCGGACCCTTTTTTTGTCAGGATGACATCCGGCTTGAAGCATCCTACATGCGAAGCCATGGCGTCTCCTTTTGCATATCTTGCCCACCGCGCGGTTCTCTCCTTGAGCGGCCCAGACACGATGACTTTGCTGGAGCGTCTGGTCACAAATGGAACGCTGGACTGGTCGTCCGGGGAGGCCCGGTATGGCGCATTGCTCACCCCACAAGGTAAAGTCATCGCGGACTATCTCGCTTTGCGCACCGATGAAGGCGTCCTTCTCGATGTCGCCAAAGACTTCGTCGCAGATCTCGCCAAGCGCTTCAAACTGTTCCGCCTGCGCAGTCAGGTCGAAATCGAAATCCTCGAAGACGTCTTCGTGGTCGCGGGCCTTGAAGACGCAGTGTCCGGCGTGCGCCCGATTTCCGGCGCGCAGTATGTGTATTTGGACACGCGCTATCCGGGTGGACGATTGCGCGGTTTTGCGACCAACGAAAGCTGGGCGGCCTGGTATGGCTATCATCCCGCAGAATGGTCTCGCCCGATCGACGCCTATCATCGCGATCGCATCACCCATGGCATTCCCGAACAGGGGTTCGACTTTGCAACCGCGGACGTCTTTCCAGCCGACATAAACATGGATGTGCTCGGCGGAGTCGCGCTCAATAAAGGCTGCTTTGTTGGTCAGGAAGTGGTGAGCCGCATGCACCGTCGCGGGCAAATCCGCAAACGCACGCTTCCCTTACAAGGCGCCGCAAACACAGAAATCGAAACGGGGGCGGACCTTCTGGCTCCCCTCTCGATTGGGACCGTGTCGAGCGCTGAAGGCCCCTTCGCCCTCGCCCGCGTACGCGTCGACCGCATGCTGAAGTCCGAAGGCGAGGGCCATACCCCGCACATTCATGAAACCCCCGTCATGATTGAAAAACCAGAATGGCTTCGAGCGGAACTTAAGGCTATGCAGGAGACATGACAGATCATGTACCTTGCGCCTGGGCGCCGCCGGGCGATGAACTCTATCGCACCTATCATGATGAGGAATGGGGCGTTCCGGAGTACGACTCGCGCGCGCTTTGGGAGAAACTGCAGCTTGATGGCATGCAAGCTGGCTTGGCTTGGATCACGATTTTACGCAAACGCGAATCCATGCGCGAAGAGTTTGATGGCTTTGACCCGGAGAAGATTGCCCGATGGGATCAGGCCCGCATCGATAAGGCGCTGTCCAATCCCGGTATCATCCGCAGCCCGAAGAAAATCGAAGCTTGTATCGGGAACGCTCGCGCCTTCCTGGACGCTGCAGACGCCGGCGAGGATTTCTCTGAGTTTTGCTGGAGTTTTGTCGACGGCAAACCGATCATCGGCAATCTCGTGAATTATAAAGACGGCCCGACCAAGACCGACATTTCAGAAGCCTGCTCAAAAGCGCTGAAACAGCGCGGGCATAAATTCGCCGGCCCGACGATTGTTTATGCCTGGATGCAGGCCTGTGGTCTCTACAATGATCACGAGGTCGGTTGCGTACGATTCAAGGAAGTTCAGGAGCTAGCTCGATGAAGTCAATTTTTGCGATGGCGACGGTTTTTATCCTCGCAGCATGTGTGTCAAACACTGAGTTTGATCGTGACCGCGCCTATGCCAAGTGCGAAGAGATTGGTGAGAAAACCAGTCGCGACCGCTGCATAGCCGATGCGATCAAGCAAGCCGAACGCGAGCGGGAACGGGAAAACGCACGTCTGGAAGAATTTCAAGACAATGCCGACCGCCGGGAACTCGGACGGGAGATCGCTGGGGCGGGCGACGGGTAGCGATTGCGTTCAAGCTCGATAAACGCGCGCCCTAGTTTGAACATAGTTTAAGAGCATTAGTGAGTGATCACTCACGGAGCTTCTCTCATGATCAAGACTCACTTGGCCGCTTTGGCAGGTTTGACCCTCGCCGCTTGCGCCCCGACCGCACAGAATGAACAAGCTGAGCTTTCGTCTTGGCAAGACGTGCTCGCCTCAGAGGGTCTGGCGGCCGCCGAGGCAAAGTTAAGCGTCCGCCCCGAAATGCCAGAGACAAGCTTCGCCTTGGGCGCGGTTCAATTCCTCCGCGCCAGCGAAGCGATCATGCAGGTGCGATATCAGAATTCCACCACCCCGCTGGAAATCTTACCCGGTATGCGCAATCGATTGCCCACCAATCCGAATGCAGAGTTCGACCCTGCCTTTATCGAGATCGCCATGACGCAAGCGCTCGAGCATCTTGATCGAGCTGAAACGAGCCTTGAAAAAGCGGTGGGCGAGACGTTTGGGCTTGAAGTCTCCATGGCCAATATCTGGTTTGATGTTAATGCCAATGGCCGCCGCGAGGACTGGGAAAGTGCACTCGCTGTAATGGCAGATCTGAATGCCGAACCGAGCGCCGATTTTGACGGGATCGTTCGCTTCGACAGCGCCGATGCACATTGGTTGAAGGCCTATGTGCATGTCATGTCTGGGATGGCTGAACTCACCCTTGCCGTCGACCCGACTTCGGCGATCAAAACCGTTCATGATGGCCGTGTTCAAATGGATACGTTCGGCGACGTCGAAGGCATGTTCCTCGACAATGAAACAATCGACATGCTGGCGACTGTATTGCTGACTCTTCGCGGCGTCCCCGAGGCTGACCGCACGCGGGCCGCGCATCAACATTTTCGCGATATGATTGCTGAAAACCGCGCATTCTGGACCGCCGTGGCGGCTGAAACCGACAATGATCGGGAATGGTTGCCCAATCCGAGCCAAACCTCAGCCTTCGGCGTTGAGGTCAACGAAGAGATGGCGCAGGGCTGGCAAGATGTGCTGGTTGAAATTGAACACCTTCTCGAGGGCGAAACCCTGATCCCGTACTGGCGCTACAATAATGGCTACAATGCCGAGACCGGAATTGGCGTGAATCTCGCAAAATTCCTGCAGGATCCTGGCGATATGGATGTGATTTTGTGGATCCACGGCGCCGGAGCTGCACCCTATCTTGAGACCGGCAAACTTGCGCGCTTGCGTGCCTGGGAACGGTTTGCCGGAATGACCCGTGGCGACGGTTTAATGTTTGCAGCCTGGTTCAACTGAGACTTACCGCGCGAGACATCTCGACGCGTCTCTGTCGAAGGCGTAGAAATGCGGCAAATCAGGAGTAACGAGTCGCGAGACGCGACCTAAGAGGCCTTGCCAATGATCACCCCCGTAATTTCGGCCACCGGTCTGTGGACCCCCGCAGAGTCCGTTTCGAACGAAGAACTCGTCGCAAGTTTCAATGCCTGGGCGGACAAATGGAACGCCGAGCACGCAGCAGAGATTGAAGCAGGCAGCGTTGAACCCAAGACGCATTCCAGCGTTGAATTCATCGAAAAAGCCTCTGGGATTAAATCCCGATACGTGGTCAACAAGTCGGGTATAGTGGATCCCGATGTGATGCGTCCAGCCATCCCAGAACGTCCAAATGAGCAAATCTCGGTGCTCGCCGAAATTGCGGTCAACGCTGCCAACATGGCGCTTGAACGAGCCGGACGCGACCCGAAGGATGTCGATGCCGTGTTATGCGCGGCGTCCAATATGCAACGCGGCTATCCCGCCATGGCCGTGGAAATTCAGGATGCGCTTGGGATTGATGGTTTTGGTTTTGATATGAATGTCGCCTGCTCGTCAGCGACATTTGGCATCCAGACGGGCGCAGATTTTGTCCGCTCTGGCAGTGCCAAGTCCGTGCTCATGGTGAATCCGGAGATCTGTTCTGGCCACCTCAATTTTACCGACCGGGACAGCCACTTCATTTTTGGTGATGTGGCGACAGCCGTCTTGATCGAGGCCGAAGACATCGCGCCAGCGGCGCACTGGAAAATTCTCGGCACCAATCTGAAAACGCAATTCTCGAACAATATTCGCAATAATTTTGGCTTCCTCAATCGCTGCGATCCGGATGGCGTCGGCGCGACCGACAAACTGTTCGTTCAGGAGGGCCGTAAAGTGTTCAAGGAAGTCGTGCCGATGGTCGCGAAAATGATCATTGAAGATCTTGAACGTCTCGAACTTGAAGCCTCCCATTTGCGGCGCATGTGGCTGCATCAGGCCAATGCCAACATGAACCGCCTGATCGCTTCAAAAGTGCTGGGGCGTGAAGCCACGGCCGATGAAAGCCCAACTGTGCTGGACACCTATGCCAATACGAGTTCCGCCGGATCGATCATTGCCTTCCATAAGAATAGCGCCGACATGCAAACCGGTGACAAAGGTCTGATCTGCTCCTTCGGCGCGGGATATTCCGCCGGAACGGTCTTCGTCGAAAAAGCGGCTTAGACGGCACATTCTCCGTCGTCCGGTGGGGCGCCCGCCTCGCTCTGTCGCCCATAAAGCAATAAGAGCGAGACGAACGCGATGCTGGTCGCCTGGGAGGAAAAGAGTTCCAGCATCATTGCAAAAAACCAGGCCGGCAGACTTTGCGCGGGTCGCGCCTCAGCACCCGTTCCAACAGAGGTTTTGAGCTCGTCGCGCGCGGTCTCGATCTTTGTTTCCAATTCCGCGCGGCGTTTGGCGAGCCCGAGTTCGTTTTGCGCATCGCGGTATGGCTTTTGATGGGTTCGCCCCGCCGCTTCGACGCCCGCCAGATAAGCCTCTAAGCCGTCTATGGATCGGGTTTCGGCGGGAATGCCGTCAAGTTGGCGGGTCCACTGCGCGATTTCGGCCTCCGCCACCGCACGCATCTCCGTCACGCCTTGCCAGGTGGCGCGTTGCCCATCTGCATTGTTCATCATGTAAAGCGTGGTTCCGGCAATGCTGGTCCCAGCGCCCGCGAGCGCAAAAACCAGGGCGCGGGCCGC
Source organism: Pseudomonadota bacterium (assembly GCA_038527765.1). Classification (GTDB taxonomy): domain Bacteria; phylum Pseudomonadota; class Alphaproteobacteria; order Caulobacterales; family Hyphomonadaceae; genus Henriciella. The sequence continues at coordinate 144,531 of JBCBFK010000005.1, forward strand.
TTCACCACGCCGACCTCCCGAAACATGCCACCAAAAGAAGGTGAAACCGCCAAATGAGCAGACCGACGCGATCACCCCGCTCCACCCCCAAATTTGCGCCTGAGCGGGATCCTGAACCCCGATGCTGAAGGCTTGGAAGTTCGCAAATCCGGATAGTGTAGCCGCCGCCAGGCCCGCGCCCAGGAAAATCACAGCGAGGAGCGAGATGATCATCCGCTCTCCCCATTTGCCATGATCGCGATTATCCCGACGCGGCGGATCTGGCTCCGGGATCGATTGTTCAATCCAGTCTGAAGAGTGCGGTTTGGTCGGTAAGGATGGCGCGGTCACCGATGCCGGAACATCAATTTCCACCAAGCCTGTCTCGATCGGGTCTGCTGCCGCCTGGGTCTTGGGCAAGCGTGGCTCAATCGGGATGATCTCCGCTTCGGAGTAAGGCTCATTGTTCCAATCCGAGGCCTCCGTCTTCTCACGCAGGTAGGCAAGCAAGGGACCTTCTGTCCCGCAGGCCCCGCAGTGAACGCGGCCCCGCGCCAAGGACAGTTTTAGTCCCCGCGTTGCCCCACAGCCGGGACAGTCCTCATAGGCAACCCCACGATCATCAAAGGCTTCCTCGAGCCCTGCCCCCCGCAATGCCTCATCCAATACGCTCGAAGTGGTGACAATCGCGCTCATACTCGCCCAGACCCGATATTTGATCCCTATTTGTTCTTTTTATGTTTCATTTTTGATTTCGTCAAGCGCTCCGTTTGCGTAAAGGGAAAGAAATTAACTCGACGCCAATCGGTCTAAGTCATATACGTCATACTATGACACGTATGAGATCCCGCACCCCCGCCACCGGAAAACGCCGTTTACACCGCCGCCGATGGCGCCACGCGGACAGCGTGAAACCCAGCCGTGAGGAACTGATCCAGGCCGCCGCCGATGAAGCTCAGCTCAACGGCAAGAGCCTGACCACGATCCGAAAGCATGTGCTCAATCTGCTGCTGGATGCCCCAAAGCCGTTGACGGCCTATGAAGTTCTGGCCTCGCTGGACGGGGTGGGCTCTGTGTCGCCGCCAACAGCGTATCGCGCCCTCGATTTTCTGGTCTCGCTTGGCTACGTCACCCGGGTTGAGAGCCTCAACGCCTACCTGGCGCTGGACCTTGGCCCAAGCGATGTCCCGCTCGCGCTCTTTGTCTGCGAGAAGTGCGGTCAGGCCGAAGAGATTTCGGCGCCTGACGCCGTCGTCAGCCTGATCAGCGCCGTGGCGGAAAAAGGCTTCGGTGTTCGTCAGGCGTCATTGGAAGTCCGCGGCGATTGTCGCGGCAATCTTGGCTGCGCGGCCTGGAGTGAGAGCATTGTTGGAACGGACGCGCTAGGATCGGTCGACCAGCACGGCCACGAATAAAGCCGGCTCATCGCCGTCAACGGCCCACGCATGATTGGTCGCCCGCTGGACCACGACATCACCGGGGCCGATCACGGTTTCCTCTTTGTCGAGGATTAAACGCACGCGGCCTTTGACCAGAATGATCGCGTCTATTGTATGTGTCGTATGCATGGCCGGATGTTTGGAAGTGTCCGGCTGATGGTCACCCGCTCCAATCGCGATAAACGCTTGTCGGGTCAGGTCAGCAATCATTTCCGGCGGCGCCCCCTCCGGCGCAGGTCCGGCTGTGAACCAGCGAATTTTAACTTTGCCGCTGTCCGGAGACAGGATCGGTGTGCCAGCGCCTTTATCCTCGCAAGGGGACGGATCGAGCAAGCCGGTCGCGTCGTCGTGCCAAATCTCTAGCAATCCGCCGAGATCGCCGGTGCGAAATTCATCTGCAGGTCCCCCATCGATCATGATGTGCGACTTGCCATCTGCATCATTTGCCGTGACCACACGTCTTAATCCCGACAGCATTTCTTCCATTTTCGACATTCTTCTTCCTCCTCGATCCAGCCTCTGACGGTCTGATGTTTCCAGTCTAAGCCACATTTTTCAAACGCGCGCGAGTTTGCTTGACGAGAGATGCGGTTCTTTCGTAGACGAATGTCTCAACGGAGACTTTATGTTTAGCCAATCCGAGGCCCGATAAGGGCCCGTCCTCACCAAGGACCATGGGCCCAGAAACAGACAACGCCCTGACCTCACAAACGGTCAGCCTGTTTCAATGCGCGCGACGCGCGCAAACTCGGATCAATACAATGGATATCTCTCGCGCGGAACAGCGCATCCTGCATCTGCTCGCCCAGGGCGGGCGGATCGAAATCGAGCGGGGTGACAATCGTAAGGTCGAACGCGTCACCTGTATCAATCGCGAAGGCTGGCGTGCGCCCGGCCTCGACTTGTTTTTGTTTCGCAAGCTGAAGCGCCGCCGCGCTATCGCTTCGAGACAAGGACAACCCTATCGGATCACCAAACGCGGTTTGGAACTGGTCCGCTCGGAGCTCGACAATCGCTGACCAGGACGGGGGAGCCAAAAATGTGACTCTCCCGTCACACTTTCTAACAATACAGTTAGGGTTGAAAATGTCGCCTTTTCTCTCCTGAGAACGAGTCTTAACAGACTAGTAAGACGATCCACGTCTTTATTCTATGACACTGCCATCCCGGAGGCCTTCAGAATGATCCCTCGCTCCATCGCGATCCCCAAGAATTGGAAAACGTTCAATTTCGCGAGTTTCTTCTCCGCGTTCTTGTACCCAGCCCTCGGGCTTGCGATGCTGATCACGATGATCATTCTCGGATTGGCGATATCCGGTTTGACCCTGCGGTGGTACTATTTGCCCCTCGGCATCGGGGTCGTGCTGCTGTCGATTTTCGTGTGCAATGCCGGCATCGGTCCGCTGCACAGGATCATGCAGCACAAAGCCGGTGAATTGCGGGCGCCAGGCCAAATCGTCACAATGATCAATCTGATGATCGCCATGCAGGGCACAGTACGGGACTGGGTCAATTATCATAGCCAGCACCACCGCTTTTCAGACAAGCCGGGCGATCCACACAATCCGTTTGAATCGAAACGCTGGGCCTGGGTCGGCTGGATCATCTGGCGCGATGCCAAGGACATGATGCGCCCCATGCCGATGTGGCTGAAAAAGCAGCCGATCGTGGTCTGGATGGATGGCTTCTACAATTCCATCTCGCTGGCGCTGCACCTATTTATTCCAGCGCTGATCTATCTCATTGTCTGGGCTGCAGGTGGATCTCTTGTTCTCACAGCGATCTGCCACGCCTGCTTTGTCATCGGCCGCGCGATACAGTTTCACGCCACGGTGTATGGGATCAATGTGCTTGGTCACCTGCCCACGCCGAAATGGGCTGACCATGTGATCGGGCTGTTGACCGGCGGCGAGGCGTTTCACGATCACCATCATGACGAACCTCAAAGCGCCCTCCACCGTCCGCGCAGAGGCATTTGGAACCGGATTGTCGACTATAACGGCACCATTCTGCTCGTTTATGAAAAGCTTGGCTGGGTGAAAAATCTCAAAATCGCACCGCAATTTGCCTAAAAGGTACAACGTCCGTTGCGCGCCTGCCGCGTGCCGTCGAGCCGAGGTTTTTTAAGCGACACGTCTGAGATCGGTCTGTCGAAACTGACAGGTGATTGTTAGAAAGATTTCAGAAACAGCCGAGATTCGGGAAGACTGATCCAATACGGAACAGATTTACCAACGAGCCCCTAATGCGCTCGAACGGGTTGCTTCCAATTTTGACGAAAATTCTCAGATCCCGCTGAAACCGACTTTAATTCGGAGCCTGTATAGAAGCGTCATGGCCGCAGAAGTGGCTTGTTTAACCGTACGAAAGTGGTTGGAAAAATGACGCAGAATGCTCAATCTCTTAGTGTGCGGGGGCCTGATGGGCGCCCGCTCACGCTCGCAGACTTGCCAAAACCAGGCATCACCCGTTGGGTCACGCGCCGCAAAGCCGAAGTTGTTGCAGCCGTATCCGGCGGTCTTCTTTCTGAAGAAGAGGCGCTCCGTCGCTATGATCTCAGCGAAGAAGAATTCTCTGGATGGCGTGTGCTTTACTCCAAGCATGGCCGCAAGGGCCTGCGCACAACGCGCGTTCAGCAGTACCGCTAAACGCTAGCGGGGACATCCGCTGACCTGACTTTGAGCACCGCTCATCGTTAAAGCGCCGTTTACGACACCGCCCGTATAGACATTCGGGAATGCCCGCTTCTGCGTCGGGCAAAGGTGTTGTTTATGAGCGCGAAAGACCGAACGCCTCCTATGCGTCTCCTGGCCCTCGCCGCTTTCCTGTTAGCGGCGGGGCTACTTTCGTTGCGCGCCTATGATCTGTTCGGGTCTGTTAAATCAGAGTCAGTCGGCAACTCTGTCGAGCGCGAGCTGACATATTTACTGGAACCGATAACCGGCTCCGATCGCGTTCGCGTCTCGGTGACCGGTGAAAAGCCGAAATCAGTCCTGATTATGGTCGACGGCGACATCGCCACGGACTTGCGCCCCCTGCGGACCCGGATCGAAAACATTCTCATCGCCTCGGTTGGTTTCAACGCCGAGACGGACACGCTGACTTTGACTCAGTTTCCATTCGCCCGAGGAGTCGGTGGCACACTCACGCCGTTTCAGATCGCAGAGCTTACGGGCCTTGGACTGCTCTCCCTAGTCTTGTTGATCACTACGCTCAGTCCGCAACGGGTGGCGTCGATCGGAGCCCCGGCGCCGGCACCCGAACCTGTAAGGGCTGAGCCACTGATGGCGCGGGCATCGCGTCTGCCGGCCTCTCTGCCTCCCGACCCCAATACGCTGCACGAGGCTTCGACCCTCGCAGAGACCCACCCCAAAGATACAGCAAAACTGGTCAAAGGCTGGATGTCATATGCGGAGGACTAAATGAGCTTACCCGCCCTTTCCCATGCGCCGTCGATCAATGATGGAATGACTCGCAGCGCGCTGTTAATGCGCGCGCTGGGCGCCAAAGCATCGGCAGTCTGGTCACAGCTCTCGCCAGATGAGGCAGCCCAGCTTAGCCATGCGATGCAGACTTTGCCTGAAGATGAGCCCGCTGAACAAGCCGCTGTAAAACGCTATGTACACAGCATGCGCACCCCGGCGATCTCATCCCCTGCGCAGTCTGGTGGGGTCTGGATCGCGCTCTCTCAGTGTGATGGAACATACCTGGCAGGTCTCGTACTCGATGAAAGCCCGCAAGTCATCGCACTTATGGTTTCACGCCTCTCGCCGGAGGCAGCTGCGGAGACCGTTCGCGCGTTGCCGAAATCACTCGCGACGGAAGCGCTGAAGCGCCTGCTTAATCTTGGAGACGTGCATCCCGCTGCGATCCGAGCGCTCGAAGCCGCGCTGGGACAACAGCTGGAGCAGAAACGGGCGCAGGACCTGAATGGCGGCCACGAACATGTCGCCCGCATCTTTGATCAATTGGACAGCAGTTCAGAAAGCACACTTCTCTCGTCGCTTGATAGCGCCGAGCCAGGCGCGGGTAAGAAGATCCGCGCATTGATGTTCACGTTTGAGGATCTTGCGAAACTCGACCCAGCCAGCCTGCAAACCATCTTGGGCAGTATTGACCGCGCGGTCCTAACTCTGGCCCTGAAGGGCGCCGAAACGTCTGTGGCCGAGGCCTTCTTCGCCAATATCACGCAACGCGCCGCCAGTCTGTTGCGCGAGGAGATCGCCGCAACGGGGCCCGTTCGGCGCAGTGAAATCGATATGGCGCGGGCGGAAGTGCTGACCGTGGCGCGTGCCTTGGTCAAGCGCGGTGATCTCTTGCCCCAGGGCACCGATGATGAGTTGATCGAATGAAGCGGCGCATCGAGTCTCTCGAACCGTTCCCGTTTCAAAGTGATTTCAGCGCTCCCGCGCCGAAGCCCAAAGATACAATCTCCCTCAACACCGACGAGCTCGCCTTGCTGCTTTCCGATGCGCAAGCCAGCGGGGCCGCAATTGCCCGCAATGACATTCTCGCTGAACACGCAGAGCGGCTTGAGAAGACATCGTCTGAACTCAAAGCCGTTCTCTCGAGTATTGTTGATCTTGCTGCCTGCCTGGAAACCGCCGCCATCAATGAGCAGGATCGCGCCGATGCCTTGGACCGCGTGCGCCGCCTCGCCGCAGTTGTGATTGATAGCCAAGGTGACTTATTTTCCGAACACGGCTGATTTGTTCATTTCTCGGCAACCATTCACCGCCACCTTGATCGCTTAGGCAGCACAGAGACCAGACTTTATGACCACCAACCGGGCTTTAGAGAAAACGCTCATGGATGCGCCGGTTCAGGTCGACGTCGTCTTGGGTGAAGCGCGGATGCCCGTCGAAGAATTGCTATCTCTGTCTGAGGGCGAGATTGTCGAACTGGAAAACCGAACCACGGATTTGGTCGATATTTATGTGTCTGATCGCCTGATGGCGCGGGGTCGCTTGGTCATTGCAGACGGTCAGCTTGGGGTAACTCTGAGCGAAATCGTGGATTCTCGCCCGCAGAGCTTTGCCTGAGGGGGTCGGCTCGCATGATCCTGTGAACAGATGAAAACCTGTCCATAAACGCGGCCAATCTGAAAAAACTAACAAATTAACAGATTCTGTTAACCATTTCGGCGCAACACTCGATTTCATAAAGTGGAGTGTGCTGTATGCGAATGAAGATGTTTGCCGCTGAGTCCCTAGAGGCAGCAAAGGCATTAATCTTCGCGGAAATGGGCGATGATGCGATCATCCTGTCCGAACGCGAAGTGCCTGGCGGCGTAGAAGTCCGGGCAGCGACCGATAAAATGGGCGGCGGCATGGTGCCCAGCGAGTCGCGGATTTTGACACGCCTTGGGGCCAATCCGGCGCCGAGACTGGTTGAAAGCCCGATCCGTAATCGTGTACGTGACTCCCTCCTCTGGCATGGGGCCCCGCAACGGTTTGCAGACCGGATCGCCGATGCTGGCCTGACCGGCGGGTTTGAGGGCTCTGAACCAAGTTCGGCCCTCGCCGCTGGATTGGAAGCGGCCATCACCTGCGATCCGATCCCTCCAGTGCCGCATCGCAACATCGTCCTTGTCGGCGCGCCGGGTCACGGCCGCACAGCCACCGCTGCCAAGCTGACGCGCCGCGCGGCCGTTGCCAAAGCTGAAGTGCTGCCCGTCGCCGCGGACCTAGATCTGACGGCCGGAGGCGCCCAACTCGCAGCCTATCTGGAAAAAGAGCAAGATCAGATCCGGTCGGCAACCAATCCCGACCAGCTGTTTGCGCTGCTGAGACAGATTAAAGAAGAGAATAAGCGCTGCATCATCGATATGCCGGCGATTATCCCATTTGACCAAGAAGATATGGCGAGCTTGCAAGACTTGCTCGCCGTGATTGATGCCGAACCGGTGCTGGTGATCAGCGCCGAAGGGCATCCAGAAGATCTAAGCGAGGCCGCAAGAGCCTTCGCAAGATGTGGAGTGCGGAGAGCGATCGTAACCAAGCTGGACGTAACGCGCCGAAGAGGCGGAATTGTTTCAGCTCTCTTATCAGCCAAAATTGCATTCTCGCACTTGGCCATCACCCCCTTCATTGGCGGTGGCCTGGTCCCTGCGACCCCATCAAGACTGGCCCAGTTGCTGACAGAAGACGCACCGGCCCATGTCGCACTGAAAGGAGCCGCATAATGAGCTTCCTACTCCCTAAGTCACAAGAGCGACCGAACCAGCGCCCGCCGCGCCGGGTCGAACCCGCTTCGATTATCGCTGTTGGATCTGGCAAAGGCGGCGTCGGCAAGACGTTTATGTCGATCACACTGGCCAGCGCCATGGCGCAAGCTGGACGGCGCACCCTGCTCGTTGATGGCGACCTTGGACTTGCCAATGTTGACGTCCAGCTCGGCATCGCGCCCGAAACAGACCTTGCTGCCGTGATCGCAGGCTGGGTTGAACTCGAAGACGCCGTCACCCCAGTCGATGGCGGCTCTGCCAATGGCGGATTCGACGTGCTTCCGGGGCGCTCTGGATCCGGGGCACTCGCGGAATTGTCGTCTGAGGAAGTCGCCCGTCTCGCGGCTGGTCTCTCGGCCCTCGCCTTGCAATATGATCAGGTCATTCTCGATCTTGGCGCCGGCATCGAAGCCAATTGCATGCGCCTTGCCCGCGCCGCCGATAAAGTCTTGATGGTCATCACGGATGAACCAACATCGATGACGGATGCGTATGCCTTCATCAAAGTTTTAAAGGGTTATGCCCCGAGTGTAGAGCAAACCATTGCGATTAATCAGTGTGAGACCCGCTCAGCCGGTCAGAACACGTTTTCCGCTGTGGCCCAGGCGTGTCAGACCTTTCTTGGGTTCAGACCGCAGCTGGCCGGTACAGTGATCCGTGATGATGCTGTCCGCGAAGCCATTCGCAGCCAGAGAACGTTAATTTCAACAAACGCGTCTTCACAGCCCGTGCAGGACGTTATCGCCATTGCTCACACGCTCCTCGGGCGGACCGGGCAAGATCTGCATTCTTAAGAGGTGTGAATAAAATTGTCGTTTCGAATCCGATTGTTAAATCTTCGGTTACTTTCATTACCTAGATTCACAATGGTTAACGATCACGCTAGGAATGCGAATAGACTGATTCGGGGAGCTGAATATGCGAGTCTTACTAATTGAAGATGATAATGCGGTCGCCCGTAGTATCGAACTGATGCTGAAAGCGGCAGGCTTTAACATCTACACGACAGACCTCGGTGAAGAGGGCGTCGATCTCGGCAAGGTCTATGAGTATGACATCATCATTCTCGACCTCTCTCTGCCCGACATTTCTGGCTATGATGTGCTGAAACAGCTGCGCATGGCGCGGGTCAACACACCGGTCCTGATCCTGTCTGGTAATCCAGACATTGAGGCAAAAGTGAAAACGCTCGGCTATGGCGCCGACGATTACCTCACCAAGCCGTTCAATAAAGACGAGCTGATCGCGCGCATTACGGCGATCGTCCGTCGTTCTAAAGGCCACGCTGAGAGCGTCATCCGCACCGGTGAAATTCTGGTCAATCTGGATGCCAAAACCGTCGAAGTCGACGAAGAGCGCGTCCACCTGACCGGCAAAGAATACCAAATGTTCGAGCTGCTCAGCCTGCGCAAAGGCACGACGCTCACAAAAGAAATGTTCCTCAACCATCTTTATGGCGGCATGGACGAGCCAGAGCTTAAAATTATCGACGTCTTTATCTGTAAGCTGCGTAAAAAGCTGCAGCAGGCCACTGGCGGCGAACACTATATCGAAACGGTCTGGGGCCGCGGCTATGTGCTTCGCGATCCAAAACCGAAGAAGGAAGCGGTCGCCGCTTAAACCCCTTCTTTCCCCGAATGACCTAGAGACCCGGTGCCCTGGCATCGGGTTTTTTGTGACTGCAAATGTTGAGGCGCGGACGAAGCGACGGGTCTTTATCTCATTATTCCTGCGTCAGACCGATGATGGGTCCACCCGTATGGTGGCAATAGCCCATGACCATGATGGTGTTTTCACCCCACAACGCGTCGCAATGCGATACCAAACCAACCAATTCGACTCTGTTTCCTTGAGATCGAGTAAGCTGCTCCATCAAACTTTGCTCGGCGTACACCCCTAGCCGGCGTTTGGCGCTTACTTCGTTTTGAGACGGGTACTTTCGCCGAAGGTCGTGCGCATGCATGAACAATGCGCCTGCCTTGTAGAAGCCTTCCGTACGGACACACGTCTCTTGAAAATCCTCTGGTGAGCGCAATAACGCATCCAACGACACGGTTTCCGCAATCGAACCGTTACAGGCGTCTTTAGTCGGGTACCATGAAAACACTATCGACGAGGTAGCAGATTTTTCGTCCTGCGCATTCGCTAGGGTGGCAGACGCAAACAGAAGGAAAAGTGCAAGACAAAGAGGGCGGTTCATTTCTCATCATTAGTGCTTTGCACCTTCACTGTCAGCTCTCGGCGTCAAAGCGGACATTGGAAAACCAATATAGCGCTATCTACGCGACTGGTGGGGGCGTCTATTCTTGGAGCGCCAAAACCATAGCGCCGGGCGAGCGACGATTGGACCGACCGCACCGACGGCGGTGAACTCACGTTCGATTGAGGGACTGACCTCATTTAGCGCCGCTCCACATAAATGTAGGTCATACCTCTCGATCAGGAACAGAGGACAACCCAGTCATGACGAATGATTTTTTACGATTACGCGCGATTGCCACAGCAACTGCTTTGCTCGCTTTGCCAGGCTGCGTCACAGCGGCCGGGATGGCATTCGAGTCCACCCTCACCGATGAAGAACTCGCCGAATTGAAGAGCGCCGGAAAGACCAAGAGCATTGACGCCCGCTTCGCGCAGGACTTCGACCGCGAAGTGAAAGAAATGTTCGCGTCAGGTTACATGCTGATCGGATACTCCAAATTCACCAGCTCGCTCGTTCCAGCCTTCGCGGAGCGGAATGCACGCATTGCAGGGCGCAAACAAGGCGCGACGGTCGCCATTCTCGCCCCGCCCGAACGCGCGGCGATGAATCAGCACAAATACACGATGACATATTGGCGTCCCGCAATTGGTCAGGAGCATTTCTTCGGAGCCTTTTACGGCGATGCGGCGCCACAAATGATCGCGTTTGCTAGTTGCGGTAGAAACCTCGTGACTGTCGATGTTGTTGCCAAAGGCTCGCCCGCGGCCGAAATGGGTTTGCAGGCCGGCGACGGCATCATGCGCTTCAATGACGAGCCGGTTCCGAGTGCGGGTCGGCTTGACACATTGTTGCTAGAAAACGCAAACAAGCCGGTCTCAATCTGGGTATTGCGGGAAGATGAAAGCCTTGAGCTCGTGGGCGCACTTGGCGCTGCACCGGACGATGCATTCGAAGTTAAAACGCCAAAAGCAGACATTGGCTTGAACGCCACATCTGCCAAGCTTGAAGGCGATGTCCGTAAACTGGCCAAACGCAAGACGGGCTTTTACGTCGACGGGATCACCTATGGTCGGTATGCCTGTTCGTCAGATCTTCGCTCAGGTGACTTGCTTCTGTCGATCAATGGCAAATCCATCAAGAAGGCAAGCGATGTCGCCAACGCTTTTAAGCGGCGCAATCAAGATACCATAGAGGTCGCTTATGTGCGCGCTGGCGAGGTCCGTGAGACCTCTATTAGCTTTGACGACACCACACAGAATAAGGTCGCTGGTGCACAGCGCCGTCGGATTCTCGAGTCTGACATTGCCCAGCCACCTTGGGAGCTTGCCAAAGGTAAGGACTACACTTGGATGACTCTCACCGGGCTGGTGGCTCAGGGCGCCATTCAGGGTTATGTTAATCACCTCGAAGCAGAGCGTGCTCGCATCGACGCATACAATCGCGCTCAGGCGGCACAACCCATATCGAATGTGACAGTGACGTCCGCCAATCGACGCGGTGGCGGATACAGTGCGACAACCACGACGGGAGAGTCTTTCCGCATTAATTCAGACACAGCCGCTTTGCTGCAAGCAAACCCATCCTTCAATCTCTATGGCACAAGTCGGCGGGGCACTCGGTTCGAGATTCGGGATCAGTACGGCACCAAAATCGACACGCCGGGGTCAGAGTTCTCGCCCGTTTTCGCAGCACCCGGCAATCTTCCCGACATGAGCGGCATGTATGACTATTATGCTGGGCAGCAGATTAAGAGCATTGTTCTCAATCAGGCCTTCGACAATCACATGAAGCAAGCGGGGCAACTGCCAACCATGTTCCAAACTTGGTAAGTCACTGCCGATAGAACAGCATTTTTCGACCGCTCAAGCCACGCCATGACGGCGTGGCTTTCGCATGTTGTTTCATCGGCAGTCGCCTCCGGAACACCAGTAGATTCATGATTGCGCGCACAGAATGAGGGATCGACCTCATTATTGGAACCGAACAGGTTTGGTAGACATCCTTATCGTTACGAGAGGAATAGATATGATCAAACCAGATCTAGCCGAAACCGGCATTTGCAACGTTTCGCGCCGATTGGAAACATCTGCCAGGAGTGTTTTCCTCCTCGTTGCGCTCCTTTTGGCCGTAATGATTTGGCTTGCTCCAAGCGCCGCTCCGGAACCAGCCGTCTACTCGGGGAGCTTTACCTGTGAGAGTAATTATCCGGGGACAAAGTCGGACATCGGGACTGGGCAGTGTTGGTCCTGTCCATCCACGCATCCGCACCGAACTGTCTTCGGTGTGAACAGTAGTAAAGCGTGCGAAAAGCGGGCCGGTATTAGATGGGCAAACGCAACCGATCGCGGTCGCGGCAGCGGCCTGTTTAAAACCGATTGCCCAAGTGGCGCGTTCTGGGATCCGAATGGGCGCTGCTACTCTTGCCCTGCAAATTATAAACGATCCTTAGAATATGGCGTGACGAGCGCTCGCGCCTGCTACCAACGATACGGTGCCTCGCAACGCCGAGCGTCAATCGCCGGGTCTCAAGGATGTCCAGATGGATCGTTTCGCAATGGGCTAAGCGATCACTGTTTCACCTGTCCTGCGGGAACCTATCGCAACGCCAATATTGGGTCCGACTTGACCAAGATAAATGCTTGTACGCGGTGCGGCACCGAAGGCGCAAAGCCTTGTCCGGTCACCACACTGCGTAAGTCTTGCGACAAATTCTTGGCCGAGGATTTCGCCAAAGGCATATGCGTGAAAACGCAAGCTGGCTATGTCCATGAAGCGGCTCTGGTTGAGCTTGGCCGCTACGCGTCAGGCATGCTGGGCAAAGCCGGAGATGCCTTGTCCTTGTCTCGCGACAATCAAGTTGTGGATGGCTTGCGTCAGGGCAACGCTCAGAACGTCGCCGCCAAAACTCAGACCGCGCTGAATCCTTGCGTGTTCGATGTCTTCAACACTTGGACGCTGGGCGGAACCGGCGAGACAGGCCTGATCATTGGCGGTGGACTAGAGACTGGCATGGCGGTTGATGTCAGCCCTCAGGGCCGGTCGGGAAATCAACGCAATGCTTTCTGGTACGGCGATGCCAGCTACAGTCTCGGGCTGTCGATCGGATCGAGCGCCGGAATCAATTATGGCTGCTGGACCAACGCCAATAATGACATTCTTGGATCCAGTCACGGCATCACGATGAGCTGGAGTGACATGCTCGGACCGTTGCCAGAACTTAAGCAACACAAGAACCTGATCGACTTACGAACGGCGAACCCTGGCCTGGATTTCGTGCTCGGCGTCTGGTTCGACTATGACGAGCAAGTCGACGAAGACGAGGTGCTAGAAGTCTTTCCGTTTAAGAAGGGCGTCGGCAAGTTCCAGGGCATCACCCTGACACCGGTTTTCAGCCAGGGCGTCAGTGTCGGACCGCAATATGTCCGCGGATATACCGCGCAATTCCCTGGCAAGCAGCCTGAAGCTGTGACAACGTCGAGCACATCCGTCAGCGCCCGCGCATCAACCGAGCCTGATATGGCAATTGTTGGCGATTACATCATTATCAACAGCTCTGGCATAAACGAGTTCCGGATGGCCGATGCCAACACATTGGAAGTACGACGCAAAGCGTCTGGCCAGAATTGGGTTCGTCTGAGTCGCCGCGATGCCCGGACCTTCGTCGCCGAGAACAGCCCAGCCACCTATCGCATCAACGAAGATGGAACGCTGACATGGCGCAGCAATGACAGTCGAGACATCGTCGCCAGCTTGCAGAAAGTCGCTGCAGTTCGCTGGGCCCCATAATCCATAAGACACGACCGGTCGCCGATATGAAGGCCGAGCCCGTCAAAGCTGTCGTGAATTCTCTAGCAAACCTTCTCGCAGCGCATAGGCCAATAGCTCGGCGACCGAATGAACCCGCAACTTTGACATCAGGCGGGTGCGATGATTGTCGACCGTTTTCGGGCTTATGCTCAAGCGGTCGGCAATCTCGGCATTGCTGCAGCCTTCGGCAACCAGATGCAAGACCTGCCGCTCGCGCGCCGTCAGTTCCTTGCCCTCAGGGCGGGTTTCAAGCGCCGCCAGAACCATCTTTGAAATATACCCGCCGCCATTCAAAAGGACCGAAAACCCATGCTGCATTTCATCCGGCGAACAAGTTTTAAGAAACAGCCCATCGGCGCCGGCCGAAACCCAGTCCGCCAAAACGCCGACAGAGGTAAAGCCAGTCACAACCGCAATTCGGGTCTCAGGGCTCCAGCGACGAACCTCGCCATAGACTTCCATCCCACGCGCATAAGGCATGCCGGCATCGAGCGTCAGCAGGTCCGGGCGCAAGGATTTCGACAGGGAAATGGCCTCGAGACCATTTTCGGCCTCGCCAACGATTTCAACATATGGAACGGTTGCAAAGACCTCCTTCAAACCGCCACGAACCAGGGCATGGTCATCTGCAATCACGACAGTCGCGCTGGACGATCTAGGTAATGTCATTCGCTCCCGCCCATTTATTCACTGCGATAGTGATTTTGCTGACCAGCCTTGCCATGTTGAGCGCGAGCCAAGCGGCCCATTCTCAAACTGTAATACTTGGAGCGGACCATACGAGCCTCGACCTTTATGACAAGATGGCTAATGTCCGCGTCGAAAACTTTGATCTCAGGAACCCAAACCACGTCGCTCGTTCACTGGCCGAATCTCCAGCGCCAGATATGCTCCGCGGCACTTACTATGAGGCGAACCAATGGACGGTGGCGAGCTTGGAGAATGGAACAGGCGTTCCGAAGGTCGTTCGTTTCCGTGTCATGAAATATGGGTTAAAGGGTTTTTCTCTATACGTTCGCCGCGGCGACGTAATCGAGATTCTGATGGATTACCCAGATACGTCTTTACCTCTTGCGGAGCGTCCGGTCTTCGACCAGATCCCAACCTCAGGCTCCGTTCGCCTGGCGCCAGGTGAGATTATCGACGTTTGGGCTTTCGCGAGCCAAGGCTTTCTGGGCAGCTGGGCAAACGCAGACGTTTTGCAGGTCATTGATGAGGAGACATACGATTTTCGTCGCAAATGGAGTTGGTTCGGACATGCTGCCTACTTTGGCGCAGCAATCTCCTTAATCATCTTCTTTGTCATATTTTCCGTATTACTTAAGTCCAAAGCTGCAGCCTTCTACGGCCTCTTTTTTTTCGGCTTATTTGCAACCAGCGCAAATCTCACGGGCTTCGGATTTGTCTTTCTCCACCCAGATCAACCGCTACTCGACGAGTACTTGTTGCGGCCATTGCAACTCGGTACAATCATTGCGCACTTTTTGTTTGTCGCGTCATTCTTGCGGGCAGCAAAAGAATACCCCGCATATTTCAACGCCCTGCTCACACTTGGTTTGTTTGGCGTTTTCGCAGTCTTCTGGGGTATCTTTCTTTGGTCGCCAGTGTTCGAGACCGCCATAAACGTTTACGGACTGCTTTTTATCGTTGCGGGCGCTTGGGCAGCCTTCGTCGCACTGCGAGACGGTATCAAAGGCGCATCTTTGTTTGGGATAGGGATTGGCATCTTGTTTTGCTACATCGCGCTTGGAACAGCATCAAACTATAAAGATGACGGCATATTTGAGCGGGGCATGGTGAGTATCTTGACCTATTCGGGTCAGATCCTTGATGGCGTGGTTTTTGCCGCTGCAATCGTTCGTCAAACCTTTGCATTGCGTCACGAACGCGATTTGGCCCTGCGCTCTGAACTATCTGCGTCGCAAGCTCGCGTAGAGGCCATCGAAGCGCGTGCATGCGCAGAGCGCGACCGAGATCGAGCTCGACAACTAGCCGACCATCAGCGCAAACATCTCGAATCGACAAGTCACGACTTATTGCAACCGCTGACATCATTGCAAATCGCGCTTCAGGAAGGGGACTTGAATTCACCTGATACGAAAGAGAAACTGGCAACCGGGTTGGATTATTTGAACACAGTCCTTGGCGAAACGCTGGAAGGCATTCGCGAAGGGGACGCGCATTTGAACCAGATCGAGCAAATAACCGAACCGGTTCCGGTTCAGGTCGTGTTCGACAATCTGAGCCGGATGTTTGCCGCAGAAGCCGACAAACAGCGCTTGAACCTGAAATTTCGCCCGAGTGCCGCAATCCTGCAAACCGACACGATTGGCCTGGTTAGAGCGCTTTCAAACCTTGTCTCGAATGCGCTGAAATATACGTCTGATGGCGACATTCTGGTCGCTGCCAGGCGGCGCGATGGTGCGGTCCAGATCGCAGTGTACGATACAGGGGCCGGACTTGAGCCTACGGCGCTTGCGCGGGTTTTGGAAAAAGGCCAACGCGACGCCCCCGACGGCGACGTCTCTGGCACCGGGCTCGGCCTCGCAATTGTAGCCGAATGGGCAGAGAAGAATGGTCTAAGCTTCGATGCCAAAAGTCAGCCCGGACGAGGGTCAGTCTTCTTCATCGGAGGATTTGGCCAGGTTTGATCGGGGTTGCCGTAAGTCCAGCGGCGGTCTTACCGGAGACGTGTCGATGTCGATCGGCGTCAGGCCACCAAATTCACCAGGCAAAAGCGCGCTGTTTGCCTCGCTAGTCCAGCACACCTGGGTGCACAAATTCGTGTGCAGATACCCGCCAGACTGTGTGGCGGCAATCTGCACCACGGCGCCGACCGGATACACCACCCCGCAACTGGCGCCACTAGAAGGGGTCTTGATCTGAATCCGATCCGCGACGTCTCCGCGCAAAACATTGCCTGGGACCAGAGTGATGATTTTTTCGAACGGACCGGTTTGGGCATCGACGGATTCGACGCGGGCCGAGCCGATAAAACTGTAGGCCTCAGATTCGAGGAAAGAAGTTTTTTGGTCGCAAGGACGGCACGAACAGGCATGCGCGGCCTGCATACTCGAGAGCACCGCAAATCCCAATAAAATGGCATGGAACCTTTGATGGCGAAACATACCGGCCTCCTCGAGTTGGATCAGTTGGTTTGTTCGCAGATCAGAAACAAGATTGCAGCGCGGCGAAATAGGGTTGGTCCCTCAAAACAGCGGCATCTCGCCCGCGGCCAAACTGAGATCTCGTCCTTATCCTCCCGCAAATCGAACAACGCATCGAAACCTCAACCGGGAGGCCGAGCCAATCTCACCAAGATTCAGGATTAAACTTAGATCTCAGGACCAATTGTCATTCATGAACACTCGTATTCAAAACGGCCCTAAGCACAACAATCATGCGGACACCTGTCTCATTGCCATTTGTTCTCTGTTCGCCTACCGAAGGCAGGATTGGGGTGAGCGAAGATGGCGATCTTGGTGAGATGGGTTCTGATTGTTTCAGTCATTTTCTGCTCTGCCATGGCATATGCGCAGTCAGGTCAATCAAGAAACTTTCCGGTCCCGCCAATTGATCTTGAGAGTGCAGAGACCGTCGTTGGTGATTGGGATGGATATCTGATTCCGGTTTTAGATAGAAGCACGACCCCGTCATGGGCACAGGTGACACAATTGCTTGCGGAAGAGGCTGTGCGCGCGCGGGATGTTGAGTCACTACGAGGACCCGGTGCTTACAATAACGGATATGGCTGGGTCGCGATACCGTTTCGAAACCCATCCGAAAAGCGGATAGATATCAAACTGGACTCTCGTTTAGGGTACGTTACTTCCGATGACCGATATCTCATTCGCCCTGACCAACCGACCGCTACGCTTCTTCGAGGCGGGGATTTCATGTTCAATTCCTTCGAAGAGAGGTTTCCGCCCGATCGACTTTTATCCACGGATTGGTTCAGCTTGGACGCTGGTGAAACTGTTATTGTAATGATTCCAACGACTTATTACAGCAGCGATACGGTCTGGTACGCGGTCACCGCAGAGGGGTTCGCCAAAAGCCGAACGCTGGACGCCGCGATCATTTCGGGCTCTTTTGCGTTTCGTTTCGCTTTTACAATCTTTGTTTTCGCGCTTGCTGTAATTTTGCGGTCTCGGACAGCGGCGCTTTATGGACTACTTTCGATCGCCTTATCTGCCTTCATGGCCGGCGAGTACGGGTTTTTGTACGCCACCCTGCTGCCCGACCCGGACTTAGACTATCTGTATAATGAGCTTTCAATTCTTGCGATTGGGCTGATATTCACGCTCACTTCAAGGTCCTTTTTTGACTTGTCTGAGGCGCAGCCGCGCGCAGATAGAATAATTTTGTGGACGATGCTTGCCTCTGTGCTGCTCGTGCCGTTTGGGTTTTTCTTCCCGACCGTCGTTTTCCCAATACAATTGTTCCATCATTATTTCATAACAGAACTAGCGATACTGTGTTCACTAATCTTGTACCTTATGAACCTCTGGTGCGCGGCCCAAGCAATACGGCGCGGGGTCCGCGGCGCGCTTTTGTATTTGATTGGCGGATTCATACTCTTCTTTGTTATGAACGATGTGATCCTTGCCGAATGGGGATTGGCCTATGAACCAACCGCGATAGATCATTGGCGCAATGCCCTGCTTTCAATTGACATTGTCATATTTGCGTCTGCTCTAATTATCCAAACGCTTGGGCTGAGGCGCGACAGAGATGCGGCGCTGACGGCCAAACTAGATGCACAAAATCGAGCATTGGCTGCGTATGCGGAAAAGGAAATCGCCGAAAAAGAGCGAGACACCGCTAAAAGTGCTTCTCGCCGTGATAGAGAGGCGCTTGAGAATACCAGCCATGATTTGCGTCAGCCCCTCACGTCTCTTCGGCTGGCCATCCAGGCGAGCAGAGATAGTGACATTCATTTGAAGAGGAAGCTCGAAGCGGGTCTGGATTACTTGGTGGGTGTTTTGTCGCCCGTCGCTGCAGAAAAGCCAAATGAGGCAACCGTTGACGAAACCGTCCCGCTACAAACCTTGTTCGACAATCTCGAGCGAATGTTTGTAGATCAAGCGAGCGATAAAGGCCTTTTACTGAAGATTCGCCCGTCTTCCGCAATCGTCCGAGTCGATCCGATTGGAGCGACACGGGCTTTGTCAAATCTTCTCTCCAACGCCATTGAATATACAAACAGCGGCAAAATATTGCTCGCTGCAAGGAGGCGAGGCGACCAGATCGATCTGAAAGTCTGGGATACTGGCCCAGGGTTGACGGCAGAACAGGTCGATCGCGTTTTTCAGCGAGGCGAGCGCGGTATTGCCGACGACAAGATTGAAAATAGAGGGCTTGGTTTGGCGTCGACTGATCGCTGGGCGCGGGAGAATGGATTGCACTTGTCAGTGTCGAGCGAAAAAGGGCAAGGTTCAGTATTCACGATCGAAGGTTTGCCGGTAGCCTCAGATTGACGGCCGTCATAGCATGAGGTCGTTGGGTACCTTTCAAGCAGACAGGCTGCCTATCCCAAACATAGAACCAATTTCTGGAATCTGTTTTATTGTACCTGCGCTTCATAATCTCGAGCGACTTAGGTGGGGCGAGTTTAAGACGCTCGATCGTGTCATATAAAAAATGTTGGATGTTCCTTGTTGATCTCGTTGAGGCAATATCGATACTGGTTGCAATTGGTCCCCAAGAAACACTACGCGCGGTTCTGAAGCTCTAAACTCTGTTTGGTCCCCGCAACATTTCGACAAAAAAGAAATCCACTCCCGACAAACCGCAACAATATTCGGTCCGCATCAAAACTCTCCGCATTTCGTTTTTTTGAGCCTCTAGACTTTCCGTCGAGCTCGAAAGCGTCGGCAGAAACAAATCAGCTCCCACCGCAAAACAAGGGGGCGATGGGAGGAGAAATATGATCGAAAAGAATTCGCTGTGCGCGAGCTTATCACTTGGCGTCTCGACATTGGCATTCGGGTTGGCGACGCCGGCTTTCGCGCAAGACGGCGACGCTGCTTCAAGTCGGACTTTAGATACGGTGGTCGTCACCACGCAGAAAAAAGATGAGTCGATCCAAGATGTGCCCATCGCAGTCTCGGCGTTCGATCCCGATGCCTTGGAGCGGTTGAACATCAATACGGGCTCGGACTTGCAGTTTAACATCCCGAACTTTGGCGCCACTCAGGGGAACTTCTCCGCGGGCGACATTAGCATTCGCGGGATTACCAATGCGGCCGTCGGCGCCTCATCAGATGCTGCCGTTGGCACACATATCAACGGCGTTTCAGCGTCCAGCTCGACGCTGCTCGAAACCGAATTCTACGATGTTGAGCGGATTGAGATCCTGCGGGGGCCGCAAGGCACGCTCTATGGCCGAAATGCAACTGGTGGCGTGGTCAATGCGATCACGGCCAAGCCGGTCTTGGAAGAATTCAGTGCGGGGATCGAAAACACATTCGGCGAGTTTGATCATCGCAAAGTCACGGGGCACGTGAATGTGCCACTTGGAGAAAGATTTGCCGCGAGATTTGCCGGCTTTTATTTGAAGCGAGATGGTTATTCGACGGCCATCTTGCCCGATGGATCAGAAGAAAACGTCGACGGTCGAGACTTGTGGTCGCTCCGCGGCACCTTCGGTGGGGATTTGACAGATAAGGCTTCATTCTGGTTGATGGCCGAGCATTATGAAGAAGATTCCACCCGGACACGTTCGACGAAGCAATTGTGCACCAAGGACACGAGGCCGTTTCCGTTCAATCAAGGCTGCGTTCCTTATGAAGTCGAAGGGCTTGGTTATGCGCGCGATGCGAATGGCAACCCGATTGAAGTCCGACCCGGGTTTGGCACCGTTGATACGTCTGCGTCTCTAGGAGGATTGCTGGCGCCGCTTGTCGGGCTTTATGATAGTTTCGGCGTCGATAGTAATGCAGGTGCCACCACCTCCTCGGACCTGCGCGAATTTGAGACCAATATCATTCCTGAGTTTCAATCCGAAGCCACAACGGTGCAAGCAGAGTTCCAGTATCAATTTGATAACGACCTAACGCTCACGCTGTTAGCAAGTTATAACGATACGTTCAGAGCGTTCACTGACGATTATAACAAGGGTATCGGTACAACCACGTTCAATGTCACGGCGCTTACGCCCGATCTTGATGGTGATGGTGACGGAGACTTCCCCGGCTTTGAAGCTTTTGGTTTCGCACCGCCCCCGATTGATAGCCGCCTGCGGACGCCGGCGGATACACTATTGGCGACTGACCGATCAGACTCTGACTTTGAAACAACGTCTTTTGAAGCGCGCCTGCAATCTGATTTTGACGGCAACTTCAATTTCACTGTGGGGGCACTCCAACTCGATACGATTGGCGAGACAAATTACTATGTCTTCTTCAATACAGCGGAAGCGTTCGCGGTTGCACTCGGCTTGCCGGCGGATCGCTCATATTTTCTGAGCCGTAGCCCGTACAAATTGAAAGCTCTAGGGGTCTTTGGAGAGGCTTATTGGGACGCAACTGATAATCTGCAATGGACGCTTGGGCTGCGCTACACCAACGACCAGAAGCGACAAGAAGATACACCGAGCCTATTGCTTGAAGCCCCGGGGCCAGGGGGGGCGTTCAATGATCCGGTGGATGCGATAAACGGATTCTACCAAAACGGTCCTGCCCAAGAGGCCGAATTTGAGGAAGTCACCGGACGGTTCGGGTTTGATTATCAGGCCGGCGACTTCTGGTTCACCGACGATAGCTTGCTCTATGCGAACATCTCTCGCGGTTACAAAGGCGGCGGGATCAATCCGCCTCAATCTGCCGGATTAGAAAGTGTTGGCACGACCTTTGATCCGGAATTTGTGAACGCCTTTGAGGTTGGGTCCAAAAGCACTCTGTTCGGAGGCGCCGGCATCCTCAATCTCGCCGCCTTCTATTACGATTATGAGGGCTACCAGATTTCCTCGATCGTAAATCGAACTTCAGTCAACCAGAATGTCGACGCGACCGTTCTCGGGTTCGAAGCTGAGTTCTATTATCAAGTTACCGAACAATTCCGGGTCGACTCGACGCTCGGTCTTCTCAAATCGGAACTGGCCGATCAAGATCCACTCCTTGACACCTATGATCAAACGGGTGGCGATCCAAACTATGTGATCGTCAAGGATCCAGCGACCGCGCAAAACTGCGTAAATGAGGTCACCAACATCACGGGCACGTGCGCTGGCCAGCTTGAAGGGATCCCGGTCGATGTCTCAGGCAACAGCTTGCCGGCCTCACCCGAAATCACCGTTTCGGTTGGCGCAGAATATGTCTGGGACCTGTCTGAAATTTGGGATCTTTCGCTGCGAGGCGATTTCTATCATCGCGGAGAGACTTATTCTCGGATTTTCAATCTCGAAGCGGATCGCATTGACGCGTTTCAAAACGCAAACGTCGCATTGCAGCTAACGAATGCTGATCGGGGTTTCGAAGTCGAACTTTTCGTCAAGAACCTGCTCGAAGACGATCAGGTGACGAACCAATACCTCACTGACGCCTCTTCTGGTCTTTTTACCAATGTCTTTCTGCTGGAGCCCCGGCAGTTTGGCCTTCGTATCTCCAAAGATTGGTAATACTCCCTCGGCGTCAATCCTCGCGGGTGGCTTCCTTCGTGAAGTCACCCTTTTTTTGTCTCCAGGTTTGATTATCGCGGAAAGTGATGACGCGGTTGCAATGGACCTTGGAAGGAGTCTCTGTTCGGGGTGCGAATATTGATCACAGTGCCCGACAGCTCCAATGGAAAGTCACAGGAAAGCTGATAGGTTCCGATACGCCATCCCTCCGGCAGAGGATTTGGGCCGCCTTCAGGTCGAGCAGAGCGTGAAACAGCAATATATTGCGTCTCGTCTGGAGTATGCAGCACTCGAACCACCGTCCCCTCTCGATAGAGAAGCGTGTGATACTTTTCGAGCGTCACCTGCTGCAATTGAGATTCACCGGACCCAATGCGTTCAAAAGAAATCAATCGAACGACTTGTCGAAAGTCTCGACCGAAGGCGCGCAGTGTATTGTACTGGCCATCGAATTCGCATCCCGGCGATTTTGTGATTTTTCCGGAGTCGGCATAACCGACCCGAGGGTCATTCTTCCGATAAAGCGGTTTGTGCCAGGGCGGTTTAAAGCCCTGAAACGCTGATGGAGTCCAGTCAGCGGTGCCCCATACGACACGTCGACCGACGTCGACGATCTCATATCCAGCTCGCCCAGCGGAAAAAGGTGAGCCTCCCAGCCCTACGCATGAGCCTCTTTTGTATGGGTCATATAGAACGGTGCCGACACTAGCTGACAGCCCCACCGCGCATGCTATGAGTATGCAGGTTCGCTTTTTCACAAAAGTGCCTACGAAGCGATACGGTTATTGAGCAACACCCGCCCTGCGCCGTCGCATCGCCTCTTCCATTTTCTTGCGCATTTCAGCTTCCATTTCACGACGCATTTGCTCTGGGTCCAGGCCTGGCAGGTTCAAAGTTGTGATCAGCTCAGCTCGCACCAAGAAGCCATCCGCATTTTTATCAAACCGGGCGACAATTTCCTCAAAGGTACGTTTGAATTCCGCGTCGGAGATGCTGGCATTCTGATCGTGATCAAAATTCATGATGCTCGGCAGAGCATAGGTTTGACCGAGTTGCTTTTCCGACCATTTTGTAAACTCAGCGCCGGAAAGGGCACGGCTACCATCCAGGTCACCACTTTCAAAAGACAGCTCGTACCCGGCCTGAAGCTCATCGGGGGAAAGGGTTGCATCGCCATTGGTGTCCATGCTGGCAAGCACAAGGCCGATGGGAGGAGAGACCTGTTTGCCGTCGAGCGTTGACCGCTGAGCATTGGCAGACTTTGGTCCTTCGGCACTCGCGCAGGCCGTAACGATGAAAGCGATGCTAGCGAGCGAGGGAGTGAGTTTCGACGCAAGACCAACCATCATTTGCAAGCCCTTTCCATGACGATGCAATTTCTTAGGCTGGTTAGGTAGGCGTTGAATTGTTCGCGCGTTTGTCGGCGATACAAAAATGTGTTGCAGTCTGTGACGATCGGATCGTTGGAGTGGGGGTTTCGACACAAACCGTCAAAAACTTTCCTTTGTGCTCCTGTGTCTCGACTTCTAAACTACGCGTATGACGGACGCTACGATCCTTGTTGTGGATGACGATCCACAAATTCGAACGCTTGTTAAAAAGCTGCTCGAAAAGAATTATATGCGGGTCAAATTGGCGAGAGATGTGACCGAAGCACAAGCGACGCTTGAACACGAAACCCCGGATTTAATCGTTCTCGATTTGATGATGCCTGGCGAGGACGGCACGAGTTTCTGTCGACGCTTGCGTCAAGACTCGTCTATTCCAATCCTCATGCTGTCTGCTCTCGGCGATGACATTGACCGAATTATTGGACTTGAAACCGGCGCAGATGATTACTTAGCAAAGCCCTTCAATCCCAGAGAACTTGTTGCCCGAATCCGTAGCATATTGCGGCGCGCGAGCAGCGCATCAGAGAAGACTGAAACGACAAAGATTCAACGCTTCGTCTTTGAGGACTTTCAGTTCCAACCCGAAGCGCGCAGATTGTTTCGGCAAAACGATGAGATTTCGCTGACATCCGGCGAGTTCACCTTGTTGCAAATTCTCGTAGAGCACGCCCCGCGAGTCTTGAGCCGAGATCAACTCCTGGAATTGTCTCGCGGGATAAACGCATCTTCCTTCGATCGAAGCATCGACTCACATATCAGCCGACTACGAGGAAAAATCGAAAATAATCCGCGGCGCCCTGAACTGATCAAGACGATCCGAAATCTGGGATATGTCTTCGCGGCGCCCGTCGAAAAAGTGAAAGCATGATCCGTATCTGGCAGCTCTTTCATCGGTCTCTGCTGTTTCGGACAGCAGCGGTGTTGCTCGGGAGTCTTATAATCACAGCTTCCTTTGTAAATATGCTGCTTCAAACGTCTTTGATTTTTCGAATGTTTCCGGGCGTCATGGAACACCATGCCATCGCGACATCGGAACTCGTGTTCCTTCTAGAAAGCGTGCCAAGCGACGCTGCTCCGGTCGTCTTATCAGCATATTCGAGCGCCTCGCGCGCTGCTTATGTTCGCGACGGTTTTCCGGCTCAAGCGAAGCACTCTTCGGCCATGAGCGAACCCTTCCAAAATCTCCCCGCGAATGCGGCATATGACTTGTCCGGCCGCGAGGCGCGATTTCGCACCATTCGTGGCGCTGAGCTGTCGCAGAGTAAAAATCTGCTTGGGGATAATACTCTGGTGGGCATGAGCGCCTTAGAAGTCTCGATCCAGCTGGAAGATCAACGCGTCTTGACCGTTCTGCTGACCCCACCTGCGATTATTGGATATTATGGTCTGCCATTGTTTGGGCTGTTTTTTCTAACGATTGCAGCTGCGAGCTTGTTGAGCTTATTCTTATTATTTCGTCCTCTGAAACGACTCGAGGCGGCGACAACGAGCATTGGTCAAACGAGTAAACCGCACCTCATTAAAGAAGAAGGTTCCGAGGACATTCGCCGTGTGGCGCGCGCATTGAACGCCGTGCAAGAACGTGTGAGCGCCTTGATCTCAGAACGCTCGCGAATGGTTGCAGCCATGGCGCATGATGTCAGAACGAGCTTAACGCATATGAAACTGCGGCTCGACGATGCACAAGAAACAGACATGGACGCCCTGCAGGACGATATCCGCATGATGGAGGCGCTGATTGGTGACATGGTGCTCTACGCCCGTTCAGAACAAACAAACACAGCGCCTGAATTGGTTGAGCTGGGCGAATTGATCGAGACGACGCTTGAGGCCGTGCCGTTCCAAGTGGAGCAAGCGCTCACGTCTCAGTCGTTTCGCATCGCCGGGGATCCACCTGCAATTCGGAGGGCTCTGGTCAACCTGATTCAAAACGCCAAGGATTATGGAGACCAGCCTAGAGTCGCTTCGAAAATCGAGGATGGAACGTTCTTGATTTCGATTGAAGACGAAGGGCCTGGCATACCGTCCGAAGAGCTCGAACAGGTGTTCGATCCGTTCTATCGCCTTGATCCATCCCGTAATCGAGCGACAGGCGGAAGCGGTCTCGGTTTGTCGATTGCAAAGTCACTGCTCGGGGCACAAGGGGCGATACTGTCTCTCTCGAACAAGGATGAAGGCGGATTAATTGCGCTCATTCGCTTTCCGGAGAGGACGCGGGTTATCTGAGGCGCCGAGGACGAACTGACACAGATATTGTCAGGTTACAGATTTAGAGCGACTATGGCTGTGATCTAAAACTAGCTTTCGGCGCGATCTAGCCGCTAAGCTAAGTGTTTTGGTCCCGCGAAAGACCGGACGAGTGTCTTAGTTGGTGCGAATTTCGACTTCTCGTTTGATGCCTACAATTGGTTCGCAATGGAAGGCTCAACTTTTCCTGACCGAGCTTTGAGAGTTTGAGGCACCCCAGAAGCAACAGCAATTCATCTCACGGGGCGCAAACTTCCGCCGATGGGACCGTGAAGCAGTCCCATACGTGGTGGTTGCCTTGGCGATGAACGCCGTGAAACTTCGGAACAAAGTAAGCTAATCACGACAAACAGCCGCAACACTTTCACAAAACACTGGTGCAATGGGACACCTTACTGTTTTGCAGAAGCGACATCAGTTCTGCTCGCCGCTCTTCGTTTTATTTACCCTCACGATCGGTTTGTCGAACGCTCAAGCGCAGACTGTTGATGACGAGACGACAACGCCTGTGCGGACATCGACCGTCGATGATGGCGGGCCGTCGGATATCATTGTGACGGAAGACGGGGTGATCGATCTCACGGGTCAGCCTGGCATAATCGCGGTGGCAATAGATAGTGACAATGCAGTTTCGATGGATGGCTCCATCGTCGGCGACGATACAGATGATTTGATTGGAATTTTTGTCGAAGCGAATCGCACAGGTGAATACGAACAAAGCGGTACAATTTTTTTCCTTGAAGATTATGCCCGAGAGGATGTCGATGAAGATGACGATCTTGATGGTCCGCTCGCCCTTGGCACCAATCGCATTGGGATTTTGTTGCAAGAAGGGGGAACACATAATGGCTCATTTGTCTTCGCGCCTGGAAGCAGCATCTTTATTGAAGGACACGGGTCAGCTGGCGGTATTTTTCGATCTCAAATAGTCGGGGATTTCGTTCTCGACGGAAGTGTCAGTGTGACGGGAGCTGACTCAGTTGCTCTCGAGTTTTTAGAAGACGTTACGGGCGACCTATTGATCAGCGGCCCGGTGCAGGCTCAAGGTGCGAACGCAAGAGGGATCATTTTGAATGGCGATGTTGCAGGTGGCGTATCTGTCGAAAGCTCAGTGTTAACGACGGGCTTTGCCAGCACGACAGTGACTAACTTTATCGCACCTGATTTGGTCGATGAGGAAACGGAAACTTTAGGCGAACGGATTGATGCCGAGGACCTCAACGATTCCGGTCCAGCGCTCGCGATCGCCGGATCAATTGGGCAAGGCTTACTGATCAACGGCCCTGTCGATGATTTCCTTTCTCAAGAGGATTTGGATGATGAGACGAAGGATACATTAGACGACTTCGACGAAAATCGGACAGCTGGTCTCCTGACAACGATTGGTTCCAGTCCAGCACTTTGGATTTCACCTGATCTAGATGCGACTGCAGATAGTGATCTGGTTATAGGTCTGGTGTCTGAAACCGTCAGAGACACGCGCGACGATGATGAGGATGAGGATTTTGATGAGGTTCTTGCGGTTTTTGACTATGATGCAGGCTTGATCAATCGCGGCACCATTAGCGCTGAGGGCCTCAATGTCGGGTTCGATGCAACCGCCGTTTTTATAGAAGGATCGGGCGACGGGCAATACCGAACTCAGATCATCGGTGGCATCGATAATTCGGGATCAATTTTTGCGACAGCGTTTGATGCGCAATCGATCGCTTTAGATCTTCAATTTGGCAGCGAAATCGGCACGCTTTCAAACAGTGGATTGATCTCAGCTGCGACCGCAACGTCTAACGATGATGGCGCGATTGCGATCCGGCTCGCCGAGGGAAGCCAATTATCGTCTCTATACAATTCGGGGGACATTTTTGCGCAACAAACGCTAAACGGCACACAAGCAAATTCAGTCGCGATCCTCGATGAAAGCGGGGAGCTTTTAGAGCTTACAAATACCGGCACCATTTCGGCCGCTCTGCAGGATTATGATGTTGATGGTGAAGACAACGTTGTTGGTGAGGCCATCGCGATGGATTTACGCAATGCGAGCGGCGACACCGTGCTTGTTCAGACAAGAGAAGCTCCGAGAGATGACACTAACGGTGATGACGAAATTGATTCCGACGATGTGAGAACGCCCTCTATTCAGGGCGATATTTTGTTCGGATCGGGGAACGATTTTTTCGATTTGCAAGCGGGTAGCGTACTTGGCAATGTGGACTTCGGCGAAGGCGATGGTTCATTCACTTTGCGTGACGCTGAGGTCGAGGGCGACATTCTCTTTGGCGACGGCGAGGCGCGACTGACCGCGACGAACTCGGATTTGTCGGGCGACTTATTTTTCGACGCGGGGGTGGCGAGCATAGAGTTTCTGTCGGGTTCCTCTTTCAGCGGTAGTATTGATGCTGGCGATTCAGAACTTGAGCTAACCGTGCGGGACGCGATCTTGGCGCTGGACAGCGACAGTAGGACTCAGATCTCAGAACTGAAGGTCAATGGCGAGTCAGATATCGAATTCAATATTGATCCAAGGATTTCTGAAGGAAATGCGCTACTCACCGTTCAAGGACGCGCAGAACTTGGATCCGGAACGACATTGCGACCTGTGATCGAAACGATTTCCTCAACCTCGTTTACGCAAACCCTGATTTCAGCGGACATCATTTCCTTTGAGGGAAGTCTCGACGATACAGCGGTCGAAAACGTTCCCTTTATTTACAATCTGGAATTGGCTCTGAATCAGGATGAAAATCAAAATCTTGACTTGGAATTCCAGCTAAAGACTGCAAGCGAGCTCGGATTGGATAAAAATCAAGCGGCCTCCTATGGGGCGGTTCTAGATGTTTTTAGTGCTGACGATGACCTAGGAACTGCGCTGGCATCCATCACGACTGAGGCGGAGTTTCAACAAACCTACAATCTTCTCTTGCCACAGAGGACAGATGCTTCGATGAGATATGTCGCCTCTTTAACAAGTGCAGCGACCGGCGCACTCAATGATCGACTTCATCTCTCGCATCGAGAAAATCGATCAAGCGCATGGGTTCAAGAATATTTCAGCGGAATCGATATTGATCCATCAAAAGATGTGCCTGGCTATAACGGGTCCGGGATTGGATTTGCGGCGGGCTATGATGCACCCTTCAGGCCTTTGGACCGTTTGGGAGGCTTCGTCTCATACTCGAGCGGACGGTTCGAGGAAAAGACCGGTGGACAGAACCCTGTCGTGACAGACAGTCTCGGACTTGGGGTCTATGCCAGCAAACAGATTGGACCGCTGATCTTGAGCGCGTCGGGGCAGATCAGTGATTTGAGCTTTTTTAGCTCGCGGAACTATAAGCTGGGTGAAGCACGATACGAGATCGATGGCGAGTGGGGGGGCTTCAGCAGCTCCGTTAATGCGCTCGCGTCATCCTACTTTCAATCCGGAGATTTTTTCATTCGCCCGGCGCTCTCCTTCGATCATTTGAGCGTGGATCAAGACAGCTATCTCGAAACTGGGGACGATTTGCTCACTGTGAGCCTTGCCAAAGTAAATACAGAAACCAGTTCGATCGCCGCGCAAGCGAATTTGGGAATGCTCATCGACTATAACCAATATTCAATCGCGCCTGAGATAAAGCTCGGTTATCGCAACGTCTTGATGCACACTCCCTATGAGACAAGCGCTGCATTTTCCGGGGGTGGTGGCGTTTTCAATATCCGGTCGGAAGAAATGTTTTCGGATGCGATCCTCTTCGGCGCTTCGTTCAATTCCAATTCTGCAATTCTGACGGCACGCCTGGCCTACGATGTCGAGATATCGGACGAGGGTCTCGTCCAATATGGTGGCGCAACTTTCAAACTTCGGTTTTAGTCGCATCAGACTCAGACTGCTTTTCGGAGGAGCCACTCATAAGCCGGAGGCTAGCGTCGATCAAAGAAGGCGGAGAGGCTGTTGGTTTCATGATGTGAAGCGGTGCGTGACCAAATTGCAAAAGAGGTTTTGGCCAGGTTTAAGAAAGTCCCGCATGTCCGCTAACGTCCCATTTCCGATTTTATGAGCGTCCTTTTTAGGGCGCTTTGCGCCGTTCGATCAGCGACAGTTTCGGGGCGAATTTAAGCCGCTGAGCTAATGTCTCGTTTCGGCGCCAAAGCGGACGCTGGAGCTAGACTTATGCCTCTTGGAGCGACAAGAACTCGGCTGGGACTTCATCAGTCAACCAAACACCATTGTCCGCACAAAAAAAATCAAAGCCTGCTGAGGACATTTTTCCCGAAGCGACAAATAGCACAACCGGCTTTCCGTGCCGTTGTCCGACTTTCTCGGCCGTGGCAACGTCCACACTCAGATGCACATGCTGACGTGACATTGGACGCAAACCCTCACGCAGAATTGCATCCATGTGCCGTTTCGCCGTCCCATGATAAAGATACGCCGGTGGCTTGGTTGCTTGAAGATCATGATTGATTTTCACGGAGTGCCCTTGAGCGGCTCGTATCTGAAACCCGTCTGAGGAAATTGTGAAGCGTTTCTTCTCGTTGGCCTCGACAACGTAATCGAGTTCGTCGCGAGTGATCGCCCAGCCCTTTTTTTGAAAACCGGAGATCAATTCATCAATCGAAACCCAACCTCCATCACCAAGTGTTAGCCCCACGTCTTCGGGAGCGTGTCGTAGTATATAAGAGAGTCGTTTTGAGTGTTTCTTCGTATTCATAAGCGGACGCCTAGCGTCACCTTGAGATTAAGCCAAACAAAATTCGAAAAAATCTGTCGTCCGCTTCCGGCGTGTTTTCAGTCCTCTCGCGGCATAATTGTCGGAAGCGGTTTTTCGCGAGGTCGTCTTTGGTTGCTGCGTCGATACTTGCTTTGATACGCACGTCGTTGCTTAGTGACTTCATACAAAACAATGCCCGATGATGTTGCGAGATTGAGGCTTTCAATCATCCCGAACATAGGAACCGCAACGCACATTTCACTCCTTTCGACTGCCAAGTCGCTTATGCCGCGCGTCTCATTTCCGAACCATACCGCGAGCTTTGCATGTTCCGTGTAATCGCCTTCGTGCAAGTAGATGCTCTGTTTGCCCTTCACGTGTGGTGAAGTGACGATGGAGACAAAAGCGTTGTTCTCCAAATGATCGAGGCAAGACTCTGTGCTTTCAAAACGTTTCACAAACGTCCATTTTACGGCCGAAGCCGATGTCTTGGTCAGAGACCGTCGATCTCTCATGTCTTCCCAGTCATCAGGCAGAGAGCCACGGAAATCGATCACGTAGACTTTCTCAACACCTAAGGCGTTCACGTTTCTGATGACTGTGCCGATATTACCAATGTTCGTCGGGTTTTCGATCACCGCGATCAAATTCTTGCATCGAAACTCCTTGATCGCGTTCGCACGCTCTCTAACAGCTGTTCGTTGCTTCTTGGGTTTATCTTCGGTCATTTGAAAATCCGTTTCTGGAAACGTTCGACCGGTAATCGACACACATTACGGATGCGGTCAAATCTAGATCCGCGTTATGTCTCCTCCTGACCCAAAGCAGACCTCCTCATAGGCAGCTAGAGGGCGACATAATGCATCTCATCGTGGCTATGGTGATAGACTTTAATTGCTCGTGAAGAACTGACTTAGTTCGGAGACCAAAAACTCTCTAGGCGGGTGGTCAACACTGCAGATGTGCTCTGCGCGAAAGAAGACTAAGTCGCCTTTCGCTAGTGATAGCCCATCCGACATTCCAGGGTTGCTATCAAGAACACCTTGGTAGCCGTCCTCTAATATGGAGGTCACTATGACCCACATTCTGTCGATTCCCTGATCTATGAGCTTACCATCTTCTATCGTCGCAATGTCGAATAATAGGTTGGCTGCCATCCCGCGAGACAACGAAGAACGCACCTCGAAAGTCGGTATATGAAAAGTCTCTGGATTTTTCGCGTTTCTGGCTTCGGCAGACACCAGCGTCCATCCGCAGTCTTTTATAGTTGGGATATGTTCAAATTCGCGCATGAAGCATACGCATATCATTGGCGATCAGAAACTCTAGAGTCCTTTTTAGGGCGCTTTGCGTCATTGGATGAGCGACTGATGTGGGGCGATTTTAAGCCGCTGAACAGAAGTCTGCTCCAGCAACTTCAGCGGTGACTTAGTTCAAATAACTCTCTTTCGCTGTCCCAACTTTCGTCTGATAAGTTCATCAACATGAAGCGTTCGAACTCAGAGATAGAAATTTCTTTCAAGGAAATAGACGAGCAGTTGCGATGATACGCATTGATCGCGAGTTTGTGTGCGGCTTGGAAAAACGCCCAGACTGCGAGTTTACGCCATTCGTTAGCATCCGATACACCGGACTCAACTTCGTCCCTTGCGTGGCTCAATGTTGGAAACATGCCACCACCGTCTGCAACACCACTCGCGTCGTCAATGCGAATAGTTTCAGGCCATCGACCCATCATATCATCGAATAAGGTTTGGCTCTTCATGCATTGAACTATACAACGTAACCAAATTTCTCAATCGCTCAGTCTGCTTTCCAGGTCTGAGCGGACCTAAACGTTAGTGGTGTAGATCAAACGAGCGGAAACATCTCTCTCGTTCGCTTCGGCACATTGTTGAAATCAATTCCAGCGCAATTTACGGTGCGCCGATTGCTGCGGTCGTACAATGAAATCAGAATATGCTCAGCGTACTTTTTTAAGTACTCTCGCTCGTCCTGGTTTATCTTCTGACTCGCGTCGATGGCGTTCATCGCTTCCGCCAACGTCGCTTTGGCGCTTTTATCATTAAGCTTCATGAGCACGAATGACTTCAGCAGATAATACTCTCTTTTCGGTATGCCGATATTAGATGGACTGATTGCATTGAGTTTCGTTCTCGCTTTCGCAAAATCACTAGCGGACGCCTTGTCTAAGGCATCAACCCATCTGAGCGAATTTAGAAGCTTAGAAATTATCATGATCTCTGGTCATTGAGGTATTGGTTGTTTCTTGAGCTCCAGTGTGTCCCCCTCAAATTCATACAACAGCGTTCTGCCCATTTCTAATGGATGAGAAGTCCGGAAGTACACCCAGACACTTCCATCTCTTTCAGTGCATACCGCGTCTCTAAAGCTTTCACTCGCGATGCTCTCGTAACGGCTTTCGTAATTCGCGATCGCTTTTCCAATCGCTTCCACGCACTCAAACGATATGCCTACGTCGGGCAGCTCCGCCTCATTCTCTGCGCACACGAAGAGGGGCCAAAGCAAGGACAAAAAAGTTGAAGCAGCATACTTCATTTGATTATTTTACTATCAAATTCATCGAAAACCAGCGCCGGTCCAACACGCAATGTCCGCTCCCGGCGTCAATGCGGTCGTTAAGACACTCGAATCTTTCCTTGTGATCTCTGGAGACCCATTGCGCTCATCGCAGTCATCACCGCTTGTTTTTGTTCCGGAGAAATGACGATGTCCTGTTCCAGAATAACATCGACTAATGTCTCCATCCCCAAGCCCCACTCATTGTGCTCGAATATGTAGTTGCGGATAATTTTCGCGTCAGCCGTGGAGAGAGTTTCCTCCAACTGTGAAAACGCAAATGATGATAGCTCTAAATTGGCTCGCTGCTCGGGAGTCATTAGCGAATGCTATTTGTTGAACTTGATCAGTGCAAGGTGCAGCGACCGTCCGGTTCTTTTATCTGCTCCCGGCGTCAAAGCGGGCAAAATGTGTGGGTGCTTTAAAGTTCGTACTGTGGTCACCAGATTAGAACTATGCTCCGCATATCCACAGCATTGGGAATAGCAGTTTTTGTCGTCGCTTCGTGCATGCCCGACAATACGATTCACAAGTGCCTTGATGTGGCAAAGCACCCTGAAAAGTATAGAGAATTTGGTCGCTGTAGCGTTCGCGGTGAGCTCGTAAAATGGAAAGATGACTACATTTTTCGAGCAGACAACGCGGATCATTTCGTGTTCGTTGGGGATATTGAATATGTGTGGTCGGAAGCATTTTCAGATTACGTAGGTCACCAAATCGAAATCAGTGGCCGGTATCAGATTTTGGCAGATAGGTATCCAAGTATCATCGAGGTAGAAACGATTTTCCCACCTGTTGAAATGTTACAAGACAAATCAGAATGAAGCGGAAGTCTGCTTTCGGCGTCAAAGCGGACATGGACATCAACTTCAAAAACGAATTAGTTCCGGTCATGACGACCATGGACTTGAAGGTAAACCGCGCGCAAGCATCAGGAAATGCGTTCCTCTTTCTCGCATTGACGACCGCACTCGGAGGAGGACTGATCTACATTTTTTCGTTGGGAAGGGTCGAAGCCGAAAGCCCTTTGGGTTGGGTCCTTTTTTTGTTCATCGTAGCTTGGATATTTGCGTTCTTGATTGCATGGACTTCGCGGCTTTTCCGCTTGCGTAAGGTCGAGGGAACGCTTTTGCGGATAACTGAGACAGGAATAGTAGACTTTTGGACGAGCCCGCATCGAACATTGTCATGGGACGAGATTGAGTACTCTGAATGGAAAAATCCTAACTTGGCACCCGTGTTGGTGTTCGTCCCCAAGACTAAAGGCACCGTCTATTTCCTGCGCCGCATCATCGGAATACCCAACTACCAGTACCGCTCTGTCTATCTAGATGCGCCTAACGATGAAATTGCCCAGTTCCTGATCGAGCATGCGCCGCACGAGATATTGCGTTGAGGCGAATGGAAATACGCAACTAATGTCCGCTGTTGACCCACAACAGCCGCTGGCTATTTCTTCCACTGGGCAAGAATTGGCTGCTTATTCATCTAAGTCGGCAAGGCCGTTTCAAACTTGATGCGGCGATAGACTACGTTTGTCGTTGAGCGTGAAATTGCAGCATTGGTGAGAAGGCGTTCATTCACCCATTCATCGTAGGCTGCCATGTCTGGATAGTGTCCAATCAAAATGAAATCCTCATCCCCGGTCACCGTGTAGCACTGAGTGATTTCAGGCGTTTTTATCATCTCCGCTTTAAAGGCGTCGTAAGTCGCCTGGCTCTCTTTTTCGAAGCGAATGGATATGATTACGGTGATGCCAAGTTTGCCGGGATCAACGAGACTGACATCGCCGATAATGTAGCCGTCTTGCCGGAGCCTGCTGACCCGGCGCCGAACCGAAGGCTCTGACAATCCAACCTTGTCACCTATGGCGAGCATAGATTGCCGATTATTTCTTTGCAGCTCGCTCAGTATTCTTCGGTCGAAGCTGTCTATCATGAGGTGCCTTACGGTTTTCGTCTGTACCAGCCAGGAAATGATCTAATTCCGTCAAATGGCAACGATTTTCGATCAGAAACGTAACAGACATCGATCTATCTCAAGCTCCAACGCGCGTTTTATAGTCTTTCTGATCGATGGAGCAAAATCGTGAAAACTCTTTTCTGTCGCTTAGCGACGTCCATTCCCGCCCTGCTGATCATGGCTGCACCAGCTTATGCTGAAGCGGACAAAGCGCACCCGTTCTTTCCGGATGACTTGCAAACGGAGAACAAAATAACGCTCACACCGGGCTTCACTCCAGACGGTCAAACTATGTTCTTTGCGCAATCAGAATGTTTCCCGATCTGGGAGTGCCCGCAGCGCTTGAAGCGCTCAACCCGAACCGCAGAGGGGTGGACCGCGCCCGAACTTGTGGACCTTCCGGTCGAGTCCCGGGTCGATTATCCGAGCGTGACACCTGATGGGTCGACTTTGTTGTTTTCCTGGATGGTCACGCACCCCGCGCGCGCGAATGACGACACTGCGGGGAACTTTGACCTATGGCAACTTGATTTGACGTCTCCGAATGCGCGTCCAGACCCTCTTGAAGGTCCCGATCTAAATAGGGTGCGCGAAGGCGCTGTGCGTACGCTCCGCTTCGTCAATAATGAAACAGCGCCGAACTTAACGACGGCGGGCGATCTTTATTTCTGGGGAGAGCGCCTCGATGGAATAGGTGATCGCGATGCTTATGTCGCGCGCTCCGATGGCGCTGGCGGGTTTCTCGCGCCAGAGCTTCTACCCGCGCCGATAAACTCTACCAAGGCCGACGATGGCCTATGGGTGTCGCCGGATGGTAAACTAATG
Organism: Pseudomonadota bacterium; assembly: GCA_038527765.1. Taxonomy (GTDB): domain Bacteria; phylum Pseudomonadota; class Alphaproteobacteria; order Caulobacterales; family Hyphomonadaceae; genus Henriciella. The sequence continues at coordinate 180,498 of JBCBFK010000005.1, forward strand.
CTGATCACCTATTCAGATCGGGGCGGATGCGGCGGCAGCGATCTTTTTCAATCACGGCGGATCGACGGTAAATGGACGGAACCGGTCAATCTTGGGTGTGATATAAATTCCCCTTTTTCCGAATATGCAGCTTCAATGATACCTGGAACAAAGCAGATGGTTTTTCCGTCAGATCGCCCTACTGCAGAAACGGGTAAGCGCGATGTGCAATTGTGGACTGCAAGTCTGCCCGCACTCAATTCGAAGGATCAATAAGCATGGATTTGAAATCACTCGTGTTAGGTCTCGCGGCATTCGCGCTCTCCCTTTTTAGCACGCCTTTCGCATTGGCTGACCACGACTCGTCCTTCGATCCGTCCGGCTACTGGACGGGCGCAATTATTCAGGATGGTTCTGTGCTTCCAATCGAGCTTGAGATCGAAAAATCTGAGGACGCCTTCATTGCGCGGACAAAGTTCCCTGATTGGTTCTTTTACACCCCCTCGAGTTTCGAAACAGTTCGGACCACGCCGGATGGCTTGATTATCGAAAACCTTTTGGCAGGCGATGCCAATTTAGAGTTGGAACCGAAGTTCGAGCAACTGATCGGAACCGTCGGAGACGATGGTCGGCAGATTCACTTGAAGCGATCTCCGTCGCCGCCTGCGCCACTCATCTCCTCGACCGAAACGAGTTTTACTTCAGCGGATGGTACCCGCATAGCCGCTACTCTGACATTGCCAGAGTTCGGAGAACGGGTCGCGGGAATGGTTATGGTCCGCGGGAGAGGATGTGCCTCACGATTGAATGGCCGCGCTCGCTTCCTCGCAAATTATGGTATCGCGGTCTTAACCTACGACAAACGTGGAGCCGGCGCTTCTGAGGGAGATTGTGCTTCCTTCACTTTTGACCAGCTTACAGACGATGCCGTTGCCGCTTTGGAGCACTTGGCCGCACAGCCAAATGTCGATGCACACCGCGTAGGCTTCTTTGGTGAGTCCGCTGGCGCCTGGACCATTCAGGCCGCCGCGGAGCGACAACGCAAGCGGGCTGGCGGTGTTCAGGCGGCTTTCTTGATCACTTGGATTGGCCCCTCGACATCGATTATTCAACAGCAAATCAGCTCAGCCACGACCTATGGCGAAGCCGTTGGTCTGTCCAAAAACCAGCAGAATATTTTGGCCGATGTTTCCCGTATCATCGTAGACCCCTCGCTCTCAGACGACGAAGCTTTTGCGAAGCTCGATCCGATCCGACGCGCCGCCGAAGCTGAAGGTTGGGTCGATCAGGGCTTTGGCGGTGATGACATTCCCCGCACGCTTGAAGATGTACCAAGACTCTGGCTGAGACGCTTTTCTTATGACCCGACGCCCTTTTTGCGCGATCTTGGTGATCTTCCTTACCTCGCTGTTTTCGGAGCAAAAGACCCGATTGTCCCCGTCTCAGAGAATGTACAGGCACTGGAAAGCATTGGGTCCGATGTGCGTGTTGTTGTCCTGAAAGAGAGCGGACACGGATACGATTTCGACGAACGTGTTGAAACGCTTCCGAGCGGTCGGGAGTTTCGGATGTTTGAAGGCCCCGACACCGGCTTCACCACTGAGACAATCACATTCTTACGGGAACGTGGCTTTCTCACGCGCTGACGACCTCGTTGACACCGTGAGAAGAGATGATCTCAGCGGCTTAAAATCACCCCTGATCAGTCACTGATGACGTCTTCTTATGGTCATGAGGAGACATGAGGCGAGTGTCAGACTTGGGGTGAGTTTAGGACACCCAGAAAAAGTCTGTGCACGGCGTCCGGGAGGATCATTAAGCACCCACCTTTTGTATGCGCGTCGTGAGCAAAACCAAACTTCCGATTGCCACCTCTATGGCAAGTGCGATTATAATCGATGCATTCGGAGTGCCATCAATGCCCCAGCTTACCAGCCTGCCGACAGCGAAAGCGAAAAAGACCGAAATTGCTAGGATACGAGATAGGTTAAACCAGTTTGATCTAATGGCGCCGACAATCATGATCATTCCCAATGTTGCCAAGTTAGCCCCTGGCGCGCGCAGCTCGCTGAGAAGGTTGGGGTCGGCTGCTATCGAAATACCATAACCACCATAAAATGCGTTTGGAGTGACCGTGATCGCTATGCCAATACCGGCAGCGATCAGGCCAGCAACGCCAATGATTGTTCTTTGAGGCACGGGTGCCGTGACGTGTTGGTTTGACATGAATAAACTCCATTCCTGCTTAGATGAAGTCTACGTAGAGCATGACTGGGAGCTGGTATTGCTCTCGGGCGACATAGTTTTGACACTGCGCGCCAAATGGTTTGCGACACAACTGCCAACGATCACAAGCCAATGCAATACGAACCAAATAGCACACATCTGACCTAAAGGTGACGTCACCAGAGACCTTTTAGGGCGAATTTAAGCCGCTGAGCTAATGTCTACTTTCGGCGTCGATGAGGAAATTGAGGGCCGGGTGCCGTCATTTCAGACTCATTTTGGCGCTGACAACCAGGTCAACTCGACTGAGGGTGGCCCAATCCTTTATTTGGAGCACGGAATTCGTTAGCGCTCTTGAATTAAAATGAGGGGTTGGGATAACGCTTTGATATGAGCACTCAGCAAAAATTCGAAACTCGTTTCACCGAGGTTTTCCAGCCTATCTTCTTGTGGGGCGTTGGTGCTTTCGAATTGGCGCTCGTCCTGTACACCATTTACCAGGAATTCGTAACTGGCGCCGGTCCGTCTTTGTTATCGACTGTGCTCCCCTTGAGCGTAGCCATCGCTATCGTTTGGGCGATCATATCTGTGCTGATCACACTTGTCGTTTTGGGAGTAAAAAAGCGCTCGTAGTGAACCAGTTAATTTAGAATCTGCTATCGGCGTCTTAGCGGACAAGGGTCCATACAAGAAAAAGCAACGGCGCGGCTAAAAGAAAAACCCAATTCAGCGCCAAATCTCGACGGACATTTGGCGCGGTATGTTCTGGGTAATGGACGGTCCATTTTTTTGCAGCGATTGAGTCTGATAAAACGCGTGGAGTGATAGGTATGCGCGTTACCAATCTATCAGGCGATTTGAAAAACAAACCGCCCAAATCTAATCCACCTTCTTCCTCGCTATGGAAGTACCAGAGGTAGTTTCGCATATCGACGTCAAATGTCTTCTCGAATGCGATTATGAAATCGTCGGCGTCATCACCCGTGATACCCACACGATTGAAAATATCTTCGTCGGGATCAATGTAACTATCGTAATCACATTCGTCGGATATAAATCTGGAGACGCGAGAAAATCCATCCATGCCTGATTCATAGGTCGGCTCATAAAAGGCTGCAATCGGCGTCACAGCGGACATCAGGACAACTAACCGAACAGGTAGGTACAAACGCTACAGACAATTTCCGGAATCGAAAAAACAACCAACGACGAGCCATAGAAACAACGCAGGACCGATGAGCGCAGGTGACGAGATTGCGAGTACTCTCCAAGAGCGCCACCCATCGGTAATCACCACTTTTAAGATCAGTAGCGTCCACGCGATCAGCAGTGCGCCGCTGATCTGAATACCAAAATCCGCCTGGAGTGGATAAACCCCATTTAGGTAAAGCATCTGGCATGCGAATGCTGCCCATCCGAAACCTATTGCGAGGAACCATTGCAGTTTGGGTTGCATTCGGTTGGAATAGCACAAACATCAGCTTCAACACCAATGCTTCCAAAGTATCGTCCGCTTTCGGCGTCAAAGTGGAAGTTAGCTAAGCGGCTTAAGTCTCGCGGCCTAAGTGTGAGTGCTAAATGGACTCCAACCACTGTTCTGGAACAACAACTGCCTCAACGGTTTCGCCTGTATCAATCCCCACCCAAATCACCAATTCTCCGATCTTCATTCCCGTTGTGCGCTCAGTGATCGGTGAGGCACACGTTGCTATGGAAACAATCACGCCTGTTTCTCCAGGAAAGTAATCTGAAGGCGCATTATCTAGAATCCGAACGAACTCATCTTCTCGAAAATCCGTCATAGTATCTCCCGCGACCCGCAAAGCGCCGCCTAATACCATAATGCTAGAGAACGCTACTGGAAAACCGAATAGCAAAAAACCGCCTCAACAAGGCGGTTTTCTTCAAAAGGTCGACAGTGATAGTGTCATAAATGACGAAGCCATACCCCTTAGTGGTTTTACAAATCGCCGCCACCCCAGAGAACTGAGTATGCTTCGCAATGGACCAGCACGCTGGAAAAGTCGTCGAGATTTATGCCAACTGGAATCTCATACTCTTGCGTTCCTTTGGTAGCTTTCAGTTCGCCGATATTGATTGAGCCGTTCACAGCGGTTTTGCCTGTCACTTCAGAGACAGATTGAGGAGATAGGAAAATCTTCAAATCGGGACCATTAGCTGCGCGAAAATCGTCGCCAAACACGATGAAGGTTTTGTCGCCGCGCTGAACAACTTCCCAAGCGCCTTTGAGGCGTTTCTTCTTCTTGATGAAGTCTCCTGATGGTAGTTCATTCGAAATTGTGACTTCCGCTGTTGCGGTTTCGGCGAATGCTGCAGGAGCGCAGGCTGCAATGCCAGACAGCCCAATTGCGAGCGCGGCGGCGAGGGACGAAAACTTGATCATGGGAGACTCCTAAAATGGCTAAGTGCTAACGGCCGGTTTTGGCTTGAGCGATACTTAGGAGGCACTCTGCGCACACACCAATCACCCATGATCACAGGACTGTGTGACTATTGTTAGCGGCTCAAGTTCGCTCCAAACAAGACACGCAGCTTATGTCTCCTCCTGACCCAAAGCAGACAGAGTGTGGCAGAGACCCCGCCTCAGCCCCTCAACGATCGCCCACACGTCCCTTCCCCAAACAAAAAGCCCGCAGATCACTCTGCGGGCTTTCTTCAATCTCTGGGCGTTCAAGTCTTAGTGTAGGAACTCGAACAGGCCGGCGGCACCCATGCCGCCGCCGATGCACATGGTGACGACGCCATATTTGGCTTTGCGGCGCTGGCCTTCGAGGAGGATCGAGCCGGTGCAGCGCGCGCCGGTCATGCCGAACGGGTGTCCGATCGCGATCGAGCCGCCATTGACGTTATACTTCTCTGGATCGATGCCGAGGAAGTCACGGCTATAGAGGCACTGAGAAGCAAAAGCTTCGTTCAGCTCCCAAAGGTCGATATCGTCGACTTTCAGACCGTGACGCTCAAGCAGACGTGGAACCGCTTTAACCGGGCCAATGCCCATCTCGTCCGGGTCCACACCGCCAACATTGAAGCCCATGAAACGGCCGAGCGGTTTGATGTTGCGGCGGGCAGCCTCCTCGGCCTCCATGACCACAACAGCCGCGGCGCCATCAGAGAGCTGAGACGCGTTACCGGCCGTGATGTACTTGCCTTCTTTGACTTGCTGACCACCAGAGAAAACCGGTGGCAGGCCAGCAAGGGCCTCATATGTGGTGCCCGGACGGTTACATTCGTCGCGGTCGCAGACCACTTCTTCTTGGGTGATTTCGCCGGTTTCTTTGTTCTTGAGCATCATCTTCGTTTTCAACGGAGCGATCTCTTCAGCCATGTAACCATTCTTCTGGAATTCAGCGGTGCGACGCTGGGATTCGGCAGAATACTCGTCCTGCGCTTCGCGGCTGACGCCGTAACGATCGGCGACGATTTCAGCCGTTTCGATCATGGTCATCCAGATGGCTGGCCATTTGGCCATTAGCTCGTCTTCGGTGTAGCGGTGCAGGTTCATGTGACCTGAGCGCGAGACGAGCGAGAGGCTCTCAACCCCGCCGCCAATCGCGACCGGCGCGCCTTCATTGATGACCGTGTGGGCCGCATTGGCGATCGCCTGCAGACCGGACGAACAGAACCGGTTGATGGTCGCGCCTGAGGTCGAGCTTGGGCAGCCCGCCCAAAGGGCCGCATTACGCGCCACATTGTGGCCGGTTGCGCCTTCTGGCTGAGCTGAGCCGAGGAACACGTCTTCAACAGCTTCTGCTTCAACGCCCGCCCGGTCCAGAGCATGCTTGATGGCATGACCGGCCATCGTGATGCCGTGTGTGTTGTTGAGGGATCCGCGGCCCGCCTTGGCAAGGCCCGTCCGTGCTGTGGATACGATTACGGCTTCGCGCATAATGATTAACTCCCGTAAGTGGTCTATGTTGCGGTGCACCCTACTGAAGCGAGCACGCCCCGGCTAGGGGTAACGTTGACGTAAAGTGGAAGGACGTCGCGGAAACCCCTTCACGAAGCGATGAATCACCCCTAATCAGAGGTGTTCACAAAGGGGAGAACACCGAAATGGGCGTATTCAAATTCGCAATGAACAAGGGCAAAGAGATTATTGCGGACCGCAATAAGGTTGCCGAAAAAGCCATTCGCAAAGAAGTCGAGGATCTCGGGCTCGATGATGGGCTAGGCGGCGATTTCAAAGTCTCGGTCGATGGCAAACAGGTCAAACTCGAAGGCAAGGTTCCAGACATGGAAACCAAGGAGAAACTGATCCTGGCGGCAGGCAATGTCAGCGGCATTGGTGAGGTCGACGACTCCATGAAAGTCAAATCCAAAGCCAAAGTTGCGGACTCTGTTTTCCACACGGTCAAATCCGGGGATTCATTGTCGAAAATTGCCAAGAAATATTATGGGGACGCGATGCGATACCCGGACATTTTTGATGCCAACACGCCAATGCTAAAGCACCCAGACAAGATTTATCCCGGACAGGTGCTGCGCATCCCGGGCGCATAAACGAAAGGGTTCCGCGCATGCTGCGATATCTGACTGGCCTTCTGCTCCTTCTTGGATTTGCAGCCTGCGCGAAGGCCGACCCTCCGGCGGATTCAGGCACCGAAAAGGCGGTTGGCTATTACCGTCTCGGCGATCTCATCCCGGACAGTGCAGACCTGAGCCGCGGCGATGTCCCGCGCGACGGTTACGGCCGCCCCTACACATATGAGGGGCTTGGCGAGCCGCTGCCAGAGTTTACCGGCGAACTCACCAGCGGGGCGAGTTTCTCGACCCGTGTCCTGGAAGGCCGCTGGACCGTGATCGAAGTCTGGGGGATCTGGTGTCATGATAGCCGCAATGATGCGACCTATGCCGCCGCGCTCTCGACCGCTCTCGCGCAAGACCCGGACGTTGACTTCATGTCGATCCACACACCACAGAATCGCGACCGGGCCGACAAGGCCAGGCGCGGCTACGCGTCAGTGAATGACTGGTTTGATGAAAAAGGCTGGTCATTTCCGACGGTGCTTGATGATGACGCGTCGATCCGCGAGGCGCTGCGCATTCGCTGGACACCGACCTATCTGGTGATTGCGCCAGACCTGACGGTGCAAGGCTTCCGGACCGGGCTCGCGGATGCGGGCGACATGGCGGTGAAGGATTTCGTGCAGGATATTGCTGAAACGCGTGCCGACTGGTCGTCGAGCTAAGGCTTGTAGCGCGGCTGCACCAGCAGGGCCCAAATCGATTGATCGGACCGGTTGCGCCAGTCTTTTTGGCCGATCTGCATGTCTTCATGGCCGCTCGTAGGCTGGCTCTGATAGAGTCCAAACAGTCGGTCCCACCAGGGAATGAAAAAGCCAAAATTGCGGTTGGCTTCAATATGATCCGTCGAGTGGTGCACGCGATGCATATCTGGCGTAACGATACCGAACCGGAGCCATCGGTCGAGGCCCAGGGGCAATTTCAGGTTGGAGTGATTGAACATCGCGCCGACATTCAGCAGCACTTCATACCAGAGCACGAAAATCGCCGGCGCACCGATCAGCGCCACAACGGCCCCTTTCCAGACCAGTGAGATCAGGAACTCGCCGGGATGAAACCGCAGGGCGGTAAACACATCGAAATCTGGGTCAGCATGATGGACCCGGTGAAAGCGCCAGAAAAAATCGACCCGGTGCATCGCCACGTGCTGGGCCCAGACGGCAAAGTCGAACAGCACATACCCCCCAATCGCAACGATCCAGAGCGGCACCGAGACGTGATGGAACAGTCCAAACCCGTAAGACTCAGCCAGCAAGGCGATGCCAACCAATCCCGCGGGCACGAGCAGGCGCATGAAGACAATTCCAATGCCCATTAAAAGCAGCGCACTCGACCATCGCGACACGCGGCTCAGTTCGCGTCGCCGCCGCGGCCAGATCGCTTCGGCCATGACGAGCACCGCGAGTGGGATCAAGAAGTACCAAAACCGCTCCAAATTGACGTCCTTTGTTTCGTCGGCTGATGGAAGGAGTCTGGCACGGCATGGCCGAGATTCAAACACCGCGTAATTTAAGCTCGTACACCTGTCCGAAAGTCTCGCAAAAACAAGTGTATATAACCGTTATTTCATCAGATTTCTCACATTTACCCCTAGGAAATAGGGCCTCCAAACGGGTATTACAGACGCGTAAGTGAGAAAGACAAAAAGGTGGGCCTCCCTATGTTGCACGCATCTACGCGCAAACTGATCGATCGCCTCGCGGAAATGACTGAGCTTGGAAAGCTCGACTGGACTGAGAGCGAGTCAGGACACATCACATACTCAACGGAAGGCTATTCCGTCTCGCTGACGGAAGCACCGAACGAACTTGTCATTACCAGCAAGGACGGCAAGGAACTGGAGCGCGCAAGTTCTGATGAATTGGCCGCGACACAGTCTGACGAAGGCGTGGCCTATACCGCAATCCTGGCCGCGATGACCAATGAGGCGTCTCGCATTGCGCGGGGGACTGAAGCTGCCATTTCGACCCTTCTCGCAGGCATGGAACCCACCCCGGAACTTGACGTGGCCACCGCCGAAGACACGGTCGAAGCCGTAGCGCTGACGCAAGAGGCACTGACTGAAGATCCAGTCGATGAGACCATGGATCTCGGCGCCGAGACCATTGAAACCACTGCACCAGACGTCGAGGGCCCGGCTGAGGAGACAGTGGAAGATATCGAAACGGCGACGATCGAGACCTCCGAGGAGAACGAGACGTCGGTTGAAGAGGACGCCGAAATTGAATCTGAAGCCGACTCGGTGATCGCAGCATCCCTGCCGACGCCTGAGGCGGATCTCGTTGATGAAACAACTAAGGAAACCGTTGGAGAGACGGTCGCTGAGGAAGAGATCGCCGCAGCTGAGACGAGCGAAGCGTCGGCGGAGCCTGAAGCGACCGCAGATACAGAATCCGAAACAGAGGTGACGGAAGCCGTCGCGCGGCTCGCGGACGAAGTGAATCAGCGCGAGGATTCAAGCCTCGATGCGGCGGCGGCCTCTGCTGTCGGCGCTGTTGCACTGGCCGCAGGTCTGGCGACTGAAGACACTTCTGAGGTCGATACGCAGGCTGAGACAGAAACCGAAGCAGCGACTGAGCCAGCCCTCGAGATTGCTGCAACGTCTGACGAAAGCACTGCGCTGGCCGATGAACCGGCTGCTGACGCCTCGCCAACTTATGTTCCATTCGGGCTTGAAACCGAAGACCCGATGCCAGCCCCGCTGACATTCGGCGATGCGGAAACGACAGCAGAAGCAGAAGCAGAAGCCGCCGCAGAGCCCGAAACGGAACCGGAAGCCAGTGAAACCGTGGTGCCATTCGCCTTCAACAGCGATGCAACGTCTGAAGCAGCGGGAGACGCCGTCGAAGCCATCGCCGCACCCGAAGCTGAAACTGAGACGACGCCGAGCGCGGCCGACTCGACCGCAGAGCCCGAGATCGAGACCACGCCTGAAGCGCCCGCCGCTGAAACCGTCGAGCCCCTTGCAGCGGAGGCTGAGACTCCTGCCGCGGCTGAGGAAGACATGGGCGCGCCAATGGCGGCCGTCGCTGAATCGGAAGAAACGGTCACCGCCGATGCCATCGATCCCGAGGCCACAAGCACGGAAGATCAGGAAGTGGCCGTCGAAACCGAACCAGCGCCAGCGGTGACGCTCGATTTGAGCCCCGTGACTCCGGCAGAAACGCCCGCGCCTGGCGCATTGGAAACGTCAGAGGCAGAGGCAGAGGCAGAGGCAGAGCCCGAACCTGACCCGACTCTTGAACCGGCGCTTGCCTCGGCAGAAGAGACGCCGAGCTACAGCCTCAGCGGGATTGGAGCAGGCTTTGGCCTTGGGGCTCTTGCCGCCAAAACAGAAGCGAGCGGGGTTCCCGGTCCAAGCACTGCGGAAACAAGCAATGATCGGATCGTGATCGACGCGACGGACGATGTTCTTCCAAAACCTGAGGAAAAAGTCAGTCTGCCCGAGGGTTACGCTCAAGCGATGAGCGCAACCGCAACGGCGACGCCAACCCTGACCTCTGAACCAAGTCCTGCACCCGTGTCAGACGTGGCAACCGAGGACAAGGATGAGGCGGACACAGACATTCTAAAGCCCCGGACCCGATTCAATCCGTGGGACTGATACAGCTTCTTTTGTACGAAAAACGATGAGGGTGCGTCCATTTTGGCGCGCCCTTTGTCATAAATAGTGACTCTGCAGCCACACCGCGCAGCAATGTAACCTAATTTACACTCACAACGGTACGCTCGGTCTTGTCCGAATGGTTGATCGCCGCCTATTCGGCAGTCGAAAGCGTCTTACGGAAAGGCGCTCTGAATGCTGACGGAAAGTAAATTGCTGATGTCTCTTAAATCCTCCCTGAAACTGACGGCCGCCGCGATGACCCTCGCCGGCCTGACCGCTGCCCCCTCATTCGCCCAAGACGGTGACAGCACGGATGCAAAGCGGCTTGACCCAATCGTGACCACCGCCCAACGCGTTGAACAAGACGCGCAGGATGTGCCGATCTCGATCACAACGGTTTCAGATGAAAAGCTCGACAACATTAAAGCCGGCGGCGCGGATATTCGCTTTCTGTCCGCACGGGTGCCCTCAGTTATCGCGGAAAGCTCTTTCGGACGCGCTTTTCCGCGCTTCTACATTCGCGGCATTGGCAATATTGATTTCGATCTGAACTCTTCGCAGCCTGTGTCACTTGTCTATGACGATGTGCCATATGAGAGCCCAATCCTTAAAGGCTATCCCGTCTTTGACGTCGAAGCGGTAGAAGTCTTGCGCGGCCCACAAGGCACATTGTTTGGCCGCAACACGCCCGGCGGCATCATCAAGTTCGACAGCGTCAAACCGGGAGAAGATACGAACGGCTATGCGCGCGCGTCTTACGGCGAGTACAACACGGTCGAACTGGAGGGGGCTTTCGGGTTCCGCGTCAACGACCAGTTGGCCCTGCGCTTTTCCGGCCTATTCCAGCAGCGCGACGATTTTGTCGACAATGCCTTTACCGGCGAAGACGAAGCTTTTGAGGGCTTCGAAGAATCTGCGGCGCGCGTTCAGGCGCTGTGGTCACCGTTGCCGACGACGGACGTGTTGATCAATGTGCATGGCCGTCAGAATGATAGCGACGCGCGTCTGTTCCGCGCCAATATTATCGATCAGGGCTCGCTCGGTCTGTCCAGCAGCTTCGATTTCGACACCGTCTTCTTCGATGGCCAGAACGAGCTTGAGCAGGATGCGTTCGGGGTCACCTTGCGCGTCGATCATGAGTTCAATGACGCGGTCGATTTCACCTATGTCTATGGTTATGAGACCGCTGAAGTGTTCTCACGCGGTGACATTGATGGTGGTTTTGGTGCGGCCTTCCTTGGCGCTGGAAATTTTGGCCCTGGCTTCATCCCCTTCCCATCTGAGAGTGCGGGCGGGGTCGACGACCTGCGACAGGTCACGCATGAGGCACGTGTGGCATTTGATGATGGAGGCCCGGTCCGTGCGCAGGCGGGCGTCTTCTTGTTCGATGAACGGGTGAACATTTCCTCGTTGAGCTTCGACACGCTTGCCCCAGGCCAGCCAATCAATGGCTTGGCGCTGCGCAATCAGGACACAGATTCGACCGGTATCTTCGGTTCGGTTGCCTATGATGTGTCAGAGCAGATCACGCTCGCGGGCGGGCTGCGTTATACGGATGAAGAAAAAGAGTTCACAGCCGGACGGTCGATCGGGCCCTTTGGCTCAGGCGCGCTGGCGCCGCGTACTGTGACGGTGGGCGACGATCAATTCAGCTGGGACCTGTCAGCAACCTATAAACAATCTGAAGACGTGTCTTACTATGCCAAGATCGCTCGCGGGTTCCGTGGACCCTCTGTTCAAGGGCGCTTGGTCTTCGGCGACAATATCTCAGACGCCGATAGCGAAACCGTGCTGTCTTACGAAGCTGGCGTGAAGTCAGAATTGTATGACAATCGCGTCCGGGCGAATGCCAACGTCTTCTATTACACGCTCGAAGATCAGCAGCTGACCATTGTTGGTGGACAGGACAACACGGTTGCGTTGTTCAATGCTGACGAGAGTGAGGGCTATGGCTTTGAACTTGATGTCGAAGCGCTGCTCACCGACAATTTCGTGGTCACAGGCGGCCTGTCCTATAACTCAACTGAGATCAAGGACGATGTCCTGCTCGTTGAAGGCTGCGGTGCGGGCTGTACGGTGCTCGATCCGACCGTGACCGTGGATGGCGAAACCTTCTTCAATATTTCCGGGAACGCGTTCCCGAACGCCCCGGAGTGGATCGCGAACTTCACCGCCCGTTACGGCGTGCCGTTCCGCGATGGCGAGCTCTATGTCTTCACCGATTGGGCCTTCAAAGGCGAAACCAATTTCTTCCTCTATGAGAGTGCTGAATTTGGCGAAGACGGCTACTGGCTGGGCGGTCTCCGCGCTGGATGGGAAGGCGATAATGGCGTTGCCATCTCAGCCTTCGTGCGCAACCTGACCGATGAGCTGGTGCTAGAAGGCGCGATCGACTTCAACAACCTGACCGGCTTCGTTAATGAGCCACGGACCTGGGGCGTTGAGGTCGGCTACACGTTCTAAGCCGACGGCCAAACGACAAACAGAAAAAGCCCTGCAGGTGATTGCGGGGCTTTTTTGTTATTCAGCGGGGACCCGCGCAGGGTGTTGCCAGCCGCCGCCGCTGATCATGCGGAACAAGCGACTGATCGGCTTCATGGTCATGATCCGGTAAACCGCCGGCGTGAAATAGAGCGCCAGGATGGCTGCACCGGCGACGCCGCCGGCAATCCCGGTCGCGAGCGGCATCCAGAACACGTCGCCTTGCAAGATGATCGGCACGAACCCACCCATTGTGGTCAGCGTTGTCGCAACGATGTGACGGGTCGCACCAACGACGACTTCGCGCTGGGCGATGATATCGTCATTGCGCGCCGCCTCATTGCCGGTCAGCAAAGCGAGGACGACGATCGTGCCATTGATGGCAATCCCCAACAGTCCGAGCGCTCCGAGAATAGCATTGAAGCCAAGCGGCAGGTTGAACATCCAGACGCCGCCAAAGGCCATGCCCATGGACATCACGCCAACCCCCATGACCAGGAAAGCCAAACGGAAGGAGTTGAACACCAGGGCGACCGCGCCGAGCATGACAAGGGTCAGCGGAACTGCGAGACTGGCGAGGTTCGCCATCGCCTCCGCGCCATTGCTGGCCGTCCCGGATTCGATCCAGTCATAGCCCACCGGCAGCTCAAACCCGGCATCATCCAGCCTTTGCTTGAACTCGGTGTTTATCGGATTGGGCAGTGCATAAGGGACGGTATAGGCGAGGATCTGGTTCACCCGACGCCCATCTAGACGACGAATACTGGCCGTCTCTGGCTCCAGTGTCAGGTCGCCCAGTGCAGAGATCGGCGTCCCTTCGCCATTGCGCATATTCCCGATCGTCTTGGATCTGAGATCAGACACTTCCGATCGTCGATCCGCAGGCGCAATCACGCGGACGGGAATCTCTTCAATCCCTTCCAGGATCGAGCCCGCAGGCACGCCTTCGAGTTCGGCGCGAATGTCGCTGGCAAGACCGGTCAGGCGCAACCCAGACATGGCCGTCGCCGTTTCGTCGGCTTGAAGAGTGACAATTGGAGCGCCCATTTGCAGCTGCGCGCTGGTAAACGTGACGCCCGGGGTCTGTGCCAGGACCTGGCGAGCCTGATTGCCGAGCTCGTTTAGCGTGGCGAGGTTTTCACCGCGAATGTAAAAGGCGATTGGCGCTGGCGTCGGCGGGCCTTGCTCGAACGGCGTGGCGAGGATCTGGGCTTCAGGGAAGCTTTGGCGCAGCGTTTCCTGCACATCGGTTACCAGAATGCGGGTCGTCTCATTGTTGCCAAGCTGAACGAAGCCGCTGACATAGCCTGCCACGCCCTCGGTATTGTTGAAGCTGTTATAATAGACACGCGGACCAGGTTCACCGACGACGAAATGCACGCCCTCAATATCCGGATACTGATCGCGCAGGAGCGTGTTGACGTTTTGAGCCATCCGCTCGGCTTCAAAGATGGTCGCCTGCGGATTGAGCGTGATCTCGACCTGGAATTGGTCTCGCTCAGTCTGCGGGAAGAACTGGCTTGGCAATTGGCCGGCGAGATAGAAACCGATGCCAACCGGCACAAGGCCCATGAAGACGCCGATCAGTGGATTGCGCAAAACGCGCTCAATGCTCCAGCGATACCCATCTGTGACGACGTCAAACTTGATCCCGTCGCGCCAGAAGAGGTGCCGCTCGCCGGGCTTGCGAGGCCGGTCCAGGATCCCAGCCAGCGCTGGAATAACGGTCATCGCGATGATGAAGGACATGACCACTGAGAATACGACTGATGTGCCGATCATGCCGATGAACTCACCCGCCCCACCGGGCATGAATGCAATCGGCGCGAACGCGAGCGCGGTGGTCAGGGTCGAGGCAAAAAGCGGACCGAACAGCTTCTTGAGCGAGCGATCGATCGACTCCAGAATGGAATGCCCGTCCAAGCGCTCCTGGTCGTATTCATCAACCACAACAATCGCGTTATCGATCAGCAAACCGAGCGAGATCACCAGTCCCGTCACCGACATTTGGTGCAACGGAATATTGAAGAACTTGAACAGGGTGAGCACCAGCGCAACGGTCAGCGGCAAGGCCATGCCGACCACGATTGCGGCGCGCCAGCCCATGACAAAGAACAGGACGGCAAAGACCAGGAAAGCAGAGATCACAAGGTTCTGCGCCAGGCCATTGAGGCGGGACTCGGTATATTTGCTTTGATCAAAAATCGGCGTGACAGAAATGTCTGAAGGCACGGTCTTGGCGAACTCATCGACCATGGCGCGGGCATTCTTCGCCCACACGTCCACGCGCTGATTGGACGAAATGTAAGCTGTGACAAACACCGCGCGTTTGCCATTGCTGAGCGCCAGTTTTGTCGGCGGATCTTCGATGCCTTTGACGACTTCTGCTACATCACCGACGCGCAGGGCGGTTCCGTTTGCAGACTGAACCAGCGGGATCGAACGGATCCGGGCGACGCCATCAAATTCGCCGCCAATCTCTAACCCGAGATTGCTGGAATTGCCGCGCACTTCTCCGGCCGGGGCTTTAGAGTCGGCTGCGCCAATCAATCGGGCCGCATCGTTCATGGAAAGGCCCGCCGCGGCGAGCGCTTCGGGGTCAGCAATGACGCGGACTTCCTCTTCGGGGAGGCCCATAATCTCAGTTTCTTCGGTGGCATTGAGCCCCCGGAAGCGATCTTCAAGGACTTCTCCAAGGCGCGACATGACCGCAAGTTCCGGCTCCCCTTCACCTTCCCAGGTCAGGGCCACGGTCATCGTCGCAGCGCCCACATAAACGCGGCGGACAAAGGGCGCAGACGCCCCTTGCGGCAAATCGGGTTGGGCCAGTTGGACCTGCTGGCGGATCAGCGTCCAGGCATTGTCGACTTCTGCGGCAGACAGGCTTTCATCAATCTCGATTGAGATTTGCGAGGTGTTCGCGCGGGAGGTCGACTCGGTCTCGCTGACTTCGGGTAGCTCCAGAAGCCGACGTTCAATCGGTTCGGTGATCGTTGATTCAATCCGCTCAGCGTCCGCGCCGGGCAGCGTTGTGAGAACAAAACCGAAGCGCTCTACGAGGGTTGGATCTTCCTGACGCCCCAGAGTGAGGATCGCGAAGAAGCCGCTGATCAGCGCGACCAGCACCGCCAACATAGTCAGGCGCGGCAGGCGATAGAAAAGTGTAGTCATCGGTTCTATCCGTTCCCGGCCACGAGGCCGACCGTATTTGTGTCCACCGGCGTAACCGGCTGTCCGGGGGTGATCCGTTGCAGGCCGTCAATGATCACGCGCTCGCCGTCGCGAACTGATCCGCGCACGAAAACGCGCTCACCATCTTGGTGTAAGATTTCGACGATGCCCGGCTCGGCTGTGTAATTGCCGACACTGCCGCGCACTTTATAGATCGACCACAGACCACGATCCGCTTCGGTCAATGCTGACACCGGCAGCCATAGACCACGTTCATTGATATCTCGCTCCAGTCCGAGGCGCACGACGGCCCCTGCGGCGATGGCGGACGGATCGTCAATATCGAACACAGTGGTCACAGTGCGGTTGCTGGCGTCGATGATACCGGTAACGGAGCGCAAGGTTGCGATGGCCGTGCCTTGATCGGAAATCAACGGGTAAGACTGGTCGATTTCCAATTGATCCGCGAGCTTTGCCGTGAGGCCGATACGGGCTTCGAGGAATTCCGTTTCGACCAGTTCAAAGATGGGCTGTCCGGGTCCGGCAATCGCACCTTCATCGACCATGCGTTCGGTCACCGTGCCCGAGAAGGGCGCTGAGATTTGGGCGAGGTCTATCTGCACACGTAGCGCGTCAGCGTTGGCCTGCGCCGCCGCAATCCGGGCATTTGCGGTGTTCGATTGCGCACGCGCCTCGTCAACCACCTGGCTCGAGACATGGCCACGCTCGAGCAGGGAAATCTGCCGGTCGACGGTCGTTTCAGCGAGATCGTAAGCGGCGCGCGCTTCCGCGATCACAGCCTCAGCGGAGGCGAGTTGAGCCCGCAAAGTGCGCGTATCCAGGACCGCCATCGTCTGGCCCTGGCTCACGCGATCTCCGATATCAACGCGCAGACCATCGATCCGGCCACCCGTAGCAAAGCCGAGCTGACTGGTCCGGCGCGGGGTCACGATACCGGTGAATTTTTCTTCGACTTTGAAGGCCGGTTGCACCGCGGCCGACAGGGTCGAAACCGAGATCGGAACCGGACGGTCCTGCGGCACGAGCGGTCCATCAACCGACCGGTTCGACACGACGAAGAAGCCAAGCAGAGCCCCAACGCCTAAAATCACCAATATGAAAATCAGGCCCCTGCCAAAGGTTGGCCGAGAGGTGCGTGTCGTCATTGCGTGGTCTTGCATTTGCTCACCCATGGTGTGCCTCCAATCCGCGGATCAGTTGATCGGCGTGAAAAAGAATAAAGTCTTCGCGTGAGAGCGTTTTTTGATTGGCCTTGAGGGCCGGGAAACTGGGGATGTGAACGATCATCATGGTCAGACCATGCATCGACGCCCACAAGGATTTAGCGGCGAGCGAGGGGTCAACCTCTGATCGGAAAACACCGTTCTCAACGCCTTCGGCGATCATGCCGCGGAGCACGTTGAACGCTTGACCTTTCTTGGTCGCGCCAAACCCAGGCTCGCCATCAACCGGACCTTCGCCCTCTGGCGACTCCCCAGCAAAAGCGGCAGCATAATGATGCGGTTTTTCCGTTGCGATCCGAATATACGTCGCCACGCAGTCGCGCGAGCGTTCCGCAAAGGGAGTCGAGCGATCAGCGATGCGATGCACGTTTTCCAGGATCAGCTCGAAAAACGTCTCTTTCAACTCATCGACGAGTTCGTCCTTGGACTTGAAATATTTGTAAATCGCCGCCGGCGAGTAATCGATATTCTCGGCCAAACGGCGGATGGACAAGCCCGCAGCGCCTTCTCGCGCAAAGACTTGTTCGGCCGCAGATAGAATGCGGGCGCGTATTTTATGGCGTCGGCGCTCGGCCGGGGAGGAAACAGTAGCAGTCATCTTTTCGGACCTTTCCAAGAGAAATAGTACGCGCGTTCAAAAAGTAAACACTGTTCACTAAAATAGTCGACTGGTAATTCCGGAATCAATGTCTAAGTGCGAGGGATGACTGCACTTTTTCCTCCAGCTCCGCCGCTCGGCACGCCTATGCTGCCAACCCGTCCCAGCGCTGAAGCCCGGCAAGTGATTGGCTTGCGGCGTTCTATCAGCAAACGCGCCTTGGGCGCACCTGGACCGAGCTCGTCTGAGCTTGATGAACTGCTTACGGTTGCAACCCGGGTTCCGGATCACCGCCGACTGTCACCTTGGCGTTTTTTAGTGTTCGAAGGCGAGGCCCGGGAGAGGTTCAATGCTGCCGCGGTTGAGATCCAGAGGCGCGAAAACCCAGAGGCAACAGAGGCCATGCTGGCCGATACCGCCTCTTACTTCACCCGCGCGCCCAGTGTCGTGGCGGTCATCTCCTCCCCGGATCCGACGCATAAGACCCCGGTTTGGGAACAAGAACTGTCCTGTGGCGCGGTCTGTTTCAATCTCCTCCTCGCCGCGAATGCCAGCGGATGGGCCGGCTGCTGGCTGACCGAATGGATCGCGTTCAGCCCCGGTATCAATGCGCTCCTCGGGCTCACCGAAGATGAGCGGATTGCCGGCTATTTCTATTTCGGCACCGCCACAGACCGCCCCCAAGAGCGCATGCGCGCCGACGTTTCGGATAAAATTGCGCGCTGGTCGTCGTCATAACGGCCATTTTTTCGTATGTCCGAAGCGTAAGTCTAAGCCGAAGTTTTCATAAAACCCGCTTAAGTTGAAATTCATCTCGTTTTGTTTAGGCGTTTGCGATCTTTTTCGCGCGCTGAGACGACACTTTATCTTTTTTAGTATAAGCGCATCGTGCTGCGTGACGAGAATACAACGCGTTTTTATTCAACGCGTTATCGGTGCGCTGTCCCTCTGGTTGACGACAAAAATCGTCTTATCCCTTCCAATCAGAGCGCGGATAACGCGCCAATGCATGGGAGGGTGGAATGCGCAGACGCGAATGGGCGATTGCGGCGGCGAGTTTGTTTATCGCGGGGTTGCCTGCGCTCGCGCAGGATCAAACGGGTTTAACGTTCGACGACACGATGCCCAGTGTCCTGCTGGACCCGATCATCGTGACCGCGCAGAACCGGCAAGAAGACGCACAAGATGTGCCGATCGTGGTCGCGGTCTTTTCAGCTGAAGACTTAAGCGCTCGCGGCGCGCGCAGTTTGCAAAACGTGACGCAGTATGTTCCAGGTGTCGAACTGTTTGACGATCGCGGAGCAGGTCAGCCGGCATGGGTGATCCGGGGCGTTGCGCTCTCTGATGTGAACTCCAACAACACGCCGCCCGCCTCCGTCTTTGATGATGAGGTCTATCTTGGCTCAAATGTGCTGGCGGGCCTCAGTTTGTTTGATCTGGACCAGATAGAGGTTCTCAAAGGTCCGCAAGGTGGACTTTATGGACGCAACACGACCGGTGGCGCGGTCCGCTATGTGCCCGCCAAGCCGGAACTCGGTGCCCCGCTGACTGGATATGTCGAAGGCCGATATGGAAGGTGGGACGCTGGCGGCATTGACGCAGCGCTGGGCGGTCCGCTCGGAGATCGCGCTGCCTTTCGCATCGCTGCAACCACAGCGTTCGGGGGCGGCTGGCAAGACAGTTTGGTCATCCCGGAAGATGATCAACATGGTGACCGCGATGTCTTTGCCGTGCGCGCTCAGCTCTTACTGGCGCCGAGCGATGCACTGTCCCTCCGGTTTAAGCTTGGCTTTGGTCAAGACCAGTCAGAAACGACGCTGATGCGCTCTTTGGCCCCCTTCGATTTGGCGACAGGAGGCCCGTGCGCTGCGGCGCTCGCGGGGACACCTGATCCAGAGACGTGTGTCACCTGGTACAATATCACCAATGCTGTCCTCACCGATGGCGATGATCTGGGGTTTTTTCCCAACTCCCAGGATGCGCGCGGCGAGCGAGTGCTGTCTGAACCGATCAATCGGCTCGACAATGAATGGGTGAATTCCGCGCTGTACGTTGACTACGATCTTGGCTCAGCGATGCTGCACGCGGTCACGTCCTTCCAAGACTATGATGGGCGTTAGGTGTTCGATTATGACAGCTCGCCCCTGGCTCTGTTCAATGAGGACACGTCCTTTGTGTTTGAAACCTTCAGCCAGGACCTGCGCCTTGCCAGCGCCTCAGAGGGGCCCTTCACCTGGCAGGTTGGGCTAAACTATGCGCAAACCGACATTGACGAAGACCGCCTCGCCGATCTCTCTGACAATGTCCTCGTTCTACCCTCAATTGGCCGACGGGTGTTCGTGCAGGAGGACCGTCATTGGGCCGTCTTTGTCGAGGGGCAATACGCCCTGACGGAACAGCTCAGTGTGAACGGGTCGCTGCGCTACACAGACGAAGAGCGTCGTTTGATCAATTTCCGAGCGATCGGGGAAAGCGATCCGTTTCAGATCCTGGTCGACACTCCGGGCGATCTCTTCCTTGGTCCAAGATCCATCGATTATAGCCTCGGCGATCAGCTCTCCGGTCACATTGGCCTGGACTATCAGCTGCATGAGAACGCTCTGCTCTATGGCAAGGTGGTTCGCGGGTTTAAGTCTGGCGGGTTTTTTGGTGGCTTTGCCCTCTCAGAGGACGAACTCGACCCGTATGAAGAGGAGACCGTCTGGGCGTTTGAGGCCGGAGCGAAAGTGGATTTGCCCGCGTCAGGTCTGCGGATCAATGGCGCCCTGTTCTATTATGATTATCAAGACTTCCAAGGCTTTGAGACCGTGGTGGATGATGTGTTCGGCGTCGTCACAGGGCTCGGCAATCTCGGAGACGCCGATCATTTCGGGGCGGACCTAGAGGTCTTATGGTCCCCGCCGAGCTTAGAGGGTTTAACGCTTCAAGCGGCGGCCACCTAGCTCGATACCGAAATCGTGGAGTCGGAATTTGTCGAGACAAGCGCTTTGATTGGCTTTGTTGCGGGCGATCCCGGCGACCCAATTGTGATCTCGCCCACTGAAGGACGGCCGCGCGGCTTTGCGGCAGAGTTTAGCTATGTTCTCGGCGGTCAATATGAGCGGCGGATCAATGACACGCTCACCGCGGCGGCAACCCTCAACTGGTCCTGGCGCAGCGAATTTGAGGACAATTCGATTTTCGCCTTCGATGGAGGTCTGTTCGCCGTTGAAAGCTATGGATTGCTGTCGGGTAGCGTCTCTCTGACAAGCATGTCCGGTTGGGTTGTCTCCGTGATCGGCCAGAACCTCACCGACGAGATTTACGTGACCTCAGCCACGAGCGATGATTTGCTCAGCTACGGCCAGATTCCAGGACGTCCGCGTAGCTGGCAGGTACAAGTGCGGAAGGCGTTTTGAGACCATTGGAGCCGCTCAGGGTAAGGGTTTGCCGAGGCTGATCCGGTCTTCCACGTCATAGCCGAGCGCCTTGTAGAATTGGACCACGTGCTCGTTCGACCCGCGAACTTGCAGGTTGAGCTTCGGGCAGCCTAAGGCTTTCAAACCAGCTTCGGCCCGCGCCATGAGCTGCGCAGCGATGCCTTGGCGGCGATGGTCTTCATGTACCGCCAAGCGATGCACCCAGCCGCGCACGCCATCAAACCCGGCCAAGACCGTCCCAATCAAGCGGTCGCCAGACACCGCCACGAAGAACAGATCCGATTGTACGGTTTGCTTCAGATCGATTGTCGCGCCTGAATCGCGCCGACCGGTTTCTCCGGGGAATACGAGGTCCCAGAGCGCAATGACACCCGTCCGGTCTTTGGCCTGAAACGGACGGATCTCCAGAGGGTCGGTCATCCGACCCCGAACAAGGCGTCGCTTTCAGCGAGCATGGCTTGACCGCCATGCGTGATGCCCGAGACAGCGCCGGGAGCTGCGGCGAGCGAGGTTTCAGCAAAAAAGCCTGCCAAGGCGGTCATTCGCCCGCGGATCTGGCCGCTTTCCGTGCGGGCTTCGACCGCGCCTTTGGTCAGGAAATGCCCGCCAATCACATCCCCCGCCAAAGCGAGGTAGGCCGTGGCGCCGGCAAGCGCGACCTCGCGGTTCTCCCGCATGGTCTGCTTCATCCACACCGTGGCCTCCGACAGCGCGGCATTGGCCGCAACCAGTCGATCGGCGACCTGCACCAGGTTCGGATCATTCGTGTCGCGCGCCATTCGGGCGGTCTCGTCGATCTCGGCGATCATCGCATCCATCGCTGCGCCGTCGGCCATGGAGAGTTTCCGCCCGGCCAGATCGATCGCCTGGATGCCGTTCGTTCCTTCATAGATCGGGGCGATGCGAGCATCGCGATAGAGCTGCGCGGCGAGGGTTTCGTTCATGAACCCCATGCCGCCATGCACTTGCACACCAAGACTCGCCACTTCGACGCCCATATCGGTCGACCAGGCTTTGGCAATCGGGGTGAGCAATTCTTCGCGCAGCTTGGCCTGCTCGCGCTCCTCTGGCGTTTGGCCCACTTCGGCAAGGTCGGCCGCGACCCCCGTCGCGTAGCAGATCGCGCGCGCGGCCATGACTTTGGCGCGCATGGTGGTCAGCATACGGCGGACATCGGCGTGGTGCAGGATCGGCGCGGCGCCAGAAACGCCTTCGGCTTTGCCCTGTTTGCGCTCCTGCGCATAGTCGAAAGCGGCCTGCCAGGCGGCTTCGCCAACGCCCACCCCTTCGAGGCCGACATTCAAACGGGCTGAGTTCATCATTGTGAACATGCAGGCCAGACCCTTATTCTCGACGCCAATCAGCCAGCCGGTCGCATTGTCATATTCCATGACGCAGGTCGGGGAGGCGTGGATGCCGACTTTTTCTTCAAGCCCGATACACTTGACGCCATTCTCTTCGCCAAGGCTGCCATCGGCATTGACGATCCGCTTGGGCACGATGAACAGAGATACACCACGCGAGCCTTCAGGCGCGTCTGGCAGACGGGCCAGGACGAGGTGGATGATGTTATCGGCGACATCATGGTCGCCCCAGGTGATGTAGATTTTCTGGCCTGAAATGGCGTAAGAGCCATCGCCATTTGGCACTGCCTTGGTTTTCAGGGCGCCGACATCGGACCCGGCCTGGGGCTCGGTCAGGTTCATTGTGCCGGTCCATTCGGCGCTGACGAGCTTTGGCAGGTACAAGGCCTTTTGTTCCTCCGTACCGTGGGCCAGGAGCGCTTCGATCGCGCCAAAACTTAGCATGGGGCACAAGCCGAACGCCATGTTAGCGCTATGGAACATCTCCATGACGGCAAGTCCGAGGACCTTTGGCAACCCTTGCCCGCCCCATTCTTCAGGGGCAGAGAGCCCCATCCAGCCGCCATCCCGAAATGCGGCATAGGCGTCCGCAAACCCGGGCGCGGCCTGCACGCCTGTTTCGGTCAGTTTGGAGCCAGCCTTGTCACCCGTTTGATTGAGCGGGGCGAGCACGTCACGCGCCAGCTTTCCCGCTTCATCGAGAATCGGGTCGATCAGATCCGGGTCATAATTCTCAAATGCAGGGTGACCTTCAAACTTTGGCAGCCCGGCTAAATGTGTCAGGGCAAAAGCGATATCTGTGACGGGGGCGGTGTAGGCCATGGATCATGCGGCTCCGGCATAAGAGTTATAATCCCCATTCTTGTACATTGCGTCTGGCCAAGAAGAAATCCCACGCTACCTTTTGGCGCAGTGCAAATCTATTCATAAAACGGAGTTTCCCAATGCGTAAACTTGCAATCGCGGCCAGCTTGGCCGCCCTGGCACTTCCTGCTCATGCAAATCCAACCCTCGAAGGCGTTGCTTCAGGTCTCTATGAGCTCGAAAAAACCCATGCCTTTCTGACATGGACCGTCCAGCATAATGGCATCTCAGGGTACACGGTGAACTTTACAGAATTCGACGCTGACCTGGTCTTTGACGCAGAAACGCCGGCCAATTCCCAGCTGTCGGTTAGCATCAATCCAACCGCTCTGAACACCAATTACCCGAACGCTGAAAAGAAAGTGGAATGGGAAGCCGAGCTGGGCACCGATGCGCGTTTCATGAATGCCAGCGAATTCCCGACCATCACGTTCACCTCAACCAGCGTCGAACAGACGGGTGATTTTGAGGGTACGGTTTCTGGCGATCTCACCTTCCTTGGTGTGACTCAACCGGTGACTTTGGACGTGTCTTATGGCGGCGTGGCGAACCCGCCATGGTTCGGTCAGCGCGACGTTATCGGCTTCACCGCCTCGACGACGATCAAACGCTCTGATTTTGGTCAGACTTCACTCGCTGCCGTGATTTCAGACGAGGTAGAAATCGAGTTTTCTGGCGAATTCCTGCAGGCTGAAGAATAAAAGCAAATCGCGCCTCTGGCGTGACTTGCGAGAAGGACACAAAGACATGACCCTCAAGACTTACCTGACCGCAGGCATCGGCGCGTTCGCGCTGACCGCCTGCGGCGGCGCCTCTGATGCCCCGACCATCGAGGATGCTGAAACACCGCCAGTTGAAACCGCAGAGGCGGAGGCAGAGATACATCCATTGCTCGCCGAAGTTGCGCCCGGGGCCTATTCTCTGGAAAAAACGCATGCATTCATGACCGTCAAAGTCGGACATGGGGGTGGAATCTCTCAGTATCGCATCAGCTTTACAGATTTTGACGCGGACCTGAATTTTGATCCAGCCGCGCCTGAAAGCTCAAGCATCACGTTTACGATCAACCCGGCGGCGGTCGAAACCAATTATCCCGGCGATTACAAGGCTGGCCATGCGGACAGCGGATTTGAAACCTGGAATGAGGACATTTCCCGCAATGAGCGTTGGCTCAATGCAGATGCGTTCCCGGAAATCACTTTCACCTCGACCAGCGCGACCAAAACCGGTGATCTGTCTGGCACCGTGACCGGCGACCTCACCCTGCTCGACGTGACACAGCCGGTGACGCTAGATGTCTCGTATAATGGTGTGGCCAACCCGCCTTGGTTCGAAGGCCGCGATGTTATCGGCTTTGATGCCAGCACAACAGTTCTGAGATCAGAGTTTGGGATGGGTACCGCGATCCCGAACATTGGTGACGAAGTGACCGTCGAATTCTCAGGCGAATTCCTTCAGGACGAATAGTCAATGAGCGCGCCATCTGAGCGATACACCACTGTGGCCATCGTGCTGCATTGGCTGATCGCAGTCTCAATTGTCGGAATGCTGTTCGGCGGGTGGTACATGACCGACCTGCCGGATGGTGCTCCCGGACAATATGCCTTTTATCAGTTTCACAAATCCCTCGGGATCACGATCCTGCTGCTGACGGTGGCGCGTCTCATCTGGCGGTTAATGAATCCGCCACCAGCGCTCCCCGATGACATGAACGGCCTGGAAAAGGCAGGCAGCCACCTTGTCCATGTCGGGTTTTACGCCTTGATGATCGGACTGCCACTGACCGGTTGGCTATATAGTTCGGTCAGCATTAAGCTCGACGTCCCGACCGTGCTCTATGGCCTGATCAGTTGGCCGGATGTGCCTTTCGTCGAAGGCTTGAAAAACGAAACGGGCGCAGGGGCCGCGAACCGCGCGCACTCGGTGCTGGGCTTCCTCGCTGTGGCGCTGATTGTGCTTCATATCGCCGGTGCGATCAAACATGAGTTCGGCGATGAAGAAGGCGTTATCAAACGTATGGCGCCGGGCCTGTTCGGACCGGATAACGTGTTCGCAAAACCGAGCCGCGGCGCGGTCACCGCCTTTGGCAGCGCGTTCGGCATTCTGGTGCTGGTCGCGGGTGCAGGCCCCGCCTTGTCCGTGATGAGTGGATCAGGGGCACAAGTCTCCGCTGCGGCCACATTCGAACCAAACTGGCAGGTCAACGCGGAAACCTCCTCGATTGGCTTTTCCGGTATTCACGACGGCAACGCGTTCAGCGGCAGTTTCAGCAATTGGGATGCGGCCATTCAGTTTGACCCGGACGCGCTGCAAAACGCCGAAGTCCGTGTCACGGTGTCGACGGTGAGCGCGACGGCAAGCCAGAAACTGTACACAGACAGCCTGCCATCGGCGGAATGGTTCAATACCTCTGCCTTCCCGACCGCCAGTGTTGAGATCCTCGACATTGAGAGCGCTGGCGAGGGGGCTTACACCTCCACGGCGCGTCTGACCTTAAAAGACCTGACCGTAGACGCGCCCTTTCCATTCACGCTCAACTTGGATGGCGATCAGGCTGAAATGACCGGTCAGGCTGTGTTTCAACGCACGCCGCTCGACCTTGGACAATCCTCAGATCCCGGCGCCGATTGGGTCTCGGAAGACATCACGGTTGATGTCGTGGTTGAAGCCTCGCGTCTGAACTAGCATGTTGGGACGGCTCTTAGGCGTTGCGATTTGCCCATTTGGCTCATAAGAGCCCGACATGGATCTGCGCATATTATCTCTCAGCGAGGACAATCTCGCCCTCGCCGCGCGTGTTTTGCAGGCCGGTGGACTGATCGGCTTGCCGACAGAGACGGTGTACGGGCTGGCGTGTGACGCGGCGAATGGCGAAGCTGTCGCGCGGGTCTATGAGGCCAAAGGACGTCCAAGCTTCAATCCCCTCATCGCTCATGTTTCAGATCTCGACATGGCGCAACGCGAAGGCGTATTTCGACCAGAAGCTGTGGCGCTGGCCGAGACGCACTGGCCCGGTCCCCTGACCCTGGTTGTGGATGTGGCGCCGACCGGCACCGTCTGTGACCTTGCTCGCGCAGGTTTGGACAGCATTGCGCTCCGACTCCCCGCGCACGCCATCCCGATCAATTTGATTGAGACATTTGGCGGCCCGCTGGTCGCCCCGTCGGCAAATCCGAGCGGCAAGATCAGTCCGACGAAAGTCGAGCATGTCATGGAAGAGATGGGCGACAAGCTGGATTTGATCTTCGCAGGTGGCACCTGCGCGGCAGGCATTGAGTCGACGATCATCGACGCGCGTGGCGAGCGTCCGGCGTTGCTACGGCCCGGCAGCCTCGACCCGGCCTGGATTGAAGAGATCTGGCCTGGCCTGATCCGTCCTGATCTCAATCCCGATGCGCCGCAATCGCCTGGCCAGTTGCTTCGTCACTACGCCCCGCGCGCACGCCTCAGATTGAATGCCAGTGAAGCCGAGCCGGGTGAAGCAATGCTTGGATTTGGCGAGATGCCTGCGACCTTGAACCTTTCGGTCCGTAGCAGCCTCGAAGAAGCTGCGTCCAACCTCTTCGCCATGCTGCGCGAGCTGGATAAAACCTATGACCGTATCGCAGTCGCACCGATCCCAAGCGAGGGGATCGGCGAAGGGATAAATGACCGCCTTACGCGCGCGGCGAAATGATCGTATGATCCTAAAATGGATCTACCGACTGATTTTCTCACCAATGCGAAAGCCCTCCTTGGCGACAAGGGGTGGCGGATGGATGCCGAAAGCCTCGAAGAGGTGGCGACGCCGTGGCGCGGGACGTTTACCGGTCACACGCCCTTCCTAGCGCTGCCAGCCTCGACACAGGAGGTTGCGGACCTCGTCAAACTGTGCCGGCAGCATCACATCGCGATCACTCCGCAGGGCGGCAATACCGGCCTGGTTGATGCCGGCACACCGCATGGCGAGATCACACTCTCACTGCGCCGCATGCAGGCGATCCGGACTGTTGATCCGTTCAACAATTCCCTCGTCATCGAGGCTGGCGCGCCTCTGGTCTTCGCCCAGGATGCGGCCGATGACGCCAATCGCCTGTTTCCGCTCTCGCTTGGCTCAGAAGGCACGGCCACGATTGGCGGCCTGATCTCGACCAATGCAGGCGGTGTTGCTGTGCTGCGCTATGGCATGATGCGGGACCTGATCCTCGGGCTGGAAGTGGTGCTGCCGACCGGGGAAATTTGGGACGGCCTGTCTGGCTTGCGCAAGAACAATACGGGCTATGACCTGAAGCATCTGTTCGCGGGGGCCGAGGGCACGCTCGGCATTATTACAGCCGCGACACTGAAACTGTTTCCGAAGGTTGCGCGCAGCTCGGCCTGGATCAGTTGTAAGAGCGCCGAAGATGTCGTCGCCTTGCTCGCGCTGGTCCGCGACCATGCGGGCGATACGGTCACCAGTTTCGAGATCATCCCGACCAATGCGATTGAGATGGTGCGGTCGGAAATGCCTGAGGTGCAAGATCCGAACCCATCGGATTGGCCCTGGCGGGTGCTGTGCGAAATCTCCATGGCGAAGGAACACCATGCGCGCGAACTGATGGAAACGGCGCTTGAATCGGGGATCGAACAGGGCCTCGCCGAAGACGCGATCATCGCAGAGTCTCTGACTCAGGCCAAACGCTTCTGGACCATTCGCGAGAGCATTCCGCTGTCAAAACGGGTTTATGGCACCTCGATCAATCATGATGTCTCGGTTCCGATTTCGCAGATTCCAAGCTTTCTCACCGCGACGAAAGCCAAAATTCTCGGCCTCTCCCCGAATGCAGAAATCGTCGCATTCGGACATGTCGGAGATGGCAACCTGCATTATTCGGCGTGTGAGCCCAAAGACGCAGCCGTCCCTATCCTTGGCAATGTGGCCGCTGAGATCACAGCGATCGTGCACAAACAGGCCATGGCCTTTGGCGGATCGATCAGCGCAGAACACGGGGTCGGCCGCCTGAAACGCGATGAATTGGAAATCCTTCGTCCCGCGGCCGCGACAGCGACAATGAAAGCGATCAAGACCGCTTTGGATCCAGACGGAATCTTAAACCCGAACCGAGTGGTCAGCATCGACTAGAGAGATACTCCGCCCTTCGACTTCGCTCAGGTTGAGGGTAAGGTGGTGACGAGTAAGCAAGTTTGGGGACATCGATGTGCGGACGATTTTTCAGGCATGAAGTGAGTTGGGAAGAGTATCATTCCTATCTCAATCTGTTTGAATATGCTGGCATCGATCCCCCGGAACCCGCCTATAATATTGCCCCGACACAGATCGCGCCAATCGTTCGGATCGCAACCGAAGATGAGCCGGTTCCACAAGGCGCGCGTCATCTTGCGCCCGCAATGTGGGGGCTCGTGCCAAGCTGGTGGCGCAAACCTCTCAGCGAGAAAAAGTTCTCCACGTTTAATGCGCGCAGCGAGGGCGTGGCGACGTCGAATACGTTTCGCGGGGCCTTCCGGCACAAACGCTGCCTGATCCCGGTCAGTGGATTTTACGAATGGACGGGGCCAAAGGGCAAGAAAACACCCTTTGCGATTGGTCTGCGCAATCGGCGCTGGTTTTGTTTTGCCGGCCTTTGGGATCGCGCCACCATTGATGGGTCAGAGATTGACAGTTTCACCATCCTGACCACGACCCCGAATGACCTAATGGCCGGCTTACACACGCGCATGCCGGTCATCCTGGACCCAAGCCAGTATGATCGCTGGCTCGATACCTCATCGCGGGATGTGGAAGACCTGTTTGAGCCGTTTCCAAGCGATTCCATGCACGCCTGGGCCGTCCACCCTGCGGTCGGCAATGTGCGCAATCAAGGCGTTGAACTGATTCAGGAAGCCTGATCCTAAGCCTGAACCGCCTCGATGAGCACGTCGCAAACTTTGTGCACTTGCTCGGCCGACAGATAGGGGTGCATCGGCAAGCTCAAAGACTCTTCAGCCGCTGCTTCGCACACAGGAAGGCTACCTGGCTCGGCAAGATGCGCAAACGCAGGCATCTGATGGATCGCCATATCGTAATAGATGCCGCTCGGGATACCCGCATCTGAAAGCTTAGCGCGGACCTCCGTCCGGTTCGGCACGCGGACCGTGAACAATCCGTAGCCATTCTCCTGGCCTTCCAGCGACGTCTGCAAGCCGACCATCCCTTCCAGGCGTTCGGTATAGAGCGCCGCGGCGGCGATACGACGCTCCCGTTCAGCGTCAAACAGGGTGAGTTTTTCCAGCACCACCGCACACTGAATGGAATCGCAGCGGCCATTGATGCCAACCCGAATAGATTCTTTACGATTGTCGCCGGTGCCATGCCAACGGATCGAGCGCATGCGCTCAGCGAAATCCTTGTCCTGACAGAGGATCGCGCCGCCATCGCCATAGCCGCCCAGGGTCTTGGTCGGGTAGAAACTGGTCGCCGTGATCTCAGCGATATTGCCGATCCAGCGCCCATTGTCCTTGCCGCCAAAAGCTTGTGCACCATCTGCGATGACCCGCAGGCCGTGCGCGTCAGCTACCGCCTGGATCGCGGAATAATCGGCGGGCAGTCCATATAAGTCGACCGGCATAATCGCGCGCGGGGTCAGTTTGCCCTCGGCTTTGACCGCATCGATTTTGCGGACCAGGTCAGCTGGATCCATATTGAATGTGTCCGGATCGATATCGACGATGACCGGATACCCACCTGACAGAAGAACGGCATTTGCTGTTGCGTTGTAGGTAAAGCCCGGGATGAAGACCGCATCGCCTTCGGCAATGCCCATGGCGAGCAGCGGCATGACCAGGGCCTGGGTGCCAGAGCCAACGGCCACCGCATCTGCAGCGCCGGTAAACTCAGCGAGTTTCGCTTCACATTCGGTCACTTCTGGTCCGCCGATAAAGCGACCATGATCAAGAATATCAATCCAACGCTGTTCGAGGGCCGGACGGATGAGCGCCTGCTGGGTCTTAAGATCAAACAGCTGGATCGGGGCATCCGCGGGCAGATCGATCAATACGGACGCTTGGGTATCAGAATAAGCCATAGCTCAGGCTCCTATCGTATGAAGGGCCGACAGCTCTGCTTGTTCGGCCATGTGAACAGCGAGGGCGGCTTCGCGCCCCGGGATGACACAAGGGCGCGCCCCAAGCGCACTTGCAAAGAAGGCCTCATCCGCCGCTTGCAGCGGATCAGGCAACCGATCAGAGACATCCACTCTGACCTGAAAAGGCGTGGTGTTTTCAATCTCGCGACTGAGAAAATTGATGGCGATTGCGCCAGACGGATACGTCAGCACCATGCGGCGATCGCGTTCTGAGTGGCAACGGCTGGCAGTGACTTCAGCAGAGCCGACGGCAAATTTGAGAGACGCAGTGGCTTCATCAATATGCTGTGTATGGGCGCTGCGCCCGGTCGCTTCAACACTGAGGGCCGGGCCCATCAGCTTGCCAACCATATCAAGATCATGGGTCATCAGATCCCAGATCACTGACACATCGCCAGCCCGACCATCCGGCGCTGGCGGTCCCATACGCCAGGCTTCGATCCGGGTCGGTGTTTCCGGGATCTCGAACAAGCCCATCGCTTCCAGCACAAACCGTTCCTGATGGCCCACTTGCAAGACGAGACCTTTTTCATCCGCAAGCGCGGCAAGTTGATCCGCTGCATGTCCGGTCAGTGCCAAGGGCTTCTCCACCAGCACATGACAGCCTGCGTCCAGCGCGGCGCGAACAATGTCTTCGTGATAAGTTGCTGGGCACGCCACGATGACCGCATCACAAGCTTCCAAAAGGGCGTCTCGTGTTGGAAAGGATGGCACGCCTCGCGCGTCGGCGAACACCGATGCACGCGCTTGATCTGGGTCAAACACGCCAACAAAGTTTGTATGATCTGAGGCGGCAATCTTGCCCGCATGATAGCCGCCGAAGACGCCGACGCCGATCAGCCCAGTCGCTAGAGTTGACATAACCTACTCCACTCTTCAGCCGCCTCATCGCATTTTGTGCCCGTCGGTTGCAACTGAACATGTCTGCCTGCGCCATCAAAAGGCATTGCGAAATCTTACAAGGCCTCTTTGCTTCCGGCTCAGGATCGGCCACATAGCACTACAGAAAAGACAGGAAGGACCCCTCATGACCACGCTCGCATCGAAAGACTGGACCCTCGCCAAACGCCCTGTGGGGGAACCCCAAACAGATGATTTCGCCATCGTCTCCAGCGACGCACCGGCACCCGAGGCCGGTCAAATCCAGGTTCGCAATACGTGGATGTCGGTGGACCCATATATGCGCGGTCGGATGTATGATCGCGAAAGCTATGTGCCGCCCTTCCAGATTGGTGAGGTTCTGCAAGGCGGCGCTGTCGGGCGCGTGACGGCCTCCAATCACCCCGACTATGCAGAAGGGGATCTGGTACAGTCCATGGCCGGATGGCGCGATGCCTGGACCGCCGCACCGGAAATGGTGATGGCGCAGAAGCTGCCGGGCGATACCGGACTGCCCGACAGTGCCTTTCTCGGCATCGCCGGAATGCCGGGCCTCACAGCCTATGCTGGTATCTTGCGGGTGGCTGAGCTGAAAGAAGGCGACACGGTCTTCGTTAGCGGCGCCGCCGGCGCTGTCGGTTCTGCGGTGGTTCAGATCGCCAAGATTAAAGGCTGCACCGTGATTGGTTCCGCGGGCGGCGCTGAAAAGTGCGCCCTGGTAAAATCGCTCGGCGCGGATGAGTGCGTCGATTATCGCGCTGCCGGGGATTATAATGGCTTGCTGGCAGCGCTTCGCGCCGCTGCGCCAAAAGGCATCGATGTCTATTTTGACAATGTTGGCGGCGACCATTTCCAGGCGGCAATCGAATGTGCCCGTCCCTTCGCGCGGATGGCGATTTGCGGCATGATCTCGCAATATAATGATACCGAGCCCCGCCCAGGCCCGAACAATGTCATCCAAATCGTTGGCAAGCAGCTGCAGATCCGTGGCTTTATCGTCTCGACCCATGCCGACATGCTGCCCGACTTCCAGCGCGACATGGTGACCTGGATCAAAGGCGGTCAGATGAAGTTCGAAGAGACCGTTATGGAAGGCATCGAGAATGCCCCAAACGCGTTTATGGGTTTGTTTTCAGGCCAAAACACGGGGAAAATGCTGGTCAAGCTGAGCTAGCCTAGATCCGCCATGCGCCAATCCGTTTTCGATTATATCGACAATCTCGACACATTGCTGGCGGTGATTATCGGGGCCTTACTGGCCACGGGAGGCGCCATGGTGGCCGAGCTTGTTCAGGAAAAGCTCGGTCGCAAACGGCGAGAGCGCGATGCAGCACGGTTTTTTGGCGAGATTCTGAGCTCGGTTGATCGGGTCCTGGACCGGGCGTTCGCGTCCATGGAAATGGGAGAGCGCTGGGGCAGCGTCTCTAAACGCCTGTTTCGGACCGCCTTGGACGAAACGCGGATCTATGAACGCAATCGCGAGCGCTTGTTCGAAATCCACGATATTGAGCTGCGCCGGACCATTCACACGCACTTTCTAGAGGAGACTGTGCCGCTCGTCGCGCTGCTGGAAAACTGGGATGAATATGATCAGATCAGTAAGGAATTGACCGAAAATGAGCTGATGAGCGAGACCCGACGCGCACGTCTGGAGGCAGAGCTGGTGCAATTGCAGGAGTTTCGCGAGATTGGCCTGGATTCAACCAAAGCCAAACATGCAGAAACCGAAATCATTTGTGCCGCGCTTGAGCCCATTGCTCAAATTCGATTTTAACCGATGGCCCGACTGTTTGACGCTTACATTATCGTCGACTGGTCCGCTTCGGCGAAGCCAAGCACCGGGGCGAACTCGATTTGGGTCGGCGTGCGCGCCCGGAATGCGCGGCTAAAATTTCAGTTTACAAGCGTTAATCCGCGCACCCGACTCGACGCCCGCACGTTCATTGCCGACATAGCGAACAAACTGATTGGGCGCGGCGACAAGCTGCTGATCGGCTTTGATTTCGCACTCGGGTATCCAGCAGGTACAGCCGACGCAATCGGATTGGACACACATGCGCACGCCCCCTGGGCGGCGATGTATGCGCATCTCGGCTCGAAGGTGAAAGAGCGAGCTGACAATTCAAACGCGCGCTTCGCCCTCGCCGCAGGGTTGAACTATGCCATCTCAAAAGGCCCTCACCCGTTTTGGGGCGCCCCGAAAAAGGACGTGGTCTCAACCCTGGCAATGAAAAAGGGTGATTTTAGCCAAACGGATTCGCTCCCGGAGCACCGCCTGTGTGAGGCCTGGATCAAAGCGAATTTTTCGGCGCACCCGAAGTCGGTTTGGCAACTTCTAGGTGCTGGATCGGTCGGCTCTCAGGCCATGCTCGGCATCCCAACGGTGGCTTTTTTACGGGATGAAATTCCGGACACCCAGATCTGGCCCTTCGAAACTGGGTTTGAAGCCTTCACGCCCGAAACCCTCGAAAATACCAGCTGCGTGCTGGCTGAAATCTATCCCAGCACGGTCTCCGTCACACCAAATCCGGGTGAAATTCTCGATGAAGCGCAGGTCAGAACCCTCTCGGAACACCTGGAATCACTCGATTCGAGCGGAAAACTCGCCGATGCGTTCGGTCCCCCGGATTCGCTTTCTGGTAGAGAAATTCACAAAATTACCACTGAAGAAGGGTGGATTCTGGCAAAATAAGGCTGAATCGCCCGTATTTATTGGCTTTTCGGGATTCACGACCATTTCGAATCATGAACAATGCCCCCAACGGCAACTTCCGCCGTTGAACTAAGGGAGAACCCAATGAACAAGGGTGAACTGACCAAAGCCGTTGCAGAAGCAGCAGACATGTCTCAGGCCGAAGCTGGCCGTGCCGTGGACGCTGTCTTTGATTCAATCGCTGGCGCGGTGAAGAGCCGTGACTCAGTTGCAATTGCTGGTTTCGGAACATTCGTCGCGAAAACTCGCGGCGCGCGTGAGGGTCGCAACCCAGCGACTGGCGAGACCATCAAGATCAAAGAGAAAACCTCTGCAGCTTTCAGACCAGCGTCTGCTCTGAAAGACATCTAAGGTCACTCGCGAAAGCGATCCTAACTAAACGGCGTGCTGCACTTCGCGGCGCGCCGTTTTCCATTCCAGCAGACTCCATTGCAGAGCGCCGGCCACCAGCAGCGTGATCGTGATTGCTTCCATCATGCCCTGCGCGCCGCGCCCGAGACTCACCCCCATGAAGTAACAAAGCGGGATCATCAGCAGGAAGAAAGAGGCCAGATGGATGGCCGACGGCAACCAGACAATGCCTTGCGCCCGAAGCGCCATAGACGCGGTCGCCTGTAAGCCATCAAATGTTGTCGCCAGCGCGGCGTAGATGAGCAGGCTGGAAATCGCGACAGCCAGCATGGTGCCATCAATGCTCGCTTCTGAGTTGACCAGCAGCAATGCCGTTTGATCTTTAAAGATATAGATCAGGACGGACAGAAACACGCCCAGGACAAAGGTTGCTGCGACCCCAAGTCGGGAGGCATCTTTGACACCTTGCAGATCACCGCGGCCATAATGCTCGGCGACGCGGACACTGGTGGCCGTGCCAATCCCGAGGAAAAACATGAAGCAAAAGCCCATGACCTGGACCGAATAGCCATACACGGCGTTCGCCGCGACGCTGATAAAGGCCGCGATCGTATAGGTCAGGTTAAACCCGCCCCACTCGGCGACATTGGAGATGGCCGTGCCGCCGCCGACCTTGATCTGGCGGTTGGCTTCATCGCCGGGGGCCGGTTCGGACGGTTTCAGCGCGGGCGTCAGCCAAAGGACGAAACCAATCAGCGCAAGGGTGATGGCCCAACGAGACCCGACCGTCGCCCAGGCGACGCCCTCGCCGCCCATTTGCGGCATGCCCCACCAGCCGAGGACCAAAGCCAAGTCGATCACCACGTTCACGCCGACACCCAAATAGGATGTGATGGTCACAATCAGCGGGCGCCGCAGGGCTTCTAGATAATAGCTACAGACCGTCGATATCATGAAGCCGAGGAGGCTGAGTGACAGAATTTGCGTGATCAGAGCGGTTTCGGAGGCAAACTCCTGCGGCGTCATCAGCGCGCTGATATCGTCATTCGGATTGATCTCGACGAAGAGCAAATTGAACAAGGGCTCGGCGATGAGAAACACGATGGCCGTGACCAGCAGGCCGAGGCCGATGGCCCAGGCCATGCCACGCCGGAAAATCCTCCCAGAGAGATGCTCCTCGCCGCGCCCGACCATTTCGGAGGTCAGCACCTGCACCCCGAGCAGAATGCCCATGCCGAAGCCGAGCGTAATGCCAATCGGAAGCCATGAATTCAAAATGAAGGCGAGCTCGTGCTCCTGACCTTTCACCTGGCCGAGCACGATCGCATCCGTCAGGCCCATCAGCATCCACGATAGACGTGAGATCGCGATCGGCCCTGACAGCCGCAAAAGGTCTAGAATTTCAGAGGCCCGCGCCCAGGCGGGCCATGCCCGCTGGGTCATGGTTAAACGTCCTGATTATCCGGCTACACGTGATGGCATGGGGGAGGCGTCCTTAATCTCCAGGAGCTTCTCTGCGATTAGGAAGGCAAGTTCAAGGGCTTGTTCGCCATTTAAACGAGGATCGCAATGAGTGTGGTATCTGGATGACAGGTCGGCTTCCGAGATTGCCTGCGCGCCGCCGATACATTCGGTGACATCCTGGCCGGTCATTTCGAAATGAACGCCGCCTGGGACACAGTCCTCTGCATTGAGCACATCGATGAAGTTACGCACTTCCGTCAAAATGCGGTCTACGGGCCGCGTTTTGAAACCGGATTCGGTTTTCAGCGTGTTGCCATGCATCGGGTCACAAGACCAAACGACGGTACGGCCGCTGGACTTTACAGCGCGCGCGAGCGGCGTCAGCCCTGCTTCGACGCCATCGGCGCCAAAGCGCGAAATCAGCGTGATCCGGCCCGGTTCATCATCCGGGTTCAGCGTTTCTATAATCCGCAACAGCTCATCTGGCTCGAGTCCTGGCCCGCATTTCATGCCGATCGGGTTTTTCACGCCCTTACAGAACTCGACATGCGCATGGTCGACTTGCCGGGTGCGATGCCCAATCCAGAGCATGTGCGCGGATGTGTCGTACCAGTCGCCAGACGTGGAATCGATCCGCGTCATCGCCTCTTCATACCCGAGCAATAGCGCCTCATGCGAGGTATAGACCTCGACCTGCGCCATTTGCGGGACGCTTTGTGAGGTCACGCCGCAGGCTTTCATGAATTCCAGCGCGTCGGAAATCTTGTCCGCCATCGCCCGATACTGCTCGCCGAGCGGTGAGCGATCGACAAAGCCAAGCATCCATTGATGGACATTCGCGAGGTCGGCATAGCCACCGCGCGTGAACGCCCGTACCAGGTTCAGGGTCGAGGCCGATTGCGAATAGGCTTTGATCAGGCGCTCTGGATCCGGCATGCGGGACGCTTCGGTAAAGTCCATGCCATTGATATTATCCCCCCGATACGAGGGCAGCGTCACGCCATCAATCGCTTCAATCGGTGAAGAGCGCGGCTTGCCGAACTGACCGGCAAGACGACCAACTTTGACCACTGGCTTCGAGGCCGCATAGGTCAGCACGACCGCCATTTGGAGCATAACCCGTAACGTATCGCGGATATTATCGGCGCTGAACTCCTTAAAGCTCTCGGCACAATCGCCGCC
This sequence comes from Pseudomonadota bacterium, assembly GCA_038527765.1. GTDB lineage: Bacteria > Pseudomonadota > Alphaproteobacteria > Caulobacterales > Hyphomonadaceae > Henriciella. Next base: position 217,685 of record JBCBFK010000005.1, read on the forward strand.
CTGAAGCAGGAAGGCGTCGCCCGCCGCAACGCTCGCCAAGCGCTCTTTCAGCGTGCGAACTTCGCCGGCAAAGACCAAGGGCGGAAACGCTGCCAAGCGCGTCTCGACATCGTAAAGATGGTCAAGATCCGGATAGTCTTCCGGAATGTGCTTTGCCGGGCGTGCGCGCCAGCTGCTTGGCGTCCAGGTCATGGGTTTCTCCTTAAGGTCGCGCTTTATGCACAGGCAAGCAGACACAATCAAGCTATCGATAGCTGATAAGGGATGAAAGTGTGGCCGATCTCGGCTAATCAGGCTAGCAAAACACAAACACCTCCCAGTCGGACAGATATATATGTCGCAGCTTTTTATCGCTCACGGTCATCGAGACGTTGACCCTCTCCTGCAGGTTCATGAGGCCATGCGTCGGGCATCGATCCCGACCTGGTATACACCGGCGGGCAGCAAGGATGTCGACCCGGATTCCGTCAAAGCTGCGATCGATGATGCCTTCGGTATGGTGGTTCTGGTGTCGGCCTCTTCGATCCGCTCAAAAGCGGTGCAGGCACAACTGGATCGGGCGATTGACCGAGGTCTGCAGCTGTTTCCGATCCGCGCCGACAATGCGCGCCTGTCAAAACAGTTCAAAATTGCCCTCGCGGATCAATTGACGGATTCGCTCGGCGATGACGGAGCGCTGGGGCGTCTGGTGGAGGCGGTCAAGAAACGCTATGAGCGCCGCTGCCCGGTGATTTCGGTGATGAATCTCAAAGGCGGGGTGGGCAAAACCACGGTCGCCAGTCAGGTCTTCGGCACTTGGCAAGCCGCGCTTGGCGGTCGCACGCTCCTGATCGATCTCGACCCGCAATACAATCTCACGCAAACCTTTTTCGATATGGAACACGCCGATGCGAGTTCTGCGCGGGATCGGTCGGTCATCTCGCTGTTTGAGCGCTCGCGTTTGCACGCCTATGATACGATTTCTCCATCAGAGAATTGGTCGACAATCAGCACCGATGTGTTTGAGCCGGTCGATCGCGAAGTGATCGCGCACAATCTGCTCGAGGGTGACAATGCCCCAGGCGGACGCTTCGATTTGATCTCAGGTCAGTTTGAGATCTCCAAATATGCGTTCGCGCCGAGCCCGGAATCGCTCGCTGTGGTCGGCGCAAACTTCCGGCGCATGATCGATTATTATCGCAGCGAGTATGACCTGATCGTGTTTGATACCAATCCCAACGCAACCTTTTTGACGCGCTGCGCTCTGGAAGCTGCAGACCGCGTTCTGACCCCGATGCATCCGGACGTCTATTCCCTACGCGGCGTGAAATTGCTCAATCAGGTGATGCAGGAGCAGATCAGCGATGAAAAACGCCCGGAGCTTTCGGTTCTGTTCAACACCGTCGGACGATCTGAACAGTCTGACTTCGAAGCCGATGCCCGCAACGGCACATTCGATGACCAGGCGGGCTTCAAACTGTCCGACACCTTGCTGACCAATGCGCTTCCGCGGTCCGGACATTTGGTGGTCCGCAGTCCGGAAGAAGGCGAGCTGCCCTGGAAGCAGCTCGTTGTGCACAATGGACGCGGCGGCGGGCTAAAGCGGATCCGAGAAAGTCTGACAGGGATTGCGACCGAACTGAAAACGCTGACGGACGCTTAAGCTGCTTGAACGCTGCGCAGGTTGAGGGCGCTCGCCTGAAACATCATCCGCAACAGACAGACTTGTAGGCCAAGCACGATGAACAGCGCCGGCAGTCCTCCGACATTGGATAACATGCGCACCCCATCAATGCCGCTAAAGGCGACCATGATCCACGCCATCAGACAGAGCAGGATCACCCAGGCGATCTTCAAACGCGGTGCGCTTGGCTCGGTTTCATCGGATTCTGTCATCTGGTGCGTGTGCGTCTTGCAGATTTGCGAGATCGCTTCGGTGTTGCTGTCAGCCGCGGTCACATAGGAAATGAAAGAGAGCAGCAGGAGCACCGGGATCATCAGCCCGCTGAGCGGCAATTCTTCGAGCGCGCGGAAGAGGACCGATTCCGGACCCGTCGCGTCCAACGTCTCTTTGAGAAGACCGGCCTGACCGAGATCTGTCTCCATAGCGAACACGCCGAATGCGCTCATCCAGATCATCGAGAACAAGGCGGGCAGAACCAGGTTCACCAAAACAAACGCCCGGACCGTATAGCCGCGCGCGATGCGCCCCAGAAACATCGCCGTGACGGGCGCCCAGGCGAGCCAATTGGCAAAGTAGAAGGTCGTCCAGCTTTTCGCCCACTCGCCATCGCCGCTGGCGACGCCGATCATCAACGAGCGATCAAGAAACTCTGCGCCATATCCGAGAATGGCCTGCGTGCCTTGGGCGAACATGTCAGCGGTTGGCCCGAACAGGATGATGAACCCCACAAAGATGAAGAAAAACCAGGCATTGGTGACCGATAGAATCCGGATGCCGCGCATCAGACCGGTTAACGAGCTGATCAGAACCACAATACCGATGGCAAGCGCCACGAGGGCCAACGACACGTGACCGCTTGGCAGTCCGGTGAGATTGGCGACACCGCCGGAGAGCAAAAGCATTCCAGCCCCAAGCGAAGCCGCCATGCCCATGATCAAAGCGAGCAGGATGGCCGCGTCCAGCACAGCAGCGACGGGTCCCGGCAAGGGCCGTCCCAGCAAAGCGACAAAGGGACCTGACACAGAGTAAGGCTTGCCAAGATTATGATAGGCGAGCGCAAAGGTCAGCGCCGCGACGGTGTAGATGGCATACGGTGAGATGGCCCAATGCATGAACAGGCTGACGAGGCTGAACTGTTTGGCCTCCGCGCTGGCGGCATCTATGCCTCGAGCTGCGCCGCCTGGATCGTAGAGATGATAGAGCGGCTCGGCCATGGCCCAGAACAGGATCCCGATGGCGATCGTGGTGCACAAGGTGATCGAGAACCAGCTCCACGGTTTGAGCGTTTTCTCTGCCCCTTCCCCGCCAATCGTCACGCGGCCGAGCGGTGAAATCACGACCGCGACGCAGGTCAGCACAAAACCGAACACGGCCCAGGAAATCAAATTCGAAAAGGTTGCGAGGATCCAGTCATTCATGGCCCTAGCCGCGTCAAAAAAACTATCGCGATCAACAAGGTTCGCCGTTACTGCCGCAATAAAGATCGTCATCGGGACGAAAATAACAAACAGGCGCAAGGATCCCTCCCGCGCCTGTTTAATGAGATCGACCCCCGCCAAAGCTTACCCGCCCACGCCTTGCGGCTGGCCGACAATGACGAAGGTGAAGTTTTCGGGGTTGAGATACTCGGCCGCAACGCGATTAACGTCTTCCAGCGTCACCGCCTCGACCATAGCATTGCGCTTATCGAAGAAATCGACCGGCAGATCTTCCGTCCGGACGCCCATCATCCGGCCCGCAATTTTCGCATTGGAATCGAACCCGAGTGGATAAGAGCCGGTCAGATAGGCTTTTGCCGCCGACAGCTCTTCTTCCGTCATACCGTCTTCGACCATGGCGATCATGTTCTCTTTCACGGCTTCAATGAACTCGCCAGCACTTTCATTCTTGGTCTGGCCGCTCCCAGCCCAGGTTTGCAGCTTATCGCCCGCACTGACGCCAGTATAGACGCCATAGGTCAGACCGCGCTCTACCCGTAAGTCTTTCATCAAGCGGCTCTCAAATCCGCCCCCGCCAAACGTATAATTCAACACAACGGCGGTATAAAAATCCGGGTCGTCGCGTTTCATGGCCGGCGCGGTGAAGCTGACCAGGCTTTGCGGCTGAGGCAGGTCAATCACGATCGGGTCTGCAACGGCATCCGACAGCACCACCTCATCAGCCTCAATCGCCTCGCTTGAGGCCGGCAAGCCTGCCACGGCTTGGTCAATCAGCGGTGCCAGCTCAGCCGGGCTGATCGCGCCAACGGCTGTTACGAGCATGCCGTCCTGGACCATGAGCAGGTCTTTCTGCGCGCGCATGCCGTCTTGTGTGATCGCGGCAAGACTCTCGGCGGTGACTTCTTTGGCATAAGGATGGTCAGGATAGAGTGCTGTGTTCACCGCACGCCCGGCCAGGAAGCGCGCATTGGTTTCACGGGTTTGCAGAGATACCTCTTGCTCACGTTTGAAGCGCTCAAACGGGCCATCATCGAAGCGCGGTTCGGCAAAGGCCGTCGCGATCATGTCGAAAGATGGCGCAACATTGTCGGTCAACATGGAGGCGTTGCAGAACGTGCTTTCGCTCGATGACCCGCAAGAAAAGCTCATGTTCAGCTCTTCCATGCCTTTGAAAAAGGCCTGCGCGTCCATTTCGCCAGCGCCCTCATTCATATGATAGACCATGGCATTGGTTAGCCCTTCGATCCCCTCAGGGTCATTGGTCGCCCCAGCCTGCCAGGCCATCCGTAAAGAGAGAATTGGAATGGACGGTTCTTCCACCAACCAGACAGAGACACCACCCGGTGTGGTGAATTGCTGGATCGTTGCGAACTCGCCATCATGGACTTGCACCTCAAGTACAGGATCAGCTGAGGCGCCGTCAGAGCCTGTCGACGTATCAGTCTCTGTCGCAGGCGCGCAGGCAGCGAGGGTGAGGGCGAACGCAGCGGCGCTCATCAAAAACGGAATACGCATGATTAAAGCTCCTCTTCGGCAGGCAGCAATTGCGCCTCAATGAAATTATTGTCTTGCGCGAATACGCGGCGCACCGCGGCAACAGCCTCTTCGGCTGTCACAGCGCGAATGTCATCTGGATAGGACAACAAGTCTTCGATCTCACCGCCAATGGCGAGCCATTGTCCAAACTGATTGGCCATGCCGGTTTGACTGTCGCGCGCATAAATCGATGCCGCAGCCTTTGAATTCCGCACGCGCTCGACATCTTCTTCTGAAAATCCAGCTGCCAGTTGCTTTTCGAGTTCGGCCATCACCGCCGCCTCGAGGTCATCGATTGAAACGCCTGGGCTTGGCGTCGCATAGATCGCTGCTGGCCCCTGATCATGTAGAGATGACAAGGCAAAGGTTCCGGCGGCCACCGCAACCTTTTGCTCTTCAACCAGCGCGACATAGAGCGAGCTCGTATTGCCGCCGCCAAGGACATCAAGTCCGACATCCAATGCCATGGCGAACTCGCGATCCCGCCGCATGCTCGTCCCGTTATAATAGCGATACCAGACGGGCTGACGCACTTTTGGATCAAAGTGCGTGATTTCCTGCGTCTCGGTTAAAGGTTCGACATCGGTCCATTTGCGCGTGCCGTCGACCAGGCCGGAGGGTTCGATCACGCCATAATGTTGCTCAGCCAGCTCGCGCACTTCCTCGCCCGTCACGTCGCCCGCGACGATGAGAATAGCGTTTTCCGGAGAGTAGTAACGCTTATAGAAATCGATCCCGTCCTGCGGTGACAGGGCTTCCACCTCGTCCATGATGCCAATCACCGTAATCTCGTAGGGGTGTCCTTTCCAGAATTGCGACAGCACTTGCTCTTGCAGGACGGCGCCCGGATTATTGTCGAGGATCTGACGACGTTCTTCTTTCACCACGTCTCGTTCCGTGATGAAGCTGCCTTCAGGATCTTCATCAATAATGAGATCGGTCATGCGCTCGGCTTCCAGCTCCATCATCTTTCCGAGGTGCTGTTTCGCGACGCGCTCGTAATAGGCGGTGTAATCCCAGCTGGTAAACGCGTTGAGCTGCCCGCCAAGCCGATTCACAGTCGATGAAAACTCGCCGTCCGCGATATCATCGGTTTCCTTGAACATGACATGTTCAAACAGGTGCGCAATGCCAGACTTGCCAAGATCTTCATCGGCCGCGCCGACTTTATACCAGACCATGTGCGTGACCACAGGCGCGCGGTGATCCGGGAGGACCACCACATCCATGCCATTGCTCAAGGTAAAGGTCTCTGGTGCCCAGGCCTCATCAGCGCTGTCGGCAAGGGCCGTCGCACCCGTAAGAGTCAGGGCGGCGAGGCCGCCGGAAATCCAATACTTCATATGCTTCTCCGTTTGCTCGACCCCTGAAATGATTTTGTATCGGGCGATTTAAGTGCCCGGCAGCTTGATGCGTTCGCCGCTGCCGCGTTCGATCGTCACTTGCGCGCCACCTGTGGCGCTGTCTTCGCTCGCATTGTCCGTGCCGTCCCACTCCATCACGCGGTCAGAGACACTTTGAGACTTGCGAATCACACGGGCTTCTTCCCAGTCTACTTGCTCGCGAATGACCGGGCTGACAGCATTTGCGCCCGCAGCGGCGACGAGCGCCCGTTCTGCATTGCTCGCGCTTGCCCCGACATCTGTTCCGAAGGCTGAAGCCGTTCCTGCGCGGGTCGGATCGACCTCGAACGGAAGCCCCTGGCCCGCCTCTGGTGGGCGTAGGCTATAGTCTGGCGGCACCACAAGCGGCGCCTTTTTGACAACTCGGAATTCATCCGGGCTGCTCGCCCCGCCGAACGAGGTGCAACCGCTCAAGAGCGCCGCGGCCAAACTTGTCGAAACCAAAAGCGTAATTTTCTTCATGGCGTCCTCGCCTATTCCTTCGTTACGGCCCCAGCCGTTTGATCTTGTCGCGACATTAGGAATTGATCCACAAAGAGCAAGACCGCGCCTACAGATATCGCGGCATCCGCGACGTTGAATACATAATTGAAAAAGTATGGCCGAAAAATGCCGCTAAAGTCGAGAAAGTCGACAACCGCGCCAAAGCGAACGCGATCAATGACGTTTCCGAACGCGCCGCCAATAACCAGTGCCAAGGCGATGCCGGTAAAGCGCCCCACGGCCTTGAACAACCAAACAGAGAATCCGATCGCAATCGCAGTGGTCACGATTACCAGAACCCAGCGCATAATGCCTTCTGACTGGCCGATGCCAAAGCTGATGCCGCGGTTCCAGACCATGGTTAGGTCAAAAAACGATGTCACCTCGATCTGGCCGCACCGTTGTGTCCGATCCAGGCATCCCAGCGCATTGAAGCGCGGCTCGTCCAGCACAAGGTACTTCGTCCACTGATCGACCACGATGATGACCGGAATCAGAAAAAACAAAGTGATGCGGAACGGTTGGCTCATCAGATACCTCTGACTTCCCGGATAGCAGCCGCATCGCGCGGTGTCACATCTGGAAACTCGGGGTCAGCCGTCGTCGGATCGAAGTATTTCCAGCTGCGCGCGCACTTGATGCCAGACGCACGGCCAGGCTCGACCGCGACGCTCGCCTCTTCCGGCAAACGAAACGCCGATTGCGGCGCCGCGTCGGTCGTCAGCACGGCCTGAGAGGTGATGAAAATATCCTCCGCAGCCTCATCCTGATAGGCCTGCAGCAGCTCCGGATCGGCAATATAGACCGTCGGCGCCGCTTCCAGCGAAGACCCAATCCGCTTTTCGCGGCGCTCGATCTCGATCGCGCCTGTCACCACACGGCGGACGCGGAAAATCTTGTCCCAACGCGCCGCAAGATCATCATCTTTCCAATCGAGCGGCGTTTCCGGCATTTGCAGCAAGTGCACACTGTCAGCCCGATCGGCGAAGACGCTCATCAGGAAGGCCTCTTCGGTTGTAAACGGCATGATCGGCGCGAGCCAGCTCAGCAAACGCTCCAGGATCGCGGCCATGACCGTACGGGCAGAGCGACGACGCAGATCGCTCGGCGCATCACAGTAAAGGCTATCCTTGCGGATATCGAAATAGACCGCCGATAGATCGACCGAGCAAAAGTTCAGAAGCGCGGCCATAACACGCTTAAAGTCGTGCTCATCATAGGCTTTACGGACCTGGTCATCGAGCTCGGCGAGGCGGTGCAAGACCCAGGTCTCGAGGCTCGGCATCTCGACCGGCAAGACCGCCTCCTCCGGGGAGTAACCGTCCAAGGCACCAAGCAGATAACGCAGCGTGTTGCGCAGGCGGCGATAATTCTCGACCGCACCTTTGATGATCTCGTCTGAGATCCGCAGATCCTCAGTATAGTCTGCGCTCGCCGTCCATAGGCGCAGGATCTCAATGCCATACTGTTTGGCAAAGTCGGCTGGATCGATGGTGTTGCCGATCGATTTCGACATTTTCTTGCCGTCGCCATCGACAATCATGCCGTGCGTGACGACCTGCCGGAACGGGGCCATGCCACGCGTCGCGCAGCTCTCCAGTAGCGAAGACTGGAACCACCCGCGATGCTGGTCGGAGCCTTCCATATAGACATCGGCCACACCAGTCTCATCATCGATGATGCCGCGATCGCGCAACGCAAACGCATGCGTCGTGCCTGAATCGAACCAGACGTCGAGCACGTCATTCACCTTGTCCCAACCGGTCGGGTCGTCGAGGAAATCGCTCACCTCGGCGGAGAACCAGCCTTCGACGCCTTCAGCGCGGATCTTAGCGAGGATTTTTTCATTCACCGCCGCCGCTTGCGCTTCCGGCATCGCGGCCGTATGCGACTGTCCGTCCTTGTTGACCAGCAGCGTGATAGGTACGCCCCAATTGCGCTGGCGTGAGATCAACCAGTCCGGACGATCGGCAACCATGGCTTTCAAGCGATTATAGCCGGTCGGCGGCACGAATTTGGTCTGTTCAATGCCTTCCAGCGCCATCTCGCGCAGAGGCCGTGAGCCGTCTTTGCCGGGCGTGTCCATGGCGATGAACCATTGCGGCGTGGCGCGACGGATCACCGGGGCTTTTGAGCGCCAGGAATGCGCGTCGCGAATGCTGGTCATGCCGCGAGCGAGGAGATTGCCGCTCTCGGCAAGGAGGCGGATCACTTCTGGGTTCGCTTTGCCCTGCTCGCCGCGCTTCTTGCCGGAGGTGCGAATGATATCGAGCCCGCGCAGCGGTTCGGGGACATCCTCGATATAGCAGCCGTCGGGATCAACGATCTGACGGATCTGTTGCGTCGTACGGCCGGACTCGACCCAGACGTTAAAGTCATCCTCACCGTGCGCCGGTGCGGTGTGGACAAAGCCCGTTCCCGCATCAGCGGTGACGTGATCACCCGCGAGCATAGGAATGTCGTGGGTGAAGAAGGGGTCAAGGGCGTGGAGTGGGTGCGAGAGCGTGGTCAACTGCGAAGGATCGACGGCAGACAGACGCGACCAGGCTTTGATCTTCGCATTGTCTTGAACGCTTTGGGCGAGCGCGTCGGCGACAATCAGCTTGTCACCCGGCTTGGCATAGGGCGCAAAACCGAGCTCTTCTTCTGTCATAACATCTTGGACCTCATAGAGGCCGTATTCGATGCTTGCATTGTAAGATACCGCCTGGTTGGCTGGGATCGTCCAAGGCGTGGTCGTCCAGATGACGACGCTTGCATCAGATAGGTCTGCCGGTCCCTCTTTGACCGGAAACTTCACCCAGATCACTGGCACTTTGCGATCGTGATACTCGACTTCCGCTTCGGCCAGTGCTGTCCGCTCTACGGGCGACCACATCACAGGCTTCGCCCCGCGCACCAGACGTCCGCCCATGGCGACGCGCAGGAATTCGCGCACCGTCGCAGCTTCGGACTTGAAGTTCATGGTCAGATAAGGATCGTCCCACTCGCCCTCGACGCCGCAGCGGCGGAAGCCTTGTTTCTGGACCTCGATCCACTCCGTCGCGTATTCCCGACAGGCACGGCGGAACTCGTCGCCTGGGACATCGTCTTTGGTCCGGCCTTTGGATCTGAACTGCTCTTCGACTTTCCACTCAATCGGCAGGCCGTGACAGTCCCAACCGGGCAGATAAGAGGCATCGAAGCCGCGCATCTGGTGATTGCGGACAATGATATCCTTGATGATCTTGTTCATCGCGGTGCCGAGGTGGATCGGACCGTTCGCATAAGGCGGGCCATCGTGCAGAATGAAGGGCTCGGCCCCGCGCGCTTTGGCATCGGCGCGGAAGCGCTCATAGAGCTTCATCTCATCCCATTTCTCGATCCATTTCGGTTCGGCTTTCGGCAAGCCGCCGCGCATTGGGAACTCGGTCGTGGGAAGGAAGAGCGTATCCTTGTAAGGATTCTCAGGTTTTTTCGGTTTGTCAGTGTCGGCCATTTGGACGTCTTCGGATCAGCGTGTGAAGAAAGGGCTAAAGCAATTACAACCCCGGCCGCGAACCCCGTTAAGGGCGGGCGACCGGGCCGCCAATTCGAATAATGGATATGATTGCGGCCCTGCTCATGCGGCTCGCTTAGCAGGGCTCGCTTGTGCTGTCACTTGCCTTTCATGCACAGACAGCAGTGGTTTTGACCGACTAGCCTTCTCCGGCAGCTGCAGCGAGTTGCCCAATGCTCCGCACCAGCGGCGGGGCAGCGGCCATCAGGCTGCCAATCTCATGCCGGAAATTCTCAACCCGAACGCCGCCGGATAGGATGAAATAGCGATCCACAATGAGCTGCTCATTGGCGATGTAGAGCCCGAATGCGTCCATTTGCATATCCGCATCATTGAGGATCTCCCACGTGGTTCCAGCTGGAATATCGTGGATGGATCCAATCAAGACGCCCTGGCAAGACGCCGCTTCATCGCAGATTTTCAACAGGACTAAGTACTTGAAACCGCTCGGGGTTTCGACGACGATTCCGTTCTGGTCAGGCATCTCTTCGACGACGCTGTGCTGATAGCTGCCAATAATTGTGCGGACATCGTCCATCGTCACAGCATTGATGATTCGCGCGTCGAGCGGTTCTGTTTCAGCGTCTTGAGCCGTGGCGGATAAAAAGGAAAGTGACGCTGCGACTGTTGCCGCGGCTAGGAATGACTTGAGCATGTTGGCTCCCTCTTCGCACTCCAACGCCAGAGTGTGTTCGAATTGGTCGCCCCCTAGTTTTGTAACCCTAGCACGCTTTTCGTCTCTGCAACATCCAATTGCATCTGCGAAATCATTAACTCCAGGCTCTCGAATTTTAACTCTGGCCGGAGGAATCGCACGAGGGCGACTTCGAGGTGTTGCCCGTAAAGATCGCCCTCAAAGTCAAAAATGAAGGTTTCCAGGAGCGGATCGCGGATGCCTGTGGTCGGGGTCCGGCCAAAGTTTGCGACCCCAGAGCGCCAGTCAGTCTCTCCGGCGATCCGCGCGCGGACCGCATAGACCCCGTGGCGCGGGTGGATCAGCTCGCCGAGATGAAGATTGGCGGTCGGAAACCCAATCGTGCGTCCGCGTTTCTCACCATGTTCAACGAGACCGTCCACGACCCAATCATGGCCAAGGATTTCAGCCGCTTTTTCGGGCGCGCCGGCAATCAACGCCTCGCGAATGGCTGTCGACGAGGCCTTCGCCCCCAGCGCTTCGATCTTCTCAATAATCGTCACCCCGAAGCCGAGCGCGCGGCCGAGCGAGGCCAAGCGTCCAGCATCGCCCATGCGCCCGCGGCCAAAGCGAAAGTCAAACCCCACCGTGACATGAGAGGCGCCGATCCCGTCTTTCAAGACATCGCGGGCAAAGACCTCATCGGTCATCGCCGCCATATCGGCATTGAACGGCAGCTCGAAAATGGCTTTCGCGCCAAGCTCTGCGAGACGCGTGTTTCGGCGGTCTGGGCGATAGATGCGAAATGGTGGATCATCCGGGCGAAAAAAGGCCCGAGGTGGTGGTTCAAACGTTGCCACCCCCAAAGGGCCCGCGGCCGATGCGGCTCCTTCTATCACGGCGCGATGCCCGGCATGCACACCGTCAAAATTGCCTAGCGCAATCGAGAACCCGCGCGCGGCGTCCGGGACATCGCGATAGTGGGCAATGACGGTCATTTAGGCGTCCTTGCTCGGCACCATGACCATGGCTTCGCCCGAGATCGCAGCTTTCCCGTCAACATTACAGGAGACTTTCAGCGTGACCCTATGTCCGCGTTCCTGCATTTCGGTCACCTCAACCCGCACGATGACGTTCGAGCCAATGTAAACCGGACGCCGAAAGCGCATGTTCAGGCCAACAAAGATCGAGCCTGGCCCTGGCAAATCATTACCAAGAATCCCGGAAATATAGCTCGCGGTCAGCGCCCCATGCGCGATCCGTTGTCCGAAAGCGGTGTTTTTCGCAAACTCTTCGTCCATATGTAGCGGGTTTCGATCGCCCGATACTTCTGCGAAAAGTTCAATGTCTTTCTCGGTGATCACATGGTGTGTTTCATGGGTCATGCCCACGGAAAGCTCTTCGAATTTGTACCCGTCTTTGTAAGTCATTTAGGACGCGTCTCCATCTTGCTCACGGCGTGTTACAGTGTGTTGCAGCCTTCGTCACCACTCGAGTTTCGGCATCGCCCATTTTGCCGTTACGGCATAGTCGCCGAGCAACTCAATAACTTCCTGCTCAAAATCCGCGCCATGCTCTTTTAGACCGGTGCCGACATAGAGCCCATCACAGCCGCGATTGAGCGCACCTTGCATGTCGGTGGCGGGACTGTCGCCAATGCACAGGGTTCGGGCCGGCGAGGTCTCGACGCCCAGATCCGAAAGGCGCGCCAGCGCCAGATCATAAATTGGGTCATGCGGTTTGCCGGGATAGATGACTTTGCCCCCTTCCTCTTCAAACACTTTGGCAAGCGCGCCTGCACACCAATGCAGCTGCTCGCCAATCCGCACGCGTATGTCGGGATTGGCGCAGATCATCTCCATTTCCCGATCGGCCGCTTCGGCAAGTCGATCCCGATAATCATCCGGGTGGTCATTGATCTGATCTTCCAGCCCAATGCACAGCACCGTGTCGGAGCTTCGCGGGTCGCCAAATTGAAGATCGAGTCCTTCATAGAGATATTTGTCGTGTTCCCAGCCCTGTTCAGGGCCCATGCGCCAAAATACTTCTCCGGAGCGCTGGCTCAGCACTTCACGCGTCGCATCGCCTGAGGTGACGCAATCATCAAAGGCCTCTGGCGGCACGCCTAATGGGTCAAAGTAGCGAATGGCCTGGGCTTTCGGCACGGGCGCATTGGTGATCAGACAAACGGCCCCGCCGCGGTCGCGAAACCGCATTAATGCCTCGCAGGCCTCTTCAAAAGCATACCGGCCATTGTGAATAACGCCCCAGACATCGCAGAGAATGGCGTCATACTGATCGGCGATGGCGGCAAGTCCGCCCGGAAACTGTAGGTGAGTCATCCGCGCGAACTAGGGTTCGAACCGGTGGCCGTCAATCTAGGAGGCGCGCGTGGTCAGCATCCGGACCAGTTCCGCGGGCGGTGCAGTTTCCTGCATCAAGGAAGATTTGATCGGCCGCGGCGCGCCAAAAATATGGCCCTGGCCATATGGAATGCCATATTCCAGCACTTCAACAACGCTGACTTCTTCTTCGATCTTTTCAGCAATCAACGTGACGCCATAGCGCGAGCAAACGGCCGCGACTTCGTCGCCGGAAATCTTGCGCTCTACGGTCGATCGAGGGCGCGGCCCGAACGGATCGCGCAGCTGGTCGATCAGCGTGCCGCCTTTGAGTTTGACGAAGCGGATTCCGGCATCCTGCAGGCGCGGCAGGTCAATATCGATCGACTCGGCATGATCAATCGAAAAGCGGAAACCGAGTGCAGTCAGGCGTTCCATCGCCTCGCGCATTTGCCGGGTTCGGTGCTCGAACCGGCTCGCCTGGATTTCAAAAATCAGCGCCCCCGCAAGATCACGATTCTGCTCTAAGTGGCTGAGGAAAAACGGGAAAAAGTGCGGATCTTCGAGTGAGTGCGAAGACACATTGCAGAACACGCCAACACGACGATCGCGCGCAGCCAAACGGCGCACGACTTCGACCGAGCGATACAGCATCATATTATCAATAACGCCAAGCAGGTTGGCCCGGCGGGCTGCGTCGAGAAATGCAGCCGGCAGGATCAAGGAGCCGTCCGGATCGCGCAGACGGGTGAAGCCCTCATAGAAAGACACACGGCGCTGCGGCAGCGACACAATCGGCTGCAGATGAAGGTCGACCCGGCCGTCTTCGAGCGCGTCTTTGACCCGGCGCAGAACAGCATCATCCTGCGGAGCGACATCGCCGGTTGTTTCAGCATCTGCGAGTTTGGTCTCAAAGCTCTTCGACAGGCGTTCGATCAGCGTTTCGAGCTGACGCATCTCAGAAACGAGCGCATCGCGACGTTCCGTCAGCTCTTGCTTAACGGTCGTTTCAACCGCGCCGGTTCGCGACTCGACCACATCGATTCGGTCGGTTGTTTCTTTTTGTGTGGTCTCAACCTGATCAATGCGCGCAGCGAGGTCGGTCGACTCACCTGCACGGGTCGCGAACAAGTGCACCTGCCCCAGCAAAGCGGTGATAATCGCCCCGCCACATATAGCGAGCGGAAGCTCGACAGAGGCGAACGTGAATACACCCCAACCGGCTCCCACGCCGATCAACGCATAGATCATAAAGAACAAGGCAATCATTACTTTCAGCCCCTGCCGACGCAATATCCTTAACAGATATGCGTCAAACGTTAACGAATTGGAAGCAATAGGTCTGATTTGCATCTCGTGCCAAGAGATCAGCCAAGTCCATCCACTGCATTTCGTTCGGTATCGAGGAATTCGCGCAACGCTTGCAGTGTGGGCAAGATTTTTTCGAGCTCCGAAATTTCCTGATGCTGTAATACGATCGCCGCAAGGGGGGCCATCGCTTCGATGCCGCGTTCTCGAGCCGCGCGTCCCGATTTAGTGATGGTCACGACTTTCCGGCGGCGATCTTCCTCGCTGCCGACAATCTCAACGTAGCCCTTATGCTCCAACTTACCGAGAATGGCCGTCATGGACGGCTTGGTCACCTGAAACACGCTGGCAAGGTAGGACGGCGATTTACCGTCTCCGAGGCGCACAAAGTGGTTGAGGACAGAAAACTCTGAAGGATTGAGGTCAGGGGCCAGCACTTTTGTGAAGCGGGCCGTACTCAGCTGATTGATGATGCCGATTTCATTGAACAGCGTGAACACTGTTCCGGCGGATTTTGAGCGACTCATGCTCAGGTGCTTATCAGCTTGCTCTCAATCGGCCAACGTGGGCTGGCGGCCGGAAATTTTGTATACCCAATGCGCCCCAGCATGTGGACCACGCCGCCGGCTTGCACGTCGAGTTCTGCGTGAATGGCTTCATAAGGTTCCGCCATTTCAGGGAACTCCTGCAAAATCTGGCTTAACGGGTGAACACAGAGCCCGATTTGTTGGGCCGCGAGGTTCATCCGCACCCAGGCGCGCCCGGCCTCCAGCTGACTGATCCGGGAGTTCTGTTCGGCTTTGATCCAGACAAAGCCGCGTGCGGAATGGATGATGGGCTCATACATTTTGAGGCCCTCATTGTACGCGGTGCTGCCAGGTGTATCGAGGCCCTCATGGGTGATGATACCGGTCATTTTGAGCAGACCCATGGGGATGCCACCCATATCAATACCATCCGGGTTTTCGACCACAGCGCGATTGCCAATCCGCATCAGATCCACGCTTTCACGGCGCGTGAGATCCGTGGCGAGTTCAATCTGAAACCCGCGCCAGGCGAGCTCGATGATCCGTGCGCGCTGGTCCGGATCCAGAGTACCGCCAATCTCGAGCGGCCCTGCCCCACCGGCCAGGACGGTATTCAGCGCGTCTGGTGCAACAGCCTGGTCTAGATCGTAGGGCTCTTTGGTCGAACGGCGTTGAAGGACATTCGCAAAGAGAGGGTCTGTTGATGAACTCGTGGACGGTACGAACCGGACTTGCGCCGTACGGTTACCGTTCAGTCTGGGATTGGGTTGCCCATCCGGGAATGGGGTCAACTCTGCAGCGAAGCCTTTCTCCGCGGCCGCCATCCGGAGCAATTCGAGCATACAGCCAAACCCGATCGTGATCTGGCGGTCGAACGGATCGGTATGCGGCAAGCGGCGGTCAAGATCGACATAGACATCGATCCGGTCATCGCCCACAAGATCGAACTGCCAGGGTTGGCGATTATGTGGATTGGGCGCCAGGATGGCATAAGCCAACGCATCGATGCGGGGGTCACCAAAGCTCTCACCCGCCTTCTGCCATGGCGCGCGGGCCTTGGAGAGCCCCGGTCCGTGCGCGGCCCCGACCACTCCAATACCGCCAATGACAGCGGCCGCCCCACCCGAGATTAACAAGTTTCGTCGTGTCAGCATCGTTCGCCTCTTTTGAGTTTGTAAGTTCATGTGCCTATTAATTAGTTTTTTAACTAACTATATAATGAAATCTGTCAAGGCAGAATCGTGACATAGGAGTCACACTGATGGGTCCATTGATGATTTCACGCAGATTCCTGCGCTGGCGGGTTTGACACTGCGAGCCGCGCTTTTTACCGAAAGGGTCAAATCCGGACACGCCCCAGGTCCACGGTCACACTTGACCGGATGGGGGCGTCTCGGGGGAGACCGGGGTCCTGCTCACGCAGGACCCCGTCGCTTTTATGGGTCCTATTTTTCAGAGACGAAGAGCGGTGCCGTCAGCGGCCAGCTCAGACCGAAATCATCAGGTCTGCAGGAAATCGTGATGGTCTTTGTGGCCGTCGCGGCTTCAGGGTGTGAATTTACCCCGTCTCGGGCGCCCGACCGACAGTCGGACAGAAATGCCTCATACATCCCATCATATGTGATCTCATAGCCGCCCGTCTGGCGATGCACTTGGAGGTCGCCTGTATCAAAGACTTTGCTGCTCGGAATGGCGACGCGAGCTTCTAGCAGCGCCGCATCATATCCACCTGGCGGGATGCCTTCTTCGACAATGCGCAACGCATCGGATTGTTCGTAGGCCTTGTTCAGCGCCGCAACGACATCATCAATGCCGGGCGGTCCAACAACAATAAGAGGCGCGTCCCGGCCCGCCCTCCAAGAGGCGTTGCGGACATCATCGAGGCCTTCAAGATCCCCCGCGCGCAAGGAAAAAACGATCACCGCATCCAATTGGCGCAAATCTTCGGTCGAAACGGCCAGCACAACGCTGCCGGGCGTGCCAAACAGGAGCCTTTTTCCACCCGCAATCGCCAGCGCGCAAGGCCGGTCTTCGATCGCCTCGTCGCAGGGCAGTAAGGCAAACTGGTCTGGCAGAATCTCCGGGCGTTCAAGTGCCGGCGGCTCGCTCGGTGCGCCGCAAGCGACCACCAGGAGCAAAAACAGAAAACCTATCCAGCGCATGTGCTCGGCCTTATCGAGACTCGTCAGCCCAGCACAGTGACTTTCTGCTCCGCCGCAATCTCATTCTCAATGAAGCCGAGCCTAGACACGCTGATGCGCACCTTATCACCGGCTTTCAGCCATTTTGGCGGATCAAATCCTGCGCCTACGCCCGCGGGTGTGCCCGTGAAAATCACGTCGCCCGGCTCAAGCGTAAACGCTGCGGTCAGGTGCGCGATTTGCTGCGCGATGGAGAAGATCATATCGCGCGCGTGTCCGCGCTGACGCAGCTCTCCGTTCACGTGACTGGTCACTTCCAGAGCACCGAAGTCTTCGATTTCATCCGGGGTCACCAGGCACGGCCCAAACGGCGCATGCGTGTCGAAGCCCTTGCCCATAATCATGGTTTGGCTGGCCCTTTGCCAATCGCGCACCGAGTAGTCACAGCCGCAGCAATACCCGGCAATGAGCTCATGCGCCCTGTCCTCCGGCACATGCCGTCCATATTTGCCAATGATCGCGACAATCTCCGCCTCATAATCGAGTTGCTCAGAGACCGCGGGCAGGTGGACCGGATCGAACGGCCCATTGGCGGCGGTGGCTTGTTTGTTGAACCATTTTTGTACGCTCGGCGCCGTGTTCTTGATGAAAGACACAGATTCTTTGACATGCGCCTGATAGTTGAGGCCGATGCCAAGGATTTTACGCGGCCTCAAAATCGGCGCCGCAAACTGGGCGTCCGACACGGCCAGGCGGCCCGCCTCACCCGCCCGAGTTGCCGCCCCCGGCAGATCTGAAAGCAGCTCGTTCACGTCACCCGCATGCGTTAACAGGACCTCATGCTCGGCGACCAGCCCAGCCCGTGTGCCGTCTTCCGTTTTGACATTCGCCCACTTCATATGCGTGTGACCTCTTCGCTACGATTGACTGAAACCGGACCTTTTCGCTGAGGGTTTCAATTGAAGGGTTCGGTCTACAGGTCTAGTCCTGCTGCCTAATTTGGTGGGATCATAGAAAGTAGAGTGACCATGACACAAGGCCTCCGCGCGCAAGAAAGCACGCTCGCTGATTTGCTTTGCAATGGGATGGAAATGGCGATGCCGCCGTACCAGCGCAGCTATTCCTGGGAGGTGGCCGAAGCCCAAGCCCTGCTGTCAGACCTGCGCGATGCCAGCGATAATAATGAGAGTCACTTCATCGGGGCGATCGTCCTCGTCAAGGAACAGACCGGTCGATACTTGATCGTCGATGGACAGCAGCGCCTGACCACTCTGACCATCCTGCTCTCGGTGCTGCGCGATACCGAAACCGACCCGGAGCGCAAAGCCGAGATCCACGCGTTGATTGCCGACGAGGGGGGTCCGAACGGAGCGACCTGGCGGATTTCACTCAATCACATTGATGGTCCGTATCTGCGCGAGGCCATTCAGTCCGAGGGCGCTTCACTGCGGTTCGATGTGGAACCGAATGATAGCGAAAGCCAGCGGCGCATGACGCGCAATCTGGAAAGCTACATCAAATCGGTTCGGGCCATGTCTCCGGAAGCGCAGCGCGAACTTGCTGAAACCATCAAGAACCGGATCGTCCTGGTGCGGGTCGTCGTGGAAGACTGGGATGGGGGCTATAATGTGTTCCGCGTTCTCAATACGCGCGGCAAGGCTCCTAACACGCACGACATCATCAAAACAGATCTGCTGGAAAACGCGCATCTCACTCCGCAGGAAGCGGATGAATTCTCACGAGAATGGTCTGAGCATGAATCGCGTTTGAGCGGGTCGGGCTTTGATGACCTTCTCAATCAGATCAGCACGCTCTATGCGCGCAAGACCAAAAAAGGCGCGAGCGAGTTTCGCAAGGCTGTCATCAATCGATCCTCGGGGGGCACCAAAGAGTTTCTCAGCCGCGAGCTTCCCGCCTATGTCGACGCCTATGTCACGATCTCGACCGGTCGCGGCGAGTTCGGCAATCTGACGCCGCAAGTCACCGAATGCCTGAACCACTTGCGCCTCATCGATCATCAATTGTGGCGCGCGCCGGCACTAAAATTCCTGGTCAATTCAAATGGCAGTCCGGAAACCGCCTATCGCTTTTTCAAAGGCCTTGAGCGCTTCGCCTATGCGTCGATGATGTCAATCACGGAGCAACGCAGCCGCCAGCGGCGCTATCAAAAGATCGCCGACAATGCTGACAATCCGCGCGTGCTACTCTCCGAAAGTGGCCCGCTGGCTTTGTCGCGCGAGGAACGCAGAGAAATCTCGAACCGCTTGCGTAGCCGGTTTGGCGCATTTGCGCAGCGCCGGGCGATTGCGCTGCGGATGAATGCGGAAATATCCGGCGGTGCCGCGCTCGGCCCGGATGATGGCGCCACGGTCGAACATGTCCTGCCCAAAAACATTCCCGAGGATTCCCCCTGGCATCATGCCTGGCCTAACCCGGCCGTGCATCGCGATCTGGTTGATACGCTCGGCAATTTCGCCCTGCTCTCACAGGCGACCAATCAAAAGGCCGACAATTTGTCCTTTGAAGAAAAGCGCGGACTGTATTTCGCCAATGGCGATTCCGAGTTCGCGCTAACGCTGGACATTCGGGACAAAGTGGCGTGGACACCGGAAGTTACGCGCAAGCGAACCGAGCATCTCGCCGTCATCATGGAACAAGCCTGGCAGCTCAACCGCGCTATGATGCAGATTTAAATGAGGCCCGTTCCAGCCTGAACGGTTTAGGACAGCGACTCTGCAGTTTTTCGGTCGGCGGCATAGGTCGCAAGCTTGTCCGCAGCGTTGCGCGCACGATCGATGCTCGCATCAAGTTCAGACAAAGCATAAGACGCCGTGTTAACGCTGTCTGTATCGAGTTCGGCCAGCGTTTCGACAAAAGTGCGGCGGGCCTTTTTGGCGGTCACCAAAGCACTCTCATAGCTGACAAGATCGGCGCGAAGCGTTTTGGCAGACAAATCTGCTTCGAACAGTTTTTCGACTTCCATGGTCGCGACATCGAGACCATGTGCGGCCCCTTCAATGTCTTCGCGGATCAGATCGAGTTTGTCGGTCACGGTGATCGCATCGCTCTGAAGTTGTTGCGCGTAAGGGTTTGCGCCCTCTTCGGTGTCGCTGGCACCGTCCATCAGGACGCGCGCAAAATCGAAAATGCCGCCGCTCTTGGCCACCCACTTTTCGCGTTCGGCCATATCCGTATAGGCATCGGAGACGTTGCGGAGGCTGGAGTCTTGTTTGGTCAGATTTGTTTCAACCATGGCTTCAGACGCAACCATAGAAACAGTCGCACACGCGCTTACGCTCGAAGCCAGAAGGATCGCTACAAATACACTACGCATCAAGGCTACTCACCTGCCAAATATCAACCCTCACCTGCAATATCACATACAGATGAGAAAAACGCCGTCCATACCCTTTATTCAGATGTTAAGTGCCGATAGGTGAAGAGCTCGTGAACAAAGGCAAAAAATGCTTAAACTTTACCCACCTATAGAAGCGCGGCGCTCTGGTTTTCTAAGAGTCAGCGACCTGCACCAAATATATTGGGAAGAATCGGGCAATCCAGAAGGGCTTCCGGTGATCGGGATTCATGGCGGTCCTGGCGGCGGATCAAGCCCGGAAATGCGCCGTTTTTTCGACCCTATGGTGTACCGCATCATTCTTATCGACCAGCGTGGTTGCGGGAAATCTACGCCCCATTCTGAGCTGGACGAGAATACGACCTGGACGCTGGTCAGCGATATGGAAGCGGTGCGAGAGCATCTGGGCGTTGAAAAATGGGTTCTGTTTGGCGGCTCGTGGGGGTCGACCCTGGCGCTGTCCTATGCGGTCACCCATACCGAGCGTGTGCACGGACTTATCCTGCGCGGCATCTTCTTGCTGACCGAGGCGGAGATCCGCTGGTTCTATCAGGAAGGCGCAAGCCGACTGTTTCCCGATGCCTATGACCGCTATACCGCGCCGATCCCGGCCGACGAGCGCGACGACCTTTTACACGCGTTCCACCGCCGGCTTACCGGCGAGGATCGAGCCGAACGGCGCAAGGCGGCGAAGGCCTGGGCCTGTTGGGAGGGGGAGACGATTACGATCCAAGGCCCGACCAGTCGCCCGAAACGCTTTGAAGAAGATGACTTCGCTGACGCCTTTGCGCGCATCGAGTGCCACTTCTTCGTCAATAAAGGTTTCTTCGATCGAGATGGTTGGTTGCTCGAACAGGCGCATGCCAAGCTGGCTGAGGTGCCGGGCAAAATCGTGCATGGCCGGTATGATGTCGTCACGCCTCTATCGAGTGCGTGGAGCCTGAAAAAAGCCTGGCCCGCTGTCGATCTCGACATTGTTGCGAATGCCGGGCACTCCAGCCTGGAACCAGGAATTGTCGACAAATTGATCCGCGCGACACGCGAGTTCGGACGTCGGTTTCGATGATCGACCCTGAATTGCCGTCACTGATCGCATAGACTGCAAGCGTCCATTCCTAACAAAAACCCCGCCTCGAATTGAGGCGGGGTTTTTCAGTTTCGGGCAATCAGTTCGGCTTTAAGAGTTTGGACCGAGCAAGGCCGTGAGGATACCTGGTAGCTGCACTTGATATTGATCCTGAATCTTATCGAGGAAGCCGAAAACCAGTACAAAGGCCACGAAGGGAGGTACGAACCAGCGGATTAGGAACCGCCAGATGTTCATCACATTGCCTTCTCCAAGCTCAGAGGTCAGCATGTTTCGGCTTACAATCCAGCCAGCAAAGATCGCGACCAGCAACCCGCCGAGCGGGAGCAGTAACCCTTCGGTCATGAAGTCCACGAAGTCGAGATACTCGAGCGAGAAGACATAGGCTGCGCCGATCATCCACAGCACGAAGCCAACGCCCAGCGCGGCGCCAAAACGAGTCACCCCTTGGCGTTCTTCGAGCCATGACACACCGACTTCCATAAGGGATATCGAGGATGTGAAAGCCGCGAATAAGGCCAAAGCAAAAAAGACTGTCGCGAAGACCGTCCCGCCTGGAATTGATCCAAATGCAACCGGCATAGAGACAAAGAAAAGGCCCGGACCACCGGCCGGATCGAGACCGGCCATGAACACAATCGGGAAAATTGCAAAACCCGCAATCATAGCGACCATCGTGTCTGCACTCACGACCAATGCCGAAGAACGCGGTATGTCGGTTTGGCTATCGAGATAAGCGCCGTAAGTGATCATCAAGCCGACCCCAACGCCAATCGAGAAAAAGGCTTGGCCGAGTGCCGATAGGAAGGTCTTGAAGCCCACGTCTTCCCATTTTGGCTCGAAGATAAAGGCTGCCGCCTGGCCGAAATCTCCTTGTGTGACGGCAAAACCCACCACGACCAGAAGCATAAGGAAAAAGGCCGGCATCAAAATCGTTGCGACGCGCTCTAACCCGCCTTTAACGCCCTGCCCGACAACAAACACATTCGCCACCAAGAACAGCGCTAATAGAAAGAGAATTCCCCAAGTGTTGCCAATCGTCTTTTCGAAACGGCAACCGGAGATATCGCCCGCAGCGATCGCTCTGAGCGTCCCGTCATTTTGCATAATTTGCGTGACAGTACCATCGGCGACAAAGGCACATGCCGCCGCCGGATCGAAACTGTTCAGCTGATCCGAGATCGACGCAATCGAGGCGCCAATGTTTGCGTTTAAGAGTTCGACATCCGCCGCGAAGCTCGAGTAGACCCCAGACGGCGCTTCCATTGTATAGGCGATCAACCATACCGAAATCACCATGTAAAAGGTCAGGATAAAGAACGCCGTGAGCGAGCCAATCCAGCCCACGATTCCCCAATTGCCACTTTTGCTTTCAGCGCGAGCGAGGGATTCCACGCCCTCGATCGCTGACATGCCGGATTTTCGACCCATGCTGTATTCCGCCATCAGAAGCGGCAAGCCCACTAAGAGCACACAGAGTAAATAGATGATGATGAAGGCACCGCCGCCATTTTCACCTGCGGTGTACGGAAACCGCCAAAAATTGCCGAGTCCTACCGATGAGCCCACTGCGGCCATGATGAACCCAAATCGCGACCCCCACGTATCTGTCTTGCGACCGATCGTTGCCATACAACTCTCCTCCCAGGGAATAATTTTGTCGCGACACTAGCCGTCAGCGGACAAAAATCAACGCGATCACTGGCTTTTACGGCAAGATTATCGCCTTTGGCTTAGGCGCCTGTATGCAGAGGATCTTTGCGTCCGAGATGCACCGCGCCGATCAAGCCGAAACACGCGGCCGTCGTGATCATCACCGTGCCGCCATAGGATAAAAGCGGCAGCGGCACACCGACCACTGGAACCAGACCGAGCACCATGGCGACATTGAACAGGATATAGAAGGCCACCGTCGCCACCGCACCGGCAGCTGCAAATCGCGCAAACAGGCTCGCCGCCCTCAGCGCAATCATCAGACCCAGTCCAAGGATGACCATCCACATGACCAAAACGCCGCTGGTCACCAGGAAGCCGAACTCCTCCGCCAGAACCGTGAGGATGAAGTCGGTATGCTGTTCGGGAATGTAATCGAGCTGTGACTGCGTGCCTTCCATATAGCCTTTGCCGGTCCAGCCGCCTGATCCGATGGCAATCTTAGCTTGTTCGATTTGATAGCCATCATCCATGACATTCACCGATTGGCCGGTCAGTTGGGCGAGATACGTATCGACCCGTTCGCGCTGATAATCCTGGAGCACAAAGAAATAGATGGCTGGGATACTGGCAATGCCTGCGATCCCGATCGCCGTGATCACACGCCACCAGAGACCCGCCAGGAAGATCAGAATACCGCCCGAAGCAAACAGGGCGAGCGTGGTGCCAAAATCG
Source organism: Pseudomonadota bacterium (assembly GCA_038527765.1). Classification (GTDB taxonomy): domain Bacteria; phylum Pseudomonadota; class Alphaproteobacteria; order Caulobacterales; family Hyphomonadaceae; genus Henriciella. Next base: position 241,529 of record JBCBFK010000005.1, read on the forward strand.
GGTTGTCTGAAAATCAGAGCAGCTGGCAAGGCGATCAGCGCCAGAGCTGGTAAGTGGATCAAAAGACCGCCGGAATAATCGTTCCAGCGTTTATGATAATAGGCCCCCAGCGCGAGCGTGAGCGTCACTTTCATGAGCTCTGAGGGCTGGACACCGATGGGTCCAATCTCGACCCAGCGCTGCGCTCCGCCGCGCGTGAAGCCGAAAAACTCAACCGCGACCAGCAAAACCAGCGTTGCAAGATAACTTGGCCAGGCGGCCCAGAACCACCAGCGCAGCGGCACCAGAGCCGTCATCAACAAGACCACGAGCGCCACACCGAACCGGCTGGCTTGGCGCATGGGCAGACCCGCTTCTTCAGGATTGGTGAACGTGGCGGAATGCAGGACTGCGACGCCGATCATCGCCATCGCGCAGATCATCAAGATCAATCCCCATGGCAGGGACTGGACTTTCGTGAAAAAGGACCGCCGCGAAAAGTCGAGCGTGGAGGCGCGCATCGACACCATGGCTAAAGTCCACCGCTGCCGACACCACCTCGATTGAGAGACGCGGTTCTGGTGTAAGCGGGGGCGCTGCGGGAATCGAGGCGCAGGGCTTCAGCAAGGATATCGCGCGCCACGGGTGCAGCGGCTTTTGAGCCCCCTTCCCCGTGCTCAACAATGACCGAGATGGCGTATTTCGGATCGTCATGCGGGGCGTAGGCCACGAACAGGGCGTGGTCGCGAAGGCGCCGCGCAATCTGATCCCCTTCCAGAATACCCGACGCTCGTTCTTGCGCGGAGATGCGCCGGACTTGCGATGTCCCCGTTTTGCCAGCAAGGCGCGGGCCGCCAAGCCCAAGATCACCGGACCGCAAGGCCGTGCCGCCGGCTTCAGACGTGACGCCAAACATGGCCGCTTTCATGCGGCGCATATGGTCGGCATCCATTGGCGCATCGAGCGGAATATCCGCCTCCGGACGTGGGCCTTCGCCGATGATTCTCGGCGTGATGATCCGGCCTTCCGCGGCAATGCGTGCCGTCATGAGCGCAAGCTGCAAGGGTGAAGTCGACACCTGACCCTGGCCGATGCCGATATTCAGAGTCTCCCCTTCAAACCACGGCTCTCCGCGCGCTTCGCGTTTCCAGGCATCGTTCGGAACGACGCCGCTCCGCCCGCCCATCAGGCCGAGTTCCCAGCGCTGGCCGAAGCCCATCCGCTTGGCGTAATCCGACAGATGCTCAATGCCCATCCGGCGTGCCACTTCATAGAAATAGACATCGCAGGACCCTTTGATGGCCGAGTGCATGTTGACTGAGCCATGGCCGCGATGCTTCCAGCAGTGCCAGGTATTGTTGCCGAACCGGTAATGGCCCGGGCAGTAGATCCGCTCGCTCGGATCGATCACACCGGCTTCCAGCGCCGCAGCGGCCACGACCATTTTAAATGTCGAGCCCGGTGGATACGTGCCATCATAGGCTTTGTGATAGAGCGGTGAATACTCTGTATCGTCCCGCAAAACCGCATAATCGGCCGAAGAGATTCCGTTGACGAAATCGTTCGGGTCAAAGGCGGGGGTAGAGACAAAGGCGAGGATTTCCCCCGTTTCGACATCGATGACGACCGCCGCCCCACTTTCCTCGCCGAAGCGGTCAATCGCGAATTTTTGCAACTCGGCATCGACCGTTAGATAAAGATCGCGACCCGGTTTTGGCGCGAGGTTTGGGTCATCAAATTCACGAATGATCCGTCCGGCGGCATTGGTTTCGAGCTTTCGGAACCCTGCCTGTCCGCGTAACCATTCCTCAGCATAGCGTTCAACGCCCGAGCGACCGGTGCGCATGTCAGGGTGCTTGAACAGGCGCCGGATGGCGGCACGCTCCTGCGCATTTGCATCCTCGCTCAAGCGCTCCAGATCGGTTTCGCTGGCTTTGGCGACATAGCCGAGCACATGGGCAAAATCCCGCCCACGCGGATAAGATCGTGTTGCCGCCATCTCAACTTGCAGGCCGGGCATGCTGGGGGCGAGCACGGAAAGACGTGAAAAGTCTTCGTAAGACAGCTCTCCCTTCACAATGGTCGGCTGAAAGCTCGCCTGACGACGTGAGTCTCGGATGAGTCGGGCTTGTTGTTCGGGCGAAATGTCGATTTGCTCGGCAAGGTCGCGCAAGAGGCGGGGCAGATCTTCGGCCTGCTCCCGAATGAACGACACACGGCCCGCCTGGCGATGCGCGGCAAGCGCCCGCCCGAACCGGTCCAGAATGCGCCCGCGCTGAGGCGGCGCGAGATCAAGCCGGACACCGTTCTCCGCCGCGGCGACTTCGAACCGCTCATGCTCCATAATCTGCAATTGAAACAGGCGCGAAATCAGGCCGGTGAACAGCATCGCGCCGCCACCGGCTGCAATCACAGCGCGGCGATTGAACAAAGAGTCTACGGGTCGGTTCCCCTTCATGCCCCAGCTCCTGTCGCGACGCCGCGTCGGATCCCGAGATCAAAGAGCGGCGCAATCAACATGTGCACAACCAGCGTTGCGAAATACGCTGTCAGCATTGGCGTCACACGGACCAAGTGACCGGACGACACGCTGGCGACGATCCATACGAGCATGATCCCGAAAAACAAAGTTACAACGGGGAGAATAAAGCTGAGGATCGGAGACCGCTCAGTGTCCGCCATTTGCGACACTGAGGCCGCCAGCCCATAGGTCAGTAAATTCGCTAACCCGTGACTGCCCCAAGGCGCTTGTGAGGCATCTTGGGTAAAGCCGAACAGGAGCAGGACCGCCATCGGCCCAAATGCGATGCCGGACCGGCCCCAGCCAACGGCTGCAATCAGCGCGATATAGGGCCATGACAACTGCACCCCGAACAGTGATTTCGGGGTCAGTCCAACCATACCAATCAGGATCACCAAGATTGCGCCAATGACCAGGCGCGCCCGCGGGCGCGCATTTTCCCATCGCAGCGCCATGGCGTCCGCAAAGCCGCTTAATCCATTCATGACGGATCATCCTCCGCCAGTGCAGACAGTTCGGTTTCGATCGGCGCGGCTTCCGGGGGATCAATCGTAATGGTCGGCTTCAGACGGACATAGCTCAGCTGCCCGGTCAGCATGGCGAGATCGACCCGAATATCCTTGCTATCACCGCCGCGCGCGTGACCGACGACCACGCCGCGCGGAAACAAGCCGCCCTCGCCAGAGGTCAGAATGCGCTCATTCGGTAAAAACTCGCCCTGTTCAGGCAGGTCTGTCAGGTGTCCGAGGCCGTCGCGTCCGCCAAACATGATCGCGCGCAGTCCACTGGCTTCGCCCATGACCGGTACGCGACTATTAAAGTCGGTGACTTTCAGAATCCGGGACGAGCGTTGCCCAACCTGTACGACACGGCCCACCAGGCCACGGTCATTCTCAGCGTAATAGCCTTCGGAAACACCGTTTGTCGCCCCGGCATTGGCCAGCAGGGCTTCGGCAAAGGGGCCGTTCGTTTCTGCCATGATCCGCGCTGTGACTTCAGCGCCGCCCGGCTCACCCTGCATGTTGAGGATCTCTTCATAGACTTCCAGCCGTTCCGCCATGGTCAGAGCGAGGGCCTTATATTGGGCGAGTTCGCGCACGCGTGCTTCAAGCTGCAGGATTTTGCGATCCTTGGCCGAGGCGCCGCTGATCTGATCCATCAGGCTGGGACGGGTGACATGGAAGAGCTGGTCCGAAGCCGCTGTACGGATCGGCTCGACGCCTTCGCTCAGTCGCGGAGACGTTTGCAACAGCAAAAGCGCCAATAAGCCTGCGACGGCGATGAAGAAGCCATACCGTCGAAGCGGACGCTGTTTGTATCCCTTGCCGCTCGTTCGAGGCATGGGGGTTCCCTTCTCTTTTGATCGCTCACCCCAGGGTGACGATCATATCAGACTTCTGGCGAAAGAACGTTTTTCATGCGCGAGAGGTTCTCGAGGACGAATCCACACCCATTCGCCACACATTTCAATGGGTCTTCCGCGATCATGACCGGCAGCCGGGCCTGTTCGCGTAGAACCACATCCAGATTGCGCAGCAAGGCGCCACCCCCCGTCAGAACAATCCCGCGATCGACAATGTCTGCGGACAGTTCTGGTGGCATCGCTTCGAGCGCGATGCGAACCGCTTCGACAATCTCGCCAACCGGGTCAGCGAGCGCTTCCGCCATCATTTTTTCATTGATTTCAACTTCATTCGGCACGCCATCGCCGGTGGCGCGGCCGCGAACCGTTACCGTCATGCCATCGCCATTCTCCGGCGCCATGGCCGTCCCGATTTGCTTCTTAATGCGCTCGGCAGACATTTCGCCGACCAGAATACCCTGATGCTTGCGCAGGTAATTCATGATCGCTTCGTCCATCTTGTCGCCGCCAACACGGACCGAGCGAGAATAGACCTGACCGCCCAGAGACAGCACAGCGACCTCCGTCGTACCGCCGCCAATATCAACCACCATCGAGCCTGCAGGCTCTTCAATTGGCAGACCGGCGCCAATCGCAGCGGCCAGCGGCTCATCAATCAGGTGAACTTCGCGGGCCCCAGCCGCCAGCGCGGACTGATGAATGGCGCGGCGCTCCACGTTCGTGGCTGAGCTTGGCACGCAGATAATAATCAGCGGCGAAACAAAGGCGCGGCGATTGTGCACTTTTCGGATAAAGTGCTTGATCATTTCCTCGGCGACTTCGAAATCGGCAATCACACCGTCGCGCATCGGGCGGATCGCTTCCATGTTGAGCGGTGTTTTACCCAACATTTTTTTCGCATCGTCACCGACCGCATAAACCATTTTGCGGCCGCCTTGATTCATATAGGCAACCACAGAGGGTTCATCGAGTTTGATACCTTGGCCCTTGACGTAGACGAGCGTGTTCGCCGTCCCCAAGTCAATGGCCATATCCGTGGAAAGAACTCCGAGTAGGCTTCCGATCATTTTATTCGCCGCTTCTATTTGCGCGATCTGTTACAATACGCAGCTTTGGTTACTGATCAGCCCTATACCCTATTGCCGTTTAGAATTGATTAAAGCAAGCGATAATTCTTTCGCTACGTGTACGATCCGTACACGTAGCTCTATCTTCAATATTCATTGGGAAAGACAAGATTTGTCCCGTTATGAGACATGCTGAACACAAACGCTTCGTTTGTTAACGTTTTCAGGCCGCCTTACGCTTCAAACGACGCGCCTCAAGCTTGTTTAACGCGTGAATGTAAGCCTTGGCTGCCGCAACCAGCGTGTCAGGGTCAGACGAGCGTCCGGTCGCCATGATGCCCTCGCCTTTCAGGCGCACATGTACTTCCGCTTGCGCATCCGTGCCGCCTGTGACGGCGCTGACCTGGAACAGATCGAGCTTGCCTTCATGCGGGACGATTTTGCGGATCGCGTTAAACACGGCATCGACGGGCCCGTTGCCTTCAGAGGCGACGGAATGGCTCTCATTATCCACGCGAACCGTCAAATCTGCCGTCTGAGGACCTTCAGACCCGGCGACCACGCGCAGGCGCTCAAACGAGATACGCTCGCCCATTGCCGACAATTGATCGTCCACCAGCGCGATCAAATCATCATCGAAGACGTGTTTCTTGCGATCGGCGAGGTCCTTGAAGCGCTTGAACGCCTCATTCAAGCTGTTCTTGTCGAGCTCGTAGCCAAGACTTTCCAGCTTGTCGCGGAAGGCGTGACGCCCGGAATGCTTGCCCATGACAAGGCTGGTCTTGGATACGCCGACGTCTTCCGGCCGCATAATCTCATAGGTTTCGGCATTCTTCAGCATGCCGTCCTGATGGATTCCACTCTCGTGCGCGAAGGCATTTTTGCCGACAATGGCCTTGTTGTACTGGACCGGGAAGCCCGTGATCCGGCTGACCATATGGCTCGCGGAAGCAAGCTTTGAGGTGTCGAGCCCGGTCGTGAAGGGTAGATCATCGCGACGTGTGTTGAACGCCATGACCACTTCTTCGAGCGCCGCATTGCCCGCCCGCTCGCCAAGCCCATTGATTGTACATTCAACTTGCCGAGCGCCGTTCTGAACGCCGGCAATAGAATTCGCCACCGCGAGGCCAAGATCATTATGGCAATGTGTCGACCAAATCACCTTGTCACTGTCGGGGATGGTTTCCCGCAACAAGCGGATCAAGTTGCCATATTCTTCCGGATGCGAGTAACCGACCGTATCGGGAATATTGATCGTGGTCGCGCCCGAGGTGATCGCGGCGTCGATACACTTGCACAAGAACTCAAACTCGGTGCGGGTGGCGTCTTCCGGACTCCATTCCACGTCATCGACCAGGTTCCGCGCTTGCGCGACAGAGCGTCCGACCGCCTCGAGCACCGCGTTCGGGCCCATTTTCAGCTTGTGCTTCATGTGCACCGGACTGGTGGAGATAAAGGTATGAATGCGCGGCCGCGCCGCATGGCGAACAGCCTCAGCGCAGCGATCAATGTCGCCGGGCGTGGATCGTGCGAGCCCGCAAATCGTGGCCGATTTCGAGCGCCGTGCGATCTCGCTGACGGCCTCAAAGTCGCCCACGGATGCGGCAGGGAAGCCGGCTTCGATCACGTGGACGCCCATGGTCTCGAGGAGCTCACCGAGCGCGAGCTTTTCATTATGCGTCATTGAGGCGCCGGGCGATTGCTCGCCATCGCGCATGGTTGTGTCAAAAATTACAATATCAGTCGTATCGGTCATCGGCCTGGCCTGGTGAAGTGAGAAGCGCTTGTGTTCTGTTCCCCTGGCCGCGGATGACTGCGCTAACGCACCATCGCCACCGGCCAGGGGCCGATAAGGAGGAGTAGGCTCAGTAGGGGCAAATTCTTGCGCATGCTCTATGCATTGCGGCGAGCGCGCGGCAGTGTCAACAGGCTATTCAGCGCTGAGCGCAATATTTTCCCCTTTGCGCCGGCGATGCCGCACATAGAGGAAACCACCAATGAAGACCACGCTGGCGGCAATACCGGCGACGATCGCCGTCAAGATGTTGCCCTCAAGGGCTGACTGGATCGCTTGCAGACCAAACGCCACAAGCGCGATCTTGGGAATCAAGCCCAAGGCCAAGCCTGCAAGGTAATGCAGATATTTCGCCCGGATCGCGCCAAAGATCATGTTGACCATCAAAAACGGCCCTGTGGGCACATTGCGGACAATGGCGCTGGCCGCGAATGCGTTCTTGGCGACAAAGTCGGCAAAGCGTTTGACCCGGCCTTGCCCGATCCGCTGGCGCGTGGCGTCGTCAAAGAACCGCCCGATCCAAAATGTGATGGTGCCTGAGCACAGCGTCGCGACCCAGGCCCAGACCGCACCCCAAACTGGCCCAAAGGCATAAACCGCAATGCCAATCAGCAAGAATTGCGGAACCCCGATAAAGGCACAGCCGCAAAAAGTCAGGATCAGGGCCGGAATCCCCCACGGTCCATCAGCAAATTCGCCGATTGCCCGTTCGAGCGCTCCAACGTTCAGGAAATCCGTGTATCGCCCAAAGGCAAATAAAGCGGCGAGCACGGCGACCGCCAACAAGATCACCCAGAGGTTTCGCTTTTCGCCTGGCTGCGCGTCTTCAGGTTTTGGTGGCTCCGGCTCCATGCGTTTTCCCTGCGCCGACTGTTGCGCAAGGTCAAGCAGCGCCAGCAGGACTTTGGTGTCTTCAGACCTTGCGTTTGAGAAACTTCAGACCCGACCAATCCGCGTCGATGGCGCAGACTTTGACGTCAACCCAACCGAGCGGAAGCACCTGATCGCGAAAGTCCTGCTCGGTCAGGTCTTTATAGAGCGAAGAGCTCTTTTTCGGCCAAGCAACCCAGATCATGCCGCCCGCCTTAACAGCATCGAGCGCGCGGATTGTCAGAGGCGTCACCTCGCGTCTGACCCGGCAAAACACCAACACCGCATCCGCAGGGGCTACGCGCCGGATGAAACGGACGCCTTCGACCCCGCGGAGCAAGTCCGGCAAATGGTCTGGGGCTTTTAGGGTCAAGCACGTCATGCCCGGTTTCAGCCCGAGCTTTTGAAAAAGAGGCTTGCCAGAATAGCCGTGCGTTTGACCCGGCATCAGGCCTCAGCGAGCATTTTTTCGCTGATCTCCCATAACCGGTCTGCTTTGGCCTCATCGCAGATCCAGGCGCGTGCATGCTCCCAACGCTGACTGTCAGGGCCCGCGAGCTGAGCAATGTCGCAGTCTTCGCAATACTCCCCGCCGCGCCCTTCGAGCTGCGGAGACGTCGCGGCCCAGGTCGCTGTCGATGCGCCTTGTTCCGGGGTTTTGAACATTGCCTGGATAGCAGGCGGAACCGTACCGTCTGGATTCATCCACCCCATCGCCGCCATTTCCTCCGTCGTGAGGTGGCGTTGCAGGGGCGTGAAGATCCCACCAGGATGAACGCTGAACGCGGTCACACCATAAGAATCCCAGCGCCGGTCCGCGCCCAAAGCAAACAGCGCATTGGCCGATTTGGCTTGCGCATAGGCGTTCCACTTTTCGTATTCCGTTTGCTCATAATTCGGGTCGTCCCAGTTTACATCGCCGCGAATATGGGCGGTCGAAGAGAGGGCTACGACGCGTGACGTTTCGGCTTTCTGCAAGGCCGGGAGCAACCCGACGGCGAGCGCCATATGGCCGAGATGATTGACCCCAAATTGCCGCTCCCACCCCGGACCCACTCGGGCCAGAGGGCACGCCATGATCCCGGCATTGTTGATCAGGATGTCGAGCGATCGTCCGCTTGAGACATAGTCATCGGCGAACTTTCGAACCGAAGCGAGATCCGCGAGGTCCATGCTGGCAACCTGGATGCTGCCCGCCACGTCCGCCAGCGCTTCTTTAGCGGCATCTGGCCGGCGCGCTGGAACTGTGACCGCGGCGCCGGCCCCTGCCAAAGCGCGCACTTCTTCGATGCCGATCCCGCTATATCCGCCAGTGACGATGATGTTCTTGCCCGAAAGATCCAGGCCTTGAACGACGTCGCTCGCGGGTGTTTTTGCGTGAAAGCCGGATCCGATGGGTTGTTGATGCTCTGCTGCCATATTTTCCTCCCGTTTCTGCGTGACGGTGGCAGCCGAAACACTGTCTGGCAAGACTCGACAGATAGACCGAGCGATCATAGCTATATTATTACACATCAAAGGAATTCGGAGCGATTCATGTTGATCAGAGCTTTTGCCATCTTTTGTCTGAGCCTTGCCCTGTCTGGCGCGGCCTTCGCACAATTTGGCAAGCCGAAACCAACCCCAAAGACTTCGGATGAGTACTTTGCCGAACGCGCGATGCGGGATGCTGCAAGGCTCACGGAGGGCGTTGCAGGACGCGACATTATTCGTCCCGTCGATGGGGTCGACCTGGAGCGCGCCGAGGAGCGTTTAGAACAAGCTTTTACGATCTATGAGCGCCTGTGTACCGATCGCAGCCTGCCCCAGGATCAATGGGCGCGGAATTGTTTTGCCTTGGCAGATATGTATCGCCGCGGGCTTGCCACCGAGCAGGACTACCCGGTCGCGCGCCAGCACTATGACGCCGCCTGCCTGGAGGGACGTCATGTCGAGTCCTGCATTCAGCAGGCCTATATCTCGCAAAAGGGCCCAGACGCGGAGATCGATGTCGAGCATGCGCGGGCGCTATACCAGCATGCCTGTGACCTGAAAGATCCGGCTGGCTGTGCGGGCCTTGGTAATATGATGTATGCCGGGATTGGCGGGTCTCGAAACCGGCTCGAGGCGGCGGAATTGCTGCAGGAATCTTGTGCCGACGGCTATCAATGGGCCTGCACACGGCTCAGCGAATATGGCTTGTGCGGCGCCTGGCGAATGGCCACGACCCGGCAAGATGGCGAGGTGTCAGAGCTACTCTTGTGCGATCGCCTGTCTCAAGGCCGAAACATCTTCGACTAAACGGCGCGCTCAACTTCCCTCGCGCGATCTTGTTGCACAGCTGATTCTGGGTCACTCCTAGGTGAAACTTGGGAGGAAAAGATGCGTGTTTGGATGGCTGGGCTCAGTGCAGCCCTGGTGACGAGCTGTGGAAACCCGCCAGCGATCAACGACGCCCCTGAACCAACGGCCGCCGCGATCGAAGCGGGCCTGCCAAGCCCGGGCACCGCAACCGAAGCGACCAAACAGGCGAATGCGGCGCTGGCGGCGCGTCTCGACTTATCCCCAGGCTCTGATGGCGAGGATGCGCGGCGCGATCGACTTTCATTCATTGAGGATGAGGCGATCCGGTCTGAAGACGGTGCTGTGGTCTGGGCGATCCCGCAATTTGATTTTCTCGATGATGCCGCGCCTGAGACTGTGAATCCCTCTCTTTGGCGGCAATCGCAACTCGCCGCCCATCACGGCTTGTTCAAAGTCATGGATGGGATCTACCAGGTCCGGGGCTACGACCTCGCTGTGATGAGCATCATTGAAGGCGAGACGGGCTGGATCATCGTCGATCCGCTCACCGCCACCGAGACCGCTGCAGCGTCTCTCAAACTGGTCAATGACACGCTCGGAGCGCGCCCGGTGACCGGCGTGCTGTACACCCATTCTCACGCAGACCATTTCGGCGGCGCGCGCGGCGTGATCTCCGATGAAGCCGTCGCCGCGGGCGTGCCCGTGCTGGCGCCGATCGGCTTTTCCGAGAGCGCGGTGTCGGAGAACCTGATCGCGGGCAACCAAATGAGCCGACGCGCGACTTTGATGTTTGGCAATACGCTGCCGCGATCGACGACGGCGCATGTCGGCTCAGGTTTGGGGCCGGGTCTACCGAACGGAACGATCAGCCTGATCTTACCGACGGAGGAAATCGAAGGCCGCGGCACGATCCGCGTCATTGATGGGGTCACGTTCGAGTTCATTGATGCCGCGGGCACCGAAGCGCCAGCCGAGTTCATGTTCTATCTGCCAGAAAAGCGCGCGCTCTGCACCGCCGAGGTTGCGACCGCGACCTTCCACAACGTGCTCACCCCCCGCGGTGCTAAGGTCCGCGACGCGCTGAAATGGAGCCGGGCGATCGACTATGTGCTCGATCAATATGGCGCGGAGAGCGATGTCGTGTTTGCCTCCCACCATTGGCCGACCTGGGGACAGGATAATGTGGTTCAATTCCTGAAGAGTCAGCGCGATATCTATCGCTATGTCCATGACCAGACGCTGCGCAACGCGAATGCTGGCGCAACGATGATCGAAGCCGCCGAAGCCGTCGAGGAGCCCGCGTTTCAGGGCGAGGATTTCACCACGCGCGGCTATTACGGCACGCTCAATCACAATGCCAAAGCGGTGTATCAGCACTATTTCGGATGGTGGGGCGGCGTGCCCGCCGACTATTTCCGATTGCCGCACGAAGCCTCAGCCACTCGCTATGTCGAGGCCATGGGGGGAACGGCCGCCGTCCTCGAAATCGGGCAAGAGGCCTTTTCGAGCGGCGACTATCGCTGGGCAGCGGAAGTGTTCAATCATGTCGTCTTCGCCGATCCGGAAAATCAGGAAGCCCGCGATTGGTTGTCCGCCACGTATGAGCAGCTTGGGTTCCAGTCAGAGAGCGGGGCCTGGCGCAGCTATTATCTCACCGGTGCCGCAGAGCTGCGGCGCGGTTTGCCCAATGTCGGCGATCCGCGCCTTGGCAATCCGGATTTTTTGAAAGCGATCCCGTCTCTGGACCTGTTCGATGCGCTCGCGGCGCGATTCAATCCTGCCAAGATGAACCGTGACCCGTATGCCGTTGTGTTCGAGTTTCCAGACACGGAGGAGACGATTTCTCTCTTGGTCGAACGGGCTGTACTCGTGCCGCGCGAAGGGGGCGCTGAGGATGCAGCTGCGACCGTGACGATGGACCGGCTGGACTTTGACCGGCTGATTTTGGGAGATGCCGGCCCGCTCGGCCTGATCACATCGGGCAAAATGAAGATCCGGGGCAATCGCGGCGCCGTTTCGGCCATGTTCGACGCGCTCGATCAACCGCCTTTCTGGTTCAATACCGTCGTCCCGTAATCGGAGAGTGCGGCTTTCAGGACACACGCCGTGATAGAAAGATCACAGACATATTCCCTTTTGGCGTGAGATTTGCTTCCCTGACCTGGGTGATACCCGTGGGGACAAAAAATGAAACGCTTTAGAACAATCCGCTTCATTAAACGCGAAGAACCAGTCGATGGTCGCGAGCCAACCATTCTGGATCATGGCGGTCCGGTCACGACAGAATTGGTCCGTGAAATTGAGGCGCGCAAACGCCGCTTGCGCCTGAGCGACAGCCAACCGGCTGGGCTCTAATCCCCTTCCCATCCGAACACGTCTTCGAGGCCAACCCCGAAGACGCGGGCAATGCGGAAGGCACTTTCCAGGCTCGGTGAGTACTTGCCCTGCTCGATCGCGATCACCGTCTGGCGCGTGACACCAATCTCTTTGGCGAGTGCGGACTGACTCATCTGATCCTTGGCTTCACGCAGCTCTCGCACACGATTGGTGATGGGAGGACGTTTGGCCATATCAGATGCCCCGACGAAGGAAGAAAATCTGCAGCCCGTACTCGGCGATTTGACTGATCATGAGTGCGGCGAACACCGAGTGGAACAGGCGGTTGCCATTGCCACTCAGACTGAAATCCAACAGCGCGCACAGGACGAGAAATCCAAACGCTTTGCTGCTCCAGGCCTCACCTTTGAACTGAATGATCTTTTCGCGTTCGTCGAGTGAGGCTTGCGCTTCTGACGGATTGGACACTGCGATCCCAACCGCTGCGATAATCGCGGCCACCACAACGAGCACCACGTAAACGATGATGAAGGGCAATAGCGGCGGCGGCAATTGGCCAAGCTCGCCTGCGAGATAAAACACCCAACTATAATACAGGATCCCGGTGACGACGAGGATCGCCGTCATGGCCCAGGCCATCTTTTCTTGAAATCCCATTTGGAACCTCCTTATGTCAAAAATCTTATACATCTCGATGTAGTAAAACATTTTTGACATGTCAAATATTTTCGACATGCTTTTTCTATGACCGCTAAAACGCCCTTTGACAGCAGCGCCCGGAATGGTACCTCCCGGCGCTCAACCAAGGAGCCCGAAAACGATGAGTGATCTCCAAACGCTCGCAGAAACCGCAAAAGCCTGGCCGTTCGAACAAGCGCGCGCCTTGCTGAAACGTCTGCGCAATATGGAGAAACAGGGCAAACCGAAACAAGGCCCCGTCGTGTTCGAGACCGGCTATGGGCCATCGGGCTTGCCGCATATTGGCACCTTTGGCGAAGTTGTGCGCACGACCATGGTCAAGACCGCGTTTGAAGCGCTGACCGGCGGCGACGTGGAAACCAAGCTGATCTGTATCTCCGATGATATGGACGGCATGCGCAAAGTGCCGCCGACCGTGCCGAACCCGGAAAGCCTTGAACAATATTTGCAAAAGCCACTCACCGACGTGCCGGACCCGTTTGGCACGCATGATAGCTATGGCGCACATATGGGCGCGCGGCTCTGTTCCTTCTTGGACAGTTTCGGCTTTGAGTATGAGTTCTTGTCGGCCACCGATTGCTACAAGGATGGCACCTTTGATCCGATGCTGTTGCGGGCGCTGGAAAAGTTCGATGAGATCATGGGTGTGATGCTGCCAACGCTCGGGGCTGAGCGACAAGCGACCTATTCGCCCTTCTTGCCAATCTCGCCAACCACGGGCCGGGTGCTCTATGTCCCGATGAAAGCGACGGACCCAAAAGCCGGGACGATCACGTTCGAAGATGAAGATGGCACGGACGTCACGCTTCCCGTAACCGGCGGCAATACCAAGCTGCAATGGAAGCCCGATTTCGGCATGCGCTGGGCCGCGCTCGGCGTCGATTTTGAAATGTTCGGCAAAGACCATCAGGACAATGCTCCGATCTATTCCAAGATTACGCGCATCTTGGGCTGCCAGCCGCCGCAGCAATATGTCTATGAGCTGTTCTTGGACGAGGATGGGACCAAGATCTCGAAGACCAAAGGCAATGGCATCGCGGTTGAGGAGTGGCTGAAATATGCGCCGCAAGAGAGCCTGTCTCTGTATCAATTCCAAAAACCGCGGGTCGCCAAGAAACTCTATTTCGACGTCATCCCAAAAGCGGTGGATGAGTATCTGACTTTCCTGGAGAAATTCCCTGACGAAGAGCCAAAGCGGCAAGTCGAGAACCCGGTCTGGCACATTCATGGCGGCACTCCGCCGAGCGAAACGTCACCGGTCAGCTTCGCCTTGCTGCTGAATCTGGTCAGTGTTGCGAACGCGGAGAACCGCGAGCAACTTTGGGGCTACATCTCGCGCTATGCACCAGGTGCCTCGGCTGAGACTCATCCCTTGCTTGATAAGCTGGCGGGCTATGCCATGGCGTATTATCGCGACTTCGTTGAGCCGACCAAATCCTACCGCGCGCCAAATGATCAGGAGCGCGCCGCAATGGCGGATCTCGCCAAACGCTTGCGCGCCTGGGACGCCCCGGTGGATCAGGGCGAGTTGCAGACTCTGACCTTTTCCGTGGGCAAAGAGCACGCGTTTGAGAATCTTCGAGGCTGGTTCCAGGCCTTGTACGAAGTCTTGCTGGGTCAAAGCCAAGGCCCGCGCTTCGGCGGCTTCATTGCGCTGTATGGCGTAGACAAGACCGCGCAGCTGATTGAGGATGCGCTCGCGAAATAGGTTGGCGAGGGAAATCAAGGATGTCAGCTATCGGCGTCGGAGGGGACATTACGACACTCGGATCTTTTCTTGTGATCTCTGGAGACCCATTACGCTCATCGCAGTGACAACCGCTTGTTTCTGATCCTGAGAAATGACGATGTCCTGTTCCAGGATAACATCGACTAAGGTCTCCATCCCTAAGCCCCACTCATTGTGCTCGAATATGTAGTTGCGGATAATTTTCGCGTCAGCCGTGGAGAGAGTTTGCTCCAACTGCGAGAACGCAAATGAGGATAGCTCTAAATTAGCTCGCTGCTCCGGAGTCATGGGAGAATGCTATTTGCGGGACTTGACCAATGCAAGATGGAGCGACCGTCCGGCTCGTTCGTCTGCTGTCGGTGTCAACGTGGCTCGCGATTGTCGCGTGTGAGCTTCTTGCAATCTTCGGATTGTACGTTTCAACTGAAGACATGCTCAAGTTATCCCCGAAATTCAGGTTTGCAATTTACCTAATCTGCTACACCGTCGCTGCATCCGGTGCATTTTTTGTCCTGATATCAAATTCTCCCATTGAGCTGGTGAAATCAGATGACCCTGCATTGATACCCTCAGCGTTATACATCTCCACTCTCATTGCTTGGGCGCTCGCGCAAACAAATGTATCGGAAATAAATCAACTTCGAGCGTATGTGATTGGAATACTTGTTTGTGGGCCAATTCTCGCGATAGCATTTTGGAGGATGCGTGCTCTCGCGGATGTCGAACTAGGCGGTATCGGTGCAATTGCCGCGGCAACCTCAGCCGGTCTTGTCGGCGCAGCATTTCAGCTAGGCGCTGCGGTAATCGTAATTCGCGCAATTGAACGAATGTTCTCTATTCGATCGAACTAGTGCGTATACGTACATTCTCTCGCGTCCGCTCCCGCCCCAAAGCCTCAAACTTGGCATTCGGATGTGTTTTTGCTGTACTGCCAAAAAAATAAATCGGGAGGACCCAATGGATTTACACATTGAGCCAAGCGGGCAGGCGTGCGGGGCGACTGTGACGGGGGTCGATCTTACCACGGATCTGGATCAGCCAACCGTCGATGCGATCCGGGCGGCATGGCTGGAACATTTGGTCTTGTCCTTCCCCGATCAAGCCATGAGCGATGATGATCTGGAGCGGTTCACGCTCTATTTCGGGCCGTTTGGGCATGATCCCTATATCGCACCGATTGAGGGCCGAGATCATATCATTGCGGTCAAACGCAAAGCGGATGAGACCGCGCCGATCTTTGCGGAAACCTGGCATTCCGACTGGAGCTTTCAGGAAACGCCCCCCGCCGGGACCTGCCTGTTTGGGATCACCATCCCACCGGTCGGCGGCGACACGCTGTTCGCGAACCAACAAAAAGCCTGGCAGGACATGCCGGAGGATTTGCGCGCGAAGACCGCGGGGAAACGCGCCATTCATTCGGCCGCGCTCGGTTACAGCAAAGGCGGCCTCTATGGCGACAATGATGCGGGCGATCGCAGCATGGACATTCGGCCCTCTGATGAGGCACTTGCCATGCACACGCATGATTTGATCCGCAAGCATCCCGAGACAGGTCAGGAAGCGATCTTCAGCTCCGTCGCCTATATCACAGGCTTTGAGTGCATGACGCCGGAGGCGTCACGCGAGTTGCTGATCGAGCTGTATCAGTGGCAGACGCGGCCTGAATTCCAATACCGCCATCGCTGGCAAAAAGATATGCTCGTCATGTGGGACAATCGTTCCGTCGTGCACATGGCAACCGGCGGCTATGCCGGGCATGACCGCTTGCTCCATCGAACGACGATTGGGGAAAGAGTGGCAGCCTAGTCGGCGGCGACGAGGCTTACTCGTCTTCATCCATCATGTCGGCCCAAAACACTTCAGCGCTGGTCCGGATAGCTTCCACCAGGATAAAGGCGACGGCTACGGAGAGCACCCACCATGCGGTACTGGCTTGGCCAGCCCAATTCACCATTGATTCAATCATCACCATGCCTCGGTCTTGCGCCGTTCATGAGACCAATATGCCGCTGACGTCTTAACGAGAGCTGAGTCAAATCCGGCACGGGTGAGGCAATTCGTAATCAAAATCGCCCAATTTCTTTACGCCTGACCCGTTTTGCGCAATCAGAGAGCGAATGACGATCCGAAAGCCTTTACGAAAGCCTCCCGCCCGCGTTTGGCAGCGCATGCTGTCAGGCCGACGACTCGACCTGATGGATCCGTCGCCGGTCGATGTCGAAGTGGAAGATATCGCGCATGGCCTTGCTCGTGTCGCGCGCTGGAACGGCCAAACCAAGGGGGCTCACGCCTTCTCTGTCGCGCAGCACAGTGTCATCGTGGAAGCGCTATGTGTGCAGCTCGAACCTCGTTTAGATCCACGTTCGCGCTTGCTGGCACTGCTGCACGACGCCCCGGAATATGTGATCGGAGACATGATCTCGCCATTTAAAGCGGTGCTCGGCGACGGATACAAAGATATTGAATCCCGGCTCGCATATGCCATCCACGCGCGGTTTGGATTGCCGGCTGAAACGCCCGCCAGCTTGAAACGCCTGATCAAAAAGGCAGACAATATTTGTGCGTGGTTTGAGGCGACCCAACTGGCCGGGTTTTCCGAGGCCGAATCAGATCGGTTTTTCGGCCATCCTCCACGCGGCATTCATCTCACTCTGAAGCCGCAACCGGCTGAAGCGGCGCAGGCGGATTTCATCGCGCGCACCGTAGCCTTGCTGGCGCACATAGAGGCTCCTGCATGAGCCTGATCATTGGCTTATCCGTCGTAATTGTGGCCTATGATGGCACCAAGCCACGGGTCCTCACGACCCGGCGCGAAAGCAATCTGACCGGCTTGCCCTTCGGGGCCTTTGATCCCAATGAGCACCGCACGTTCGAGCTGGCGCTGCGCGACTGGGTGAAAGAACAAACGGGGTTTCAGCTCGGCTATGTCGAACAGCTCTATACGTTTGGGGATCGCGATCGGGAGAGCCCGGAAGCGACGCTGCTCAACGCCCCTGTTGAAGCCCGTGTGGTCAGTGTTGGTTATCTTGCGCTGACCCCGGAGGCCGAACGCCTCCCGGAAGCATTTGAAGCGCGTTGGCGCGGATGGTACCGACATTTTCCATGGGAAGATCGGCGGACGGGACACCCCCCGATGATCGACAATATCATTGCCCCCAAACTCGCAACCTGGGCGGCGGGTAATCCCGATCGCTTAAGCCGCGCCGAGAGTGCATTTGGGCTCAATGGCAATGACTGGCCCGATGAGGCGGTTCTGGAGCGTTATGAATTGCTCTATGAATCCGGACTGGTTGCGGAATGTGCGCGAGATCGGGGACTGCCCGTACCAGACGAGCAAATTGGTGACCCCATGGCGTCGGACCACCGGCGGATCCTCGCCACCGCGATCAGTCGCCTCCGCGCGAAGATACGTTATCGCCCGGTCGTCTTCGAACTGATGCCGAACCGCTTCACGCTGACGGACTTGCAAAGCACTGTTGAGGCGATTCTCGGTCAGGTCTTGCACAAGCAGAATTTCAGGCGAGCGCTTGATCGAACCGGCCTGGTTGAAGGCACAGGGGAAATGGAAAGCGGGACTGGCGGACGGCCTGCCGAACTCTATCGCTTCAAACGCGAAGCCTTGCGCAAAACCGGCGCGCGGGGTCTCACAGCCCCTGTTGTCCGCGGCTAGGTCACCGTGGCTTTGACTTTGAACTGAGGCTGATCCCAGGCGCGCGTTTTGAGAATGTCCTCGAGCTGCTCCATGGCATCCCAGACATCAACGAACCGCACATAAAGCGGCGAGAATCCGAACCGCATGGCGTCCGGGGCGCGAAAGTCGGGGATGATATTTCGGGCGATCAAAGCCTGCACCACAGCATATCCATCGGCGTGGAGAAGACTGACATGCCCGCCACGCCGCTCGCCGATGCCCGGAGAGATGGGATCCAGGCCAAGCCGGTCGCCCCACCATAAGCAGACGTCACCGAGGGCCCGCGCTTTCGCACTGAGCTGGTCAACTGACACGTCATTAAAGACCGCAAGCGCTCCCTCCAGGGCCTTCAAGGACAAAACACCCGGTGTACCTGCCGCGAACCGCGCCGCGCCATCGACGGGGCGATAGTCCGGGTCGAACGCAAAAGGATCAGCATGGCCAAACCAGCCCGAAAGCGGATTGCGCAATTGGTCTGCAATATCTTTCGCGGCGTAGATGAAAGCGGGCGCACCCGGTCCGCCATTCACATATTTATAGGTGCATCCAGTCGCGAGGCGCGCGCCATCTCGGGCAAGGTTGAGGTCCACGCATCCGGTTGCGTGGCTGAGGTCCCAAATGATCAAGGTGCCTGTTTCGCGCGCGATCCGTTCAAGTCCGGCGATGTCCTCCACGACTGCGGTCCGGTAATTCACCACGCTCTTAAGCAGCACACCCCCGAAAGGGAGCGCTGAATGCGCTGTGCCGCTCTCAAGACGGACAAACTCAGCGCCGGTCAATTCGCTCAGGCCTTTAGCCATGTACTGGTCCGTCGGAAACTCATCGGCTTCAACCATGACGCGCTTGGTGGAGACCAGGTTCAGCGCTGCGGCGGCAAGTTTGTACAGATTGACCGAGACGCTGTCACAGACAATGACGTCTTCAGCCTGCGCGCCAATCAATCCCGCGAGTTTTGCCCCAACAGTCTTTGGCAAGTTGATCCAGTCCGCTTCATTCCAGGACCGAATAAGCCCGTTGGTCCATTCATCGCGCGCGGCTCGGTTGACCGCGTCCAGAGCAGACTGTGTGCTGGGCCCCAGTGAGTGCCCGTCGAGATAATTCAAACCTTTGGGCAAACAAAAATTGTTGCGCGCTGACGCAAGAGGATCTTTTAGATCCAAGACGACCGCATCAGCCCGGCTAGTGGGAAGTTGATAGTCCATTTGCGCCTTGTGCCCCAGCTTGGAAACCGCGACCAGCCCTGATCGCGCTTGCAAAACTAAACCGAACACGGAACAAGACCGGTATGAAACTGCTATTCCAGCTCAGCCTTTTCGTAATTGCCGTTGCCGCCTGCACGCAAGAACCTGCGCCCATCGAAACTGCTCCGCCGACCCTTGTCGACAGCGAAGAGATGACCGACACCCCCGCAGATCTTGCTTTGCTCAGTTGGGGCGATTTGCTGTCCCAAGACAAACCAACGCCGTCGACCTCCATACAAATCGGCGAGGGCGAAACGGATATTGTCGACCTGTGGATTCCCGAGACGCCGGGGCCCCACCCCGTTGTGTTAATGGTTCATGGCGGGTGCTGGCAGAAATCTGTCGCTGATCGCACACTAATGAACTATGCGGCGGAAGATCTGAGACAGCGCGGCCTCGCCGTCTGGAACATCGAATATCGCGGGGTTGATGAGGATGGCGGCGGCTATCCCGGCACATATCTGGATGTAGCGCGCGCAGCTGATGCCATCGGACGCTACGCTGAGACATATGACCTCGATCCGGCGCGCGTTTCTGGTATCGGCCATTCGGCGGGTGGCCATCTGGTGACCTGGCTCGCCACACGTGCCGTATTGCCCGAAGGCAGTCCCCTCATCAGCAGCAATCCCCAGTCTTTGATCGGTGTGATCAATTCGGGCGGGCTCGCAGATCTGGAACTGTCAGTCCAGGTCACACAGTTTGATTGCCTCGGCAGCATTATCGATAATCTAACCGGCTTTGAAAGCGCTGAACGAAGCAATGTGTTCTCGGATACATCGCCTGCTGAGTTGCTCCCAGTTCCTGGCGACTTTGTCAGTGTCAGCGGGGCGATGGATCGCATTTCCCCGCCCGGTCTCGCGGATGAGATTGCCGCCCTGGATCGCGCCGCTGGAGGGTCAGGTCGATCCGTGATCGTCGCCGGCAACAATCATGTCGATTTGATTGCACCTGGGACAGCTGCCTGGGAGGCTCAGGCCACTCTCCTGCAAGAGATGCTAGCGCCGCGCTAAGGCCTGAAACACCGGATAGGAAAAGCCGGCTGCGAGGCCGCCAAGATGCGCCGCCCAAGCGATGCTCATGAACCCGACATCTCCGCCTAAGAACGCCAGCCCGATATTGATGACAATCCAGGGCACGCTCAGGGACCATGCGCCGCGCCAACCGTTTTGGATGTATCCCACCGCGGGAAGTAATCCTGAGATCGCAGATGACGCGCCAACCGCAATCCCATCCTGAACCTGAATCGCATACCAGAGCATCTGTGCGACGGCCCCGCCGACCGCGCAAAGCGCAAAGAACAGCAAAAACAGGATCGCCCCGGACAGGGTCTTTCCCAAGGCTTGGGCAATGATCGGCCCGAGCGCGATCAGCATCGCCATGTTCAGCATCAAATGAAATGATCCACCATGCAGTAACGTATGCAGCACATAGGGCGCAAATTGTCCCCAAGGGCGGGCCACATTTTCGAAGCTCGGTCCCCCGGCCACAGCACCGACGGACAACATCCAGTCCTGCATAGCGGGCGAGACATTGAACTGGATCAGCGAAACCAGAACGATGGCCCCGGTGAGCAGCAGAATGACGGTTGGAAAGCCTTTGCGGAAAATCGGAGGTTTTTCCGGGACTTGCTCGGGATCGTTATAGACTTGCATCTCTCTCATATGGCGTGTCACGTCGCCAACGCCAGTCCTGGTCTGCCGCCACGTGACGGCTTGACCTGTTGCGCGGCGCGGCCACGATCGCAGGCATGACTTTGACTTTTGACGCCCTCCGCCCGCCCTGCCCGCATATGGATGAGACCCATACGGAGTGGCGACGCTCTGTGCGCGGCTTTGTCGATAAGGAAATCATGCCCTTTGTCGAAGACTGGGAAGAGGCGGGGCGGATTCCACGTGAGCTGTTCAAGAAGGCAAAAGCCGCCGGCATGCTCGGCATTGGCTATCCCACCGAATATGGCGGTGAAGGCACCGAATTTGATCGCTTCCATGGGATTGTGACCTCAGAAGAGCTCGCCCGAATCGGGGCGGGCGGGGTGTCCTCAGCGCTCATGATTCATGGCATCGGCTTGCCGCCCATCATGGCGCTCGGCAGCGAGGAAATGAAAACCGAGATCGGCCAAAAGGTCCTCTCCGGCGAGAAACAGATCAGCCTCGGCATCACAGAACCTTCTGCAGGCTCGGACGTCGCGCAACTGAAAACCAAAGCCGTCAAAGATGGCAATGGCTGGCGCGTGAACGGCTCTAAGACGTACATCACGGGCGGCATGACCTCGAAATGGCTTACGACTGCGGTGCGCACCGGCGGTGAGGGCATGGGCGGGATATCGCTCCTATTGATCGACCTTGAGAGCGAGGGCGTCAGCCGTACTGAGTTGCCCAAACAGGGCTGGTGGGCCTCCGACACGGCAACGATCCACTTTGATGATGTCTTCGTACCAGCTGAGAACTTGATCGGTGAGGAGGACAAAGGCTTTTACGGCATCATGGCTAATTTCAATGGCGAGCGGCTCGGCATGGCGGCAGGCGCTGCAGCCTCTGCGAGGGTCTGTGTGGAAGAGGCCGCTGCTTGGGCGCAAGAACGCAAAACGTTCGGAAAGCGACTCGCGGATCATCAAGTGATCCGTCATAAGCTCGCCAGCATGGCGCAGCGGGTTTGGGCCACCACCACGATGCTCGACACCTATGCCTGGCATGTTCAGAACGGCAATACGCCGGTCGCCGAGCTTGCCATGTTAAAAGTCCAAGCCACCGAAACGCTGGAATATTGCGCCCGAGAGGCGATGCAGATCCTAGGTGGTGCTGGCTTCATCCGCGGGCATCGCGTCGAGCGGATTTATCGCGAAGTGCGCGTCATGGCGATTGGCGGCGGGTCGGAAGAAATCATGCGCGACCTCGCCGCCCGGCAACTCGCCGTGTAAAGTCTGGTTCGGGAGGCAAAACTCATGGACACTTTCAAAGACAAAACCGTTGTCATTACAGGTGGGGCAACCGGGATCGGCTTTGCGCTTGCAAAGAGGTTTGGGTCTGAAGGCGCAAAGATCGCCATTGGCGAACCGCGGCAGAACCGCTTGAACCAAGCCATTGCAGAGCTGCAAGGTCTCGGCGTGGAGGCGAGCGCCATGGTGATGGATGTCACCGACCCGAAGAGCATGGAGGCCTTCGCCGACTTTGCGTGGGATACCTATGGCGGCGCGCATGTGCTGATCAACAATGCCGGGATCTCGATTGGCCGCAAAGCGATCGTAGATGTTCCACTGGAAGATCTGCACCGGCTTATGAACGTGAATTTCTTCGGCGTCTGGCATGGCGCAGCTGTTTTCGGCAAGCGGATGATCGAACAGGGCGAACCGGCGGCAATTTACAATCTTGCGTCGGAAAACTGCTTCTTCAATGCGGTCCAGAACAGCGCGCCTTACATCGCGTCAAAACATGCCGTGCGCGGCCTGACGGAAGCCATGCGAGACGAGTTTCCAGACTTTATTCAAACAGGCATGATTGTACCGGGCTTTGTTGCGTCCGAGATGACCAAAGGCTCTGAACAATTCGCCATGGACGCCGACACGTTCGCTGAAAAAGTGGTTGAGCAGATCCGGGCAGGCGAATTCTACATTGTCACGCATTCCTACAATATTGTCAGGATCAAACCGATCCATGACGCCATTGAAGCTGCCTATGAGCGCAACGCCCCGCGCTATGAAGGCGATGAAGAATATGATGTGCCGACACTGATTGCGCGGCTAACTGCTGGGAGAGATGGACCATGAACTGGATGAAAGCAGGCAACACGGCCGTCGTAACCGGCGCAGCGGGCGGGATCGGTCTCGAAAGCGTCAAACGCTTCGCGGCAGCGGGGATGAATGTCGTCCTGGTCGATATGAAAGAAGATGCGCTGAGTGAGGCCGCGGCAGCTCTGTCAGATGGCGAAGGACGTGTGATGGCAAAACGCTGTGACGTCTCGGACATTGAGGCGGTCAAAGCGCTCGCCGCTGAGGTGGACGCCGCGTTTGGCAATGTGCATGTGTTGATGAACAATGCCGGGATTGGCCGCATGGGCACCAAGCCTTGGGAAGACCTGAACGCGTTCCATGGACTGGTCTCTGTCAATTTGATGGGCGTGATCCACGGTTGCCACGCTTTTATGCCAGGCATGCTGGCCCATGGTGAACCGGCGGCGGTCATCAATACCGGCTCAAAGCAAGGGATTACCCGCCCGCCGGGTAATTATGCTTACAACCTCTCTAAGGCGGGGGTGTTGGCCTACACTGAAAGCGTCGCGCACGCGCTGCGCCAAGAGGAAGGCTGTCAGATCAGCGCGCACCTGCTCGTGCCAGCTTTTGTGTACACGCCGATGGTTGCAGCTTTCATTCCGCAGAAGCCGCCTTTTGCTGCGACGGCGGAAGAGACCGTGGACTTTATGATGAGCTCGCTCACGCGCGGAGATTTCTATATTCTTTGCCCGGACAATGAGACCCCACGACCGCTGGACGAGAAACGCATCCAATGGACGGCGGATGACATTATCAAAAACCGCCCGGCACTTTCGCGCTGGCATCCAGACTATGAGGCCGCGTTCAAGGCCTTTATCGAAGCGTAAGAAAAGACCCCGAACCAACAGCCCGTTCGGGGTCAAATCAAAGCTGACGCCCGGGGACGTGTCGCGTGGCAGAGGTGCTTACTGCCGTATCGTCCCTAAGTGATGGGCCCCAATCACAGACTCGACGGCCCCAGGACTCCTCAAAATTCTAGCGGGGATTGTCGCCTGCCCCCTTTCCTTTTTGGGGTATTCATCCAAAATGGCACCTATGGCCCACTCTCATACCTATGTTCACGCAAATACGCCTTGCAGCCCCACAGACGCTGACGCCTTTCTAGCAGAGGCAGAACAGCTCGTGCAGGCGAAGGGGCAAAAGCTGACGCCAATCAGGCGTAAAGTCTTGCAGTTATTGGTGGAAAGCGACGAACCCGCCAAGGCCTACGATTTGCTCGCTAATCTCGATGGACACGGCGCCGCAAAGCCACCAACCGTTTATCGAGCGCTCGATTTTCTTCAGGAGATGGGGCTCGCGCATAAGATTGAGAGCCTCAATGCCTTCGTCGCGTGCGGACACGCCGCTCACCCACATTCTGCGATTTTCCTGATATGCCAGTCCTGCGGCGGCGCAGAAGAGCTTCATGCGGTCGAAACGAGTTCTTCTCTTACCAAAGAATCGCTTGCGGCTGGGTTTTCGATCCAGGACGCCGTCATTGAAGCCCGTGGCATCTGCCGGAACTGCAGCACATGATCCCATTGTGGAAGGGCATCCCAAACACATGGGATTGCGACGAGATGGGGCATATGAATGTCCGCGTCTACGTCGAAAAAGCGATGGAAGGTCTGGGTAATTTTGCCGGTGCGATCGGCATGCCTCATGCGTTCCATGCAGGCGCACCGTCCACCTTGCAGCCAGCAGAGCACCATATTCGGTACATTCGTGAGGCGCATGCAGGCGCACCGCTGATCATGACAGGCTGTGTTGTGGACTGGGATGAAACGAGCGCGCTCATTTATCAGGACATGCGACATGGCGACGGCCGCCCGGCGGCAGCGTTCCGAACGCGCGTCAATCATGTCGAGGCGCGGACAGGAAAGCCTTTTCCATGGAGCTCGCGGTCGCGCGCCCAGCTGGACGCGCTAAAAGACACACCGCCAGACGAAACCAAGCCGCGGGGTTTGGATCCGGATGCGCTCCCGCTGGAACCGCACTTGGCGACGCTTGCGCGCGTCGAGACATCTGGGGCCCCGGAGATCGGGCGCGGCATGGTGCTGCCACGGGAATGCGATGTCTTTGGCAGATTCTGGGCCCCTTGGTTCATTGGACGGATTTCTGATTCTGTCCCGACCCTCTTGCACGAATGGCGGAGCAAAGTTGCCGCGTCGAAGGATGGCGCACAAGTTGGAAGCGCCGTTTTGGAGTATCGTCTGATCTATCGTAAATGGCCGCGCGCGGGTGATCGCTTCGTGATCCATACAAGTCTCGCGGACGTCGCAGGCAAAACGCACTCGCTATCGCACTGGATGCTCGATCCAGATTCCGGTGACGCCTATATTACCACACAAGCTGTTGCGGTGACTTTTGATCTTGAAACCCGCAAGACCATCCCGGCGCCGCCAGAACAGATCGAGGAGCTGGAGCGACTGGCGCCGCGTGGGTTGGTGCTTTAAACTCAAGACATGTTCATTCGACGCGCCAAAGCAGAGGATGCCGCCGGCGCCGTAGAAACGCTTCGCGCCTCGATCAGAACGCTTTGTGTGGATGACCACCTGTCCAACCCAGATGCCCTTGCCGCCTGGCTGTCGAACAAGACGGTCGAATCCTTTCAGATCTGGCTGAACGACTCCGGGCGTTTGCTTTGGGTCTGCCTTGAGAAAGACCAATCCTGTCTTGGCGTTGCAATGGCGTCCACAGACGGGGAGATCATGCTGAATTATGTGGCGCCCGCGGCCCGCTTTAAAGGCGTGTCCGCGGCATTGCTCAAGACCGCAGAATCCTATTTGTGCGAGTCTGGGTGTTCTGTCCTCCATCTTTGGAGCACGCGTACGGCGCGACGTTTCTATCTCTCTCGCGGTTGGCGCGAGGTTGGCTTACCCATCGAGGAAGACGGCATGTTCAGTTACCCGATGAACAAGCCTTGCCCGCACCAGAGCTCAGACGTAAGCTAAATCATGCCTGCGTCTGATCTGAATGTGTCTCAATCTCAACGCATTTTGCTTCTGGGCGCGACGGGCACCATCGGGCAAGCCACGCTGTCAGAACTCACCGCGCGCGGTCATAATGTGGTCTGTTTTATTCGACCTCAAACCGATGCGAGCAAAATCGCCGAATTCCCAGATCGCGTCACACTTCGTTATGGCGAGATAACGGACAAACCGGCGCTCGCTGAACACGGTTTTTGCGGAGAACGGTTCGACGCTGTGGTGTCGTGTCTCGCTTCGCGCACGGGGGTTTCAAAGGACCCCTGGGCGCTTGATTATCAAGCGCATGCGGATGCACTGGAGCTTGCAAACCACGCCGGTATACGCCAATTCGTCTTGCTGTCCGCACTTTGTGTGCAACGCCCCAAACTTGCCTTTCAGCACGCCAAGCTCGCGTTCGAAGAAGCGCTGATAAAATCCGGGGTGACCTATTCCATTGTCAGACCGACCGCGTTTTTCAAATCGCTCTCGGGACAAGTCGAACGCGTGAAGGCGGGTAAATCCTATTTGATGTTTGGCGACGGCGAATTGACGGCCTGCAAGCCGATCAGCGACCAAGATCTCGCTGCCTATCTCGCCGACTGCCTGGAGCAGTCAGACCTGCAAAACAAAATTCTGCCCATTGGAGGACCCGGACCTGCAATTACGCCGAGAGAACAAGGTGAGTATTTGTTTTCGCTACTCGGAGAGCCGCCTCGGCTGCAGCGCGTACCGCCAGCCATGTTGAAATGGATCGGCCGTATCCTTGGCGGGGTTGCCAAAGTCTTTCCGCCCCTTGCAGCGCGGGCTGAATATGCGCGGATTGGACATTACTATGCTACCGAGTCGATGCTTGTGCTCGATCCGGAGACACAGAGCTATCGCGCCGATTTGACACCTTCAACCGGCAGCCAAACACTGTTCGATCACTATCGTGACCTGCTCGAGACCGCGCACGGTGACGGCTCGGCTAAAGCTTAATCGCCGTACATGCGGTCTCGCTCAAGATGCGAGGCCATTTTTTGACGATGATAGGTCGTCGAGACCCTGTGCACCGAACAATCCGTCAATCCTGACTTGGAATATTCGGATGCCATCGCATCATCATCACAGGTCACCAGATGCGCGCCCTTAAATGTCACAGCTTCGAAATATGTATCCGAAGCCGCACCGGCCGCACCTAAAACGAAAAAGCTCAAAAATCCGCACGTGAGTATTGCGGCAAATCGATCATGCATTCTCCCTCTCCCGGAGACCAAGAAGCAAATCATTAACTATTTGTCAAAGATAACTTTCGCGCAGAAGGCGAATTTTAGAGACCTCTAAGAGAGCGCTTCATCGGCCGGATGTCTTCTTCGCCAAGCCCCTCAATGAGGCTCGAAATATACGTCGATAACTGGTCGCGCACATCATATGGCGCTTCCATTGGCAGGAAATGGGTCGTATTTACGCGTTCTTTCAAGACCAGATGCGGGCACTTTTTGACGAGGCGCGCCGCCGTTTCATCGGTCATAACCGAGTCGCGATCCGGGCGCAGAATCGTGATCGGTATATTGTGTTTCTTGATATTAGCGAGCGCGGTCCAGGGCCGATTGCGCTGCGCCAGAAACGTCGCCGCCTCCCACTTCGGATCACATAGGAGCTGCCAGACCTGATCATCGCTATCCGGATCATTACCATCTGTGCGATCGAAGGCATCGAGAATATAGTCTTCGAGGAAAGGATCGCGCCAGGTCGTGAAGGCCCCCCGCCCCTTATACTTGTACTGGATGTGCTCGCGGGAATCGAACTTGTTGCGCCGACGGCGGGCCTGGCGCGCCATGTGGGACCCGCCCCGGCTCATGCCGAACGGCATCATATGCATCGCCATGTAATAGCGCGGAGGCAAGATCACAGGATCGACCAGAACCAGCCCAGCGACTTTTTCCGGACGCGCGCCCGCGACCATTAAGGCCACTGCGCCGCCCATAGAATGCCCACCGAGTACGACAGGTGTGACGGGGGCTTCGCGCTCGAGAAACGCGATGACGTCATCGCGGTATCGCTTCCAGGATTTGAGGGCTGAAGGCCGCGCCGGCAATGTCGAACGCCCGTGACCGCGCAGGTCCACCGCCTGCACCTTGGTTCGAAGTCCTAAAGGCGCGAGGATGGACTGATAGGTCATCGCGTTGAACCCGGTGGCGTGCAACCAGAGCGCGGCGAGTTTCTTGGCTGGATCACCAAACTCTAAGGCCGCCATGTCCCCTTCAGGGGTTTCGAACGTGAATCGCCGCATACTTCGCCTTTGGTCTAACCGAATACGCGCCGGAGCAGTTCGGTGGTTCTCGCCACGGGGTTGTCTCGAATTTTCTTCTCTTCAACCGCGAGATAAGTAAACAGCCCATCAAGGCCAAATTGGACCGCATATGTGGTTAAATCCGATTTGTAATCTGTCGCCGCAATCGCCAGGAGCGGTTGACTGGATGTCACACTGTCCAGCGTGCGATACGCACCCGAGGAGGCCAAAGCGTTTTCGACAAATGGCGTGAATGTCTGGCGGAGATTGTCTTCCGTACGCCCGCGCAAAAAGTCGGTGGCAGCACTGTCTCCACCGCGCAGAATTCCAAGTGCATCTTCGATCGTTATCGATTGGACCGCGTCGATGACAATTCGTTTTCCAGCGGGCACAGCCTCCTCGGCGGCGCGGTTCATGCGGAGCTGCAAGTCGTCGAGTGGCGCAGACAACCCGACTCGCGACAGCTCGCTCTGAACTTGCCCAAGCCGACCGGGCAGCGGAATCTGGATTTGCGGATCTTTCCAATACCCATCGACAACACCGATTTGCGAGGCGACGCGTTCAGTACCAATTTCCAGCGCTTGTCGCAGACCCGCATCAATCTCTGCCAAGGTGAGCTCACCGCTCGGCGATTGAGCCCCTTCAATCCCACCAAGGACTTCGCCCAGGACTTCTCCGAAATCTCCGCCGGAGCCGGTTTCACAGCCCGCTGGTAGAACCGCTAAAGCGAGCGCGCCTATCATCACCATCCGCATGTTACATTTCCTCAATGCTTGTCGCACTCAACCAAGATTTGCTACTTATATCAAATGGTTAACCGCTTATCGCTGGGGCAGCCTAGCGAATGTAGCGCGCTTGCGTTACTTTAGCGAGAGATTTGGAGATGAATGAGATGCTCAAGAAAACGCATGAATGCTTTACCGTATCGGTAGAAGACAAGATCGCGCACATCGTGCTCAACCGCCCGAATGCGATGAACGCAATGAATAAAGCGTTCTGGAATGAGCTGCCCGAAATCGTCAAAGACATTGATGCGAGCGCCGCCGCGCGCGTGATCGTAATCTCCTCGACAGGCAAACATTTTTCAGCGGGAATGGATCTGTCAGTGTTCGGCCAGGACGGATCGGTTACGCATGGCAAGATTGACCGCCACGTTGCCGCAGAAGCCTTCCGATCAAACATCAAGCAAATTCAGTCTTCGTTCAATGCGCTGGAAGATGCGCGCATGCCGGTCCTGATCGCCTGCCAGGGCGGCGTGATTGGCGGCGCCATCGACATGATCTCAGCCGGCGATATTCGCTGGTGCACGCAGGACGCCTTCTTCTGCATACAGGAAACGAATATCGCGATGACCGCCGATGTCGGCACTTTCCCGCGCCTGCAGCGTTACATTCCTGAAGGCTGGGTCAAGCAAATGGCCTATACCGGAGAACGTCTCGGCGCCGCGAAAGCCAAGGAAATTGGTTTGGTGAACGAGGTGTTCGAAAGCCACGAGGCGATGATGGAACATGTTATGGGAGTCGCGCGCGAAATAGCATCGAAGAACCCGATTGCAGTGACCGGCTGCAAAGTCCTGATCAATTATGGACGAGATCACTCAACCGCGGACACGCTGGATTATATCGGTGTTTGGAATTCCGGCATGTTGCCACCATCGCATATGCAAGAAGCGTTCGCCGCAAAGACGGAAAAACGTGAGCCGGACTTTCCGGATCTCTTGCCCCTGCGCACAACCCCTATGTAGGGGTCACGCTTCAATCGATCCGAAACACGACCGTCGCTTTGAGCAAGTGACGGTCGTTTTGTTTGGCGATGCCACTGGCGAAAATCAATGTGCGAGTCTTGCGATCGATGCGGCTCTCAAACTGGATTTCGGATCCGGCCATAGCACTGGCAGACATATCGAAGGTTGCTGACACGGTCTCCAGCGACCCCTCTTCAAGCAATCCGCGGGCGGTCGTCTCAATCACCATTTGCAGCATTACGCCGACCTGAAATACGTTCCAGGCCTCTGCCATGGCGCTCGCCTGCGTCTCAGACTCAAACTTGAGGGCACTAAGAGGAATGGTCAGATCAGTTTGCATGGACATGGCCCTCCACTAGTCGGCGCGCACGCAAAAGAAAAGGCTCACTGCGCAAAAACGCCGTGAGCCTGATTTAGGAACCTGAAAGTGTTCGATCTTATGCCGCCGCGGCTGCGCCCTGCTTCGCCGTGAGCATATCTGCAACAACCAAGTCGCCGAGATGCCCAAAGGATTCCATGCCATAGGTGATCTGCATGTACTTGCTGATCGCTGGAAGAATTTGAGAGATTTCTTTGTGGCCGAGCCCAGCTTGATGCAGGCTTGTGAACATGCCTTCGCCGACATGACGCCGCCCACCTGGGGTTTGCTCAATAAGCCGTGCGATAACGCTGGTCGCCGCACCCTGATCTGCGCCTGTGGTCGCGGAAAGCGTGCGCGCGCCCGGCATCTTGCGGAAGATTGCCTCGGCCAAAGGAGAGCCCTGGCGTTCAGCCGTGTTGAGAACAATTCCGAGCGCCTCACGGGTCTTCGCTTGTGTCAGCCCTGTGGCGTCAGCACACGTCTTGATCAGGTTTTTGAGCATCAGGCGGGTTCCTTCTTCATCGTTCTGAAGACTGAGACTAGCTGACGCGTCTTGCCTGAAAGTTACCAGAAGCCATTGATTCGTTCACTTTCGGTCGAAAGAAGTTAAGCCGCGTTAGGACCGGGTAAACAAAACAGGCGTTTTTGTTAACTTTTTGGACGCTTACATGCGCTCAGGCGCGGTAATGCCCAAAATAGCAAGGCCAGCCTCTAATTGATGTAAAACGGTCTGGCAGAGCGCGAGCCGCGACGCCCGGGTTTCCGGGGCCACGTCGTCTTTCAAGATCGGACATGCCGCATAGAACGCACTGAACGCCTGCGCCAGGGAGTAGACATGCTCACAAACGTAGTGCGGCATGCGCTTCTCGCGGGCCAGACGCAGCGCCAAGGCAAAGCCATCCAGCGTCAATACCAGTTTTCGCTCTTCGGAGGCCTCAACAGTAATTTCACCGGCCATCAGGCCGTTTTCAGCCGCCCGTCGCAAGATCGCCTTCATCCGCACGGCGGCGTATAAGAGATAAGGTCCCGTCTTTCCTTCAAAACTGGTGAAGCGTTCGAGGTCGAAAACATAATTGGTGGTGCGTTGGTTTTGCAGATCCGCAAATCTCAAAGCTGATCTCGCGACCAATTCGCCAATGACTGCCCGCTCGGCTTCATCAATATCTCCGGATAAACCCGTCTCTCCAATGCGTTTGGTCGCTTCGTCCAAGGCCATGGCATTGAGGTCAGACAAGCGCAGAGTGCCGCCTTCACGTGTTTTGAACGGCTTGCCGTCCTTACCGTTCACAGTGCCGAAGCCCAGATGCTCCAACCGCTCCTGAGCGATGTATCCAACTTTGTCTGCCGCGCGGAAAACTTGCTCGAAATGCAAAGCCTGACGCTGATCGACCACATAGAGGATCCGATCCGGCGTAAGTGCTTCAACCCGGTCCTTAATCGTCGCAAGATCCGTCGCATGATAGCCCGTCGCGCCGCGCGAATTGACCAACATGAATGGTGGCATCGGGTTTTTCAGGCGCGGTTGACCGTCTTTGCCAACGGTTTCCACATTCTCACCTTCGCGCGCAATATCGATGATCCAAGCGCCATCGTCTTCGCTCGCAAACCCATCCGCTTTCAGCTCCGCAATCATCGGCTCGATGAGCGGATCAACATCGCTCTCCCCGTTCCAGAGATCGAACGAGACATCAAGGAAGCTGTAATCGACTTTCAAGGCCGCGACCGACACGTCGATGAAGTGCTTGAGTAGCGCGCGATAGCCGGGACGTCCGGCCTGCATCTCCGCGACGGCTTCCTGAGCACGTTTGGCATAAGCCTCATCCTCTTTGGAGCGCGCAGAGGCCATGGGATATAGACGAGACAGATCATCCATTGTGACGGGCGCTCTATCCGGGAATGGCGCCGTCGCCTGCTCATCGAAATAGACCAAATCAGGCTGCTCATCCTTCACCGCAATGATGAGGAGGCCCATTTGCAGCCCCCAGTCCCCGAGATGAACATCGCCCGTGACTTTGTCTCCGAGGAACCGCAACAGCCGGACAAGCGTGTCGCCAATCACAGCCGACCGGATATGACCAACATGCATGGGCTTGGCGACGTTTGGCCCCCCAAAATCAACCACGACGGATTCCGGATCTGCCGCCTTGCCTCCGCCTGCGTTCGGATCGCTCGCGATGAAGGCCGCCTGATCCGCTAAAGCCTGAGCGCTCACGGTAATGTTCAAGAAGCCGGGCCCGGCTACATCCACGCGATCAATCGCACCGTGCTCAGCGATGCGCGGCGCGATTTTCGCCGCAAGCTCGCGCGGGTTCATGCCCGCTTGCTTGGCCGCGCCCATGCAGCCATTGCACTGAAAGTCCGCAAGTTCCGGACGATCAGATTGTTTCACAGCGCCCCAGCGCGCTTCCAAACCTTCCGCTTCAAAAGCGGCGCTGCACGCGCCCGCCAATTGCGTCGCGAGATCTGTCATATTGAACCCCAAGTCCGACTATTCTCCCGCATTCAAGCGGAACCGTCGCCCTTCACGATTATAGGTAAGTTGGTCTTCGGTCAGGTCGAACCCGATCAAGACTTCGAAGTTTGCTGCCGAAACAGATTCGTCTGCGCGTGGAATCAAAATCCGTTGAATCAGTTCGCGCTGGCCGGTGACCGGGCCTTCTGAAAAATCTGCGGATACCGTGAAATATTCTTTCTGGAGCACTTTTCCGCTGCGGCGCGTAACCGCAATCCAATATCCATAATCCCGGCGATTACTGGTGGCAGCGGGGCCTTTCCCAAACGCAAAATCAATCTCGACTTCTGCGCGCACCGGATCGGTTCCTGCATAGCGACAATATAAGCGAACATCGACGATTTCGCCGGTATATTCGACATTCCCGAAACGCTGCTCATCACTTTCAAACGCGACAATTCGAGCCGCATTATAGACCGCACCCGCGGGTGGGCAGGCGCCAAGATTCTGACGCGAATCAAACGCATCACCAAGGTCAGAGCCCGACTGACAGGCGCCCAGCGCCAGTAAAACCGTGGAAAGGGCGAGAATTCGCATATGTGATGCCTTGTCACTCTTGGCCTCGCGCGCGAGGCTATCCATGTTGAGCACAGAGTGTTACCGGGGCATGGCGGGGCGTGCAACGCCCTATCTGCTTCGCAAGCATGAGGACCCTGTAAGGAAATGAAACCACTCACCATCCTTCTTGCAGCGCCGCGCGGCTTTTGCGCCGGGGTCGATCGAGCCATTCAGATCGTTGAAGAAGCACTGACCAAGTGGGGCGCCCCTGTCTATGTGCGTCATGAGATCGTGCACAACCAGCACGTGGTGTCGCGATTGGAAGAGATGGGCGCCGTGTTTGTTGAAGAATTAGAAGAATGCCCGGAGGATCGCCCGGTTGTGTTTTCGGCGCACGGTGTTCCGAAATCGGTCCCGGTCGCCGCGCAGGCGCGAGAGATGGTATTCGTAGATGCGACGTGTCCATTGGTGTCAAAAGTCCATGTCGAAGCTGAGCGTCACCACAAAGCCGGGCGCGAGATCGTCCTCATCGGTCATGCAGGGCACCCAGAAGTCATTGGCACGATGGGACAATTGCCTGAGGGCGGCATGCATCTCATCGAGACCGTCGAGGACGTCCATGCGTTTATGCCACAAGATCCGTCTAATCTCGCCTTCGTGACGCAAACGACTTTGAGCGTGGATGATACCGCCGAGATTGTTGCAGCGCTTCAGAGTCGCTTCCCGGAGATCAGCGCGCCGCATAAGGAAGATATTTGCTACGCCACCACCAATCGCCAGGAAGCGGTGAAAGTCATGGCAGAGCGGGCCGACCTGTTCCTCGTCATCGGTGCAGAGACCTCATCAAACTCCAAGCGCTTGGTCGAGGTTGCCTTACGCGCGGGGTCAAAAGACTCGCGCTTGGTCGCAAGCGCTGAAGACATTGACTGGGCTTGGTTTGAAGGGGTGAGTACGCTCGGCCTGACAGCGGGGGCCAGCGCGCCGGAAGACCTCGTCCAAGGGCTAATCGCTGCCTGCCGCGCGCGATTTGAGATTTCGGTCGAAGAAGTCACAACGGCGAAAGAGAGCGTTGTGTTCAAGCTGCCACGAGTGTTGAGCCCAGCTTAGATTTTCGTCCTTGGCAGCGCAGCCACACC
Organism: Pseudomonadota bacterium; assembly: GCA_038527765.1. GTDB lineage: Bacteria > Pseudomonadota > Alphaproteobacteria > Caulobacterales > Hyphomonadaceae > Henriciella. The sequence continues at coordinate 276,341 of JBCBFK010000005.1, forward strand.
GGGCGGATTGCGACTCGGAAGGGTCGGAGTTATAGCCCGGCACAACCCGCTCACACATAGTCTTGAAAGCCCGACATGATTCCACGCTATGCCCGCCCTGCGATGACCGAAATCTGGGACCCGACCAGCAAATATGGCATCTGGCTCGAGATTGAGACCCTGGCCGCCGAAGCGATGGAAGAGCTCGGTCAGATCCCCGCAGGCACCAGCGCCGTGGTTCGCGAAAAAGCCGCGTTCGAAGTGGCTCGAATTGATGAGATCGAAGCCGAGGTCAAACACGACGTTATCGCGTTTTTGACCAATGTCGCCGAACATGTCGGCGACCCCGCCCGCTTTTTGCACAAGGGCATGACCAGTTCTGACGTGCTCGACACGTGCTTGAATGTGCAATTGGTGCGCGCGACAGACCTTTTGATGGAAGGCTTGGATCGGGTTCTTATGGCGCTTGAAACGCGGGCGTTTGAACACAAAATGACCCCAACCATTGGACGCAGCCACGGCATTCATGCCGAGCCGACCACGTTCGGGATCAAGCTCGCCACTTTCCACGCTGAGTTCCAGCGCGCCAAACGTCGTTTAGAGACCGCGCGAGAAGAAATCGCCACCTGCGCCATCTCAGGCGCGGTTGGCACGTTCGCCAATATCGATCCGCGAGTTGAGGAATATGTGGCGGAGAAGCTAGGTCTCACCCCGGAGCCGGTCTCGACGCAGGTCATCCCTCGCGACCGTCATGCCGCTTACTTCGCCGCCCTCGGCATTATCGCCTCCTCAATTGAGCGACTGGCCACTGAAATCCGCCATTTACAGCGCACGGAGCTTTATGAAGCCGAAGAGTTTTTCTCCAAAGGCCAGAAAGGCTCGTCTGCGATGCCGCACAAGCGCAATCCGGTGCTGACGGAGAACCTGACCGGGCTTGCACGCCTCGTCCGTATGGCGGTGATGCCGGCTATGGAGAATGTCGCCCTATGGCATGAGCGGGATATTTCTCACTCTTCTGTTGAGCGTGGGATTGGGCCCGACACGACCATTCACTTGGATTTTGCCCTGCACCGTTTGGCAGGTGTGATTGAGAACCTGCTCGTCTATCCGGAAAATATGCAGGCTGTGATGGATAAAATGGGCGGACTGCACAACTCGCAGCGCGTGCTACTGGCGCTCGTTGAAGCGGGCAATAGCCGCGAGGACAGCTACCGCATGGTTCAGCGCAATGCGATGAAAACCTGGGCTGGCGAAGGCGACTTCCTGGGGCACCTGAAAGCTGACTCGGATGTCACCGCAAAACTCTCTGACGATAAGCTCGAAAGCCTGTTTGATGATAACTATCACTTCAAGCGCGTCGACTATATTTTCGAGCGCGTTTTCGGACGCAGTTCATAACGCCTCTGTGATACGCTGCAGCCTCTCAGACATGCTATAGCACGGCAATCGAGGAGGTTTCGAATGCGCGCGATCATTGCGACTTTCATGCTCAGTCTAATCAGCGCGCTGCCGGGTTCTGCAGAACCGGTGTTAAAAGTGATTAATTTCACCGCTGATTGGTGCCCCAACTGCCAGATCCTCAATCCACGCCTCGATGAGGCGATCTCGGCATTTGAAACAGGCTCAATCGAGCGGATCGATCTCGATGTCACCGAGGTCCGTGGCAAGACAATAATTGAACAAATGGCCTTCGAAACGGATGCGTTGCGCCTCGCAGGGGAGCATAAAGCCGCCTATTTATGGGACTGGTATGGTGGGGTCACCGGCATCGCGGTCGCGATTGCCGCCGATACGGGGGAACCGATCACCTGTTTCATGCGCCCGATGAAAGCAGAAGATATCCAAGGTCAGATGCGGCTTGCTATGCTCCTTGCAAAGCATGGCAAACCCGGCACCCGCAAGCAAGAGGGACCAGACTGCCCGAGGCCGATGCGCGGATAAGGTTTCATTAAGGTCTCCGCCTTCACCCTGCCTCAATTTCTCGGCACTAAGCCTAGCTGAAGTCTTGCGCGAAAGGTGAGCGGGCGTGAAAGCTTCAAACGGAAAACCCGGCCTGAAAAAACCTGCTCCCAAACCAAAAGCGGTTGCAACGCGGGGAGCGAGCATGGGCATCTTTCGAGGCCGACCCATACTGAAATGGGGCTTGATCACAAGCTTCATCATGACCCTGATCGCGCTCGCGGCGGCCTGGTTATACTGGCAGAGCCTATATCGTGGGATGCCCGCCCTGCCGGCGACCGCAGAGCTATGGGACGCCAATCGAGAGCCGGCCATCGAATATGTTGATCGCACAGGCAAAACGATCGCGATTCGCGGCCCGCGCTATGGCCGCGCGATAAACATTGATGAGCTTCCGCCGCACGTTCCCCGCGCGTTTATTGCAGCTGAAGACAAGCGGTTTTACGAACATGACGGCGCAGACACCCAAGCCATGGCCCGCGCGGCCTGGTCTAACGTTATATCCGGACGAACGGTATCAGGCGCCTCGACCATCACCCAACAACTGGTCAAAAATCTCGTCCTTTCGCCAGAGCAAACCCTTAAACGCAAAGCCCAGGAAGTCCGCCTCGCGCGGCAATTGGAAGAGCAGCTGTCGAAGAATGAAATCCTCGAGCTTTACCTGAACCGCGTCTATTTCGGATCGGGCTTTTACGGCCTTGGAGCTGCCTCACGGTTTTACTTCGGCAAAGATCCGCAAGATCTGACCCTCGCCGAAGCGAGTTTGCTCGCGACCCTGCCCAAAGCGCCTTCGCGCCTGGCGCTTGATGACAATATGGAAGGCGCCCGGCAAAGACAGGTCTATGTGCTGTCGGAGATGCTTCAGTCGGGCTTCATCACACCCGAAAGTGCACAAATTGCCATGGCGGCTGACGTCAAGCTGGCAGCAGAACCGGAACAGGATCCACAATTCGGTTACATCCTTGATGCGGCGACTGAACGGGCAACTGAAATGCTGCCGGAATTGCCGGACGATCTGGTGATCACCTTAACCATTGATGCCGAGTTGCAAGGGGAGATTTCCGAAGCGCTTGAGACTCGCATGGTCGCCGAAGAAGAAGAATCCAAAGCCGGGCAAACGGCTGCTGTTCTGATGAATCGACAAGGTCATGTGCTGGCGCTTTATGGCGGTCGCGACTATACTGAAAACCAGTTCAATCGCGCCACGCAAGCGCGTCGCCAGCCGGGATCGGCGTTCAAGCCCTTTGTCTATGCCGCCGCACTGGAAGCCGGGATCAGTCCCTATGATGTGCGCATCGACCAGCCTGTGACGATCGATGATTGGTCGCCCAAGAATTTCTCGCGGGTCTATATGGGACCTGTAACCATCTCTGAGGCGCTGCGGGACAGTCTGAACACGGTCGCAGCCGGTTTGGCGCAAGAAGTTTCGGTTGAGTCCGTAATCTCGCTGTCGCGCAAATTCGGCATCAGCACAGAGTTTCAACCGTTCCCGTCAATCGCCCTGGGAAGCCAGGAAGTGACACTCTGGGACCTGACGCGCGCCTATGGGCCTTTCATGACCGGCGGACGGCGAGTCGACCCGTATCTGATTGAAAAGATTGAAACAACGCGCGGAGATGTCCTTTACGAGCGTGCCGAATATGAGCCGGCCAGGGTGTATGATCGCGAGCTCGCCGAAACGATGACTGCAATGATGACGCAAGTTATTCGGTCTGGCACCGGCACGGCCGCAGAGATCAATGGCTGGCCGATCGCTGGTAAAACCGGCACCAGCCAATCATCCCGCGATGCCTGGTTCGTGGGATATAGCTCTGAACTGCTCGGTGGCATCTGGACCGGCAATGATGATGACACGCCGATGGACGGTGTCACGGGCGGCGGGCTGCCCGCGCGGCTCTGGTCAGATATGATGTCGATTGCCCATGATGGGCGGTCCCCGAGCTTGCTCCGCGGCGCGGATCAACTGGTCGAGCTAACCGAGGAGCAGCAAGCGCGCGTTGGCTATTATCGCGATCTCGGCATGGCCTTTGCCGGATTGGCGGGAACGGGCAATCCGTAGCGCACCCGAAAAGCGCGTATCAGACTCATCCAAACACAGCCTCGGGTCGTATCCAGTCTATCCTTGATAGATCTGGAGATTTGGCGTGCGTGTATCCCTTCAATCGAAAGCCCTCTCTGTTGCCGCGGCCTTCGCAATGCTCAGCGCTTTCTCGATCAGCTCCGCTGAACCCCCTGAAGATCGACGCCTATCTCCCGATCAAATCGCGCGCGATATCGCGCTCGCACAAGAGGTCTATACGCGCATTCACCCTGGCTATACCCGCTACACGTCGGCGACGGACCTCAACGCAGCGTGGCAGTCGGTGCAAGACGGCGCAACCGAAACGGATGGGCTAAGTGTGGGCGCGTTTTATGTAGAAGCAAGCCGCGTACTGGCTGAGATCAGATGCGATCACACCAAAGCTGAGTTGCCAAGCGATCTCGCTGAGACCCGCAAGACCCAACCGATTTATTTGCCACTCCGATGGGAGATGATCGAAGGACGCGGCTTCGTCTCTGTTGCTGCTGCGGATATTGGATTGCAACGCGGAGATGAGATTCTCGCAATTGATGGCGATCCACTCGAAGCGCGCGCAGATGCGATCCGACCGTTGATCCCTTTTGATGGCGAAACCGCTTGGGTGCGCGATGGCCAGATCGCACAGTCTTACGAGTTTCGCGGTGGCGGGTTGGATCATTTCGGTGCCTTGATGTTTGAGACCGGAGCGACGGCTGAGCTGACCATCCAACGCGGCGATGCGGCGCCTATGGCGGTTATGGTCGACCGCATCACGCACCCGGAATGGCGGGCTCTGGGCGCCGGACAAGTCGGCGCTCGTAATTTCAAAGATGCTATACGATTTAAGCGGATCGGCGGGACGGCTGCTTATCTGGCGGTCGATACGTTCGTAAACTATCGCACGCCGGTCGATCCCGCCTCCCTATACGATCCAATCTTTGCGAGCCTTCAGGCCGAAGGGCGCGATACGCTGATTGTGGACCTGCGCCGCAATGGCGGAGGCTCGGACGATGCTGCGCTTGGCCTTGTGGCGCGATTGATTGGAAGCCCCGCGCCGTTCATGCGCGACATTCGGGTCAAGACGCTCGATCTGTCAGGCTTAGAGGAATACATCTACACTTGGGACTCCTCCGCCATGAGCCCGGACCCAAGAGGCTTCAAAGCGAATGAGAATGGCACCTATTCGATCCTCAAACCCCTGAGCAGGTCGCTGATGACTCTGACACCTCGTGACACGGCTTTCCAAGGCCAGCTCATCCTGCTGACCAGTCGGAACAATGCCTCCGGATCGACCCACCTTCTGTCCTTCATCAAGGCCCAGAATCCGGATGCGATCCTGATCGGGGAAGCAACGGGCGGCAGCGCAGAAGGCGCAACAGCGGGCATCTTGTTCACGCTGACACTGCCTGAGAGTGGCATCAAGATGCGAGTCCCCGCCATGCAGTCCTTCGTCAATAATGGCGGTTTTGAAACGGGATTAGGCATGTCGCCCGATATCGAGGCCCCGATAACGGTTGAAGCCTTCTTGGAAGCAGAAGATCCAGCCATGCAAGCGGCGCTCACTCTGATCAGCGCGCCAGAGGGGTTTAGCATGGCTACGCTAAAATAGGCTGGCCTTCGCAGAGCGCGCTGCCTAAGGGGCTGTATGCCGGACTTGATACGCCTTTTCGCTTTAACCGCTCTTGCGATGATTGCGTTTGCGGCAAACTCGGTGCTCGGACGGCTTGGCCTGGTTGCAACGGACATTGGAGCGGGGACCTTTGCTATTATTCGATTGATCAGCGGCGCTTTGGTGCTTGTCGCAATTTGCCCACTGCAATCGCGGCCCCTGTTTGGATCCTGGTCGGGCGGGCTGACGCTACTGATTTATGCAGGTTTTTTCTCATATGCTTATCTTGCGCTGGCGGCTGGAATGGGCGCGATCATCCTGTTTGCGATGGTGCAGATCACCATGCTGGGCTGGGGGCTCGCCCGCGGTGAGATCTTATCAGCACTGCAATGGAGCGGCTTTATGATTGCCGTGATCGCCTTAATTTGGCTGGTTTCCCCGAGTCTGGAAGCCCCGCCATTCTGGGCCGCTGCGATGATGGCGATTGCTGGCATGGGATGGGGTGCTTACTCTCTTATTGGGCGCAGCGTTACCGATGCAACGGCAGCCACAGCGGGTAATTTTGTCCGTGCCAGCGTCCTCGCGCTGCCCTGTCTCGGCGCCGCCTTGGTGCTGTTTCCTGAACCGAGACCGCCGATGGACGGCGTGGTCATCGCCATAGCCTCGGGCGCGATCACGTCTGGGCTCGGTTATGTCATCTGGTATCAAGCGCTGAAAGGGCTGACCGCGACCCGGGCCGGGATTGCCCAGCTCAGCGTGCCTGCAATTGCCGCAATCGGTGGCGTGGTGTTCTTATCCGAGCCCGTTACCCTTCGCTTCACGCTCGCCACGGCGGCAATCCTGAGCGGTGTCGCCCTGGCTGTCTTGACCCCAGCGCCGCGCTCCAGCAAAGCGGAGGCATGATGGACAGCATGGCGGACCTAAAAAAGCCCAGCAAAAATGCCTTTTTGTTTGTCGTCGTGGCGGTGATTTTAAACATGCTGTCCTTTGGCATCATCATGCCGGTCATGCCCGCGCTGTTGGAAGAGATTACCGGATTAGCGGCAGAACAATCGGTCTCTTATGGCGGCTGGTTGTCGATGACCTTTGCGATCGCGAATTTCTTCATGATGCCGATTTTGGGCGGTTTATCGGATCGATATGGCCGACGTCCCGTATTGCTCGCCTCCATCGCTATGCTCGGCATCGACCTTCTGATCATGGGGCTCGCGCCAACCCTCGCCGTGCTGTTCATTGGACGCTTCCTGGGTGGCATGTTTTCGGCCACGTCTTCCGTGGCCAATGCCTATATTGCCGATGTCACCGAACCTGAAGAGCGCGGGCGTGCGTTCGGAATTCTTGGGGCCGCGTTTGGGATTGGCTTCATTTTAGGGCCGGTCTTTGGCGGTTTGCTTGGGGAAATCAATCCGCGTCTACCCTTCTTTGCGGCGGCCGGGATCGCCGGCATAAACTTTCTCTATGGCTGGTTCATCCTGCCAGAAAGCCTGCTCGAAAGAGACCGCCGCGCGTTTAATCTCGTTCGAGCCAACCCGTTCGGGTCGATGGTCCATTTCTCGAAAGTGCCGCGCGTGGCCTGGTTCATTATTGCCATTGGACTCTATCAGATCGCTCATGCGGTTTATCCCTCGACCTGGAACTTCCATGGTGAAATCCGCTACGATTGGTCGGAGTTTGAGATTGGGTTGTCGCTCGCGTTTGTCGGGATTGGCTCAGCACTCGGTCAGGGACTGCTCACCGGCTATTTGATCGATCGGCTTGGCCCCATGCGCGCCGCCGTTTTTGGCTTTACGAGCAATGCCATTGCGTTGTTCCTGTTTGCGCTCGCAGGGGCGCCCTGGATGGCCTATGCGATCATCGCCATTTCCTCGGTTGGCGGTGTGGCAATGCCAGCAATCAATACGGTCACATCGACGCTGACGCCCCGCAATGAGCAAGGCGAATTGCAAGGCGCGCAAGCCAGCATGATGGCGTTCACGCTCATTTTCAGCCCCGTTCTCATGACACAAACGCTGAAATACTTCGCCAATTTGCCCGAAACGTCAGCGTTTCAGACGGCAGGGGCCGCCTTCTTCCTCGCTGGGCTGATCACCGCCCTTTCCCTGATACCGCTATTGATCGGCATTGGGGTTAATCGACGCGCGATCGCGGATGCGTCTTCAGCAGCTGAATAACAAGTACGCTTTGTAAGCGGCTCTTGGAGCATATTTGCTAAGTGACGCGCTTTTTTGCAAAGCAAGCTCGCACCGCTGCAAAGTCTGGGCTAGGCAGACCCATGGCTGAGTCGAAACCAGCACTTTTCCTTGATCGTGACGGCGTCATCAATGTCGATCACGGATTTGTCGCGCGCGTCGAAGACTGGGCGTGGATTCCGGGTGCGATTGAATGTGTCCGAACGTTTAATCAGCGCGGTTGGTTTGTCTTCGTGATCACCAATCAATCGGGGATCGCTTTTGATCATTATAGCGAAGCCGATATGGATGCGGTTCACGCCCATATGCTGGCGGGCTTTGAGGCCGCCAGTGCCCGGATCGATCGGATCTATGCGTGCCCATTTCATCCTGAAGGGACCAATCCGCGCTTTCGCAAAGACAGCTATGACCGCAAGCCGAAGCCCGGCATGATCCTGCAAGCCATGGCTGACTTTTCAGTCAAGCGCGACGCAAGCTTCTTGATCGGCGACAAGCAAACCGATATCGACGCTGCGCATGCCGCGGGGATTGGTGGTTTCATGTTCAAGGGCGGCGACCTCGCCACTTTCGCCGAATGGACATTGGCAAGCTTTGAGGATGGGGCAAGATGAGAACGATTGGCTTAATCGGCGGAGTCAGCACTGAGGCGACGCTGATCTATTACAAGACGATCAATGCCATGGTGCGCGCGCGGCTCGGCGGCTATCACAGCGCCGAGATGCGCATTCATTCGGTCAATTTTCATGACTATAATGGCGCGCACGACACCCGCGACTGGCCCTTTATTCGAGCTGGGTTCGAGGCCGCGGCAAACGGGCTGAAAGGTGCAGGTGCCGAGTTTCTCGTCCTTGCCTGCAACACGCTGCATACGGTTGCCGACGCCATTGAAGAGGCGACGGATTTGCCATTTCTGCACATCGTCGATGCCTGCGGTGCACGGTTGGTCAAAGACGGTCGCAAGCAACCGGGTTTGTTGGGCACGGCCTTTACAATGGCAGAACCGTATTTCGTCGATCGACTGCAAGAAAAGACCGGCTTGGCGGCACGGCTTCCCGATACTGAAACTCAAAAAGAGCTGAGCCGGATCATCTTTGAAGATCTCACCCATGGGATCGTTCGGCCTGAGGCTGTCGCATATTACGAGGCGGCCATCCAAACCCTGAAGGATCAGGGTTGTGACAGCATCATCCTCGGATGTACCGAGCTCGGCATGCTGATCACAGAGGAGAATAGCCCTCTACCGCCTTATGACACTGCCCTGATTCATTGTGAGGCGATCGTCGATCTAGCGCTGCAATCATAGCCTCATTCTATCAGTCCGATACGTTTCTCTTAATAGACATCCGATCCAATCACCCCACATCCAACACTTAACTCGTGGGATGAATAAGGGATCGATCCTATGCGCTATCTGATGTGCGGGCTGGCGCTCGCAGTGACGCCTTCCGCTTACGCTCAAAACACAGGCGGCATCTTTCCGCCAATGGTCAATGAGGGTCACAAATCTGCGCAATACCGGGTCACCTACAATCCCGACACCGAAGGCCTTTCTCAGCGCTTGCATTATCAACAAGCCATCAATGGTAACTTGATGTGGCGAGGACTGGTCTCGGCGCGAAAGACCACCGACTCCGATGTCGACTTTGATTTTTTGCAAGCTGAACTGTTTTGGGAATGGAGCGATGATGACGACCGATGGAAACGAGGTATGCGCTTCGATGGTCGCCTTCGAGATGACGGACGCCCCGGCCTCATCGGCGTGCACTGGACCAATCAGTTCCCGGTGACGGATACTTGGAACGGCCGGTTCGTGGCGCTCTCATCCTTTGATATCGGAGACGATGCGCGAGATGGCGTCTTCATCCAGACACGCGGCAATCTCTTCACCAAACTCGAGTCCGGCCACACGGTGGGCGTCGAATTTTTCAACTCTTACGGATCAACAGATGACTTCCGTGATTTTGAAGATCAGAGCCACACCATCGGTCCGTTCGCAAGTTTTCCAGTGAATGAAGACTGGAGCCTGTTCACCGGCGCGCTTTTTGGCCTCACCGATGGCAGCGCCGACTCCGAATTTCGACTGTGGATCACACGCGGTTTCTAAAGCGGTTTGAGCGTTTTTCCGTTGAGTCCGCCCATGCGGCAGACTTCCATCCACTCGTCTTCCAAAACCGGTTGAACTGACAAGCGCATTGACGTCACCAATGACATTTTTGCGAGCTTTTCACTGGCTTTAACGGCTTTGAGCGTAACGGGCTCGGGCATGTCCGCGAGAGCGCGGATATGAACGCAATCCCAGCGTTCATCATCGGTGGTCGAATCCGGGGCGCTTTCAGCGGACACCTCAACCACGCCGACCACTTCCAGACCCTCATTTGAGTGATAGAAAAACCCGCGATCGCCGATTTTCATCTCCCGCATATTGTTGCGGGCAAGATAATTGCGAATGCCGTCCCATTCTTCGCCTGCCTCGCCTTTCGCTTTTTGCTGCTCCCAGCTCCATTTGAAAGGTTCAGATTTGAACAGCCAGTATTTCATATTCGCTCCTAAGCCTGTTGCAGCGCATTTAGGTCGCTTTGGGTTTAACGTCCACTCATCCGGCAGGCCTCGGCCACAAGCGGCTCTAATTCGTCCCAGTGCTTGTAGCGACGCACGTCCGAACTGGCCCCGAGCCAGGCATCCTCAAAGGCGTCGCGCGCGACTCCTTCGGCCAGCACGGGCAATAAGGGGTCGACGCTAACGCGAATAGCAAACACAATCGCGCCGGTCTTGGCTAATTTGCGTACCGTTTGCCGCTCCACCCGCAGGAACAGGTCATTCACCGATTTTCCGGAAACGCCGGGTCGATCTGGCGTGTAGCGTTTGTCGCTGGTCTGAACGGTCCAATTGAAACGTTCCAGAACGATTCCGGGATTGAGACCCGTAAACACGCGACCGATCCGAGCTGACAAGCCAGGGTCGCCGTCCGGCACGGGGCCGTGCAGGCCCGCAAGATCCAACCCGATCCGCTCAGGCAAAGTCCAATATGTTGGCGCGCAGAGCACGCCCGCAGTGACCCGCCAATCGCCCGGACGTTTGGCTTCGAGAAGGCAAAGATCGTCAGAGACCAGAGATGCGGCTTCTTCGAGCGCAGACGGCATCTCTTGATGCGGCGCAGCCTCCGTTGCCGCCATGATCAAAGGCAAAAGCTCCTCTGCCGCCGCACCATCCAGGTCCCCCGCCGCCACCTTCGATCGCATCATTTTCAGGATCAGACACTTGTCGCGCAGCCAGATCTCGGCCTCTGTGTCCGGGGTCAGCCATTCGGATAGCGGGATCGGGGTCAAGCTTGGTTGAAAGCTTGGCACGCCGTCGAGAAAGGGAAGAAAAGGAGGTCGCCGCGATTTAAGCGACACGGGCCTGCCCCCAGGACGCGAAGCCTGCGATTTTGGGCGTGTTGGGCAAATACATCGTGTCGTGTCGCTCAACCTCGAAGCCTTCTGTTTCAAGCATCTGCTTGGTGTCCCGTGTGAGATGACAGCCGCCAACAAGGCGTTTCCAAACCGGTTCAATGCGATATTGCCACTTGGCGACACCCGGATCTGGCGCAAGGCCATGCTCTGAGTACAAGATTTTTCCGCCGGGCTTCAACACGCGCCGCGCTTCTTGTAAGGACGCTTGCCAATCCGGAATAGTACACAGCACGAAAGTGACGACGACCGTGTCGACGCTTTTGCTTTCGAGCGGCACGGCTTCCGCGCCGCAAGTATGGATGTTGCTGGAAAACCCGAAATCGCCCTGCGCCCAAGTTTCTTTCGCGCGTTTGACCATCGGTGCATGCGGTTCGATCGCGTGCAGATGCGAGACGCGGCTCGGATCGTAATACGAAAAGTTGGTGCCGCAGCCGCAGCCGAGTTCCAGGACAACCCCTTCTGCCAGGGGGACGACTTTCTCACGTTGCTTCAGGATCGGCTTGGTTGCGCAGCCGCAGCTGATCAGAGGCGGCAGAACATAACGATCCCAAAGTCCAAACATGCTTAGTTCCCTGACACCATGCGACGGCGCGTTGGACCGTCCATTGGTTCAACAACGAGTGCATTTTGCGTGATCCGAACCTTGTAGTGCAACTTGTCGCCCATTGGGAAGTAAACCGCCGATCCGAAGGGCGCGGACCCCCCGCTATTTTTTGACGTGACCATACCGGCCGAAACCCAAGATTCGTCGCTGCTTGCGGCGTCTGATTCACTGAGCACGGCATCGACCTCTTGCTCCGCCCCGTAATTGACCAGCGCACCATAGACATCGACCCCAAGCTCGCGATCGAACATCTCGACTTTGCCGTCATCACTGACGCGGCGCCCATAAGAGGTCGCGCGTGTCAGATCGGTCGAGTTGAAACGCCGCGCATACCGGCTCTCGATGAATTCCAGACGATAGAGACTGTCATAGCCGAGCATCTGCTTCATCGGTGAAAACCGAATGACTTGCGCACTGACCTGGAACTCGTCTCCGACAAAGCCGTCCTGAAGGATCACCTCACCATTGGGCAGTGTCATGGTGAGCGTGTAAGTATCCTCGGCGCTGGGGTCGCGATCGAACATGATCTCAGCCACGTCGCGTTCCTTGGTGAGCGCCTTATAGGTTTGCAGATTGAGGCCGACAAACGTGCCAATGCCGGCCGCGCCGAGCAAGCCAATCCCCAGCAAGAAGCGTAAGCCGCCCGCTGCAAGCCGTAATTTTAGAAGTCGTCCAAGACCTGCAAAGCTCAACACCAAGCCAAACACGCCCGCCAGCGCAGGCAAGATCCACCAGATCAAACCCATGTGTCACCTCCTCGGACCACCCCTTACAGCCCTTGAGCGGTAACTATATCAGTGGTTAAGGAATCTGCGAGGGTTAAGCTGCAAGACGGTCGCTTAAGGCCCGATCAGGCGAACTTGCTCATGCCGCTCGCGGCCAACTTTCGCCCGCTCGCGCCAGCCCAGCACCATATAAGCCTCAATCGCGGCTGTGTTCTGCACATCCACATCCAGTTGGAGCGGCCGACCAACAAATCCCCGCGCAACTTTGAGCAGACCACTGCCCACCCCGCAAAACCGCCAATCCTTATCGACAAAGACATGCGGAACATAGGCTTTGCCCTGTTCGAGGGTCAAAAAGCCGACCACGCCCGCGCGCTTCTCAGTTGCCACAAAAGCGACATTTGCCGACAGACTCTGGCGGAGCCGGATGATTTCATCTCGCTCCGGACCTCTCCACGGAAAGGCTTTCAAACAATCCCGAAAGATTGCTTCAATGCGCGGATAGTCTTCGCGTCGCCAGTGACGAACCGACCATCCTGCGCCGGGATGGGTCATAAGGCTCATAAAGGTAAGGTAATCAAAAGTTGTGACGAGGGAAAGACGTTGATTGGCCTTGGTTAACGGTCTACCCCTCGTGCCACAGATTCAATGCATTGGAGTGAAAGATGAGATTTAAGCCGACCCTCGCGGCGGTCATCATTGGCGGGCTGCTTTCTGCGCCCGCTTTGGCGCATGAGCACGGAGCGGACACCAGCCGGAAATTCACCGCAGAACGCGTCTTCGACATCGAATACGCGACCGATCCGCAGGTTTCTCCCGATGGCGAGACGATCGTCTATGTCCGCCGGTCAATGGACAAGATGACGGATCAGGATCGCGGTGACATTTGGACGATTGATGTCGACTCTGGCGCACATCGGCCATTGATTACAGGCGGATCCTCCGCCGGCGCGCCGCGCTGGTCACCGGATGGATCCATGCTTATTTACGCGACTGCGACGGATGGCAAACCCGACCTGCGCCTCTTTTATATCGACAGCGGACAGTCCGTGTCGCTGAGCCAGTTCGAGTATGGACCCGGCAACGCGGCTTGGTCTCCCGATGGCCGCACAATTGCGTTCACCATGTTCACACCTGGGACAACGCCCAGTTTTGCCAAACCGATTGCGAAACCAAAAGGCGCAGAATGGTCGCCGCCCGTTCGGGTTTTTGACGACTTGCAGTTCCGGTTCGATGGTGCGGGCTATCTCGAAGAGGGCGCGACGCATGTTTACACGCTGCCGATCACAGGCGGCACGCCGCGCCAGATCACAAAGGGCGACAGTGATTTTGGCTCGCCGACATGGCTCGGGAATGACACGCTGCTGGTAGTTGGTAATGATGTTGAGGATGCCGAGCTCGATCCGATTGAAAGCGAGATTTACACGGTTTCGCTGAGCGATCTTTCCAGGTCAGCGATCACCAGTCGTGACGGTCCAGACCTCAACCCGGTTGTCTCGCCTGATGGCTCACAGATCGCTTATCTCGGATATGATGATCTGGTAAAATCCTATCAGCAGGCAGATCTCTATGTGATGAATGCCGATGGCAGCGACAGCGTCGAGCTCGCCGCAGACTTTGATCGCTCGTTCAGCGGTCTCGCCTGGCATCCGAATGGCCGCAGCCTGATTGCACAAATCGAGAATGCCGGCGTGATTGACCTTATCTCAGTCTCAATGAGTGGCGAGATTGAAACCTTGGTCACCAATGTCGGCGGCACATCAATCGGGCGACCATATGCAGGCGGATCGTTCAGCGTCAGTGATACGCGGCGTCCCGTGATCGCCTACACAGCCGGCTCGCCGGATCGCCCGGCTGAAATCGCGGTCACCGGCCGTAACGTGAATGATCGCGTCCTGACCGATCTGAACTCAGACCTGCTCGATCATCTCGACATGGCAACAATTGAGGAAATTCAAGTGCAGTCCAGCCATGATGGCCTGGAAATCGAAGCCTGGGTCGCTCTGCCACACGGCTTTGAAGCAGATGGTAGCGCCCCGATGATCATGGAAATCCATGGCGGGCCGTTTGCCATGTATGGTCCCTACTTTGCCAGTGAAATCCAACGCTTCGCGGCGGAGGGCTATGTGACCGTCTATGTGAATCCGCGCGGCTCTACCGGCTATGGTGCCGATTTCGCGATGGCGATTGATAAAGCCTATCCGGGCAACGACTATGATGACTTGATGAGCATTGTCGACGCTCTGATCGAGCGCAACTATGTCAGCCCGGACCGGCTGTTCGTGACCGGCGGATCTGGCGGTGGCATCCTGACTGCATGGATCGTCGGCAAGACAGACCGCTTCGCGGGGGCCGCGACGGTCAAACCTGTAATCAACTGGATGACCATGGCGCTGTCAGCAGACATCGCTCAGTTCGTCCGACGTCACTGGATTCGCGAGGACCCGTGGGAAAACCCAGATGCCTTCCTGGACTTCTCTCCGATCATGCTGATCGAAAATGTAGTGACGCCAACGCTGGTCATGGTCGGCGAAGAAGACTGGCGGACCCCGACCTGGGAAGCCGAGCAGTTCTACACAGCGCTCAAGCTTAAGGGCGTCGAAACCGCGCTTATCCGTGTTCCAGGCTCACCGCACTATATTGCCGGGCGCCCGTCCCGTCTGATTGCCAAGACGGACAACATTATGGGCTGGTTCGCGAAATACGATCCGGCCAAGCAAGACGCTGACGAAGACTAACGCAAAAAAGCCCGCGAGACTGTCTTGCGGGCTCTTTTAAAACCGACCGTTCAGCTCAAGGATGAGGATTGGTGTTTCTTCAATCCGGCTGCGTTCAATTTCTACGAGCGCGCCGGTACGGTCCGGATCGAACCGCAAGCGGCTGAGCTTCTCAATGTCGTTAAAGGGCCGGAAGATCTCGGCGCGCGCGGTGAGTCCCCACAAATCTTTGTGCTCGAAAAAGACATTGAGCCGACCCGGCTGGTCGCGGTCCGTCCGGATGGAATCGACGCGAAATCTGTCAGCGGTCAATTCAGGAGAGAATTCAAATCCCCAGGCCAAATCTGTGCCAGCAATATCGTGACGCAACTCCAATTGGACCTCGACCAGGTCTTCGCCATTGATATCGCGGGTTTCTCCCGTCAGCGGATCGTCAATCTCAGACTCTCGCAGCCCGGCCGAATAAACCAGTTGCGCGCCTTCAATGCCGAGCGGGTCGAAATTGAAAGTACCCTCGAATTCTATGCCATAACGGGTGCCTTCTTCGATATTGCCTGGCCCTTCACCATCGCCGACCGGTATCTGATCGACAATATCTTCGAGCGCTTCTGCAAAGACGATAAAGTTGCCAGCGCCCCAAGCCCCGAATTGCTGCTCAATCTCGAATTCAAGACGCCAGCTTTGCTCCGGGACGATATCCGAGTTTCCAACCTGGTTTTCGCCATCGTTTAAATCGAGCTGCGAGACAAAATCGAAGAAATCCAACTGTCCTACGCGTCGGTTGAGCCGGGCGTTGAGCGTTGTGTTCGGCGCATATTGCCAGCTCAGCGTCGCCCCGCCTTTTGGACGCGTGAATGTCCGGTTTTGGCCGTTCGGACCGCTCGATGTGATCTCGGACACTTCCGTACCGAGCGAAAGCTGGATTTGCAGGTCTTCGCCGATTTGTCGCGAATAGGTCAGAAAGCCTTCAGTGCGGCTCTCTTCGACGGCTACGCTGGTATCGCCAATGTCAATCGGTAAGAGGTCCGATCGGCTCGCGCCTTCCAGCAAAGTCGATGTGCTATCAAGTGTGTTCTCAGCCGCTTCAAGCGAAGCCTCCCAAGACCCGCCTATCGCTTCCCACTTATACTCAGACCGAAGAATGAGCTCGGTTTCGTCAGTGACTTGCCGGAAGAACGTGCTCTCGAGTGGCGCACCGAAAACGTCGGTACGGTCACGCTTGCTGGTAAATGGACTGTTCCTGTCTGAGTAAACTCCGATCAGCTTCAACCGCCCAACAAGTACATCAAATTCAACATCGCCACTCAATTCTGCAAGCGTACTTTCGTCAATATCCTCGATGAATTGCCGGAAGGGTGTCCCATTCGATGGGAACCGATCAGCCGTCTCGCGCTGATCGCGCTTCTCGTTGATGTAGTCAGCATTCAAATTGGCGACCAGGCCTGAGGCCGGGGTCCATCTTAAGCCGACGCTGCCCTCAATATCTGGAAACAGATTCTTCTGAACGAGATCGCGCGTTTCCAGCACGTTGCGATCCGGATCGACAAAAATCTCTTCGCCAGTGCCGGCGCTGCCGCGTGGCTCAATGTTTACGTTTGCGGTCCATCCGAGATCGCCGCGCTGGCCCGAGAGCGACAGCTCTCCGCCACCGTAAAGAGGTGTTTGACCGTCGATGATTCGAGCACGGTAAGCCCAGGTGCCATTGATCCCATCGGCTTCCGCGATGACATTGACGACCAGGCCCGACAATCCGGGAATATCGAGTGAAGCCCCTTCTCGCAGCTCAATCCGCTCAACTGTCGCGGCAGGTATCCGCTCCAGAATGTCTGCCGCTGAAGAAGATTTGCTCGAGATCCGCTGGCCATTGATGAGGACATTCTCAGTCGCTTGCCCAAGACCGCGACTCTCATCTTGGCCGCGTGAATCGCTCAAACGAAAGCCGGGAATACGCGCCACCATGTCGCGCGCATTGAGAGGCGCGAACTGCACAAAATCCTCTGGAAAGAAGTCGGACTTTTGCGCCATTGGCTCTTGCGCCACAGCAGGAAGGGAACAGGCCAATAAGAGACTGGCAAGAGTGGGTCGGATCATGTGTCGCTCAGTAAATAGATTCTGCGCCCTGTCGACCGAACGCTCCCAATAGCGGACATATTCCAAACGATTCAGTTTTCGACCTTTGATTGCCTTGCGAAACAAATCGAAGGCTACACAGATCCAGCTTTGGGTTTTGCAGTGATGATTTGCTGAGCAGTTGCCATGGCTCTTACTTCCTGGTCCGACCCTCGCATTTTCGCTTCGAGAGACACCACGCGACGGCTGCGCGAAACGACTCGCGCTTCTAGGCCCACCGGCTCAGATCGGGATAAGCTCAGGAACGAGATGTTCAAATTGCTGGTCCGATACGCTTCGTCTTCGTCGACCACCGTCATTGTCGCAAGCGCAAAGGCTTGGTCAAAAAGAGCGGCGATATAGCCACCAAACAGAGTGCCATCCGCATGCATGAATTCCGATTTTGGTGACCAAGACTTTCGAATCCAGCCATCGCCCCAATCATCAATTAATCCAAGCTTCAATGTCTGAGTGACGGGCGGCACGTGATGCGTTCCGAGTTTCATATTATTCAACATCTCAGTGGCCCAGGTCATAGCAATCCTCCGTATTGACGATAAGGTCTCACACCGAACTCTGATTTGAAACTCGCGTTTTGGAGCGTCGCATGAACATAAAAAATATTGATCCAAAACAACGCAGAAGACCTCGTCAAGCGCGAGCGAACCATACGGTTGAGACCATTCTGGAGGCGGCAGCTCACGTCTTGGATGAGCATGGTGAGTCGTCGTTCACGACAAACCAGATCGCCGAACGCGCCGGAATTTCCATTGGGTCCCTTTATCAGTATTTCGCGAACAAACAGGCGATCCTGATCGCGATTGCCGAACGCGCTGAAGACACGCTTAACGCCAGCGCTGAGCAGACGAGCCCGCCGACAAAAGAGCAAGAAAGCCGACTTCGGCTCGGGCTTCGGTCTTACATTCAGATGTTACCAGAAAACCCTGTGACACGTCTAAATGCCCTGACTGAGATCTTGAAGACGCGCGGCCCAGAGGGTGTTGCTCAGATGATCGATCAGCGCTGCCATGAGTCCGGGCTTTATAGCGGGCTCACGGAGACCGATCGCTTTGTCGTGTCGCGCGCGATCACAGGCGTGGTGCAGTCTGCTGTTCGTGAACAGACTGACCATCTCCATTCTCGTGCGTTTGAAGATTCGCTGGTCAAACTTGTTCGTGCGTTCTTGCGCGCGTCGGACTAAGCGTTCGCCGCTTTCGCGGCGCGTTTGCGCTCGTGCGGATCAAGGTGGACCTTGCGCAGGCGAATGCTGTCGGGTGTGACCTCAACCAGTTCATCATCCGCAATGTAGGCGAGTGACCGTTCGAGCGTCATTTGCAGAGGCGGTGTCAAACGTACGGCTTCATCGGAGCCACTGGCCCGAACGTTGGTCAGCTTCTTGCCTTTTAGGACATTCACTTCAAGATCATTGTCGCGGGTGTGCTCACCGATGATCATGCCTTGATAAACCTTGGCGCCGGGATGGATCATCATCGGCCCGCGATCTTCCAGGTTCCAAAGCGCAAAGGCGACCGCCTCACCTTTGTCCATGGCAATCAGCGTGCCCGTGCGACGCCCTTGGATTTTACCTTTAAACTCCGCGTACTCCAAGAAAACGCGGTTCATTATGGCCGTCCCGCGCGTGTCCGTCATCAGCTCACCTTGATAGCCGATCAAGCCACGTGTCGGGGCGTGGAAGACCATACGCGTGCGGCCGACGCCCGATTGCTTCATCTCAACCATCTCAGCCTTACGCTCAGAGAGTTTCTGGACCACGGCGCCAGAGAATTCATCATCCACATCGATGACAACCTCCTCGATCGGCTCGAGCCGCTCGCCAGCTTCGCCTTCTTTATAGACAACTTGCGGGCGCGAGACGCCAAGTTCGTAGCCTTCACGGCGCATGGTTTCGATCAGAACCGCCAGCTGCAGCTCGCCGCGGCCCGAAACGATGAACGCTTCGGCATCGGTTGAGCGCTCAACTTTCAGCGCGACATTGCCCTCGGCTTCTTTTTGCAGACGGTCCCAGATCACTCGGCTGGTGACCTTGTCACCTTCAGTGCCCGCCAGCGGACTGTCATTGACGCGGAAGGTCATAGACAGGGTCGGCGGATCGATGGGCTGGGCCTCGATCGGTGTATCAACGCTGGGATCCACAAACGTATCGGCGACGTTGGCCTTTTGCAGGCCGCAAATGGAGACGATATCGCCCGCCTCACCGACCTCGATCGGCTCGCGCTGAAGGCCGCGGAAAGCCAGCACTTTGGACACGCGACCCGACTCGACCAAGGCGCCATCGTGGGCGAGCACTTTGACGGTTTGGTTTGGCTTCACAGTGCCTGAACTCACCCGACCCGTTAGGATGCGACCGAGAAAATTGTCCGCGCCAATTGTCGTCGCGAGCATCCGGAACGGGCCTGCTTCGACTTTGGGTTCGGGCACATGTTTCACCACCAGATCAAACAGCTCCGCCATATCGGTGCGTTCTTCTTCGTATTGAGCCGACATCCAGCCATTTTTCGCCGAGCCATACAGAATCGGAAAATCGAGCTGATCATCATCCGCACCAAGCGCGTCGAACAGATCAAAGACTTCATCGATCACATCGTCAGGACGGCGCTCAGGTTTATCGATTTTATTGACGGCCACGATTGGACGCAGGCCGATTTTCAGCGCCTTTGAAACCACGAACTTGGTTTGCGGCATGGGACCTTCGGCGGCATCGACTAAAACAATCGCACCGTCCACCATAGAGAGAATCCGCTCGACCTCACCGCCAAAGTCGGCATGGCCTGGCGTATCAACAATGTTAATCCGCGTATCGCCCCAAACCACGCTGGTGGTCTTGGCGAGGATCGTGATCCCGCGCTCTTTTTCGAGATCGTTTGAGTCCATCATGCGCTCAGATGTCGCTTCATTCTCACGAAACGTCCCTGATTGTTTCAATAGACAGTCGACCAGAGTCGTCTTGCCATGGTCCACGTGGGCAATGATCGCTATGTTGCGAAGAGAAGTTGGCTCAGTCATCGGGAGGGGCTCTCGGCGTTCTATCTTTGCGCGCGCCATACACGGGGTTGTTCGATTTGGCTATGGGGCGTGGGCAGACTTCCGACCTTCACAAACTTAGCTTGACTCATAATTATCAATTATGCTAATTAGCATTTATGGCAAATGAGGTCTTCAAAGCACTCGGACATCCGCTGCGGCGGCAAGTCATGGCTCTGCTTCGGCAGGGACCAAAGAGCTCGGGTGAATTGGCTGAGGCGTTTGACGCTGCGTGGCCGACGGTGACCCGCCATTTGAATGTGCTCAAAGACGCTGATCTGATCACTGCTGAGCGCCAGGGCACATCGATAATCTACCGCACCAATACCAGCGTCGTCGAGGACGCGGTCACGGCCCTGCTTGGCATGATTGGTCGCGACAATGGGGATGATGAGTTGAAGGAGGCCGCAGAATGATCCGCGCAGGTTTGATCGTATCGGGGATAACCACCGCATTGATGGCGGGCATCTCGATATGGGCAGGAGGACAGCTTCCTGCCGAAAACATCCCCGTTCATTGGAACGCAGACGGTGCCGCCGACCGGTTCGCGGATCGGCAAGAGGCCATGTTCATGCTGTGGCTGATCCCGGGCATGGCAGTCCTCGGGGCCTTGGTATTTGCGCTCTTGCCACAGATTGAGCCCATGCGGGACAATCTGTTTAAGAGCCGCAAAGCCTATAACGCGACCTGGATCTCAACCATGATCCTATTTGTCGGGATCCATAGCGGTATGGCCTATATGATGCTGCAAGCGCGGCCTGAAGATGTTGCATCAAATGAGTTTGTGCGCTTCGTCATCGCCGGGACGGGCATCCTGTTTATCGTGCTTGGCAACTATCTACCAAAGACCCGTCAGAATTGGTTTCTCGGCATTCGCACACCGTGGACTCTTTCCAGCGAATACACATGGGAGAAAACGCATCGCTTGGCTGGACGCCTGTTCTTCCTGGTTGGCTTCGCCTGTTTGATCGGCGCGTTTGTTTTGGAAGGCGTCGCCCTCGCCTTCCTCGTGGGCGGCGCGGCGGTCAGCACCGCACTGTTCAGCGTCGCATATTCGTTCGTGATCTATCGAAACGCGCCGGATAAGCGGGTCAGTCCAGATTACATCGTCTAAAGCGCAGGTGCAGATCGATCCGTCGCTAATTCTCGATGGTTTCGATGGCCTCCATCATCACGACGGGCTCGCCTTGCTGGGTTTCGACCGTTTCATCACCAGCTTTCTGAAGCTCCAATCCAGGATTTGGATCAATGACGTCAACACGAATGGCCGACGTCCGCACTTCCATAAAACCGTCGTCCAGTTCGACCGTTGCGATCAAGCCGACATAATGCGTTCCAGGACGCTCGGCTTCGATCTCAATCCGCCAATCATGCGATGTGCCATCGGCGGCGTTCAATCGCAGGGTTCGAGTGGCGCCAAAGACGCTGACGCCGTCCGCATCCACCGCTTCAAGCATGATTGCGCCTGCAGCGTACTCTTCCTCGACGATCATATTGATTCCGACAGTTTCGCCTATCTCAAGCTTAGGAAGAGCATCATACGAAAACTCCACCATCGCATCATGAGAGTGCGGTTTGTAATCCCCATCTGTGAAATGGTCCGCGGCAACTTTGGTGCCCTGATGGCTATGCGTTTCTATCGGTTGGGGATCCGCGCAGGCGGCCAAGCTGAGCGCCAAAGCCACCTGGAGTAAATAAAGGTTTTTCATCATTCGGACTCCTCAGTTTTCGACCACGGTGAACTCGAAGCAACTGTCACCACTCCTATTGTCTTCCCAATTTTTCCAGTCATAGAAGTCGATCACGTAGGTGCCGTCGTCGAGCGTCCCGACCCAGGTTTCTCGGCCATCAGCTCCTGAGTCCGCTAGGCGGTCTTGCTGGCGTGAATCGTTACGCCAGGAGACGCCATTCTCGTAAATTCTAAAGTCAGGATCCGTGTCATTGTCAGCATCAAGCGGCGAGGTTTCGACCGCGCGCATGATCAGGTCGGTCGTTGCATCCAGTTCGAAAACGAAGAGGCTCCGAATGCCGAGCTTATTGTAGGTTCCATAATCGTCTGAGGAGCAGACGTTTGTAGCCGGGCCATTTAAGACCAGAGGGCGAAATACATCAAACGGGGACACTCCGTCATAGATCGAAGGAAAGAGCGATGACAATGCTCCTGCGTTCAACTCATCCTTACCAAATGGACCGGTGCCAAAGATCTCCTCTTCGCTCAATATCGCGTCGATATCAGCCTCAACGTCACTCCCTGGCGGGGCGTTGGCTTTGAGACGATCCACAAACGAATAGATCGTCGTGAGCGACTCGCCTTGAATAAACTCCGGATCGGTGAAGGCGTCGAGCAGCGGTCCCAATCCCAGAGAAATCGTATCCGCGCCGTCGTCGTCGCTATCGTAAAGGTCGTACATGATCTGTTGAACGGAGCGCGGGCTATACCACCCAGTATTCCCGCTCGACGTCTCATCGCGCTCAACATCCCACCCAAAAGCCTGTTGCTGCCGGGCTCCGAACGTATCCGAGTAATAAGTGTCATCCAGGGCGATTGCGGAGAATGCGTTTGCCCATCCCTCAGAAAAGGCAATGCGGGGATCTAGCCTCCGGCTAAGCCCCCAAGACCCTCCCATCGAGTGATCTCGAGAGATCACCTCTTGCACAAAGTGCCCGAGTTCATGTGCAATCACATGATTATCGAATTCTTGGGTATTCAAGTTAGCGGCGCCGACCAATACAATTCGGAATGGCTCGCTGGGCACAAAGTAAGTTCCGCCAACTTCTCCGTCTGAGAAGGTCCCGTCTGTGGGAACGTTGTTGACACTCCAAAAAACGTCGAGAGGTGGGAATGTGAGACTTTCATCCACATCGGTCAGTTTGGCCAAGCCCTGATAAACTGCATCGAGAATGTTGAACGGACCAGAGGCGCGGACTGATCTATAAGCCCCATCTCCGCCATCTGCGTCCGGGTCCCAACCGGTCGGCGCATGGAGATTTCGAACAGAATCTGCGTCGTCAGAGCTCACCGACTGACCTGTCAGCGCATAGGGCGCATTACCGCTTGTATTGTCCAAAACATCTACGTCCCAGACCGATGACTCCAGGGACACCATCTTACTGAGCGCTTGAATACGCACATTCATGAGCGAAGGTACGGTGAGCGCATACCGGCCTGTGTCGTCGGTCGTGCTGAAGTCTTGAACCGCTCCGGTCTCATCAACGGCTTGAACAAGGACGCTTCGCGCCGGCTTCGAAAACGTGGCGGCATAATCGAGCCCATTCCGATCCGATCGCATCGGCACCGTATCGAACGAAATCACACCCGAGATCATAACCTGCTCTGGCGGCGGTGGTGGTGGCGGCGATAGCGGTGGCGGTGGCGGCGGTGGTGGAGGTGGCGGCGGCGGTGGCGGCGGCGGCGGTGCAACCTGCACATTCACAGCCCCAAGTGTGCGCGTCCCATTGGTCAGAATCCAGGTTTCGTCCGGGAGCACTTGCAGGGAGCTACCAACCGGCGTGTCTTCTGATTGCGAAACTTCGATATCGACCGAGCGCTGTCCCTGCGCTGCACCGTCTGACGCTTCAAACACGCCTTCATAGGACCAAAAGGCGACGACCGTATCGCCTTCAATCAGCGCCAGCCCGTCCGGCGCTCCGTTTTGCAAGCCGTCGGAGTCTAGTTCGAAGACATAATAATCGAAGCCGGCGTTCGTTGTCGGCGTAACCGAGAGAAGGTGCAATGTGCCATACACGGTGCCGGTCGCCCCGTCATAAAGCTCGACCCGTATCTGTTCGACATCGGCGCCGGAATTCACTCGTACTTCGACGAATTCGCCAACATCTTGCCCGACATTCTCATAGTGGAACTCGGTAATCGCTGCATTGGCCTCCGGCGGTGGCGGTGGCGGGGGAGGTGGGGGCGGCGGAGGAGGTGGCGGAGGCGAAGCGGGAGGAGGTGGCGGCGCCTCAGCTGTGGCTGAAGGAGGTGGCACGCTATCACCGCCACCGCCGCCACCGCAGGCGCTGAGAACCGCACCGGCGCTGAAAATGAGCAAGCAAGTGGCCAGTGTGTTTCGGCTCGATCCACGCAAGTCTATCAAATCGGGTTCTCCCAAATGATCTCAAACCATTTGGGACAACAGGTCCGGCACGTCTGGTGTGATGACCCATCTTTGCCCCCCCAATAAGGGCAATTGTTCGGATCAAGACGCTTCCGACAAGTTAACGATGCAAAATTGAGACGCTTGGAACATCTTTCGTGCGAGATGTTCGTTACGCCGAGCTTTGAAACCGCGTTGGGGCCTTAGTTTTCCTGGATCGTTTCTTGTGCGTCCAAAATGACGGCAGATTCTCCGGAAGGCATCATCTCTGTCACCGTCTCGGCGCTAATTTTGGCCTGGGCTGCCTGCCAATCGCCGACCTCGATCCGCACCGCATAAGCGCGGGTCTCAACGACGCCACCTTTCGGCGCGACCTCGGCCACGACGCTTATATAGTGGACGCCATCGGTTTCCCCCTGAAAGTCGACACGCCATTCATGCGTGGTTTTGTCCGCCATATCTGCGCGTAAAGTCGTACTGGCACCAAACACGGCAAGGCCATTCTGCGCGCTCGCTTGCAGCGTCATAATGCCGGATGGATAGCCTTCATTCACAGTGATCACCACCGCACCATTCTCGCCGATTTGAACGGGCTTTACGTCTGAATGAGAAAACGTGACCGAGGCACCCGGCTTTACCGTGGCGATCGGCGGCGCAAGTTTAATGGTCGGTCGGTCAAAGACCGCGGGCTCTGGGGCTTTCGACTGAGAGCATGCGGTCAGGGCTGCGCCTGCCAGGATTGCGAAGGAGCTGATCCAAAGAGTGCGCTTGGTCATCATCGTATCCTCGCCTAGGTCACCGTGAAGTCGAAACAGCTATCCTGAGCGGTGCCGTCTTCGAAGTTTCTGAAGTCATAGAATTCAATTGCGTACGTTCCTGCGTCGAGGGTCCCGGTCCAGGTCTCTGTTCCATCTGCGGTCGACTCAGCGCGTCGGTCCTGACCGCGATTGTCGCGCGTAAACAAACGGCCGGTCTCCCAAATCCTGAAATCAGGATCAGTGACGACAGCAGCATCGTTCGGAGATGTTTCGGTTGCTGTTATGGTCAATCCTGTCGTGGATGGGAGCGTCAGCGTGATATACTCACGCACACCGTGCTTGTTGGTATCGCCATTAATCGCGGTCGAACAAACCGTCACCGCACCGCCGCCCTGGCTTGCTGTCTTGTAAACCGGCAAAGATTGCGCAACGCCGCCATTATTGACTTCGCCAACTCCGCGTGAGCCGGAGCCGTTAATATCTTCAGCCGAGAGCAGCGCATCCAAGGCGCTGGCATCAATGGTGGGCTCGCTGCGGATACGATCCGCAAACGTGAAAATGGTCGTGAAATCAGGATTGTTGATATAGTTGGGGTCCGTGAACGCATTGTAGAAGGGTGCGAGGCCACCCGAAATCGTGTCCGGCCCATCATCGGTGCTGTCATAAATGTCGTAGAGGATCTGCTGGATCGATGCCTCATTAAACCAACCCGGATCGCGCGTGTTCGCTGAACCTGGCGTCAAATCAGTTTCAACACTGAACGCGAACCCTGATTGCTGTTCGCTTCCGAGGCTGTCCCGATAGACCGGGTCGTCCAGGATCATGCCGGAGAAGGCATTGCCCCAGCCCTCGCCAAATGCCAGGCGCGCATCAAGACGATTGCTCAGACTGTGTGAGCCGCCAGGTGAGTCCGAACGCGCCAATTGGTCTTCGAAATAGTGGCCAAACTCATGCACGACGACGTGAATATCATACTCATCTGTGTCATTGTTTTCGTCCCCAAGAATGCGGATGGTCGGAATCCCATTTGATCGAGTATAAGACGACGTCCCAATTTCACCGTCGGCGACATTCCCGCTGGTTGGGACATTTCGCGTGCTCCAGAGGATCTGAAGCTGTGGGAAATTCACATCTGGATCGACATCGACAATATCCGTCACGGTCTCATAGACAGCGTCGAGGATCGAGAAAGGCGCAGCAGCGCGGGTGCCCGTATAGCTTGATCCGCCCCAACCTGAGCCTGCATTCAAATTGCGCTGCGAATTCGAAGCGCCGGAACTCGCGAGACTCCCATTGAGAACGTAAATCGCGTTGCCGCTTGTATTATCCAGAACCTGAATGTCCCAGGTCGCTCCGCTCGAGCGTTGCAATTCGCTTCGAACCCGAATGCGCACCTCGGTGTTGGAACTGACGCTGACATCATAATTGCCGTTTTCGTCGGTGACATCGGTCTCGAGCACGGTGCCGCTCGCGTCGACCGCTTGGACAACGACGCCGCGGGCCGGTTCTTGCGTAATCGCGTCATAGTTCAGACCGCGAAAATTATTGTTGTGCGGGACCTTATCGAACGTGACCTGACCCGAGATCGTCACCGATGATGGTGTTGGCGGTGGCGGCGGCGGGGGTGGAGGCGGAGGAGGTGGTGGGGGCGGAGGCGGCGGGGGCGGTGGTGAAACAACGCTCCCAGAGCCGCCCGTTGACGAGGAGGTGCCACCGCCTCCGCCGCCGCAAGCAGCAAGTAAGCCTGCAGCCAATACCAGCGCAGTAATGCTCACCGCGCGATTGCGCCGCGTCGAACCAGCTTTTACCAACGTCCCGTCTCCAGCTACTCACTCAAACCATAGCGGGTAAAAACTTTCTCGACGACTAATGAGACGTTAACGCAAAGAATATCCCGCTGATTTCCAAGCTGGTTCAAGTCTTCGCGCCCGACAAGACAAGAGGACAGCAGATGACTAAAATTTGAAGAATTGACAGCGCTGGAATGACAAAAGACGCAGAGAAAACTCTCTGCGCCTTCCGCTCTCACCCGCATTGCGTCCCGTGCCCGCGGGGAAGGATGGGTCACTCTACTGAGGTACTCTACTTAACGGTTTGGGCCTTTGCGCTCTTTGACATCTTCTTCCTCCGCGACGGCGCGGTCTTCGGCATCAAAGACGATTTCTGCCTCTTCCCCTTTGCCATAGTCGCGAGCTTTGCGCGCAAGGCGCTCTTGCGTTGCCGACAAGGAGCCGGCGCTCACCGCCATTTGTTTGCTGGCACTCACCCCTACGGCGTCAGCGTCTCCGAAGCTTGCGAATTCTGCGCCCAGGAAGACAACTTCCCACCCGCGGGCTTCTGCCCGATCTAGCGCGGCTTTAGCACCTTCGCGTGTCACTTCGCGGGACGAGTTTTCATAGCCGTCTGTCATGATCACGATCACCGCTTTTTCTGGATTGTCCGCCTCGGCCATGGTGATGGTCCGATTGATGGCGTCGAACAAAGGCGTCATGCCGCGCGGGGTCACCTCTTTATTCGTCACATTGGTCCAGGCATCCGGCTCAATGTTTTTGCGCAGGACGTCATATTGAAGACCTTCCTGATGGTCGAATACGGCCAAAGTCACAGACGTCTTCAGGTCGTCGGCTTCACCGTCTTCCACCTTTCCCACCGCTTCAGCATAGGCATTCACAGAGCCCAGCGCCTCGTCCCAAATATCGGACATGGATCCGGTGCGGTCGAGAAGGATGTAAGAGGAAACGGCTTTCATAATGGGGGTATCCGCAATCGGTTCAGGGGTCGGTTTGGTCTTTGCTTGGGCGCCGAAGGCGACCGTGGCCGCGGCAATTACGCCGGCGACTGTCAGGCTTGTTCGTTTCATGGATGGCGTCTCCCGTTCGCGTGTTGTGTGAGGGAGACTATTACGGTTAATCAAGGCAGCGACCTGGCACCAAAAAAGGCATTTTGCCCTTACTTGTGTTCAGGTTGCCCGAATTCAGTCATCGCCTATTCAGACAAGCGACTTGCCGACTCAGACGGCATGGGTATGCCTAGGCCTATGAGCCGTTTCACCCTTAGCGCCTTGCTCGTTGGAGCCACTTTGACTGGATGCACCTCACTCCCGGAATATGACCAACTCTCGCTCCCCGAAGGCTACGCGCTTGTCTGGGCTGACGAGTTTGAAACTGATGGTCTGCCGGATGAGACTAGGTGGGCGTATGATACGCATCGCAACGCGGACGGATGGTACAATGAGGAGCTGCAGTACTATAGCGCCGCACGGCCAGAGAATGCCCGGGTCGAAGACGGCCGTCTCATCATTGAAGCGCGGCAAGAGCCGGCACCCACCGAAGTGTTTCCAGACAGTGGCGGCCAGGCATTCACTTCGGCGCGCCTGTTCACATCCGGACGCGCGGCCTGGCAATACGGATATTTCGAGATCCGCGCAAAGCTGCCTTGTGGGCGCGGACTATGGCCGGCCATCTGGACCCTGCCAGAGGGCAAATCGAAATGGCCAGACGATGGTGAGATCGACATTATGGAATATGTCGGCTGGGACCCGGACGCGTTTCACGCCACCATTCATACACGCGACAATAATCACACGCTCGGGTCGCAATTTGGGGCGAGCTATACCGCGCCAACTGCTTGTGGCGGCTTTCATACGCACAGTCTCTTATGGACCGAAGAAAGGCTTCAGGTCGCGGTCGATGGCGACATCTATTTCACCTATCCTCGCGGTGAAAAAGGCTTTGGGGAATGGCCATTTGATCGCCCGCACCACCTCCTTCTGAATGTCGCAGTTGGCGGCTGGGGCGGTCAGGACGGGATCGACGTCTCAGCCTTTCCCGCCCGCATGGAAGTCGACTATGTGCGCGTCTATCAGAAAACCGATGCCAGCTAATCGCTGAACACACTTGCGCGGCGCGGCAACCCACGCCATACGCGCGGGACTCAAAAAATACGATGATGGAGAGATCCGATGTCCTCTGCGCCTAAAAAAGTTGTGCTCGCCTATTCCGGAGGGCTCGACACCTCGATCATCCTGAAATGGCTGCAGACCGAATTTGGCGCCGAAGTGATCACCTTCACCGCAGATCTCGGCCAAGGCGAAGAGATCGAGCCCGCCCGCGCCAAAGCCATCGCCGCGGGTGTGAAACCCGAAAATGTCTTCATCGAAGATGTCCGCGAAGAATTTGTCCGCGATTTTGTCTTCCCGATGTTCCGCGCCAATGCGGTCTATGAAGGTGTCTACTTGCTCGGCACGTCGATTGCCCGCCCACTGATCGCCAAGCGTCAGATTGAGATCGCTGATATGATGGGCGCCGATGCGGTCTGTCATGGCGCCACCGGCAAAGGCAATGACCAGGTCCGCTTCGAGCTCGGCTATTATGGCCTCAACCCCGACATTAAAGTGATCGCCCCGTGGCGCGATTGGGAGTTTAAATCGCGGACCGACTTGCTCGCCTTTGCTGAGAGCCAAGGCATTGAGATCGCCAAAGACAAACGCGGCGAAGCGCCGTTCTCTGTCGACGCGAACCTCTTGCACTCCTCTTCTGAAGGCAAAGTCCTGGAAGACCCGGCTGAGGCGGCGCCGGAATTTGTGCACTTGCGCACCGTCGCGCCTGAAGACGCGCCAGACGAGCTTGAAATCATCACGATCGGGTTTGAAAAAGGCGATGCCTGCGCCATCAATGGCGAGGCGATGAGCCCAGCCACGATCCTCACCAAGCTCAATGAATATGGCCGCAAGCACGGCATTGGCCGCCTGGATCTGCTGGAGAACCGTTTTGTCGGTATGAAGTCACGCGGCATTTATGAGACGCCGGGCGGGACGATCCTGCTGACCGCCCATCGCGGCATGGAATCGATCACGATTGATCGCGGCGCCGGTCACCTCAAGGACGAACTGATGCCGCGCTATGCCGAGCTCATCTATAATGGCTTCTGGTGGAGCCCGGAGCGCGAAATGCTCCAGGCGGCGATTGATCACTCGCAACGTTACGTGTCCGGCGAGGTCAAAGTGAAGCTCTACAAAGGCGGCGTCCACCTGGTCGGCCGCGACAGCCCCTATTCGCTCTATCGCGAGGATATTGTGACGTTTGAAGACGATCACGGCGCCTATGACCAGAAGGATGCGGAAGGGTTTATCAAGCTGAACGCACTGCGCCTGCGGATCCTGGCCGGGCGGGACCGGAAGTTTGGGAAGAATGGATAGCGTCTTAGGCGCGGATTGTTGTTAAGCGCTCCCCACGGCTCGTCCGTGGGGTCCAGCAGATTCACTCTCAATCACGATCGGGAGCGTTCTCGTCTCTCCCGTTCTAGCTGCACGAACACATGATGGGCTGCCCAGACGAGCTGCGCAGAACGCTTTTAAAAGATGATCTTCCCTCAAATTAGAACGTATGCCTTACTCACTTCTGATCCCAAGCCGGAGCCCCTCATGCACAATCGCAAAGCAAATCCAGCGCGCGTCCTCACAGCCGCCCTCCTCGCCATTCTCCCGCTCACCGCCTGCGCCTCCGCGCAAGAAGCGCCAGCCGCCATCGCCGAAGCCCCACAAGTCTCCACCCCAACCATCTCCACCGACCCCATACCATTTAACGCCAACGCCCCCTTCGCCTCCGAGATCTACAATTTCTTCGTCCAGGACGAGCTGTTCGCGCCTACAACATGCCGGACCGTCTTTACCGGCAGTTCCAGCATCCGCTTCTGGTACACGCTGGACGAGGATTTCCAGAACCTCACCCCGCTCAATCGCGGCTTTGGCGGGTCTGAGATTACGCATCTGATCGGCTATTTCGATATTTTGCTGACGCGACATCAGCCCGGCGAGATCATCTTCTATGCCGGCGAGAATGACATCAATGCGGGCGCGAGCCCCGCCGAGGTCGCGGCGCGCTTCGAGGTCTTCATGGATATGAAGACTGAACGCCTCGGCGATGCGCCGGTCTATTTCCTCTCCGCCAAACCGTCTTTTGCGCGGCTGGGTCAACTCGGCGCTCAGCGCGAGGCGAATGCCTTGATCGAGGCCGCTGCCGAGGTGCGCGACGATCTCATCTATGTCGATATCGCGACGCCAATGATGGAGGGCGCGGTTCCGAAACCGATCTTCATCTCGGACCAACTCCACATGAACCTCGACGGCTATGCCATCTGGACCGAGACACTTGGCGGCCTGCTCAGTGATCCAGATCGGCCAATACGCACCGGGTGTTGATCGGCGCATATCAACCCTGACAATCCGTCGCGCGGCGATTCGAGCCCTGGCGCGCTTGCCTCATTCGCGCACAATTCCCCTCGAGATGGAGGGGCGTATGGGTGATATTTTCCTTTACACCGCAGGCGGGTTTACCGTCTTCATCGCGATCGTGCATGGCTATCTCGGCGCGACCAAGGTCGTCGGGCCGAGCCATGCTCTGAGCGTGCAGGCCAAAAGGATCCTGCATGCGATCATGTTTCTCTCCGCCGTCTATTGGTTGATTGGCGGGCTCGTTCTAATCGCCGCGCCGCATCTGTTTGAGGGCGAGGTGCGCAAATGGGTCGTCTGGACTGTTGCGGCGATGCTGTTGACTGGCGCGCTCGGCAATATGTGGGGCACCCGCGCCAAGCACTTCGGTGGTTATTTTCTACTTGTGGTCACCGGTTTAGCGCTGGCTGGCGCTTAGCTGCGAAAACAAATCTCGCGTGCGCCTTGCGCGCGTACGCCCCCTCCCCCAAATGCCAATGGATACAACACGGCAGGAGGGCCTCCCAGACATGACCACCCCTATCTATCAATCGACCATTGGCGTGATGATCCGCCAAGCTGAAGCGCTCGTCGGCATCATGTCCGCGGGCCGGGAGCATCTCGGGGACGAGGCGGATGCCTTCATCAATGAAAAACTGATTGAGGACATGCTGCCCTTCTCGTTCCAGATCCGGGCAGCCTGTCACCAATCGATGGGCGGCCTTGGTGCCATCAGCACCGGGCAGGCAGGTCCGCCGCCTGATATGGATGTGACCAGCTATGCTCAACTTGAAACGCTGCTCGCGGACACGATCACTGGGCTGAAATCGATTGAACCGGCAGAACTGGACAGCTTACTCGACAAAGATCTTGTCTTTGTGATCGGCGATTTCAAGCTGCCATTTAAGGGGCTGGGCTTTATCACATCCTTCTTGATGCCCAATTTTTTCTTCCACATGACCACAGCTTACAATCTGTTGCGTCAGAAGGGTGTCCCGATTGGGAAACGCGAGTATTTGGGCGCTATGGATATGAATATGGGCTAGGCGCTCAGTCTTTGGACAAAGAAAAACCCCGGACGCCTGACGCATCCGGGGTTTTTTGTAACTGATTCTCAGGCGCTAACCGGCGTGGAAGAGCGACGTGATGATATCTGATCCCGAAGCCGCCCCGCCAGACCGGCGACGACGGCGGCGGCGCATACGTGACTGAAGCTCGTCGCGTGCCACTTTCAAAGGCTGGGCGTCTGCTTCCTGGGCTTCGAGATCTTCGCGATTGGCACAGAATTCCGCATAGGCTTCGAGTTCCGGGGCCAAATCGATCGCAGCGAGATCAATCATGATCGCATCGTCGAGGAAGCCAATTCCCGGCAGCTCATCTGGAATGATGTCCTTTGGATCCGCAAAATAGGCGAGCACTTCCAAGACCCGGTCGCGGTCATCACTTTCCAGCGCCCAGTCGCGGTCTTTCAGCATATCGACCATGTTCTGTAGGGTCAGCATGCGAGATACGACGAAGGTTGGTGGTTTGCTTTCCAGCGCTTTCACCGCCAGCGCTTCCGCGGCGAGGATGACGCGGTCATCGTCTCTCAGCGCACGATTGCGACGCGCTTTTGAGAGGCGATCGCGGAAATACTCGATATCTTCCGGACCGAGTTCGAAATTGATGCGCAGTGTCTCACTGACTTGGACGTCCATATGCTTGGTCTCCCCATTGCATTTCTCGCTGCGCACGATGCCGACAGATCGGCGCTTATGCAAGCCAGAAATTGGTGCAAAAACTTGGTTTTAGGCTTGCTGATCGGCCGCGCGCCCGGATAGCGTGTAAAGATCATGCCTATTCGCGCTTACCACTCTGAAGACTTTGCCCGCCTGTTTGCCGCAAACGAAGCGTCTGTGCCGGGCGTCGGCCAGGAGAGCGAGGCCAGCCTGGCCCATTGGATCGCACTGTCGACCTGCTTCGTGGCGACCGATGAGACCGATCAAGCGCTCGGTTTTTTGACCGTAATGGCACTCGGCCAGATGGAGTATGACAGCCCGAATATGCGTTGGTTCGAGACCTATGCGCAACGCACCGGTAAGCGACTCGTCTATGTAGATCGCATTGCCTTGCTCCCCGAAGCCCGCGGGCAAAAACTCGGTGAGGCGCTTTACGAGGCCGCATTTGAGCACTTCACAGATCACGACGAAATGGGGTGCGAGGTGAACACGCTGCCCCCTAATCCGGGGTCGCATCGGTTCCATCAGCGCTTGGGGTTTGTTGAGGTGGGTGAGGCGACCTACAAACCGGGTGAGAAAGCTGTGATGTTTTACGCGCGCCCGCTTTGAGCTCGGCTGCGGTCATAAAAAACCAGAGCACAGTTCCCGCAAACACCTGCGCAGGTATCGTCGGAGCGTGTACCCGTCTAAACCGCGACGACCGTCTGCTCGATCGCGCCGAAGATCGATTTGCCCGCCGCGTCGAGCATGTCCATGCGCACGACATCGCCAGGGGTCATGAAGGGCGTCTTAAACGCGCCGCTCGCAATCTTCTCGATCATCCGGATCTCGGCAATGCAGGAATAGCCGCGGCCGCCCTCTGAGACCGGTTTACCAGGGCCGCCATCCGCGCCTTTGTTAGAGACGGTGCCGGAGCCAATCACAGTGCCGGCGGTCAAAGGCCGCGTCTTGGCCGCATGCGACACTAAACGCGCCAGTGAGAAGGTCGCGTCTTCCGCCGCTTCAGCGCGGCCAAAGGCCTCTCCATTATAGTCAACCCGCAAGGGATGATGGACGAGATTATCCTTCCACGCCGCGCCAAGCTCGTCGGGTGTAACAGCCACCGGCGAAAAAGCGCTCGGCGGTTTCGACTGGAAAAAGCCAAAGCCTTTGGCGAGCTCAGGCGGGATCAGCCCGCGTAAAGAGACGTCATTGCACAGCACGATCAGCTTAATATGATCCGCTGCTTCCGCCTCGCTGACCCCCATTGGCACATCATCGGTGATGACCGCGATCTCGCCTTCCATATCGCAGCCCCAGGCGACATCGCCGAGCGGGATATCATCGCGCGGGCCCAAAAAGGCATCTGAGCCGCCCTGATACATGAGCGGGTCATCATAGAAACTTTCCGGCACTTCGGCGCCGCGGGCTTTGCGCACCAATTCCACGTGATTGATATAGGCTGAGCCATCGGCCCATTGATAAGCGCGCGGTAGCGGGCTCTCGCAATCATGCTCGTGAAAGCGGAAGGTCGGCACCGAGCCCAGCTCTACTCCTTCGGCCATACGGGTGAGGCGCGGGGCGACGGTCTCCCAATCATCTAGTGCGGCTTGCAGCGTCGGCACGATGCGCGCCGCATCGGTGCAGCGAGTGAGGTCCTTCGAGACAACCACGAGGCGCCCGTCACGCGAGCCGTTTTTGAGAGTGGCGAGTTTCATACGTCGGTTTCCTTAGACAAGGCTGATAGCGGCGTTGGGATGTCTCCGCCGCGAACAAAGAAGATGCGTTTGATTTTATGGTCCACGACTTCATACATGGCGAGCACGTTGAGCGGCGGATTGCCGTCCGTATAGACCGTCTCATGATCGATCGCGACCGGACCCAGCTCGGCGCGATGAGTCACCTCGCAATAAAGTCCAGGCGTCGAGAAGCGGACTTCATACATGTCTCGGATCGCCGCGAGACCCTCCGCGATAACGTCCTGCGCCGGCAGGTTCACGAGCACAGCATCGTCATGGAACAGCGCCAAATAGGCGTCCATATCCTGGGCGTTATAGGCAATGAGTTGAGCATCTGCGATGGCGCGTGCCTGTTCACTGGCTGACATGCGAAGTCCCTACATTCGGAGCGGTTTAGCTCTCCGTCTTGATCTTTTCGTGCAACCAAGCGGCATGGCGCGGCGCTTTTTTGGTTTGGCTCCATTCGTCCAGCATATCCGGAGCGACGCGCTTCAGCTCCGCATACTGATCAGGCGTGCCAATATCGCACGCAAGCTCTAGACGATGGCCGTTCGGATCGAAGAAATAGATCGATTTGAAAATGCCGTGATGGGTCGGACCCAGCACCTCGAGCCCATGCGCTTCGGCCCGTTCTTTTGCGGCGTGGAGGTCTTCCATTGAGCCAACTTTAAAGGCGATATGTTGCACCCATTGCGGGGTGTTCTCATCGCGGCCCATGTCCGGTTGCTGCGGCAATTCGAAAAAGGCGAGGACATTGCCATTCCCGGCATCCAGGAAGATGTGCATGTATGGATCATAGGCCCCGGTCGAGGGCACATGGTCTTCGGCAATCGCCAGCTGAAAATCCATGCCGAGCACGTTGTGATAGAACTCAACCGTTTCTTTGGCGTCTTTGCAGCGATAAGCGACGTGATGGACGCCTTGTAAGTTTGGGGCTTCAGTCATCTAAGTCTCCCGGTTTGGGGAAGATAATCATACCAGTTACCGCGCCAATAATACCCCCAACAGCGCCTGCCCCGGCACTGGCAGCATATTCCATGGCGCCGTCAAAGGTGAAGAACAGGTCTTTGAGAAACATCGCTCCGAATGCTCCCATCAAAAATAGAACCATCGCTGGGAGCGAAAGTTTTCCCATTAAGCCGGCTCCTCAACCGCTAACACGCCGCGTTCAACCTGATCACGTTCGATGCTTTCGAACAAGGCTTTGAAATTGCCTTCGCCGAACCCGTCTTTGTAATCGCCGACGCGTTGAATGAACTCAAAGAAGACGGGCCCCAATTGCGGCTGCGCAAAGATTTGCAAAAGCAGGCGTGGTTCGCTGCCTTCGGTTGTGCCGTCCAGCAAAATGCCGCGCGATTTCAGCTCACTCTCTGGCTGACCATGGCCCGGCAAGCGCTCAGAGAGCATTTTGTAATAGGTCTCTGGCGGCGCCGTCATGAACGGCACGCCCTGTTTTTGCAGCTTGTCCCAACATGCGACGAGATCATCACAGATCAGCGCAATGTGCTGAATGCCTTCGCCATTAAACTCACGCAGGAATTCCTCGATCTGACCTTTGCCGGCCTCGCCTTCTTCGTTCAGCGGAATGCGGATCTTGCCGTCTGGGGCCGTCAGCGCCTTGGATGTCAGGCCGGTATATTCGCCCCTAATGTCGAAATAGCGGATCTCTTGGAAGTTGAAGAGGCTCTCATAAAAGTCCGCCCAATACTTCATCCGGCCGCCATAGACATTGTGCGTCAGGTGATCGACGAGCTGGAAGCCGCAGCCTTCCGGGTGCCGATCGACGCCCGGCAGATACTCAAAATCAATGTCATAAATCGTGTGGCTGCCATCGCCGTCGGCATAGCGATCAATCAGATAGATGATCGAGTTGCCGATGCCGCGAATGCCGGGAATGTGCAGTTCCATCGGGCCGGTTTGGACCGCGATCGGTTCACCGCCTTGGGCCATTAAATGGGCATAGGCTTTGCTGGCATTGCGCACGCGAAAACCCATGCCGCAAGCGCTCGGGCCATGCTCGCGCGAGAAGTACCATGCGGCAGATTTTGGTTCATAATTGGTGATGAAATTGATCCCGCCTTGGCGCCAAAGTTCGACATCTTTCGAGCGGTGACGGGCGACTTTCGAAAAGCCCATGCTTTCAAAAACCGGCTCGATCACGCCTTTTTCAGGGGCCGAGAATTCAATGAATTCAAACCCGTCTAACCCTGCAGGATTCTCAAACAAATCGGCCATGGCGACACCTCCTCCAATGCGTTTTCTTTGCTCTGGAGGATCTTTAACAGAAATTAGTTGCATTTGCAACTTTCTACGAAAAGCTGGTCTTCTGGATCGAGGCAGGTCACAAAACTCAGATGGAAGATCGTTTAAGACAGCTCGAAATCCTCTGCCAACGGCTCGCGGAGACATCGGGTCAGGTTTCAGTCATCGCACAGTCTAAGCTGGACCCAGCCCTATCGGTTTCAGTCGGCGCAGATCTCCCCATCGCTTCGGCCAGTGTGATCAAAGTCGCGATCGCGTGCACCGCCGCGGACCAAGCGGCGCTGGGAAAGCTCGATTTGACCCAATCGATCCCAAAACACACGCTGAACAAGACGTTCTATTGCTCCATTCTGGAGGCGTTTGACGCTGGCGACACACTCACTCTGCGAGCGCTCATCGGGGTGATGCTGATCGTCAGCGACAACCCCGCCACCACGGCCGTCCTCGATGCAGTGGGCATGGACAGCGTAAACCGCTGGTGCGCGGCAAACGGGATGACAGACACAAATCTATCCATCGGCTTCGACGACGTGTCTCTCGGGCCACCCTTGCGCGCCAATCTGACCACTGCATCCGATTGCCTGACGCTCTTGAAAGCCGTCGATACACAGCCAGCCTATGCCTTCATCAAACGCATGCTGCAAAACAATTTGCGCAATGAACGGATTCCCAAATTTTTACCGGACGATGCGCGCATCGCACACAAGACTGGGACGCTTGCGGGCTTGGTTCATGACGTTGCGATTGTGACGAGTCCCGCAGCCGACTATTACCTGCTTGTATTAGCCGACGGCCTGCACGACACGGCCACGTTTGCGAGCGATGTCGCGACGGTTTCGGAGGAGATTTACAAGCTGATGTCGGCTTAAGAGAGAGCCGCGCGAAACGAGATCAAGATCTGCACGCTTTCGCAGGCTCTGGAACGGCACCCATTTCAACGGACCAGCACTCATCATAGACCGAACAATAGCATCCCTGGACCGAGATCTTACCGCCAACGCCTTCAACGAAGGCTCGAGTATTGGCGGTCCAGGGAACGCCAAACAGAATGGCTTCTTCACCAGGCGCCAAGACGCTGTTTGAGGCATTGTTAGAGCGATATGTGTCATACGAAAATGCGCGCTCAGGGCCGACAACACGTTCAATCAGGGCGTCAAGATCATTCGAATTGGCGACCTTTTGGTTCTCATAGATGAACCCAATATCTCCCAATAAGGCCGGGCCGACACCTTTATTCGCAACCGTTACCTGAAAGCCTTGACCAGAGTAATTCTGAGAGAGCTCAAGATATGGCCATACGCTTGCTTTTTGCTGATCTTTCAATGACGTCACCTCGAGCACTGAGACGCCGAGCGCAGACAGCGAAATCACAATCGCGACCAAACCCAAAATGTTCCCACGTCCGAACCATGCCGTTTCTTCTGCCATTAGTGCATCCCATAATTGCGTCTCGGGAAAGACTTAGTTGCTTATTAGACCGTGACCAGCCATCGGGTCTCAACGGCTTGTCCAAACATGAGAGTTAGAACTCGCAGGCCTAGCGACGCGGCAGCAGCCGCGCGTCTTGCGGAACGGGGTCCTCGAACGTTTTGATCGTGTCGCTGGTCGCTTCGTCGATCAGGTGCTGAATTAGCTCTGGGAAGAGCAAGGGTTCAGCCGCCGCTTCCCAGAGGAAGAAGCCATATGAGCCCGGGATCGCATTGATTTCATTGAACCAAAGCTCGCCGGTTTCCTGATTGCTCATGAAATCGATGCGCGGCGCGCCGCGTTTGCCAAGCGCCGTGAAGGTCCGGCGGGCATAATCATAGATTTTGTCTTGCAGCTCTCTCGGCAGGTCCGGATTGATGTCGCGGGTCAGCGATAGCATGCCTTCGGAGGGCTTGAACGTACCTTTAGTGCCGCCATCGTCGGAGAGGTATTTCTCACGAAAATCAAGCAATTCGGCGCCGGACTTTGGCCGCTCAATGGCGGACAGTTTGATCGCGTCGCCTTTGGCAATCATAGCAATATTATACTCGACCATATTCTGAACTTGCGGTTCGATCAGGCAGAGCGTGTCTTTCTTGAGCACATATTCGACTAGCGGCCAGAGGTCTTCATTCTCACTCTTCACCAGCCCGACCCCGACACTGGAGCCGAGATTGGCGGGTTTTACGATGACCGGATAGCCGAGCGCGGCTTTCACATCCGGAAGGATCATATCGGCATCTTCAATCTGCGCGCGGGTCACCGTGATGTGCGGCAGGACATTGACCCCAGCGGCTTTGACCAAGGCTTTTGTCACATCTTTGCGCATGGCGATCGAGGTGCTGGAGGCTGAGAGCCCGGTCACCGGAATACCGAGCAGCTCAAAGTAGGCCTGGATCCGCCCATCTTCGCCAAACGTGCCGTGAAAGACGGGCAGCACACAATCAACCGGCTGGATCACCGCCCCATCCATCGCGCAGATCACTGGGCCATTGTCACTCCAACGAAACGTCACCTGCTGGCTGAGCGGCGGGCGGGGATTGTATTTGGAGATATC
The DNA here is from genome assembly GCA_038527765.1 of Pseudomonadota bacterium. Taxonomy (GTDB): domain Bacteria; phylum Pseudomonadota; class Alphaproteobacteria; order Caulobacterales; family Hyphomonadaceae; genus Henriciella. The sequence goes on from JBCBFK010000005.1 coordinate 316,067, forward strand.
GCGCAAGTGCGGGCCAGTCCAAAAGCGATTGGCGAAATCAGTATAGACCGGCAAAACGTCGACATGGCGGACATCCGCAGCGTCCATTAATTGATGGGCGCTGACGACGCTGACATCATGCTCAGAACTCGCGCCGCCAAAAATAACCACAGTTTTCAGAGATTTTGCCAATTTTTCACCAGTCTTCTGTCTCAAGAGGCTCTACTGTATTTAAGAGCGAATCGCTGCGCGGGATCAAGCACGCCTATGACCACTCAATTGAAGCCAAATTTGGTTCAGATCGGGGACAAGACCAAACCGGCCATCGTCTTCGGCCATGGCTGGGGCCGCTCCTATCGCGATTTTATTCCTGTGGCCGAAGCCCTGGCCCCTGTCGCGAGCAGCTATTTGGTCGATTTTCCAGGCTTTGGCGACTCCCCGCGCCCAGACGAGACCTGGGGCACTGAGGCGTATGCCGACCATATCGTTAGCTATCTGAACGACGCGCACGAACTGACCAACTACACTTGGGTTGGGCATTCTTTTGGCGGGCGCGTTGGTATGCGGATCGCCGCGAGCTCGAAATCGCCGATCCGGCACCTAGTCTTGGTCGCCTCCGCGGGCGTTCCCCGCACCCGCACTGCCCTGCAGAAATGGCGCGGACGACAAAAAGGGTGGGAATTCAAAGCCCGCAAATCCATGGCGAAGTCGCCCGATGCGCTGGAGGCTCTGGAAAAGCAATATGGCAGCCTCGACTATATTCACAGCCGCGAGATTGGCATGCGCGATATCTTTGTGCGCACCGTCAATGAAGACCAGACCGATACGCTCGCCCGCATCGCCTGCCCGACCACGCTGATCTATGGCGGCTTAGACTTCGAAACGCCGGTCGAAGTCGGTGAGAAGATCGCCGCCGGTATTCCCGATGCCAAGCTGATCGTCTGTCCGCATTATGATCATATCTCGATCCTGGATCGTGGGCGTCATCAGATCGCGCTCAGCATTAAAGAACAGATCGCAGCGGTATGACATTTCTTGCTCACCTTCCCTTCGCGCTGTTCGTGCTCAGCCTCGCCGGCTTTGGCTGGGTGCGCCTGAACACGGTGCTGACCTATTTTCAGCAGGAAGAGTATGACAGCTCGCGCTTCCTAGGCGCGGTGGTGCGCGTGCGGCTGTTCGATGTGCTGGCGACACTGAGTTTGCTAATGCTCGTCATCGCCAATGCGACCATTGGGCTTGGGGTCTATGTTTGGCTGCTCGGGGCAGCGGTCTTGGCGCTGATCGCCCTGCGCGAACGGGGATACACCTATAAGAAGAAGCTGGTCACCACAGAGCGGCTGAGGCGCATTCGCTGGCTCGCACGAGGCTTTTATGCGGTGAGCTTGGCAGCGCTGCTTGTGCACCCCTTCGCTGTGTTCCTGATCCTCCAAGCCGTGCCGCTTTTCATCATGCTCGCCAATCGGCTCCTGCGCTCGACCCAAGAACAGATCAATCAGGGCTTTGTCAATCAGGCGGTGGAGAAGCTGAACACCTTCGAGCCTGTCACCATTGGCATTACCGGCTCGTTCGGAAAGACAACGACCAAGCATATCTTGGCTGAAATCCTCGAATCTGCCGGAGCGGTCTTTTACAGTCCTGGCAGCATCAACACTGTGCTCGGGCTGACACGAAACATTCGCGAAAAACTCCAACGCGGGCATCAATACTTCATTGCAGAGATGGGCGCCTACGGCATCGGCTCGATCAAGCGTTTGTGCGACTTTTCAGATCCAGAATTTGCCATTGTAACGGCGATTGGGGATGCCCACACTGAGCGTTTCGGCAGTATCGAAAACATTGCCATCGCCAAGTCTGAGCTGGTCGAACATGTAACGGCGCGCGGCGGCAAAGCCGTCATCCCTTTTGAGGTCCTGGCCCACAAACCCTTTGCAGATCTCAAAGCCGCGCATCCGGATCTGGTTAGAACGGTCGGACGAGAGTCAGACGCCGATTTCAGAATCATCAAGGCCGAGCTTGATGACAGCAATTGGGTCATTCAAATTCAACCCAACACAGCTGGCGCGGCGCCCATCACCTACACGCTGCCTCTGCTCGGCGATCATAATATTCTCAACTCAGCACTTTCAGTCGTACTCATCTATCTGATCAGTCCGAGCACAGCGAGCCGGATCGCAGCCTTCTCTAAAGACGTGGAGCAGGTTCAGCATCGCCTGCAAAAGATCGACAATCCCGGACAACCCTTGATCCTCGATGACGCCTACAATTCGAATGAAATCGGCTTCAAAAATGCGGTAACAGTTCTGAAGAAACTCGCAGACCAACGCGGCGGGAAAGCAGTACTGGTGACGCCGGGCGTGGCAGAGCTGGGCTTAGAACATGACCGCGTACACAATCGGCTCGGCATCTATGCTTCTGAACGCGTTGATACAATTATCGCGATCAATCCCGCGCGGATTGAGAGCTTTGTCTCGGCCATTGATACAGATCGAACCGCGTTTCATACCCGCGCCTCGTTTGCCGACGCGCGCAAGCTGGTCAGCGAACTGACGACGGAGAAAGATGTCGTTCTGTATGAGAATGATCTGCCGGATATTCTGGAAGAAACACGGCTGCTTTAGGCTAAGCAGTGTTGGGCATGGCCTGAATGCGATTAAGCGCCTCGTGCAACTGATCAAGCGGGGAGGACATTGTAACGGTCTCTGCGCTGTCCCAGCCTTCGGAATGAAATAGACCGAACGCCATTTCGCGGGCGCGGCTGACGCGGCTTTTCACCGTTCCAGCTGAACAGCCCAAAACCAGCGCGGCTTCCTCATATGTGAACCCGGCAGCCGCAACCAAAAGAAAGGCATCCCGCTGTACATGCTTCAAGGCATGCACCGCGCGCAGGAGTCGTGCGAGGTCCGAGCGCTGTTCCAAATCGCACTCCGCAACCCATTGAGTATCGATTTCTTGGGACGTATCCTTCGCCCTAACTTTTTCCGACCGTTTTGCTTGATAAAATTCGTTGCGTACGATCCGAAACAACCAAGCGCGCAAGGGGCCTTTGCTCGGATCGAACTGATCGTGCTTCTGCCATGCTTTGAGGCAGGCATTTTGGACAACGTCATCAGCATGCGTGGCGTCGGCACACAGCATTCGTGCATAGGCCCATAGATCAGGAAGAAACTTTTCTAGTTCATTTGCAAACATGGCGAATTCTCTTTGTTTCTACCTACGATAGTTTTCGTTACCAAATACTTAGCCGGTTAAACTAGTGGTTGAACATTCATGTGTTCGGACTCACGCACAAGACCAAACGTCAAGTTGAGCTCTGTTTCGGACGTGCAAATTCCACCGATGGCTCCATAGCTATTGGCTATTCGGGCATCCGATCCGGGTTCCAGAACATGATCCGAAGTGTCGGCAAACAAAATCATGCACCGCGCCTAATGAGCATTTGTACAACTTACGGTACCCAAGAATATTGATGAGCGGTTAACCAAATTTACAGTTAATTAACCAACACTCGAGACACAGAGACTATGACACGGGGCGGTTCTATGTTCACGCAAGATCTCGAAGCACTCATCCCAGAATTACGGGCTTATGCCCGCATGCTTTGCGCCAATCGCGACTTCGCAGATGACATTGTCCAAAATGCCTGCCTGAAAGCTTGGAAGGCGCGGGCCTCATTTGACCCCAGCAAAGGATCATTCAAAGCTTGGATGTTCGTAATCACGCGCAATGAGTTCCTGCAAGTGGTGCGAAAGTCGAAACGAACCGAGAGCCATTGCCCAAGCACCTTTGAGACCTGGCTTACTCAGGAATGCCAGCTTGTGCATCGCGCCGAATACTCTGACGCCATCCGCCAGTTATTTACGCTAAACCAGGATCAACGCGACGTGTTTATCCTGGTCGTCGCGGTCGGTTATAGTTATGAGGAAGCGGCAAAAATCCTCAAATGCTCAATCGGTACGGTCAAGAGCCGGATCAATCGCGCCCGCGATAAGCTGATCGCGAAGCTGTCTGGCCTCGCTGACGATACTGAAGAGACTGATGCGGCCCAACCTGACGTCGGTTTCCTAGCGGTCCAAGATGTCCTTGGGTATGCGCAACGTCTTATCGATCGCGCCGCATAGACCGTCTTTTATTCAAAGAATTCAGGGTTCTGGTCTCTTCTGAGGTCGCGTGAAATTTTTTTCAGAAAATTTGGAACGGTTTTGTGTGGTGAGACATAGAGACTATGGAAACGCCCGTTTCCAAATCTCCATTATGACTGACCCGCGCAACATTTGCGCGGGTCTTTTTTTGTTTCTAAACCGCTCAGATTGATTAACCCTTCACCACTGCATCAGGCAGTGATGTAAACTTATTTACAACCACTGATAGAATATACGTATTGTCCCAGAGGAGAAAAAAATTGGAGATTTGAGGGAATGATATCGTATCCACCACCAAAATTCGAAGAGCAAAAATCTGAAATTCTGCAGCGCTATCAAATTCTAAGTGAGGACGATTCAAAGAGCGCGCTGTGCATCGCAGACTCGATTGCATTGGCGCTCGATGTGCCATTCGTGATTGCTGCTCTAAATGAACGCTACCGAAAATGGTATCACTGCGATCATGGCATGGGCGCTTACTCGGAGCCAGATCTGCAAACTTATTTTGCGCGCATGCACCTCGCACAGCAGCGCTTCGATATTGCCGATATGGAAGCCGAAGCGTTCTTCACCCATCACACAACCGGTTTGCGTCTGCCTAAATTCAATATGCTCGCTGGCGTTCCGCTGACAGACCCGAACGGCAAACGGCTTGGGACGCTTTGTATTGCCGACCGACGCGTGCGCCAACTCACCGATTCAGAGCTTCAAATGCTCTCCAGTTTCGGTCGCGTAATCAGCAACGATATTTGTGTTCGTAGTGCCGCGCGTTACGCCGTACGCGACCTCGTTGAACTGGAACACGAGAAGTGCGATCTGTTTGAACTCGCAACCATCGATCCACTCACCAAAGCCCTCAATCGCAGAGCGTTTACGCGTTTCTCCGAGCGTGAGCTCTCTCGCTTCAAGCGCGATAACAGTTCGCTCGCCACGCTGATGCTCGACATCGATCACTTCAAATCGGTCAATGATGAGTACGGCCACGCGACAGGAGACCAGGTCCTCTCGAAGCTGGTCTCAATTGCGGCGAGCGTCTTGCGACAAGAGGACCTGATTGGTCGTCTTGGCGGAGAAGAGTTTGCAATCGTGCTGGTGGACTCAGATGCGGCAGCGGCGACGAAAGTGGCTGACCGCATTCGTCAAGCCGTCAAACAGGTCAAATTCCCAAGCGACACGGGACCGTTTAATATCTCTGTGAGCATCGGCGTGTCCGAACCCTTCTATAGCGATACCAGCATCGACAATTCGCTCGAACGCGCGGACATGGCGCTTTACAATGCCAAGAGAAATGGTCGCGACCGGGTGGAGCTGATGCTGGACAATGCGGGCATGATCGATCCGATGGCGGCGCCAGGCCCGAACGTTCTGCCGAACTAATCTGCTCCGGCTTTAAACATCGCCGGGCGCGCCCCTTACGCAAATGTACCTCATACTAAAACACCCGGAGCTTCTTGCTCCGGGTGTCTTTTTTTTGGCGCGCGCGATGGCGCGATCAGTCCTTACATCCACTAGAGCGTGAAGTGGTCCATGACGCTAGCGATGCGACGGATGGCGACCATGTAAGCTGCCGTGCGCAGGTCTGGACAATTCGGGTGAGCCGCACGGGCTTCGCGCATAGCGACATAAGCCGCGCGCATCGTATCATCCAGGCCAGAGCGAACGAGATCGATCTCACCAGCACCACATTCGAGCTTGCGCTTGACCGTCTCATCGACACCATTTGGCAGAAGCCCGTCCAGCTGTTCCAAGAAGGCCCGGCTACGCGCTTCTTCCTGACGACGTTGCATGCGACCAAAGCGAATGTGCGAGATATTCTTCGCCCACTCAAAGTAAGACACGGTGACACCACCTGCATTCGCAAACAGATCTGGAATGATGGTACAGCCGCGTTCGAGCAAAATATCATTCGCCTCGGCGGTTACGGGACCATTCGCAGCTTCGATGATAAGAGGCGCTTTTATGCGATGTGCATTGTTATAGGTAATCACGCTTTCGCATGCCGCTGGGATCAGAATATCGCAATCATACTCCAAGCCGAGCGAACCGTTTTCCGTGAACTCGACGCCCGGATAGGCGCTCAGAGGCTGACCGCTCACAATATGGGCTTTCAGCGCTTCGATATCGATGCCGCGTGGATCGAAGACCGCACCATCGCGTTCGACAATACCGACGATTTTAGCCCCGTCTTCCTCGCTCAGGAATTTTGCGGCGTGATAGCCAACGTTTCCGAGCCCTTGAACGACAACCGTTTTTCCATCGAGCGTCCCGTCCATTCCGGCCGCCGCAACATCGTCCGCGTGGCGGAAGAATTCTTGCAACGCATACTGAACACCGCGTCCTGTGGCTTCAGTCCGGCCGGCAATTCCGCCCGCGTTCAGGGGCTTTCCGGTGACGCAAGCGCGCGCGTTCATATCGGTTGGATTCATGCGGCGATACTCATCCGCCATCCATGCCATTTCTCGCTCGCCTGTGCCCATATCCGGGGCGGGCACATTTTGAGACGGATTGATCAAATCGCGCTTGATCAACTCATAGGCAAATCGCCGTGTGATTTTCTCAAGTTCGTGCGGCTCCCAAGCGGTCGGATCGATGATCAATCCACCTTTCGATCCGCCAAATGGCGTTTCGACTAGAGCACATTTGTAAGTCATCAGCGCGGCGAGCGCTTCAACCTCATCCTTGTTGACTTCGATAGAGTAACGAATGCCGCCTTTGGCAGGCTCCATATGTTCAGAATGTACTGAACGATAGCCTTTGAAATTGTGCAATTTTCCGCGCAAGCGAACAGAGAATTGAACCTCATAAGTTGAGTTACAGGCGCGTATAGACTGCGCCACATCCTCTGGAAGATCGAGTAAATTGATCGCGCGATCATACATCAGATTCACGCTTTGAAGGAAGCCAGACGTTAACGGCTTTTTGTTCTGAAAGTTCATTGTTCCCTACCTTTTTTCAAGTTGGGATCATAATACAATACATTGTTTTATTTGAAGATAATCGGAACACTAAATCTCGCGCACAAGGCAAAGAGTTTCGTAATCATGGTTAACAAGATCCGTAAACATTTAGCGAAACTGGTTTGATTTTGATTACAGAAAAAATCTGACATCCATAGTCGGAGGCGCGATGTTTTGCGCTGTGGTCTGTTCGGCGGTCGAGCTAAACTCGAAAGCCCAGACGGGTGTTTTTGATCAGCGTGTCTGACACATCCGAACGCAATAAGATCTCGATGACTTTTTTCGCAGCAGACTGAAGATTTCTCGTTCGGCTCGAACCCTTCAGGGAACCAGAAACATCAAGCATAAACGCGACATCGATTTTATCGATGTTCTGCTGAGCTGGCTTCACGCGCGCGGCGGCAAAGACCGCTGAGTCCATGCGCGGCTGAACGTTTTGCTTCTTATAAAGCGTGTGTTGAAAGTGCCTCGCAAAGCTCCCAACCGCAAAAATCGGGATGAGCAACAACACAAAGCCCGCAGCGAGATTACCGGCTTCATTTGATATTTTTTTGAGCCACACCAATGACATAAAAGGTTCGTCCCGCTAGAATTAGGAATGAACCAAGCTACCAGACTATGGTGAATTCTATTTTGAGTTGAAAAACTAATTTTTCGATCAAAAGTAATATTTTGGTGATGAATCGCCGCGATCGATTCGGTTATTTTGCTTGATCAGGTCTTGGTCACATCTATTTGGTTCATAGTGGTGTAACGATAGCCGCTTCAACAGGCTCAGCACCCGAATGGATAAATGGCGGACAAATTTTTAGACCTATCTGATTTTGAGTATGTGGCTGACTTGTTGCGCGCCATCCGGGCTTTTGCCCCTGAATTTGAAAATCTGTCTGATGCCGTGAAGCAAGATCTGTTCGAAACGCTCGGAGCATCGGAGGCCGCATTGCGCAGAGCAGCGGCCGAGACCGCACTCCAAGAAAAGCGTCCGAATTAGTCGCCTGCGTCCTCTGACTGGTCTGCGAGCCAGGCCCGTAGTTTTTCCCGGTCAACCGTCAAAAGCGAACGGTCTGCTCGGTTGACCAGGCCGAGCTGTTCGAGCGTCTTGATTGCTTTTGAAATACTGATCCGTGTCACGGCCAAAATGTCCGCGAGCTCCGCCTGAGTAAACTCAACGGATGGACGGTGCTTTGTGATCGTCAGTATACGTTTCGCCAAGCGATTGATCAGCGGTTCAAGGCGCTGTTCACGCAAATAACCTAAGGCCATCATGAAGCGCTCGGATAAATCACGGAACAGATATTCCGCAAACTGAACATCCTTGGACAGCAGTTGATAAACCAGATCGCGCTCAAGCATGACGACGCGCGTGCCATCCTCAACCGCATCGATGCGAAACGGGTTCGACACCTGCAAATGCATGCCGGCATGGTGCAGCACTTCGCCAGCTTCCCTGAAAATGGCCGTCGGAGAAGGCTTGCCATCCTGGAGATAGACCAGCGTAGTTTTGCCAGACAGGATGATCATCAGGTGATTGTCGGTTTGTTGATACTCTAAAATCGTCTCATTGGACTTGGCTTCGAAAAACGCTCCGTGTGCAACGATTTCTGCCCATGTCTCAGTCGACAAGGATTGAATGCGATCTTCTGGCTGCCCCCCAACGCTCTTCAAAACGATTATCCTGCCATGGGTTAAGCGGCTTGCGCAGCGACAGCGTCGTGCTCATTCAGTTTCGCGACGAGCGCCTTCAAAGCGGCACTGGTGCACGCACTGGACAGCGAACTCAAATTTGACCGATCCGCACCCGGCGCAGAGGAGTCAAACCCAAAGAACCAACGGATCTCAACGTTCAACAGTGTCGCAAACTGAGCCACCCATTTCGCTGATATGCGCTTACGCCCCGCCTCGAGCGCTAAAACGTCCGTTCGCGAAAGCCCAATTTGCGTGCAAATCTCGTCCATGGACAATTCTGACAAGTTTCGGGCGATACGAAGCCGGGCACCGAGCTGTTGGTCGAGTTCTGATAGTGTGATGCTCAAGCTGTGTCCTAACTCTTCCAGACGCGATCAATGTAAACATCTTTACGTTAACTGTTAACGAAAAGTAAAGACCGTTCAAAAGAACGCAGCAAACACAAAGAGTTGAATGTGCAGACTTAGCCCGCCGCGAAGACCTGCTCGGCCGGGACGCAGTCGAACCCGGTGCTGGATTGGAATACGTACTCGTAAAAAGATACACCGCTCGGCGCGACCCATGTGTCCAGTCCAATCGAATCGCCCATCGGGGCACATATCATGGCTTCCGACGTACGGTTTTTGAGTGTCACCTTCGAGCGTATGGTCTGACCTTCGCAATGGTACACTTGCTCAATCTGGACCCCGTGCCGGACCTCGAGACTGCGTTTTGTGAAGCCAAACATCTCAACCACAGACTCGTTGCAGGATTGCGTATCGAGCGCTGTTTTGAACGGGGTGGCCTGAATGCGGTTGAATGAAACATGTCGGATCGCATCATCGCCCATGTCGGCGACACTCGCGCAGGCGGCGAGACATAACGTGCTTGAGAGTAAAACGGTCAGCCGTTTCATTAACGCGCTCCGGATCATCAGCGCGGAGGAACTCCGCTCGACAGTGTAAATCAGGCGTTCCCCTTAAGAAAAAACTACTCAGAATTGATTTTATGAGGCCGTGGCGAGGATAAACCCAATGGTGAAAGGCCGGTGCGTTACGGTTTATCAACTCTATGTTGAAAAACTAAGACTTGGTTCATTCTTGTTAAGAGGAGCTTTAGGATGTCCAAGCGACCCGTTCATTCTCCGCGCGTGCCGATGACTCTGCTCGCAACGACGGCTTTGGCTGTCTCAAATCTGATGGTTGGCCTGATGACTGGAAACGCGTTTTTGATTGCCGCCAGCGCGATCCTGGCAGCCACCTTCGCCTCCGCCTACGCCATTCGCAATAATATGATCCCGTCTTTTCAACTGATTGAGGAAAAAGAGACGCTGGGGCCTTCCTTGGCTGCAAATCGGTTTCCGATTTGGGTCTTCCTCGCGCTTCTCTTCATCGCCATGCCCGCAATGATGTGGTTTCTTGAATTCAACGGAATCTCCGCGATCTTTGCCGCTTAAGACCGCTTTTACTCCGGAAGCGATAAAGATACTGCATGGCCAACAGCTCTATGAAACGATGATCCCCCCAGGCGACGACCAAATTGGAAACAGGATCCGAGAAGCCCGTCTTCAAGCGGCGATGACCCAGTCACAACTCGCCATCGAGATTGGATGCTCAAGCCAACAAATTCACAAATACGAAAGCGGACATAATCGGGTTTCCGCCGGAACGCTGTTTGCGATTGCCTGCATTCTGGATCGGCCGATTGAGTGGTTCTTCAATCCTGCAGGCGCCGAACCGAGCAACCTCGGTCGGACGCTTCACTAAGACGCCTAATCATTTGCTGGAAATGCCGCGTCATCTATGGATGCCAGCAATCCCGCATTCGTGAGCACCGACCTGAACTCTTCGAACTTCGCCCAATCTGCAAATCCTGCGAGGCTAATCCGTGACTGGGCATTGCTCAGAATAAAATCAATCAAGCCATCAGGTAGAACGTCTTCTGACTCCGACGTGCCAAAAACCGGCTCATATCGACCTATGCGCACGCCAAGACCGTCGAACCCGACACCCTGTCGTTTCTGAATGTAAGCGACGGGGCGATGATCGACGCGCGCCGCATCGATCACACTCGACAGGGTTTCTGAAACGGTTTCCATGCGTATTGGGTCAAGGTGCCCAGCATGGTGGCAAACAACAAGCAGACACATTTAAGCGGCAACAGTCTGTATATCCCCGCCCCGAGACGCGGACTCATCGAGAACGCCGGGCGTATCCCAATCGCCCTCAGGTCGTATCATGGTCAACGGATCTGAGGTCGAACGGATCGCCTCTGGATGCGCCGCGATTGAAATCTCGATCTCACAATACTCAAAGTCGGAGAAATGGAAGTTCGGGTGATCATCCATCATGCGACAGTTCAAGGTCTTTGACCAAAGGGGCCAAAGCCGCGTTTGGATTTGCGCCAACATGCGACGGAATCCTTTTCGTGCGGAGATTTCGAAGGCTGCGCCCAACATCACTTTTACAACCCCGCTGCCGCGATGGGCTGGAAGCACACTCACGCGCTCAATCTTACCGAAGCCGGCAAACCAGCGCATGCGCAACGTCGCCACCGGCTGACCTTTATAATAGGCAAGCAAATGGTTCGCGCACAAATCGTTGCCATCATACTCTTCTTCGTACGGACAATCCTGTTCGCCCATAAAGGTCATCGCACGAACCGCGACCACTTTTTGGTAGGAGTCGAGCGTGCGGACCATTTCGATTTCGAAGGTTTCGACGAGCTTTGGATCGAGGGGTTTGAGGAGACCTGATTCTCCAATCGGCGTGATCTTCAGCATCAGGCCACCTTTCGTTCTGGAACAACCAGAGCGCCTTGCATCCAGAGTTTGTCCGCTCCGAACCCGGCTGGTTTCCAACCGAGGCTCTCCATGGACCGGGCACCATCTTCGGTTGCCGCACGGGCGAAACATGGCACTTGCGGGAAGACTGCCATCCGGATCACGCCAGCACCACTCATGACGGCCTTCCGGGCCGCCTTGGTTTCTCCGGCATAGATGCCGATATAGCAGCCAGCGCAGAGCGCCCCGGCCTCTGCGACATATGCATTATCGGGCGACATCGCGATGAATTTGTTCGCCTCAATCGCCGCCAGGCCTTCGGGTGAAAGCGGCACTGAAATCACCAATCCCTCAAGCGGGTCTCCGAAGACCCAGGCCGTCAATCCGGTTAATCCGTGGAGCCTGCGAAGTGTTTCCGGACTGATCAGCTGATCTCCGACCAGCCGTTCGCCAAGCGCCAGCATTTGCGGGATTTCTTGATCATTGGCCGTCCGCCATCCAAAGCCCGCCATCAGCTCGATCATTTTCACTTGATCGACGATGAATGGATAGGTTTCGAGAGAATTCTGTGTATCAGGCATGAAAAACACTCCTTTTGCAGACCGGAGTGGCATAATTCCTTCGTATCCGATGCAGACAGAATCGAATTGGGGTAGTACAGAAATCGAATAAGAGGGCGTCGATGTTTGAAAATCTCGATTGGGACAAGCTTAAAGTCTTCATAGTTGTTGCTGAACTCGGCAGCATGAATGCGGCTGCGTCACGTTTGAAAGAGACGGCGCCCACGGTTTCTCGCAAAATAGATGAGCTCGAACGCTCGCTAAATGCGCGACTGCTATATCGCTCCCCCCGTGGAGTGACGCTGACGGAAGCTGGCAAAAAAGCGCTCCGCTATGCTGAGATCATGTCCGACGCCGCCGATGGATTGCGCAGTGACGTGCTCGATCACGATTTACCTGCGGAAGGCCCGGTGACGCTCTGTACAGGAGACGGGCTGGCTTCGCACTGGATCGCCCCGCACTTACCGGATTTCCATTTGCAAAACCCGAAGATCGAACTGCGATTGGTCACCACGGACAGCCCCGACGCTGAGTTGCTCAACGAAAAAGCGGATATCGCGATCCAGTTTCGGGAGCCCGGTCGTCAGGATATCGTCTCGAAACGGCTTGGCATCCTGCATTACGTCTTCTTCGCATCGCCGGACTATATCCGCAATTTCGGGCATCCGACGAGCGTGTTTGATTTGCACAATCACCGCTGCATCATTCACTCTGGTTATGTGAACCAGATGGAACGCTGGGCACCGAAAGCGAAAGAATTTCGCGACTTGATCGACTTTGCTCTGGTGACGAATTCCGGCTCTGTCATGCTGGAGGTTTGTGCAAATGGCGGCGGGATCGCACTGCTACCGACCTATGTGCACGGCCTCGGTAAGAACGTCGTTCCATTAAATCTTCCTGAGGTTGCGCCGATCCGGTTTTGGCTGACCTATACTGAAAGGGTACGCCGAATAGCACGCGCCCAGATCGTCATTGACTGGCTGCGCGGCCTGTTCAATCAGCAGCGAACACCGTGGTTCCGGCCAAATTTCGTGCACCCGTTCACGATCGAAAATGACCAGGCAGGGCTTAAACAACTCCCTATCCTCACGCCGCAGGACACCGCGAACTAGACGGACGACGGCGTCGATTAAAACCGGTATTACAAAAATTATATAACTAAGCATCTTGCTATAACGCGAGCTAATCGGGTCCAACGCGAGAAAGGGAAATACAAGTATAGAGACTCGTTAATGTCAGAAGACAATGACGCCCCGAAGAAGGCGCCAGAATGGCGCAGGGAGAAGCCTTTGGGCAAAGCGTTGCGTGATCGCTATAAAGAAGTCTTGAACGAACCTGTTCCTGAAAAACTCAAAAAACTCATTGAAGCGCTGAAAGAAAAAGAGAAGCGCGGCGAAGACTAGTCCGCGATTTCACTTGTCTCATCGAAGGCGACCCACTTTTCGAAAAAATTTTCATCACGACGGAACAATTCCGCGTGATCGAGCATTTCTATGATGTAGGCGCCGTTTCGACGGCGTCTTCACCAACTGCGTTAGACATGAAGGATAAAAGCCATGGGGGCTGACAAACTGATCGAGCAGGAATTGCCGCAATGGGTCAAATCACAACGACGCCACGCGCATTTCGCCCAATCCATTGAAACCGAAGAGCTTGCAGATGCAGAACTCGACGTGCAGCTGAATATGATTCAAGCGATCAGCCAGAAGCACGCCGCCAGTCCGCTGGATATGCTTTTGAAGCTTAAGGTCTGGGAGAGCTTCTCGGCGCCGGAGCAAAATCAAGACATGCTGCCGCCGGAAGCGGAACTCATCTTATCCGTAATCAAAGACCTTGAGTCTTTCGTTTCAACGGATGGCGCCTCAATGGCCGATTATGATGACCCGAAATGGGCGAAAGTGAGCTGAGCGTCATCGCTCAGCCCACCACCATACTCTGCGGAGATCGTTTAGCGCGCGCCGGCGAGGCGCAGCACTTCGCGAACGGGTCCGAGATTTGAACTCTGTCGCAAATCGAGCAGTAGGTTCATGCAGTCCTTGAATTCAGTCGCGGCTGTTTCTTCAACGCCGCTAATCCGGTCCACGACATCTTCGTCGAAGAACCAGCTGATCGGAATGTCCAGAACCTTGGCAATATCGTAAAGCGTGCCAGCCGAAACCCGGTTCACACCTTTTTCGTATTTCTGGACCTGCTGGAACGTCAGGCCGATCATATCGCCCAATTGTCCTTGTGTGAGCTTCGCCGCGCGGCGCGCCTGACGGATACGACGACCAACTTGATGGTCCACGTGGGACGGGGTTTTAGCACTCATTTTTATCTCCATGCAGCGGTGGCTAGTTTTAATTGAATTTGCCACTCTTCGCGCAGGGATAGTACGAGCAACATGATAAACAGAACGTAAACTCGTTTACATGCCTTGCGACTGCTGCAGCATAGATTGCGAGAACACTGTCTTTCTGAGCGCGTTTTGGGCCTCATCCGCTTCGCGTTGCAGCGCGCTCAAGCGTTCCTTGATCGAACTTTGCCGATGGTCAAGATAGCGCAAATAACCATTCGCCACGCTCATCCGGTCATATCCATCCGCGCGCTGATCGAGACGGCTCGCCTCATCCATCAGCTCTTGAAGCTTCTGTTGAAGAATGCGGATCTCATTCGTGATGTCCGCCAGCCGGATCTCCTGATCGCGCTGTTTGATATCGAGAAGCTTTGGGATGATCGGATCGGGCTTAGTCATTGATACCTCTCAAGCTGGCGCGCACGCGGTCAACATATTGGACGGCCGCGGCGACCGCGGCGAAGTGTTCCTGGCGGATTTCCTCATCGATTTCGACCAAAGCGTATAGGGAGCGCGCCGTCGGGGGATCACGATAGATCGGGACATGATGAGCCTGCGCAACTTCTCGGATTTTCGCCGCCAGATGATCAACGCCCTTGGCCACACAAATTGGTGCCTTATCCCCTTCAGGATCCCATTTGAGCGCAACAGCATAGTGTTCCGGGTTGACCATGATCACGGTCGCTGTCTCGACATTTTTCATCATCTCGCCGCGCGTAATCTGCGTCCCACGCTCACGGCGCTGTTGTTTCAGTTGAGGATCACCTTCGCTCTGCTTCATTTCCTTCTTGAGGTCTTCGCGGGTCATTTTCAGACGCTCCGCGTGAAAATAGCGCTGCAATGGGACGTCGAGCAGCGCCAATAGCAATTGGAAAGCGCCGAAATAGAGAATGAGCTTCAGCATCTGGGTCAGCGTGAAGTCCATCACTTGCCCCTTTCCGATCGCACTGCTCGCATAAAATTCCGAGGCAAAATAGATCATGAAGTAAGCTGCGATCAGGCCAGCGAAAATCATCTTCGCTGCGTCCTTCAGGAAGTCCATCATGCCCTTCGCGCCATACTTGTTCTTGATATTCTCAACCGGATTGATCTTTTTCACGTCCGGGGCGAGTTTCTTGGTCGAGAAGGCGATGCCTTGCTGAACAATCAGCACGAGAATGACGCACGCAACCAACACCAGCATAATCGGCAAAATCGACAGCATCATCTCGCCAAAAATCTTACGTGTTTGGGAGCCCTGATCGGTAAAAATATCTGCTGCGTAGCGGTCAGCATGATAAAACATGCCCGCGAACCCATCATTGAGGACCTTTGATGTCAGCATCAGGAAGACTGCGGTGCCGATGCCGATACCGACCACGAGGCCGAACGCGTTCGCCTCTTTGGATACTGGAACATCACCATCCTGCCGCGCCTGTCGCAGGCGCTCCTCGGTGGCTTCAAATTCCTTTTCGCCGGACTGGTCCTGTTCTTCAGCCATGCGCTACAACCATACTATCAATCGCGTGATCTGGTCTTGCCAGACCATCAGCATTGCGCCGATGGAAACGGCCAGCAGGAACATCCCCGCACCGACCAGGAATGGCGCCCCAACAAAGGCCACCATCATTTGCGGCATCGCCTTGTTGATGAAGCCGAGACACACATTATAGAGCAGGTTCATCGCGACAAAGGGCCAGGCGAGCAGCACAGCGAAGGCAAACGCGGCAAAGATACTGTCAAACAAGAATGCCTGCGAGATCCATGAAGACCCGCCAATCGGGATCGTTTCATACAAGCCGATCCAACTGGAAATGACTTCCAAATGAAAATTCATAGAAAACAGAACAGCGGCCCCAGCCATGGACAAGAGGTTTGCCGTCGCGGTCTGCATCTCATTTTCGAGTGCAACACCCAAGGGTTGCGATAGCCCCATGGATTGAGAAATCACGCTGCCGGCAATGTTCAGAGTCCAGATAACAACTCTCAAACCGATGCCGAGAAACAGACTCAGCAAGACTTCCGCAAACACAACGAGTCCGAGATCGGTGGTGCTGTCGGGAACTGGGTAATCGGTAATCCCGAGGCCCGAGACAGCCGCCGCCAATCCAAGCAGTAAATACAAGCGCACTTGCATGGGGATCATGTTCTCGCCAATCCCTGGCATGAGCATAATCACAAACGAAAGCCGCGCCACAGTGAGAACGAACTGCGTGACCCAATAAGACAGATCGGGCCCGAGCAGATCGAGAAACAGGATCATACGATGCCTACAATTTGCGGCTTACTGTTCGAACGAATTTCTTCATAGGCGAGGACGGCATTGCGAATGCCTTTGCTGGCGAGCACGGTCTGCAGGAAGCGACGTCGCTTGGACGAGGTCGCAACGGCGGCGACAACGCCGCGCTGCGCCGTTTCATTCAGTTTTTCCTGAATCCCGTTTAGCAGCTCGCTGAACATCTCTGGTGGCAGCGCAATATCGCTTGCGCCGCCTTCAGATTTGATTTCGTGCTCGGCAAACTTTTGCTCCCAGGAGGTGGAGAGTTGCACCAGCGGCAAACGACCCTCTTCATCCTGAAGCTTATTCAGGATTTGGAAGGACAGACGTTGCCGGACCAATTCCACCATTTGCGTCTGATTGGCACCCTGCCCTTTTGCTTCGCCAATCGTCTCGAGAATAAGGAAGATATTACGAATAGAGACGCGCTCTTCGAGCAAGGCGCGCAGAACACCAAGCAACGTCTCTGGCGGAACCTTGGTTGGGATGTACTCGTCCAGAAGACGCTTATTGCTTTCACCGCGCTCGCTATCAGAGACACTCGTGAGGGCATCTAGAGTTTGGATCATGACCATACGGGTGAAGATCAGCGAGAAGTTCGCCTGAATGAGCTCAAGCATGTGCGTCGCAAGCACTTCAATCGGTTCGATGACGGGCGTGCCTGCGGCAACTAGCTCTTGTTTCTTTGTGGTGGGGAGCCACCGCGCCGCGGCTTTGTAGACTGGCTCCTTTACGCGTTCGCCTTGCAGATGCGGCAACTGATCTTCTTCAATCAGTGCCAGCAATGATCCTGGCCGCAAAATGCCGGTATCCACCGGTACGCCTTGTATTTTCAGCTGGTAGGTATTGCGCTGAAGCGTCGGATTGTCCGTCATTCGAATGGATGGCAACACGAAGCCATATTCTTCCGCGATGTAACGCCTGATCTTGTCGATCCGCGTCTCGATCCCAGCCTCACCTTGCAGGACGGTTGCGACCAGATCAGGCGCCACCTCGAGGTGAATTTCATCTGAGTGAATCGAGTCACCGATCTTGGATTCTTCGGTTTGCGGCTTCTCCTCTGTCTCCTCGCCTTGTTCAGCGACAGCTTGGCTCTGTTGATAAAGGAAGTAGGCGGTTACCCCGAACCCAATCGCAGCCATCATGAACGGTAGAAACGGCAGGCCCGGCAACAAAGCGAAAACAGCCAGCAAGCCCGATACGATCATCAAGGACGTTGCGTTGCCGCCAAGCTGCTTGCCGAGCGCCTGGTCGAGCGCGCCATCATCTTTGCCTTTTGACAGAAGGAGTGCAGCCGACACGGATACAATGACCGCGGGGATTTGCGAGACAAGGCCGTCGCCAACGGTCAGGATGGAATAGTTCGCCGCAGCTTCGGCAAATGACAATCCGTGCACGGCGAGTCCGAAGCCGATCCCTGCAACGAGGTTCAACGCGGTAATGAGCAGGCCCGCAATGGCGTCGCCTTTGACAAACTTTGATGCACCATCGAGCGACCCCAGGAAGGCTGCTTCTTCTTGTTCTTTCTGGCGCCGCTGCTTGGCTTCTTCATGACTGATGGCTCCGACCGCGAGATCAGAGTCGATGGCGAGCTGTTTGCCCGGCATCGCATCCAGAGCAAAGCGCGCGCCGACCTCAGCCATCCGGCCAGCCCCTTTGGTGATGACCATAAAGTTGACGATGATCAGGACACCGAACACGACGAGGCCAACGAACAGGTTTCCGCCCATGATGAACATCGCGAAGCCCTCAATCACTCCGCCAGCGGCACTGGTCCCGGTATGGCCTTCAGAAATGATCAGCTTGGTCGACGAAACATTGAGCGCGAGGCGCAATATCAAGGATGCCAAGAGCACGCTCGGAAATGACGAGAAGTCGAGCGGTTTCTCGATAAAGATCGCTGTGGTGAAAATCAGGATTGCAAACGCAAAGGACGCGGTCAGCCCAAGATCAAGCACCCAGGCAGGGACGGGCAAAACCATGACCAGAATAATCAACATAAGCCCAATCGCGAGCAGCGCGGTGGGCTTAGAGAGATCGAGGAGTTTAGACTCTGGCATACGGGGGTCAGCCTGTGATCATCGGGATTATCATGTTGTTGAACAGATCGAGGCAGACCCGCGTCATGTATCCAATTGAGAGAAAGAAGACGACGACAACAGCAATGATCTTCGGCACGAAAGTGATCGTCATTTCTTGAACCGACGTGAGCGCCTGTACCAGGCCAATCACGAGACCGAGAAGCAAGGCGACGCCCAGAATCGGCAGGCCCATCAGGACACCTGTCCACAAAGAGGCCCGCAGGACCTCAAAAATTTCAGCTTCGCCCATTGTCCCCGCGCTCCTGTTAGACCGGCATACGCAGCAATTCTTGATAGGCTTCGACAACCTTATCGCGGATGGTGACCGCCGTATCGAGCACCATTTCAGCATTGGCCAACGCCTCGACCATGGCGTGAGGATCCGCGCCGCTGACAGCCGTTTCCACGGCCGCTTGCTCGGCTTGCTGGACGGCTGCCTTGAACTCTGACGCGCCCTTCGCGATGGGGTTTTCTTCCACCTCGGGCTTTGCTGGCGTGGTGGTCGGCGTGGTGATTTTTGCCGGGTTGAGCGTGTTATATGCCCCGAAGCCGAAATTGGTCATTCACGCCTCCTATCGCCGCAGCACATCGAGCAAAGAGGAGTACATGGTCCTCGCTTGCTGGAATGAATTGAGGTTCGCCTCATACGCCCGGTTGGCTTCGCGAAGATCGGCCATTTCGGTCACGAGCGAGACGTTGGAGAGCGTTACATAGCCCTCAGGATCGGCCATGGGGTGAGACGGATTGAACTCCTGCTCGCCGGCCGTCTCGTCGAGCGACATGCGCAGCGCGCCGAAACTGATGCCGGCCGCATATTGCTGTTCGGTCGTCAGGATTTTGCGTTGGTATCCCGGCGTATCGGCGTTCGATACGTTCTCTGCGCTTACTGTAATGCGCTGAGAGTTGGTGCGCATCCCGGAGACCGCCTGCATCATCGAAAACTCAAATGGATTCATGATTCTGGCTCCTAGCTCCGTCGTCCAAGTGCAAGCCTCATCATCTCCAGAGATTTGGAGTAGACCGTCATTGCCATCTGATGTTGTTGCGAGGCACCCGCCGCACGGAACACTTCATTCTCAATGCTCACCGTGTTGCCGTTTGGCGAGGCGGGCATATTGCTCAAGGTTTGTTCGAAGGATTGGCTGAAATCGATCTTTTCAATCGTTGGGCCGGTGCGTTCCATGAACGCTGAAAAGGATTCAAGCTGCACCGCTTTATAGCCAGGCTCATTTGCACGAGCGAGATTTTCGGCACTGGTCTTTTGTGACTCCGCCGCGTGTCGCGCCATCGCCCCGTAGATCTGAAAGAGCGAAAGATCAGACAGCATTCGCAAATCCCCTAAGGTTAATGTTTCAACAAAATTTGCGACTATAAGTTGAAGAAAGAATTAACATATACCCTGGGTTTAATTAACTTTTGGCCGCAGCCGCTCCGCAAACCTTAAGAGCCCTTAATCCTCAGGAAAAACTGCGGATTATGTTGCTTTGATCGGTCACTTATAGAGGCGACCTGCCTTGTTCGAATGGATGCTGAACCAGGCGTTTGCCAAAGCTACATTCGCCGACCGGCAGGCCGCGTACGCGCACCCTGAATTCAAGATGCGCTTTTTTTGGTGGAGATTAAGCCGCAAGCGCCTCTGGCATCTCTTCGCCGAGCAGCTGCGCTTCGAGTTGCACGATCTGCTTCAAATAACAGAGCGCTGAAAAGTAACTGTGACGACGAATGAGTTCCTGAAGAATTGGAATGAGATCCGGTTGCGCAGGTGCGAATGCTGCATTGAGATCCTGACACGCCGCTTCGAGGGCTGGCAGTGTGTCCGCCTCGTTCGCGTCGCCAGTGATCAAAAGTTGGATCGTATAATAGACTTGCTTGACAGGGGTCGTCGCATCCGTTGGCTTGAGCGCGTCTCGCGTCCTCAGAATCCGTACGTTCGGGCTATCAACTTTAAAGCTGCCTGGCGCATCGCCATTTTCGAAAACGGCCCCGTTCACAAAAAAGCGCTCTTCTGGAGCGAGTGTTAGCATCAGTTCGGACATTCCTAGTCCCTCCAAGTTTTCACTTACGCTTATCCTAAGACGTTTGCGAAGGAGCGCCGCGTGAGGCGCTCCCCGCGGATTTAATTTACTGGAACAGTGACAGCAGAGACTGCGGTGACTGGTTGGCGATTGATAGCGCCTGCGTGCCGAGCTGCTGTTGGACCTGCAGCGCCTGCAGGCGAGCCGATGCCGCCTCCAGGTCAGCATCAACCAACGTACCGATGCCAGAGCGCAGTGAGTCAGACAGGGTTGTTACGAACTCAGACTGTGATTCGATGCGGCTTTGGTCAGAACCGAACGCAGCAGCGGCACCGATAACATTGTCGAGAAGCGTCTCGATATTGTTCAGGGCCGCTGACGCGTCAGCGGCGGTGCTGACATCAATCTGGTCAAGGCCGAACAAGCCGCCCGATGCCGTGCCGTTACCGTCGTTTGCGACGATGCTAAGCGCCTGACCGCCTGTGGTGTCATCGATCGCGAGGGTCCAGGCATCCGTGGCGGCATCATACTGAACTTGAGCAGATACACCCTCAACAGAGGCTGAGCCAATCGCTGTCGCCAAACCCCGCGCAACGTCCTCGGCCATTTCATCCTTGCCGGCGACATATTCAAAACTGTCACTGCCAAGTGTAACACGGAAGCCCTGTCCCTCTGGAAAAGAGGCCGTCGTCGAGAAGTCGATGCTCGTTGCACGCTGAGCAAGGGTTTGACTGCCGTTGACATTCGTCGCCGCTACGCCGTCAACCGTTTCGGCAACGAAGCTTGCGGGCGTCGCCGCTGATGCAGACGCTGTCACGTCCGTAAATGGGCTTTCATTGCGCAGGATGATCTTGTCAGGCGTCGCAATATCGACCGTCAGGCCTTCAATCCCGAGCGCATTGACCTGAGCGGCAAAAGACGCCTGGATTTCAGCCGTCGTTGCTGTGGCATCCGTTGTATAAGACAGCTGCGTACCGTTCACAGTGAACGAGTAGGACGCGTTGTTGTCAGCCGATGCAATATCGAACTGAAGCGCTTTACCCGCGGCTGTATCCATCGTGGTCGCGTTCGTACCGGTCTCATCAACATCCGCGAAGCCAGCCGAAAGCGCCGCACTGATAGCGGTCCCGAAGACACCAGAGGCTGTGGTCAAGTCCTGCCGTCCGACAGTAATGTTTGACGTGTTTACTGTACCATCTGCTTGACGATCCAATGAGGCCAAGAAGGTCACATCCTCGATACCGCGCACCAAATTCACGCCGTTAAACTGTGCAGCGTTCACGGTGGTTGCGATTTGATCTCGCTTTGCGGTGATGTCGGCTTGGATCTTAGAGCGGTCGTCTGCGTTCAGGTCATCCTGGGCTGAAACGATCAGCGTTTTCATTTCCTGGATGAGGGTGGTCGCGGATTCAGCAGCGTTCCGTGCCACACCAACTGTAGCAGAGCCTTTGTTCAGCGAGTCGCTGATTTGCTTGAAGCTCTCAACGTCGGTCGACATGACAGTCGAGATGGCCCAGATGGCAGCATTGTCTTTTGCATTTGCCACCTCCTTACCCGTTGAGATCTTAGCCTGAACGTCAGCCAGATCCTTATTGATGCCGCGCAGGGTTTCCAGCGCAACCATCGCACTATTGTTTGTGAGAAGTGTATTATTCATTGCTGTATATCCTATACGTATTTCGCCCTTCCTCGGGCTCTCGCTGCGATGTTTGACCCACGTCTATTTTTGATTCGAGGTTGGTTCGGAACGGCACCGAAGCACCGAACTGATTCGTAAAATTAGGAATTGATTCGGAATTGAGCCGAGATAACGGCCCCGAATTTACGCGCTGCAATTCAGGTGCAAGTCTCGCGAAATCCCCTGTCAGAACAGGCAATCCCAAGGCCTCTTGCTGAGATTGAAAACGCTCCGAACGCATCTAAAAAATCCCCTAAGGTTAACGATTCTGCAAAATTTGCGACTATAAGTTGAATAAAGAATTAATGCATACCCAGGGTTTATTAAGTTTCTGCCGATGAGCTTCCAATTGACTTCCCCCATGCGCACCTGGGGTGCTGTAACTGAGATCCGCCCAGGCATGCTCGAGCTTTCCGGCGTCAGCCATGCGGTTGGGATTGGCGATAGCGTCACGATCGAGAAACCGGGCCAGGCCTTAATTGGTGAAGTTATGTCGGTGACGGATAAGGGCGTGGACGTCCTGATGTTTAGCTCAACTGAAGCTGTGCGAATTGGCGATCGCGCCTATGTCTCACAGCAGGATGAGATTTCGATTGGCGACCATTGGCTTGGGGCGCTGATCAACTATCGCGGCGAGGTTCAGTTGCGGCGCACTCCAGACCTCACCGCACGCCAGACCATGCGAGTGCCGCTGCAAAGCCCGGCACTGCCGCCCGCAGAGCGCAAGTCACTGGGACCGCGCCTTTCGACCGGGTTGAACGTTACGGATACGCTCCTACCGATCTGCCGCGGCCAAAGAATCGGATTGTTTGCAGGCTCTGGCGTCGGCAAATCCACGCTTCTCGGCAAGCTCGCGGGGCGTATGAGCGCGGACCGTGTGGTGATCGCCCTGATTGGAGAGCGTAGCCGCGAAGTGCAAGAATTTATAGATGATGTTCTGCCGCCTGAGGTTCTGCCAAAAACCACAGTCATCGCCGCTACCGCAAATGAACCCCCCGGCGCCAAAAAACGGGCAGCGTTCTGCGCGATGGCCGCCGCAGAGCATTTTCGCGATCAGGGGCATTCGGTTCTGTTTCTATTCGACTCGCTGACCCGGTTTGCAGAAGCCCATCGCGAGACCGCGCTCCTGGCCGGGGAGACGCCGGCCTTGAATGCCTTTCCCCCCTCCACTGTCAGGGTCGTTTCAGAACTCGCCGAGCGCACGGGCCCAGGCGCTCGCGCATCAGGCGATATTACCGCAATTTTTTCGGTCCTGGTCGCGGGTTCAGACTTTGAAGAACCGGTTGCCGATATGGTTCGCGGCATCCTGGATGGACACATTGTGCTCTCCCGCAAGATTGCAGAACGCAACCGGTACCCGGCGATAGATGTGCTGAAGAGCGTGTCGCGCAGCCTGCCAAAAGCCGCAACGGAAGAGCAAAACGAGAGCCTCAACGTGTACCGCCGCCTTATGATGACGTATGATGAGATCGCGCCGATGGTTCGGGCTGGCTTGTATGAATTTGGCAAGGACCCGCAGGCCGATCTTGCTTATACGCTGTTCCCCGAACTCGATCGATACGTGACAGAAAATAGCGACGGAATCGAAACCGCGTTCGGCTATCTGGACGGTCTGCTCCAACCTGCGCGAACAGGCGCTGGTTCAGAGACGTTAGAAACTACTTAAAAAGAGATTCTGGCTAGCGACGGCGCCAAAGCCGGCTGCAGCATTACTGAGCAACACCAGGGCGGTCGAAGCTGAGCTGGTGCTTGCGGAATTCTGATTGAGCCCGGCGAGAATTTGGAACCGCTTCAGGACTTGATCGACCACTTCAGGATTTTTCAGATCCTGTACTGAGCTGATCCCGAACTGGCTTTTTAGCCGATCATCAAGATACTCCGCTTGCCGATCAATATCGAGCTGAGCCAGATCTGCGGGGATCGCGAGGGCAGTGTCCAATACAGCCCGAATGGGCTCACTGCCAAGAATCTTGAACAGGACCGCTTGATCGGAGGAGTCTTCAGTCACGACCTCACTAATGCCATCCCGATAATTCAGTGCGAGCCGCATGCTATCATTTTGCTGGCCCACCGCGAGCTCAAAGGACTCGGCGGTGTAACGGGCTGCGATATTGTCGATTTCAGACGACAGTAAGTTGATTTGTCCGTTCGCTGGCTCAAGCGCTTTCGCGAAATTTGTGTATTGCGTATTATTGAGGCGCTGCAGGAATGTACTCTCCGGGTCCTGAACTTCCTCAAGCACGTTTCGAATGTATCCGGTTTTCCATTCTTCGCCATTGAGGCCAAACGCCGTCGTCGTGATCCGGCGCAAGCGCGGATCCGAGAGGAAGTCTTCTACGGCCAGAGGCTGTGCGAACTTCTCTTTGAAATACTCTACATCCCGCCCGATTTGGGGCGATCTGGAATATGTATCCAATTGCGAATCGTACGTCTCCTGCAGGAAATTCCATCCTGCAAGCCCGGGGAGAGGGAGGACCGGCTGAAACGTCATTTAGGCCGCCAACGCTCCGGACGTCTCCTGGCCAAGCAGCTGCGCCTCCAGTTCTATGATCTGCTTCATGTAGCAAAGCGCCGAATAATAGTTCCCGCGGCGGATCATCTCCTGCAATAAGGGGATGAGGTCAGGGTTTGCCGGTTCGAATGCGTTTTTCAGATCGTCACAAGCGCGGTGCAGCGCGGGGAGCGTCGCGTCCTCATCGAGGTCTCGGGTGATCAATAATTGTATCGCATAGTAGACTTGTTTCACCGGCGTATCTACCTGGCTCGGCTTCAAAGCATCGCGGCACCGAAGCACCATAACATCGGGACCCGGCACGCGGATGCGTCCGGGCTTATCGCCGTTTTCCAAAAGTGTGCCGTTGATAAAGAAGCGCTCTCCTGGCGCCAACTTCAACATTAATCCGGACATTCCTAGTCCCTCCTGGTTTACTCTATCGCTATCCCGAGTTTTCAAGTCCCTTGATAATCGATTCATTGATATCGATCAGATCAGCGAGCCCCTCGCTTCCACCGAGGATTTCAGTGCTTGTGCGACGGACGAAAATGGACAGTTCCAGCAGCGATTTGCGCAGGCCCTCGCCCAATTGATTTTCTGGATGCATTAAATCCGTGGCCAAGAGGGTCCACAGATCAAGATTTCGGCTAATTGCGTTGGCCCAGTTTTCGGGGTCGCTCCGTTTTGCATCCTGCATCTCGATCATCGCGTCAGTGATTTGCCGGAATAAGGCGCGTTCGATGGATCGGCTGTCGGCGGTTCGGTTTCGAACCTCACCATATGCTTTGTGTGCTAGAGCCTGCAATAAAGCCTCCTAAGGCGTTGAAAGAAACCCGGAGCGTCCAAAGACGCTCCGGGCGATTGTCATTATCTGAACAGTGACAGCAGTGACTGCGATCCCTGGTTTGCGATCGACAGGGCCTGAGTACCGAGCTGCTGCTGAACCTGCAGAGCCTGCAGGCGGGCAGAAGCGGCTTCCAGGTCGGCGTCGACCAGAGTACCGATGCCAGACTTCAGTGAGTCAGACAGTGAGGTGATGAACTCAGACTGTGATTCGATGCGGCTTTGGTCAGAACCAAACGCAGCAGCGGCAGAGATTGAGTTACCGAGCAAAGTCTCGATATTGTCGAGGGCAGCAGTTGCGTTTGCAGCTGTGCTCACGTCAATTTGGTCGAGACCGAACAGACCACCAGAAGCCGTACCGTTTCCGTCGTTAGCGACAACAGTCAGCGTCTGACCACCCGTCGCGTCATCAACTGCGATGTTCCAAGTGTCGTTGGCTGCATCATACTGAACCTGTGCAGCAACACCGTCGACAGAAGCCGAACCAATTGCTGTCGCAAGACCACGAGCGACGTCTTGAGCGCTCTCATTGGTGCCCGCGATGTACTCGAAGCTGTCGCCACCAAGCGTCACACGCAGGCCTTGGCCTTCAGCGAAAGACGCAGTTGCAGAGAGTTCGATCGTTGTCGCGCGCTGTTCCAGCGTTTGCGTGCCGTTGACATTCGTCGCGGCCACACCATCAACTGTCTCAGCGACAAAGCTCGCTGGCGTTGCAGACGTTGCAGATGCCGTCACATCTGCGAACGAGTTTTCGTTGCGCAGGATGATTTTGTCAGGCGTCGCAATATCGACCGTCAGGCCTTCAATTCCGAGCGCATTGACTTGAGCGGCAAAAGACGCCTGGATTTCAGCCGTCGTGGCTGTGGCATCCGTTGTATAAGACAGCTGCGTGCCGTTCACTGTGAACGAGTAAGCAGCATTGTTGTCAGCAGCGGCAATATCGAACTGAAGGACTTTACCAGTCGCAGCGTCCATCGTTGTGGTGTTGGTGCCAGTGCCGTCAACGTCTGCAAAAGCTGCAGAAGCTGCCCCGCCGACTGCGGTTCCGAAGACACCAGAACTCGTTGTCAGGTCCTGACGACCGACGGTGATGTTTGAGGTGTTCACTGTACCATCAGACTGGCGGTCAAGAGACGCCAGGAAGGTTGAGTCGGCCGTGCCCTGAACCAGGTTCACACCGTTAAACTGAGCAGCACCAACAATTGTTTGGATCTGGTCGCGTTTCGCAGTGATGTCAGCTTGGATCTTAGAGCGGTCGTCTGCGTTCAGGTCATCTTGCGCCGAAACGACGAGCGTCTTCATCTCAGTGATGAGGTCCGTAACAGCTTCAGCAGCGTTACGCGCCACACCGACTGTCGCAGAACCTTTGTTCAAAGAGTCGCTGATTTGCTTGAAGCTCTCAACGTCCGTAGACATGACAGTTGAGATCGCCCAAACAGCGGCGTTGTCTTTTGCGTTGGCGACTTCTTTACCGGTTGAAATAGAAGCCTGAACCTGAGCGAGATCTTTGTTGATGCCGCGAAGGGTTTCCAGCGCCACCATCGCGCTGTTATTTGTCAAAAGCGTATTGTTCATGGATGCATGTCCCGTATTTGTTTAGCCTCGCGAGAGGCCTTTGTTTGATGTCATCCTGACAGCTAAATCCGTAAAACCACTAAGGGTTGCATATATTGAAATACAATCTTTAGATGAAAAAAGATTTAACCGCGTTAGGCCTTGCTTTCGAAGCGCCCACGCGAATTTGAAAACTGAACGCGAGCGCCATACTGGTTATAGGATCCAACATTTGTGTCGCTCTGCAGGCGCTCAATTCGTTCAATCATACGCGACAAGCCAAAGCGCATCGCTTGCAAATGTCGGTCATGCTCCAGCGCTGTCGCCTGCAGCTTCTCGACACGCTTGATCAACGCGGACGGCTGTCCCCGCAAAGCACCGGCTTCAATGGCTTTGTAAAGCGTTTCGAGATGCTCAACTTTCGTCCGGGCAAGCGCCCCAATCTCCGCCATCTCACCGCGCACAATATGTTCGGCCTCACGCTCAAATGTCTGCTCAATCAAATCCAAGCAGGACGCTATGCTAATCTCTGTCATTGCTGATCACCTCAGGCGTGCGGTCAAGGTCAGTCGCGGTCGGCAGCTCGGCGTCCAAAAGCCCGAGCGGGTGTTGCTTGGCGATATCAGACGCGATTGCTTCAACGAAGAATCGCGAGAACATCGCGGCCCCCTCTCCTCCGCCGAGCGTCAGGGCATCTTCTAATCCTGTATGCGTGAGCAGTTCAGCCCAGAGGAGTTGTTCAAAACGAACCTTGGAGTCGTCCGCGGCATCGGGTGCTTGTGGTGTCGAGGGCGTTACGGAGCCGCCAGGTGCGGCGGTCAGCGTCGGTCCTAAAGGCGATGTTGGTAGCATTGCGCACCTCACAGTTAACAAAACAACGATAAACTTTAAGTTGTTAATTCACTCTTTACATCCTGATGTTGTATTAACCATACAATTTAAAGAGAGTGACATGATCACAGGACTGCTAGGAGAGCATCTGGCGTCGCCGAGGACGGCATCACAGACGAACCAGATCACAGCCCTCGAATCTAAGACCGCAACAGGCGGCGAAACTTCGTCTGGCGAAGACTTCGCCTCTATGGTCGCGGATGAAACCAACCCCACCCCGACAAGTTCCGGTCCCACAGATGATGCTGCGGCGGTGGACTTAACGCCTAATTCGGCGGCGATCACCTCACAACCCGAAACCGTTGAACCGCGCGAAGCAACAACGACGCTCGCAGACCCGGCGAGTTTGCTTAACTCTGTCGACTCTGATTTCGCTCTTGAAACCAAAGACACGCCGGCGGACCCTAAAGATATCTTGCCTGTGGCAGATGCCGATGCACTGACCGTGGCGGAGACAGACGCACCTAAAGCGCCCGTGGCTGTGTCCACTGTGAATACTGACATCGAAAGCGACCTAATCGCCGACCCGTCCGCGGACTCCCCGAAATTAAGAACCGACGGGGGTCAATCGCCCGAATTGAAAACAGCAGAGGCAACGCCTCAAACTGTAAAGCTAACTGAAACACTCGAAGTAAAAGGTGACCCTGAGGTGGCTCAGGTGAATGCGGAAACCCCGCGCGCGAACCTGCCGACAAAAGACGCTGAGATCACCCCGCGCACCACGCCTCAACTTGCCGCGCAGGCACCAGTAACGGATGTTTCGGGTCTGGCGCGTGAAGCCCCCATCGCGGTCACAACTGCAGAACCGGTCGTGACCGTGGGACCGACACATACTGGCATAAGCGCCCCGGCCGCGACGCCGTCGGGATTGACCCCGATTGCCCCCTCTATCCCCATCGCGTCTCCAAATGAGTTGACCGGCATCATCTTGAACGCGGTCCAGAACGGATTGAATTCCCAAGAGCAATTGGTCGTTCAGCTTGACCCGCCCGAGCTTGGACGCGTCATGATCGATTTCAAATTCGATGCGCAGGGCTTGCAGCAGATCGTTGTGACCTCGGAAAACCCCGAAGCTTTAAAGCGGTTGCGGGAAATGCATCTTGAACTAACGGAAGCACTCCGGGACCAAGGCCTTTCAGACAAGAACATGTCTTTCCGCGACCAGAGTGAAGAACGTCGCGAATCTGCCCGGAGCAGCTCTGATTTTTCAGAACGCGAGCTTTCATATAGCCGATCTGAAGAACCGACCGAAAACATCGCTGTTCGCAGCCCCGAACCCCGCGTGACGACGCGCACGCGTCTCGACCTTGTGCTTTAGGAGAGCGCTATGACGGATATCAATCCAGCCACCGCGACCGGTACGTCCACCACAACAGGCGCGACAACAAGTGCGAGCGCCAATAGTACGGACTCCGACGCCGCATTTAGCACAACGACGATCGGTGAAGACTTCAATACATTTCTGCAACTGCTAACCGCGCAGATTCAAAACCAGGATCCGCTTGCGCCGATGGACTCCACCCAGTTCGTCGATCAACTCGCTACGTTCTCGTCTCTTGAGCAGCAAGTTGAAACCAATCAGACATTGGAGAGCATTGCCTCCATGATTGGTGATCTTCATTCATCGCTCGGCAGCGAATGGCTCGGCCAGGATGTCGCCGTGCGCTCGCAATATGTGGCCTATGAAGGCGCGCCCATTCAGTTTGAGTTTGATCAAGGCGTTGATTATGACCGCGCCGTGCTGACCGTCACCGACAGCCAGAACAATCCGGTTTGGCAGGGTGATTTGGACAATGCTCAAACGCGTCATACCTGGGACGGAAATGTCCTAGGCGAGAGCACTCAAGCGCCAAATGGGATCTATTCCTTCCAAATTGATCTGTATAAAGACGGTGTTCCAGTCGCCACTCGACAACCTGACATCATCAGCAGAGTAACGGCGCTCGGGACCGAAAACGGTCAGTTGAAATTCGGCACCGATACCCATCTGACCACGGATCTGAACAATCTCAGAAAAGTCACGGTCAACTAGCACAAAGCCCGTCACGCGAATGACGTGCTCAACACTGGTTTACATGTGTTGCAAGTATCGCGGCGGTTAGAGGTCTTGCTTGGCGACGTCGACTATCAGGACGTTCTTGATTTCGTCTGAAATAGAGCTTTGCAAATTCATCAGAACCAAAGACCGCATCGTTTCGTAATTGCTCACATTGGTCAGCTCTTCGAGCGTGCGGCCATCATTGCTGAGTTCGATCAGGGTCGTCATGATATTGTCCCGCAGCTTTGGCTCTTCGGAGAACAGATCATCCGCGGTCCCCTGATCTGTTTCGAGCGTTATGTGCAGGATCACAAGGCTTTTGACTTGGCCCCCGCGCATAATCGGCACTACAAATTCGCGACTGAATTTGTAGTAAGCACTGTCACCCGGACTGCTGCTCGCTTTCTCAGGTTTCTTTTCGACTTTCTTTTCGGTCGCCACTGCGCCATCTGTTGCCTCACCCATCGGGCTCGCTGCGACTTGAACCGGTGGCTTGAGAACCACAGCGGCAAAGCTGCCTAGAGCAACAAAAACAATCGCAACGACACTGGTAAGGATGAGTTTCATAGCGGGTTCCTTTAGAACGGGAGCACTTTTTCGAGGACTTTAGGGACCATGCCGCGCTTGATGCCCGCCATGGCTTCCCCGCGGCTGAGATATGACAGGTTGGCGTCTGCAATCTTCTCGTAAGACACAGTATTGGTCCGGGTAATGTCCTGGGCGCGAATAACCCCGGACACGGTGAGATAGCGGACTTCGTCGCTCACCTGAGTCTGTTGATATCCGGCAATAACGAGATTGCCATTCGGTTCGACCCCGACCACACGCGCGGACAAACGGAACGTCACCTGCTCAGCACGGTTCAGAGCACCGTCACCGGTCAGCCCGGAGGTACGGTCATAATCGACCCCAGGGGTCAGTGATGCACCATTCGGCAATAGACTTCCGGCTGCCTGTGGTAGCCCGAGCAGCGCCGACAAATTAAACTGTTCGTTCGTCTGGCGATTGCGTGAAAGCGATGACTGCAAACTGGCCTGATCGTTCATATCAACCGTGACGGTCAACAGATCGCCAACATCCTTGGCGCGACGCATACCCAGCAGCGCGTTTGGAGCCGTCGTCCAAAGTGAAGCGGAACTTTCAGGCTGCTGCTTGGCATAAGACGCTTCTGTTTTACCCCAGAAGGTCGGCTGCTCAAGTTCAACAAATTCTTGCGGCGCTTGTTTGGGACCCGACGCACAGCCGCCCAAGGCAACCGCGATGAATCCCGTAGCGATCGTGGTCTCTAATTTACCCATATCCAGCCTCCTGCTTGAACGGTTCCTTCGACGACTTGGCGCGACTCCAGATTCATCACGGAGACCGACTCACCTTCTGCGGCTTCGCCCATGGCTCGGCCGTTAAGGGTGATTTCGAGCGGACCTCGGACATATTTCAGAGTGACCAATTGGTTGCGTTTCACCAGGCGAGCGGCGCGTGTGTTCTGCTCATTGATGGGCTGTCCCGCATAGACCGTGCGACGCACCTCGCGGCCCAAAAGCGCCGCGTGCTCATCGTCCCAGACATCATCTGGCGGCGATACATTCGCTGAGGTGATAACTTCACCGCTGCGAAGGACATTATTGGCGGTAAGCGAAGAAGCTGGCGACAGTGTTAGTCCCAGACTCAGGCAAAGAATATCAATCATGATTTTATCTCAGCCTCGTCGTCGCTGCGAGCATTTCGTCCGATGCCGTGATGACTTTCGAGTTCAGCTCATAACCGCGTTGCGCTTCGATCAGATCTGAGATCTCTTTCACGACATCAACGCTGGAGTCTTCAACAAAGCCCTGCATGATGATGCCGACACCCTGGCTTCCAGCGACAAGGTTGTTCGCCTGACCTGAGGCTTCGGTTTCGCGATAGAGGTTATCGCCAATCGCTTCGAGCCCCTTCTCGTTGATGAAGGTGGAGAGCGAGATCACACCGATGGATTGACCTTCGACGACATTGTCAAAGTATGCGGCAACCTCGCCATCGCGGCTGATTGAAATTCGGTTCGCATCACGTGGAACCGTAATGCCATCGGCAAGCGAATAACCGTCTGACGTCACAAGCTCGCCATCGGGACTACGGGTGAATTTCCCGTCCCGTGTGTAGACAGACTCCCCATCAGGAAGGGTGATTTCAAAGTATCCGTTGCCATCAATGCCGAGATCGAATTCTCCGCCGGTCTGGCGCATAGACCCCTGAACAACCTCAATCGATACAGATGAAGCTTTAACACCTGTCCCGAGCTGAATGCCCGCCGGCACAACCGTTCCCGTTTGCGACGTGATCGTGCCCGGTGTCAGATATTGTTGATAGACCAAATCGGAAAACTCAGCGACGCGTGGCCGATAGGCCGTCGTGCTCATGTTTGCGATATTGTTCGATATGACATCGACGCGCGTTTGCTGCGCCGCCATACCTGTCGCTGCAATCTGGAGTGATTTCATGGCTTACCTCCTGAGCCTTTATCGGTCTCTAACCGTTGAAATGAGCTGGGTGATGCGCTGATCCTCGCGCTCCAGCAGGGTCTGCCCGGCTTCATAGGCGCGCTGGACCTCAATCATCCGCGCCATTTCCAATACCGGAGAAACATTCGACGCCTCCAAAGCGCCTTGAAGAACACTCACGCCCTCAGCGGGCTGTGTACCGCCTTCAGCCAGAAACCGCGTATCGGTATCGCGCTGAAGTTGACCGTTGGCGGTAAAGATGCCGACTTGCCCAAGCACTTGGCCATCGGCTGAAATGGTTCCATCGCCTGCAATGGTCAGGCCTTCCGCGTCTGGCGGGATCTGGATCGGCGCATTGCCAATATCGAGCACGCGCGCACCGTCTGCAGCGACCAGCTCACCATCGACAGAAAGCTGAAAAGCACCGGCGCGGGTCAAGCGTGGACCGGCATCTGTTTCGAGCCCAAAAAAGCCCTCTCCCTGCAAAGCCAGATCGAATTGGCCTCCCGTGAATTTGACGGTGCCTTGTGTCAGGTCAAAACTGTGTCCGGCGAGCCCGCCCATGGACAGTGACGCAGAGTCCGCCCCCGTCGCCATGACGTATTCAGCAAAGATCGCTCGATCGGTTTTGTACCCCGCGGTATTCGTGTTTGCGATATTGTTGGCCACGACTTGCAGCTCTTTCAATAAGCCGTCCTGGCGCGACAATGCCGCGTATATGCTATTGCTCATTTGTGGCTCCTGCCCGAGGCCGCGACAGGACTCGCCGCGACGAATTCAATAGGTCTACGATTTGATAAGGCTTGATCTCACGCGCGGCCGCACTGGCGTCACCGCGCTTGGATTTTTCGATCAGTCGCACGCGCGCGAGTCGCTGGACTTCGGGATCAGAAAGGCGACTGACGAGATCGCTCCAATCGCTCCGCCAAAGCGTCCAATTGTTTTCGAGCGCGCCCTGCTCCAGAAGATCGAGCTGAAGATCCGGGTGTTCTGTCAGCGCCGAGAAGGCCGCTGTCGCGATGCCAGACTCATTCGCCTGCAGCGCTCGGATGCCCGCCATATGATTGATTTCTATCTCTTTGGGAAACTCATCACGCACCTCAAACAGCTCGGCGTTGACATGGCCCCAAAATGCCGCCTGAGCGAGAAGCAGCCCGATATAGGGATCCCGTTCTATAGGATTGAGGAAGTGACGCACCATGCTGAACAGGCCCAGCTCAAGCGCCCGCTCGGCGCCCTTTGTGCGCAGCGCGTTGCCACGCTCGTTCAGAGGAAGCTCTTCATGAAAATGGTTCAGCGACCGAAGCGCATTGATCGCGTCTGATCGATTGCCATCACTGAGATAACCCTCAAGGGCAATCATTGTGTGATTGTCGATCGATGCCTTTACATCATCGCGCTCCGCGGCGCGTAACCCGCGCACGCGCTCCAGACCGACATAAAGGTCATTGCTGCCCAAATGTTTGATCACAAATTCAAGAATCGGATCGAGATCATGCTGCGTGTCGCTCTCTTCGAGCACATTCCAGGCTTCTTCCAGCACAAAGGAGTGGATCGTTGGCCGCAAGCGCTCATCGCGCTCGATGAGGATCAAGAGCGCCGCGAGCTTCAATTTCGGCCGACTCATCAACATAACGAGGCGATCATCGGACTCCGCGCCTGTCGGCATATCAATAATGGCGGTTTTCAGCGCGCGAAGCCGTGTCGATTTATCCAAATCTTCCGGCGTGAACGTTGCGAGCACTTGCTGTCCGAGATCTGGGCGTCGCTCGATCAACAATGTCGGCATGATCAGTACGGCGACATCCTCGCGCAGATTGTAAGGCAGGCTGCGGATTTCACCGATGCGCGCCCCAATGCCCTCGACGCCGT
Source organism: Pseudomonadota bacterium (assembly GCA_038527765.1). Classification (GTDB taxonomy): domain Bacteria; phylum Pseudomonadota; class Alphaproteobacteria; order Caulobacterales; family Hyphomonadaceae; genus Henriciella. Next base: position 350,684 of record JBCBFK010000005.1, read on the forward strand.
CTGGATCAAACACGACCATTTGTGCCACTGCATACCAAAGTCCGGCGGCCTCGTGGCACGCGGCGAGGCCCGCGAAGTAATTCAAGTTCGGACGTTCGCGATGATCCATCAAACGCAATAATTCGCGGAAGGCGACCCACTCCTCTTGCGGAGCGGTTGCGATTTGTGCCGCGGCTTCAGCATAGAGACCAAGCGCGATCTTGGATTTGAGATCTTTGATAAGTTTGGCGCGAACCTCAGACTCGTTCTCAGCAACTGTGGACGGGAGCTCATTAAACCTGCGCAGAGCGCTCACGACAGAAAAGTCGAGGGGATAATCTTCGCTGCAATCAATCCCAAGCGCCGCAAGAGCTTCTGGGTCTATGCGCGTGGTGCCATCGGCGGCAAGCGCGTCTTCATTTGGAACAAGCAGTCCGCTGCGAATTGCCGAATCGACAAAAGCGTCCAAACCCTCGGCGGTTTCCGCCGCGATTTGTTCCTCTTCATCAGAAACGTCTTTCGCCCCAGTGTCTGCAGAGGCCGCAAACACTAGAGCGAAACAGAAACTCGCAATGGTCAGATGCTTGATCATGCGGCTTGGCGTAACCCCCTCACAGCTTCTTCGACCTCATCGAAGGACGGACGGACCCTCGCCGGGGCATGTCGGCGGGCGACTTCAACACAGATATTGATCGGGTTCTTGTGAAGGCTTGAGACCAAGACTTCGCCGATCATCGAATAGAAGAAGTGTTCTTCTTTTCGGATATGCGCGACTTTTGAGGCAAGCGGCCCGACAAATCCGTAAGCCAGGAACACGCCGAGGAAGGTTCCAACCAAAGCGCCACCAATCATGCCCCCCAGGACTTCTGGCGGCTTATCGATCGATGCCATGGTTTTAATAACGCCCAAAACCGCGGCCACAATCCCAAGCGCCGGAAGGGCGTCGGCCACACTTTGTAACGCGTGAGATCCATGGAGGCGCTCTTCGAGCAAACTCTCCAGATGCTTCTCGAGCAGTTCTTCGACCTGATGGACATTGTCGAAGTTCATGATCATTGAACGGATCGTATCGCAGATCATTTCTATCGCTTCGTGATCCTTGAGGATCTTCGGATACTTTTGGAAAATCGCGGAATCGTTTGGCGCTTCGATGTGCCCTTCGATATCAACAGGGTTGGCTTTCAAAATTTCGAGCAGCTCTGTCATCATACAGAGCAGGTCTTGGTAGTCCTGCTTTTTCCATTTCGGACCTGCGATCGCAGCGCCGATGTCGCCAGCCGTATGTTTCACCGTCGCCATATCATTGGCCGCAAAAAACGCACCCGTTGCAGCGCCGCCAATCATCATCATCTCAAACGGCAAAGATTTGATAATGATATTGAATTTACCGCCGGCGAGCACATAGCCGCCGAACACCATACACATCGTAATGACGATACCGAGAATCGCGTTCACCGGTTTACTCCTTCTAACCCAAATTCACCCAGTCTACTCATGCGGCCGTTACCTCCTGTAGGAAGCTCGGCTCTATCTCTGTTTTGAGGCGCACCGCTCTTTGATGTTTCCAAACCCCGAGCTCGCCCGTTGCAATGTCGACCGGTCCGTCAACGGTTCGTGCAGAAATGGTAAGCTTGGCGCGGTCTGTTCCTGGCAGAGAAATCACTGTGCCGGGCTCGAGGCGCGCGCAGTCTGCAATGCTCATGGGCACACGATCGATGATCACATTCAGTTTGAGTTTTGAGTTTTGAACCCGCGGCGTCTGGATGGTCGCGGTCGAACTGTCGTTCGATCCATCAGCGCTTGCGAGGCCATCTTTGTTGGCGGCCGCGAAGGCAATCACGCGATCGAGTTTGAGCGCGACGCCTAATCGCACGGCCTGTCCCTCAATATCACAAATGTAATAGACCAGCAGACAGCTGCCTTCGACTTCCATACTGTCAAACGGGACTGTTTCCGGACCCTCGCCCTCAGCGTTCAACGCTTCAAAAGTTGTGGCGACGTCTTGCGCGATCTCTCCGGCATGGGGCTCTATCAAAAGCTGCAAGAAAAGCTGCGGTGCCTCCATGAGAGAGTCAGGGGATTGCTGGAGTTTCTCGCCTGCGATCCGCGCCGCGATCAGATTATCGATTGAGACACCGAGGATGAAATCAGGAACGTCGCTCTGAAATCCGTACAAGTAAGCGCCAAACAAATCTTCGCTCAATGCGGTCCCGCGACAGACTTCCCGCGACTGCAAACGCAGCTCGTTCTCGCCACCGAGCGTCTTATTCATCCAGTTGGCCAGCACCGTCTCAAGCGATACCCAGAACACTTGATTCTGAAGGACACTTGGAGGCAAGCCCCCGCTGGATTCCAGCTTTTTGCGAAGAACGCCAGTCACGCAATACCCCTAGTCGAAGACACAAATTCTCGACCTAGGATTGAATTTTTAGGGTGAATAATTCGTTATCGACTCTGAAAAAATCGACTTGGAGTTGTATTTCGGAAATTTACCATACTCTGATAGCTGAAATCCGAAGAACAAATTGGGTTTACATCATGGCTGCTGACGGCGCTTCGGGACTTCAACCGATTATCATTAAAAAGAAGAAAAAGGTTGTCGGCGGCGGACACCATGGCGGCGCGTGGAAAGTCGCTTATGCCGACTTCGTAACCGCGATGATGGCCTTCTTCCTTCTGATGTGGCTGCTGAATGCGACGACAGAAGAACAGCGCAAAGGTATTGCTGACTATTTTAATCCAACAATCCCGATCTCGCGGATTTCCGGGGGTGGATCTGATGGCCTCAATGGTTCATCGATCTTCACTGAAGAGACTTATGCCAAGATGGGCACCGGCGCGACGCGCGATGCGACGGCGGGCCGTCCCTCTACAGCAAAGACGTCAGGCTCCGATCTTCAAGACACAGAAAATCCGAGTGGTGCGGGCGAAGCCGAACTCGCTGAGCAATTGGCGCTCGCGATGCAAGATGAAGCCTCCGCGCTCAATGACCATATTATGGTGAAAATGTCGCCGGAAGGAATCGTCATGGAATTGGTCGACTCTGAAGACGTTCCACTCTTCCAGAAAGGCGCGAGCGAGCCGACCGACCTTCTGATTACACTGGTCGCGACCGTTACGACATCGTTTGAGACCTTTGAAAACTCAATCAAAATCGTGGGGCACACGGACGCGCACCCATTCCAGGGGAGTGGTGATTTTGACAATTGGGATCTGTCTGCTGCGCGCGCCAACGTGGCGCGACGCCTTCTGATCAATGAAGGCTTTCCAGCCGAGCGGATCCAAGAAGTCTCGGGCCGCGCCGACACAGATCTCCTGGTCGAAGATGATCCTTTTGGCGCTCAAAACAGACGCATCTCGATCACTTTGTTAAAGCAAGAATAGTCGCGTTAAAGTGGAGTTATCTGTCCATTAACCAATGATTTCTACTTTCGGTTGCATCGACTGCAGGAGCGACCGACATGAGTATAACATCATCTTTGAACGCGGCTGTTATGGGCCTCAACGCCAACTCAGCCCGCCTATCAACCATTTCAGATAACATCGCCAACTCAGAAACCAACGGATACAAGCGTGTCGACGTTGAGTTCTCCAATATGGTGATCGAACAACGCAACTCGGCTTATTCAGCCGGTGGCGTTCGGGTGGATACATTTAAAGATGTGAGCGCTGTCGGGTCTCTGATCTCTACGGGTAACGCCACCGATATTGCGGTTGCGGGTCGCGGCCTGATCCCAGTCACCACAGTTCAAGGGGTGAACCAGGCCTCTTCTGATCGCCCGCTACAGCTGATGCCAACCGGATCATTCACAGCCGATCAGAATGGCAACTTGCGAACTCAAACAGGTTTGTTCTTGATGGGCTGGCCTGCGGACCCGGATGGCACAATCTCAAATGTCAGCCGCAATAGCGGGATCGATCTTGAGCCAGTGAACATTGCGACCTCGCAGTTTACGGCATCTCCCACCGAAAACATCAATATCGGTATTAACTTACCCGCGGAAGCGACGGAAGCAGGCTCCACAACCGGCGCTTACTCCATGTCGATCGAATATTTTGACAATCTCGGCCGCGCGCAAACCATGCGGATGGAATTCACGCCCAACGTTCCTGCGGTTGGCGCAAGCAATACCTGGGATGTCCAGATGTTTGATAATGCTGGCGACCCGACCGTTTCGCTCGGCGATTTGGATATCGTGTTTAACGACACACCAACACTGGGTGGCCGAATTGACTCCGTCGCGGCGACCAATGGCGCGACCTATGATGCAACGACGGGTCGCTTCACGATAAATCTCGCGCATGGTCCGGTCGACATTTTTATCGGTCGCCCCGGTGAGCTTGAGGGCATGACCCAACTCGCGGCACCCTTCTCGCCAACATCCGTGACCAAAGACGGTTCGCCAATTGGTGACCTGCAATCGGTCGAAGTCGACGAGACGGGTCTGCTTCAGGCGATCTACGATACAGGCTTTCGCCGCACGCTTTACCAAATTCCTGTTGGCGATGTCCCAAATCTGGATGGACTGACGGCGCTTGACGGCCAGGCCTATAGCGTCTCAGGAGATAGCGGCAGCTTGTATCTTTGGGATGCGGGCACCGGTCCGGTGGGCGCTGTTTCCGGGTTCTCATTGATGGAATCGACGACGGACATAGCGTCTGAACTGACAGATCTCATCGAAACCCAACGCGCCTATTCTTCAAGTGCGAAGATTGTGCAGACCGTAGATGAGATGCTGCAGGAAACAACCAATCTGAAACGATAACGCTTAGTCAGCCGCCAGGGCGAATGACATGAGCATTTCGAGCGCTCTTCTCTCCGCAAAATCCGGGCTCACAGCGGTTGGGTCTCGGGCCGATCTCGTTGCGCAGAACATCGCCAACGCGTCGACCCCTGGCTATGTCCGCCGGTCGCTGACGGTCAGCGAAACCATCCTCGGCGGTCAAACCGCCGGGGTTCAGGTGGTCGGCGTGGACCGGGCCGAGGATGCCAATCTGACCAGTGAGCGTCGGCGGCTCGGCAGTGATTTTGCGCAAGCCGATGTCTTAAGTGAAACGTGGGGCTCCCTGTCTCGCCGCATCGGCGATGACCCGGAAAGCTCGATCCTGTTTCGTAATATCTCGGCCTTGGACAGTGCGATGAAAAACGCAGCCCAAAGCCCGGAATCGACAACGCTTGCGAACGAAGTGGTGCGCTCGGCGAACAACTTAGTCACAGAATTCAACAGTCTCTCAACTTTGGTTCAGGTCGAACGTCAGAAAGCCGACCAGGACATTGCGCTCACGGTCGACAATCTCAACGCGGCGTTGAAGACAATTGAAAAACTGAACGGGTCGATCGCCAAGGTTGACCGCACAACCTCGCAAGCGGCGGCATTGTTTGATGAACGCGGTCGCGTGCTTGATCAGATCTCTGAATATTTACCCATCCAAACCTTTCCGCGCGAAAGCGGCACGATCGATGTTCTGACCACAGAGGGCGTGTATTTGCTCGCGGGCGAAGCCAAGACGATTGAGTTTACCGAAGGCAGTACGATCGGCCCGAACATTTCTCTTGGCAATGGCACCTTGTCTGGATTGACCGTGGATGGGTTGGATATCACACCGGGCGCCGGCACTTTTGGTGCTGTTTCGAGCGGATCGCTCGCGGCCTTGTTCACTTTGCGCGACACAGACTTGCCAGCTTTATCCGCGCAGCTTGATGCGATTGCGCAAGATATGATTGATCGGTTCTCCGATCCGTCAATTGACGCCACAAACCCAGCCGGTTCACCCGGTCTCTTCCTAGACACAAACGCTGCGGCGGGCGACGGCGTTGCCGGACGATTCGAACTGAACGCACTGGTTGACCCGGATCGCGGCGGAGCTGTGTGGCGGATCCGCGACGGCCTTGGCGCCGTAGCCGAAGGGCCTCCCGGGAACAGTACAATTCTCACCAATCTTTCGAATGCATTCCAGTCCGTACAGACGGTCAATGTCCCGGGGCTACAAGGCGGATTCACCGCGACCGATCTCGTCGCTCAGATTGGCACGCTTGCTGGACAACAGCGCATTCAAAATGAATCAACGCTGTCTTCCATTTCGCTCCAATTCGATACTGTCCAACGCGCAGAAGCGAGTGAGGTGTCGGTCGATATCGAGTCTGAGTTGCAAGCTCTCTTGCTCATTGAGCAGGCCTATGCGGCGAATGCGAGGGTGATCGAAGCGGCCAGTCAAATGGTCAATCAACTGATAGAGATTAGCTAATGTCCTTTACGAGTCTCAACGGTAATCTGAACATCGCAGTCACCAACAACATTGCCGGACTCCGCGCTCAAATCGAAGCGCGCTCGGAAGAAGCCACGACCGGTCTACAATCGGACATGATAACTCATCTGAATGGGCGCATCGATCAGGCACTGGTCGGGGAGCAGGCGCTCCGGGATAATGCGGATGAGCAATCTCGACTAGGGTTAAGAACCGTTCGTTTGTCGCTCGTTGACTCAGCGCTCACATCCGTCCGCGCCCTCTCAGAAGGTCTACATATCAATATGTTAAGCGCCATCGGAACAGGCGAGATTGAAGCTCAGGACCTTGTTGCCACCGAAGCTGAAAACGCACTGGATGACGTGATTTCCCGGTTGAGCGCCCGCAATGGCGAGCGCTTTCTCTTTTCGGGAGACGCCACCGCGACGCGCCCATTTGCGGATACAAGCGTGCTCCTCGACGATTTAAGAGCCATCGCAGCAGGCGCCGTGGATGAGGCTGATTTTGCCGCGCAGGTTGAGGTCTATTTCGATGATCCGGCCGGGGGATTTCAAACGAATTTCTATCAAGGCTCACAAAGCGCCAGCGACCCGGACAGTGTGGTCGCCAACCAACCAGAGTTTAAAGACCTCATTCAAGGACTTGCTTTGCTCACGCTTTCTCGGTCGGGCGCTGGTGTCCCGTTTGCCCAAGGTGGCACGCCGGCCATGGATCAAGCACTGGAACGTCTAGAGCGCGGGCGAACAAACATTGTGAACACGCAGGCGAGCGTTGGTATGCGACGCGAAAGCATCGCGGACGAACAACTCCTGCTGCAACGTGAGCAAACGCTCCTCAATCAGGCTTACACCGATCTGGTTGGCAAAGACCAATTCGAAGCCGCCGCGCAGTTGCGCGAGCTCGAAGCCAATCTCGAGGCCTCTTACCTCTTAACCACACGTCTCTCAAACCTCTCTTTGATCAACTTCTTGTAGCTCGATAATGCGTATACTGATCACCAGCTGTTTTCTCGCCCTTACCTCAACCTTTGGCGCTGGCCTCACATCAGAGGCGCAGACCAAATTGCGCGACGTTGTGGACATTGAAGGCGTGCGCACCAATGACCTGGTGGGCTACGGTATTGTTGTCGGCTTGAACGGAACAGGCGACTCTGTGCGAAACGCTCCGTTTACGGAAGATTCGCTTTCGCACATGCTGGAGCGCCTCGGCGTGAACGTGCAAGGCGAGGACATTCGCCCGAACAATGTCGCCGCTGTGCTCGTCACGGCCTCGCTGCCAGCCTTTGCCCGCAGCGGGTCGAACATTGACGTATCGGTCGCCTCCATTGGCGATGCGGACAGTCTCGAGGGGGGGACCTTGATCCTCACGCCCCTGCGCGGGGCCGACAATGAAGTCTATGCCGTCGCTCAAGGCAGCGTCATGGTCAGTGGTCTGAATGTTGAGGCAGACGGTGCGAGCAATAGAGTCGGGACGCCAACAACGGGCGCGGTGCCCAGCGGTGCCATTGTTGAGCGCGAGATCGCCTTCAATTTTAACGCTCAGGACTCCATCACGCTCGCGCTGCACACACCGGACTTCACCACAGCGGCACGCGTTGAGGATACGATCAATACGGCCCTGGGTCAGCCATTGGCCTATATGCGAGATCCAGGATCGATTGAGCTGACTCTCTCCGGCACAGGTGGCTCCCCTGCCCGTGTTTTGGCAGCGATTGAAAACCTGCCGATTGAAGTCGAAACGCCTGCGCGGATCGTTATCGATGAGAAATCTGGAACCATCGTGCTCGGCCAAGACGTAACCATCTCGCAAGTTGCGATTGCGCAAGGCAATATCTCAATTCGGGTGCGCGAAACGCCGGTTGCGGTCCAACCGAACCCGTTCGCGACGGGTGAGACCATCGTGCTCCCGCGGACCGATATTCAAGTCGGACAAACCGGCAATCAGAACATCGCGATTGTGGATCAAAACACCACTTTGTCTGAACTGATTGATGGTCTGAACGCACTTGGTGTTCGGCCACAGGAAATGGCGGATATCATTCGCGCCATGCGCGCTGCTGGCGCCATTCATGCCGAATTGGTGATCCGCTAAGCGCAAGTCCTAGCGTGTAACCGCCGAGATCACTCTTCTGGCTCAGGGCGTTCAAGTATGATCACGCCGTCGCGTTTCAGGCCCATCAGCGTTAGCAAGAACTCTTTCTGAATCTCTTCGGACGCAGCTGCATTTGGCGGCTTCATGCGCTCTAGGTCGCCCCGCATCTGCTCTGCCATCCGGTTGGAAATGTTGGTCAGGAAGTATTCTGCAACATCATTGTATTCCGCCTGCAGGCAATTAAGCACCCGCAACAGCTCTTGAGCATCGATTGTCTTGAACAGGATCGGAACTTGATTGCGGTTGAGCAGCGTCGGGATATCCGTGATCTCAAACATCCCTTTCTGGATCGGCTCAACTTTATTGGCATGCGACTGTTCAATATAGCCCATCAAAGACGCGCGGCGGTCATTTGGCATCAGGCTGAGCATTTCGCCCACTGTCGCCAGTTGCGCATCGCCCTCATCGGAATCGTCCTCGGGCACGAGCAAGAATTCCATGCGCACCATGCGAGCGACAACCGAGTCGACTTCATAAGACGGCGGAGGGGGATCGACCATTTCGCCAAGCACCTTGGTTTGCAAGTCTTCATCAAGCATGCAGATCAGTTCGGCGCATAGCGTCGGGTCTACATTCCGCAAAATAAGGCCGATAATGTTTGGCGTCAGGCCAGACAGATATTTCACAATGTGCGCCGGCTCGCGTTTTGCGAATTTCTGCCAAAGCCGGCTATAGTCTTCCTTGTTTTCAGGCTCGGGCACTTGCTCTTCGAGGGTCGGACCACCGCCATAAATGAGCTGTAAGCGCGGTTCGTCGAGGACGCTGGTCAGGAACTGCTTGGTCGTCTCGGCGTCGCTGCGCATCGACCCGCTGGCCTTTCTCAGGTGCTGCAGGAAATCCATGACGATCTGGATCAGCTGCTCTTTCGAAAGATAACTGATCGATTCCAGAGCGCTCGCAATGTTCAGCACGGAGTGATCGTCCAACAATTCCATGATCGGCTTCGCCGCGTCTTCGCCCAGCATGGCGATGACGACGGCGGCGCGTTGGGATGCGGAGATGTTTAGAGGTGCATTGGGTGCACCCGCTTCTGGAGATTGGAGATTACTCACTTACGCATATCCTCTTAACAGCGCTTCGGTGATCTTCAGCCAGCCATCTGCCAGCACGAAGAACCCGAGTTTAAAGGGGAGAGAGACCACGGTCGGTGGCACCATCATCATACCAACGGCCATCAGGACCGACGCGACGACGAGATCAATCACCATGAAAGGCATGAAAATGACAAAGCCGATTTGGAACGCGTGCTTGATCTCAGACAACATGAAAGAGGTCGCCAACAGAGCAAAGCTGGGATCTTCATCGGCGGCGACGGGTCGATTTAGCGCGTCTGACAAGACAAACAGCGCCTCAGGATCGGTCCGCCGCGTCATGAACTCGCGAAAGGGCTCGGTGGTCAGTCGCCAAGCATCTTGCTCTGTCAGCGCGCCGTTTATGTAAGGCGACATTCCCGTCTCCCAGGACTCCATAAAGACCGGCTCCATGATGAAGAAGGTCAAGAACATGGCGAGCGCCATGATCATCATGTTCGGAGGGGCCTGCTGGACGCCCAGCGCCTGGCGCAGAATCGAAAAGACAATCACCATGAAGGGCAGGCAGGTGACCATCATCGCGATCCCAGGCACCAGGCTCAGGATCGTCACAAACAGGAACAGTTGAATCACAGTTCCGCTCAGGCTTTGCTGATCGCCGCCAAGCAAGCCCTGAAGAGGCTCGGTCACCGTATCCGGCACAACCTGCGCGGCTGCGAGCCCGTTTCCCAACAGAAAAGCCGCTGCAAACAAGAAAACAGATTGGAACACCCAGCGGGAGCCAATCTGCGGCGAGGCGCTAGCCATCTTCGCTTTCCTCGATCTGCGTCAAACGAACACCGATCGCACCGTCTTCCAGTTCAATCAGCTCCCCATGGGCAATCAATCGATCATCGACAAGGAGTTCGATCGGATCATCGATTTTTGCGGTCAGAGGGATAATCGTATCAGGCTTCAGCTTGAGAAGCTCAGCGACGCTCAGCTTCTTTTGACCGATCGAGACAACGACATTGACCGGCAGTCCATAAATCGACCGGCGGTACTGGTTTTCCGGAGAAAGATTCCGGCGGTCAGATTCTCCAACGACGGTTTCAACTGTTTCTGGCTCAGACATTATGTCCCTCTTGCGTGTGGTTCAGCCCGGTCAGACGCGCCAGGCTGGAATCTAGAAATTGCTGCATATCGAACGTCAGACCGCCCGACTGCCAATCGACATCAATGAGAATTGAATCTGGGCCGGCATGGGTTTCGAGGGTGCAGATTTCGCTCATCTCTGGAGACGCTTGCAGGGTGCGCTGGAACGCGGCGGCATAGCTGTCTGGAACCTTGAGGACCAAGCGCTCTATGCCTTTTGGTGCCATCTCTTCGACCGCGCGGCGCACTTCCTCCGCCAGGAAGGCCTGGCTCAGTTTCGGAAAGGCAGCGCGAAGAAACTCCGAGACGACTTGCTGGCTATGCGCAAGTGCGGCGCGCTCCAGTCCAGCCTTCGTCGCCTCCAAGCTATTGAGAATTGCACCCGTATCAATCTCAGGCAACATCGATACAGGCGGCGTTTCTGGCTCCGCTTGCAACTCTAATTCAGGCTCGGATTGAGGCGTCGAATTTTCAGGCTCGACCGCGAAGGGCGTCTCAGGTTTGGGATGTTCGAGCCCGCCGCTCTTGGTCGGACGCGGGCGCGACAGTTCATTGACGTGAAAACGCGGAAGAGAGAGCGGCGGCAGATTACTCATTGGCCGCTACCTTGCGGTCTTCTTTCAACCAGTCCTGCAGCAGAGCTGCCGTCTGCTCCTGGTTTTCGCGCGTATAGTCTTTCAAGTAATCGATCGGATCGCTGGTTTGATCGAACAGCTCTTCCTCGATTTCAGCGCCTTCCGGGGCGGCCGCATTCGCGCCCTCGGGCGCGGCATCGTCATTCGCTTTAGCAGGCCCTTGGGTGAAAACTGGGCGCATAACGCCAAAGCCAAGCGCCAGAACAATGATGCCGAGGAAAATTGCTTGCACGGCTGACCAGAGATGCTGCTCGATGAGCCGCTCAACCACGCTGGGTGCCGGGGTCATCTCGACCTCTGTCAGGGCTTGGAAAGGCATCAGCTCGACCGTCAGAGTGTCCCCACGTGTATCATCCAACCCCGCGGCATTGCGTACCAGTGCTTCAAAGTTCTGGCGCGCCTGTTCCACTTGATCGGCAATGTCCGCCGCGGTCAGATCAAGACCGAGCGCCTCCTGGTTCAGGAGCACCGCAATAGACACACGTTCAATCTGCCCCGGCATACGTTCTGTCTGCACGCGGGTTTCGTTGAGCTCGTAATTGATCGTTTCGGTAGAGTTTCGGCTGGAGCTTTCACCGCCACCGCCCGCCGCGCCTTGCGGCAGATTACTGGCGACGGTGAGGTTGCCGCCATTGTTCTGATTGGTCTGGTTGGAATCATTCGTCGTGCGCGAACGGACAACCCGCGACTCAGGATCAAAGCGGACATCCGAGACCACAGATCGTTCTCGACTGACATCCACGTTTACGGAGACTTCCGCATTGCCTTCACCCAGCCGAGCGACCAAAAGACGTCGAATCTTCTGCTCGAGGGCGCTTGCTTGATCTTCCGCGATGATTGATGGTGGCTCGATCGTATCGGAATTGGCTCCCGATAGAATGCCATGCAATGGGTCAATGACCACCACGTCCTCTGGATTAAGCCCTGCAACCGCGAGCGCGACTAAGTATTGGATCGCTTCTGCCTGGCCCTGACTGAGGCGTCGTGTGGATGACAGCGTCACAGATGCCGTTGGCGCCGGCTGACTGCGTGAGAACCCGGATCGCAGATTGGCACCAATGTGGACACGCGCGGAGTCAACGCCCGGGGTTGTGAGGATGGTCCGCGTCAGCTCGCCTTCTTTTGCTCGCCAGTAAGCGGCATTGTACATCTCTGATGTGACCGAAAATCCGTTTACGGAATCAAGCAGTTCGTAGCCCTGAATGGACTGTCGCGGCAAACCATCGCGCGCCAAGGCAAAGCGGGTTTTGTCTCGCACATTCGAAGCGATGAAGATTGCCTCGCCTTTGATTTCATATGGAACACCAAGGGAGTCGAGTTCCGAAATGACTTCACCCGCGCGCACCGGATCAAGCCCTGCATAGAGCAGCGACATAGACGGCGCCATCGTCCCGCGGACGAGAAACGTCATCGCCGCCGCGACACCCAAGACAGCGGCGCCAAGCATGATTTGGCGCTGCAAACTGAGCCCGCGTAGAGTGTCTAGAAACCCCATACGAATTTTTCCGATTTCTCGCTACGGTTGAACTTGGTTAATTTCTCGACCGAAACCGTTAAGGCTTCCTTTACTAGGAATTGTTTTAAGCAGGAAAACCACTTCTAGTTTAATTGAGATTCTGATGAGCGATCAGGCCAGCGAAAAACAAGACGACTCTCAACCTGAAAAAGGCGGCATTGGCTTGGTCGGCATGCTGGTTCTGGGCGTTGCCTGCGCAGCGACCTCATTTGCCAGCGTTTACTTCCTCGCCCCAGCGCAAACCGTGGTTGCGGAAGCGTCCTCCGGCGATGCTGAACCGACTGAATATGCCGCTGCACCCGCCAAAGATAGCGACAAAAAAGACTTCACCTATACGCCGATCCAGGAAATCCTGATCACGATCGGAAATGCGCCGGCGACCCGTTATCTTAAGATGAATGTTTCGCTGGCGACCTCGAAGTCAGATGCCCGCAAAATCAAGTCAAGCGAGACCGCGCTTGTCGATGCGTTCTTGCTTTATTTGCGGTCCGTCAGCGTTGATGATTTCGAAGATCCAAGCTTCTACAAGCATATGCGCGAACAATTAACGCGCCGTGCGGATCTGGTGCTTGGCGACGGGGTGTCCGAGGGCGTCCTCATCACAGAATTCTTGTTGAGGTAACACCGTGCCGATTTCCCCATTCGATATTGCGATTATCCTGATTTCTTCTGTGGCGTGTCTGTACTGCATCGTGCTCAGCAGACGGCTACAAGCTTTGCAGAACACAAAAAACGGTATCGGGGCCACGATCAGAGCGCTGTCTGACTCCATTAGTGCTGTCTCAGCCACGACGGATGAAACACGCTATCATGCCGGTGAGCTTGCGACCCGGTTGGCTCACCTTATTGAAGACTCTCGGTCCTCTTGCGCACGCATGGAAGACCTTATCCACCGCCTGGAACAAAGCGCAGCCGAGGTTCATCGCGCGGGGCCCGCCCGATCCTCTCAATCAATGCCGTCCAGATCATACGAAGCGCCGCAACGCCCGGAGTCTCCAACGGTAGAGGAAGCGGATGAGAAATTAAGAGAAATTTCCGCGCTCATGGAACGACTTAAGGACCTTACGGAAGCATCCGTCGCCGCCGCGGCGCCGACCTCCTCAGACCTGCGGCCCTTGCCGACGCAATTACGGCCGAGAATGAAAGTGGTTTGAGATGGCCTTTCCGTCGACGAAGAAATCCAATGTTCTCCTCACGCTGGGCGTCCTGTTCACGCTGGGCGCTGCGACGCGATTGGTGCCGACAAATCTCACCCAGGCCACCGCCGCGGAGTCGGCCGAAACAGCGACCGTCACGGACGCTTCGCGCGACTCTATCGAGGCCGATGCCCGAGCGTTTGTGGCGTCACCAGAAGGCCAAGTGTGCTTCAGCGAAGACCTCTCCGCTCAACTCGCCAGCGATCAATTGCGCCTGAAAACTGAATCAGAACAACTCGAAGAGCGCCAACTTGAACTGGCCGCCTGGGAGGCTGAGCTGGCTCAAACGAGCGCCGATCTCACGGCGTTGCAAGCCTCGCTCGAGACCCGCTGGCAAGACATGCAGTCTTTTGCGAATGAGGACTTAAACCACCTCGCTCAGATGTATGGCGCCATGAAGCCCGACCAAGCCGCGACCATTTTTGATCAGATGGATCCGGGCTTTGCTGCAGGCTTTTTGCGATTGCTCAGCAGTGAGCAGGCTGGGTTGATCCTGGCCAGTATGGAATCTCAGCAAGCCTACATCGTGAGCGTCCGCCTCGCGAGCTTGAATGAAGACCTGAGACGCGAAGAATAATCCGCCAAAAGCACCAGCGTGCGCCCTCGGTGACAACCAGAAATTCTACTTTAAGTCGATTCTGGCCCGGTGTTTGCTTTTACAACCATCTTGGACGAACAGACGTGGCTGGGTGGAATGACGAAATCTCAAGAATGGCAGGCGCCGAAAGTGGTCTGGCAAACCTGGATTACGCGCGATGATGTCCGCGCGAATCCCGATCTGATTTACGTTTATGGAGATAATGTCGCCGGTGAGGGGCGTCGCGGGCTTGCCCGGCATTTGCGCCATGAGCCGAACACACATGCGATAGCGATCAGCTGGGGCGCCTTCGAGCCGTTCACATACGAAACCGCAGACCTCGCGCGGGATCATATAGATCGGGATCTCGATGCGCTGAGCGCGCGTGCGCCCGCCACCCTGGTATGGCCGCTGAACGGTATATTTGAGGAGTTTGTAGCCGTGCCTGAAGAGCTGCGCCTCTACCTCTATCAGGAAGTTCGTCGACGCTTCAATCTGACCATTCCGGCTTAAAGACTCTATGCCCAAATTGGTTCGAGCTGTACTTTTTTAACCGCTTAAGTCCCTGATTAACGCTAAATAAAACAACCCTTGGTAGATTTTATATTGATTGTATCGGGGTTTAAAATGTCGGCCGCAGCACCACAAACAGAAACGAACGACCTGGATTCTCCTCCGGTGAGTGCGCGCACACAGATTTTTCAGACCTGTCAGGCTGCCTTTCAGCAAATCCAGGAATATGACACGCCACCAGATCCGATCACCTATGCTCTCTGGTATGCTTATGTATCGTATCAGCCACCTGGCGTTCGTCAGGACATGGACAAACTGATCGCCAGTGGTCGCAAGATCGACGCGTACGAGCTGACGGAAATCTACAATTCTCATTTCCAGACGTCAGAACTCGAGGACACCAACGAGGCGATCGGCCGCGAGATGGAAGACAATCTCGAAAACGTGTCCAAGATGCTGGAAAGCGGGATCGAGCAAAACACGCATTTCCAGAACACACTGTCTCACATTCAGGATGCTCCGCTGGTCACCGCGCCCCAGGATGAGTTCAAATCAATGATCGATCACCTCGTGGTCGAAAGCCAAAAAGTCTCAGCGGCCACCCTGCGCTTGACAAACAATCTGCTGCAATCTCAGCAACGCGTAAAAGAGCTGAATGAGGAGCTTGAAACCGCGCGGCGTCAGAGCTTGCTTGACCCGCTCACCAATGTCGCGAACCGGAGAGCCTTAGAGCAAAGACTGGCATGGCAAATCAAGCACTCCAACGAGACCCGGGCGCGGTTTTGCCTGGTTCTCGCCGACCTTGATGAGTTCAAAAAGGTCAATGACAATTTGGGACATCAGGCCGGAGACGCAGTCCTCCGCGCATTTGCGCACACGCTCCAAAATGAGACCAAAGGATCCGATCTCGTTGCACGATACGGCGGCGACGAATTTGCCGTGATCCTGCCGAGCACCGAAATCGCTGCGGCGTACAATCTCATGGTTCGCGTGAAACATAAGTTTGAGGAGATGAACACCGCTGCCAGCCAATTCCAGGGCGCGTCGACGCACGCGACAGCGTCGTTCGGAATTGCGGCTTTCAAGTCCAATCGCTCGGCCGATGATATTGTCGCGGCCGCGGACATGTCGCTTGGCCGCGCCAAGTCGCTAGGGCGTAATCGCGTCTGCGCGGAAGGTTTCGCCTAATCAAAAAAGCGCCCAGCTTTTTGTTGGTCACATCGCGATAGGCTGCGGTTTATATGCCACGTACAGGCTACGTGATAGGCGTGCGCAAAACCCTTCAGCACGCCTTCGACCTTGATCAGGTAATGTTGAAATCTCGGATCATGATTCCGCGAATGCTCAGATCTGGATAAGCCAACTCCAAACGGCGCTTTACGTCCTTGGTCACAAGTCCTGGAAGCTGCCAGTCGAGATAAGGTCCGAGGTCAAGCGATTCCGCCGATTGAATTTTGATCAAATTCACAGATAGGCCGTTCTCTAAGAGGCGTTCTGCGGACTCTGCGTCGGTCACGATGCCAACGGAAAGCGTCAGCTGAGTACGCGTCCCCTTCGACTGGAGCTGCACAGTGGTCGGCACCGTATGATAGACGGCGCCCTCGTCAGAAAACGTAATAGAGCCATACTCGGACGAGAATGCGTCTTGCGGTTCTACGTCCTCGTCGGTTTTATCATCATCAGTTTCGGCCTCAGGTTTCGTCTGCTCGACAGTCTCTTCGGCGACAATCTCACCATCGGTTTCAAGCGCGCCGCTCTCGTCAGACTGCTGTTTACCGAATACTTGCACCGTACCGCTGCCGATGAGGGCCGCGGCGAGGATCAAGATTGCGAGCAAAGCGCAGACACCCATCCCGATGGGAGATGTCACGACCCCCATGGTGCGCGACAGAAATCCAGGCGCAGGTGAGCCCTCGAGCGACTCCAGATCGGCTTGGACCGCACTACCATCCAATTCAAGCTGAGCTGGGCTTATCTCTGGCGATGCACTCACGTTTCACTCCAACAAATTTTCTATTTAGAATAGTCTACTTTCGATATCCTATCGTACTTAAGATTCGGTTGTTCGAACCGCTCAAAATTGCGCGCTCGGCCCTGTTTTTCGAAGAGAATACAGCAAGCTAAACCCCTAAGCAGAGGCTGGATCTGTTGGGGTTGGCAAGGGATCCTTACTCAGTCGGTTTGGCATAGGATCGGTCATCTATCGATGGGCAGATTGACCAGCAAACATGGCGCTGGTTTCTTTCTGGTGAGGTCGAGCTTTGTTTGCCCAAGCCTCGCCACTTAATCCGTCGAGACGATTTGAACCGGCCAGATTAACCACAAAAAAATCTACCTATGATAGAAAATCCATGTGTAAACAAAGCTGTCTGGGAATGACCGTATATGTCTTCTAATCTGGCCGAGAAACCGATTGATCTTGATGAAGAGCGCGACGCCGCGGAGGCTGCCTCTATCTATAAGACTGCTGGCGCCGCCTTTGATCTGATCGAACAGCACAATACCCCGCCTGCCCCGATGACATATTCCTTGTGGTATGCTTACGCCGCCAATTCTCCCGAAGCGGTCAGTGTTGAAGTCGACGAAATTCTCGCTGTGCACGGCACGATTTCGAGCGACCACATTGAAGACATCTATCAGGCGCACTTGTCTCAATCCGCATTCGAAAAGACCGGAGAGCGAGTCAGTCAGGCCATCGAAACATCGCTTGATAGCGTGTCGCAGATGATATCGGACACAAGCACTGAAACCGAAGCTGTCCGTGCGACTCTTGATGGCGTCGGCGCCTCGATGTCCAAACGCCCCAAGCGTCGCGACGTGGTCGCTTTGTTCGACAAACTGATGGAAACGAATTCCACCATGTCGAACATGACCGAACGCCTGACCAGCGAACTCAAAAAGTCAAAAGAGCAAGTGCGCCAGCTGAACGAAGAATTTCAGGTGATCAAGAAACAGAGCCGCACCGATGCACTGACCGACGTCGCCAACCGCCGGGCCTTCAATGAACGCCTTATGCATGTCCATAATCGCGCAATCGAGACCGATGAGGTTTATGCGCTCGCGCTCATCGATCTCGATCGATTCAAGACGATTAATGACACCTATGGGCATCCGATCGGCGACGAAGTTCTGTCGCACCTTGCGCGCCTGATGGTCAAAAACATTGAAGCGACAGATTTCGCGGCGCGTGTTGGCGGTGATGAATTCGCCATTATCTTCCCAGGTCAAACGCTCGAGACCGCCTACCATTCCATCGTCGCGATGAAACACCAGTTGGAAAATCTCAAGGTCTCAGACGCGATCTCGCGCGACGCAAAACACAAGGTCACATTCTCTTGCGGCATGTCTACGTTCAAAAAAGATCGCAGCCTGGAAGACGTCATGGAAACGGCCGACCAGGAGCTCCTGAAGGCCAAACGCGTCTCGCGCAACCACATTTCCGTCGAAGGTCGCCGGACTT
The DNA here is from genome assembly GCA_038527765.1 of Pseudomonadota bacterium. Taxonomy (GTDB): domain Bacteria; phylum Pseudomonadota; class Alphaproteobacteria; order Caulobacterales; family Hyphomonadaceae; genus Henriciella. Next base: position 369,122 of record JBCBFK010000005.1, read on the forward strand.
AATCGGCAGAGGGCTCGGTCGGCCATTCTCCACACATCACCATATGATCATGATCTCATCGGGTGCGGGAGCACGCACTAACCATTAGCATAATTTTGTAGTGCTATTCAAAATCCGTTCGTAGTTTAAACCAAGGTAGTCGACTTCACCGTCATAAACAGGATCAGGTTATTCTACTGCGGCCCGGTTCTCATCATTTGTTTTGAAGCAGCGCGGATTCGGCCGCATGAACGCCATTGCATAGCGTTCACTTTAGAAGCCTCTGGCGCGGATTTAACCTAAAACGCATAGTGAGCGCTACGACGACAGTTTCTTCCTGAAAGAAGACATAACCACTAACCTGGCTAACGTCCGCTTTGGGTCAGGAGCAGACATAAACTACGTGTCCGCTTTCGAGTATATCTAAACCGTCAATGCCATTGAGAGCTCTTATCA
>JBCBFK010000006.1:0-182776 GCA_038527765.1 Pseudomonadota bacterium
CGACTTCGTCCGCGTCAGCTATCAGCCGGGGCACTGGCCGGTTATCAAGGAAGTCTGGATAATCTGGTCGCGTTAGGTTCTCGCCCGTATAAGCGTCTCGCCCCAGCCATTCCGACCCCAATGCCCAAAGCGGGTCATCGGCGGGTGGCGCGTAGTAGATCGCGTATCGGGCTGAAGTTTTCATGCAGCGCGGCGTCCTTTAGACCAGACTTCCTTGATAACCGGCCAGTGCCCCGGCTGATAGCTGACGCGGACGAAGTCGGCGCGCTTTCCGGCTTCCAGGGTTCCTCGATCATTCAAATTTGCCATTTTCGCAGGCTCTGCTGTAACAGTTCCGATGGCCTTTTCGAGCGGCCACGAAAATGGTCCTTCGGCGAGCATAAACGCTGCCCTTATCATTGAAAGTGGCACATAATCCGAGCACAGAGCATCCAAATGACCCGCTTCAGCCACTTTGCGCGCTGAAGCATTGTCCCCATGAGACTTGCCGCGAACAAAGTTGGGTCCGCCCATAACGGTGATCATATTGTTCGCTTTTGCGGTCTCGGCTGCTTCGTATGATACGGGGAACTCTGCGATTTGGCATCCGAGTCCGACCGCGGTCTCGATATGATCAGCAGTCGCATCATCGTGGCTCGCCACTGGGATGTTATGATCGCGCCCGAATTCAGCGATCAGCCGCCGACGGGCATCTGCGCCGTCCAGATCGCGCCAGGACATAGAGGCTTGAAGGTTGGCTTCAATTTCTTCGATTGTCCGGCCACGCTTTAGCATCTTTTGTTTCCAAGCCTCAAGTGACCCGGATTGCCGATTGCCTCCTGGTGTATGGTCCATAACGGAGAGCATCTTCAAGCGCTTGGTGCCAAGGTATGGAGAGACAAGTGCTTCAATCTCCGGGTTCGTAACCTCACACCGCAGATGAAGCAGATGGTCGATCCGAAGCGCATGCGCATCTTCCGCTTCGTCCATCCCGCGCATCATGACCGTCAGAGCTTCACCTCGATCGAGGCCGTTTTTCTGGCCACTCAGCGACAAGCTATCAAACACAGTCGTGACACCTGCCGTCGCCATTTGCCCATCATGCGCGAGCGCGGCCCCGGCAGAATCCCATTGCGCGCCCGGGCGAGGCATCAAGTGCTTTTCCAGATTGTCGGTATGGATGTCGATCAGTCCGGGAATAATTAAATCACCTTCGGCGTCGAAGGCATTTGCAGCGCTGCCATTTCCCACGGAGGTAATTGTGTCGCCGTCAAAGGTCATCGCGCCCTCGACGACGCCTTGCGGCGTTACAATGCGGGCATTCTCAAAAGCTCGGATGGTCATCTTAGGCAGGCTCGCGCACAGCGAAGTCTGAGACTTCGAAGAAACGTGTTGCAACCGCTTCGCGGACAGCCTCATCATGGAAAATCCCGATTAGAGCTGCGCCATTTCCGAGCGCGCGTTCGATCAGCTTGATCACCCGTTCGCGGTTGGCCGCATCCAAGGAAGCCGTTGGCTCATCGAGCAGCATAACGGGGAAATCCAAGACGAATGAGCGGGCAATGTTTACACGCTGTTGCTCGCCGCCAGAGAATGTCGCCGGCGGTAATGCCCAGTGAGCCTTTGGCAGTTGCAACATATCCAGCATGAAAGACGCCCGATCTTCAGCCTCTTTTGCATCGACGCCGTTGTCGAGCATGGGTTGCATGACAAGATCGAGTGTCGAGATGCGTGGGATCACTCGCAGAAACTGACTGACATAGCCAAGCGTGCGACGGCGAATATCAAGCAGCTGGAAAGGAGGGGCGGTAGTGATGTCCACCATTTTGCCTTCATGCAAAACGCGCACAGCGCCACCAGTTGGCAAATAGTTGCCGTATATAGAGCGCATGAGCGTTGACTTCCCGACGCCTGATACACCGGCAAGGACAACGCACTCACCACTTTTTACAGAAAGGTCGAGGCGCTCGAAGACTGGAATTTTTGCTGCATCCGCATTGTGCAAGATGAAGTGTTTTTCCAGGTTTTCGATCTCGATGAAAACTTGTCCCGACATTGAGAACGTTCCTAGCTCTAGGTTAAATTTGGAGGACGGCTGACACCAGAAGCTGCGTGTAAGCATGCTGAGGGTCGTCCAAAACTTGATCGGTTAGGCCCGTTTCAACAACGTACCCATTCTTCATGACCATCAAACGGTCTGCGAGCAGGCGCGCGACGGCGAGGTCGTGCGTAACCACGATCACAGCAAGCTGCGAGCGACGCACCAGGTGGCGCAAAAGGTCGAGTAAACGTGCCTGAACGGAGACGTCTAGGCCGCCAGTTGGCTCGTCCATGAACACAAGGCGTGGTCCATGAACAAGATTGCGCGCGATCTGAATGCGCTGCTGCATGCCGCCTGAGAAATTACGCGGATTGTCGTCGATGCGGGCAATATCAAGCTCGACGCGGTTCAACCACGTGATCGTGTCTTCTCGCATGTTGCCATAGTGCCGGTTGCCAAGGTTCATTAGCGGTTCTGCAACATTGGCACCTGCGGAAACCCGCATGCGCAAACCGTCGCGCGGGTTTTGGTGAACGAAGCCGAGTTCTTCCCTTTGTACACGACGACGATCGGCTTCTGAGAGGCCGAACATGTCTGTTAGACCGCGTTTCTTGGTTGCGAATTCAACTGTCCCTGAGGTGGGGTTTAGATGCCCTGAGATGCAATTAAGCAGGGTCGACTTGCCCGATCCGGACTCACCAACGATTCCAAGCACCTCGCCCGGAAACAAATCAAAGCTGACATCTTTGCACCCGGTGATCAAACCATATTTCTTGGTCACATTTGTTGCGCGCATGATCGGCGCATCGGGCACGAGATTGAGAGGGCGTTCTTCGGTGGCAAGCGCGGTCATGCCATTACCTCCTGTGTTTCGTTTGAGACGTCGTCTGCGATTTCGCTGAGCTCATGACCGGCGTGCGGGCCAACATGGCCCTGAGCACGACGCTCGGCGCAATAATCACTGTCTGAGCAGACGAACATCCGATTGTTGTCATCGTCTAAGACGACCTCGTCCATGTAACTATGTTTGGCGCCGCAAAGACCGCAAACTTCGTCCCAAGACTGCACTTCGAAAGGATAGTCTTCAAAGCCGAGGCTTTCGACCTTGGTGAAAGGTGGAACGGCATAGATCCGCTTTTCACGTCCCGCCCCAAACAAGTGAAGCGCCGGGCTATTGTGCAGTTTTGGGTTATCGAATTTTGGGATCGGCGAAGGTGACATAACATAGCGATCGTCCACCATGACCGGGTAGCCCGCGGTTGCGGCGATACGGCCAAAATTGGAAATGTTTTCATACAACTTCACGTATTGCAGCCCGTACTCTTCATAAGCATGCATTGCGCGCGTTTCGGTTTCGCGAGCTTCCAGATTTCTGAGCGGTTCAGGCTGAGGAACCTGAAACACCAGGATTTGTCCTTCAACCAAGGGTTTCTCCGGGATTCGGTGGCGGCTTTGGATGATAGATGCGTCGCCGGTATGTTCAGTTGTCGCGACACCGCCAACTTTAGCGAAGAACCTGCGGATCGACACCGCGTTGGTCGTGTCATCTGCGCCTTGGTCAATACACTTGAAAACATCGTTCGGACCAATCAAGCTGGCGGTGATCTGAATTCCGCCTGTTCCCCATCCATAGGGCACTGGCATTTCGCGAGAGCCAAATGGAACTTGGTATCCAGGGATTGCAACCGCCTTGAGAATGGCGCGTCGGATCATGCGTTTTGTTTGCTCGTCAAGATAAGCGAAATTATAGTCTGCGAGGCCGGGGCCGGCATTAGCAGACTGTGTCTGAGCCTGTGTCATTATTCAGCAGCTTCCTTTGCAGCTTGACGTTCCGCCCACTCTTCACGCTGCTTCCGCACGAACTGAAGGCTCGCCTGGAAATCGACATAGTGTGGCAGTTTCAGATGTTGGACGAAGCCGGACGCTTCGACATTGTCGCAATGGTAGAGCACAAACTCTTCATCGTGCGCGGCGAATTCTGGCTTCTCGCCCTCCGCTGGGCGGTTCTTCAGCGCTCGGTCAACGATCGCCATAGACATGGTTTTGCGCTCATTGTGTCCGAAGGTGAGACCATATCCGCGCGCATAGCGTGGTGGTTCTTCACCGATCGAACGAGAGTTGGAAATCATTTGACATTCGGTGACTGTGATCTGACCGATCGCGATGGGAAATCCCAGCTCTTCGGGAATGAACTCCACATCCACGTCGCCCATTCGAATTTCACCACAGAGCGGGTGTGTCCCGCCCCAACCGCGTTGTGTCGAATAGGCGAGGGACAGGAGGAACCCTTCGTCCCCACGCGCCAGCGACTGCAATCTTTGATCGCGGTCAGCGGGGAAACTCATTGGCTCACGCGTGAGGTCGAAGGGGTCCGTCTCGTTTTCATTTGCGGCCGCAACTTCGTGCTCAAGCAGATCTTCGTGTGCGAACACGTCTTCAATGTTCGGAAGCTGCTCAGGAAGATGCTCGTCGTCGAGTTCTGTGCGATCGAGCGGCGTTTCGCCATTGGCCATCAATTGAAAATCTAGCAGGCGGTGGGTGTAATCGAAGGTAGGTCCTAAGACTTGACCGCCTGGAATGTCTTTAAACGCTGCCGAAACACGGCGTTCGACACGCATCTCACGAGTATTAATCGCCTCGCTGACTCCAAACCGAGCAAGCGTCGTACGGTACGCACGAAGCAGGAAGATCGCCTCGCCAATATCTCCGCGCGACTGCTTTACCGCGAGCGCCGCCAGATCGCGATCGTAGCACGAGCCTTCCGCCATAACGCGGTCGACGGCCAGCGATAGCTGTTCACGGATTTGTTCGGAGTCGATCTCGGGAATGGAGACATCGCCGCGACGGTCTTCCGCCAAGAGATTGTGAGCGTTTGTAATAGCGCGCTCTCCGCCTTTTACTGCAACATAAGCCATATGCGAGATCCCCTAGGCCGGCATTGTTCTGGTTGTGCGGGGCAGGCCGATGACCTGATTGCCCGCTGTGAGGTAGCAATCCACGCCGAGCTGGAAGTCTGCGACGTTTTCTGCGCGGGCATTCCAGAAGTTCTCTGGCATTGAATTCGGATGAATCGTCTCTTGCGTTTCGATGCCCGGGCCATTGAGTGTAATCGCCGGGCCCGTCTCAAGCGATGAGAGCTGGATGACGAGACTCGTCGATGTGTCCGGGTATTTTGCGTCGCCAGGATGGAACTCGTCGATGCTTGGCCAGACATCACCCTCTTGAAGAAAGGCAAAGGCGGCTTCATTCGGTACGGTCGTAATAGGGGCAGAGCAATGGAATCTGAGCCACGACACAATGCTTTCAGTCTGCAAGGCTGGGCTTAGATAGATTGGGGTGTCAAAGTCCATAAGAGTCAGCGCCAACCCAGCAGAAGCAGGATTGAGTGGTGCGGGTGCCGGCGGAACATCCAGGGCGTAAATGCGGCCAGGATGAGAAATCGCGTCTAGAACTTTACGAAAGCAAGACTGCGCGTCGAGAACCGGGTCGTCGAAGCCAGGTGTGACCTGTGATAAATCAAGCGTCTGTGTCATTTTTTGTCTTCCCGGGTACGGACCATCGTGAAGAAATTCACGCGGGTCGCGGCGACTTTTGAAGCGCGCTCCGCTTCACGCTCGTCAATTTGCCTCTGAAGCGGCTCGATCAGAGCCGCGAAAGCTTTGTCGTGATGTGTTTCTGACTGGAGCAGAGCGTCTGCTTTCGCCGCGATCAAAGCGTGCTCAAGGTTTCGACCGGCAATGTAAGAAACGCCCGTTTCGCCTTCTGCCAGCCGAACGGCGCATCGCGTCACCGTCATTTCGCCCAAATTGAATTGCCCTCCAGCGCTTCCGGCCCGACCCCTGACCATGACCAGTCCGCGTTCGGGCTTGCGGATAATCTCGCAAGGCACTTCGTTGAGCCCCAGCGCACTATTCCAGGCGCTTTCGACGTTCACAGGGTCACTACAGGCGAGGATCTTCATCCAGGATTGCCGGGCAGCATTAGCGTCGTTTGGAAGTGTGTCAGTTTCGACAAATTTTTCGTTCATGGCGTTTTGAGTGTTGCGAGCTTTGAGTAAAAACGATAGTTAGTGAGTAATAAAAATATTCAGGAACGGGCGTAAAAGCAATACAAAATTCTGTGACGAATTTATAAATAAGGAAAAATTTGTCTAAAAGCAGTATAAAGGGAAATAAAAAAACCTTTTTAGGAGCGAAGAATTGCCAAATAGAATTTGGGAACGGGTTTCAAGCCAAATAGAAGAAAGTATTCGTAAGTACGAATACGCACCTGGGGACAAGCTTCCAACAGAAGCGGAGTTTTCTCGCCAGTTTATGGTAAATCGCCATACTTTGCGGCGTGCGCTTTCTCATTTGCAGGAGATTGGACTGGTCGAAAGTACGCAAGGGCGCGGGAGCTATGTGCGTCGCCCGGCGATTCGGTATACAATCGGCAAAAGGACGCGGTTTTCAGATCAGCTGACCAATCATTCAATCAAAGCCTGCACCAAGACGCGACAAGTCTTGGTCAAAGGCGCGACCCGGGATGTTGCGAAAGCCCTGGATATTCCAATCGGTAATAAGGTGATTGTGGTCAGTCGGATCGGATACGCGGGCGACTTGCCTATTTCAATGGCGACTCATCACTTCGACTTTCATCGATTTCCAACGTTTCAAAAGATCTACCCGGAACACAAAAGCATTACACAGACGCTGATCCACTGCGGTGTTCTAGACTTTACTCGCAAGTGGACCCAGGTGCGCTCGCGTCTTCCCGGGCCGGAAGAATGCGAACACCTGAACATCCCCAAGCATGTCCCATTGATTGTTACAAAATCCTTGAACGTCGATCCGCTTGGCAAACCACTTGAGTATGGCGACGCTGTCTTCGCATCCGATCGAATGGAACTGGATATTGCGAGCACGGACGACGCGAAACGCTACGACGACTAGACTTTCGAACACAGGACTTTCCATGGATACCCGAATCACGAATGCGAAAATTGTAACAGCTGCAGATGTCGTGGACGGCTCGCTGGCTGTCGTTGACGGTAAGATTGAAGCGTTTGAGCCGAATGGTTCTGGCGTCGATTTTGATGGGGATTACCTAATCCCAGGCTTGGTCGACATTCATACCGACAACTTGGAGAAGCATTTCTATCCTCGACCTGGCGTGGATTGGGACGCTCAGTCGGCAGCGATTATTCACGACGGGCAATGCGTGTCCGTTGGCATTACGACCGTGTTTGACAGCCTTTCAGTTGGATCCTGGTCTGACAATGAAGCGCGGCACCTTGAGAACATGCTGAAGCTTGTGGAGGGCCTGGAAGTCGCTGATCAGAAGAAGCAGCTTAAAGGCAGCCACTTGCTCCATTGGCGCTGCGAGACCTCGAGCCCGGTTCTAGAAGACTTGATGAGCAAGCTTGTTCCGCATCGGATGACGCACTTGCTATCCGTTATGGATCACACGCCAGGTCAAAGACAATATCCAGACATCGAAAAGCACAAAGCGCGCTGGAAAGCGCATCTCGGTCTAACTGATGACGAAGTTGAGGCGAGGGTTGCGAATGCTCAAGAAAAGCAGGCCAAGTATACGCCTATGAACCGTGAGGTTGTGGACCGCATCGCCAAGGAACGCGATCTTAAACTGGCAAGCCATGACGATCAGCTGCCGGAACACATTGAGCAAGCGGTTGAAATAGATGCAACGATTGCCGAGTTTCCGACCACGTTAGAGGCGGCCAGGCTCGCCAAAGAGCACGACATGACTGTCGTGATGGGCGCGCCCAACCTAATGCGAGGCGGGTCCTATTCCGGCAATGCGTCAGCGGCAGACATCGCGAATGAAGGGCTGCTTGATGCTTTTGCATCTGATTATGTGCCAAGATCGATGATCGAAGCAGCGTTCCGCCTCACACTCGAGCCGTTTAATTGGTCGTTGCCTGCTGCGATTGCCACCGTAACATCAAACCCGGCGGTGAGTGTCGGACTGACTGATCGCGGCGAGATCCAAGAGGGCCTGCGCGCAGATTTTGTAAGAGTGCAAGTGAAAGAGGGGCGTCCATTGATAAAGGGCGTTTGGGTTGAAGGGGAGCGTGTGGGGTAACCCTCATATGAAGCGAGATGCCGCAATCATGGCGCATCGTCACTTACAATACGTGGAAGTGCGATGGACTATACCGTGATCGTTTAGAGTGGATGGCACATGGGCTGAGCGCCCTTGCGCCCGATATTGTATGTTTGCAAGAGGCCTTTGAGTGTCTTGAGGCAAACGTCGATACTGTAGCGACACTCGCCAAACGCCTCGGCTTGCGCGTGCATGTGCTTCGGTCGCGAGAAAAGATCAGATCTTTTCAAGGCAAAGATCATCGGTCATGGTCCAACCTTGCCATCCTATCGAATGCCACCCTGAAAGAGCGGCGAGATGTAAAGCTCGTATCGCACTCTTTAGACCCGGATCGTTGGGCGCTCCGTCTTAATTTGGATTTTGATCCAGGTGTTTCGGTAAGCGTGGTGAATACTCACTTCACGCATATTCGTGGCACATCAGGGATACTTGGCCGGCGAGCTCAGGCCAGGCAACTTGCCGATCGCCTTCGCGTTGAAACAGATCCAACCATATTTTGCGGCGATCTTAATGCGGTTTGGGGCTCTGAGGACTTGGAGGCTCTTGTAGAACTTGATTGGGCGGAACCCGTGGAAGAGGATCCAGGCGGCACGTTCATCGGCGAACGCGTTGGCTCGATTCCAGACCCGCGGCGCATCGATCACATACAGGTCAAGTCGGGCAAACATCTAAAGGCCCGGCTCAAGAGGCGGTTTCCTGCTCTCCTTTCTCCTTGCGGCCCGCATGGCGAGTATCCAAGCGATCACGCCGCGCTGGTCGCCGATATCTCGGTCGAGGCCGCGTGATGGCAGACGGAACAGGCATCGCATCCAACGTGCAAAATCGCGCTAAGCGAAAACGCCCGGTCAATTGGCGCGAAGTGATCGGATTGTGCGCATATTATTGGGGGCAGCAAAAGGCGCTGCTAGGCACGGTTCTCGGTGTAATCGTGATTCAGATATTGATCGACCTCACCATTCCGATCAGTTCTGGCTTGCTTGTCGACCGCGTGATCGCCGCGTTGAATGAGACAGCAACCTTTGGACCTGCCTATCAGGCTCTCTTTATGTTGTCGGGCGCGACAGTTGCCTTTCATCTGTTTCGTTGGATTCGGTTTCATCTGCTGCATCAGTTTTTGACCAAATCCATGGATCACTTGCTGCGCGATGGCTTCGGTCAGGTTCAGCGGTTTTCGGCGGACTGGCATGCCACGACATTTGCGGGCGCGACCGTTCGCAAGCTCACTCGTGGAAAATGGGCGTTCGATTCTATGACGACCATTTTGTGGAATAATTTCTTCCCCATCTTCCTGAGCATTGTCGGGCTGACTGCCCTCATCGCTTATCGGTTTCCCTTGATCGGCCTGATGTTCGCGGCAGTCGTTATCTTCTATACGATTACGGCTGCGATCATCGCGACGTATTACGTGCGCCCCATGAATATCAAGGCGGCGACATCGGACAGCGCGATCGGCGCGTCGATGGCTGACACGATTATGAATAATCCCGCTGTCAGCGCATTTGGTGCAGCGGACCGCGAGGATCACAGGTTCTTTGGTCTGACAGAACGTTGGCGTGACTTTTGCCGGGTCGCCTGGAACCGCGGCGCCGATATGTTCTTCATTCAGAAGATCATCTGGGCTGTGCTTCAGTTTTTTATGGTGCTTGCCTTTATTGAGATGGTGCGATCCGGACGCGCAACACCTGGCGATGTCACCTTCATTCTGACGGCGAACATTTTGGTCGGCTCCTATCTCCGAGCGATTGGCGATCACATTCGGATGCTGCAGCAAAGTTTTAGCGAGATCGCGGATATCGTCGATATCGTTCAAAGCCCGCTTCAGATTGCCGATATTCCAGGCGCTCAGCCGCTCAAGGCTGATTTGGGACGGATCGATTTTGAAAGAGTCAGCTTTGGCTATGAAGATGGTGCTTCTCAGCTTTATCAAGACTTCTCTTTGTCGATTGCTGCGGGTGAGGTCGTTGGCCTGGTTGGGCCATCTGGCTCAGGAAAATCAACCTTTGTAAAACTGATCCAGCGCCTTTACGATGTTAATGGCGGAGCAATCCGGATCGATGGCAGTGATATTTCGCAAGTCGCGCAAGCGTCCCTGCGCCAGTCGATTGCCTTGGTGCCGCAGGACCCGCATCTGTTTCACCGATCGCTTGCGGAAAATATCGCCTATGCGCGTCCAGATGCGACGCGCGAAGAAATCAAGGAAGCGGCGCGCCGAGCCTATGCCGATGAATTCATCGATGCGCTTCCTTTGGGCTACGAGACTTTGGTCGGCGAGCGGGGGGTTAAACTCTCTGGCGGTGAGCGCCAGCGCGTTGCCATCGCTCGCGCTTTTTTGGCCGATGCGCCAATTGTGATTTTTGACGAGGCAACCTCTAGCCTCGACACAATCACTGAGCATCACATCCAAGATGCGATGGCAGAGCTTATGAAAGGGCGCACAACGATTATCATTGCGCACCGGCTCTCAACGGTTCGCGACGTAGATCGCATTCTGGTTTTCGACAAAGGCAGCATTGTTGAGCAAGGCGATCATCAGTCGCTGATAAAGATTGCCAATGGTCGCTATCGTGCGCTGTACCAATTGCAGCAAGATAGAGCATCGACCGAGCTATGAGTGCCGAGCCCCAAACTGCAGTATCGACGCGCGGACCTTTGCGACCGTATCCCAGGCTGAAAACCAGCGCTTGGGATATGTTTGCATTGCTGGGCCAATATTGGATGCGCCGCCCAGTCAACTTTGGCCTGTCTATGTTGATCATTGTCGGCATGGTGGCGGCAGATATCGCCATGCCAATGGCAGCGGGCGCGATGGTCGACCGGATTGTTGAAGCCATTGTGGGTGATGGCGATATGTCATCGGCCCATATGGCCTTGTTGATTTTTGCGGCTGCGGGGGTCTTCGGATTTACACTGCGTTGGATTCACTCGCGGGTCTGGAATCACATGGCGGCAGCCAATATGCGTGAGCTGTTGGCCGACACATTCGAACGCGTTCAGCGGTTTTCCTCGGACTGGCACGCGAACACGTTTGCAGGGGCTACGGTGCGAAAGATCACCCGAGGCAAATGGGCTTATGACGGCATATCAGATATTTTCTGGATCCACTTCCTCCAGCTCGGATTAGTGGTCAGCGGGATTACACTGATCATGTTATTGCGGTTTCCGATTGTCGGGATCCTCTTCCTAGTCACTGTCTTAATATACATTTCAATCTCCACCTGGCTCGCGATCAAATATGTCCGTCCAGCGAACGTGAAATCCGCTGAAGCTGACAGTGCGATCGGTGCCTCGATTGCCGATAGCATCACTAACAACGCTGCGGTCAAAGCGTTTGGCGCGGAGCACCGGGAAGACAGTCGTTTTCGCGGGGTAGTTGGACGGTGGTCGGGACTGGCCGAGACTTCCTGGAATAAAGGGCAAGATCTTGCAGCCATCCAGCAATTGCTTTGGATAGGGCTCCAGCTCTCAACAATTTTTGTTTTGATCGAACTTGCAAAAGCCGGGCAAGCAAGCCCGGGCGACGTGACGTTCGTGTTGACGGTCAACTTCATGTTGGGCGGACGTTTGCGTCAGGTCGGCGATCACATCCGACAATTGCAGCGCACCACGAGTGAATTTGCCGATGTCGTCGATTTTCATAAACGCCCGCCTCAAGTCAAAGACTTGGACAAGGCGCCAGATATCCAACCCGCCGGCGGCCGGATCGAGTTTGACAATGTTACCTTCACGTACGGACAGTCATCGCACCCGATCTATGAGTCATTTTCGATTGATATTCGGCCTGGAGAGAAGATTGGCTTGGTCGGCGCCTCAGGTGCAGGTAAATCGACCTTCGTCAAACTGATCCAGCGCCTATACGATATCGACTCAGGAGAGATCCGGATCGATGGGCAAGGCATCGATAAGGTCACGCAAGCATCGTTGCGCCGCGCAGTCGCGCTTGTGCCACAAGACCCGCTGCTATTTCACAGGTCGCTGGCTGAGAACATTTCTTATGCTCGCCGTGACGCGAGCTTTGACGAAATCGCAGAGGCGGCGAGGAAAGCGCGCGCCGATAAGTTTATCACCAATCTGGAATACGGGCTTGATACATTGGTTGGCGAACGCGGCATCAAATTGTCAGGCGGCGAACGCCAGCGCGTGGCAATTGCCCGCGCATTTCTGGCGGATGCACCTGTTGTGATTTTTGATGAGGCAACCTCCAGTCTCGACACGATTACCGAAAAGCAAATTCAGGATGCTATGTCTGAACTTATGCGCGGGCGCACGACGATCATCATTGCGCACCGTCTTTCAACGGTTCGAGATGTCGATCGGATATTGGTGTTCGAGAATGGCTCGATTGTCGAACAGGGGTCTCACAGCGATCTTCTTCGCAATCAAAACGGCATCTATCGCGCGTTGCACGATATGCAGACTGACGTGCTTGTTTGAGGAACATCAATGACCCAAAAGATTATTGCTTGGGATTTTGACGGCGTGCTCAACCGCAATCTTATCGACGGTACGTTCGTCTGGAAGGCCACATTTGATCGCGATATCGGCGTGAGTGCCGAAGCATTTTCGAAATACGTCTTTCGGAGTGGAAGGTTTGATGACGTGCTCATTGGCAAGCGCGACTTGATCGATTTGGTAGCTGAGTGGATCGAGCAGGCAGACTGCGCCATCACGCCGACCGCATTTTTGAACTATTGGTTCGGAAAGGACAATTTACCGGACGATCGGACCATCCAGCTTTTAAATGAGACGCGAACGGCTGGGTTCATCAATGTGCTCGCGACCAATAATGAAGCCCGCCGCCTGGCATATATTCGTAATGAGATGAAGTTCGAAGCGCGCATGGACCATTTTTTTGCGGCCGGTCCGATGGGGCATAAAAAGCCAGAAGAGCCGTTCTTTCGGACCATTGAAAGCGCGCTGAGCGCTCGAGGGGAGGACCTGTTTTTGATTGACGATAAAGCAGAAAATGTCGAGGCGGCGAAGGCTTTAGGCTGGCGCGCTTTCTATTTTCAAGGCGGTGACCATGAGCGCCTTGCCGATGCCATCCAAGATTTTGGGGCGGGGGCGTAAGCGATGATCAAGGTCTATGGTCGCCCAGATAGTTCCGCTGTGGCGCGCGTCATGTGGACGCTCGAAGAGCTCAATCTCGAGCATGAGCGTGTCGATTGGGGCGGCGCATTTGGCGGGAATGATGATGCGGATTACCGTGCCATGTGCCCCTCTGGAAAAATCCCGGCGATCCGTTTTGAGAACGGCGAGAGCCTGTGGGAATCGAATGCGATCATTCGGTATTTATGCGCTATCGATCCAGAAACGCGCTTTGTCCCGGAAGATCCATTTCAGCGGGCCCATCTAGAAGCCTGGATGGATTGGGCTGGGGCGCTGCAATCGGCGGTCTCTTCAATCCGAAAAGCTTATAAACCGGTTTCCGCAACGGCGCATGAGATCGCCGAAGCTGTTGAGCAGTCGATGCCAGTCCTCAAGATCCTAGAGCGCCGTTTGTTTGATCGGGATTTCGTGATGGGCGCAGAGATCAGCGCTGCCGATTTTGCGCTCGGCGTTTGGGGCCATCGCCTATGGCGGTGCCCCGAAGAGGTGAAACCCAGCACGCTCCCATCGACTTGGGCCTGGCTCGCGCGCTTGCGGGAACGTTCTGCCTATCAAAATCAGGTCGTGGCCAAGGTCTCTGCCGGACCTCAGACCGTTGGTGGTGGATAAGCATCGGTCGTGGGTTTTTATGGTGTTCGAAAGTTCGCAAAGTCTTCTATCAGCTCAAACCTCATCTCTTTTGAAACCGAGAGATGCATGTAATCGGCCATTTGGATCCGTTGCCAATCCTCCAGCCTCGCCTGCGATTGAGACAAGGCGTGAGCGCGAAGCAAAGCGGCTTGTAATCCGTGTCCAACGAGCCCGACTTCTTGGTTTTCCTTCGAAAGGAGCTCCTCGATGAGGTGTAAGACCCGAGAGAGACAGACTGCAGCGGGTTCCCAATTATTGATGGGTTGTTCTGGCCTTGCAAAGACACGCTCTATCTGTCCGACATAATCCTCAATAAACCCCGCTCGTGAGAGTTCGTTTAGTCTCGAGTCCGCAAGGTAATGAAGTTCTTCAGGAAACAGGCGAGCTGCGCTGTTTTGAGACTTCGGTTCTGTGCTGGTCAGCAGAGCATCGAACCTAATCTGGCGCAGACGCTTCGTGAGCATCGTTTCGTGCGCTGTTATCTCGGGGGCGAGTAGCCAGTCTCTCGATGGGCTACTCGGATCTTGAACTGTGGGCAGATGACGAACGAAGTGAATGTACATTATTTAAAGGTCAAGTTTCAGGAGAAAAAGATCAATCCTTGAACGGTCTGCCACCCGGGGATGACCTTTCACAGATCAACAAATCGGCACGCTTGTCGTCGATTTCTGAGCGAAATGACAAATCACATTCACACGCTTCCATTAGGGCTGACCGAAAGGGTCGGAAAGCGCCTTGCGTCTCCGAAACACGCTTAAGCAAAGATGAGAGGCTCGATAGTCATGCGCGCGATTTTGGTTTTGACGTTTTTTCTAACTTTGATGTTCGGCTCAGCTCATGCGCATGGCGGGCACCATGGTGACACGATGCCGCCGTGGCAGAAAGCGACCGGTTGGCCGGACCGCATTGTTGTGACGCTCGCCGATCAACCGCAGAGTCGCTTTTCAGTGACGTGGCGTACCGACGAAACCGTTACTGAAACGATCGCGCAGATTGCTATTGCAACGGACGATGCGCGGTTCGATTTGGACGCAATTACGGTCTCCGCGCGCACAGAGCCTCTCAATCCCGCGATGCCAGAGCTTGCGGGAACAGTTTATGCCGAGCCAATGAATGCGGGTCTTCCAGCCGCGCATTTTCATTCCGTCACGTTTTCCAATCTGGAGCCAGATACGATGTACGCCTATCGCGTACGCGGTAAGCACGGGGCCTGGAGTGAGTGGTTCCAAACGCGGACAGCCGCTGCATCTGGACCGGTAAAGTTCGTCTATGTCGGCGACGCTCAGAACGGCGTACTGTCACATTGGTCTCGCCTGATCCGCGCCGCGTACGCCGCCGCGCCAGACGCCGATTTCATTCTTCACGCCGGCGATCTTGTTAACCGTGCCTCCCGCGATTTTGAGTGGGCCGAGTGGTTCAAGGCGGTCAGCCATATTCACGGAATGATCCCGGCGCTCCCCGTCGCAGGTAATCATGAATATGCCCGCCTCGGTTTGTCGCCCAACCAGACCGACCGTGTCCTTTCGATCTTCTGGCGTCCACAATTTACTTTACCTGTCGAGGCGGAGTTGCCTAAAGATCTCCACGAAGTTGTGTATGATATGCGCTACTCTGAAGACTTACATGTCTTCATCTTGTCGACGCAGAACAGCCAAATTGAGATCCAAGCCGACTGGCTTGATCGGCAATTGGCAGCGAGTGACGCAACATGGAAAATCGTCTCCATGCATCACCCAATCTTCTCTTCGGGGCGAGGTCGCGATAGCGCTGACCGCCGGGCTGTTTTGTTACCTGTTCTAGAGCGTCATGATGTTGATTTGGTCTTGCAAGGCCATGATCACACTTATGCGCGCGGAGCGATCGGACAAACGCCTGAACGGCTTGGTTGGAAAGATTCTGGCGGGCAAGTGAATATTATGTTCGTCAACTCGGTCAGCGGTCCGAAACAATATGATTTTCAGGAAGATGGATGGGATATGTATGTGGACGAAGGTGTAGCTTTGGCGCGCCGTGCTGAAAACACCCAATTCTTTCAGATAATCACAGTCGACGGTGATACGCTCAGCTATGAAGCGAGGACCGCGCTCGATGAGCTCTACGATGATTTCGAAATGCGCAAGACCGATGGGGTTAAACAAATCACGCGCGGGTCGACCTCAACTATGAGCGAGCGTTTGTTTGATAACTCGGCCGACTACCCTGGCGTGAATGATCTGAAATAGATCTAGCCAAGAGCTTATGGCGCACATTTCTTGACGGGAAATGATAATTCGATAATTCAAGAAATATGGAAATAAATTATGCTATCGCGCGATTGACCGGTCTTTCGCATGAAGGGCGCCTGAGAGCGTTCAGGGAGATTGTGAAGGTCGGTCAGCCCGGAATCTCCGCGGGAGACCTCGCGCGACGGTTAAAGATTCCCCCGAATACACTTTCGGCTCAGCTCAGTATCCTGTCTTCAGCGAATTTAGTTACGAGCTATCGAAGTGGACGCTCTATCGTCTATAATGCTGACTTACCGGCGCTAAATGAGCTCGTTTTATATCTGATTGAAGACTGCTGCGAAGGACGCGACGAAGTCTGCGCGCCGATTTTGGACGCGATCCAGTCTGTGCGCTGCTGATATGAACGTTCGTACGTTTTTGCTGATCGCCGCCACCTGTCTCTCGACGACAGACGCTTTAGGTCAAAGCAGTGGTCGCTTAGCAGAGGTCCTGAACACACCCGATTGGCTTAAGCTGGAGGGTGAAACCCGCGTGCGTTATGAAAGCCTTGAGGGGCAGTTTCGGGCTAATCGATCCGGCAGTGATCAACTCCTGCTCTTTCGAAGCTTGCTTTTGGTCGAAGCAGATACTGGACCTGTGTCCATTGGCTTTGAGCTACAAGATAGTCGGACATACCTCGGCGATGACGGAACACCACTCGGATCAAGCATCGCAAATCCGCTGGATTTTCTTCAACTCTATAGCCGAATTGACAGTTTACCGGGACTGCTTGGGCCGGGCTCAAGCAGCACAATGACGATAGGGCGGCAAACGGTCTCAATCGGGTCCAAGCGTCAGATTGAGCGCGTTGATTTTGCGAATGTGATCAAGTCCTATACCGGAGTGAACTTTCGCTCCGAAAACAGTCGCGGTGACGAACTACATGCCATTTACGTTGTGCCAACGGCGCGGTTTCCAAATTCTAGACCGGCCTTAGATGACAATGAGCTCTCGGGTGACGAAGAACAGTGGGAACGCCGAATTTATGGCTTGCACTATCGGCGTGCTGACATCTTGCCGAATTTGGCGCCGGATCTCTGGGGTGAAGTCTTTGTGTATGGTCTCGATGAGCGCGATACCGAGACCTTTCAAACGCCAGATCGCTCCTATATCGCGCCCGGCTTCCGCCTGTATCGAGGGCCTAAAGTCGGTCGATGGGACGTAGATCTAGAAGGCGCGACGCGTCATGGAACGCGCTACGCCTCCAGTAACCCTGCAGATATTCAAAGCCTTGATGTCGACGCCTCAATGCTTCACGCCGAATTTGGGTACACTTTTGACATGCCATGGCAGCCGCGACTGGCACTTGAGTATTATTGGGCAAGCGGAGACGATGATCCGAACGATCTAAAGTTTGATCAACACGAGCGCCTTTTCGGAGCGCGCAGATCCGATCTTAATAATACGTCCATTCACGGCCCGCTCACGCCTGCTAATCTGAACGCACCAGGGTTTAGGGTAGAGGTCAAACCGAACAACCGATGGGATGGGCGATTCTACTACCACGCCGCTTATCTCGCTTCAGAAACAGATTCCTGGGTGATCGCGCGACGCCGAGATCCGACCGGACAGTCCGGCGATTTTATAGGTCATGTTTTAGACGCCCGCGCGCGATATTGGATGGTGCCAGATCGTTTGCGGCTAGAACTCGGCGCCTCGGGCTTGATTTATGGAGATTTTCCTAAAAACGTCCGTGATGGCCCCGATGGCGATGGGACAGCATTCGGGTACGCGCAGCTGACGTTCTCTTTTTAATAGAAAGGGACGCGGTTCGGCTAACGCAGGCTATTTTTGTCGCGATATGGACCGGTCGTCTCAAACCTCCGATTAGCTGTGCCTACAACCTCTCCATTGGTTAGCCGCTTTTTACCCGTCTCAGATTTATCCAAGTCAAAGGCATCGTACAGATCGCCTGTTGCCACGGTGGAGCATGCGAATGCCCGCCATGGCTGCGGGTAAGGGAAAGCTGCCATGAGCTTTTCCCCAAAATGTAAATCGCGTTGCATTAAACCATTGACCGTTTTGGGTTTTGTTCACAAAAGCGTTGTGAATGTAGATTTTTCGAGTAAATGCGCATTGTGGAAAATTGCTCAAGACCAAAATATCTGAAACCTACCTTAATCGCGGAAGTTCGATTGTATGGTGAAACTACCGGTCGAAACACGAAAGTCATTCGGCAAGGCGATCTGAATGTGTGTTATGCCGAGGTCGATGGCGAGTTCCATCGACAAACTGCTTGGCTTCAGCTGGGCCTGGAAGAATTCAAACCTGGAGAGACTCGGACCGTGGGCTTCCACTTTGTCTCGGAGAACAAAGCGGTTTCGGTGTTCAAGCGCAATGGGAGTTTCTTTATTGGGTCCGCAACTCCAATTGGCGAAGCCCAAATAGTATGCTGGTAAAAACTGGGGCGCTTTGACGTCTAATCATATCAACTTTGCTTAGCGAACTAAATCAGACGTAAAATGCGAGGCAGATCTTGCGTGAAAACTTCCGCGGAGATTTCTTGTAAGATCTACTGTTCTATCTTCAACACTTCGATTTCAGCCAAGGCAGTTTCAGCTGCTTTCGTGCGATAGTTCGGATCATTCTGTCCTAACTCAAAACCGGATAGGCTCTCCCAAAGCTCAAGGGTCAAAGCGCTCTCAAAATCGCAATCGCTGAGTTTGTGTCGAATTTTCCTGGCGAGCAGGTTCAACTGATCAATTTCATTTTGTTGATAATTTGAGCGTAGTTCCAAGCGCAGGAGCTCGATCAAATCACTTCGAAAATGATCCATGGAATACATGATCGATCTATACTCTGACCTGCGCCGGTTTGACGAGGTGCGATGTCAGTTCACATCAGTCTCAATTGTTGAAGCAAAGTGCCATTAAGTCATTTTTTCTTAGACTTTGATGTCGCCTTTTTCTTAGCTGGTGCTTTCTTTGTAGCCGGCTTCTTAGCAGCCTTTGCTGCGGGCCTTTTAGCAGCAGCTTTCTTGGGTGGTGTTTTTTTGGTAGTTTCTTTCTTCGCCGTTGTTTTCTTAGCAGGTTTCTTATTATCTGGTGCTTGGGTGAGCGCTGATGCCGCCAGCGCTTTGATTTCCGCTTTTGTTAGCTTCTCGGGCGATTTGAGCCCTTTGGCAGCAATTGTAGCTACCTTCCTCGATGTTTTCTCGTTCTTGGACACTTCAACCTCATTCTGAGCTTTGTTCTTCGTGGAGCACAATACTCTATCGAGTCTGCGAGGAAATGCCAGATGAATCACTGGTGCGAGCGAAAGCAGGCATTAGCTCAAAGGCTTAGAACGCCCTAAACCGGTCGCTGTAATTCTGACAGTTTTTCGCTGAGAACGGAATAGTACCAAAGGTAGTCGAATGGTTGCGTCACTGCATAGCGGTTATCTTTGTGCATCAAGCTCAGGTGCGAACCGCAGAAGGCCATACAAACAACTTAAGAACTTTCTGAAATAGCGCGAATTTTTATCGGTAATAGCTTTGTCATCCGGCTTGATTTATCAGTTAATCCTAGTGGAGTGACCGAATACTGGAGGCCAAAATGGATTCTCAGAAAAAAAGAGCCATGCGGGATTTTTGGTCGCCATTCGCTGAGAAGGTCATCTTGCTTCTATTGTCGGGCATTTTGATTCCAATTGTTATGATGTTCATCAACGGTCAGATTGAAAACCGGCAAATGCGATTGCAGACACAGCAGATTCAAGAAGCATCGCTTCAAGATGCCAAACAAGCCCTTTGGGAAGACATCGCACAAACCTTTCTCACCTACGAAACGGTAGCATTAGATGTCTCATGGTTTGGGTCCAAACTACCGGAAAATGAGGAGCGGTTTCGTCGTGCTTACGAACGCTATAATCGTGAGACGGTCACACTCATCGCTCAAATGAGAGTCCAAATAGCCAAGCTTGAAGCACTATCTTCTAAGTCTACCGCGGACGAGCTTTTTTTCTTTTCTTGGGAAGAGGTCTTGGAAAACCAAGATATTGCAATCGTTGCGCTTGAAGCAAAAGCTGCGAGCACCGAAGAATGGAATGAACAGCACGAGCAGAATCAGCGGTCGCTGATCAAAGCGAACACTCTTATCACAACATTGGCGAGAGAGATGGACCTTGTAACTGGGGAGCCTAGTGAATAGGTCTCGACAATTAACTAGCAAGGTCTTGTGCGGTTTTCGCGGCCGAGCCGCTGTCCGCTGCTATTATCTGCAGCGACATCGGGAGAGGTCGTTAAGAGCTATTCCTGGATAAGGCTGCTTAGGGTCCAAAATATCCGTGCTCGGTTGTCTACAAGTGGCTTAAATTCGCCCCATCTAAGCCTCTGGTGATGAGCAATCTGGTCTGCCTCACAAAAACTGACCCGTATTTTTAAAGAGGATCGGTTCTGGTGAAATGGCGTTAAACCGTGGGTGGAGTAAGTTCAGATTGAAGTTCGCACTTAGTCTGCAAACTGCACCGCCACCTCCGAATTATTTCACGTTTACAAAGATCGGATTTGCGTAGAACCAAAGATCGGCCCAGGCCTCGACATCGGCATCCAGATATTTCACGCCATTTTCATCGACCGGCAGGTGTTCCGGACAAGCCGTCGGGTCGAACAAAGCGCCAGGCGCACCGCCGCCGCGTCCACCCGTCGCTTCGCGCGATTTGAAGAATGGCGAAAACCGCGGATCGAGCTCGATGGCGGTCGGTACTTGTTCGGGCTCCGCAGTGCATGGGATAAGCGCGGAATAGTCGTCTAGCAGGGGGTTGCCATCCGCATCCGTTTCGTTCGGGGTGCCAACGGGCATATTCGTTCCGCGGATGCGGAAATACTGGTCAGTGGAGAAGTCCGAATGCGGGATTGTTCCGGAGGCTATGAGGTACTCACCATCGGTGGTGAAGTCAGCGCGGTACACGCGATCGAATAATACCACTGTTGGGTTCGATACATTGTTGGAGAATTCCGGATCAGTTGGCTCGATCATACCGGAAATTTCACCGCGGATAATGTCGATATGATCAAGAACTGGTTCGTTCATCGGGATATTGATGCCGAGCTGGAGGAGCGACGGGTTACTGAACGTGTATGGCGAGAAGTTCGTGCCGGCGGGGTCACGAAGTTTCACGTACCACACCACGTCTCCACCATAGTCATGCACGACGAGCTCTTCACCCATTGTCGCGCAGCGAGAGCCCTGACACATCACAAAGTAGAATTCGTCGATCAGGTCCCCCAAAACGGCGAACGCGTTGCCGTTTCGCATACCGTCAACGATGGATTGGCTCGCCGCAAGAGTCGGGGCACTTTCGGCATGGGCGTAAGCATAGACCTTGTTATACTCGCCTGGCCAAGGGTCGAGCGTCGATTGCGGCTCGAACGGGCCAAAGGCCCCCCGATTGTGCCAGTCGGACGATGTGAAAGCAAAGAACTTGCGACCCTCGCCCAAAAGGGCATCCCACATCGTGGCGAGACCTGGACGGCCCAAAACAAATTGCTCACGCGACGACGTGGAGACGCCCTCTGGCGCAGCGTCTTCACAATCGGCGCAGGCATTGAGTTGATCATACTGGTCGGCACCGGACGGCTGGGTCAGACGGTTGTCGAACAAGGCGTTAAACTCATCACGTATTTCCGTCAGGCGGGCATTGGTGATCGCCATTTCGCCGTCAAAGTCGAAGCCAGCCCGCGAAACTTCTGCGCCGATATATGCGCCAGCTCCCCCGTAGGTGCCGAAGCCGGAGGACGGACGGGAGACCTTATAGGACCCGCGACCTCCGCTTGCGAACTGATGTCCTGGAAGCAGTTCCCCGCCAAACACGATCGAGGTGCCAGCCGCGTGGCCCTCAGTTAGAAGCCCTGCATCATATAGTTCGCGCAAGTCTTCAACGTTCCAGCCGCGATTGTCATCGGAGACAAAGCCGCCTTGACGTTCGACATGAGCGGGGACGTAATAAGCGCTGTCGCCGAAATTCTCAGCGAGCCAGCGCACAGCCGTGACAGAAACGTCGCGACCAGCAAGTCCGGTGACGGCTTCGCTGTCAAATACGCCATCGATCACGCCAGGCTTTGGGATACCGCGATTGGCGGGGTTCTCGAAATCATTCTCTTCCCCACCGGACGTATCGCGGTCATTGCGGTCGAATAGATAATCGAATTGGCCTGTGTGATAGGAGTGTCCGGGCGTATCGAATTGGCCGTCGAGGATGGCCATGGAAACGTGCTCGTGGCCAGGTGCGTTGTGCTCGATGCCGAGCCAGGCGGCCTTGCCTGCCAGATCGCGGGCGCTGCGCTGTAAGTCGTAGGAAAACTCATTGAGGATTTGCCAGCGCCACATTCGGCCCTCATTCTTGTCGCCCTTAATGTTCTCTTCGCCAACCGTGTCGACCCAGAAAGCACCCGATCCCGTTTCGGAGCCATCATACTCGGGATCACTGAACCGGCAGTCCCGGTCGAATGAGCCGCCGTGGCCTGTCTGAGCAAACCAGTCGAGGCCATAAGTGGTCAGTGACTCAGAGACGACTGTTTGAACCGCCATTGCCCCATCGGAGCAGGTGCTATGATTGTGCTTGTCTCCGGCGAGGTAACCGCCTCTTTCAGCGAGGGTTTCAACCTTGGCTTCTGCTGCAGAGATATCTTGAGCGATCGCCGAGCCCGCGATGAGCGCTGCCGCACCGGCGGTACCTAGCAACCGAACGGATTGTTTCTGAAACCCTGTCATGAAAGCCCCCATGATTTTTTATGGTCAGCGATTTGCTGAGAGTCTTCGCACCTACTTTGTGCAAGGCGTATGGGCGTGGGACGGCAAAGTCATCTCCAATTTTGCAAACTTTTTTTGAAGGATTTGCGACGCTTTCTCTGTGTGAAGACTGTTCCTGATCTCTCCGGGCATTCAGCAATCGCAACTGCTAGGTGGCTTTCAAGCGTCCGTCGTTTTGAGACCGCAAACCGTTCGATGAGCCGGACTAATCCGTCGCTACGCTGTCACGAAACCTTCGCTTGGGCTGCGTTGAAGGCAGCACTATGCCGACACTCGATTGAACAAGTGTAGGATTTCATTCTGGGGTTCGAATGAACAAGTTGATGCACGTGCTAAAAGAGCCGCTTCTGCATTTTGCAGTCATCGGACTGGTCCTACTCGGCGTCTCGCGGCTCGTCTCAGAACCGCAAGAGGATCCGAACCTTATCCGCATTGATGCCGCCACGCAGGCGGAACTCGCGCAAATCTTTGAAACCAACCGCCAACGACTGCCGACAAAAACCGAAATGGACCGTTTGGTGCGTGTCCATATTTTGAACGAAGCCCTCTACAGGGAAGCCAAGCACCTAGAACTCGATCATGGCGACCAGATGCTTAGAGAGCGGATGGTGCAGAGAATGCGGCTGATGATGAACAGTGGGATCGTCATCCAGCCCCCGACCGATGCGGAGCTCCGTGCCTGGTATGAGGAGAGAAAAGCGGACTATGCGATCCCAGCCCTGATAAGCTTTGTTGTAATCGGGCTGGATACGGATTCTCAGTCCGAAGCTATTGAAGTGGCGAAATCGGCCAATGCGGCGGATGCGGCCGGTGCACGGCTTTCGCGACCTGTTGCGCCGTTTGCTCGATTTGAAAACCGGCCTCGTGCACTCATGGTGGAATTGCTGAATGAGGTCTTTGTCGCTTCTGTTGAACAACTGACCTTGGATGAATGGACACCCTTGCCTTCGCCGCAGGGATGGCAAGTTGTGAAATATCTGGGGTCCACTGACCGGGTTATGCAAGACTTCGATACGGTGCGCGCCGCGATACATGGCGACTGGGTCGAAGCAGAGCGAAACAAAGAAGAAGATCGGGTGATGCGCGCGCTTCTCGCACGTTACCCGGTCGAGACCTATTCATACGAACCGACTTTACTCTCAGACAGATCGACATCCGAGGGATCGGCTATGGAGGATGAGGGGGCAGAGCGATGAGACCGCTCATTCTCTTTCTCCTTGCCTTGAGTCTGGGCGCACAAGCCATGGCTCATGTCACTGAACTGGCGGTGCTTCGGATTAG
The DNA here is from genome assembly GCA_038527765.1 of Pseudomonadota bacterium. Classification (GTDB taxonomy): domain Bacteria; phylum Pseudomonadota; class Alphaproteobacteria; order Caulobacterales; family Hyphomonadaceae; genus Henriciella. Next base: position 24,138 of record JBCBFK010000006.1, read on the forward strand.
TGAATTTGCTGAGGGGCAGTACACGGTGAGCTGGGAATTGCGACCGACCGTAGACGGCAATGCGGCGCTCGAACCGATCTTTCCCGACCATTGCACCTACGACGAACCTCAGCTGTTTTGCGGCGATCGTGGTCTGGTTGGGCAGATCGGCTTCGAAGCGATTGGATCAGGACAATCGGCGGCGTTGTTCAAGATCCGCAGCCTGGAAGGTCAGACCTCCGTCTACACGCTGACCCCTTCGCAACCATTTATTGTCGTCGACCAGATCTATGATGCCGAAGGCTGGGCGGGCATATCCAACATTGTGGCGTCCTATGTTCGGATCGGGATTGGTCATATTTTGCTGGGGATCGATCATCTGCTCTTCGTGCTCGGCCTGATCTATATCGCCCGCACCCCCGGTATGCTGCTCAAGACGATTACCGCGTTCACCATCGCCCATAGCCTCACTCTGGCGGCCGTCACGTTTGGCTGGATCGGCGTGCCGGAGACTTTCGTGAGCGCCATGATCGCCTTGTCGATCGTCTATATCGGCGTCGAGATCATCAACCTCCGCGCCGGGCGGAGCACATTCACGCTTCGACATCCCTGGGCGGTATCATTCTTCTTTGGCCTTCTCCACGGATTTGGTTTTGCCAACGCATTGATCTCGCTCGGCCTTCCAGTCAGCGCTGTGCCTTGGGCGCTGGTCGCCTTCAATCTCGGCGTCGAGATTGGCCAAATCGCATTCGTTTTAATTGTTCTAGCCCTTGGTTGGGCCCTGCGATCGATGCGCGTAAGCTTGTCTAACCAGGGGCCGGCCTTCGCCGCCTATACCATTGGCAGCCTCGGGGCCTTCTGGTTTTTTCAACGGATAGAAGTGCTTTTAATCTTATGACCCACACTCGCAAACTCGCCACGGCCTTGATCTTCGCCAGCTGCGCCGCGGGCATAGCCCACGCCCATAGCTCCGAAGGAGTCGCAGGCGGCCTGGAAAGCGGTCTCCTGCATCCGATCATGGGGCCAGACCATTTGGTGGCCATGGTCGCCGTCGGGCTGTGGGGGGCGCAACTCGGTCGTCCACTGATCTACGCGCTTCCGATCGCTTTTCCATTGATGATGGTTATGGGAGGGCTTCTCGGATTGACAGACTTTCCGCTTCCCGCCGTAGAGATTGGCATCGCCGCCTCAGCCGTCGTGCTTGGTCTACTCGCAACTCTGGCGGTTAGAGTGCCAACGGCGTTGGCGGTCGCAATCGTCGCGGCGTTTGCCATCTTTCACGGGTACGCCCACGGGCAGGAACTGCCTGAGGCGGCAAGCCCGATCTCCTATGGCATCGGCTTTGTGATCTCGACTGGACTGCTGCATGCGGCGGGCATCGTAATTGGCCTGCTAAATGATTGGAAATCCGCGGGTCCCTGGCTGGTCCGCGGCTGTGGTGGGATCGTCGCGCTTGTCGGGTTGTATTATCTCGTCGGTGCCGTTGGCCTTGCTTAGGTCTGTTGCGAAACCCCTTGCGGCGGCTCTGGTTGTTGGCCTGGTTGCCCAGCCTGCTCATGCGCACTTAGTCGGCGTCGAATTCGGCGATTTCTATGCGGGCGCCTTGCACGTTCTCAGCGCGCCAGAACACGCGGCGGCCATGGTGGGGCTTGCGCTCCTGGCAGCGTTCCATCCGCGTGAGGCTTCCCGCTGGATCCTGCTTGGCGTACCGGCTGGGCTCATCGCCGGTGTGGCGCTCGCCGCTTTCACACCGTTCGAGATCGCGATGGAGCCAGCCATTGCCCTAACGCTTATCCTTGCCGGACTGGTTGGGATTGCCGCACGCCCCCTGCCTGCAGCTATCCTCGCAACATTTGGCGGCGCGGTGGCCGTGGTCCATGGCTTCATCAATGCGGTCTCAGCCCGGGAGGTCAGTGTTGACTGGCTGCTATATGGCGGCGGGATCGTTGCGACCTCTTCGGTACTCATAATCCTTCTCATCGCAGCAGTGGCCACCCTTGCCGAGATGGCGGATTGGGTACAGATCGCAGCCCGCGCGGTCAGCAGCTGGATTACAGCGATTGGTGTCATGTACCTGGCGGTATCACTCATCGCCTAAGCTATCGAAATGATAGGCGATAGCCCCAGCTATCGATCCGCTCCGGAATGGCGTTAAACGCCAAAGACATTCGTCCATCGACCGGGCTTGGCGGGACTTCGTGCATCAAATAGCTGGGAAACAGGATCACATCACCAGCTGACATTTCTGGCGCCCGGAAAACCGGTGCATTGTATTCATTTACCGTTGTGTTCTCATTCATATTGTCCATGACAAATCCAGATGCGCCGGAACTGCGATGGAACATCGTCGCCGAGACACCCGCAATGTCCGTCAGATAGAGCACCCCTGATATAAAGCTGTTCGCGTGGTTATGGAGTTTCTGAGACCCGTCTTTCGCCATGCGGTTCATCCAGATTTCCTTGATGCCCCATTTCAATGTCTCGCCGAGCATCGTCGCTCCGTAACGTTGAACGGGACCGGCAACCCGTTCGCAAACCACTTGAAAGTTTGGATGAGTATGCGGACTGGTCACCGGTGTATGCTGCAATAGGGCGGTACGATTGTTGGCGCCCGTTTCTGATACGTTGAATTGCTCAATCAGGGCCTTCACCAAGACGGCGTCGACAACACCGCGGCACACCATGATCGGCGTTGGAAAGATCCCAAGGATCTCATCACTGGACGTGTCCGGCGCTTTTGCCATGGTCTTCACCTTCGAATCGTTGCGGCTCTAATTATCCGAACCTTCAACGCCACGCGTCGGCGCATGTGCCGACATGGCAATGCGGTCGCGAGTTCTCTCTCGAGGGTCGATGTAGCGCGCGTCGGGCTCTACAACAGCCTCCATGAGGCGCATTTCCAGCTTTCGCCCGTCTGGACCTACGGCGTTACGCCGCGCCTGGAGCACACCCTTAACACGCAATCGGGAGCGGAAACTGAAATTCATCTCATCCAAATCGCCAAGAACCAGCAAGAAGGGAATCACGTCGTCGTTCTCGTCCTCCGGTGGCTCGCAATAGGGGCAGGTCTCGCTTGGCAGGCCAACAAGGACGCGGAACGGAAATGATTGCGGCGGCGTGAGATAGCCGACAATCTCTATTTCAGATCCAGAAAGATCAATGGCCTGGTCACTTGGGTTCAAGCCCGTGAAAAGATCCCGGAATTGGACGCGAACCGGACGCTCGGTCGCCGTCACCATGGCGGACTTGTCTGAAGATCCGGCCACCTCATCCCTCGCGTTGGAGCCAGACGCTGGAACACAGGCACAAAGTCCAACCGATAGCAGAAGTCCCGCGACCACACCGCGATACCCAAAAGGCACAACGTATCCCTCCACTCTTCGCCGCGTTCATATCAGCCGCCGTTTTCCTGTCCAGAACAATGTGGGCGGACGCGTGATGCGACCGATTTGCCTTTCGACAAGGCGCGAATTTGTCGTTTCCCAATAGCCACACCTGTCGCCAAGTTTAGATGCTCGCCCGGGCTTAGCGAGAATCGCAGAGCAATAAAAGCAATAAAAAACAGACCACTAGATCAACGTCATAATTTCTTCGCCGTTTCGTCAAGAAACCTTTTCTTGGCGATTTGGGCGCGCGCGCATAGCGCCCTGCATGGATTTCAAACGCAAGAGGGGCTCATCATGCGCATCCCATTTCTCAAAACCAGCTTAATTCTAAGCACAGCATTGCTAACCGCGCCGCTTATGACGGCGCAAACAACAGCGGAGGATGAAGAAGCCCGCCAGGAGACTATCGTTGTCACCGGCACGCCGATCCGTGACAGTCAGATTGCGGCCCTCGCGGCGAAGCGCAACGCGGATAACATTCTAGACGTTGTTGCTGCCGACACAATTGGCCGTTTCCCAGACGCGACGCTCGCGGCGTCACTGACACGCATCCCCGGTCTCGCTGTTGAGAGCGACCAAGGTGAAGCGCGCTTCCTGAACTTCCGTGGCGGTCGTTTCCGTTACACCACAATTTCTTTCGATGACATTCTCGTTCCTGGCGCGGATGATGGCCGGATCCCACGTTTTGACTCAATCCCGTCGATTATCACCAGCCGGATTGAAGCATCGAAAGCAATCACGCCGGCAACGCCAGGCGGCGCCTTGCTGGGTCACATTAATATCGAAACCTATAGCCCCTTCGATAAAGAAGGCTTTGGGTTCGCCGGCACCTATGCGCGCGGTGAACGGACTTTGCGTGACGCGGATCTTGAGCGCTACGGTCTGCGGGCATCCTATTCGAACGAACAATTCGGTGTGCTGGCTTTTGCCTCTTCCGATGAGCGCGGACGGATCGTCGACAACCGCGAATACGGTATCGATCCCGAAGCCGGAACACTCGATAATCTCGATTTCCGTCAATATGGCGGCGAGCGCGAGACCTACTCGTACGGAGGTAAAGTTGAGTTTCTTCCGGAGAGCGACGCGATCGATCGCGTGTTCGCTTCGACGCTCTATTACGAGTTCGGCGACAATGAATTGCGTAACCAATTCGACTTCGACTTCGGTGACTTGCCCGGCAGCACACCCAACGTGCCACTTGGCACATCCGGGATTGTGACAGGCGTAGAAGCCAGAGCTCTTTCGCAGTCCGGCCGATATGAGACGGCGACCTTCACCAACACAATCGGTGCCGATCTGAATATTGGCGAGTGGATCATGGAGCCTCGCCTCACCTATTCAGAAAGCACCAATTATGGCTGGCTGCCGCTTGGATTCTGGACAGCTACCACTGGGTTCGATGCGTTTTACGACATCACAGACATTAATGATCCAGCTCTGATCCCTTATGCCCCCGGCACAACAACCCCGATAAATCTGTTCGATGATCTCTCATACGACAATCCCTCGAACTTTTTGTTCAATCTGTTGATCGACGACACTACGATTGAGCAGGTCCTGCTGCAAAACGATGTCACGCGCGAAATGACACTGTTTGGCCGCGACACGGAAGTCAAATTCGGTGCAGCCTATGATAAACGCGAAGTTTCCGGCACAGGCGACGCACGGGAGATTATCGCCGGAGATGCTTTGACCGTTAACATCAGCGATTTTGTTACAACAGAGCTTTGGGAACAGGATTTCGACAATACTATCCCAGCTTACTACTTTCGCAATGAAGCCCTGGTTGCTGCGTCGGGTGTTACACCTCCGACTGTCCCAACCCCAGATGAGATCATCGAACTCGAAGAAGATCTGATCAGCGTTTATGCGCAGGCGAAGACTGATTTTGATTGGGGTAATGTGGTCTACGGCGTTCGCGTGGAATCAACAGATTTCTCAACCGAAGGCATTACCTTGGATATGGCGGGTTCAGATGCAACGCAAACGCTCTCAAATGACTATTTGAACGTCTTGCCGAGTGTCCATGTCAACATCGACCTGAGCGACGATGTAAAGCTTCGCTTCTCAGGAACGACCGGCATCAGCCGACCGAACTATGCAGAGCTCCGTGCGTCACAAGACATCGATCCAATTGAGCGAGAGCTTTCCGGTGGTAACCCCTTCCTGGACCCTGAAGAATCGATTGGTTTCGACGCGTCGCTCGAATGGTATTTCGACGAGGCCAGCATCCTCTCCGTCGGAGCGTTCTATCGCAGCATCGACAATGTGATCTATGAAGGCGCCACTCTTGTGGACGGATCTCAATTCTCCGATTTCTTCAATCCAGGTGAGCAGGTTCTCGCCAGCACCTTCTTGAACGGTGAAGACGGGGAACTCTCCGGCTTGGAGATCAATTTCCTTGGCCAAGCTACTTTCTTGCCAGAACCGTTTGATGGGTTTGGTGTGTCGGGCAATGCAACCTTCCTTGACAGTGAGTTCTTCGCGCCGACCGCGAATGGCGGTCAGGGCGAAACGCTGGCCATCCCAGGAACCTCGGAGCTGATCTACAATGCTTCGATTTTCTATGAAAAGTTTGGCCTGTCCGCGCGTCTCGCCTATCAGTATCGCGACGAATGGTTGACCACGACAGAAGCCGGTCCTGGCGAGCCGCTCTTCTGGGGTGAAACTGAACGCGTTGATGCTAAGATCCAGTACGAACTGCCCTTTGAGTTTGGCGGTGGCACAACTGTTGTCTTCGCAGAAGCCAATAATCTTAGTGACTTCAAAGATGAGCGTTATGTTGGTGAGCCGCAATTTGCCGACCAAATTGAAGGCTATGGTCGCTTCTTCATGTTCGGGATCAGCTACGACTACTAATATCCGTATCTAAATGGGGTCGGCGAAAGATCATTCATATTAATGTGTCGTTCGCCGCCCTCAATTCATAGACGTCGTGTGGCGCGCCCAGTGACCGTCGCACCCGCACTAAAGTCCACCAAGGGAGGTCTGTATGTCCATGTTTCATATTCGGTTTGGCGTTTTGGTTTCATCGCTCGGTTTGCTTGCCGCCTGTGGTAAGAGCACGCCTGTACAAGAGCCAAAGCCAACCGCAACCGTATTGAGCGCTGAAGTGACCCACGGCGAAACGGCAAACGATTACCGCATCGCCTGGGAAACCGAACCGAGTGACGCGGCGGTGACGATTGAGTGGTCGGACACGCCAACGTTTGAACCTGGCAGCGGTGTGGCGATTGACGTGAACGCGGGCGCGTCTGAACTCTCATGGACGGCCGATGGCGAGCCCCAGCGACGTTACTTCTCCATCACACCCGAAAACGGTGAATCGGTCCTAGTCGCCGCTCGGTTGCTGCCCCTCGAGGGCGGACGCAACTTCCGCGACCTTGGCGGGTACGAAACTGAAGATGGCCGCATGGTGAAATGGGGTCATGTTTTTAGGTCAGGCAGAATGTCAGCTCTAACAGACAATGATTACGACTATCTCGCAGACCTTGGCATTACGACGATTTGCGATTTTCGCGATTCAGATGAACGCGTCGAAGACCCGACCGTCTGGGCGGCAGGCGACATTGACTATCAAGTTTTCACAGACGCCCCAGAGAGCGACCCGAGTGAGAACTCGATGTTCACTGCTCTGCTTGACCCAAATTCAACTCCGGAAGACGTCAAGAATTCGATGGCGGAAGGATATTGGGAGATCGCATTTGGTGAAGCAGAAGGCTACACCAAAATGTTCGATGATCTTGCTGCTGGGCGTATTCCGCTCGCCTTCAACTGTTCGGCCGGAAAAGACCGAGCTGGCACCGCAGCCGCCCTTATTCTGACGGCGCTTGGGGTCCCACGTGAGACCGTGGTGCACGATTATTCGCTTTCGGACGACTATGTGGACTATATGGGCGAATTCTTGGGGCCCGAAGCACAGGCCGCGGTGGCGGAAAATCCCGACTCTCCTTATGGGTTCTTGTTCCAGTTGCCACCCGAAAAAGTTGCGCCCCTTATGGCCTCTCATCCGATCTATATCGAATCGACATTTGCAAAGCTCGAAAATGATTATGGCTCAGCGCTCGCATTCATTCAGTCAGAATTGGATGTAACGGACACCGAACTTGAACAAATCCGAACCCGTCTCTTGCGATAGATCAGATTGACGGCGGCACCATGCAAGTAAGAATGGCTCCCAATGGCGAGGTATCACGCGTTTCGCTCGCAGTATTGAAATCGCTTCGACCTTTGCGCGTTTGGCGGCTGCGACTGCGCCAACACTCGCAAACAGCAAAGAGGATATTTCGATGTCGCCAAACGAATTCGTTCGAGACTATGAGCGCGCCTTAGCGACCCAAACCTGGGAAGCTGTTCGTCCTTTGATTCATCAAAACGCAACAGTGACTTTTTCGAATGGCGCGGTTCACAAAGGTAAGACAACCGTGAGGATCGCTTACGAGAACAACTTTGAAAAGATTAAGAACGAGACCTACACTATTTCCAACGTTCATTGGGTATTAGAGACCGAGAATAGTGCGACCTACACATTCGATTTTCAGTGGGTGGGATTGATCAATGGAAAAGCGGCGTCCGGCGCTGGCCGCGGCACTGCCGTGTTAGTTCGCATGCAGGATAAATGGCAGTTGATCGCAGAACACTTGGGTCCTTGCCCAAAACATAGCTGACGGAATCGGGGGCCTGGACTGCGAGTGACAATTCAATCGAAAGCGATTCTTGGATCGTAAAACTTCTATGGTGCCTGGACCGGCCCGTGTTACAAAGCCAGAGAGATTCCCTGTGTATTCAACACACAGCGGTGCGGCGGAGACCGTTCTCAAGCTCCTTTTAACGTTTCCTAAGAGCGTATAGCTTGAGCGGTTTAACGATGTAACCTCACCCTAATTAAGACAATCATTTAATGTCCGGAATTAGGAATAAGCATCACCTTCACCAGACGAAAATCACTAAGTCTTTTGCCCGTTCTGGCCTCCAAATTGCGTGTAGTGCCGCATGGATGTGGAGAAGAATTCAGGGCCAATAACTCGTCTTTCGCTGTTACAAGCGGGGAAGCGAGGGAACGATCGGTTGCTCTTTGGGCGCCCGACAAAGTCGCTTCGCGCGTCTGAAAAGCCGGAAGAATTACGTTTCAAACCTCTACAAGTCTTCGGCTTTGCTCGCTGGCGCGGTGACCAATACGGCACCCAATCTTGGCGCGTAGTTGTCGCACAGGCGGGTCAACCGGGAGAAAGGCTAACCCGAATTCCCAGCGTCACACCTGGTGCGCATTTATTGCTCCATGCTTTCGGAAAAACGAGATTAAAACGTGCGCTTCGCATGATTGATATGCTCTCCGAAGCGCACGTTTTGCATGAGATCGCTCCGGCCTACTGGCGTCATGTTCACCTGCAAATTTCTAAGAACGAAAAGCCCGAGCCTTACGATCCCAAGGTATTCGAAGCGCTTGCGCGGGCGAGGTCAGTCTCATGACCTGGAACTGTCTTTTGCGAGTTGGAGTACTGGAAAAGACAAAGGGCGGAGTAACGCAAGATAAAAGCAACTGTGTCCAAGAGACACAGATTGCCAATGGGGATGGGGCTTTGACGCGAGTCATGTCGTTCAACTGCACGACTCGCTCAAATCTCTGGATCGCCTGTCATCATTGCAAATACGCACGAGTCGGATTTCGCGATGCCTTGGTGCACAATTGGCGCCATCTCGTCCGGCCTCTCAACACTGACGGGCGTTTACACAGCGCCACATGGTGCATGCCATGAGCAGAGATGGCGACTTTGATTTTCAGCCAAAGCTCGGACGCATCCGCTCACAAAGCAGCTTCAAACCGAAGGGCATGAAGGCTTACCTGAAGGGCGCGCGTAAGCGTTCAAACAACACTGGCGGTGGTGGCCGATCCACCGCGTTTGCAGGAGCGCGCCGCGTGATGATCAAAGCGCGCGTTCATCGCTTGTCCGGAAGTGGAGCAGGAACGCAGCGAGCCCACATTTCATATTTAGAAAGAGACGGTGCGGGTAAGGACAAAGAGCCCGCAGAATTCTACGACGATGTGAGCGACGGAATTGATGGACAAGATTGGCTCAAGGAGCATGCTAATGATCGTCACCATTTCAGGTTCATCGTATCACCAGAAGATGGTGAGAAGCTGCAAGAGCTAAAGCCCTTCATTCGCGACCTGGTGTCTCAGATGGAAATCGATCTTGAAACCAAGCTCGATTGGGTCGCGGTCGATCACTACAATACCGAGCATCCACACACGCATATTGTGATGAGCGGGAAGCGCGATGACGGCAAAGACCTCGTTATATCAAAAGACTATCTCTCACATGGGATGCGCGAACGCGGTAGCGCGTTTCTTACCCGAGAACTTGGCTTGCAAACCGAAGCTGAACTGACCGCCAAACTCGAGCGAGAAACCGCGCTCAGAAAAGTCACGCGGATGGACCGCATCTTGATGCGGGAGATGGATCGCAATGGCGGGATCAATTTGGACAACCTAAGACGCAATCGTCCGCACTATCAAAAGCGGTTGAACACGCTCAGGAGTATGGGACTTGCGCGTCATCAGTCTGGTGGAATCTGGAGCGTGGACGATCAGCTTGATGCTGCCCTCAACGCATTAGAGAAATCTGACACAATAGCCGTAAGAATTGAGCGAGCTGTTCGAACCGCCGGACTGGATCGGATCAGTGCCCACGAGCAAGGCCCGTTCAAGTATGGTGACGCGGTGCACGGACGCCTTCTGAAAGTTGGATACCAGGATGAGCTCCTGGATCGGCGATACGCCATTGTGGATGGATTAGATGGACGCGTGCATCACTTCAATCTCGGAACCAGCTATCCAAAAGATCTAAAGCCAGGCGATATGCTCGAGATCAAACCGCGGTCTCCCGGGGCACTCGGAATGGATCAAACGATCGCGGACGTGGCTGCTCAAAACCGCGGGATCTATAGCCTCGCAAAGCACAAGCAATCTAATCCCAAAGTTAGCGCGAAACACTTAGCGATGATCAACAACCGCATCGCGGCCTTGGAGCGTGCGGGGCTCGTCCAGCAGTTTCATGAGGATGCCTATTCGATCGGGTCGGACTTCATTGACCGCGTGGATGAGCATTTCGCGAAAGCGGCGAAGCGTTCTCCCAACATCGTCCGCAAGGTGGAGGGAAGAGCATTTGAAACCCAGGTCCGCGCGTTCGGTGAAACCTGGCTAGATCAGCAGTTAGCCGGGCAAGCGGTTGAACCAATTGGTGGTGCCGGCCTGGGCGGAGATGTTCGAACCGCGATGGATGAGCGTATGAAGCGTCATTTCCAGCGCGGGATTGTGAGCGATCGAGATGCTAAAGAGCTCACTGATGAGCATCTGCAGCTTCTCCAAAAAGAAGGCATGCTTCACGCCTCCTTGGATATCGCGAAAGAAACGGGCCTTACCTATCGCGCGGTTGAACCTGGAGATCGGATTGAAGGGACATTCAAACGCATCCACCAGACCGCGCATGCGAAGTTTGCGGTCATCGATCGTGGCCGCGAATTCTCGTTGGTGCCTTGGAAGCGAGATCTGGAGCAGCTGAGAGATCGCCATATTGAAATTACGATGTCCCGCTCGAGAGATATCGCATGGACGCTTGGGCGAACTCGAGGGTTGGGACGTTAGTGCTATATTGCCCATCTGCTCGTATTCGAGCCCGGCAATTCCGCTCCCCTTAGAGGCGAATTTCAGTTTTTAAATTCGCGTTCGATTCAAAGAAACGGTGATTGTCGCATGTTTGGGCGTCGTTGGAGCGACTGTTTAGCGTTGCGCTGATTGCCAATGGCGGCAAAATCCGGCAAGTCTCCGCAACTGGCGGCAAGTGCTTGTAAAAGCTCACTAAAGTTCACGATTGTTCACGATTTTCAGCCTTGACGAGGCGGCGTCTCAGTCGGCAGACTTAGCGCTATGAGAGTAGAGTTTTACATAGATCTAGTTGGACTGAGCAGATGAAACCCCGCTTAGTCGCATACGTACCCGCCCATGTGCATGCCAAAGTCGTTGCGCTGTCAAAGAAGCAAGGCATGACGCAGTCTTCGGTTATCGAAGACGCACTGAACGCTTACTTTTCGATATCCATCCAACACGAACGAGACGCTGCCCTCATAAAAAGGCAGGATGAGATAATCCGGAGTTTGGCGCGAATCGAGCGCGAGCAAAATGCGGTCATTGAGATGGTTGACATGCAAGTCTGGTTTCAACATGCATTTGCGCCGCCTATGACCGCGGAGCAAAAGCACGCGGCCAAAGCGCGGGCCTCTTCAGCGATCGAAGGGTTTAGAGCGCGCATCGCTGAAAGACTAAACTCTGGAAGAAAGCTACTCGGCGAAGCGCTTGCAGATGCTGTGTTCGACGAAGATGATTTTCTGCAGATTGAACAGCAGCCAGTGGCGGCGGAGTAAAAGATACAAATGATGGACGATCCGCAGTTTGGGAAATTTGAAGACCGTGAACGAGAGCGCGGTCGAGCTACCAGATTCCTGTCGTTGCGAGACGTTCTAGACCGAACCTCTATAAGTCGATCACTTCTGTATGAGCTGATCAAAGACCCGAACCGCCCATTCCCTTCCCCTGTTCATATTAGAAGGCGAAGCTTATGGGTGGAGGGTGAAGTTGAACAATACATGGCTGATTTGATCCGAGACGAACGGCATTCGTAAGAAGGCCGCGTAAATAAAAGCGGTCGGACTTTCGATACGCGTATTTTCCGTCGTGAGGCGCCTTACCCTGAACTCAGAACGCGCTACTGAAGCGCTCGAATGACACTTGATTATAGGGTTGAAGGTGTGCTCATTTGGGTAATGTCTCTCCGCAGAATCGGTACAAGCAAAAATTCAGCAAAAACAAAGTTGTGGAAAACTCAGGACTCATACCGTTTCTCGATAAAAGTCCGTTGGTAATTTTGTTGGTATCGTCAGATTCGAGAAATAAAATTTATAAAAAACAAATGATTAATATTTATTCGAGTCCGGCGGGAGGTACCATTGGACTGTCCGTAGACGCCCATTCAGGTCGTAAACACCGAATAAGACGCTAATTGGACCGGCTCAGTGTTCCAGGCTCAAATGTGGAGACTTGATGCCTTGTCAGCGAGGCACTCAGGTCTACTTGTGCAGTAACCCCTACACAATCCAGCCTGTCGAAAGCGATTTTCGGGCGCGCGATATGTAGGTCAAATTGCTGAACATCCTGGGAAGGATTAGAATGAGACGTCGTAATTTGGTGTGGGCAGCAGGGCTGCTCACCTTAGCTGCGTGCGGGACGGCGCAAAGTGTCGAGGATGCACCTGGCTTTACGCTCGCCGCCGCACCCGTCTCGACGGGAAATGTCACGCGAGTCGTCACCGCATCCGGAAAAATTGTACCGCGCGATGAGGTGATGGTCGGCTCGGAGGTTTCGGGGCGTATCTTGAGCGTTGCGGTGGATTTTAATAGCGAGGTCTCAGAAGGCGAAGTGCTCGCCATCATTGATCCTCAGAGCTTTGAGAATCGTGTCCGCCAGCTTGAAAGCCGGCTTGAAGCCGCGGTTGCAGACACGCGCGTTCGGGAAGCCTCGATCAACCGGGCAGAAGTAAACCTCTCTCAGGCTGAAACGGTGCTAACCCGCCAGGAAGACTTGTTTGCCAAGAACGCCGCGTCGCAAGCGCGTTTAGATGAAGCTTTGAGATCGGTGGGCGTCGCCCGCGCTGACCTCGAGCTTAGCCGCGCGCAGCTCGAAAGCACGCGCGCCCAGGTCAACCAGATCCGCGCCGAACTTGCGACCGCGCGCCTCGATCTTGAACGCACCACCATTACCAGCCCGATTGAGGGCGTAATTATTGATCGCAAAGTCGATCCGGGTCAGACGGTTCAGGCGAGCTTCTCGGCCCCGGAGCTGTTTGCGCTCGCGGCGGACCTGTCTGACATTCGTGTCGAGGCGCAGATTGTCGAAAGCGATGTCGCCGGGCTCGACCAGGGCGATAAGGTCAAGTTTTCGGTAGACGCGTATCCTGATCTGTCGCTCGACGGCACGATTGAACAGCTGCGCCTCAAATCTCAGGAAGAGAACAATATCGTCACTTATGTTGCGGTCGTTGCCGCGAAGAATGATGACAATAAGCTGATGCCGGGCATGACGGCCAATCTGGAGATTACGACCGATATTAAGTCCGGCGTGATGCGAATTCCCGCTCAGGCGGACCGATTCCGTCCATCGCCCCGTCAGGTAGAAATGTGGCAAGAGGAGGGGGCCGAGCGGGTCGAGGAGTCCCAAGATCCAAACGATCCGGTGTATGCGCGCCTTGAGCGGATCGGCATGAACGCCACCGATCTTGCGCAGGCCCGCGATGCGGTTGCGCGCGCCTCAGCCCCTCTGATTGAAGTGATCAATGATCCGGAACGGACCTTCCTTCATACCCCGACCCGAATTCGTCTTGCGGAACTGACCGACAGCATTTTGTCGACGCAGCTCAACCCGGCTGATTATTCCGCCTATCGAGCTTTGCTGGCCGCCGAGCGGAACATTCGGGACACAATGATCTGGATCCAGACGGCAGAGGGCAAAATGCGTCAGCAGCCGGTGCGCTTGGGCCTTTCTGACGGCGCGTTCATCGAGGTCATTTCAGGATTGGAAGTTGGACAAAGCGTGGTCACAGGCATTCAGCAGCCAGGTGGAGGTCGACCCGGCGGACGCCCAGGTGGCGGACGTCCTGGGGCGCGAGGATAAGCCTGTGTCATCACCCCTAATAGAGACTCAAAACCTTGTAAAAACATATGGCCGGGGGTCCTCAGTCATCCGCGCCTTGGATGATGTCACCCTCACAATCAATCGTGGGGAGTTCGTCGCTGTAATCGGTGCCTCAGGCTCCGGGAAGTCAACGCTGATGAACATGCTCGGCGGCTTGGATAAACCTGAGGGTGGAGATATTGCGATCGCAGGCAAATCCCTTGCGCAAATGAGCAGTCGGGCGCTCGCCTATTTTCGGAATGAGACCATTGGGTTCGTCTTCCAGCAGTTTCAGTTGTTGCCGAAAAAGTCGGCACTAACCAATGTCCGGCTGCCGATGCAATATCGTCGTCCGCGCCTCGACAATGAGAGCGAACGCGCGCGACGCAGTCTGGAGCGCGTCGGCCTTGGAGATCGGATCGAACACAAACCGACCCAGCTCTCTGGTGGTCAGCAGCAGCGTGTCGCGATTGCGCGGGCTCTGGTGGGGGAACCGGAACTGCTTCTCGCAGACGAGCCGACCGGCGCGTTAGACTCAAAAACCTCGACCAGTGTCATGGAACTGTTGGTCGAACTTAATCGCCAAGGCATCACCATCGTTGTGATCACACACGATCATGACGTGGCCAATTATGCGAGCCGCGTGATCACGATGCGGGACGGGCAAATTGTAGAAGATCAAAAACAACGGTTGGTCGCATGAGAGTTCCTGGCTTAACAACAATCAATCTCGCGACCGGGTCTTTGCTGGAACGTCCATTCCGGACCGTGCTGACCATGCTGGGCATTGTCATCGGCGTAGCAGCGGTGTTTGCGATGCTCTCGATTGGAGAAGGCTCGCGGCAGAAAATTCTGGAAAACATCGATAGCCCGGAAGCGCGTACAATCTCCGTCTTTCCGAACTGGAACAATGGCCGCGCCAGTGCACGAAGGGCCTGGCGTCCGTTCACCGAGCAAGACGTCCTGGACATTCAGGCGGTCGCAGGCGTTGAAGCCGCGACCGGCGATCTCTCCCAAGAATACAGCATCGTGTCCGAAACCAGTGATTGGCGCGCCAATGTGGTCGGCGTCGATCCACAATATTTGCCCGCGAACAATCTGCAAATGCAGCGAGGGCGTCAGATCACAGCGACTGAAATTGAACGCCGGGAAACTGTTGCGGTCATCGGACAGTCCGTGGTGCGGACCCTGTTTCGCGGCCAGGATCCGATGGGGGAGCGCATCAAGATCCAGAACATCCCCTTCACGGTGATCGGCATTGTCTCTGAAACCGACGCACAAAACTGGCGGGGACAAGACTCAAACAATTTTGTTCTGATCCCGCGTCCCACAGGACGGGCGCGTTTGTTTGGCGACGACCGTCTGGTTCGAAACCAGGTCCGATCGATCCGAATTGTCGGAGAGACTCAAGCGGCGCTGGCGGGAATTGAGCGCGAAATAGATTTCATCATGCGGCGCTCCCGCGGCCTCACCGCAGACGAAGCGCCGGACTTTCGGATTTTCAACTTTTCCGCCAATCGTCAGGCCGTTGCCGAGACACAGCGCACGCTCAGCCTATTGCTCGCCACGATGGGGGCCGTTTCACTGATCGTAGGTGGTGTCGGGGTGATGAACATCATGCTGGTCTCGGTGACCGAGCGCACGCGCGAGATCGGTTTGCGCATGGCGATTGGGGCGCGTGGATCAGATATTATGGGTCAGTTCCTGACAGAGGCATTGATCCTCTCCATCTTGTCCGGACTATTGGGGCTCGGGCTCGGCTATGCGGTTTCGCAGGTCTCCCTCGGAACGGATGAGATCGAAATGGTGTTCTCCCCGCACATCGCTTTGCTGTCCTTTGGGTCCGCCCTGCTGGTCGGGGTCGTGTTTGGCTTCCTGCCGGCGCAGCGTGCCTCACGGCTCAACCCGATTGAGGCCCTGCGTCATGAATAAACGCGTTGCGAAAATTTATGGGCTGGCGGCACAGGCGACCGTCCTCGCGTGTCTGGTCGCTGGGTGTCAAACAGCGACCGGTGTCCGTGTCGACACAGCCATCGCCACCGAGGCTGAAAGTGTGCCCCTCAATTGGCAAATTGAAGCGGCAACGGAAACGCGCCCAGACTCCTGGCAGGCTCTGTTTGATGACCCGATGCTCCATACGTTTCTGGAGCGTGCGGAGTCGGCCAATCTCGATTTGGTTCAAGCCGAAGCGCGCATCCGCCAGTCTGAAGCGAGCTTACGCCAGAGCCGGGCGTTGCTCGGCACGCGCGTCACGGCAAATCTCACCGCCTCAGGCACAGCGGACCTTGCGGACTTTGAGAACACCACTGAGTCTGGCAGCAGCGCGCTCAGTATAAGCTGGGACCCAGACGTATTCGGCGTCAATCGTGATACGGTGCGGGCTGCGGAGCTCCAATTGGACGTGCAGCGAGCCGATACCGAACGCTTGCGCCGCATCATTCTGGCGCAGACCGCACGGGCCTACTTCCAAATCGTTGAGGCTGATCAACAGCTTCTTCTGGCCGAAGAAAATCTGACCTTCCTGGAAGAGACCAAGCGGGTCTCCGAGGTCCGATTTGATGCAGGTGATATTGCGCGCTCAGACTTAGCGCTGGCAGAACTGGAATTTGAGAACGCGGTGGCTGGGTTGCGCAATCAGGAATTTGCCTCTCGCGCTGCGCGCCGGGCGCTTTCTGTGCTCCTCGGTGACTTCGGCGATGCGGACCTGAGGGTCGCTACGACTTTGCCGACGGCGTCTGAGGTCGGTCTGTACGCGGTGCCGGCGCGCTTGCTTGAGACCCGATACGATATTCTTGCTGGGCGCGCCGCCGTGTTGGCGGAGCTGGCAAGCTTTGACGCAACCCGAAAGTCAAATTGGCCGACCCTGCTGCTGACCGGCCGTGTGGCGTCCAGCGGCGCGGAGCTGGAAGACTTGTTCGATCCTGATTTTTATGTGGCCAGCTTGGTGGCAAGTCTAAGCGGTGTTTTGTTCGATTCCGGGCGAAATGCGGCGCAAGTCGATGCTGCCGAAGCGCGCATTGACGCCGCCGTGGCAGCCTATGCAGAGACTGTGCGAGCGGCTGTGTTCGAGGTCAACAATGCCTTCGACGAGACAGAAACGCTTCGCGCCGCGCTCGCGGCATTGGAACGGGCCAGCGCATCAGCCGAAGAAGCGCTGGCGCTCGAACAGATTAAGTTCGATCTAGGAGAGACGATTTTGCTGGATGTTCTGACCGTTCAGCGCCGTGTGAATGCGATTCAAAGCGCCCGGATCAGCACCGAACGCCGACTGCTCGACGCCCAGGTCGATGCGCATCTCGCCCTCGGGGCCTTCTCGCTTTAGTCGGATCTCAAGGTTTTGAATGGATGGCAACATATGCAGCTGCAGGTCGGCGGCTTCGTCGCACTTGTTAATCCATAGGATGACTTAAATTAGCGAGCAAAGGATGATCTAATGCCAGACACGATGACCTCTGCTTTGCCTCCAGCTGATACGCTTGGCCCCTTGCCATCAGAGCACCCTCAAGTGGCTCAGGGCAAAGTTGGCGTCCTTTTGGTCAATCTCGGCACCCCAGACGGGACAGATTATTGGTCGATGCGCCGATATCTATCGGAATTCCTCTCCGACCCGCGCGTGATCGAGGTGCCGATGCCGATTTGGCAGCTCATCCTGCAAGGCCCGATCCTGACCTTTCGCCCGTCAAAATCAGGGCGGGCCTATAAAAAGATCTGGACCGAAGACGGCTCTCCGCTTTTGCTCTTCACAAAACGCCAAGCCGAAAAGCTCAATGCCCGAATTGGCAGTGACCGACTGCTTGTCGATTTCGCCATGAATTATGGCAATCCGAGCATTGTTTCCAAAGTGACGGCGCTCAAAGAGGCTGGTTGTGACCGCATCTGCGTTGTGCCGCTTTATCCGCAGTATTCGGCCGCAACGACGGCCAGTGTCTGCGATCGTACCTTTAAGGCGCTGGAAGGCATGCGCTGGCAGCCGGCGCTGCGGACAGCGGCAAGTTTCCATGATGAGCCCGTCTATATTGAGGCCTTGTCAAAAAAAATCACCGAGCATCTCAACACGCTCGACTTCACCCCAGAGCGGATCATCATGTCGTATCATGGCATTCCTAAAGCCTATTTCGACAAGGGGGATCCGTATCATTGCCACTGCCACAAGACCACGCGCTTAGTCTCTCAATATCTCGGCTGGGATGATGGCTTTGCGATGACGACATTTCAGAGCCGGTTTGGACCGACTGAGTGGCTGAAACCCTACACTGACCACACGCTTGAAGAGTTGCCCGAGCAAGGAGTCAAAAAAGTGGTTGTGGTGTCACCAGCCTTCATCTCCGATTGCCTGGAAACGCTCGAAGAGCTTGCCATGGAAGGCCGCGATGAATTCCTGGAGGCGGGCGGAGAGTCTTATTCGGTCGTGCCATGTCTGAATGATAGCGAAGCCGCGATCGATGTGATCGAGGATGTGGTGCGTCGGGAAGCTTCCGGTTGGATCTTCTAAAGCGTGGACGGCTGGGTCAAAAACGGCAAAGTCCGTGGAAGAATGACTGATGATGGTGCGCTCGAGGTTCGTTGTTTCGGCCTGACCACCCAGACCCGCTATTATAAACAATTGTTTCGCGAGTTCTTTCGAAAGGACTTTCCCCGGTTGCGCCCGGGCTATGGTGACTATGATGTACATATCATCATGGAATACACGGGCGACGCCCCCTGGATGGACCTCGACAATCTTGCCAAAGCGCTCCTGGACAGCCTGACCGGCAATGCATTTGAAGATGATCACCAAGTCGCCAGATTGCTCGTTGAGCGCCGAGTCAGCGACCGCGAGGGGATCTATATGCGCGTCGTTGCGATGGATTAGTCAGACTGGCGTCCCCAAACGCGCATAGCATCGATGATCGGGCGCATTTTGAGTCCCCTATCGGTCAGAAGATATTCAGAGCGTGGGGGATGAGTGTCGTAAATCCGGCGCTCAAGCACGCCATGATCCTCAAGCATTTTCAGCCGGTTCGACAGTGTGTTCGGCGCGATGCCCTCAAGCGAGGCTTCAAAGTCCGAAAACCGCCTCGCCCCGTGATCAACGAGTTCGCGTAGGATTTCGCTGGTCCAGCGCGACCCGATAATAAACGCTGTGCGTGAGACCGGGCAAAGGGGCAGGTTCTTTTCAGCCATTTCACATTTTAGCGCATGGACTTGACGAAATCTAGTAACTACGAAAAATGTAGTCACAAAACATTGGAGGGCAAAATGGCTATTGAATTACAAATCGTGGCGGCGACCACATTGATCCTGTTTCTCGTGATCGGAGTTCAGGGCACGTTGGTGCCGCTTAATCAGGGCTTTGGCTGGGGGCTCGGGAGCCGGGATTAGGCGGTGACCAAGACCACGCTGCAGCAACGTGCCACGCGGACTGTCGCAAACCACATAGAAGGCATGTTGCTCTATGTGCCATTGGCTCTGATCGTTGTGATCTCTGATCTGAGCTCTGAGCTCACGGGGCTTGGTGCGATCTTGTACATTGCCGGGCGTGCAACCTTTGCACCGCTTTACCTGCTGGGCGTCCCATATCTGCGCACGCTCGCCTGGACCGTGAGCGTCGTCGGCGTCCTCATCCTTGGATATGTCGTGATGACCGCTGCGCTGGCAGGCTAAAGCGATTTGGCCGGCGAGACGAAAGTGTTCACCGTCAGACGGCCCGTCCGCGGGTCGTCTGAGAAGTCAAACCCCTCTGGCACTCCGACAGCGTGGATCGAAATCCCGCGATACAGCACCAGGCGGTTGAACGTCGCATCGATCTTGTAAAATCGCTCGAACATTTCGGTGTCGCCATCGGGATAACTGGCCTTGGGGATCCCGAACTTATCCGCTTCGCGACTGATGAGGCTGCGATAGTTCTGAAACCGGGCATTAGGGACGGATTCAAAACCAGATGAGCGGTGACGGTAAAAATAGGTCCCGCCGCTCTCATGAGGGCTGAGATAGTGCAGGATCGCGACTTTGTCGTCGCCGACGCCATCAAAATGGGGCAAGCGTTGTATTGGTTTTAGTGCTTCTGGCGCCGTTGTCAGCAGCGAGTAAAAGCACTCTTTGACATCCGCGCCGTGCCGGTAGCCAAACACGTCTCGCAATAGGGGCAATATTCCAGGCATGATCTGCGCGAGATAATCATGCGGCGCGGGCGCCCGCAGGCCGGGATAATGCGGCGCCAGTGCGGCAAATCTCTGCTGCGCAGCGTGATCCACCACAGCCTCCGCACGTTTCAGGACGTTATCAATGATCAGCACCGGCAATTGCTCATTGCCAACATGCTCGATTGAAACTTTCCAGTGCGATGGAACGTGCGCTGAGACGGTGACCATGAAGCGATCCTTGGGCGCTTTTTGGACCTAAAGCAAGATCTTGGCGTCTAGCTCAATCGCTTAAACGGCATTGGGATCGCGGTCGCAGTGGCTTTGGCGACCAATTTTCCATCGGCATCAAAACACTCCGCTTCCATAAATGCGGCCGAACGACCCCATTTCAGGATACGGGCCTCGACACTGGCTG
The DNA here is from genome assembly GCA_038527765.1 of Pseudomonadota bacterium. Taxonomy (GTDB): domain Bacteria; phylum Pseudomonadota; class Alphaproteobacteria; order Caulobacterales; family Hyphomonadaceae; genus Henriciella. Next base: position 44,763 of record JBCBFK010000006.1, read on the forward strand.
CGCCGGGCATCAGACGCCGCAAATATGAGGTTTTCATTTCCAAGGTTGGCGCCGTCATGGTGACATTGGAAGCGATGATGCAGCACGTGCTCATCGCTTCATCCATCATCGCCGCGATGAAACCGCCTTGGACGGCACCGGTCGGGTTCGCGAACATGCCAGGCACGTCAAAATCCATCCGGATCCGCTTCGCATCCTGCTCGACCTCAGCAAGGTGCATTCCCAATGTGTCAGAGCAGGGAGGGCGTTTTTTGCTGTTCTGGAATCTCTCCAGCATCTCTGCGTCTGAGACGCGCGGCTTGTCTTCAGACGGATCTGACATGTCTACTTCCGGCGGAACGCATCCAGGCTGACGACGGTATCGCCGCTTTCTTCCCCTTCGCCGTCGCTCGCGGCTTCGACATCCGCCTCACTTACAACGGCGGGGTCGACCATGGCTTTTTCTTCAGCCGAGGCGGCTTTCTCGAAACTCACTCCGAAATTCACGGATGGATCAACGAAGCGGGTCATAGCGACATAAGGAATGGAGAGGTGTTGCGGCACGCGATTGAATTTCAGGACGATTTCAAAATGTCCGTCATGAACTTCCAGATCCCAATACTGGTGCTGAATGACAATCGTCATCTCATCGGGGAATTGTTCGATCAGATGGTCCGGGATTTTGACGCCCGGGGCCTTGGTGCGGAACGTCACGTAGAAATGGTGATCTCCGGGTGGGGCAGACCCTTTCGCGGCCTGACGCAAGGCTTCTCGTACGACACCGCGCATCGCGGCCTGAGTCAGCGCTTCATAACCTATATAGTCGGTCATTTCCCTCTCCCCGGTCAAAGAGCTGATTAGCCCTGTGCGTCCAAGCCTGCAACGCCGTTCATGCGAAAGGCGAGCACCGATCTACATCTTCCCCAAACAGGAAGCGTCCCAGCATTAAATTTTCTCAACCTGTTGAAAATATTACAGTTCGAGCACTTTACCCAATAAGTGGAGGCTTCTGTTGCCAGGCGCCTCCGGGCCCCGCCTAAGGCGCTGATGCCTTAGGAGTTAAAGCGGTTTTCCACGCACTGCGTTACGCAGCGAGCAGTTCACCTTCAGCAAAGTTGTCATTTGCAACTATTGTTGATTGAGCTTCTAACGCAGCTCATGCGGGTGAAGGCCTCGTCTTTACACGTCCGTCGATCCTATTTCGCCCCCAAATGACCCCTGCTGAAGGAAGAGGTCGTTTGGTGGAGGCGCCGGGTACCGCCCCCGGGTCCGAACCGCTTATTACACGCGCGTTTATCACCATAGTTCATAAGAACGAGATCAATATAATCGCGCTTGGAGAAAGATAAAAGTCCTTAATCCACGGGTTCGATAATGACTTCGATGACGCCTTCGGTGCGTTCAAGCGTGGCGAGCTCTGCCTCAAGAGCAGTCGAATTGATGATCCGCGTGGTGGTGACGACCGACCCGGTCGCGTCCGCTGTGAGGATTGTAAGGCGCAACAAACGCTCCGTTCCGTCGAGGACCCCATCGGCCGCGCGTACGGTCAGTTTGCCGACTTGATAGACGCCTTTGCCTGTTAGGATCACGGTCTGACCGGCAAGTTTGGCCCCGCTGAACAGAAGTCCTGCCGTCGAGGTTACGATGCAGCCTGATAGCGAAAGCGCCAGCAAGGGAGCCAGAATAATTGAACGCAGCACGAGAAGCTCCTTGTTTGTCCTCAAGCTCTACCTCGAACATTTAAAGAGAGGCGAGTTAACACAAGGTGAGACCGCCGCTGTTTGCACCGCTGTGATCTTGCTCCGGGTCAGAAAACCTGCTCATTGCCGATTAACGATAAGATTTGGTGTTTTGGGAGACCCATAATTATGCGCACAACTTTCACAGCTCTTGCGGCGATCTTAGCCTTATCGGCTTGCGACGTGGTTCGCACGCCGGGCAGTACGACAAACGAACCGGCAGTGGTCGAAACGCCCGCCGCCCCGACGGTTGAGGAGATCGCCGCCGAAACAGAGCGGCTGAATGCCTGGTTTGAAGAGAAGTATGAAGCGGAACTGCTTGAGAGCCCGATTCAGCTGACTTTTCTCGGCCGCGATGAACGCCAGGGTGAAATCGATGATTTCTCCGAAGTTGCTTTGGACGCTCAGCTGGCGCGTTCGAGTGCAAACATCGCGGAGCTGCAAGCCAATTTCGATTACAGTAAGCTCAGTTCAGATGCGAAAATCTCTTACGATATCTGGATGTATCAGCATGAGCGCGCCCTCGCGTCGGATGAGTTTCGCTACAATTCATATGTGTTCGATCAAATGCAGGCGGTCCATACTTTCTTTCCGCAGCTCTTGATCGCCTTCCACCGCGTGGCCAGCGCTGAAGACATGGATAATTATCTGCTGCGTGTCTCGGGTAGCGCTCGGGCGATTGATCAGCTGATTGCAACGTCTCAGAAGGTCGCTGATACGGGGGTGCGTCCGCCTTATTTCGCATTCGAGTCGGTCATCGAGGAATCGCAGAAGATCATTTCCGGCGCGCCTTTTGACGAGAGTGGCACCGACAGCGATGTCTGGGCTGACGCGCAAGCCAAAATCGCCAACCTGCTTGAGCAAGGCGAAATCGATCAGGCCGAAGCGGATCAACTCACCGCAGATATTCGCACCGCTTTTGTCGATGAGTGGAAGCCCGCCTATGAGCGATTGATCGCCTGGCAGGAAACAGACCGCGCCAATGCGACGCCCGAAGCTCAAGGCGTCTCGAACCTTCCTAATGGGGTCGCCTACTATAACGAACGCCTCGCCAACCAAACGACGACGGAGCTTACCGCTGACGAGATCCATCAGATCGGGCTCGATGAAGTCGCCAGACTGCGCGCTGAAATGGAGCAGACCCAAGCAGATTTCGGGTTTGAAGGCAGCTTGCAAGACTTCTTCGCCTTCCTGCGGGATACCAAGGATGATGAGCGTCTGTATTATCCAAACACTGATGAGGGGCGCCAAGGCTATATTGATGACGCCACGGCGGCGATTGATGGCATAAAAGCCGTCCTACCAGACTATTTCGGGATCTTGCCCAAGGCGGACATGGTGGTGAAACGGGTCGAGCCGTTCCGCGAGCAAGACGGCGCGGCGCAGCACTATTTCCCGTCCACCCCGGATGGCTCGCGCCCCGGCGTTTATTATGCGCACCTGTCAGACATGACCGCGATGCCAAAACGCGAGCTCGAAGTGATCGCTTACCATGAAGGCCTGCCGGGTCATCACATGCAGATCGCAATCCAGCAGGAGCTACAAGGCGTGCCCACCTTCCAGACCCAGGCCGGTTTTACCGCTTATGTAGAAGGCTGGGCCCTTTACTCCGAATGGCTCGCGATCGAGATGCCGGGAACCTATCAGGACCCGCTGTCGAATTTCGGGAGGATCGGATCTGAGATGTGGCGCGCCATCCGTCTGGTCGTCGATACAGGTCTCCATGCAAAAGGCTGGACCGAAGAAGAAGCGGTTCAGTATTTTATGGCCAATTCCGCGATCACTGAAGCGCAAGCGCGCTCGGAAGTCCGTCGATACTTGGTTCTTCCAGGTCAGGCGACGAGCTATAAGGTCGGCATGATCAAGATGCAGGAGCTACGCCGCGATGCAGAAGCCGAGCTCGGCGAGGCGTTCGACATCCGCGCCTTCCATGACACCATTCTCGGGGCCGGAGCGATGCCGCTGGCAATCCTCGAACGCCGCGTTGATGAATGGGTGGCGAGTGTGAAAGCTGGCTAGGGGACGTTAGCGGCGTTGCTCGCCGCGCTGCGTCCAATTGAACCGCCGATAAAGTTCAGCTCCCGACATTCTCGAGGGCGCCGAGTGCGTCTTGCACATGTTCGACGAACAACCTCGCCTTTCCGCGCAATTTGCCGCCGGTCCAAACCACGGACAAAGGCAAATCTGCGCCGCGCCAGTCCGGCATAATCCGGACGAGACTGCCCGCCTGGACGTGGGAACAGACGAGCCAATCGGGGCCAATAAAGATGCCAAGGCCATCAACCGCGCCTTGCAACAAGGTATCTCCGGATGAGCCCCGGAACCGCCCGTCCATCATGATCCGATGTTCTTCACCGGACTCGACATGTTTGAGCGTCCATTGCTGGCCTTGCAGGGACTGGCGGAACACCAGGCCCTGGTGCTCTTTCAAACTGTCGGGGCATGTCGGCGCACCATACTGTTCAATGTATTTCGGGGAGGCCCATATCCCGCGATAGGCGACAAGCAAGCGTTTCGCCATCAAAGCACTGTCTGTAAGTTCGCCCAACCGAAACGCCACATCGACGCCTTCTGTGACCAAATCAGTGTACGTATCGTCGGTCATCAGATCCATGCGGATGTGAGGATATTTCTCCAAAAAGGATGCGATCGTCGGTGTGATAACGATTTGCGACAGCGAGTGCGGAGCACTGACGCGAAGCATGCCCACCGGCTCCTGATCCAGACCGCGGGCTTCGGCCTCGGCCTCGTCGAACTCCGACAAAATATCCTGCGCACGACTGTAAAAGCGTTGACCGGCTTCCGTCAGAGACAACGCGCGGGTGGTACGATGGAACAGTTCCGCGCCGATCTGATGTTCGAGGTCCTGAATTCGCCGCGACACGGTCGGTTGTCCGATCGAAAGATCTGCTGCCGCCCTCGAGAAACTGCCCGCGTCCGCCACGCGTAAAAACAGTCTCATCGCATCAATTCGATCCATGCTCTTCAGCTCCTATGCGAAAATTGCATGACCCATATGGAACCTCTCCCGGTTCTGCAAAAGGGGGGGATGCGCCATTTACCCTTCATCGACGGCACACACTGCGCGCCGATCCATGACTTTCAAAGGAGCCAATTATGGCCAATTTCACTTTACATGATTCAAGCACGGCGCCCGATGGATCCCGTGACTTTATCGCAGGCGTTGAGAAGAAAATGGGCTTTGTACCCTCTCTCTACGCGGTCTTCGCTGAGAACCCGGCTGTCCTGAACGCCTATACTCAGCTCGCCGATCAGCTGGGAAAAACCGGGCTCAGCCCGCTCGAGCAACAAGTTGTGACGATTACGGCAAGCGTCGAAAACGAATGTCATTTCTGTGTGGCCGCACACACCACCATTTCCGAGGGCGCCGGCCTCGACCTTAGCGTGATTGACGCGGTCCGCGAAGACCGGGCGATTGACGATCCAAAACTCGAAGCCCTGCGGGTTTTCACCAAGAAAGTCGTGATCGATCGCGGCTTTGTTTCAGACACAGATGTCGATGCGTTCCTGGCTGCTGGATATGATCGCGCCGCCGTGCTGGCCGTTATTCTTGGCGTCGCTTTGAAGGTGATTTCAAACTACACAAACCACGTCGCTGAAACGCCGGTCAATGAAGCCTTCCAGAAGCACGCGTGGACGCCCAAATCGAAACGCGAAACGGTTGCGGCTTAAGGCGCGCGATTGACGGAGTAAACGCTCTCTCATCCTGAGCGAAGTCGAAGGATGGAACTACAAATTGCAGACCCTCATCCTTTGGCTTCGCGGAGGATGAGGGTCTTTTTTTGGGCGTGAGTCTGTCGCTCACAAAATGCTCACACCGACGTGACTGGGGCTCACACACACGTGGTTCGCAAGTGATGATCAGGCGGCGTAAGTGGAACTCAACACAACGGAGAAGACTATGACGACCATGACAGACACACTCACACCCGAGACCCGCAACACCGGCCTCCTGACCAAACTCAAAACCTTTGCGCCGCATGCTGTTGCAGGTGTCGCTTCCCTGGTTTTCCTGGATAGCCTGCGCTTCAAGTTTACCAATGCGCCTGAGACCCAGACCATATTCGGAAAGCTCAATGACTGGGCCGCAAGTTTCGGGGCAGAGGGTTTGTTTGCGCAAACCGGTTTGTTCAGCCAGTACGTTATCGGCACGGCTGAGCTCGTCGCCGCAAGCCTCCTGCTGATTGGCATCCTGCCAGCCTTCCGCCGCCTGCAAGCGATTGGTGCCCTGATCGCCTTTGCTGTGATGAGCGGAGCGGTGAATTTCCACCTCTGGACCCCGCTCGGCATCGATCCGAACAATGATGGCGGAGGCCTGTTCTTCATGGCGGTCGTCGTATGGTTCACATCAGCTGGCTTGGCCTACATTCGCCGCAAAGAGTTGGTAGCAATTTTCGCAGGCCTGAAAGCCGCGCTGTTCCCAGCTCGTTCATAATCAAACCCTTATCTCAAAGACCCTCGCCTTAAGAAGGACGACCAAGATGAAACTCAGAACCCTCCTCGCCGCCGCCATGATCGCAACCGGACCGATCGCGGTCTCCGCGCCTGCCGCCTTTGCCGATAAGGATCCAATCTACACCGCCAAGCGTTCAAATCTCGCGCTGCAAGGCTATGATACGGTGGCTTATTTTACCGCTGGCGAGCCAACCAAAGGCACTGCGGACTTCTCGACCGAGTATCAGGGCGCCGAATTCCGCTTTGCCAGCGAAGAGAACCTCAACCTTTTCTTGGGTGACCCTGAAAAATATGCCCCTCAATATGGCGGGTATTGCGCCTGGGCTGTGGCGCAAGGCAAGACCGCCAAGGGCGACGCGCGTCGCTGGACCGTTGTCGATGGCAAGCTGTACCTGAATTACAATAAAGGCATCCAAAAGCGCTGGGACAAAGACCGCACCGGTTTCATCACCAGCGGTGACCAGAATTGGCCGACCGTGCTGCAAGACTAGGGCTTTCTCCCCTCAACGACGCCCCGTTAAATAGCGCGTCGCCAATAGACCCCGCGTGGACGACCCCCACCACGCGGGGTCAACTTTATGTAAAGAAGATCTTGGTTAATTTGACAGACAAATTGATGACCAAGACTTCATCCCAAAGCAAGACGAACACCATTATGTCCGGCCCATGGTTTGAAATATGTGTCTAGGGAGACGACCATGAGAACATCTGGGCTTTTTGCGCTGATGGCGAGCGCTTGCTTGATCCCGGCGGCTGCGGCGGAATCGGAACTTTATCTGAATGGCGGATATTCCGCCTATGACAGCGACGGCACCACGCTTTCGGCATTGACGGCGCGGGGGGGAATTGAATTCAACACGTTGATCGGCGCCGAGTTTGAGACATCGTTCGGTTTAGGCGCAGAAGAGCTGGATGAAGACACCGGCGCGGAGCTTGAGCTTGAAAACCAGTTCGCAGGCTATCTGACGGCGCGCTATGAAGTGCTCCCCAGCTTGGATGCTATTGGACGCGTTGGCTACTCGACAGGTGAGTTTCAGGCTTCGAATAATGGTGTATCAAGCGATGCTGAAGCAGACGGGTTCGCGTTTGGAGTCGGCGGTGAATACATGATCACTGAGCATTTCGGCCTGCGCGGAGACTATACCCGTATCGAGGTCGACGATGATGAGCTCGATGGCGGCGTCAACGTGTTTGCGCTGACGGGCGTCTTCAAATTCGGCACAGTGCGCTAATTAAGACTCGCGTTCCGCCCAGGTTTTCAAAATATGGTGCGCCACGGCCATGGGCGGTGGGGCATAAATCTCAGGATGATCGCCTGCAATCACCTGGCGGGCTTCCTCGCGTGTGATCCAACGGGCGGCTTCCAGCTCATCCTGCTCGACTGAAACTTCGGTGGTTTCCGCCTCGACGATGATGCCCACCATCATTGAAGACGGGAAAGGCCAGGGCTGACAGAACAAATATTCCGCCTTGGCCGGATCGGCTTTGATACCAGCCTCCTCTTCAAGTTCGCGAGTGGCCGCTTGTTCGAGCGTTTCGCCCGGCTCGACGAATCCAGCTAGCGCCGACCAGAAGCCTGCGGGCCAGCTGGCCTGGCGTCCGAGTAGGCATTTATCATCTTTTACCGCCAGCATGATCGCGACGGGATCTGTGCGCGGAAAGTGCTCCGCGCCGCAAGATGGACAGACCCGCTTCCAACCGGCTTCAGCAACCGTTGAAGCCGATCCACATTTTGAGCAAAAGGGGTGATTGCGATGCCATTCCAGAATGCTGCGCGCGGTGGATGCCAGATTGGCTTCCATCGGGTTCAGTCCTGAGGCCGCGGCGCGCATGTCGGTAAACTCACCCACGCCTTGCAAGAGCGAACCTTCGAGCTGGAACGCGCTGCCAATGTTAACTGCAAAGATGGGGGCATTGGCGAGGTCTACCCCCAAGAAGACGGGTTCTCCCACATGCGGCAACCGCTCATATTCCGGGCCCAGCCAGACCAGGTTCTGACCGCTATTCTCGACCAGCGGCAAGCCATCCTGCATCAGGAAAACCAGCACATTATCGCTCTTGAGCGCGGTCTCTAGCCAGGCTTCATCTGTTCGATAATGAGCCGCCCGATTGATCGGACTGCTGGCGAGTGGGATGTCGTTTGATGTCGTCAAAACTGTCGTCCTATGGGCAATATCCAAAACAGATAAGGTAACCATCCGGGTCCGTCACGACTATCTCTGTGCAGCCATGTGACATTTCCTCTGGTTCTGAGTGTGCAGTATTTGCGCCAGTCAGGAAGGATTTGACCGCTTCCAGGTCCTGAACCCAGATATAAACATCCCACAATCCGCCGACCCGGTCTTTGTTCGGGGAGGCCCGTTTTGCGTTTTCACCGCCATCTCCTTGCTTCAACATGATCGAAGCGCGCGGGGTGTCGGCGATCGCAAAGCTCGGAGGCTCGCCCCAGATCTGTGCCACCGAGAAGCCAAGCTGGTCGCGATAGAATGTAACTGAACGGTCTATGTCGGCGACCACAAGGACCGCCGCACACGAAATTAAATGAGAGCCGATCCCCGCATCTGACATGGTCTTAGCGTATTGTGCACAAGCATCTTGTCAAACCGTCGCGCAGTCGCGATATAGCCCGTGGAGGCTGGCGGTGGACGAACTCCTCGCCAACCGGGTCAGGTCGGGAACGAAGCAGCCCTAACGAGTTTTTGGTTCGGGTCACTGTCCAGTCTCCACTTTCCATTCTTGTGGGTTAAGCAACGCCGCGCGGTCTTGATCGCTTGCGAGACCCCCCGAGTCCCTGCCATAAGCGTTTACCATGACAGAAACGCCGGATAAGCCTGAAGACACCGAGCGCGATGACGCGACCTTCTCCATGTTCGGAGACGCCGAAATGGGCGCGCCGCAGGATGAGGGCTATCAGGTTCTTGCCCGCAAATACCGGCCACGACTGTTCTCTGATCTGATTGGTCAGGAAGCCATGGTGCGCACGCTCACCAACGCGTTCGAAACCGGCCGCGTGGCCCATGCCTTCATGCTGACCGGTGTGCGCGGGGTTGGAAAGACGACGACCGCGCGCCTCTTGGCCCGGGCGCTGAATTATACGCGCGACGATCACGATGCGCCGAGTATGACGCTTGACCCGCCCGGTGATTTTTGCGCCGCGATTATGGCTGGAAATCACCCGGATGTGCTGGAACTCGATGCAGCCTCGCGAACCGGGGTTGCGGACATGCGCGATCTCTTGGACGGGGTGCGCTATGCGCCCGCGTCATCGCGCCACAAAGTCTACATCATCGACGAAGTTCATATGCTCTCGACGGCGTCCTTTAATGCCTTGTTGAAAACGCTGGAAGAACCTCCACCACACGTGAAGTTCATTTTCGCGACAACCGAGATCCGCAAAGTACCGATCACTGTGCTGTCGCGATGCCAAAGGTTTGATCTGAAGCGCCTGGAAAGCGGTGAATTGGCCAAACACCTCGCAAAGATTGCAGATCGTGAGGGGGCGAAGGTCTCCGAAGAAGGGCTCGCACTCATTGCGCGGGCCGCTGAAGGATCTGTGCGGGACGGTCTGTCCATTCTCGACCAAGCCATCGTGCAGGCTCTGGATGGCGATCAGGTAACCGGGGAACGTGTGCGCGACATGCTGGGGCTCGGAGATCGCCTGCGGCTGCTCGATGCCTTTGAATACGCGATCCAGGGCGAAGCGCAAAAGGCTGTCGACGAAGTGGCGGAGCAAGTGCGTGCCGGTGCCGATCCGCTGATCATTTTGAAAGACATGCTGGAAATTGCCGCGGATATCGCGACGGTTCAGGCCGCCGGGAACAATTACCAGCTGCCAGGGCCTGCCGATTGGACGAAGCGCACGCATGACCTGGCCGCCGCGCAAACGCCGGCCCAAGCGCAGCGAAATTGGAAGATCCTCCTGTCTGGGTATCGCGATACGCAAACCGCGCCAGAGGCCGACACGGCGTTGCGGATGGTGGTGCTGCGGCTGGTCTCCGCGGCGCGCTTGCCAAGCCCGGAAGACGCGGCTCGGATGCTCGCCGCAGGAGGAGGGGCCACGAGCGCTGCGGGAAAGCCTGAATCGGCCGCTGAGGCGCCATCAGGCGGCGCGCAATCGCAATCCGTGGTGCAATTGGTGCAGCCTTCTGAGAGCAAGCTTGAAAGCTTCCGTGATGTCCTCAACCATCTCGATACCCGAAAAGAGGCCCGGCTTTGGGGTGAAGCGCGAAAGTATATAAGGGCCGAGAATTTCCGGCCTGGGCGACTGGTCTGCGCCGTCGATCCTGGCGCCCCGCGTGATCTCTTACGCCGCCTGACCGATTTCCTCGAATACGAGACGGACATGGACTGGGACGTCCTGTTGTCAGACTCCGGGGTCGAGACGCAAAAAGAGAAAGAGACGCGCGAACGCAAAGAGCGGCTCGATGAAGCGGCGCAGCACCCGGACATTGCAGCGGCCTTATCGGCCATTCCGGGGGCAGAAATCGTTGATGTCGAGGACAGCCCGCCCCTTGATCCGCGCACATTGACGGACAATGTCGTGCCGCTGAAACGAAGCTCGAAGGCTTAGGAGAAACCAGACGATGACCGATCTCACCAAGATCATGCAGCAAGCCCAGCAAATGCAGGCCAAGATGCAAGAGGCGCAGGCCCAGATCGAAGAGACAGAAGCGGAAGGGATTGCGGGGGCTGGACTGGTCTCAGTTACCTTGAAAGGCAAAGGCGAGCTGGTAGGAATCACGATTGATCCGTCGCTGATGAGCGATGAAGCAGAAATCGTCGAAGACTTGATCAAGGCGGCGCATCGTGAGGCGCGGAAAAACCTCGACCAAGCGATGGAAAAGGCGATGAAAGAGGCCACGGCGGGCTTTGGCGGCATGATGCCGGGCTTCAAAATGCCGTTCTAGTCGCCACCCTCCTCAGACTTTTTTTCCGTTGCCATGCGGTATTCCGTGTCACGCTCTGAAGAGATCAGCGTCTGCACAGCTTCGCTTTCATAACCCAATTCTTCCAGCGCTCGCGCCGACATTTGAAGCCCGGCCTCGATCGCATCGGGGATCACGTAGGTCGCACCGGCCTGATAGAGCAATTGCGCATGGTCGGCATCGCGCGCCCGGGCGAGGATCGGCATGTTGGGCCGTGAATGCCGCGCCGCTTTGACCATGCTTTCGGCGCTCAGTTGATTGTCGAGCGTCACGACCACCATGCCGGCGTGCGCCAGCCCCGCTTTTTGCAAGACCTCTTCGCGGCCGCCATCCCCGAAATAGACATGACGGCCATGGGCGCGTTGCTTGGCCACGGTCGAAGGATTGGTGTCGAGCCCGACGATATCCGCTTGTTCTCGCTCCAATATGTGTGTGACAGCGCGGCCGACGCGACCGAGGCCCGCAACAATGACATGGCCCTCACTGGCTGTGAAATCGTTAGGAAGCTTGTTCGTCAGGTCATCGCTGGCAAGGTTTTCGGCAAGCCAACGGCCGATGCGCCAACTGGCCGGGATGACCAACATGGAGAGCGCCGCAATGGCAGTGACGATCGCTGAGGTGCCTGTCGCGACTGTCCCGGCAGCGAGCCCAGCGCCAACGATCACAAATGCAAATTCCCCCGCGGGCGCCAACAAGGATGCGGTTTCGGTTGCAGTGGTCCCATCGCCAGAAAAAATTCGGATCGCGACATAGGCGATCACGGCTTTGATAAGCAGCATCGCCACCAAACCCCCGAGCACGATTTGCCAGCTCTCCATCACGACTGAGAGATCGATGGCGAGCCCTACGGTCATGAAAAACAAGCCAAGCAGAAGGCCTTTAAACGGTTCGAGATCGATCTCTGTCTGGTGTTTAAATTCTGTCTCACCAAGCAATAGACCCGCCAGGAACGCCCCAAGGGCAAGCGATAGTCCGGCATTATATGTGATCACAGACGCTCCGACGACGGTGAGCAGCGTGATCGCCATCAGGAAATCCCGCCCGCCGGCGTTAATCGCAAGCTTAAACAGATGCCGTAAAAGGTAGCGTCCAATCACGACGATAACGATCAAAGCGAGAAGCCCATTGAACAGGGCTTGCGCAAGCACTGTCGTGAGATCGGCCTCCCCGCGGCTCGCGGTGAAGCCAACGAAGATCAAAATCGGCGCGACCATGATGTCTTGAAACAACAGCACGCCAAGCGAACTGCGCCCAACCGGTGTCGCGGCACGTTTGTTCTCGATCATCAATTGCATCACGATCGCGGTCGACGAGAGCGCCAAGGCAAGCCCAACGATCGCAGCTTCGGTGGCCGGAAGCCCCAAAAAAAAGAGTGCATAGCCAATCACACTGGCGCTCAAGATGGCTTGCACCGTGCCGGCCCCAAAGACCGTTCGCCTCAAATCCCAGAGTTTCTGAAAGGAGAGCTCCAGACCGAGTAGAAACAGCAAGAAGAGCACGCCGAGTTCCGCCAGCGGAGCTGCAGCGGCAGGGTCTGAAATGGTCACATATTCAAGGATCGGGACCTGGTCGCTGAAAGCGCTTACCCCGCTTGGTCCGAGCGCGATACCCGCCAGAATGAACCCGACAACGGCGGGGAGTTTGACGGCCCTCAGAACGGGAACCACCAAACCGGCTGCCACGAAGAAGACCAGCGCGTCTTTGATCAGCGCTTCTTGGCCTTCATGCACCATCCTGTTCTCCTTGGTCTGATACCGTTTGAGATGATGTTATAGGGTTCGCGGTCAAGCGGAAGAGCAGACCTACGTATATGCTGCGACAGCGCGCTTATGCCGCTTCAAGCGCTACATTCAGAGCTCTGTCCAGCGTTTCACGGGCGTGCGGCGTCATCCCCGCCTCAAACAGGGTCAGATGCTGCGCGACGGCGCTGCGGACGGCACCGGATCCGACTTCGCTGTCCTGACCACTCTCGCGCAAAAACTCCAAATGATACCGTACGATCAAGACGCAATTGGTCGCCAGAGAGGGAAGATCGCGACCATCCAATGTCAGATGACCAGCTTTGGTCATGCCGTGCAGAAACGCTTGAAACTGAGCCTGCGTTCCTGCGTAGATGCTCGGCAAGCGCTCCAAAAGCTGATCCGTATGCTCACCATAATCGGCTTGGTCTCGATACAAAAAGCGGTAGCGCCGGATCTCCGACATCAGAGCGAGGAGCATCGTTGCATACTGTTCCAGAATGCGTTGCGGGTCGCTCGGCATGATCGCAAGGCGGTCTTCGACATCGACCAAAAATGTCTCGGTCAGCGCCTCCAGAAGCGCCCGCTTGTTCTTGAAGTGATACCAGAGATTGCCCTCGGCAATCCCACACTCGGCGGCCAGTTCCGCGGTTGTCACATTGCCAAATCGGCGCGCATTAAACAGCTCGCGCGCCGTGTTCAGGATCCGGTCGCGGGTCTTCATCCGGCTTTTGGATGAAGGATGACCGGGACGTCCGTGTAGCCCATCACAAAGTTGGAGAGGACCCGCTCTGGCGCGCCGACGAGTTCCACCCGTTCGAACCGGTTTAGGATTTCTTCCCACAGGATACGCAATTGCATTTCTCCGACGCGGTTACCCATGCAGCGATGCACGCCAAATCCAAAAGACAAATGCCGGCGCGCATTCGGTCGATCAATCCAGAACCGGTCCGGATCTTCGATCACGCTCTCATCTCGATTTCCGGACACATACCACATGACGACTTTGTCGCCTTTTTTAATCTGCTTTCCGCCAAGCTCTATGTCAGCAAGCGCGGTCCGTCGCATGTGTCCGAGCGGTGTCTGGAAGCGAATGATCTCAGACACCATATTCGGGATCAAAGACGGGTCCGATTTGAGTTTCGCGAACTCATCCGGATTTTGGTTCAGCTCAACCACACCGGCGCTGATCGAGTTGCGGGTCGTGTCGTTTCCGCCGACGATTAAAAGGATCAGATTGCCGAGGAACTCCTGCGGATCGTTGACCATGTCTGCAGTCTCAGGATTGTGGGCGAGCAATGAGATAAAATCGAACTTTTTCGGCTGGGCCGCCCGCTCCTGCCAGAGTCCGGCAAAATACGCGTAGCATTCTTCCAAGGTGCGCATGCGCGCGTCCATGTCGACGTCAATGCCGACCGTCTCGGACGTCGTCGCGACGTCAGACCAATAGGGTAGGAGGTGGCGATCTTCGAACGGGAAGTCGAATAGCGTTGCCAGCATTTGCGTGGTCAGCTCCTTGGAGACAAGATCGACCCAATTGAACCGTTCACCGACGGGTAGGCTGTCGAGAATGTTACACACTCGCTGCCGGATCAGAGCTTCGATTTCTGACAGTTGAGAGGGCGCCACAGCGGGGCTAACGGTCTTGCGCTGGGTGACATGCTTCGGACCGTCCATCGCAATGAACATCGGCGTTTCCATGCCCTCAGGTGCATCGCCAATCACGATATTGTCCTGTGAGGAAAACACTTTGTGGTTGGAGTCGACCGCGACGATGTCGTTATACTTTGTGACCGACCAATAAGGACCAAACGGACTGTCAGGACAGAAGTGAATTGGGTCCTCCTGGCGCAGGCGGCGGAAATAGTCACCTTGCTTATTGGCTTCAAATATCTCGGCTTTCGAGACGTCGAGCGTTTCCAGGTCCAAGCTATATGGATCCGGGATATCCGTGGGGTCCACAGCGTGCAGTGTATCGGCCAAGTCTTCCTCCCTTGGTGTTTTTTTTAGGGTAATAACCCTAATTTTGCGCCCTGCCAAGATGAAAGCCAGGTCTTGCCTCGCCGCCCGAGTCCCACACATTAGCGCGCATGAGCAAATCATCCGCCGGTCCAGAGATTCAACGCATGATCGATTTGATCGCGCGCTTGCCAGGGTTTGGGCCGCGTTCTGCGCGTCGCGCGGCGCTGTTTTTGTTGAAGCGGCAGGAGTCCTTGCTCCGCCCAATGGCTGAAGCGCTGGCAGACGCGGCCGATAAGATCGAACAATGCCATGTCTGCGGAAACTATGACACGATGCAGCCTTGTGCGGTTTGTCAGGCGCCTGGACGCGATGATGGGGTGATCTGCGTGGTCGAAGACGTGCCGGACTTGTGGGCGCTCGAGCGTGCCGCAGTGTTCCGCGGCCGTTATCATGTCCTGGGCGGCGTTATGAGCGCGCTGGACGGCGTTGGGCCGGAGGATCTCACCATTGGGCTGTTGGTCGACCGGGTGAAACAAGGTGGGGTACGAGAAGTCATCCTCGCCTTGAACGCGACTGTAGACGGTCAGACGACCGCACATTATGTCGCCGAGCGCCTTGAAGGCTTAGGCGTCGAAGTTTCGCGCCTTGCCCACGGTGTTCCTGTTGGAGGAGAGCTCGATCATTTGGACGATGGCACGCTGGCCACCGCCCTCAGATCACGGCGTGGTGTTTAACTCGCAAGCTCGACGCGATAGACGGCTCCGTCCAGCACGTTGGTCGCGACATAGATCGCGTCTGGGGTTGAGATCACGTCTCTGAAGCCTGTTTGCAAATCAGCGAGTAGGTCTTCGGTCTCACCGATTTCGCCCGAGTCCGTGATATCAACGCGCACCAGCTTCAAGCCCGCCGGACCGCCCATCGCGCCGATCAAGAGATCGCCGCTCCAGTCTTCGAAGCCCGCGGTTTCAACAATCGCCATGCCGGATGGCGCGATTGAGGGTACCCATTTCACTTCCGGCTGTTCCATGCCCGGCGCTTCTGTTTCATCCGTGATGATCGTGCCGTCATAATTGATCCCGTAAGTGATGGTCGGCCAACCATAATTTTTGCCGGGCTCAACAATATTCAGCTCGTCGCCACCTTTCGGGCCGTGCTCGTGCGCGATCAGGAGATCCGTAGCCGCATGATAGACCATGCCCTGAACGTTGCGGTGCCCATAGGACCAGACGGAGGCGTTGCCGCTGCCATCCGCAAATGGGTTGTCTTCGGGAATTGTTCCATCGGGCATCACACGGGCAATCTTGCCGTGCAGATTGGTTGGATCCTGAGAGTCTTCCATGTAGCGATAGCCATCGCCCAGAGAAATCGCCATTGAGCCGTCTGGGAGGAAGGTCATGCGAGAGCCATAGTGAAATGTGGTTTCGCGCGGCGACCCGACAAAGATCTCATTTACATTGCTAAGGCCGCTTGCATCATCTGACAGCGTCGCAGAGATGACCGCGGTGCTGTTGGTCTCGCCCATATCCTTGGAATAGCTGAGGTATAGCGTACGGTTGGTCTCAAAAGCCGGGTCCAGCGTGATGCCGAGCAATCCGCCTTGTCCCGCGACCAGAATGTCATCTGGCAGGCCGGTGAGCGGCGCATCCACCAAAGTCCCTGATTGAATGAGACGCAGACGGCCTTCGCGCTCGGTCACCAACAGGTCACCATTTGGCAAGGCGGCCATGCCCCAGGGAAATTCCAGACCTTCGGCCACAGGCACCAGTTTCAGGCCTGATTCAGAGACAATCGACCCGTCCGCCTCAGGCGCTGGCGGGGCCGCCTGGCCCCCACACGCGGTCAAGGTGACAAGGGCGAAAACTGAAATACCAGAACGCAGCATATAAAACTCTCCAGCTCGTAAAACTCTCTCGCCATACATAGGCGAGTCCGCACCAAAAGAAAGAAGGGCGATCCGTCTGGATCGCCCGTTCCCTCTCTCCCCTGCAAACTTGCAAGGGCCCCTGCTGGTCTCTACCAGCGCTTGGCGATCGTGACGCCATAAGTGGCTGGCTCGTTCAGGAACACGTTTGTGAACAGACCCGAGCTGTCATCGGTGAGATAGGCCCCGGTGATGACTTCTTCGTCGGTGATGTTCTTGCCGAACACTTCTACCGACCAGTCATTTTCCGTGTTCACCAATTGCAAGGACAGGTTCAAATTGTCCCAGCTCTCGAGCAGGTCACGTTGCGTGTTCCAAATCCGGCTGAACGCGTCAGCCTGATAGTAGTAATCGCCGCGGACGCGGAAGTCGAAATTACCACCAAGGACACCTTCCCAAGTGTATTCTGCACCGAAGTTGAACGTGGTCTCTGGTGTGCCCGGAAGGGCGTTACCATCGAGGTTCACAGATTCGCCATCGAACGGTGTGAGCCCGCCAATCGTTTGCGTGACGCCGTTGGAGTCCACATAAGACACGTCAGCGACACCCAACCCGGCTTCTGCTCCGGCGAAGGCGCCGGCACAAATTCCAAGCGTTGCGCCTGGATCCAATGCGCCTGCAGCGATCGCACCAAGCACGGTCGCGTAGCCTTGTGCTGAGACAACGCAGTTCGACGCTGAGGCGAAGTTCTTGAGCACGACCAGGTCGGCACGACCATTGGTGCGGTCAAGGACGTCGACCCCGAACGTGTCAACCACTTGAGCATCCAGCAAACCAAGGTTCGCATTGACGACAAAGGTTGAGGCCGGGTTCCAGATGGTCTCGATTTCGAGGCCTGTGATCTCCGCATCAACGTTGAAGTTCGCCGATGTCCGGTTCACGATCGCACTGATCTGATAGCCTTCATAATTGTAGTAGAAGCCTGTCGCGTTCAGCTGCATTGCGCCGCCTGCCAGCGTGTTCTTTGTCCCGATTTCGTAGGAGTCAATGAACTCTGGTTCGAAGGTTTGTGGCACACCAGAGGTGTTATCAGCAGGCTGCGGTGGGTTGATGCCACCGCCCTTATAGCCTCGCGAGTAGAACGCATAGATCAGCGTGTCCTCGGTCCAGCTCAGGTTTGGTGCCCAATCGAAACCGAAGCGGCCTGTGACTTCTTCGAACTGAGCGTTCAAAGTGCCATCACCGCCATTGTCGTTGGTCGCCCCTGGGTTCGGGACGAAGGCAAGTGGGTCTGGACGGGCACCGTCTGGCGTCGCCAGGAAGGTTGGAATATTGCCCACTTCCTTCTGGTCGTCCGTGTAACGCAAGCCCAAGGTCAATTGGAGCTCATCATTGACGTCGAAATAGCCTTCGCCAAAGACGGCGAAGCTATCCAGCTTGTACGGCGTGATGGAACGGAAATAGTTCCGGTCCGTTCCGTTGCCGAGATTGTCAAGCGCTGTTGCCCCCGCATTTGCCGGGTTGGCAATTGAGAAGACAGGCGCACCTGCCACCGCATTATTTGCCTGAACGAACGCTGAGCCTGTGTTGAAGAACACATAATAGCTTTCTTGCAGAGCGGGGCCCTGGTTGACCTCAAAGTCCAGTTTGATGGCACCAACGTTGAAGTTGAATGGGCCATCAAAATCTGATTGCAGACGAATTTCATGGGTCGACTGTTCGGACTCAGATCCTGAAATATCCGTTTGCTCGAGGAAGTTGGCTTGCCCGAGTTGCGGGTCACTGACGACCCCGCCCGGGAAGAGGGTTGGATAAGCCGCTGCAAAAAGTGGCGCCGCGGCGCCGTTCAAACCGATGATCGGTGTTGGCCCGGCGTTAAACGTGAAGGCTGGCGCCGTTTCGTTATAGTCTTCCTGCGAAATGTTCATCCGCTCGTTGAAAGAGCCGAGATAGGTCGCAGTCAGATTGTCCGTAACGTCGAACTCTCCTCGCCACATATAGAAGGTCTGTTCGGTCTCGAAGGTCGGATCGAACGAGCTTTCGATCGTGCGGAAGTCCGGGTTGATCGCTGCTGCTTCATTGATGTTGAACAGGTTGCCATTGGCATCAATGTCGCCGGTCACACCGGCAAGCGCACCAAAGACACCGCCGCCAAGCGTTGAAGCTTGGTTGATGCCGCCCAGAGAAGCGGCGCTGCGGATTGGTGCATCGACACAGCCCTGCGAGGTAATGATCTGGTCGAATGCCGTGATCGGTACACCTGCGAAGGAGGTATTCGTCGGGTCAGTCGCACAGAACTGCTTACCCGACCGTAGGCGCGAGTCATCTTCGTTAAAGTGCTCGACCATCAGCAAGGTGCGCAGGCGGTCTGTGGGTTCCCAAGCAAATGAACCGCGAACGCTGTACAGCTCGCGATCGTCAATATCATTGCCCGTGGTCAGGTTATCGACATAGCCATCACGGCTGAGATAGGAGCCTGCCAGACGGAGGGCTGCGGTCTCGCCGAACGGCAAGTTGACCATGCCCTTACCCTTGATCGTATTGTAGTTGCCATAGGTCAGACGCGCATCGGCCTGAAACTCTTCAAGCACAGGTTTGGCCGTAATTGTGTTCACAACACCGCCGGTCGCGTTCCGGCCATACAGGGTGCCCTGTGGGCCGCGCAGGGTTTCAACGCGCTCGACGTCATAGAACTCGGCCTCGAACAAGCTGTTTGAGGTCAGGGGCACATCGTTCAGGTGGACACCCACACCGGCATCGGCTGCGGTTGATACAGCATCGACACCAATACCGCGGATCCGGAAGTTGAACCCGCCAAAGTTGCCTTTGGTGAAGTTGACGTTGGGAATGGATTTAACGAGGTCAGGTCCGCCGGCAAGCTGCAGCTTGTCGAGCGACTCTTCGTCGAATGCCGAAACCGCGATCGGAACATCCTGGATCGATTCCTCAGTTTTCTGTGTGGTCACAACCACGGTGCTCAGGGTCCGGGCGCCATCATCGTCTTGCGCCAATGCAGCTGGCGCGCCGGCGGTCAGCGCGAAGGCGGATGCCCCTGCGAATAAGATATAATTCGAGCGTCGTGAGACTTTCATATGCTAACTCCTCCCTCGGTGCCTGTTTTTTCGGCACGAGTTTTTATTGCGTTTCCTCATGGGCTTCCCATGTTGTCCGGGAATGCCTCAAGATGCATGTCAGAGGCAGGTGTGACACTTTGTCAACAAGTTACGTAGGGTATGCGCTGATTGCCGCAGGTCTGTGTGGCTTTTGATACACGACAATAACGGCGTGTGAGAGGCCGTTAGAATAAGGGAATAATCGTCTATGGCTAAGCGCTCTGCATTAGTGCTTTTTTCTGGCGGCCAAGACTCAACGATTTGCCTGGCATATGCCTTGGCGCGCTATGAGCGAATCGAAACCATTGGGTTTGATTACGGACAACGTCATGCGGTCGAACTGGAGTGTCGTCCCAAAATCCTCAACGCCATCCGAACAAAATTCCCGGAATGGGCGAGTAAGCTCGGGAAAGATCATCTTTGTGATGTGTCTGTCCTGGGGGATATCAGTGACACGGCGATGACCCGGGAAACGGAGATCGAGACGTCCGAGAACGGCTTGCCCAACACCTTCGTGCCGGGACGCAATCTGATGTTTTTGACCTTGGCAGGTGCCTTGGCGTGGCGGCGTAATATTTCGACCCTTGTCGGGGGCATGTGTGAGACCGACTATTCAGGGTATCCCGACTGCCGCCGCAGCACGCTTGATGCCCAAGAACTGACCCTATCACGCGGAATGGAACGCCCGTTCCAGATCGATACGCCGCTGATGTGGCTGGATAAGGCGGAGACTTGGGAACTCGCCGATGAGCTTGGCGGACAAGCTTTGATCGATCTAGTGATTGAAGAAACGCACACATGTTATCTGGGCGACCGGACCCATCGACATGATTGGGGCTATGGTTGCGGAACATGCCCGGCATGTGACTTACGGGCTAAGGGATTTGAGAAGTGGTGTGCTAAGGTCCCTGCATGAAGACCTACACCGTCAAAGAAGCTTATGTGACCTTACAAGGTGAGGGCGCGCAAACCGGCCGTGCGGCGGTATTCTTGCGCTTCGCGGGCTGTAATCTCTGGACGGGTCTGGAACGCGATCGCGCGACGGCGATCTGCAATTTCTGCGATACCGATTTTATTGGCATAGACGGTGAGAATGGCGGGAAATTCGTGGGCGCTGAGGCTCTAGCTGATCATGTCCAAAGCGTTTGGACACAAGTGGCTCCCGATGGCGGCGCGCCTTACGTGATTTGTACGGGTGGTGAACCGCTCTTGCAGCTCGACACTGATGCCATTTGCGCGCTGAAGTCGGCTGGTTTTGAAGTTGGCGTGGAGACCAATGGCACGCAGACCGCACCGGAAGGGCTCGACTGGATCTGCGTCAGCCCGAAGGCGAATGCCCCATTGCAGCAGGTCAGCGGTGATGAGTTGAAACTCGTCTTTCCGCAGGACGAACCTGAGGCGCAGCCCTCGCAATTTGAAAGCTTGCAGTTTCAACACTTTTTTCTCCAACCTAAAGATGATACGGCGCACGCCGAGAACATTGCAGCGACAGCTGCCTATTGTATGAAGCACCCGAAATGGCGATTGAGCTTACAAACACACAAACTGATCGGCCTGCCGTAGAGGTCGAAGGACAGGTTTTCGAGATCACCAAAGCGGTCTCGTTTGAAGCGGCGCATTTCATGGGCGGCAAGCCGGCAGGGCATCCTTATCGTAATGTGCATGGTCACTCGTTCCGCTTAGAGGCGACGGTGGCTGGTACGGTGCGTCCCGGTGAAGAATGGGTCCAGGATTTTTCCGAACTTGCCACCATTTTGAGTGAAACGGCAAACAAGCTCGATCATTGTTTGTTGAACGAGATTCCAGGCCTTGAAGTGCCAACTCTTGAACGCATCGCAGTCTGGGCCGCAAATGACTTGCAACCCAAGTTGCCAGGCTTGAAACAAGTCGTCCTGGCCCGGCCGAGTCTCGATGAACGTTGTGTTTTGATCCTGAGCTAAGACTCAAGTGCCAATCGGCGCGCCATCGGACTTACGGATTGCAACCACGCTCGGGCGCGGGGGAACACCGTCTTCGAAATCGGGCCATCGGGTTCCGGGGCTCTCAAAGGAAGATCCATCTGTGTCTCCAGGATGCTGGACCGCGACGAACAGAGTGCTCCCATCTTCTGTGAACCGGGGGCCGCAAACTTCGGCACCAATCGGAGCTCGAAAGAAGGCCGTGCTGGTGCCGCGCCGATCGCCCGTGGTTTCCATCGCCCAAAGCCCGTCTGCGGCTCCGGTATCATCATTGCCATCTGTAGACACCCAAAGACGTCCGGACGGGTCCATGGCGCAATTGTCGGGACTGCCAAACCAGCCCTGATCACTGGTCAGCGGATTCCAGGTCGCGCCAATCTCAGCCACGGCCGGATCACCGCATTTTACCAAAATCTCCCAACGCGATTGAGTCGCTGTGAAATCACCGTTTGGTTCTGTGATCTCGATGATATGACCGTGCTGATTGTTTGCACGTGGATTGGCAGCATTGATTTCATCTTCGGTGCGGCGATTATTATTGGTCAGCATCACCCAGACCTTTCCGGTCCGCGGATCAGGCTCGACATCTTCCGGTCGATCCATCGGCGTGGCACCGAGCAAATCAGCTGCGAGGCGGGCACCGATCAGGACATCTGCTTGAGACGTGAAGCCATTCTCTGCGGTCAACAGGCCTTCGCCATAGACCAGCGGCATCCAATCGATCCAGCCATCATCCTCAAAGCGCGCCACATAAAGTGTACCCTCGTCCAATAGGTCCTTGTTCGCGGCAGGCGTACTGGGATCAAAACGCCCGGCAGTGACGAATTTGTAGACATAATCAAATCGCTGATCGTCCCCCATATAGAGCACCACACGTCCATCTGGCGCGACCACGCTTTCGGCGCCCTCATGCTTGAAGCGTCCGAGGGCCGTACGCTTTTTCGGCATGGATGTTGGATCCATGGGATCAACTTCGACCACCCAGCCAAACCGGTTCGGTTCGTTCGGTTCTTTTGAAACGTTGAACCGGTCGAAGTGACGGCCCCACTGATACCATCCGCTCGGAACGCCATAGCGCTCATGGTTCTCAGCTTCTGGATGGTCGGCGTCCAGGTCTCCCAGGAAATTTCCATTGATGTTCTCTTCCGCCATCAGCCAAGTGCCCCAGGGCGTAATCCCGCCGGCGCAATTGTTCATCGTGCCGGCGACGATCCGACCGCTCGGATCTTCTGTGGTTTGCAGACGCGGCGATCCAGCCGCGGGACCCGTGAGCTCCATCGGCGTTTTATGTGCTGTGATGCGGCGATTGTACGGGCTGCCAATGACCGTTTTCCAACCTGTCTCGGTCTGTTTGATCTCAACCACGCTGCCGCCATGTGCGGCCATTTCGGTCAAGCATTTCTCCCGGGTCATGCTGAGAGGATAACCCATAGCCACGCCAGGCTGCATCAACAGGGTCGTGACATATTCATGATTGGCGCAGAGCAGCCCGCGCGCAGCACCGTCCTCTCCCGCTGAGAGCGGTACAAATCCGAGGAAGTCATTATTGTAGCCGAATTGTCTAAGCTGCGCGGCTTCGCTTTGGTTCATCGCATCGAACGTCGGGCTATCTTCGAACAGAGGGTCGCCCCATCGAATCACGAGATCGGTCGTATAGCCATTTGGAACGTGATGCGTCTCATCCATGCCCCGTGTGATTTCTTCAAAGCTAAATGATGTCGCTTCTGAGGGTTGAGTGAGTGTCTTGGTTTGCGGAGTTACGCAGCCCGCTGCGAACAGACCGCTCGCCGCCGCCATGCTGCCAAGAAACCCGCGCCGGCTCAGCCGCGCCTCAACAATATCGGATATGGTCCGTGTCCCGCGTTTGATGCGCGGATTGGACGTAGTGTTTTCTGACTGATCCATGGCGACAACTCCCATTCGATGCCCAGCAACCCTAAACGTCGACTACAAAAGTTTCGCGTCAAAGGGGAAACTTAATTGTCGCAGGTGCAGCCACAGGGCATCTTTCAGGGCTTTCGCAAATCAGCCTATAGTCAATCCGTAACGAACGGGGAGAGGGCGAATGACTGTGAAATCAGGCGTTTCTGGCATCTGGATTATTGCGACCGGCGTGATCATCGCCTTGCTTTATTTGGGAAGAGACATCCTTGCGCCCTTCGCACTGGCTGTGTTTTTGTTTCTGATTGTGGAAGGATTTGCGCGGGTGATCGATGAGCGATCAGCGCTTCTGAAGCGCGGCTGGTCGCGGGCCCTGGCGATCCTCGTCGTCATCGGTGGCTTTGTCGGATTTCTGGCCATGATGGCCCGCGGCATTGCCGAGTTTGGCAGTCAGGGGGACGCGTATCTCTTGCGGATCAACAGCTTGATTGAGTCGGCCTATAGCTGGCTTCATCTTGGCGACGCGCCCACTCTCACAGAACTCGTTTTCAACGAATCGGGGCAGGCGTTTTTGGGCACGATCGCGTCGGCAACGAGTGGTCTGACCGGGGACTTGGTGCTGATCCTGATCTATGTCGCCTTTCTGTTTTTGGCGCAGTCTGCATGGCCCGTAAAGCTGGACCGTATTTTCAGAGACTCCGAGCAACGGGAACAGGTCAAGGATATCGGAGATGCTGCCCGGCGCGGCATCGAGACCTATTTGTGGACCCAAACGGTGATCAGTGCCCTGATCACCGTGCTGACCTATGGAACGCTTGTGGCCCTTGGAGTCGACAATGCGCTTTTCCTGTCGACGCTGATCTTTGTCCTGAACTATATCCCCACCATTGGATCGATCGTTGCGGCGCTGGTGCCCCCGCTGTTTGCACTGGTCCAGCCTGAGATTGCCGGTTGGATTCCGGGTGAGTCACCGAATGACAATTACATCTTCGCCGCGCTCGTTTTTCTCGGTGTCAGCTTCTGGCAATTCTCAATCGGCAACTTTGTCCAACCTCGGATCATGGGCGACACACTCAACCTATCCGCGCTCGTGGTTTTGCTGGCGCTTGCAATTTGGGGGGCGATTTGGGGGATCCCGGGCATGTTCCTCTCAGCTCCGCTCACCGTGTTGATGATGATCCTGTTCGCTCAATCAGACTCAACACGATGGATCGCAATCTTGCTCTCGGCGAACGGTGAGCCCATGTCCCGCGATCATGCGACAGAACATGATTAATAAAGGGCCGGGGCCGCTATGAACCCAGTTGTTTATGCACAAAAGACACAAAATTTTACTTGGCTAATGCTGCAGTTCAATCCATATAGATCGCGACTGGGACAAATCTGTCACAAAATTGAAATCTGGCCTCCGCGTGCGTCCCCCCACCCAGCCTGCGGATGAGGCCAGTAGGGCCCACTGGACAAGTCCCCGTTCGGTGGGCCCACTCGTTTCTGGTGTAAGACTCGGATCAGGAAACGGTTTGCATAAATTTGCGAACCGCGTCTGTGGCCAAAGCAAATTGAGCAAAATTCGGCTTTGTGCCTGTAAAGGTTTTGATATCCTCCAATAACGCGTGACGCGCACTATCAAATTTCTCGGCCCAGGCTGAGACTGACGAAGTGGCAATCGCAAGCTTTGCGGCGTCGGCCTGGAGAACTTCCAATTCTCCGATCAGGCCGCGCGTTGCCAATCGGTCCCAATAGGGCATTTCGTTGATTGCTTGCACGGCAGCAAAACGAAGCCTGTCGAGAGACAGGATGTCTCCAATCGCAAGATATGTGTCGGTTGCGACTTGCGGTGCATGGTCACTTTCGGTTGCCAATCGCGCGATAAGCGGGGTGTCCGAGACCAGGCGCGTTTTTGCATAATGCTCGGCGAGCGAGACCGGTACGCCATCGCGAGACAACTGATTGGCGCGGCGCTGATAGACGGCGCGCTCATAGGCCGACAATCCTTCAAGACTGAGTCCGCCAAGCGCGTCCCGAGACGACGTCAATGCCGCGATTCGATCACTCACTGCGCCTTGGTGCCGGTTCTTCAATATCCCCCGCGTGAATTTGGCCAGCGCGTCTGCGAGCACCGTCTGCAGGGCGATTTGTCTTTGAGCCGGAACCTGATTGTCGAGCGCGTCATTTTGGGCGCGCAAGTCAGCAGCGTCCAGCAGGGCATATGCCGTCTCAAATGCAGCAACGATTTCAGGATTGCTCGCGCCGGTTTGTTCCCGCAGGCGCAGTAGGAAAACTGGTCCGTTAATATCGACGATGCGATTGGCCAGCACCGTGCAAATGATCTCCCGCTTCAGTCGGTGCGCTTGCATGATATCTCCATACTTGTGCAGCGCTTCAGGGAAGTAGTGTTCCAGTGTGTCGGTGAAGTATGGATCGTCTTGAAGATCTGACTCTACGAGGTCATCGAACAGAACGATCTTGGTCCAAGCCATCAGAATTGCGATTTCCGGTCGGGTGAGCAGGCGCCCGTCTTCCTTGAACTGCGCCATCAAAGCGGTGCTCGGGAGACCTTCAACATCGCGGTCCAGCACGCCCCTTGCTTCCAGTCGAACCATCAGGCGTTCGAGTGCATCATGATCGCGCTTTGCCGAAAGCTCGGCCAAGCTGAGGGCGCCCGTCTGGGCATAATTGTGCTGAAGCACATGCGCCGCGACATCATCGGTCATTGAGGCGAGCAGCACATTGCGTTCACCACTCGGCAGTGCCCTTTGACGGATCGCTTCGGTGCACAGGATCTTGATATTCACCTCGTGGTCAGAGCTGTCGACGCCTGCGGAGTTGTCGATCGCGTCACTGTTCAGACGGACTTTATGGAGGGCCGCTTCGATACGTGCCGCTTGCGTTAGACCGAGGTTTGCTCCTTCGCCAATAACGCGCGCGGCGAGTTCTTTCGCATCGATCCGGACCGAGTCATTTGCACGGTCCCCGGCATCGGCGTGGCTCTCTTCGGAAGATTTTATGTACGTTCCAATCCCGCCAAACCAGAGCAGTTCGCAAGGGGCTTTGAGAAGCGCATGGATCAGTTCGTCTGGGGTCACGCTGTCAGCAGATAGACCCGTCAAGGTTTTGAGTTCTGGCGTAAGTGGAATGGCTTTGGCGCTGCGATCAAACACGCCGCCGCCCTGACTGATCAGGCTCTGGTCATAGTCCGTCCAGCTGGAGCGCGGCAGATCAAATAAACGCTTGCGCTCGGCCCAGAGCGTCTCGGGATCTTGCGGATCCGGGTCGATGAAAATGTGCAAATGGTTGAACGCCGCTTGCAGCCTGATCTGCTTGGATAATAGCATGCCATTGCCGAACACATCGCCACTCATATCGCCGCAGCCAATCACCGTGAACGGTTCGGTTTGGATGTCTTTGCCAATCTCTCGGAAGTGCCGTTTGACCGCTTCCCACGCACCGCGCGCGGTGATGCCCATCTTCTTATGGTCATATCCTGCGGACCCGCCCGAGGCGAATGCATCGCCGAGCCAAAAGCCGTGAGAGATACTGATCTCATTGGCAATATCAGAGAATGTGGCCGTTCCTTTGTCCGCGGCGACGACCAAATATGGATCATCACCATCATGGGTGACGGTTTGCTGCGGCGGTTGCACGGCGCCATCAATCAGATTGTCGGTTAGGCCGAGCAGGCTGTTGATGAAAGTCTTGTACGCGGCAATGCCGGCATCTCGTATGGCTTCGCGGCTACCACCCGCGGGCAGCTGTTTGGGATAGAAACCACCTTTCGATCCAACCGGCACGATTACGGCATTTTTGACCTGCTGGGCCTTAACCAGGCCGAGGACTTCTGTGCGGAAATCGTCACGCCGGTCAGACCATCTCAGACCGCCGCGTGCGACGGGACCAAATCGGCAATGCACGCCCTCAACTTGCGGGGAATCAATGAAGATCTCGCGATAGGGTTTTGGATCCGGCAAGTCATCCAATTCGCGGCTGGCAACTTTGAAACTGATAAACGGATGCGGCGCGCCTTGAGGATCGCGCTGAAAGAAATTGGTCCGTTGGATCGCCATGATCAAGTCGTCGAGACGCCGGATGATGCGGTCATGGTCGAGCGACGGAACAGCCTTCAAGCTCTCCAGGATCTGCTTCTGCAGCGTCGCACATACCGTCTCGCGATCACCGTCAAAGTCAGGATCGAAGCGCGCTTGAAACAAAGCCATCAGATGCCCTGTCAGGTCCGGATTGGCGTTCAAGGCTTCGATTTGCGTCGAGCGGGCCGGGTCAAGTCCGCTCTGATGTCGATAGGCGCACAAGGCCCTGCACAGTGCTGCCTCGCGCCAGCGAAGCTTGGCATTGAACACCAGCGCGTTGAATCCATCATTCTCCGCCGCCCCGCCCCAAACAGCGACGAAGGCATCCTCAAAGGCCGGGCCGACTTGATCGAGATCCAGACTGACGCCGTCAGCCTGACGCATGGAGAGCGAGTGTATCCAGTATTCGTCCGGAGCATCCGCAACCGGCTTTTCCGCCGGTCTTACCGGATAACCAGTCTCAAACTCGACGAACAGGCCCATACGTTCAAACACGGGGACGCAGTCGGATAAGGCGATCGCGCCATCTCTCGAATACGCTTTGGCGCGAATACGATCCGGGGCGTCTTCAGCCTCGCGATAGGCCCGCAGACACACTGGATGCTGTTCGCTGAGGCGCGCCAGCATATCGACATCCAGCATCGCTTCATCTGGGCCAAACGCTTCGCGATACCCAGCATTGAAGCCATCCGTGAACAGAGTCGCGAGTGTTTGCGCGTCGGTAGTTCGATCGCTCGAAAAAATGACGTCCCGGAAGCGATCTGTCCAACGTCTGGAGAGCTGCGTGATTTGCTCTTCTAACTGATCCGGGTCCGGCTGCTCGGTGCTTAAGGGCAATGCGGTCTGAAACAGGACGCGCACCATGGTGGCCCCGTCAAAGCTTGGTTGGAAGCTGATCATCCGGCCACCCCAGGCGGCTTCGATCGTCTCTGAGATCTGTCGTCTGAGCGCGGTATCGTAGGCGTCGCGCGGGATGAAAACGACCGTACTGACGAAACGGCTAAAGCGATCAGGCCGCGAAAACACGCGCACGCGCGGGCGCGCAATTAGATCGAGGACACCCTGCATGATCGGCGCGAGCGTCTCTGATTTGGTTTGGATCAACTCGTCGCGTGGCCAGCCTTCGATAATATTCGAGATGGCTTTTTCATTGTGACTACCTGGAAGCGCGCCAAGGATCTCTAGAATGCGTTCGAGGCGACGGCGCAGCAATGGAATATTTCGGATCGATTCATTATAGGCCTCAGCCGTGTACAGTCCGAGGAAACGGGTCTCGCCGACCACTTTGCCATTCGGGCCATAGTGTTTGACGCCGACATAGTCGCAGGCGACGCGGCGGTGAACGCGGCTCACCAGGGTCGCTTTGGCAAGGATCAGGGTTTCAGGCTCGGCCAGGAACGAGCCGATCTCTTCGGTCAGGAGCAGCGGTTCATCGCCGCGATTGAGCACATTGCGTCGATCGTCTCGCAACAAGCCAAAGTTCGTCCCCTCAACCAGATCAGGTTCTTCTGGCAGAACGGCGCCATCCTTGTCGGTTTTGAACGTATAGCTGCGGGCACCGAGGAAGACGAAGCGTTCGTCACCGAGCCAGTTGAGAAAGGCCACAGCCTCATTTTTGTAGCGCGGTTCAGCGTGGGGGCAGGCGGCGAGCGTCTCGATCTCTTCGCGCATGCGCCGCCGCATGTCCTGATAGTCGCTGGTCGCCATGATCACGTCGTGCAGCGTGGCACGCGCTTCGGCTAGTAAGCGGTCCTGTTCAATGGCGTTCAGGTCCGGAAGGTGAATTTGAATGAGCGAGCGCGGACCGGACTCAAGCTCGACGATCGGGTGGAACAGGGTCAGCACTTCCAGGCCGAGATCGCTGCAGGCGCCGAGCAGAGAGTCGACCAGAAAAGGTCGATCCGGTCCGACCGCTTCCAGCACGCAATGACCGAGCAGTTCATTGTCCGCGCCGGCCGGCGCGCGGACCCGGACGTCCGCACCGTCTACAGTTTGACTCCAAGCCCAAAGGGATTTTGCCAGCACCTCGATATTGCCTTTGGGGATAATATGGCGAGAATCCGCCGGTACCTCAGCAATCATTTGCTTAATGCAAGACTTTAGGGGGTCATTATTGCTAGTCTTGGGGTCAATTAAGGAATCTTGTTTCATGTCATATCGTCCCGATCCGGAATGATTTCCTTAAGGGAAATTCTGCGGTCTCTCAATCGAGTTTGACCTGATTTTTCAAGCGAAGCTGCTGACTGCGATGTCAGACTTTCGATATGGCGTTTTCGAGTTGCACTGCAAAAACGCACAAAAGCTGATTTTGAGAAACGAATTCGTCAGATTTTTCGGCTCCAATATCATGACTATGAGACGCTTTTGGCAGACCGCATCGACAACGACTTGGCGTGCTTTGCGTCAACCACGAATAAGACTAGGGCAGGGCGCATGAAACGGCTTTGGCACTGGCCCATTGATCCCCTGGCGCGCACCGTTCGCTTATTAATGGGCGAAAAAGAGTGGTCGTTTGAGTCGATCGAAATCCGGCCTTGGGTCTCCGATCTCGAGCTTGCGGCCTTGGCCCCCGGCGCAAGCGCTCCAGCGCTTTTGGACACGGATGCCGAGGTCAAGACGTCCGCGGTCGGATCGCTCGCCATCTGCGAATATATTGAGGAAGCACAGCAAAATCCGCGGCTCTTGCCGTTCACACCGATGGAGAAAGCCGAAGCGCGCCGACTGTGGCAATGGTCGGAAGAGAGTTTTGCCGGGATCAATAATACGCTGCTCGCCGAACGTGTCACCCAATGGGTCAAGCGCGACCGCTCGCCCGACAGCCTCGCCCTCCGCCAGGGCGCCCACGCGCTCAAAAACCGGATGACCTTTCTCGACGCGCTAGCAGGTGAGCGCTCATACATTGGCGGGCGCAATCTTAGCATCGCAGATCTCAGCGTCGCGGCGCACTTGTCGTCGTATGACTATTTCGGAGATGTCCCTTGGGACCTCACGCCGGACCTGAAGGCTTGGTATGCTCGCATCAAATCGCGTCCGAGTTTCCGGGCGCTCCTCGAAGATCGGGTGGGCAATGCGAAACCCGTCAAACACTATACAGACCTTGATTTCTGAGCCGGTGAGGCGATGAAAAGGCATGTCGCTCGAAACCTTCTTGAAAGATCAGGCCGCCGCGCTCGGGTTTGATGCGTGTCATCTCTGCCGCGCCGATGAAGCTTGGACGGCGAGCAAGCGATTAGAGGCCTTTGTTGAGGCCGGTTATCATGGCGCCATGGAGTGGATGGAAACCACGCTGGAACGCCGCAAAGCCCCGACCGCGATGTGGGGGGATGCCAAGTCGGCGATTGTGGTTGGTCTGAACTATGGGCCCGAATACGATCCCATGCGCAATCTGGAGCGGACCGGAGAGGGCAATATATCGGTCTATGCACGCGGCAAAGACTATCACGACCTGATCAAAAAGCGGTTGAAGCGTCTGGCGCGCGCGTTCGTCGCCGAGGCCGGGGTTGAAGTGAAAGTCTTCGTCGACACCGCGCCGCTGATGGAAAAACCCCTGGCGCAAAAAGCCGGGCTGGGGTGGCAAGGGAAGCACACCAACTTGGTCTCGCGGGAGCACGGGTCCTGGTTGTTTCTGGGGGTGATCCTGACCACGGCCATCCTCGAGCCGGATCTGGCTGAAGTCGACCATTGCGGCTCGTGTCAGGCCTGTGTCGATGTCTGTCCGACGCAGGCCTTTCCGGCTCCGTATCAGCTCGATGCGCGGCGCTGCATTTCCTACCTCACCATCGAGCATAAGGGCGCGATTCCGCACGAATTACGCGCCGCCATGGGCAATCGTATCTATGGCTGCGATGATTGTCTGGCCGTCTGTCCCTGGAACAAGTTTGCCGAAATCGCCAATGAAAGTGCCTTCTGGGCGCGTGCGGAACTGAAAGGGCCCGGCCTTGATGAATTGTCAGCCCTTGACGATGAATCGTTCCGCCAAGTCTTTTCCGGCTCGCCGATCAAACGGATCGGTCGGGATCGCTTTGTCAGAAACGTCCTCATAGCAATCGGGAATTCTGGCGATCCGAGCCTGATCGAAGACAGTGTGTTGCCGCATCTCCACGATCCGGATGAGACCGTGCGCAGTACGGCGATTTGGGCGCTGTCTCGCCTTGATTTAGCCCGGTTTGAGGCCGAGAAGGCGGCGCGCTTAGAGCGTGAAACCGATCCAAACGTGAGGGCTGAATGGATGGGCAATCAGCAATCTGACACATGACTTTTGGCCGCGCTTTGTGGTGGGGCGTGAGATTTCTCGCGGGCTTGTTCGTCACCGTGCACATCTATGCATTGATCTTGTTCCTTGCGCCCGTGCCGGGGACCGCGAACATGGCGGGGCGTGTGCTGCAAGGCACGCCGATTTACCACACCTGGACGCCGATTGAGGAGATTTCGCCTCACCTCGTGCGTGCGGTCATCGCAGCCGAGGATACCCGCTTCTGCCAGCATTCCGGGGTCGACGTTGATGCCATTCGAACCGCGCTTGACGAACGCGAATCTAAAGGCCGTCTGCGGGGTGCCTCAACTCTGACTCAGCAGACGGCAAAAAACGTCTTTTTATGGAATGGTGGCGGCGTTGTGCGTAAAGCCGGAGAGGCTTGGATGGCGGTCTTCATTGACGGCTTCTGGGGTAAGGAACGGGTCCTTGAGATGTATCTGAATGTCGCGGAATGGGGCGACGGCTTGTATGGCGCGGAGGCGGCCGCCTATGGCCGGTTTGGCAAGCCGGCGAGTGAGCTAACAGCCTTTGAAGCGGCGCGATTGGCGGCTGTTTTACCGAGTCCGAACAAGTGGCGCGTCAACCCGGCAGGGCCTTATGTGCGCCAGCGGACCCGAACGATCCAGGCGAGGATGAATGTCGTCCAGCGCGATGGCCTCGACGCCTGCGTGCTAAATTAGTTGAGGTCTGACAGGCGGATCGCTTCGCGGATCTCACCCCGCAGAACCAGGATTTGCAAATTCTCTGGCTCATAGACCAAGGCCTCTTCCATATCGGCCTTGGCGGCGCGCAGATTGTCAGTCGCAAGGTGTGCCCGGGCGCGCAATGAGAGCGCTTCTGCATCGGTCGGAGACAGTTCTAACGCCTTATTCAGATCATCCATGCCCTCAATCCAGCGCTCTACCGCGAGATAGGCGGCCGCGCGGTCTTTATAGATCGTGGGGTCACCGGCCTCCAGCTTGAGGGCATCGGTCAGCGCAACGATTGCGGCATCCGGATAATTGGCGCTAAGCCAGGCGTTGCCGGCTTGAACAAGGTAAAGGGTTCGATCTTTCAGGGTGATCGCATCGGGCGCTGTTGCCAGGGCTTCGAGGCGCGCAGCGCCTTCTTCCAGGCGGTCTAAAGCGAGCAAAGAGACCGCGTTGCAGTATCGGGCCCGCGGACGATTGCCACTGCTGAGCCAGGCGAGCGAGTCTTCATAGGCTTCCTCTGGCGCCGTTTCGGCTTTAACCAGACA
Organism: Pseudomonadota bacterium; assembly: GCA_038527765.1. Classification (GTDB taxonomy): domain Bacteria; phylum Pseudomonadota; class Alphaproteobacteria; order Caulobacterales; family Hyphomonadaceae; genus Henriciella. The sequence goes on from JBCBFK010000006.1 coordinate 77,973, forward strand.
CGTCTCGAGGCGTTCTTGCTCAGCTCGGGCAATGTCGGCCGAAGCAGTTTGCGAAAAAGGCAACAGCCCAGCGAATAGGAGGGACTCAAACATGGATCAGCTCTCTTCTAAAGCATCTCGTATTGCGGTAGCGACGCGCAAAGGCGAACGCAAATGACAGATGCTTTAGAACCCTTACTTCTGATCGGTCCAGGCTATTCTGCACGTGCACTGGCCAAGCTCTGGGCAGGGCCTGTTTACGGTACGATACGCTCAGAGAAAAGCAGTGAGATGCTCAGACAAACAGACATTTCCGCCATCCCGATTGATGATGCTGAGACGCTGGCAAATGTCATTGCTGGCGCGCATCTGGTGATCAGCACGCCGCCCGGGCCAGAGGGCTGTCCAGCGCTCCAGACGGTTGGATCTGCAGCGGCGTCAGCTGCCAGCATCTCGTACTTGTCGACAACCGGCGTTTATGGCGACCTCGACGGCGGCTGGGCGATGGAATGGAGCGCGCCCAATCCACAGTCTGAGCGGGCTCAACGCCGTCTGGATGCCGAACGCAGTTGGCAATCGGTTCATCCCAAGACACGCTTGGTTCGTTTGCCAGGGATTTATGGTCCAGGGCGGTCCGCGTTCGACCGCCTGCGGGAAGGGTCGGCCCGGCGCATTGTCAAACCCGGCCAAGTCTTTTCGCGTGTCCATGTGGATGACATTGCCAGCGGTTTGCAGGCCTTGATCACGATGGGCGCGCTTGGCGTCTATAATTTGTGTGATGATGAAGCCGCCCCGCCGCAAGACGTGATTGCTTACGCTGCCAAACTTATTGGCGTGCCACCGCCGCCCGAAATCGCGTTTGCTGATGCTGATCTTTCGCCTATGGCGCAGAGTTTTTACCGCGAGTGCAAAAGGGTTTCCAACGCAAAGATAAAGGCCGCCACGGGGTGGCGACCTTTGTATCGAACCTATAGAGAAGGGCTGCAGACCCTTCTGCGCGAAGAGATCTAGGTCGACGCCGTCCCCATAAATCCGATATCGCTCGTGTTGAAATTGGTCAGGTTCGGCAGGGCTGTGCGCAGCTCTGAGGAATCGAGCCCAAACCAGGATCCCATGGTCGCGGCATATTGCTCGACCGATGTGGTCGGGATCAAGCGACCGCGAGACTTGGTGTAAGAGGCGCTATCGACATCCGCGAAAGGCACTTCGCCATAGAGGCGCTTGCCCTGGACAGATCCGCCCGCAACGAAATGGTGTCCGCCCCATCCATGATCGGTCCCGTTGCCATTATCGATCGTTGTGCGACCAAAGTCAGACGCCGTGAAGACCGCGACATTGTTCCACTCACCAAGCTCAATCATGGCTTCGCGGAAGGATGAAATGGCCGCAGCCAGCTGTGCATGAAGGCCGCCAATTGTGTTGGCCTGATTGCTGTGCGTGTCATAGCCGCCAGTTGTGACATAGAACATCTGACGCGAGACATTCAGGAACTGACGGATCTGAATCGTTTCGGCGATCGACTTCATCTGACGTGAGACACGGTCGTCTTGGAACACGGTGCTCAGTGGGATGGCATTCTCCTGCGCGGCGGCGAACTGCTCGGTATTATCCACCGCTTTTGCGGTCGCCGCAGAGATGTCCTGCTCGAAAATGTTGCGGCTTTGGAAATCGCGTTTGGACAGGAAAGCGCGAATTTTGTCACGCGCCGCGTCATCGTCGTCGCTGGTGCCGAGAATGTTACGATTGGTGTATAGGTTCGGTTCGCGGATACCGCTTGTCCCGACTTTAAACTGATTGACCGTTTCGCCCGCCAGGAACACATCGTTCGAGCCTGTGGTAATGGCGGAGAACACGCGGCTCTGATTTGGCGATGAGGCGATCACGCGGTCCATAAAGCGGCCGCCCCAACCCCGATTTACGCCTTCCACGCCAAATGACATCCAGGTCGACTGCTGGTCATTGTGAGAGAACAAGCGTTTCGGCAAGATTGCGGAATTATTGTCCATACCAGCACGTGTGGTGGGCTCGATCAGAGGACCGACATTGCCGACCACGGCGAGATCGCCCCCCTCGAACATATCATGCAATGGGGAGAGTTCGACCGGCATCGCAAACTCACGGCCTTCAAACTGTCCGGCATTGTCGAGGTTCATTTTCAACAAGTTAGCCCGGTTGCGGGTCGAAGTGGCCGCGTTGGAATTGTACGAATTGAACAATCCGTTACGAACATTGCGAAGTTGATTATAGGACGCCTGATCGTAAGGCAGGATTGTATCTGCCCCATCCATTCCGCCTTTCAGGAAGATACAGACCATCGCCTTGTATCCGCTGGTGTCGGCAGCCCAGGCATTGTTCAGACCGAGCCCGGTCATTGCACTCAAGCTGTTTGCAAACCCGGCGGTGCCGAGGCCTGCGAGTACGTGGCGACGAGAAATATTGGCCATGAATCTGTCTCCTTCAGACCTACCAGGTGACCGCGTAAGACGGTGAGTTAACGACAAGAGTGACGGCAGTTTGGACCATGTCTTCCTGATCAGCAGCCGTGTTTTCTGGCGTGTTGTCGCGGATCTGAACGCTGCTGATAATATCAACAATGTCCGTCTTTTCAGCGTCTGACATGCGCCCGCCTGTCAGCAGGGTATCAAGATGATCAACCAAGGCTTGCGGGTCATCCACCAGAGCAAGCTCTTCTGTATAATCCGGGCGATAGGTTTCAATGTCACGATTGCGTTGATTACCGCGATCAAAGGCAAAATCTGTCATGAAATTGAGGTAGCCAACAGACGTACTTTCATTCACGATCTGGAACTCCGGCACGGTGATGTTTCGTTCTCCGGCATTGGTTCCCGGCGCAACATACCCCGGGCGATAGAAGTTAAACACAGACGGTGACCGGAAGGCCTGTTGTCCAAGCGCATCTTCGGTGCTGCGTGTATCGAGCAGGCGTCGCTCATTATAGGCATCCATTCCTTCAATATCGAACGCACGTGCCCAGTGGGTGAAGCGCAGAATCGGTTCGCGAACCTTACCTGTTATGACGGTCGCGCCGTTTGCGGGTTCTGCGAAGATGGTGGGTTCAAGCAAGACTGCAGCGAGCGTGGCTTGCAAGTCGCCGCGCTGACCGTTGCCGAAGCTGCGGCCACCTTGGGCGGTGAAAGAGCCAGCTTCAAACGCTCGCGCGACATTCTCGATATATTGAGGCGACGGATCTGATTGCGTGAAGCGCTGGATCAATAGACGCGATACGAAGGGGGCGACGTTCGGATGATTGAAAATCGTATCGAGCGCCCGATCGATCGTCTCCTCACCTGGTGTACCGGCAGGGATGGTCGTGCCCAAAAAGACTTTTTCCAGCTCAGAGTGCTGCTCTGGGTACATTTCCATCGGTTGAATGTTGCCATCCTGTGGTTCTCGGAAGAACTCACCGCCGGCCCAGGACAAGCCTGTAAACACACGCGCCAGACCTTCAATATCGGCATTGCTATAGGTCTCGATCTGCTGACCTTGCGCATCAAGCCTTGGGCTTCCGTCGAGATTGAGCTCGATCAGGCCGATGGAAAATAGCTGCAGGATTTCGCGGGCATAGTTTTCATCCGGCATGCGTCCGCGGCGCGGGTCACCTTTGCGGTTGCCGCGATAGGTCAGCCACTCGCCCATCGCGGAGGAATAGGTGACGTCTTCGAGCAGGTCGCGATAGTTTCCAAAAGCGTTACGGATCAGAATGTCCTGATAATTGGCGCGCATCGGCTGGTCAGAGTCAGCTGCGTCCGAATAGACGAGGATTTGAGACAGCGCGAAGGCCATGCGTTGACGCAACTGATCATCGGCGCCGATGATGTGATCCCAGTACAAGGTATTGATGCGCTGACGAGGCACATTGCCATCGCTATCGCGGGGCAAAGCAAGCAGGGCAGGCATGGTCAAGCTGGTGCTTTTGTTAAACTCACCCGCGATCCAGTCGGCAGCATCACGGCCGGTCAGCGACGCAATCTCACTTTTCGAACCGCCAAACGTGGCACGCGCGAGAAAACGTGTGGCTTCGGCTTCCGTTTCAATCAGTGACGCAGGTTGTGCAGGTTGGGTGGGTGTGCCGCCGCCGCTGCCAGAGCCGCCGCCCACAACTGAGCTTGGAGGAACTGTTGAGTCCCCCTCTCCGCCACCGCCACAGGCAGCTAAAACAAGGCTCGCAGCAAGGATTGCCGACACGCGGTGAGACCGTGGTGCTATCATGATTTCGTCCCTCATACTCACAGAGCAGTTCGTATGATTGGGTTTTTGCACCACAAACAGCTAAGTCTTTGTAAGATGAGCGCAGGTTTTTTGACCGTTTAAGTCAAACCCCTGTTAACTATGGCGTTTTTTGCCTGATTTATAAGAATTTTTAATCATAAATGCCCTGAAAACACGGGTGTTTTCGCGAACATTACTTCGAGTTTATTTGAGGGTTCAGAATCAACTTGCCCACAACTTTTCGATCTCGAAGCCTTTTAAAGCCCTCCAAGGCCGCTTCCAGGGGCAGGGAATCATCCACGTAAGGCCGGGTTTTCCCCTCGCGCGCCCAGGTCCAGATCTGTTCGACATTTTCTCGGCCACGTTCCGGAAACTGTCGTCCATATTCTCCGGCGCGAACCCCGACGACGGAAAAGCCTTTAATCAAGGGCATATTGGTTGGAACGGTAGCGATCCGTCCGGAGGTAAAGCCAATCACCAGAAGTCGACCGTCAAACGCGATGCAGCGGACGCTTTCATCAAACACATCGCCGCCCACCGGGTCATAAATCACATCTGCGCCGCGGCCATTTGTGAGCGCTTTTACCTGGTTTCGAAACCCATCTTTCGTGTTTAGCACATGGTCTGCGCCATAGGCTTTGACACGGGCGAGTTTATCATCATTGCCGCCGGTTGCGATTACGGTTGCGCCTAAGAGTTTCCCGACATCGACCGCAGCCATGCCGACACCGCCGCTCGCACCGTGGACCAGCAGTGTTTCGCCAGCTTGCAAGCGTCCACGTCTGACCAGCGCGACATAGGCCGTCAGATAGGCCGCCGAATAGGAGGCCGCTTCATCGAAACTGAGATTGTCCGGCTTTCGCTGAAGCCCATCCGCGTTGACGATTGCATACTCCGCAAAACCGCCAAATCGCGCGCCGCCGCACACCGCTTCCCCAATTTCGAAACCGTCAACGTCTTCGCCAAGCGCGGCAATGGTCCCAGACAGGTCCATGCCCGGTGTGAAGGGCGGGTCGAGCTTGAGTTGATACTTGCCCTGGCAGAGCAGGAGGTCCGGAAAGTTCAAGCTTGCCGCGCGGACTTTGATCAAGACCTCACCCGCGCCGGGGATAGGTCGTTCTACGTCGCGAATTTCGACGCCTGAAAAATCGTCCGACAGTTCATGACAAACAAGCGCGCGCATCAGAGCGTTGCGTAAGCGTCGCGGACCATGCCGGCCACTTCCAGGCAAGCCTCGCGGGCAGCCGGGACGACGGCAGTAAATGCGGTGAAGCCATGGGCGAGGCTGTCAAAGCACTTGAACTGAACCGATACACCTGCGGCTTCAAGCTTCTTGGCATAAGCCGCTCCGTCATCGACGAGCGGGTCGAACCCGGCCGTGGCGATGATCGCCGGAGGAAGCCCCTCGAGCCGCGTTTCTTGAGCAGGTGACAGTAATACATTCCCCCGATCAAACGCTTCAGGCAGGTATTGTTGCATGAACCATTGCATTGTGTCGGTCGAAAGGGGGTAAGTTTCGCCATAAGTGGTCGCAGACGGAAATTCGGTGACCAGGTCGGTTGCTGGATAAATGAGCAATTGCAAATCTGGTTTCGGCATTCCACGGCGCGTCGACTCCTGCGCGATAATGGCGCTGAAATTGCCGCCCATACTGTCGCCGCCCACCGCAGCACGTCCAGCCGGAGCGCCATAGGATTCGGCGTTTTTCAGAGCCCACTCGTACGCCGTGATACAATCCTCCAGACCCGCCGGGAACTTGTGTTGTGGGGCGAGGCGATAATCGACGGACACGATCGGGCATTGCGCGATTTTCGCGATCATTGTGCAGAACGGGTGACACGCTTCGACATTGAGGATAACGCCGCCGCCCATATGCCAATAGGCGAGCATCGGCGCGTTCGGGTTTTGGGTGGTTGGCCGATAAATTCGAACCGGGATCTCATGACCCTCTTTGCCAGCAATGGTGGTGTCTTCCCAACTCACACCAGGCTCCGGCTTCGCGGCGAACATTGCCAGTCCCTCGATTGCGGCGGCTTGCGCGATTTCAGGCTCCAGCGAGGACATAGGCGGTTGGTTGGCTGCACCATGCGCGATGAATTGCAGGTTCGGGTCGAGCACGCGGCCCCCCAGTTCGAGCGGCGTGCCTCCCGCCATTTTGACCTTCATGCCCGCGGGCAGTTTTAGCAGAAGTTTTGCGATCGTTGCCTGCAAGCTCATCCTTGCGGCCCTCCCAGAATATCTATTTTTTCTGGGGCCTAATCTGACTTAGCCGTCAGATTTAGCAAGCGCTTCGATCCCCGCCAGCATCAGTTTTGACGCAAATTCGGTTGCTCCCTTCGCGTCAACGGGTCGGCGTTTGAGCATATGGTCGCCCATTTCGCGGGCCATGCCGATCGCTGCAGCGGTGATATAATCGCAATCCAGATGGCCAAGTCCAATCTTCTCCATCACGATTTCCAAGTCGGCGCAGATTTCCTCGGATACGGTTTTCATTTCGGGCGTATCGACCCGGACACCAATCAAAGTCATGTGCGGCGCACCCACCTCGATGGCTTCGTCATTCTCTTCGGCGAGGAAGTTAAAATAGGCGCCATAGGCAGCATAGAGATAGGATTCCAAATCCTCGGCTTCTTCGCGCACCTGTTGGAGAAGCGGGCGAAAGCGCGTGACGCTATCATTTGCGATCGCTTCGAAAACTTCTTCTTTCGATTTGAAGTAATTGTAGAAGGTTCCGCTCGCGAGACTGGTTTCGCGAATAATGTCGCGAATGTTGGTGGCCTCATAGCCAATCCGTGCGAACACCACGCGCGCGGCTTCCAGAATCGCGCGCCGATTGGCTTCTTTTGCCCGCGCGCGTTTCCCCATACGCAGCTCAGGTTGCAGTGTTGTGGCCATGGAATCCCTATCACGTCAAAGGCTTAGTCTGCTCAGATTGATGACGGAACGTCAACTTTTTGTTTGCAGCGCACCGTCGAGCCGAAGGCGGCGGCGGACCGTCAGGATCACGCCCCACAAGGCGCGCAGCAAGATAAGAGCGAGAATACCCAGCATCGGCTCGCCAATCGCTGCCATGGCGAAGGCGCCAGCGAAGATCCCAATGTGCAGGACGATGATCCGGCCATACGGCGCCGTCATTTCCGCCTGTACGCTGGTCTTGCGATACTCCGCGCGCCCGATGAAATCCTGGACGAAAAGCACGGTCTGGACGCCAATAATGGCGAGCACGAACACGCCCATATTCGCCCCCGAAGTCAGGGCCTGGTCGACCAAAGATACCGGATTTGGAAACCCAGCATCGCTTCCGAGTGGGTCGTTTCCCGCGCTGATCCTTGCAAAAAGGCTGACAAACACGCCATGCACAAAGCAGAACATGCCGTAATGAAAGATGAAAAACGGCCCGATAAAGCCCATCGTCGCGAGCCCGGCTTTGCCATCTTTGACGCTCGCTCCGATCATCCGCGCCAAAGCCACCGCGCCGACAATCAGGTTTTCGAGCCAGTATAGAAAGACAAGTGGCGCGGCGCCCCAGCCCAGAGTCAGAACGGCCAGAATGGGAAACAGATCAACGCCGAGGATCATCCAGGCCATCGGGTCGCGATAAGTCCTCGCCAGCGTGTTTGGATTGAGGATATTTAACAAGCGATCATCCCCTATCGATCAGCTCAAATTATCCAAGCCTCTCCACCCCGGAAAGTCCAGCGGGTTATGGGCCTCCAAACCCCAGGATTTACGGGGTGTATTATAGTCGCCGGTCAGTACCTCATAATGCAGATGAATGGCCGTCGCATTGCCAGTCCGGCCCATAAGCCCCAGCGGTTGGCCAAAGCCAATCTGCTGCCCGGCGCGCAAACCCTCTGCGAAATAAGCGAGGTGCGCATAACGGGTGTAAACGCCGCGACCATGACCAATCAGAACCTGATAACCAAACCCGGTTTGCTGACTGACCTCCAGCACGCGTCCGGGCGCTGCTGAGAAGACGGGGCCGGCGGGTTTAGACTGAAGATCGATCCCTTTGTGCATTCGGCCGAAGCGCGGTCCGAACCCTGACGTCATACAAGCGCCATTGACGGGGGCTGCCGCCAGAATGACGCCATTGACCTCGATCAGCGCGTTGTAAGACAGAATGCGCCCGGAGCGGTCCGTATCTGGCCGATTTGAGAAGGACGGGGTGCAGGTGTACAGGTAGTACTCAGGTTGAAAAGTGCCTTGGGCCGCCCGCACGCTTTGCGGTTCAGACGCAACTGGACCTTGCGGATAGGTCACTTCCGGAGGCGGAGAAGAGCACGCAGACATGCCTGCTGCTGCCAATCCAGCCAAAAGTAACCGCATCTGATAGCTCCTGGTCGATCAGGCTTGAACGCGCGCGCGTTTTCGTCCTTTTTCGATTTCTTGATGCAGGTCTCTTACATAAGTGTTGAAATCGACCTGCATCGTATGTCGCGCAGCCTGATAGAAATGGCCCATATGTGTTCTCTCGTCGGCCACCGTGACCCGGTCCATTTCGGCGTGATCCGGGAAGGCATAGTCCCCAGCGATCGCAGCGGCGGCGAGTTTCGATTGTTGTTCCGCGAAGTTTACCAGCGTCGGCAGGGGCTGCGCGAGGGCCAGGAAGAATAAGTTTTCGTAACCTGGCTTTACCATCCGCTTGAACAATGGGAATCGGTTCTCTTTTGGCGTCAGCTCAGGATCTTCAAAGAACGGGAAGGAGACTTTGTACCCGGTCGCCCAGACTATCGCATCGATCTCCTGACGGGTGCCATCTTTGAACACGACAGCATTCGGCTCAAACCGCTCAATCGCGCCTTTGGCCGTGATATCGCCGCAACCGACCCGGGTCAGAAACTCCCCCGACACAGATGGATGCGCATCGAGCGGCTCATGGTCGGGCTTGGGCAGGCCATAGTCTTCCGGATTGCCGATTTCTTTTTTGATCTTCGAACGGGCGAGGGCCCGGCCCATACTCATTGGCATCCAGCTTGGCAGGATGGCTTTGTCGGCTGGCTGCCCGCCGAGATATTTCGGCAGCACCCAAACCCCGCGCCGCATCGAGATGATCAGCTTCTCGGCGATCGGGCGCTGAGACAGCTCGGAGGAAATATCCATCGCCGAATTGCCCGCCCCAACGACCAGGACTTTCTTGCCGCGAAAATCATAAGGATCGAACGGATCTTCGTAGTGGTGGCTGTGGATCTGATAGCCAGCAAATGTGTCTTGGCCGGGATAATCATCCGGCGTGCGCGGGTCCCAATGGTGTCCATTGCCGACAAAAAGGGCTTGATAAGTGCGAGTTTCGCCGGTCGAGAGGGTCACATCCCAATCGCCATCGGCGCGCCGCACAGCTTTGTCGACGCTGGTATTAAAGGTGATCGTTTCACGCAGGCCGAAATGGTCCACATAGTCTTGAAAGTACTGCAAGAGCTGGCTGTGATGCGGGAAGTCCGGCCAATCGTCTGGCACCGGATAGTCCTCAAATGCCAGTCGCCACTTGGAGGTATCGATGTGCAGGCTCTGATAGCAGGACGACTTGCCGTTCGGGTTCTTATAGTACCAGTTGCCGCCTATATTGTCCGACATTTCGAAACAGTCATAAGCAATGCCATAGTCCTTCAGACGCTTGGCCATCGTGAAGCCGCTGCAGCCTGCGCCGATAATGCAGGCCTTTCCAGGTGAAGCGCCATCAAATGCCATGTCAGATCCTCCCGTAAGGTCATCTGTTTTCTTGCGTTGGAGAGATGGTATAGCCCTTTACGTGAACGTCAATTTGCTACGGTGCGTCAATCAGCGAGGTTACAATGGCCAATCCAATGAACGACCTGGACGCGCGCATTGAATTCATGCGGAAAAATATGGCCGACATGATGAAGGTCACACCGTGGGCCAATGAAATGGGCTTCGAAGTGACACGCATTGAGAAAGGCCATGTCTGGGGCGTGCAGCCGTTTCATGAAAAGCTGATCGGCGATCCGCGAACCCGGGTGATTCACGGCGGTGTCATCACAACTCTGCTCGACAATCTCTGCGGCGCGGCCTGCGGGGCGACGCTGAAAGAGTTTCGCTTTGTCGCGACGCTGGATTTGCGGATCGATTACATGCGTCCGGCAGAAAGCGGGCGTGATATCCTGGCCGAAGCAGAGTGCTATCACGTGACCAAGTCTGTCGCGTTCTGCCGCGCCTGGGCCTATCATGAGAGCCGTGAAAAAGTGATCGCAACCGCTCAAGGCGCCTTTGCCATCAATAAACCGCGCAAGACTTATAAAAAAGGAGATCAGATGTGACCGAAACACTGACCCGCGGCGAACAGTTAGAGGGCTTTCTTAACATGAGCCCGATCGTGCAAACGCTCGGCATGCATTGCGACATTAAGGGCGACGACATGGTGGGCGTACTCCCGTTTCAAAACAAGCTGATCGGGAATTTCACGATCAAGGCGCTGCACGGTGGCGCGATGGGGACATTCCTTGAAATGACCGCGATGGCGCAGCTCTTTCTGGTCGCTGATGTTGAGCGACCGCCACGCACGATCAACATTACGGTCGATTATTTGCGCCAGGGGCACGCTCAGGATCTCTATGCGCGCGCCACGGTCGTCAAGCTTGGACGGCGCATGGCAAGTGTGCGTGCCGAAGCCTGGCAAAGCCAGCGCGACAAGCCGGTTGCGGCGTTGCTAGGACACTTCTTGATGGAAAGCCCCGCAGAGAAGCCCTTAGGAGAACCGCCTTCATCCTGAGCGAAGTCGAAGGACGATAGCACGTCACATAGACATCGCTCCTGCCAACCCTACATAGCCCGCGTGCTGCCGATCATTCATCACCCCGACTATGACGCCTCGAGCGTTGGCGATGACCACCGGTTCCCGATGCGTAAATACTCCCTGGTAGCGGAGCTCCTAGCGCAGCAGGGCTATGCCTTCGAAGCCCCCGTGCATGCCACGCAGGCAGCCTTGGAGCGGGTTCATAAGCCGGCTTATGTGCATGCAGTTTTGACCTGCTCGCTCGACAGAAAGGCGGCACGCCGGGTTGGGTTTGAGATGACGCCCGCCATTGCCGCCCGGACGCGTGCGTCTGTCGGTGGGACCGAGCTTGCCGCGCGCCGGGCCCTTGAGGAGGGCAAAGCGGTGAACCTTGCAGGCGGCAGTCACCATGCCGATGATCAGGGGGGTGCTGGATTTTGTGTCTTCAATGATGTTGCGGTCGCCGCGCGCGTGTTGATCGACCAAGGACGTGTGCAAAAGATCGCGGTGATCGATCTCGACGTGCATCATGGGGATGGCACGGCGCTGATCTTCGCCGAGGATCCCAGTGTCTTCACCGCAAGCTTGCATTGCGAGGACAATTGGCCCCGTCAGAAACCGCCCTCTGATCTTGATCTCGGATTGGAAAAAGGCACTAAGGACGCTGCTTACCTCGCTGCAGCCGACAAAATCATCACCGATACGCTGACCCTCGCGCGCCCCGATTTGGTCTTCTACAATGCCGGTGTGGATATTCACACGGATGATCGGCTTGGCCTGCTTGACGTGAGCGATGCGGGCCTCAAGGCGCGTGATGATTTGGTGGTGCGGGCGTGTCGGGACCGCGCCATTCCCGTCGTGGGCGTGCTCGGCGGCGGATATAGCAAAGACGCAAACGCGGTGGCTCGACGCCACACCTATCTCGTCGAGGCGATGCAAAGATACCTGTAATTGCGCGTTCTGGTCGCTTGTTTTGCGCGCCGAGTCCTTGGAAAGCTGTTCCATGGGCTCATCCGATGATCTCTCGCTAGAAGCTGCGCGCGCCGTTTTGCAACGCGTGTATGGCTATGAGGAGTTTCGCGGGCTCCAGTCGGACGTCATTGCGGATGCATTGGCGGGCCGTGATGCGTTGGCGGTCTTGCCGACCGGGGGCGGCAAATCGCTCTGTTATCAGATCCCGTCCATGCTGCGCGATGGCGTCGGCCTCATTGTCTCGCCTCTGATTGCGCTGATGGCCGATCAGGTGGATGCGCTCAAAGCCCTCGGCGTGCGGGCCGAACGGCTCGATTCCTCACTTGCCTTTGAAGATCGCCGGGCCGCTTTGCAGGCCGCGCGCGCCGGCGAAATGGACATGCTTTACGTCTCACCAGAAGGCTTGTCCGGCGGCTTGCTCTCAGCCCTCCGCGACTTGCAGGTCTCCATGATTGCCGTCGACGAAGCGCACTGTGTGAGCCAATGGGGTCATGATTTCAGGCCGGACTATCGCGCGCTTGGCCGATTGAAAGAGGCGTTTCCAAACGTGCCGCGCCTTGCTGTGACGGCGACCGCGGACGCTCGCACGCGTGCGGATATTCTGGAACAGCTCGATCTCACGGACCCTGTCTTGCACGTGGCAAGCTTTGATCGCCCCAATCTCACCCTCGGGGCGGAACCCAAAGCCGGCAATAAAACCGATCGCCTGGTCAGCCTGATCCGAGCCCATAAAGGCGAGAGCGGGATCGTTTATGCCGCCACACGAAAAGGCACAGAACAACTCGCCGAAGCGCTGGAACGCCATGGGATTGCAGCGCTTGCCTATCATGCCGGGTTGGAAGCCGACGACCGAGCGGAGCGTCAACGCCGCTTCTTGCTCGAAGACGGCCTCGTCATGTGCGCGACTGTGGCGTTCGGCATGGGTGTCGACAAGCCTGATGTGCGTTTTGTCATTCACGCCGATCCGCCCAAGACGATTGAGGCCTATTGGCAGGAGGTTGGACGCGCGGGCCGGGATGGCGAACCCGCGGAAGGCTTTGCCCTGTTCGGTCCGGCTGATCTTCGCCGCAGTCTCATGTGGAGCCATGACAGCGACGCACAAGAGGCGATCAAGCGGGTTCAGATCAACAAGACACGGCAACTCTTCGCGCTGTTAAATGGCGACCAGTGCCGCCGCCAGGCCGTGCGGCACTATTTCGGTGAGACGGACGCGAAACCATGCGGGGTGTGTGACAATTGCGTGTCCGAAGCGAGCGACCATTATGACGCCACGCGGTGGGCGCAAATGGCAATTTCTGCCGTGCTGCGCTGCGGGCAGAAAATCGGGCGTGGGCGCTTGGTCATCCACTTGCTTGGCCAAGCCAAAGATGGGTTCGACGAAGACCTGTCGCGTCAGTCGACGTATGGGGTTGGCGTTGATCTTCCCAAGCCAGGCTGGAGCGCAGTTTTCGACGAGTTGCTATTCACTGGATTGCTGGCGGAGGGCGGCGAAGTCACACGGCCATTCATCTTTGTCCCGGACCATGATGCCGCGAAAGCCGTATTTCGTGGAGAGCGCAGCGTCTTGTTGAAAGCCGATCCAACCGTGCGCCGATCCAAATCGCGTGGGCACACCACGTCCAGCGCGGCCTTTTCCGACCTCTCGTCACGTGATCGCGAACTGTTTGAATTGTTGCGCAACTGGCGCGTGGAGATCGCCAAGGCGAAGGGCGTGCCCCCTTATGTCATTTTCCATGACAAAACGCTCGCGACGATCGCGACGGAGCGCCCTACGGATCTCGTCGAACTGCTGCAAATCTCAGGCGTCGGAGAAAAAAAGGCCGGGCGCTATGGCGATGATATCGCGCGCATCGTCCAAGAGGCGGCTTAAGCGCAGATATTCGCAAACCCTAGCTGACAGGGCTGACGCATCGGGCTAAGCGGCAGCCATGTCCGCAGATCACCTCTCTCGATCGCACGTGATGCGTTTGGCTGTGCCGGTCATGCTGGCACAAGCTGCGATCGCGGCGACGGGGGTCGTCGATACTGCCGTCATGGGGCTGTATGGTGATAAGTCTGATCTCGCGGCCGTCGCCGTTGCCAGCGTTGCGTTCAGCTTCATCTATTGGGGCTTTGGCTTCTTGCGCATGTCGACGACCGGGCTCGTCGCGCAGGCAATCGGACGCAACGATCAGGCCGAAGCGCGTGCCACCTTGCAGCGAAGCCTACTGATTGGCGCCGGGTTCGGACTCACCATCTTTGTCCTGTCCCCGTTCCTGGCGCGCGTCGTGTTCGCACCCTTTGGCGCCGATGCCGACGTGGTTCAGCTGGCGGACGGCTATTTTGCGGCCCGCGTGTGGGGTGCACCGGCATTGCTGACCCAATATGCGATCACGGGCTGGTTGCTCGGAACCGGGCGGACGGGCGCGCTGCTGGCCATGCAAATCGTCATGAACGGCGTGAACATTGTTTTGGATATCTGGTTCGTGGCCGGCCTTGGATGGGGCCCGGCGGGTATCGGCGCTGGAACCGCAATCGCCGAATGGGTCGCGCTTCTCTTCGGTCTGATCCTGATCTTCCCGAGCCTCAAGCGTGAGCGGGGACTGCTCGACCGCAGCGCACTGGTCGCCTTGTTTAATGCCAACCGCGACATCCTGGTGCGGACCCTGGCCATGCTGCTTTGCTTTGCCTGGTTCGTACGCTCCGGCGCGCAGCTTGGGACCGAATACGTGGCCGGCAATGAAGTGCTTTTACAGTTCATAACAGTTTCTGCCTTCGTGCTCGATGGGTTTGCCTTCGTGGCCGAGAAGGAGATCGGCGAAGCCTTTGGCGCGCGCAATCGGCGACGGCTGGCTCGCGCCATGCGGATCACCACCGAATTGGCGCTGGGCTTCGCGGTGCTGATTAGCCTCGCCTATTGGTTTGGTGGCGGCTGGGTGATTTCGACGTTTATCAGCGATCCAGAAGCGCGCGCTGTGGCGCTGGCCTTCCTGCCCTATTGCGCGCTCGTGCCCCTGATTGGCGTACTGGCCTATCAGCTCGACGGGTTTTTGCTGGGCGCGACGCGTGGGCGGGCGCTTCGGATCGCAGCGGGCGTGGTCACACTCATCTATCTGCCGCTCGATCTGGTGATGCGCGACCAGTTCGGAAACACCGGTGTCTGGCTCGCTTTTCTCGGCATGTTTGTCGTGCGCGTGATCGCGCATGGCTGGTTTGTCCCGGGCCTTATGCGCGCCGTTTCAGATCCGCCCCCACAGCCTGCGTCACAGAGCTGAAGCCATCGGCTTTGAGCAGCGCGGCGAGCTCTGAATTTATGTTCGAGACAAGGCCTGGCCCATAATAAATGAGCGCGGAGTAGAGCTGCACGGCGTGCGCCCCCGCACGAATTTTGGCGTAGGCGTCTGCCCCTGACGAAACCCCGCCACAGCCGATCAAATCGAACTCGCCAAACAGCTCTTCAGCAAAGCGTTTGAGCACGTCAGTCGATTTTGTCATCAAAGGCGCTCCGGAGAGACCGCCCGCCTCCGATTGAGATTCGGAGGTTAGATCACTCGGGCGATCCAGGGTCGTGTTGGAAATGATCAACCCCGATAGCCAGCGACCCGCTGCGCGAAGTGTATCGATGATCTCATCGATTTCATCTTGCTGCAAATCTGGCGCGAGCTTCAGAAAAACAGGTTTTGGCCCGTCGCCTTCAGCCGCTTTGTGGGCGGCATGCTCGCATCTCTGCAAGAGGGCTTCCAGGGCGGCCTTTCCCTGCAAGCCTCTTAAGCCCGGCGTGTTTGGGCTCGAAATATTGATCGTGAGATAGTGACAGACGGGGTAC
Organism: Pseudomonadota bacterium; assembly: GCA_038527765.1. Lineage (GTDB taxonomy): Bacteria > Pseudomonadota > Alphaproteobacteria > Caulobacterales > Hyphomonadaceae > Henriciella. The sequence goes on from JBCBFK010000006.1 coordinate 93,689, forward strand.
ACAGCGGCGATCCCGGTCTCATAATCGGCGATAAAGTCGTCGCTGAGCTTGTTTGCCCCGACATTCGCACCGACCGGGCAAGCCTCAGCAGGCGGCGTGCGGCGGAGCCGGCGGACAAAGTAATCAAGCCCATAATTGTTGAAGCCGAGGCGATTGATCACGCCTTGATCTTCACTGAGGCGAAACACGCGCGGTTTTGGATTACCAGGCTGTGGCCGTGGTGTGACGGTTCCGCATTCGAGGAAGCCGAACCCAAACCGCGCCATCGGGCGATGCACTTCGGCGTTCTTATCAAACCCCGCGGCGAGGCCAACCGGATTGCTGAGCTGTAGTCCGGCACGCGGTAGCGTGACATGTGTTTCCCAGGTGTCGGGCGGGATGCGCGGCAAGCCAATGCCAAGTTTCAGGCCTTTAATCGTTGCGGAATGCGCGGCTTCGGCCGGAAGGCTTTTGACAAAAGGGAGCGCGAGATCCGGCAGGCTCATGTGTCAATGTCACCGGGCAATTGCGGGACCCCGTCAGGCGATAGGCCGAGGGTCCAGGTGCGTTTGGCCTGATCCGGGCGCAAGGCGGCGTACAGGTGCGGAAATAGCTGACCGCCGCGGCTCTCTTCCCAGCGGATCGGACCGCCCATCTCCTCTGCGATGTATTCCAAGAGGCGTACATGGTCCTGGCCATGATAATGAAGTGCGAGTGTTTCAGCGACTTGCGTGCGGGTCGACAGGTGGACATAGCCGTCGCCTTCGTCGAGGGCGGTGCGAGTTACACCAAGCTCCTCAGCGACCTGCCAGTCCGCAGCATTGAGGATTTTGTAAACACGTGTGCGTTGCAACATAACCATGTGCGCCTCTTGCCCTTTTTTGTGGGGAAATGGCAAGTCGTGCGATCATTGGTTGATGAGATATTATTCCTATGATTGGACATTCCCCAATTTCGTCCGCCGCTAGGGAAACTGGTCATGCTGCATACTGACATCTGGCGCGGCCTCGATCTGCTCGCCGCAAAGCACGGATTAACATCGTCCGCCCTGGCGAGACAGGCAGGCCTCGACGCCACGGCTTTCAACAAATCGAAACGCCAGGCCAAGGATGGGCGACCGCGCTGGCCGTCGACCGAGAGTATCTCGCGCGCGCTCCTCGCCGTGGAGATGAATTTTGTTGAGTTTGCCGAGCTTGTGGCAGATCGACAGGAGCGCGCCATTCCATGTCTTCGGCGCGATGAACTCGGCAAGATGGATGCGTTTCGCGAAGACGGCCGTCCGATTGCCGAGCTCTGGCGTAAGGCCCGGTTTCCCAGCATGCCAGCCAATGGCGACCATTATGCCATCGAGATGACAGATCATGATTTCGCGCCGATCTATCGTCCGGGCGATCGCGTGATCGTCTCACCCTCTGCAGACATCAATTCGGGGGCGCGCGTCATCCTGATGTCGCGGGCAGGCGAGCTCTTGATCGCGGACCTGATTTCCAGCTCCAAACGCCATGTCGAGATCGATTTACTGGCCGATGAGCGGAGCCAAATGCAGATCGATTTGCAGAATATGGCGTGGATCGCTCGCATTTTATGGGTCAGTCAGTAAGCCGCCAAGCAACGTGTCACTTTTCCCGAGCCTTCGGGCGAATAGACTTGCGCGGCCTATCATTCTTGTGGAAGGAGAGGCGATTATGGATTGGGACAAATTGAAATCTTTCCACGCCGCGGCGGAAGCGGGCAGCCTGACAGCCGCCGGTGAGCGCTTGAGCATTTCTCAATCTGCCGTATCGCGTCAGATTGCGGCGCTGGAAGAACATCTCGGTGTCTCACTTTTTCAGCGTCACGCTCGCGGTTTGGTGCTGACCGATGCCGGGCACACATTACATCGCTCCACAGTCGAAATGGCGACGGCGGCGCAAGCGGCCAGCGCGGCGCTGCGTGATCAGCAAGATGTTGCGCAAGGCGAGCTTACGGTTACCGCGCCCGTCGCGTTCGGATCGACCTGGCTGGTCCCGCGCCTCAGCGCCTTTGTCGCCACCAATCCGGAGATGCGCATTGATCTGCGCCTCGATGATGGCGAGAATTATGATCTATTAAAGCTCGAAGCCGAGTGTGCCATTCGGCTTTGGGCGGCCGACAAGGCGGATCTCATTCAGCGCAAACTGGCGACTGTGGCGACCAATCTCTATGCCTCGCCTGACTATGTGAAAGCCCATGGTATGCCGCGCACGCCGCAGGATTTGGACAATCACCGCATCATTGCCTATGGCGCGATTGATAGCCCGATCAAAGCGATGAGCTTTGCCGAACGCGTCGGGCGCGATGATGCTGGACCGCGTAAGGCTGCGCTGACCGTCAACAATGTCTCCGCCATGCTCCGCGCGGTCGAGTCCGGCCTCGGGATCGCCGATTTACCCGATTATATGGTCGGCGGCAGCCGCGGCCTGATCCGCGTTCTGGAAGACTATACAGGCCCCAGTTTCGACCTGTACTTCATCTATCCAAGTGACCTGAAACGTTCGAAACGGATTAGCGCATTTCGCGACTTCTTGACCGGACAGGTTGAAGCTTTCCGGTCATCACCGTTGCGCTAGCGAAGCTATATTTTCTGTTTTTCATGCATTTATGCATGCTGTGGTTGCGGACGTGCATATTGCAATCGAAACGAGTTATCCCATATAGGCATCGTGTTGAGGTTCCGGACACAGACCCAATCCTTCCTCCGATTGGGCGTTTCCTCCCCCAGACGGAACCAACCTTTCAGGGCCTGGCTGCTTTATGCGCCGGGCCCTTTTTTCTGGTCTGTTCTATTATCTGAGCGTCTCTAAAACGGCACGCCATCATCACTCTCGCCCGTGCCGCCAGGTGTCAGTCCCAGAAAGTCAAAGACGCGCGGGTCATGAAGATGGCTGGGCCGGACCGTGGCGAGGGCATGCGCCATGACTTGCCGTACGCCAGGTTTGCGCTGTTCCCAGTCGTCCAGCATCTGTTTCATCGCTACCCGCTGCAACCCATCCTGTGAGCCGCACAAATTACAGGGAATGATGGGAAACTGCATCGCCGCAGAAAATTTCTCGAGATCTGCTTCGGCACTGGTGATCAGGGGCCGCATCACCATCACATCTCCCTCATCGTTGAGCAGTTTTGGCGGCATGGCCGCGAGCCGGCCGCCATGCACCAGATTCATCATGAAGGTTTCCAGCGCGTCATCGCGGTGGTGCCCCAGCACGATTGCATCGCACCCTTCTTCGCGGGCAATCCGGTAGAGAATCCCACGTCGCAAGCGTGAACAGAGCGCACAGAATGTGCGGTCCTCGGAGATCTTGTCGGTGACAATAGAATAGGTGTCTTCGGTTTCGATCCGATACGCGACGCCGGTCTGTTCGAGCCATTCCGGCAATACATGTTTTGGAAAGCCGGGCTGCCCTTGGTCGAGATTGCAAGCCAGGAGATCCACCGGCAACGCGCCTTGCCATTGCAGATCGAGCAGCACGGTGAGCAAACCATAACTGTCTTTGCCGCCGGACAGGCAAACCAGCCATTTCGGTCGTCGCTCCGTGGTGCGATCAACCAGCCCAAACTGTTCAATCACCTGCAAAGCATTGCGCGCCAGCCGCTTGCGCAGTTTTTTAAAGCCCACACTTTTCGGCACATTGGTGAAAATGGGCGGGACCGTTGAGAAAGATGCAGTATCAGGCATGCCAGCGCCTATGCCACGGCTCGGCGCCAAGGTTCAAGCCGATAGGGGCATAGGATCCCAAAATGCGGACAGTGGTTGCGTGTTAGCGGGCTCCAATATTGATCAAATCCCCATCAAAGGTTCGCAATGACATGACAAACGGGTCCGTAGGGTAGCAGAGCGCTTGCTCTTCTAGCATGCCAATCGCAATGAGCTCACCCATGCGAAGGCTATCATAATAGTCCGAGAAATAGTGCACGCCAGCCATGTTTCGACCGATCGAAATATTGGCTGCGAGCTTGTTGAGTTCGCCCTCCAGGGTCAAGGGGGCGTCAAGCGGGTTTGGGACCGGACGAAGCGCCGCGCCGTTGAGATGGGCTTCATAAGCAATCGCGACATCGCCGTTCTTGGCGTGGCGGAAACTCGTATTCCCACTGCTGCCGGAGGAATCGGTAACGAAGACCGTCCCCGTGTCGAAGTAGGCCTTGAGCACGGTCACACAGGCGCCGGCCACGGTTGCATGCCCTGCGGCGTAGGACGGGTGCATCGGGGAGCCTTCGGCAAACGCCATCGGCAGTAGAGCGTCATCATTGCCTGGAAGACTGTTGATCGCGTCAATCGTTTTCTGAATGGAGTTTCGCGTTGCCGTAAATTGCCCGCCCACAGACGGGAACTTATCGTCCAAAGAAGCGATCGTGGATAACCGCGCCGCCAGCGCTTCGGGTCTCAGCCGGAGGTGAAGGTTGAACTTTTGGTACCGGGCCGCTTTCAGCGCGCGTGTCGCCACTTCGGTCACAAGAGAGAGGATGTGCGGCCCGCCATAGAGGGCAAAACCCCCTGCATTTGGCTGGAATCCTGTGGAGGAATTTGCCCCAGACGGAAAACTGTTCCGCCGCCCGGCCAAATGAGCAAATCCCGGATCGGTTGGCGCATTCATGCTCAACAGAATCAAGCATGCATTGAGGTACGCCTGATAGAGCGCGTCGAAGTGAACATAGGTCGCGAGATCACGTGGGGTCTGAATAAAGCGGGTCTTGACCTGGCCATCCTCGACTTCGAAGTCCTGGCCCGGATCGCCCGCCCCGCGCACATCTTCTCCGTTTTGAACCCTGAGCCACTCATTCCACGTCTGCATGTAATCGTCGTTTTCTTTGGCGACGGGAACCCGCTGATCGATTTGTTGGACGCCATACAAAATCTGACCATCGTCAATATTGAACCTGCCGGGGACGTGGTTTCCGATGAGCAAGAATTGAGAGACATAGGGACCGTGCTCAACGCCCGGGGATGATCCGCGGAAAATGGTGTCACGGTCGAGTTTTCCATTCGCACTGACCTTGCGCGGTCGGTTCGGAAAACCGTTTTTCGCGTAGGCGTAGCTGTTCAAGTTATTGCGCGCTTCGGTGAGTATCGCGCTACCGCCATCAGCATCGAATGCGTGGAACGGCTCATCGCGTAACCGGGCCAATTCATAGACTTCGGCCATTTCAAAGGCCAGCTCATCTGACCCAAGCGCGGGGGCCGGGGCCATGGTCACAGCCTGAGCATCCGGGCCCTCTAAGTCATAGACGACGCCTGCCGTCGGCGCTTCCCACTGGCGGCGTTCAAAGTTTGGATCCCCGTGAAAGGGGGGAACGGGGACGCGAGTGTTGAACGGATCGATGAAGCCATCATTGATGGCCGTCCGAAACGCGAGAAAGTGTTCTGGGTTTTTGACCAGACCGGTCCCTGGGTCGTGCTCCAGCCCTTTGGTGAAACTCATCGCAAAGTTTGCGCCTGAGTATTTTTGTTCGTCACCATTTGCCTTGTGCGGCGGGTGAGCGCGGTCACGCGCCGCTTCAGCTGCAGATACGCGCGCTGCGAACGAGCCCATTTTACGATTGATAGACACAACATCCCCCTAATTTTTGTTTATATACGCTGATCCAAATATTATTCGATTTTCAGAAATAAAAAATCAAATGAAATATTTGTTTTGTTTGCCTTCAATATTGGTTTTCGGGGAAGACTTATAACTCTTCCAGATCTCCCAATTCTATCAAAGTCCACAGCGGTTGCTCTTAAAGGGCGTGTCCCGGTCCTTCGGAAAGCAACCCGATGCGCTACGCCCGTTGCGGACGGCCCAGTCTTTGTTGCGTTTGCCAGTTTGGATCGATCCAGGTGGGGGCAGGGATGGGAGACAGCGGCGCGTTTCCAAGAATGGAGTCTGCGGCTTTTTCCGCAACCATGATCGTCGGCGCGTTGATGTTGCCATAGGGCACGGTCGGGAAGACTGAGGCATCGACAACGCGCAGGCCTGCGAGACCATGCACGCGGCAATCCGTGTCGACGACGGTGTTGGGATCGTCCATCTGTCCCATGCGAGCGGTTCCGCAAGGATGGTAAGCGCTTTCGACATGCTCGCGAACCCAGGCGTCGATCTCGTCATCGGATTGGATGTCCAGACCGGGCTGGAGTTCCGCGCCGCGAAAGGGATCCATCGCCGGTTGGGCGATGATCTCACGCGTTAGACGGATGCATTGGCGCCAGGCGGCGACATCGTCTTCGTGCTGGAGATAATTGAACAAGATGCTCGGATGCGCCGCCGGATCTAGCGAGGTAATTTCAACGCGCCCGCGGCTCTTGGGTTTATTGGGGCCAACATGGACCTGAAAGCCGTGGCCCTTGATCGACGGCGTGCCATCATAACGCATCGCTGCAGGCAGGAAGTGGTATTGAATATCCGGCGACTTCAGACCCGCGCGCGAGCGAATGAAGGCGCAGGATTCAAAGTGGTTGGTCGCTCCAAGGCCCGATTTGAAGAAGAACCACCGCGCACCGATCAGGAATTTACTGAACAGGTTGAGCTTGCTGTTGAGGCTGACCGGCTGTTTGCAATGGAATTGGAAATAGACCTCAAGATGGTCCTGCAGGTTTTGGCCAACTCCGGACAGATCATGCGATGGGGTGATCCCGAGGCTTTGGAGCCGGGCGGCCGGGCCGATGCCAGAGCGCTGCAAGATCATTGGCGATGCAATCGACCCGGCGGACAGGATCACTTCATTGCCAGCTTTGAGCTCAACCGGTTTGCCCTTATGCGTGCCGATCACGCCCGTCACGCGCTTGCCGTCCAGGACCAGACGATCGACCAGGACGCGCTTCAAAACGGTGAGATTGGATCGTTTTATCGCTGGCCGCAGATAGGTGCGCGATGTCGAGGACCGAACACCATCTGCGACGGTCATGTGCATCTGACCGAAACCTTCGCCGCGCGCGCCATTGTAATCATCCGTGTGCGGATATCCGGCCTCGACCCCAGCGTCGATAAAGGCCTGATAAAGCGGGTTGAGGGCCATATTGTTGCCCCCAGACACACCGAGCGGGCCCGAGTCGCCGCGATAGGTGTCGTCACCGCCTTGCCAGGTCTCAGAGCGTTTGAAATAGGGTAGGCAATCGGCGTAGCTCCAGCCCGTAGCCCCAAGCGACTCCCACTCCTCGAAGTCACATGCATGGCCGCGAACGTAGACCATTCCATTGATTGAAGACGTACCGCCAAGTCCTTTGCCGCGCGGACACGTAATACGCCGACCGTCCACATAAGGCTCAGGATCGGAATCATAACCCCAATTATAGGTCTTGGAGGCCATCGGATACGACAAAGCGGTCGGCATCGCGATCAGGATGTTGCGATCGCTACCGCCCGCCTCGAGCAGCAACACCGAGTGTTTCCCGTCCGCGGATAAGCGATTGGCCAAGACACAGCCAGCCGAGCCTGCGCCAACGATGATGTAATCGAATGTTTTATCCATGGTTCGCCGTCTTGGGGGGTACAATGCCTCGAAGGGCATCGCGCCTGATAAAGGTCAGAGTATAGATCGCGCAATAGATGCCGATCACAACAAGGCCGATCCACTCAATTTGCAGCGGTGTAAATTGGTAGAGCAAGATCAAGCCGAAGAGCAGGCTCCAATGGGTCGCGACATATCCCGGGCCGCTCAGGCGGTTCACGGTCAGGCCGAGATTCTCAGAATAAAGCCGCGTCAGGGAATCGAGGGAATTGATCACGAAAATGACGCCGACAAGGACCATGCTGATCTGTAGCGAGCGAACGAGCTCGATCGATTGTGTATGATAAAAATAAAGAACCGAAAACCACAGTGCGATCGGGATGGAGGGCAGGATCAGCAGGGCCAGCATAAGTTGATACGTCCGCAGGCCGCCAACGAATCGGGCGACGAACTGCCCGATCATGATGCTCCAGGCGAACCACCAGAAAAGATAGAAGGCATGATAGTCGGTGAGAGGGCGGGTAAACTTCGGAAGGTTGGTGAAATAGCCACCAATATTAGAGACGCTCTGCAGAAGGCCCGAAATTCCGGCGCCACTCATGAGCCAAAGCAAGCCGATGAGGCCAAAGAACAGACCGCTAGAGGCCAGGCCGAGCCATTTTACGTATCGAATATCCGTGCTCGACAGGACCGCTGCGAGCACCACAAAGGCGACCAGTGCATAGCGGACCGGATCGCTGATCCCTTCAATATAGGTTGGCAGATAAGACAGAAAGAGAAAGCCGGTGAAGGCACATGTGGCAATGATGACGGCATTGTTGAGGAGTTTTACCCAGCCAATCTCAAACAGTTTCAATTTCGGCTCGACCACGCAAAAGTAGAACGTCGTCAGGAAGTAAAATCCCCACACCAGGAATCCCCAGAAACCGAATTCGATCGCGAGGGCGTTGGTAAATTGATACGGCGCCTCTGTCTCATAGACCGGGAATTCGGTGAGCGGGAACATGATCAATCCAACATCAAGGCCAGATGTGAAGAGGATGGCCATGAACGCGGTGAGAGGAAGCGGATCGCGACCTTCGAGTTTCAGATTGCGAAACCAGACCACCAATATAAGCGATGTACACAGCGTGGCGAAGATCGCGATGGAGAGAATCGTGTTCATTACCGCTTGCGTCGCATATCAGAAGCGTACGCGCACGTCCTTTGTTCACCATACGCTTTCCTGGGTGCCGCCCGAAGGTCTATCCGCCCGGCAGATTAGGCCATGATCCCCCGTGACAATATGGACGGAGTGCATAAGACTTCAAAACAAGTCGCTAGCTCAGGGGATAAGTTAGGATGTGGGAACGGTTTATTCGCAGCGGTCTATTGTGCGTGTTCAGTTATGCGGTCTTGGCGGTCGCTTGGGCACAAGACTTGCCAAACCAGCGCGCCGTTTTGGTAGAGGACTTTGACAAATCCTCGTATCTAGAGGGCTGGTCATCACGCGCCCCCTCGTCGGAGGGAATGTATGATCGATATGTCCCTGACGATCCGGTTTTTGCTGGCGCTGAAACCTGGAAAATCCCGGTCGAAGATGGCGACCTAAAGCGCGGGACACTGACCGCATTCACGCAAGCGGGCATGGCAAGGCCCAAGATCATCGCTTTTGCCTACGGCAATCCGGCGGCCATGGATGTTTTGGATTCGCATCCTGAGGCAAACATGGCGTCGATCATGGTCGAAGGCCGCATCAATGGCGCGCCCGCCCGCGGTATTGCCATCAATATTTATGGCTCGTCCACAACGGAGCCTCCAACGACCGCAACGGTGCAAGCCTTCATGGCGCCGGAAGCCGTCTTCGAGGCCCTGGGGGGTATGGCGATCCCCGGCGTGTGGTGGCTATCAGGCATGACCGTACCGGGTGAGAATATGCTGGATGATGGCACGCTGCCCCCTGACGAGGCCGTCGCCAAACTCAATGCTTTCTTCGCCGCCTGGGTGGAGCACTATATCATTCCAATCATGTCGATGACCTTGCAGACGCAAATGCAATCGATCCAAAACATGCAGAGCTGGAACAATTCGATGAACGCCTGCGCGGGCGACCCGAACTGCTCCGTGGTTCCGATGAATGACGGGTCTGGCGGTTGGACGACCCAACAGCAATAGTCTCTCGGAAGCTTGTATCACGCGCCCTGTTCGGTTCGGGGCGCATCGCTACCCAATCAGCTGTTCTATGGCCTCGATGACCTGCAGCGTCTTCGAGGGGTCCAACGCATCTGGATGAGGGTCAGAGAACGCTTTGCGATCATTGTCATAGTAACGACCCGACGCGGTCGCGAACTCTTCGCTCAGGGCTGCGCGGGTTAGAATATCCGCACCGATACGCAGGTCATGACCGGCATGCCCATAGGCTTCCTTGACCATTTTGCTGCCAAGGAAGGAGGCCGGGTTCACGGCGACGATCATCGGACCGCTCGCGCCGAGCTCATGCGCCATTCCGATCGACCACATGGTCAGGGCCAGTTTACTCTGTGCATAGGCCTCGCCATCACCGAACGATTGCTTGTTGAGGAACGCCTGCAGATTGACCGGCGCTTGAGCCGCAGATGACAGGTTCACGACCCGGCCCGTTGACCCTAGCAGCGGTAGAAGCGCTTTCGTCAGCACATATGGCGCAACGACGTTCACGATAAATCGTGCATCATAACCGTCACTCGTCAGCGGGTTAGCCATTTTGAAAACGCCGGCATTGTTGATCAGCACGTCGATCGATGTGAAATCGCGCTTGAGCTGCTCCGCCATGTCCCGAACCTGAGACAGATCGGTGAGATCGGATTGGTAGGTTTTGATTTGGCCAGCGCCGTCGATCGCGGATGCCATATGCGCGGCGGCTTCGAGCTTCTGAGCGCTACGGCCATGCAGGAGGAGCGTGTGCCCGAGCGGGGCCATCATTTTGACGGTCTCAAGGCCGATGCCGTCGGTCGCGCCGGTGATGAGAATGGTCTTGGTCATGTTGCGGATCCTTATCGATGAGTGTTTGGCGGGAACGCCGTTTAGAACGGGGCGATCCCGTCGGAAGGTGTGTTTGGAACAGTCCAGCGCTGCTGTGGGCTGACCGGATCGATTGGCGCGCCGGATCGCGGGATTTGGCCCCGGTCCCCATAAAGCCAGAGCACGAAATTATGACGTTCGCCTTCAAGGATGGGTTCGGAGGCATGAGGCACGCTGCCATGATGGATCATAGCTGTGCCGGGTTCGAATGTCAGGCTTTCGACGCGTCGCTGTTGCGTGTCCATGAAACGAACGGCTGATCCGGAAAACGTTTCGCCGGGCAGGTTCAGATTGATGTTGAGCGTCACCGCCGATGCATCCGTGTGAGGACGCAAGCTGGTATCTTTCCCAGCTTGCCACTGGATGGAGAACCCGAAAGTCTGGGTGTCATAGCCGACAATGTCAGGAAACAGGAGGCGTGAGATTGGGCGCATATAATGATCCATCAGGTCCTGATAGAAGGCCCGAAATCCAGGCGCAGCGAGATATCCTTCTGATCTGGGATCCAGCATGGCGCCGCCGCGATTGAGCACGATGCCATAAGGCGGGCGTAGCGGGATTCCGGCCTCTGCGACCCGATCGAGATAGACCCTCAGATCTTGCAAGCGATCTGGGTCGAAGAATTGCGCTTTGTAGACCCCTGGAAACACTTCGTTCCAAAGGTCCTTCACCTGGATCTCCTGATCTGGATCCGCCCAGCTTTGTTCAATCGCTTCGCGCAATTCGGGGACATAGAGGGATCGATCGAGGACGATTGTATCGTCTCCCGCGGTCATTTCCCATTCTTTCCAGGCCTGTTCGAAAACGGATTCGTTCTGGTGCCAGAAGGCGTGCACGGAAGGGTGCCGCTCCAGCATGGCTTCGCGTGTCGGGCGCGATATGGTGCGTGCGCGCTCAAGGGAGGTGATGGACATTGTGTACTCTGCTTTCTCGGGAGGATGAGCGAAGCTCAAACTCATCCGCATTTCGGGTTTAGAAGGGGCGCGCGCCAGTTACGCGTATCGGACAAGCGTCCGGCTCTCGATGCTTTTGCGTGGGATTGTCACCTCAGCATCGCCGGGCAGATCAAGCGCGCTATGCGCCAAGTGCGGTCGGCCCGTATTGTCATAGATGTTGAAGATCACAGCCTCGTCCGGCGTCATGTGCGACATGAAAAACCAATCATGGTCCGGGTTGGCCGCGACGCCGAGGATCTGGCCGAACCGATCCGGATAGATCAGGCCGATATCCATCCAATCATTCGGCGTCATAGAGCCCGGCCGGATGAACCCCAGGGGAGAGGACTGGATCGTGTGTTCGATAGGTCTCCAGACATTCACAAAGCCATATCCGGCCTCGTGAAACTGTGTGGCGCGAGCTTCGCCGACAATATCGATCAAACGCTGTTCCGCTCCGGCCTCATTGTAATCATTGTGGACGTTGCGGGCTGGGCGGCGGGCCGCGGTCGGATCATCAATCCGAACCGTATGATCGAAAACGATGACCTCTGCCGCGCCGATCTGAGCTTTCAAGAGCGTGTGGAGCTCATCATCATAAATCGCTTGCCAATCGTCATCCTGCGTGAAGTCGCGAATGGCACTCGGTTGATCCACGAAGGTGATGCCATCCTCATCAAAATGTGGCGTGTTCGCCTGATCGCGCAGGTCCCGGACTTCGATCGGCGTGGTGACCAGGTCTGGTGAAACCAGATTTCCGACCTTGCCATCGGCATCGAACACAAAGGCTTGCGGGGCGTCTTTATGGACGTGATAGTTCACACTCGCTGAGATGTTCATATCGATTCTCCAGACAGTCGCGTTGAGGGCTCAACGCCGGACAAGTCTGGGATTTAATTGCTTGAGTTATGGGTATAAATGGGGATAAATCCGAAACAGAATATAGATTTTGGATATAATCAAATATGGATACGGATGCACTCCGGCTGTTTGTTATGGCGGCGGACCTTTTGAACATCAGTGCTGCTGGTCGCCAGCTGGGGCTGTCTCCGGCAGTCGCAGGGGCGCGTCTGGCGAAGCTTGAACAACATATTGGTGCAGATCTGCTGCACCGCTCGACACGCAAAGTATCGCTGTCTTTGGAGGGCGAGGCATTCTTACCCTATGCGCGCGAGATTCTGGCTCAGCAAGACGCTGCCTTTGCCGCGCTAGGACATGGTCGCTCCGAGCCGAGTGGAACGCTCAGATTAGCGGCGTCCAGCACCTTTGCTCAACTCTATATCGCGCCTGTATTGCCTGAGTTTCTGGATCGATATCCGAAAATCGATTTGGACCTGCGGTTCTCTGATACACAGACAAACTTGATTGAGGGCGGGTACGATCTGGCGCTTCGCAACCTCGCCATCGAAGACAGCGCCTTGATTGGACGCAAGCTAGCAGATGATAAGCGCGTGCTTTGCGCGGCACCGGCCTACTTAAAGGCGTTCGGGACCCCGAAAACGCCCGATGAGCTGTCGGCGCATCGCATCGTCGCTTTTGTGAATGCCAAGGCTCGCACCCTCGTCGCGGAGCAAAATCGTGCTTGCGTGTTTCCGCCACCCACAAGTCCGCAGCGCCTGGTCTGTGACGATGGGGCCAGCATGCGCCTTGCCACTCTGGCCGGGGTTGGAATTTCGATGAGTTCGATCTGGAGCATCCATAATGAACTCAGAGAGGGCGCATTGGTGCGCGTGCTGCCAGAATATCAAGTTGATGACGGCTCTGCGATTTGGCTCGTCTATCCAAAATCCAACGTGCTCACCGCAAAAGTCCGCGTGTTTATCGACTTCCTGATCGAGAAAATCGGATCGCCACCGATTTGGGAGCGCGCATAATCGGCGCTTCGTCGCTCAAGATTATAATCAATATCAAAAAACTGATTATCGAAATGGGTCGGTTATCTCCATCTACGCTAGGGTGATACGTCGTCGCCACAGTCTAATGGAGACCTTCCGATGAAAGCGATGATCCTTGAAACATATGGCCCGGACGCAACGTTTGCGGCAACGGACCGCGAGATGCCCATGGCTGCCCGGGGGCAGGTCCTGGTCAAAGTTGCCGCGACCAGCGTCAACACAGTCGACACGATGATCCGCCAACTCGGCCAAGAGCAGTTGCCGCTTTCACCTGACCTCCCGGCCATCCTCGGCATGGACTTTGCCGGAACGGTGGAATCTGTTGGCGAAGGCGTGACCGACTTCCAAGTCGGCGACGAAGTGTATGGCTGCGCGGGTGGATTGATGGCACTTCAGGGCGCTCTTGCTGAATACATCGCCGCGGATGCTCGTCTGATCGCGCACAAGCCAAAATCTCTATCTATGAAACAAGCTGCCGCCTTACCTCTGGTAGGGATCACGGCCTATGAAGGCCTGACGCGCGCCGGGGTTGCCACCGGGCAGAAAGTTCTGGTCCAGGGCGGAGCAGGCGGGGTTGGCCACGTCGCCGTTCAACTGGCCAAGCATTTCGGGGCTGACGTCTACGCGACAGGGGCCGGAGGACCACAATCCTCCATCATAGAAGGCTATGGTGCGACCGCGATCAATTTCATGGAAGAGCCCGTCTCTGAATATGTGAATACCTACACCGCGGGCGAAGGCTTCGATCTCGTTTTCGATTCCGTTGGCGGTGCCAATATGCTGAATTCCTTTGAGGCGGCGAAACTCAATGGACATGTCGCCACAACCGTCGCTTTGGTTGAACTCGACCTTTCTCCGGCCCACTTCAAAGGCCTCTCATTGCATGTCGTCTTCATGCTGATCCCGATGATACATGATGTGGGGCGTGAAAAACATGGTGCCATCCTGACGAAGCTCGCGGAAATCGTGGATGCCGGGGGGGTTATCCCGCTGCTCGATCCCTCGAACTTTACGCTTGAGCAAACCGGGGCGGCGCACGCCAAACTGGAGTCGGGCACGGCGATCGGAAAAGTTGTGATATCGGTCTGAACACGCTTCGATCGGTGGAGGTCCTTTCATGAAACGCGTGCTTGCCGCACTGACTGTGTCTCTCCTTGGAGCGCTTACATCCTGTGAAACGGGCGCGCCAGTCCATCTATGTTCGCACAGCGGGCCAGTTCCGAGTGCAATAGAGTTCAATGCCTTGGGGGCAGGCCCATGGAGCGCCCTTCGGAACAGATCGCGGGTCTTACGCAGCTTTACCGCGTTTCTTGTAATACTCGCGGGCACTCATTTTGGGCCCTTTGCGGTTTTCAGTCTTCGCCTCTTTCACGGATTTGACCTCGGCGCTAGGTTTTGGCGCGTCGTTCAGGCCATAATACGCTTTCGCGCTCATCCAGCCGGAGCGCAGGCTCGCATGGTTTGGCGCATCTTCTGAGCCGCGGGGTTTGAGCATATTATTGAGCTTCGGCTTGTACTTTCGGATCAGATCTTCCTCGACCTTTTGCCGCTTGTTTTCCGAACGGATGCACAAATAGTGGCGTTCGGAAGCGCCTTTCTTGCGGGCTTCGTCCCAACGCTCATGGCCGTCGAGCCGGCTCTGCAAGTTGGACGCTTTGCCAATATAGATGGGCTTGAGGAAGAAGAACGCGGTGCGCCGGACCATAACGTAAATCCCACCTGCATCTGGCAGGGCCTCGATCGATTTGGTGATTTTGAAGCGATAGCGCCGGTTCGTCTCACCGCGCCAAACATGCCAACCATAGGGGATCATAAACCGTCTCCAACCGATAATGGTTAATAAAAACGGCTAATTGGTTAAGGTTTCGCTAAGCATTGCGCGGCGAACCGGCGCGAAACTGGTGCGGTGGATAGAGCAAGGACCTAACCGCTGCAGCGCCTCGGCATGCGCGGCCGTGCCATAGCCCTTGTGCCCGCTAAAACCATAGGCCGGAAATTCTGCGCCATACGCCTCCATCAAACGATCGCGTTCAGTCTTGGCGAGGATCGAGGCCGCGGAAATGGCGGGCTCCTTAAGGTCACCCTTGATGATCGCCTCAGCCGGGGCGGGCAGGCTTTTGGGCAAAGCGTTGCCATCGATCAGGAAATGAGCCGGGGTAATCCCTAATCCCGCGATTGCTCGTGTCATCGCCAGGAACGTCGCCTCGCGAATGTTCAGCGCGTCGATTTCGCTGGGCTGGGCATGCGCCACACACCAATACGCAGCTTTGGCTTTGATCTCTGGTTCGAGCGCGAACCGTTTCTTTTCGCTGATCTTTTTAGAGTCTGTCAGTCCGGAAATGGGCTGCGCCGGGTCGAGAATGACGGCCGCGGCGGTCACTGGTCCAGCCCAAGGGCCACGTCCAGCCTCGTCTACGCCGCAGATCAGGTCTATGTGTGTCATAGGACAAGCAAACAATGATTCTAAGCGGGGACGCCATGACCGAGCCTTATGTGATTGAGATGACCGAAACCGGCGGGGTCGAGGTGTTGAAGAAAGTGGCACGGGACCCCCGGGCCCCAGGGCCGGGTCAGGCGCTGGTTCGCCAAACCGCGTCCGGGCTGAATTTCATCGACACCTATCACCGCACGGGCCTCTATCCGGTCAAGCTGCCCTTTGTGCCGGGCTCAGAAGGCGCCGGCATGGTCGAGGCGGTCGGCGAAGGGGTGGAGGATATCGCCGTGGGCGACCGCGTCGCTTATCTCGGCAGCGGCACCTATGCGACCCACTATACTGGCCCCGCGGTAAGCATGGTGAAACTGCCCGATGGGATTAGCGAGGACGATGCGGCGGTCGTATTGCTGAAAGGTCTGACAGCCTGGATGCTCCTGTTCGAAGTGCGCCGCGCCTCGCCGGGCGAGACCGCTTTGGTCTGGGCGCCCGTTGGCGGGGTTGGCTCTTTGCTGGTGCCCTGGGCGACCTCGCTCGGTGTGCGGGTCATCGCGGTCACCTCAAGTGACGCCAAAGCGGCTCGGGCGCGGGAACTTGGCGCAGCTGAGGTGGTCTTGTCCTCTGGCGATGTCGCTGCCGAGGTGCGCGCACTGACTGGCGGGGCGGGCGTGGACGTCTCTTATGACAGTGTCGGCAAGTCCTCCGCGCAAGCGTCGCTGGATAGCCTCAAACCGCGCGGTTGGTGGGTCAGCTATGGCAATGCCTCAGGCGCCGCCGATCCGATTGCGCCCGGCGTGCTGGGCGGTAAAGGGTCGCTGGTGCTCACCCGGCCTGGCCTGTTCCACTTCATTGCCGACCCAGACGGCATGCGCCGCGGCGCGGCCGCCCTGTTTGGGGCGCTGCGGGCCAGCACCATTCAAGCCCATATTGGTCAGACTTTCCCATTGAGCGATGTCGCGGGCGCGCACACCGCAATCGAGAGCGGTCAAACCGTCGGGGCGACGTTGCTCAAGCCTTAAGAGAGACTCGTGAGGTGGGCGACCAGGAACCCTGCAAGCGCCAGTGAAGAAAGCAGCGTAAACCCAGCGCCAATCATTCTCGCCAGAAGAAAAACCTGCCGCCCTCCAGACGGGTTGTCTAAATGCGACCCTGCTGAGGATGAAAAGCCAATCATGTGAAAGACGCGGGCGACGGCGAAGACAATGGCGAGCCACAGGATCGCACTGGCCTGTCCCGCGATGATCTCGAACAGCGCCAACACGGTCAAAAAGATCGGCGCATACTCCGTCATATTGGCATGTCGACGGACTCGGCGTTCCAGCACCGCATCATCGGCATTGCCAATGGCTTTGCGGTTGCGCCCGCGATAGCCGCCAACGGAGGCCGCGAGCAGGGTTTGCAACGTGATCAAGAACGCCCCGAGATAGGCGCTATATAATGGTAGATTTAAGTCCAAATCAGCCTCCCAATATGTGTCTTAGAGAGAGCTTAGCTGATCGGATCGAGCTCTAAAAGCAACGCAGGGTCGATATAGAAGTCTTTCCCGCGCTCATCGCTCAAGGGGTTGCGCCATTTGACCGCCCAATGCAGATGCGGCCCGGTCGTCCGCCCGGTATTGCCAGTCGCTCCTAAGCGCTCTCCGGCTGCAACCACGTCTCCGGCCTCGACCTCGACCGAAGACATATGCAGAAATACCGACACGAGGCCCTCGCCATGGTCCAAGAATACGGTGCCACCTTCATAATAGAGATCTGGATCGCCCAAAACGACTGTGCCGGCAGCGGGCGCGATGATTTCGGTGCCAACTGGGGTCGCGATATCATAGCCGCGATGCACGGACATGCTTTCGCACGGCTTTCCGTCTTTGCCGATGCCAATATATTTGCGCGCCGGGCCAAAGGGGGAGGAGGGCGGTCCGACCGATGGGCGCAGAAAGCCGGTGCGCGCGCCGGGGCCGTCATTGAACGTCTTAAACGCGGCCTGCTTTTTCACCCAGCTTCTGCCAGCATGTGCCTTTTGCGCTTCGGTTCGCGCATCGACCTTGTCGCAATCAAAGCCTTCGATCGTGCGGAATGGATCATTGCGTTTTTCAAGAGTTATTGAGACCGGCGCCGCCCAGCCCTCTTTGTCGGTGATCAAGAGCTCCAGCGCCTCGGTGCGGCGCAGGCCGATTGTCGCAAGGCCATCCTCGGCGACCGCCACTTCGCGCATGGCCTCTCCCTTCGCCCCTGAGACCACGAGCGTACCGCCCGCCGGAGCCGCACAAAGCAGGAGCCCGCCCTGAACCGCTTGTCCGGCGCAGGAAATACTGGGGTCATTCGCAAAGACGGGCTCGGGCAGGCCGAACCAAATCAGGCCGACCAGGACCCAATCTCGCAAAAACACTTAAGCTTGCTCCACCATACGGCTCGCCGCCGCTGCCGCATCGACATAAGCCTCCTGGTGCTCAACGCTCCAATAGCGCAAGGCGGCCAGTGGGATTTTCCGGCTGGTCACCGCGCAAATCACGTAATCCCCAGGACTTAGCAGTTCCAGGTCTGCATCGAGATAGCGGATCTTGGCCTCGCCGGGCTGTCGGTCAGTCTTTTTCAACATGCCCTTATAATGCCTCAGGAAAGCGAGAAAATAAAGCCTACAATTGAGTCAGAAGTTTTTGCTTTGTTCTCGTGAACAAATATGGTACATACGAGTCAGTTGGCGGGCTCGGGGCCATTCTTCGCCGAGTATGATATAGACGAAAAGGAACGACTCATGTCCAAACCCAACCTGCAACTTGTGGATAAGGATTCCGGCGTGGATAAGCAGAAAGCTCTCGAAACGGCATTGGCCAATATTGACCGTGCTTTTGGTAAAGGCTCAGTGATGCGCCTTGGCGAGCAAAAGGCCATGGACATTGAGTCAATTCCGACTGGGTCACTTGGTCTGGATATCGCTCTTGGTATTGGCGGCCTGCCAAAAGGTCGTGTGATTGAAATTTATGGACCGGAAAGCTCCGGTAAGACGACTCTGTCGCTGCACATTGTGGCCGAAGCGCAGAAGAATGGCGGCGTCTGTGCTTTTGTTGACGCCGAACACGCGCTCGACCCGGTCTATGCGGGTAAGCTCGGGGTGGATCTGGATGACCTCCTGGTCTCGCAGCCAGACACAGGTGAGCAGGCGCTCGAGATTGCCGACACGCTGGTGCGCTCTGGCGCGATTGACGTGCTCGTCATCGACTCGGTGGCGGCGCTGACCCCGCGCGCGGAAATTGAAGGCGAGATGGGCGACAGTTTGCCCGGCCTGCAAGCCCGCTTGATGAGCCAGGCTTTGCGCAAGCTGACCGGGTCGATCTCAAAATCGAACTGTATGGTCATCTTCATCAACCAGATCCGGATGAAGATTGGCGTCATGTTTGGCAGCCCGGAAACGACAACGGGCGGCAATGCGCTGAAATTCTATTCCTCTGTCCGGCTCGACATTCGCCGCATCGGCGCGCTCAAGGACCGCGACGAAGTGATCGGCAACCAGACCCGGGTCAAAGTGGTCAAGAACAAAGTCGCGCCGCCCTTCCGGCAGGTCGAGTTTGACATCATCTATGGCGAGGGCATTTCCAAAACCGGGGAAATCATCGATCTTGGGGTCAAATGCGAAGTGATTGAGAAGTCAGGCTCCTGGTATTCCTATGGGCCGGAACGGATTGGGCAGGGCCGTGAAAAGACCCGTCAATTCCTCAAAGAGAATCCAGATATTTGTGATGAGATCGAGCTTGAAATTCGCAAGCGTTCAGGGCTCTTGTCTGATGTCCTGCTGACCGAAGGTGGCGGCCCAGCCGAAGAAGCTGAAGCCGGCTAAACGCTCCGGTAAAACCGACCATGTGTAACGCGCCAGTGGAAACGCTTGGCGCGTTGCTTTTATGGACATATATCCACCGGCGAGACTTCATCACAGGATGAGTCGGCAAGAGGAATATAATGACAAGCGTCAACGATCTACGCGAAGCCTTCCTGTCCTATTTCGAAAGCAAAGGACATTTGCGCAAGCCTTCGGCGCCATTGGTGCCGGAGAATGATCCGACTTTGCTTTTCGTCAATGCCGGCATGGTGCCGTTCAAGAACATCTTTACCGGCGCTGAGTCCCCGTTCGCGCCGCGTGCCACAACTTCTCAAAAATGCGTGCGGGCGGGCGGCAAGCACAATGATCTCGACAATGTCGGCTATACCGCGCGCCATCACACCTTTTTTGAAATGCTCGGCAATTTCTCCTTTGGTGACTATTTCAAGGATGATGCGATTGCCTTTGGCTGGGAACTCGTCACCAAAGAGCTGGGCCTGCCCGCCGATAAGCTGCTCGTCACTGTCTATGCCGAGGATGATGAGGCGGCCGCGATCTGGAAAAAAGTGGCAGGCCTGTCCGATGATCGGATCATCCGCATCGCGACCTCTGACAATTTCTGGTCCATGGGCGATACCGGTCCCTGCGGTCCATGCTCCGAGATCTTCTTTGATCATGGCCCCGAGATTTGGGGCGGTCCGCCCGGAACGCCGGAAGAGGATGGCGATCGGTTCATCGAGATTTGGAACCTGGTCTTCATGCAATTTGACCAACAAGCGGGCGGCGACCGCGTCAGCTTGCCCAAACCGTCCATCGATACCGGCATGGGGCTGGAGCGGATCGCGGCGGTCCTGCAAGGCGTCCACAATAATTACGAAATTGATCTCTTCCAAAGCCTGATCGCGGCCGAAGAGGAGGTCTATAGTCAAAACGCCTCGGGCGACCAGCTCGGCTCTTTCCGGGTCATCGCCGACCATTTGCGCACGTCAGCCTTCCTCGTGGCCGATGGCGTCACGCCATCCAATGAAGGCCGCGGCTATGTCTTGCGCCGGATCATGCGCCGGGCCATGCGTCATGCTCATATTCTTGGCGCGCGCGAACCTGGCATGCACAAGCTGGTCCCGGCCTTGATTGGCGAGATGGGCAAGGCCTTTCCAGAGCTTGGCCGCGCGCAAGCCGCGATTGAGAGTGCGCTTGAACAAGAAGAAAGCCGCTTCCAACACACGCTCGGCCGCGGCCTCGCTTTGCTGGACGAAGCCAGCGCCGATATGGGCGAAGGCGACACGCTGCCCGGCGAGACCGCGTTCAAGCTCTATGACACATATGGCTTCCCGCTGGATTTGACTCAGGACATCCTGCGCGGGCGCAAAATGAGTGTCGACGAAACCGGGTTTGATTCCGCTATGGCGCGCCAGAAAGAAGGCTCAAAAGCGGCCGGGTTTGCCTCCGGCGACGCCGCCTCTGATGAGGTTTGGTTCCGCATTCGCGACGCGGTCGGCGCCACAGAATTCCTCGGTTATTCTGAGCTTGTGGCCGACGGCGCGGTCAAAGCCATCCTTGCCGATGGCGCGCAAACCGACACGCTGAAAGCGGGCGACCAGGCCGAACTCGTGCTCGACCGCACGCCCTTCTATGCCGAAAGCGGCGGACAGGCCGGCGATCACGGCGTGATCGAAACCAAGTCCGCACGGTTCATTGTGCGCGATGTTCAAAAGCGCGCCGGCGACCTGCACGTGCATGTCGGCGAGTTGGTCGAGGGAACCCTCTCCAAAGACGAGACCGTCTCTGCGTCGGTCAATGCCGACCGGCGCACGCGCATCATGGCGAACCATTCTGCGACCCATTTGATGCATGCCGCGCTGCGCGATGTGCTCGGAGAACATGTCACCCAAAAAGGGTCACTGGTCGAAGAAGAGCGCATGCGCTTTGACTTCTCGCACGGCGCACCGGTCACGCCGGCAGAGATCGAGGCGATCGAAGATCAGGTCAATACAGTCATTCGCCAGAACAATCCGGTCGGCGTGGCCGTGACTTCGCCAGACAAGGCGATCGAAGCGGGCGCGCTGGCCCTGTTCGGTGAGAAATATGGCGACGAAGTGCGCGTGTTGAGCATGGGCGCGGACCTGAGAGAGACGGACAAAGCCTATTCAGTCGAGCTGTGCGGCGGCACGCATGTTGAGCGCACGGGAGATATTGGCACCTTTGTCATCCTGTCCGAGAGCGGGGTCTCCGCGGGCGTGCGCCGGATCGAAGTCGCCACAGGCGCAAAAGCGATCGCCTTTCTGCGCGGCCGGGCTCAAGTTGCGGTGGATCTTTCAGACCAGCTGAAAGTCCCACTCAAAGACGTAGCGAAGAAAGTCTCCAGCCTCAGTGAAGAGCGCAAAACGCTAGAGCGCCAGCTCGCCGATACCAAACGCGCGCTCGCAATGGCCGGCGAGAGCGGCGCGCCGTCTGGCCCGGAAGAGATTAATGGCGTCAATCTGATCGCCCGCGTCGCTGAAGGTGTGGGCGGCAAAGATCTGCGCGCACTCATCGATGAAGCCAAGGCGCAGATGAAGTCCGGCATCGCCGTCTTTGTCGGCGTGAATGATGGCAAAGCCGCGGTGGCCGTGGGGGTGACCGAAGACCTCGTCGGCACCCATTCGGCGGTCGACCTGGTGCGTGTGGCGTCTGCGGAAGTGGGCGGCAAAGGCGGTGGGGGTCGCCCCGATATGGCCCAAGCGGGTGGTCCGGACGGCGCGAACGCAGAAGCCGCTTTAGAAGCGGTCCGTGCGGCGCTGAAGGGGTAGCGCCGGGGGAATTGCTTTTCATTGACGAACGCCGTCTGTTGAATGATGCTCCGCACTACATCACTGGAGCTGCAAATGACCAATACGTGCGCATGCGGGAGCGTGACCGTTTCGCTCAAACAGAAGCCTGAATATATCTACGATTGCGATTGCAGTCTGTGCCGGAAATCAGGCGCGGCTTGGGGGTATTTTGCCTCTGATGACGTGACCACCGTTGGTCGCACAATGACCTTTGCGCGAAGTGATAAAGTCGTCCCCATAGTTGAGATACATTCTTGCGCGGTGTGTGGCTCGACCACGCATTTCACGCTGACGGATGCGTATCAGGAAGAACATCCTGACCTTGATCAAGTGGGCGTGAATATGCGCTTGTTTGATGCGGGACTGTTGGACGGTGTTGAGGTTCAGTATCCAAACGGTCGCGAATGGTCGGGCGACGGACCGTTCGGCTTTCGTCGGAAGCCCACTCGACTGTCTTCAGAAAACCCGTGGTAAAAAAGCGCGTGCGAGGCGTGTTTAGGAGGCTCACATGACGATTATAGCGCGCTTGATCATCCTGCTTGCGGTGCTCGTCGGGTTCGCCAGCCCCGAAGTACAGTCAGAGTCGATTGACCTAACCGAAGACAATCGACGGGCTCATGAGGCAGAGGCTGACCTATGGTTAGATACGGTCTTTGGTCATTGCCTGTTTGTCGTTTCAGGGGAGACTTTGGCGGACCATCCATCTGAGCGTCAGGGCGAGTGGAGCGATCTCAGACCCGACTACGCCTCCACACTACGTAAGCCTTTGACCGATCCCAAAGAGTCGGCCTTTCCGAGCGCGATTATCATTGATCTGAACGAAGAGCGGACGAGTTGCTGGACGCAATACTCAAGTCTCGTCCCAGACTATGCCGGCGCAAAATTTGTCGCGATACGAGACGCGCTAGCGGCAGATGATCGATTGAAAACAGCTTATGTCGACCAAGGATATGGCCCGGTGCAAGTCCAGGTCATCCTGGTCGGCGAAGATCGTGTGCCCGTGATTTTCTACCAGGCGACCACGGTGCAAGGCCCGCTTCTGACGGTGGTAACGATCGTGCAACAAACCTTGCCCAACTTTGTTTACAGCGATTGAACCGGTGCTTCGAGGCATAAAATGCAAAGCACACTTGTCATTTTCCATTAGATATGCAAAGTACGCTTTGCACATTTAAACCGCTTCGGAGTTTGTCGAGGCGACTTATTCGAGGACCATACAATGCCCTGGCTTCACACGCGCTATTCCAAGCTGGCTTTCATCCTGATCGCGATAGGTCTCCCCGTCTCGTTCCTTGCCGGTATTCCGTGGCTGAAACAGCAACCCGATTCCGTCGTTTACTTGCTGGCGGGCGTCGCCGCGACGGGCACGGTCGTCTCCAGTTTCATGCTGGCGATCCAGGAAGACCAGAAATGTGATGAGTGGCATCGAAGTGCGGCCCGTTTTTCAAGCCAGTGGGGCTGGCTTGCCGGGGCAGGCGCTGTCGCCATATTACTATCTATCCCTGCAATTCAGAATGCGATTGTGGCGCTCGCCGGAAGTCTCGCCAACGTGGTCGCGCCGGATCAAAAAGTTGCGCTGATGGCCTTTACGATAGGCTTTATGAGCGTTGTCTTCGCACAAATGGTTTGCACGCTGGGTCTGAGCGCGGGGTGGCGGTACTGGATGTCGCGGTCCGAGTAGAGGACGATGAAGAACCGAATGAAGGCGCTTCGGCGAGAGCGCGGCTGGAGTCAATCCGAGCTTGCGGCGCGGGTCGGCGTTTCTCGCAATTCGATCATATCGATCGAGAACGGTCGGTTTGACCCGTCCTTGCCGCTGGCATTCGAGCTGGCTGACGCGTTCGGTTTGAAGATCGAGGATATCTTCGAGCACGTTTCAAAATCGAGTGATGCGGAGGAGACTTAGCGTCCTGAGAGCGCCGAGCGTTCGGTCTAAACCGGCAGTTCCGTCGTGTTCTTGAGGCATTCCATGGCAAAGGTGGCGCTGACATCGGCGATCTCAATCTGTGAGATCAAAGACTTATAGACCCGGTCATAGTCCCCAACAGAGCCGACGACGATTTTGATCAGATAATCGACATCGCCAGCCATGCGATAAAACTCGACGACCTCGGGGATTTCGCTGACGGTTCTGGCAAAAGATCTCAGCCATTTGGCGGAATGATCGCGCGTTCGGATCGCGACAAACACCGTTTGGCCAAGGCCAAGCGCATCCGGATCACAAATCGCCACCCGCCCTTTGAGGACCCCTTGCTCTTCCAGTCGCCGAACGCGCCGCCAACACGTGTTGACCGACACGCTGAGTTGATCCGCCAGTGATTCCAGCGACGTTGTCGCGTCTTGCTGTAAACCCCTCAAAATCTGGCGGTCGGTTTCATCGATCATTATCATGAAAGGCACTATAGTCGAAAAATATTATTATATAAACTCATATATGATCAACAATCGTAATGATTTTCGTCTCAAAAGCGATGAAACCTCTCTGTAGAGGAGAGTGGCATGGCATTTTCGAGTTTGGCCCCGGTTAAGTTTTGTGAGCAAACACGGCTCGCGTCTCTGGCCCGTATGATTGGACGTACGCCGCTCTTGGCCGTTCACTTGCGGTGGCGGGGAGAACACCGGGTCATCTACGCGAAGGCTGAGCACTATAATCTCACCGGCAGCATAAAAGACCGCATGGCGCTGAACATTCTGCGATCTGGATATGCGAGCGGCGCGTTGCGTCCGGGGGATATGATTGCGGAAGCGACGAGTGGGAATGCTGGCATTGCGATGGCGGCGCTTGGGCGCGCCCTGGGGCATCCTGTGCGGATTTACATGCCCGACTGGATGAGTGAAGAGCGCAAATGCCTGTTGCGATCGTTCGGCGCGGAGCTTTGCCTGATGAGCCGTGAGGAGGGCGGTTTTCTTGGAGCGATCGCCGCGACGGAGACGCTCGCCGCAGAATCCGCTTCCGTCTTCCTGCCACGCCAGTTCGCAAACCGGGAAAACTGTAAAGCTCACGAAACCACGACGGGGCCCGAAATTCTTGACCAGCTCGCCTCGATTGGGCGCAGACCAAACGCCTTCGTGGCCGGGGTCGGCACGGGAGGGACGGTTATGGGCGTTGGCCGAGCCCTGCGCGCGGCACATCCCGACGTGCGAATTCATCCTTTGGAACCCGCGGAATCGCCGACCCTCTCGACCGGCTACAAAACCGGCGCGCACCGGATTCAAGGTGTATCGGATGATTTTATTCCGGCCATTGTCGAACTGGATCAACTTGATCCTGTGATCTCGGCGCAGGATGGCGATGCAATCCTGATGGCGCAAAAGCTCGCCTCTCAGCTTGGACTGGCGGTTGGCATTTCGTCAGGCGCCAATCTGATCGGTGCCTTGAAGGTTCAGGAACAGCTCGGCAGCGCAGCCGTCGTCGCCACCATTTTTTGTGACGACAATAAAAAGTATCTCTCCACAGACCTGACAAGCGAAGAACCGATCAAATCAGGATATGTGTCGCCGGAGATCGAGCTGATTGGCTTTGAAGCGATCCGCTGTTCGGCTGATTAAGCTGGAAAAATCGGTTCCTCATCCCCGGTCTTCCATTGCGCGTATTTCGGCATGATTTGCTTGAATCGCGGGCTCTCAAGATGATGTTCGAGCCAGGCTTGCAAATGAGGCAGATCGAGCTCGTCGAACCAGGCGCGGTCGGTGTTCGCAAACTGGCGAATGAAGGGAAAGATCGCAATGTCGGCATAACTCACGCG
The DNA here is from genome assembly GCA_038527765.1 of Pseudomonadota bacterium. Lineage (GTDB taxonomy): Bacteria > Pseudomonadota > Alphaproteobacteria > Caulobacterales > Hyphomonadaceae > Henriciella. The sequence goes on from JBCBFK010000006.1 coordinate 119,774, forward strand.
CTTGCCAAACAGGTGCTGTCGGCCGTCCAACTGCGTGTTTAGCGTCTCGAGGAATTTTAAACCGAGCGCCCGCTGCGCCTCGCGCACCACGCCTTCGTCTTCGTAACGGTTCGGGTATTTGTAGCGATCGAGCGCGCGTTTGAACGGACCGTCGCATTCCGCAATGAGAGCATCCATATCGGCGCGGGTGCCCGTCTCCGGGGTGAGCCAGGCTTCGGCATCGTTTTGGGTCAGCGCCCAGGCCATGACGTCTAAGCTCTCTTCGATCACCGTCCCATCCGATTCGACGATCACCGGCACGGTGCCTTTTGGTGAGGCGTCTAGCATTTCGCTTGGCTTGTCGCGCAACACGACTTCGCGGAGCCGGCACTCTATCCCTGAGGCGGCAATCGCCATGCGGGCGCGCATCGCATAAGGACAACGTCGGAAGGAATAGAGAATGGGGCGGGCGTCGCTCACGCGGGCAGTTTCTTTCTTGGGGTCATGACAACTTCATCGCCAATATGGGTCTCGCCGCGTTCTTTGGCGAGGCGTACCTGCTTTTGCCGCTCCCGCAACGCCGCCATTTTGGTGTCGGAGAACGTGCCATAGCAGCGCGGACAGGAGACGCCCTCTTCGAAATGTGGGTGTTTGCGATCTTCGGCACTGACCGGATGGCGGCAGGCATGGCAGAGTTGATAGTCGCCAACCTCCAAGCCGTGGCCGACGCTGACCCGGTCATCAAAGACAAAGCATTCACCTTCCCAAAGGCTCTCTTCGCGTGGCACTGTTTCGAGATATTTTAGAATGCCGCCCTGCAAGTGGAAGACGTCCTCGATGCCGAGTGATTTGACATAAGACGTGGACTTCTCGCAGCGAATGCCGCCGGTGCAGAACATGGCGATCTTTGGCGTGCGGCCTTGTTCTGCCAGCCTAGCCCGAAAGGTTTCGAACCAGTCTGGGAATTCGCGAAAGGTCTCGGTCTCAGGGTCAATGGCACCCTGAAACGTGCCGAGGGCGACCTCATAATCATTGCGCGTGTCGATGACGACGGTGTCGGGATCCGTGATCAGGGCGTTCCAGTTCTCAGGTTTGACATAAGAGCCAACGAGGCAGGTCGGGTCCGTGCCCGGCACGCCCATGGTGACGATCTCATTCTTGAGCCGCACCTTTAGCCGCAAGAACGGCATCGCTTCGGCGTGGCTGTCTTTCCAGTCTAAGGCGTCGCAGCCGGGGAGGGCGCAGATCGCATCGAGGGCTTGATCCATGGCCTCTGGCGTCCCTGCAATCGTCCCGTTCACGCCTTCGCTCGCGAGCAGGATCGTGCCCTTGATGCCGAGTTCAGACAGATGGGCAAACAAAGGGTCACGCAACGCTTCGGGGTGATCGAAGCGAACGAACTTATACAGGGCGGTGACGCGGATGTCTGACATGGCGCGAGCTTATGCCAGAAGAGCGGGTTTGAGAAAAGCCGGTGAGGCAGGCTGACATACAAAGCAGACGCAAAGCCTCATCCTGAGCGAAGTTGAAGGACAAGGCTTGGCTTCTGGGACCATGCAGACGCGGCCCTCGTCCTTCGACTTCGCTCAGGATGAGGGCCTACGGGTCTCCGCGAACATGAATAGATCTGCCTTGCCTTCGCCAAAATCCATGCTTATAGCCTCCCGCTCTGCCAAACTGATCAACAAGAGGAGGGGTATATGCAGATCCAAAACCAGCACCGATACCCCGATCATAACTCTTAAGATTAGGACCCTTTCCAATGGGCAATTTTCATCCGGGTCGCTGCGGCGATCCTTCGCGCACGCGTCTGCGTGCTCCCATTTTTTCAATTCAGCCGGAAAGGCTGGCAGGAGGTCTTCATGCGTGAGGACATGTTTAAAGTCATTGTTGAGCGTCCACGCTGGGGCAGCCGCCACGGCGTGCGGTCCAAGCTGCGCCATGACAAAGTTCCAGACCGCAAGCACGCGACCGGGCGTCGTATGGTGCTTGAAGGTGAAGGCTGGACCAAGTGTTTGAACGAGAACCTGGCGCCGCTCAAGCGCTACCTCAACAAGCAAGTCGGTCGGCCTTGGAACAAAGTGTATGGCGAGATCTGCGAGCATCTCGATACCGGCAGCACGGTGAAACAGCATGTGCGCGATCACTTGACTGATTTCATCATGGTCGATGTCACCGTCGCCCGCGATGGCAGCTTCATGGCGAGCAATCACTGGGGTGCTCCAAAGGCGCCGGATCAGTGGTGGGCCAAGCTGTATGTCGATCCAAAGGATGGGCTCATCAAGCGCACCGACAAGCTTTGCCGAAAGCTGGGCCTGCGTCACTATCGCGACAAGTTGCGGGAGAACCGTAAGCGCCGCGTGCAAGTCGATCGCATCGACAATCTGAGACCGCTCTCGGAGACGCGATTTCTGGTCAAGCTGAAAGGCTGTTGGTTCCAGGTCGATACCGATCACGTGCCGGTTGACCGAGGTGGGCGCCGCTTGAAAGGGCGCGAACTGTACGAACTGCTCTGCGCTGGGTCGGACATGGACCTAGTCGGTTGGCGCATCATGACCAAGCATCAGCTCTCCAAAAAAGAGCTGAAGGCGCAAAAGCTCAGTAATGGTTGATAGAGTTGCGGGGCGAGCGAAAGGCTTGCCCTGCTTACTCCACACTAAAATTAGCCCTCACCCTGAGCGAAGTCGAAGGGCGAGGGCGGTGCGTTGATGGACCACATCCTTGGACTTCGCTCAGGATGAGGCAGACGTTTTGGTTACAATCCCAAACTCGCCAATATGGTCTCGGTGTCGGCGCCAAGCGTCGGCGGATCTAAGGCGATATCGGCGGGCGTCGCGCTGAACTCGACGGGGTGCTTCATGGTGCGATAGTCACCGGCCTTTGGATGCGCCCGCGTCTGGAAAAAATCGACCGCGGCGAGATGCGGATCTGCAAGCACATCGCCCATCTCATTATAGCGCATGGCGGGAATGTTCGCCTCATCGAGCAAACTTAACCACTCATCGGTCGTCTTGAGCAAAGCCACCTCGCCGATGATTGCATAGAGCTCGGTGATGTTCTCGGTTCGCGCCGAATAGGTCGAGAATCGCGGGTCTTCAAACACGCCGGGTTTGCCGCCCATTTCGAAGAACATTTCCCACTGTTTGTCCGAGTAAGGCACCAGGCCGATATAGCCGTCTTTGGTTTTGTACGGCTTGCGATTGGCATTGATCGAGCGCGTATAGGCAAGCTTGCCATTGCCCGGCAGGAAGGTCTCGCCATAGAGATTCTCGACCATGTTGAAGAAGGTAAAGCTCTCCAGCATGGGCACGGAGACAAATTGGCCTTCGCCCGTTTGTGCCTTGTGATAGAGCGCGGCGAGCGTCGCATAAGTGGCGAAGAGGCCAACCGTTTTGTCCGCGACCAGGCTTGGCGCATATTCTGGGTCACCGCCCGAGCGCATGGCATTGAGCGCCGCAAAGCCCGACGCGCCCTGGATCAGATCATCATAAGCCTGGCGTTTTTCGTACGGCCCGCCGGCGCCAAAGCCCGCACAATGCACATAGACGATGCCGGGATTGATCGCTTTGACGCTTTCATAATCGAGCCCGAGCCGGCCCATCCCAGCCAGGCGGACATTGTGGAAGAAGACATCAGCGTCTTTGAGCAGTGCCAGGATCGCGGCTTTGCCGTCTGGGTTTTTGGCGTCGAGCTGAACCGATTTTTTATTGCGGTTGAGGCTTGTATAGATCGGCCCGAGATCGCCGGTCGGGGAGGACCCCGCATAGCGCATCATGTCGCCGGCTTTGCCTTTTTGGCCGGCCTCGATCTTGATCACGTCAGCGCCGAGATCGCCGAAGATAAGCGTCGCGAAAGGCCCCAAGACGACGGACGACATGTCGACAATTTTGACGCCTGCCAGCGGGCCAGTTCGTTTCGCATCTACGCTCATATTTTCCTCCGAACTATTTTGTCCGGATTTCAAAGGCTTCCCGCAGCGATACGCAAGCGTTTTTTAGGGTTAGCCGTACGCCCCGTAGGCCTGACACACCGCGAGCGTGATCTGATGCATCATGCGGTCGATCTCTTCGAGCGGTTTGATGACGTCCTGGTGGAGTTGGTCATAGCCGTTGGCGGGGTTACCGGTCATGTGTCCTGGCTCACTGAGTTCGGCCAAGTGGACCTCTTCTTCGCGCGAGGCTGGGAAAATTTCGCAGAGCAGGGCGACCGCATCACCAATCTGCATGGTGCGGATCAGGTTCATGATATCGACGACGGAAGACTCATGGCGGCGCGAGACCGTCGGCAACTGACCGGCCAGTGCCAGCGCTTTCATCATCAAGGCTTGGCGAATGGCGTGCAGCACATGGACTTCGAGACGCGCTTCGCGGCGTTTTTCATTGCTCGGCGCTTGTTCCATGATCGACAGCATCGGATCGAACTTGCTGAAATCGATGGTGAACGAATTGGCGATGAGTTCAATCGAGTTGTTGGTTTGTCGTTCCTGCAAGAGGTAATAGATCCGGCGATAGGCGAGGGCCTGATCGGGATTATCGGTGAATTTTGACAGTGCGACCCAATAGGTCGGGTCATAGACGCTGGCATAGGCCCGCAGGACCGGTACGCTCGTCGCAGACCGCGCCATCGAGGCGAGTTTCATCAGACCGCGCATGCGCGGCGAGTCTTTGATCAGATCATTGACCTGGTCCTGCTCGCGCCGCAGCGCTGAACCAATGCCCGCGGCTGTGTTCACTGGTACGCCGAGCTGCTGCAGCGTCGCATTATGAGAGATCGCCCGCAGCGATCGAGGACCGGCGGGTCCCGTTGTGCGACGACGCTGACGCGATCCGGCTTTGACAAGGAAATTCGTCGCGAAATCATTGAGCAGGTGCCCATAATCCGGATTGGCGAAGAGCCGCTCATGCCAGCGTCTCAGGGCGCGGTAAAAGTCCCAGACGAGATCTGTGCGCTGATAGAACGGGTCGTCTGACGTCTCATTCGGTTCAGATAGCAAATGGTCGGCGAACGCGTTGTAGGTCGCGGCCGCAAGATCTTCATTTGCGAAATGCAAATAGCCGTCCCCGCCCTGGAAGCTCACTTCATGGCGCAGGGGAACGCCCCGGGCGCGCGATTGTTCGCGGGTCCAATGGCTGAGCAAATGATCGAAGCGCTGATCAAATGTGCCCGGCCAGGCGCCGCGGCCCATCGACTCGCCATGCGTATTAAAGATCAGAAGAGAGAGCCCCGCATCGGCTTTGGCCACAGCCCGGCTGATCAGATTGTGAATGCGCTCAATCGCCATGTCGGCGGAGACCTGGCCAATGAACCGGCCTGCATCTGAGAAGCCGAGCTGCACGCTCAAATAGCCCCGCACATGCAGGTATTTCATATACTCCGGCTCATCTAGCAATTGCTCGATAAAGCGTCCGCCGGTCTCCAGTGCTTCCGGGGTCTCAAACAAGGGCGAAATGTCGAGCTGGTGGTCGACGCCATATTGGCGGGCCAGATACAGCGCGCCCATAACGGTGGCAGGGTTCTCGCTTTCGGCAATGAGGAACCGGATCGTCGAGTCGGCATCGATATGTTTGAGCAATTGCGCGCACATCATGAATTGCCGGCGGGCGGTCGATTGCTCGAGGAACAAGTCGGCAAAGTTTACATTGAGCGGGGTTTTGACGGACGCTAACTCCGACAGCTTTTTGAGCGCGCTCCGGCCGAGATCCCGGTTTTCGGTCTCCAGCTGCAGGTCGCGGCTGATCACGGTGCGGATTTGCTCGGCATTCAGGCGCAAGTGGATACGTGCCGTCCCCAATTTGAGCGCGTCCACCTTGGCGGCGAGCGCGAACAGGTCGCGCGCCAGTTCATCCTGGATGTCGGCCTCAGCCAGCGCGGTGAGCTGATCGATGATCGGCTGCGCGCTGACCATGCGATCCGGCTGCTCAGAGGTCAGCTGGTTTGCCGCGTGGACGAGGTTTTCGGTCAGCGTCAGATCTTCGCCAAAGATCTCCGCTTCTGCTTCGGTCAGTGTTGCTGCGGCTTCGAGCGTCTCAATCAAGGCCAATAAGCCGGCTTCTGTCGCGCCGTCTGCGCGGTCTGCCATCTCCCGGATTTCGGTGACATAGCGGCTAAGCTGAACCGCTTTTTCCTGCAAGCGTAGCGCAAAGGATTGTGACCAGTGAATATCGGTGCGGCCATCAAGATCATAGCCGACCCAGCTGGCCAGCGTCGGCAGGCTCGGGCGCAGGGTCCGCCATTGCTCCGGAAAGGTCTGACGGGCGATGTCGAGCACCATTTTCGCATAGGCCGACAGGGCGTTCTGCGCGTTTACGATGGTGGCTTGGGCTTCCTCGTGTTCGCCGAGCAGTGAAATGGACTTAGACCATGTCCGGCCATCTTCGCGCGTGGCGTCGCGCAGGGCTTGCGCGCTCGCGGCTGAATTGGCGGTGACGTGGGCTGCGAAAGCCGATCGGATGGCGGGCGAGAGCGCGAAGGTCGGGTGGGCGGTGAACACCACACCTCCCAGCGGCGTTTCCAAAGTCGACTTGAAGGCCTCCCAGCCTTGATCCGCAAGTTTTGCGAGTCGGTCGCTCAGACGAGTGTTGAGCGCATGCTGGTTTCGGAACCGATCGGCGCGGGCAAGGATGAGGTCGCCGAACACCGCCTGCGCTGTTTCGTTCAAATCGCTTAATGTCAGGGTGCCAGTCTCAAGCCCTCGAAACAGGTCTTGAGCATAAGCGAAAACAGAATTGGTGCGAGGGTCGACGGCAATCCGCTCAGCATGGGCGCGAAGGGCGGTCTTGGCGGAGTCTACAGTCGGGGCGTTGGTGTCTAGCGCTGTCATACGCCCCCTCTAACCAGAATATGCCGGGCTTTCCAGTCCCGTTGGTGGGCGTGCCTTATGCAAAACTGGGGAGATACGATCCGTAAGCGCAGCTACGGAGCGAGGGACTGCGTGTGAGTGGCGATCATCTTGCTGTATTGCCGAATAATCGCCCGCGCCTCGTCCGGGTCGGCCTGGACGCACAGGCGAATGACGCTGCTCCATAAATGACAAACCAGCGTGGCTGAAGCTAAGACTGCGGTCGCGTCGGCGTCAGGGCCTAGCTGACCCAATATGCGCTCGGCGAGCACCGCGGCATTCTGGCGGGTGTTGATCAAGTCCGCAGATTGAACCGCGGGATCGACAGCCACGGAGCCCCAGATCACCATCATGGCAGGTCGCGATCGCACCAGATCAATATGCCCGCTCAGTTGTTTCTCAATTTGGGCGCTGAGGGCGGAGACGTCGCTCAAAGTGTAGAATGTTTGTTCGACGCTGAGATCGATGACCGACATTTCTTCTGCGAACAGCTTCTGGATCAGCGCCGTGCGAGAGGGAAAGAACTGATACAGCGTGCCGACCGCGACGCCTGCGGCTTTGGCGACATCCGTCATTTTCAGATCCAGCGTGCTGTGTTGGACGAGTAAGGTTCGAGCCGCCTCGAGCACGCGCACGACTTTTTGACGGCTGCGGGTTTGCGTTGGCTCAATCCATTCTGGCGGAGGTGGGTTTGGCATCGCTTGACATAACATGAATAATATTCATATTTCAAATGCGAATATTATTCATGTTAAAGGATGAGGTTGATGGCACCCCTTTCAATTTTGCTCTGGATCAAGATCGTCGGGACCTTCTTTCCGGTTGCAGCGCCGCTTCTGCTATTCCCGAAATCGAAAATTGATGAACTGTCCGGCTTTTCGCCGTCGGACGTTTCTCTTTATCGGCTCTATGGCATGGCTGTGCTCGCGCTCCTCGTCGGCTATGCGGGCGGATATTTTCGAGTGGTCGATGGCGAGTTCCCGATCGGCGTCCTGGCGATGGGGTTCGTCTCCAATGCAGGCGCGTTCCTGATCATGATTATCACCGGTCGCGCCAAGAAGACGCCGCTCTCAGCAGCCTTTTTTGGGCTGATCGCAGCAGGACTGCTCGCCGCTTTCTTGCTCAGAGACGTTGCGATGACGCCGCTCTGGTAAAGCGCGCGACGTCAGGCGAAGGTGAACGTGTTGCGCTCGTCTTCGCTGGTCACGGCGACAACCAGACCAACCGGGCTCACTTCTTCTAGGAGGCGAGGCATCGCTTCTGGTGCCGCTGCGGCGATGAACCGCGCGCCAGACTCGGTGCGGCCAAAAACAATTCCGCTCATCGGGCCATCTCTGCCATAGGTCACCGTATAGGTTTCCACGGTTCCACTCACCGGTTCGGCGACGAGCGCCACTTTCTCGCTTGGCTTGGCCATCGTCTCCACGGGCGTGAAGGGATCAGGCCGCGTGGTCGACCAAATGCCGACCGCTTCCTTTGTCATCCAGCCGCCATTCGCGAGGACGAGACCACTTTCTCCCGGACGTTCCCGCAGCCATTCCGTCATGCTGACAAGGCCATGCATGGAATAGTTGTTTCCGGGCCCGCCAAAGAAGGGCAGGCCGCCCGTGACGGTGAGGGGTCGCGTCTCAGTTTTATGATCAATGCCGAGCACCGCCATGGAACTGAACACCGCGCACGGAAAACACGAATAGAGATCAAACGCTGCGATCGCATTTGAGTCGGTTCCAGCTTGTGCCAGCGCCCGCTCAATGGCCGTCTGCATGGCCCAGGAGCCATCCAAAACGGGGCGTTCGGAAATGAAGTCATCGCTCGCTTCGCCGCTGCCATGTAGGTAGACGCGTTTCTCAGCCGCGATACCGAGTGCGTCTGCCTTGTCTTCTGACATCATGAGGAAGGCGCCGCTTTGGTTCACCGCGTCCTGCGCGATGTGCCACTTCAAGAAGGGGTCGGCGAATGGGTAGTTGGCTTTGCTCGGGGTCGCCAGGAAGCTCGCATCAAAGGACGATGTGTCGAACTGCGCATGCGGATGACCGGCGGCGACGGCGGCGAATTTTGCGAACAGGTCCGACATTTCCGCACGCCGCTCGGAACGCGTCTGGCCATCGCGCGCGGCCATAGCGTTTTCGAACAAAGCGTAGAAGTAAGCCGGCGCGATGATGCCGTGCTTGATCTCTGGTCGTGACAGAAGCATCTCGCCCATGCCGCGATCTTCGACCGCGAGATCATCACCGTCTGCCCAATCAATCTTCACGCCATGCTTGCGCGCGGCTTTCGAGGCTTTGTTGGCTTCTGAGCCTGTCACTAGAGCACATTCAATCTCACCCGCATAAATCTGCGCCGCCATTTCATTGGCGAGCTGCTGCGGGCTTTGGCCCCCGACAGCCGCATAGATGGCACGGGTCGGGGTTGCTCCAATATCGCGGGCGATGGTGCCGGGGAGGTTGGTATTGTGCCCGTGCGGGTGGCGGTCGCCCGGCACGCTGTCTTCGAAGATCCGAACCACGGCGAGCGTATCAATCTTGCTGGCCGAGATCCCGGCATCGGCCAGCGCAATCTTGCTGGCGTCAACACACAGGCTTTTGGGCGACGGCGCACCGTCAGGTCCGGCGGTGCCATCCCAGTGATCTGTCACTTGTCCCACGCCGACCAAGACTGGCATCGCACCTTTGGGCATTGCGGCTCTCCCTCATTCACTTGCAGCGAGGGATAGCTCGTTGCGACACAGGTTCAATCCGTGCCGTGGGGTCAGTCCACGATCGCTGCTTCAGTGCGGGCTTTCACCATGTCCAGCGTCACCTCTGGCGCCAGTTCGATGACCTTCAAGCCGCCTTCGATGACGTCAAACACGCCAAGATCTGAAATGATCCGGTCTACTACGCCTTTGCCGGTGAGCGGCAGGGTACATTCCTTGAGCAGCTTGGCATCGCCTTTCTTATTGTTGTGATCGGTGATCACCACAACGCGGCCGACACCCGCAACCAGGTCCATGGCCCCACCCATGCCTTTAACCAGCTTGCCCGGGATCATCCAGTTGGCGAGATCGCCATTTTCAGCCACTTCCATGGCGCCAAGAATGGCCATCGCAATCTTGCCGCCGCGGATCATGCCAAAGCTGGTCGCGCTATCGAAATAGGCGGTGTGCGGCAGCTCGGTAATCGTCTGCTTGCCGGCATTGATGAGGTCAGCGTCTTCCTCGCCCTCATACGGGAACGGACCCATGCCGAGCATGCCGTTCTCTGATTGTAGCGTGACCGACATGCCCTCCGGAATATGGTTGGCAACCAAGGTCGGGATGCCAATGCCCAGATTGACATACATGCCGTCTTCCAGCTCTTGCGCGGCGCGGGCCGCCATTTGATTTCGGTCCCAGGGCATTAGGCCGTCTCCTGAAGGTTTCCGTCCAGATCGTCGAATACGGTTTTTGCGGTCAGCGCCGCATTGATCGCCGCCGGATAACCGGCATAGAGCGCCATATGTGTGATCGTCTCGACCACTTCCTCGCGTGCCAGTCCGACGTTTAAACCGCCACGAATATGAGACGCCAATTGGGCCTGCGGGTAGCCGAGCGCGGTCAGTCCTGCAATTGTCACCAGCGATCGGTCGCGCAATGTCAGCGTGTCCCGCGCATAGGTGTCGCCATAGGCATACTCATCAACTTGCCGGGCGAGATCGGGGGCAATCGCTTCGACCCGGGCCATGGCATCGACCCCATGGCTACCAAAAATAGCTTCAAGGCGCGCGCGGCCGTCTGTGCGTTTTGATGAGGACATTAAGCGGTCTCCTTAGACCGGACCGTACGCTGCTCGATCCGTTTCTCGAAAGTCCCCTGTACCAGGCGATGGACGTAGATGCCGGGAATGTGGATCGCATTCGGGTCTAGCGCCCCCGGTTCCACAATCTCTTCAACCTCCATCACACACACTTTGCCACATGTCGCGGCGGGCTGATTAAAATTGCGTGCCGTCTTGCGAAAGATGGCATTGCCGGTTGTGTCCGCTTTCCAGGCTTTGACAATGGCGAGGTCGGCGAAAATGCTTTCTTCCATTATGTACGTCTCGCCGTTGAAGTCTTTGTGCTCTTTGCCTTCGGCGATCACCGTACCGACTCCGGTTTTGGTGTAGAAGCCCGGGATCCCTGCGCCGCCCGCGCGCATACGTTCCGCCAACGTGCCTTGCGGGTTGAACTCGAGCTCCAGCTCGCCGGAGAGATATTGCTGCATGAACAGATCATTCTCACCGACATAGGAGGAGCACATCTTCTTGATCTGTTTGGTCTGCAAGAGCAGGCCGAGCCCGAAATCATCGACCCCGGCATTGTTGGAATAGATGGTCAGGTCCTTGGTTCCGGCCGCGCGAATGGCGGCGATGGAAAGTTCTGGAATGCCGCACAAGCCGAACCCGCCCGCGGCAATGGTCATGCCGTCGAACAGGACGCCTTCGAGCGCTGCGGCGGCGCTGTCATAGACTTTGCTCATGGCCCCTCGTTACGCACGGCGATGGTCAAATGCAAGGGACAGTAAAGCCCAAACTGAGTGAACAGTTTCGCTCGTTCTAATCTCCGGGATGAGACTGCTCGACGCGATCGAGATATTCGCGCAGCATAGGCACGCGCCGCGGTCTGAATGAGCGGTCGGTGACGGTGAGATCGATGATCCGGTCAATCCGGAACGAGCGATAGTCTGCGCGCAATTCACACCAGGCCATGACCACCAGCGAACGATCGAAGAAGACAATGGCCAGTGGTTGAATATGGCGCAAGGTGCGGTTCTCTTCGGCATCGGTATAGTCGATCTCGATGACTTGCTCATTGCGGGTTGCGTGGCGCAAGACCTCAATATCAATCGAGATTTCGGGCCGACAATAAAAGCGTTTGGCATAGAGCACCGCATGCTCGAACTCAGCCCGCATGCGCGCCGGCAGCGAGGCTTTTAGCTTAGACAAGGCATTCTCTGCCGCCCGCGCCAAAACCGGATCGGCGACCTGCACCACCTCGCGCAGCCCGAGCACGAGGGCTTCCATCTCATCGCGACTGAACATCATCGGCGGCAGAGCCGGGTCTTCTTGCAAGGTATAGCCATATCCCGCCTCACCATCGATCAGAGCGCCGGAGCGTCGAAGCGATTCTATGTCTCGATAGATGGTGCGCAGTGAGACATCGAGCTCCTGGCTCAGCGCTTGCGCTTTGACCGGCGCGGGGAAGGTGCGCAGGCACTGCATCAGTTGGAGGAGGCGATCACTTTTGGCCATGTCTGACCCTATCGTAAGCTGCTGACAGAAAGTGACAGCAATAGCGTGCTAGCCGGTGATCAACAATAAGGACCTCCCGAAATGATCAAGCTTACCGTCTATCCCGCAGCGTTTGGCGAGCCCACGGCCAGCCCCTTCTGCATGAAATCCATCTGTATGCTCCGCGCAGCAGGGCTCGATTATGAACTGGATGAGACCCCGGATCCGCGCAAAGCGCCCAAGGGCAAACTCCCGATGATCGACGTAAACGGAGAGATCACGGCCGATAGCGAAGAGATTCGCGCCGTGATCGAAGCCGAAGGGGAGATTGATTTCGATGAAGGCCTCACAGATCGCGACCGTGCTGTCTCTCGGTCGGTCATCCGAATGGTCGAGGAGCATGTCTATTTCGCGATTGTCGCTGATCGATGGGGCGAGGATGACAATTGGCCCTTTGTGCGTGATGCCTTTTTCAAAGACATTCCCGGGCCGTTCCGCGGGATCGTGACCAGCTTTATCCGCAAGCAAGCGCTGAAATCGCTATATGGACAGGGAATGGGTCGATATACGGCGGCGGAACGGTTCGACCGCGTGCGCCGGGACATTATATCACTGCGAGAGCTGTTAGGAGATCAGCCCTATCTGTTCGGCGATCGTCCAACGGCGGCTGATTACAGTGTCGCGCCAATGCTGCGCGCTGCCCTCGCCACGCCAATAGAGAAGCCGCTTGCCAATTTTATCCGATCCACGCCCAATCTAATGGCCTATGTGACGAGGATCACGGACAATTGCTATCCGATCGCGAATTAGTCTTGTGTGTGGGCACCTTCCGAAACTCTCCATCAGCGCCCATGCAATTCCTCTCAAAGGACGGTTCTCGCAGGGGCCGTCCTTTTTGAGTCTTCAGAAACCGCACTTTTTGAGGACTGATAAAAGAAAAAGGGCGACCTGAGGGGCCGCCCTTTGTGTTCTGGGTGGGCCAGCCGCTGACGCGGCCTTCTCGCCCTAAAATCGATCCACTGGATCGATTTTTCACCGTTGGCGTCCAGGCTAGAAGCCCATGCCGCCCATGTCTGGCATGCCGCCACCGGCTGGCATTGCAGGCGCATCCGCTTTTGGAGCTTCTGCGATACCGGCTTCGGTCGTGATCAGCAGACCCGCGACAGACGATGCGTTCTGAAGCGCAGAGCGAACGACTTTCGCCGGGTCGATAACGCCCATTTCGATCAGGTTGCCATACTCTTCGGTTTGCGCATTGAAGCCGAAGCCTTTGCCTTTGCCGTTGCGGATCGTATTGACGACAACAGAACCTTCGACACCGGCGTTCTCAGAGATCTGACGGACAGGGGATTCCAGTGCTTTGCCCACGATGTCGATGCCGGCTTGCTCGTCATCATTGTCGCCTTTGATGTCGATATTGCCAGCCGCTGCGAGCAGGGCTGTGCCGCCGCCTGCGAGGATGCCTTCTTCGACCGCCGCGCGGGTTGCGTTCAGGGCATCGTCGACGCGATCCTTACGCTCTTTCACTTCGATCTCAGTGGCACCGCCAACTTTGATCACGGCAACACCGCCAGCGAGTTTCGCCAGGCGCTCTTGCAGCTTTTCACGGTCATAATCAGAAGACGTGTCGTCGATTTGCTTGCGGATCTGACCCACGCGCGCTTCGATGTCGGCTTTGGTGCCAGCGCCATCGACGACGGTTGTGTCGTCTTTGGTGATGTTCACACGTTTGGCGGTGCCGAGCATGTCGAGACCAACATTCTCAAGCTTGATACCAAGATCTTCAGAGATGACCTGGCCGCCGGTCAGGATTGCGATGTCCTGCAGCATGGCTTTACGACGATCGCCGAAACCGGGTGCTTTGACCGCTGCGATTTTCAGACCACCGCGCAGCTTGTTCACAACCAGAGTTGCGAGTGCTTCGCCGTCAACGTCTTCTGCAATAATCAGCAGAGGGCGCTGAGACTGAACAACAGACTCGAGGATTGGCAGCATGGGCTGAAGCGAAGAGAGTTTCTTCTCGTGCAGCAGGATGAATGGATCATCGAGCTCTGCTGTCATCTTGTCAGCATTGGTGACGAAGTAAGGAGACAGGTATCCGCGGTCGAACTGCATGCCTTCAACGACGTCCAGTTCAGTTTCGAGAGACTTGGCTTCCTCGACCGTGATGACGCCTTCATTGCCGACTTTTTCCATCGCTTGTGCGATCATATCGCCAATTTCTTTGTCGCCATTGGCTGAGATCGAGCCAACCATTGCGATTTCAGAATTGTCTTTCACTTTACGTGAGTGGTGCGCCAGATCTTTGACCACTTCAGCGGTGGCTTTCTCGATGCCGCGCTTCAGATCCATTGGGTTCATGCCAGCGGCAACGCGCTTCATGCCTTCGCGGACGATGGCTTGGGCAAGAACGGTCGCGGTTGTCGTGCCGTCGCCAGCAACATCATTTGCTTTAGAGGCAACTTCACGCAGCATTTGCGCGCCCATATTTTCGAACTTATCTTCGAGCTCGATTTCTTTGGCGACGGTAACGCCGTCTTTCGTGGTGCGCGGGGCGCCGAAAGACTTTTCAATCACAACATTACGACCTTTCGGGCCGAGCGTGACTTTCACTGCATCTGCGAGCGTATCGACGCCCTTGAGCATTTTTTCGCGCGCGGATGCGCCGAAGTGTACGTGTTTGGCAGCCATTTCAGGTACCTTTCAATTTACAAGTTGAACTAAAAAAGGCGTGAGAAGGCTTAGCTCTCGATCACACCCATGACGTCGCTTTCTTTCATGATCAGCAGGTCTTCACCGTCGATTTTCACCTCGGTGCCACCCCATTTGCCGAACAGGATCTTGTCGCCCGGCTTTACGTCGAGCGGAACCCGCTCATTGTCATCGCCGATGGCGCCATTGCCAACTGCCAGAACTTCGCCTTCTTGCGGCTTTTCTGCGGCGGTATCTGGAATGATAATGCCACCCGCGGTCGTGGTGGCTTCTTCAACACGGCGAACCAAAACACGGTCGCCAAGTGGACGGAACTTCATGAGACATACCCTCTTGTTCGTCAGTTTAAATGTCAGTTTCGTCAGCGTGGAGGGCGTTTTAGCACTCGTCCTCCTCGACTGCTAACGATTGCGCGTAGTTAGGTTCTGAGATGGCGCGCGTCAACAGATGGGGAATGAAATTTCTGACAAAAAGCAGGCCGTCTTATTATTGGAAATACGCGTATTTGGCAGCAGTCCCACGGATAGGCTGCTAATGCATTGATTTTATGTGTTAATTGACAGTTCATCGCAGACTGGCATCCTTGGTTTTAAACCGTCAAACAGGAGCGCCGAAACGATGACTGTCGACCAAGATTTTATCGCCCAGCTTGAGGGGAAGGGCGTGTTGACGACTGAAATCTTCTATTACCGTCCGGATTACCGGTCGCTCCTGCAGAGTTTTGTCTGGCAAACTTTAGATGAAGCGCCAAAGTTTCCGCGCCTTGCGCATTTCCTCGATCATTGGCGCCGCGAGATCGATGCGGTGATCCACTCGATCCGTATCGCGCATGCCGATTGGATCGGTCCGACTGAAATCCGCGCCGTGGATGGCGCGTTTCGGTTGGATTGAAGGGCGAGCGCGAGTGGTTTGGAATACCGCTACTAACGCCCAAGCTCCTGTTTCAAGAACGCATTCTCCTGGCGTAGCGTCTGCAGCTCTTCGACCATCGGCGATAGGCTGGCTGCCAGCTCGGCTTCGGAAAAGCGCGGGGTGATGAATTGGGGGCAATTCCAGTCAAAGGCGTCAACCTGGATCGTAAACAGCCGCTCGACTTTGCCTTGGCCCTCGATCGCCAGCTCAGCGGCCAGCTCAGGATTGGCGTCGGCCTCTTGCACCTTGGCGTGACCAAGCAGTTTTAAGCGCGCGCGGTTCGGATAATCCATCAGAAAGAGCGAAACGCGCCGCTCGGTCTGCAGGTTACCGATCGACACATACTGGCGGTTGCCGCGATAATCGGCGAACCCGATCTCGGTCTCGGATAGGACTTTCAGGAACCCGCGCGGTCCACCGCGATGCTGTATATACGGCCAGCCATCTTCGGACACGGTGGCCATGTAGAAACTGTCGCGCACAGAGATGAACATCACCTCGCGCTCGCCCAGACCGTTTGGAGCGGGGCGCGCCGTCATGCCGGCATACATCTCTCGCGACCCATGCGCCTCCTGTTCAGCTTTCACGTGATCCGTAAACGCGATATCTCCGAAATGCTTCATAATCCGGCTCCTTCATGAGCCGAGAGATATCACGATAGGCGCTCAACAAAACCGGCATTCTTGCCATAAGGCTTATGCAATGGCGCCAGGTTAAGCCGGGGTTTAAGGCGTCGCCTCGGCGTCGATTGCGGCAACAACCATCTGGTAAAGGGCCTCGCGCGCAGCATTTTCGCCGCCATCATTGCCCAGCGCCGTCGACCATGAGCTGTTCGACGCAATGACCAGATTGCGGCTCGGATCGATAAAGATCCCTTGCCCGAAAATACCGCGCGCGGCGAAAGCGCCGTCATCGTAGGTCCACCATTGGAATCCATAGCCTTGACCGGGCCGGCCATATCCGATGCGTTTGGTCGTGGCCCGCTCAATCCAATCGTCGGGGACAAGACGCTCGCCATTGATTTGAGCGCCGTCGAGGATGAACTGGCCGAACCTGGCGAAATCGCGGGTCGCAGCCTGAATGCAGCAACCGCTGATTTCTCCGCCATCATCATTGAGCAGCCAGGTGGCCCGCTGCTCCATGCCATAGGGCTTCCAGATTTTTTCTGACAGATATACTGACAGAGTTCGTCCGGTGGCTTCGGTGACCAGCACGCCGATCATATTGGTCTCGCCGGTGGAGTAATTCCAAACCTCACCAGCCGGGTGCGCGCGCGGCAGGGCGGCCATGTAGCTGACGAGGTTCGACCCGCCATCTTCGGCAACATGATTGTTGAATTTCGCGACATCGGACTCGGGATCGGTATACGTCTCATCCCAGGCAATCCCGGAAGACATGGTGAGCAATTCCTCAATCGTCACATCATCATAGGCTGAGTTAGCGAGTCCACTAATGTACTTCGAAACCGGGTCATCGAGGCTCTCAATATGACCCTCCTGAACTGCGATACCTACCAGGGTTGAGGTCAGGGACTTGGCGACGGAGAAGCTGGTCCAGCGTCCATCGGCTTCGAAGTCGAGGCCATAGTGTTCAAGTCGCAAAGCGCCATTGTGAAGGACTACCAGCGAGGCATGGCGCTGCTCTTCCATATAGGTGTCGAGATCGATCGGGAGTTCGAGCTTCGGACCTTCCGGCAGCGCGCGGACAGTGTCTGAGGCGGGAATATCGCGAGATGCGATCAAGAGCGGAACACGGTCCATCATGCGGAATCCGGCATCTCGCTGCCCTTGGGTCCAGAACAGAACTTCCGCATCGGTTGGCAGGTTCGTCACAAGCCGGCGCCAATCCGATCCGATGAGCCACCAGCCGATCGCTCCAATCAAGGCCACGATGGCCAGCCCTATACCGAGTTTCTTCACCTGTTTCCTCCAGCGCTGACCGCACCTTTTTTATGTTTTCGCCTCATACGCGTCGTTTTTAAGATTCCAGATTGGCGTGCGGATGACCATCCAAAAGATGAGCGCTGTCATGCCGGCGGCGGGCACGATTGCAATCTTGTACGGCCCGAACGCGTCAACCAGCCAGCCCATTAGCGCGGCTCCGAAGGGGGCCCCCGCCATAAACCCAAGCTGATAGATCGAAAGCACGCGCGCCAGCTGATCTTTCGGGGCGGCATCCTGCACGATCGACCGGCTCATGGCGATCGAGACGCCCGCAGACAGTCCCCAGACAAAGACGATTGCGAGGAACGCTTCATGCGGTATCCGCGTCATCATCGGCAGGATGGCGAGCGACCCCAGCAATTGCGCGATCAGCAGCAAACGCCCTTGGCGCTTGATATTCTTGATCAAAGACAAAGCCACAGACGAGACAAAGGCGCCGAGCCAAAAGGTCACAAACATGTCCCGGATGCCGTCGCCCGACAGGCCATAAACGTCGCGATTGATGATCGGCAGCACCACCAGGAAAGCTCCGATCACGAAGATTCCAACGCCAAACATCAAGACCGTCATGGCCCAGAGTTTGGCGTCTGACGCGACGACTTTGAAGCCCTCGCCAATATCGCCAAACGCGGCTCCGAGCCCGGACCGTCCGGTATTCACTTTGCGCCCTTTGGCCAGCATGAATGCGAGCAGCGCACCGGTCGCCACCACAGCGCCCTGCAGCGCCATTAGGAACCAACTATCGATTGGCCCGACCCCAAACCCACCCAGCCAGTCGGGCATTTTGGTCATCTTGTCGGCATAACCGCCAAGGATAAGGCCTGTAATCTGCGCTCCGAACTGCGCCAGCGTTGCAAAGGCCACGCCTTGTTGCAGGGTGACCCCAGAGCCGACCCGGCCGCGCCGTTCGACCACCTCGTTGAGGATGGCGTCGCGCGCAGGCATCATGAACGCGCCCACTGTGCCGAGCGCCAGTCCATAGGCAATCATCAGGGGATATGAGAGATTGTCCGTCGCCAGCGCAAATGCGAGCCCAAACGCCGGGAGCGACGCAAACAGGTGCAAGATCATCAGGAGCGGCTTGCCCGACGCGCGCTCTGCGACAACGCCACCTAGCAATAAGAAAATGACCGATGGGCCGGACAGCGCAAGATTGGCAAGGCCGAGTTCGGTCCCGCCAAGCCCAAGCTTGTTGGTGATCAGGTAAGGAAACAGCACCATTTGAAGCCCGAAGGCGATGAACCAGGTCGCTTGCACGGACAGATAGGCGGGCAGCTCAATCTTAACCCCACGGCGCGCTTTGCGGGCCATCATAGACTGCGCGGTCTCGAGCAGCGATGCTCCGGCGCTCATCGCCGAGCCCATGCCGCTTAAGGGGGATCGGGCCTCTTCCAGAATATCCGGATCGTCGACATTATCCGCCGATTGCGGCTCTTCGCTCATCGTGGTCTCTGCCCTTGTTCCCAGTCCCTCAACCTGTCGCGGGAATATCAAACACGCAACAGCAAATGTCCGCACATGGCAAGCCATGTCTTGGAGCCCTCTTATCACCGTGCTAGGCCTAATAAGGTCTTACGAGGAGGGACGCGTATGAGAGCCTTACGTCACGCTGGGAGTTGGGGGCTGGCTCTATTTCTGATTTTCATGTTCGTGCAAGCGACCATCCATCCGCTTCCAAATCCGCCCGAAGGCGCGGTGAAACTTCTCGATGCGCCGGGGCAGAACATCGTTTTCGCGACGCTCGCAGCCAATACCCAGATTGCACTGTTTGAACCGACCGGGCGGGTGCTTGTCGCGCTTGGCGAGTTGCTGGCGGCATTGCTCTTATTGTTACCCTTTACGCGGCGCACTGGCGCGGTGTTGTCCTTCCTGATCCTTGCGGCGGCGGTGGCGTTTCACCTGATGCCCGACGTTTTAGGCCGGGAAGTGCCGTTGTCTCTGGAAACAGGTGCAGCGACTGATGGGGGTCAATTGTTCGCGCTCGCCATTGCCATGTTGGCGGCCAGCGCCCTTTTAGTCGTTGTGCATCCGCGCAGAAACAAAACTTAATCTCATTGGATTGTTAACGACTCCACGGCAAACTCCACCACAAGTTTAGGAGGCGTTTGCCTGTGAGCGAACCGATTCCAATGGAGAACCCGCCCAGCGAAACCGGGCAGGCGCGCAAAGTCCTATTGCGTCGATTGATCGACTATATCGCGCTTCCAGGGTCACAAGTCGCGCCGCAGGATCGCTCTATGGGCGGTGATATTCTGCTGGATATGCTGTTCCATGCGACCGATGAAGAGCGCTTTTTGTGTGCGTCGCGACTGGCGACTTTGAGCGAGGCCCCGCGCCGTGTTTTGCGGTATCTGGCGCAATGCGAGCTTGAAATCGCTGAGCCTCTGCTCAAACAGAGTGAGGCCTTTGATAGCTCTGACCTGCTTGAAATCCTTGACCATGTGTCGATTGAGCACCGTATCCTGATCGCCCAGCGCAAGCGCGTGCCGGTGGCCGTCGCCGACCATCTGGCGCGCCGCGGAGAATTGTCCGCAGTCCGCTGTCTGCTCGTAAACAAGGGCGCAGCTCTGTCCGAGATCGCCATGGATGTATTGGTCAGTCGATCGCGTAAGGAAGAGGGGCTGACCCAGCTTTTGATCACGCGGCTTGAACTCAAACCAGCACAAGCGATGGCCATGTTCTGGTGGTCAGACCGCGACACGCGTCGGGCTATTCTCGCCCGTCACGCGGCGGACCGGGCTGAAATGGTGGCGATGTGCGCGGATGTGTTCGCGATTGCCGCCAAAGAAGGTTGGGCCGATCCGGTCGCCCGCAAGACCCTGCAATTGATCGAGCGTCGCCAACGTAACCGCTCGGCGATTGAGCGCAGCCCTTATGAACATCTGGAACACGCGGTCGAATTTGCGGCTGAGAACGGTATGTCGCCTGAATTGGTTCAAGAGATTGGATATCTCGCCGGGATTAAGCCGGTGACGAGTGCGAAAATTCTCAGCGATACAGGCGGCGAGGGCATCGCCGTGCTCTGCAAAGCGACCGGTTTGAAAAAACCATCCTTGCAGAATTTCTGGCGGGCGCTGCGGCGACCGATTGAAAACGAAGACGGGACGCCGGATCAAATGTGGTCCTATCTGGAGGAAACCTATGACCTCCTGACCGTGGCCAAGGCGCAAACCACTTTGCGCTACTGGAATTGGTCTTTGTCGTCGTCGTTTTCACCGGGCAGCGCACACCAATCGATTCTGGAAGGTGATGAGGCCAATGATGAGTCCGCATTTTCTACTGCGAGACGCACGGCAAGCCTTGTTTTTGGCAACTAACCACTTTTTCGCACATTACTGACCGGTTTAGACTGGCCAAACCCGGATTCCAGCTCTAATTGCGACCCTTATCGGCGTAGAGAATTGGGAGCGATCGGGCGCGTGGGCTACTTTCTTGGATTGATTGTTGTTTTGGTCGCGCTCTGGCTCGGATTGTCCGGTGAGTACACCCTCACCAAACCGGTCATCGCCTCGCTCGGGGCCGTTTCGATCGTCCTTTCAGCGGTATTGGCCTACCGATTTGACATCCTTGATCGCGAAGGTTCGCCCTATGCGCGCCTGCCGCAATTGATGGCGTACTGGGCCTGGCTTCTGGTCGAAATCTTCAAAGCCAACTGGGTGGTGATCAAAGCCTGCCTGCGGTCCAATCTCGATATCAATCCCGCGCTGGTGAAAGTCAAAACCGGCTGCGAAAGCGATCTGGCACGAACCGTGTTCGCCAACTCGATTACACTGACCCCGGGAACGGTCAGTGTCGAAGTCGAGGGCAACAAGATCCTGGTTCACGCCTTGTATGAAGACTCTGCGGGTCCCGGCGCCTTTGATGACATGGATCGCCGGTCGCGTGAGGCATGCGACGGAAAGGCCACATCATGATCGGAGCCGCCGCCATAGCCCTTGTTGTCGCGATCGCCCTGATGCTGATCCGCGCTTTGAGTGGCCCAACCCTGTATGACCGCGTACTGGCAGTGAACTCACTTGGCACCAAGATCATTCTTTTGCTTGGGGTCATTGGCTTTTTGACGGGCCGACCAGATTTTCTCGACATTTCAATACTTTACGCATTGATCAATTTCGTATCAACGATCGCGATTTTGAAATTCTTCCGCTACCGCTCCTTCCAGGTGTCGCTCAGCCGGCGCGGAAAGGGGGGCTCGTGATCGAGACCGTGATCGGATACTGGGACGCGCTGCGCCCCGCACTTGGGTCTGCCCTGCTTTTGGTCGGCGCCGTACTGGCCGTAATTGGCACGGTGGGCGTGCTTCGCTTCCCCGACTTTTACACGCGTCTGCACGCAGCCAGTGTTACGGATACGTCGTCTGCCACCCTGGCTTTGCTGGGCATGGCGCTGCTCTCACCGAGTTTTGCTGTCGTGTTCAAGCTTGCTGTGGTCTGGTTATTCCTGTTCCTCACCGGCCCAACCGCTTCGCATGCTTTGGCAAACGCCGCACATAAGGCCGGGCTGCAGCCTTTGATCGGGCGGATAAACCAAGACGAGGAGAGACCTGAATGACCGGTTTCGAGGGGGCGACCCTGGCCATCGACTTGCTCAATATTACGCTGCTGACGCTCTTGTTTATCATCACGATCGCGATTGCGCGTCTGCGGAGCTTGTTCGCGATCGTGATGCTGTCGGGCATTTATTCGCTGGTCTCCGCGACCTGGTTCGTGGCCTTGGACGCCGTCGATGTGGCCTTTACTGAGGCGGCAGTCGGGGCCGGGATCTCAACCGCGTTGTTCTTGGGCGCAATGGTGCTGACCTCCCGGACCGCTAAGGCCGAGAAAGGGGCGACGCAGATCGTGCCTCTCTTGGTGGTCATCGCAACGGGCGCGATCTTGATCTATGCGACCATCGACCTGCCAGGCTTTGGAGATCCGACATCGCCCGCCAATACAGGCGTTGGCGTTGAGTTTATCGAGCGCACCTATCCAGAGATTGCCATTCCGAACATCGTCACCGCCGTGCTCGCCAGCTATCGGGGCTTTGATACACTGGGCGAGGTCGGTGTGGTGTTCGCCGCGGGTCTGGCCGTTTCGCTTCTGCTTGGATTTGGCGAGCGGTCACTGGGCGCCAGCGTGCGCCGCGAAGACCGACTGACTGCCCTAAAGGATGATGAGGACGAGTCATGAAGGGCGATCATCACGTCATTCTCCGCGTCGTCGCCAAAGCGTTGATCCCGATCATCGCGATTTATGGCTTCTACGTGCACTTTCACGGCGAATACAGCCCGGGTGGCGGCTTCCAGGCGGGTGTCATTCTAGCCGTGTGCGTGATTTTGTATTCGCTGATTTTCGGCATTGCGCCGGCGATGCGGGCGATCACACCAGGGTTTGCGAGATTCATCGCTGGGCTGGGCTTTATCATCTATGTCGGTGTCGGAATCTGGGCCCTCGCAATGGGGGGGAACTTCCTCGATTATGATGCTCTTTTCCGAGAAGAGCCAGGCGGTCATCTCGGTCAGCATACAGGGATAATCGTGATCGAGATCGGAGTCCTGTTTGCCGTGGCGGGGTCTATGGTGACGATCTTCTACGCCTTTGCCGGGCGCGTCAGCGAAATTCGGGATGAGGACTGGTAGGGATGCTGGAATTTATCCTCGAGCGCGGAAATTACTGGGCGATCATCGGATTGATGATGATCGGTCTGTACATTGCATTTGCCGCGACGAACTTGATTAAGCGTCTGATTGGATTGGGACTTTTCCAAACCTCGATCATTCTGTTCTACATTTCCTTGTCACGGATTGATGGCGGGACGGCGCCGATCCTGTTCGGCAAGGACTACAAGAAAGACAAAGGCCATGGCGATGGCTATGCGGACGGCGCTGAGCATGGCGGCGAAGCAAGCGGCGGCGCAACCGATGCGGCCTATGAGGCGGCGAAGAGCTATGCTGAAGCCGGGATGGAGAACGTCTATTCCAATCCGCTGCCACACGTTTTGATGCTGACCGCGATTGTCGTTGGCGTTGCGACGCTGGCCGTCGGACTCGCCATCATTGTCCGCATTCGAGAGGCCTATGGCACGGTTGAAGCCGACGAAATTCGGGCCATGGACCTCGAAGTTGCGATCGCTGAAGCCGCATCTGAGGCGGCGGAGAGCAAGGCAGGGGCCGCATGATCGAATTCATCTCCTCCCTGGTGCCGACAAGTCTTGCGGCGCACGCCCCAGCTTTGCTGGTCGTTGCGCCGATGATGCTCGCTCCGATCGCAGCGTTTATGCCGAATGGGCGCATCGCCTGGATCCTCAGCATCCTTGCAACCGGCTTTTCTCTTTTGATGGCGATTACGCTGCTCTCGCAAGTGCGCTCGATTGAGGGCGGAGCGATCATTTCCTACGCCATGGGCGGCTGGACGCCGGATGCCGGGATTGAGTTTCGCATTGATGCGCTGAACGCGATGGTGCTGCTGCTGGTCAGTGCGATTGGCTTCCTGGCCGCGATTTTCAGCTGGCCAACTGTGGCGGCGGAAATCCGCGAGGCCAAGCGGGCGATGTTTTATGCCGCGTATCTTGTCTGCTTTACGGGTCTGACCGGTGTGGCGTCGACCGGAGACGCGTTCAATTTGTTCGTCTTCCTCGAGATCAGTTCGATCGCCACTTATGTTCTGGTCGCCCTCGGCGCGACGCGCGATCGCCGCGCCCTGCCAGCGGCCGGTAATTACCTGCTGATGGGCACGATTGGTGCTTCCTTCTTCGTGGTGGGTGTGGGCTTCCTCTATGCGGCGACGGGCACACTTAACATGGCGGAACTCGCCGTTCGGCTGCAGGCGGTTCAGGACAATAAAGCAGTGTTCGCGGGCTATGCCTTCATCGTGGTGGGTCTCGGCATCAAAGCCGCGATGTTCCCGCTCCATCAATGGTTGCCAAACGCCTATGCCTACAGCCCGAGCTTCGTCACCATGTTCCTGGCGGCGACGGCGACGAAGGTCGCAATTTACGCGCTCGTGCGCTTCTTGTTCACAGTGTTCGGGCTCGAATTCTCATTCGAAGGCTCAACTCTGATCTGGATCCTGATGCCAATGGGCATTGCGGCGATGATCGCATGTTCCTTCCAGGCGGTGTTCCAGACCGATGTCCGCCGGACTCTGGCCTACTCGTCAGTGGCGCAGGTGGGCTACATGTTGCTCGGAATTTCGATCGGCACCGCCGCCGGGGTCTCGGCCGGTATGTTCCACCTGGTCAATCACGCTCTGATCAAGGGTGCCCTGTTCATGGCGCTGGCGGGCGTGGTGCTCAGTTATCAAGGCACCAGCTTGAACGATTTGAAGGGCCTCGGCCGCAGCTCGCCCTGGACGATGACGGCGTTCGCAATTGGTGCCGTGTCCCTGATTGGCGTGCCGCTGACCGCTGGGTTCCAATCCAAGTACGCGCTTGTCAATGCGCTGTTCGAGCATGGCTGGTGGTGGGCCGTGGCAGTGGTCATGTTCTCAAGCCTGCTCGCAGTCGTTTACATGGGCCGTATCCTCGAAGCGGTCTTTTTCCGGACGCCGAGCAATCCTAATAAACGCCGTCAGGAGGCGCCGCTGATCATTCTGATCCCGCTCTGGATTTTGGCGATCGGGAATATCTGGGTCGGTGTCCACGGTGGTTTTGTAGCTGGATTGGCGGATGATGCGGCTTCCGCGCTGTTTATCGGAGGCGCATCATGAGTGGTGAATTGGCCATTGCCCTAGCGTTGATCCTGCCCCTGCTGATTTGTGCAGGGATCTGGCTGGTGGGCAGTATTCCAGACGTGCGCGAAGGCGTGACCCTTGTTGGGGCCGCAGGTCTGTTCCTCGTCGCCATCATCATTGCCGGCCATGTCAGCGCCGGCGGGTCGCCAGAACTCAGCCTCGGGGAAGCGGTCCCGGGGCTCGAATTCGCTTTCAAGGCGGAACCTCTGGGCGCCCTGTTCGCCCTCGTTGCGAGCGGTCTTTGGATCGTCAACAGTTTCTATTCGATCGGCTATATGCGCGGCAATCGCGAGCGCAATCAGACGCGCTTCTACATGTGCTTTGCCATCGCTCTGTTCGGAGCGATGGGGGTCGCGCTCTCCGCCAATCTGTTCACGCTCTTTGTGTTCTACGAGATCCTGACGCTGTCGACCTATCCGCTGGTTGCGCACAAGGGCGATGCCAATGCCCAGCGAGGCGCGCGGATCTATCTGATGACGCTGCTCGGCACGTCGATCGGTTTCCTGCTCGTTGCCGTGATATGGACCGGAGCCTTGGCCGGCAGCCTCGATTTTGTCCCGGGTGGTTTGTTGCAACAAGCCGAAGGTCTGACGCCGGTCGTGGCGAGTGCGCTCTTGCTTCTCTTTGCCTTTGGGGTTGGTAAGGCGGCCTTGATGCCGTTCCACTTCTGGCTGCCCAATGCGATGGTGGCGCCAACCCCGGTCTCGGCGCTTTTGCATGCGGTGGCCGTCGTGAAAGCAGGTGTGTTTACGATCCTCAAAGTCGCCATCTACATCTTTGGCGAAGAGATCCTGAACGCGACCGCGTCGAGAGAGTTTATCCTAGGCGTCGCGTGTTTCACCATTGTGGTCGCCTCATTGGTGGCGATGACCAAGGACAATCTCAAAGCCCGATTGGCCTACTCAACCGTCGCCCAGCTCGCCTATGTGACTTGCGGCGCGATGCTGGCGGATCCTGCTGGCTTTATGGGTGGATCCCTACAGATCGCGGCCCATGCGGTTGGTAAGATCACGCTCTTCATGTGCGCGGGCGCGATTTATGTGGCCACCGGCAAGCAGAACATCTCCGAAATGCGCGGACTGGGCAGGCGAATGCCCTTGGTGTTCATTGCATTCTTTGTCGCCGCATTGTCGATTATCGGGATTCCGCCATTGGCCGGGGACTGGCCGAAATACGAACTCATGCAGGGAGCGGCGGACGCCGGCCTCGATTATGTGCCGTACATCCTGATTATCTCATCCTTGCTCAATATCGCATATCTGTTGCCGATCCCAATCCTGGCGCTGATGCCGCCCCCGGGCAGTGGTGAACCTGCCGCCTTCAAGCGTCCAGGCGGGGCACCTATGCTGACCGTGGCGGCGCCGTGCTTTACAGCCTTGCTGTGCTTCCTGATGTTCTTTTCAATCGGGCCGATCTCAGAATTCCTGGAACCCGCAACCGGCGAACGCGTGCCGTCCGTCTACATGACCACAGGAGGTCAACCGTGAACCGTCCTCCAGAACGTGATGCCAGTGGGCGCTTTGTGAAGCCTGAAGACGAGATGCCCATCCCGAACGATGATGACATGCATCCTGTGTCGCGGCTGCTTTTCGGTTGGGTCAGCGCGCCGCGTGTCCCGCTGGCCATCCTGATTTTTGTGATTGTTCTCACGGTCGGGCTGGTGTTGCTGGATCTCAGCCTGGACAGACACGAGAAAGTCGAAATGGCCAATGCCAATGGCTTTTACGCTCTGTGGGGCTTTGCCGCCTTCGCATTGGCGGTGCTGTCAGGCTGGCCGCTGGGCAAGTTGCTGCGGCGCGATGAGGATTATTATGGCGAGGCGGAAACCACGCCCGATGATGTGGAGCGTGACGCATGAGTGGTTTGCTCTCACAGCTTAACCCCGGCCTGCTGCTGATCTTTGTCGGCTTTGTGGGCTGTTTGATCCCGGTTCAGCGCGTCCGACAGGCCTTGATGGTGGGAACACCGGTGGTGGCTATCTTATTGCTCACCCTGGCAGAACGCGCGACGGACCTGTCTGTCGTGTCGGTGCTCGGCTTTGATATGATCCTGTATCGGGTCGACAGTTTGTCCTTCATATTCGCGCTCGCCTTCCTGATCGCGTCTTTCCTGAACGCCATCTACGCCTTGCATACGGACGATCGCTTGCAGGATGGGATGGCGCTGGCCTATGCGGGCGCAGCGGTGGCAGCGTCGCTGGCAGGCGATCTGATGACCCTGTTCATCTTCTGGGAGATCACCGCGGTCAGTTCAGTCTTCCTGATCCTCAGGGCCGGAACCAAGGCAGCGTACCAAGCTGCGATGCGGTATCTCGGCGTGCAGATTTTTTCAGGCGTCCTCCTGCTCGATGGCCTCGCCTATGTGTACAAGTCGACGGGCAGCCTGTCGCTCGACGCGTTCACCAGTTTTGACCAGCCGGGCGCGAAGTTCATCTTTCTTGCCTTTGCCATCAAGGCGGCGTTCCCGTTCCTGCACAATTGGCTACAGGACGCATATCCGAAAGCGACCGTGGTTGGCGCCGTCGTCTTGTCTGCGTTTACAACCAAGCTCGCCGTGTATGCTTTTGCACGCATGTTCCCAGGCTTCGAAATCCTGATCTGGATTGGCGCGATCATGACGGTCTTCCCGGTCTTCTTCGCGGTGATCGAGAACGATCTGCGCAAGGTCCTGTCATACTCGCTGAACAACCAGCTTGGCTTCATGATCTGTGCGATTGGCATCGGCACACCGCTCGCGATCAACGGGGCAGCGGCCCATGCTTTTGCGCACATCATCTATAAAGGCCTGCTCTTCATGAGCATGGGCGCCGTGCTCTATCGGGTGGGGACGACCAAGGCGAGTGAGCTTGGCGGGCTTTACAAGTCGATGCCCTGGACGACGATCTTCTGTATCATCGGCGCGGTGTCGATTTCGGCCTTCCCGCTCTTCTCCGGTTTCGTGGCGAAATCAATGACCATGAGCGCGGTGGCCTATGAAGGCTATGTGATTGTCTGGGCGATGTTGCTGTTCGCCTCTGCGGGTGTGCTGGAGCATTCCGGAATCAAGATTCCGTACTTCACCTTCTTTGGGCATGATAGCGGCATTCGGGTCAAAGAGGCGCCGTTCAATATGCTGCTCGCTATGGGCATGGCGGCCTTCATATGTATCGCGATTGGCCTGCCGACCATTGGCGGCTTTGGGTATGGCTGGCTGTACAACATGCTGCCCTGTACGGTGACGGCACCCGCCGATGTCTGTTTGATGTCCGGCGATGAGATCAAGCCCTATAAACCGTACACCCCGGATCATATCCTCACTCAGATGCAGCTGCTCATGGCGGCGATCCTCGCCTTCATTCTGCTCAAGCGGTTTGGCCTCTATCCGCCGGAGAAACCCGGCACCATCCTCGATACAGACTGGCTGTATCGACGCCCTGGCTATAATGCGGTCATGTGGGCCGGTCGGGTCTGGGGCAAAGCCGGGCCAGCCATCACGTCAGTTTTTGCCGGGATTGGCGCGCGCACGTTTGAGAAAATCGAGACCACGTTCAGCCCGCGCGGCGCATTGGCGCGTGGACCATTGACCCTCAGCATGGCGATGTGGTCGGCAGTTTTGCTTGGTATTGTCATGCTCGTGGTGCTGCTGGCCCGCTAATCCAGCTTGTACAAATCTGGTAAGCCCGCTCGAAGACTTCAGTCTTCGCGGGCGTTTACCTTTCATAAATTTTGCAAACGACTGCAAACGCTGAGATTTTTTGCAGAATAGATCTGCAATTTGTCGTTTACTCTGCGCGAGTAACACCAATATATATTTGGTATCATTAAGGGGAACGCACATGAGTGAACAAATAGACCGCGTTGACGCTGCACCCGCTGCAATCATCGAATATGCGTCTGAAATTGTTTCGGCATATGTCAGCAATAATCCAATCCAGAGTGGAGAACTCCCAGACTTAATTCGGGAAGTTCATTCTACACTTCGGGATTTGAAAGACGCTGGCACGGCCGACGCTGCGCCAGAGCCAGCCGTCGCCATCAAGAAGTCAATCACGGATGATTTTCTGATCTGCTTGGAAGACGGCAAGAAGTTCAAATCACTGAAGCGCCATCTACGCTCCAAGTATGGTATGAGCCCGGAAGAGTATCGCGAAAAGTGGGGGCTGCCCTACGATTATCCGATGGTTGCCCCAAGCTATGCGCGCAAACGTTCGGCTCTGGCAAAAGAAATGGGCCTTGGGAAGCTGGAGAAATAATTCGCTTTCGAAACAAATACTTTTGTTCCGTTTTCGAAATAAAAGTATTTGGTAATATTGGTTAAAATTTTATTGCGATTGCTCTTGCCTGGCGATTCGAAATGATTCATGAACGAATCAACGAATCACCAGGGGGTGGCAATGAATTACGAGTCAACAGGCTTTCAGGGCCTGACGGACGCGCAGTCGGATCTTATTTCATATTGGCGTAAAGCTCATACTGTGGGCGTCCCTCCCGCGCGCGAGTCGCTCGATCCTGGTGCTATTCGAGGGCACTTATCCTCGATCTCAATCGTGGAGATTGGCCGCGATGGTCAGGCGCGCTTTCGCCTGGCAGGATCCAAGCTGCGACAGATCTTCGGCCAGGATATGCGCGGTCGCTCGCTCACTGAGCTGGAGCCAACCGCGTATGAAATGTGGTCACTTGGTCTCTCCTGTGTGCTTGAGCAGCAGCGCCCCCTAGGCGGCTTGATCGAGCGCGGCAGCGATGCCCATGCTTGGCTGCGTTTGCCGCTTCAAACGGGCCCTGGCGGAGCCTTGATTCTGTGCCATGACAGTCTCATTCCGAGCTTGCGTTTGACCCGTCATCCCTCAGGTCAGTTCGACAGCCATAAAGTCTCTGTAAGTAATATAGCCGCCTGAATTCATTTCATTACTTATATTATACTTAGAAAAATAATCCTACACTGTATACCCCGTGATAGTCTCTGTCTTCGCTAAGTCGAAGGAGAATGAGTGTGGGAATCCAACAGAGGTTCGATAAGAACAGCGCCCACTTGGCGGTGAGCCTAGTGGCTTATACCCTTGAAATCAGAGCAGAAGAAATCCTGCAGCCCGAACGGGGCCCGCGCGAATTGGTGCGGGCACGGCAAGTCGCCATGTATCTGACGCATGTCGGGCTCGGCATGAGTCTGTCGCGCGTGGCCATCGCCTTTGAGCGGGATCGCTCGACCGTGGCCCATGCCTGTCACCGGATTGAAGAGATGCGCGACGATCCGGCCTATGACACCTGGCTGGAAGCTTTGGAGCTTGGGATCGCGACGGTCGCGCCGCTTTTGGCGCGCGCCGCATGACCAAGCGCCTAACGCGCGCATTACAGCGCGGCGGCGTAGTCGCCCAGATCCGGCCTGAAGCCTGGGGCGTGTGGCGTGGGCGCGATCGCCGCGGACGCATGATCGGCTCGCTGAGCGGGGCCGAGATCGACATCCTGCGCCTGCGCGGAGACTTGAAACCGATCGGGGGCACAGAGTCCAAAGTTCTGATTTGGGCAGGGCCTCCCCCAGCGCTGACCGAGAGTGCGCCTGTTACGCCGGACCTCAGTGAAGGGGAGAAAACAGCGCGGCGGTCGCTTCTGGAGTCGCTTTTGCTGGGTCACCCTGTCGCCAGCGAACGCGCCCGCATCCGTTCTGCCTGTCACAGCTATTTCGAAGACCTGGAGCTGGTATCGTCCGCAGGGCCGCACACGACGATGAATTGGGCGACGTTTGAGTCCGGGCACCGGATCAAGTCTGCACGCCCGCTGGAGCCACTTCAACGCACGCGTCAGCAGCAGCGGGCCAAAGCCCGTTTGGCAACAGTTCAGTCCGAGCTCAACACGGGTGATTTTGAGTTTCTGCAAAAGCTCTTGCGAAATGACATGACCCGAGGCGCATTTGCCCGAACGTATCGCCAGCGGCCCGCATTGATCGACCGGCGGGCTCTGCACATCTTACGAGTGCTGCTTGAGACTTACCGGTCCTAATCAGCGCGCGGGCGTTGCCGCTTAAGCGGCGGTATTCTGGATCCGTTTGAGCATTGAGGCGAGGCCATTCGACCTCTGCGCACTAAGCGCGCCTTTGACGCCAATCTGGGTCAGGAACGCGTCCGCATCAAAGCTGCGAATATCGTCCAGTTTTGCGCCGGAATAGAGGCGGATGAGAATGGAGATCAGGCCTGAAACGATCATCGCATCGCTTTCGGCGCGGACGCTTAATTGATCGTCTTCATCCGTTGAAAGCACCATCCAGACCTGCGAGGCACAGCCTCTGACCTTCGTGGTCTCATTGCGCTCGTCAGCGTCGAGCGGTGGATTGGCTTTGCCAAGATCGATGATGTGCGCATAGCGATCTTCCCAGTCATCCAGGAAGTCGAAGTCTTCAGCGATTTCGGCGGCGCGTTCAGTTATGTTCATGCCGAGCATTTGGGATGGAACGGCACAAAAGAAAACCCCCGGCGCTGCGGCCGGGGGCATTCTTTTGCATAGAGATTTTCCGATTAGCTCGAAACTTTGCCGATGCACTTACCGATATCGGACAGCGCATGCTCGCCGATGCAGAAGGGCACTTCGTAATGCTTGTGGGCGGCCGCAACGCATTGCTGCAAGTTGAGGTTCGCCATGTTCAGGCAGCCCTGCGTCTCTCGCTCGCTCATGGCTTGGCGCATGGAGCTGGCCACACTTGGGTCAGCGTTCAGGATGCGATAGGCAGCAAGCGTGGTGATGCGGTCAGCAATTGGCTCTTTGCCGCTTGCGATCCGCTGCGTTGGGCCGAAGTTCGAGACCACAGACGGGACGCGGATCGTGCTCGCAGCGCCAGTGACGCTGTCCCAGACAGATGGCGCACCAGAGCGGCCAGCCTGTTCGAGCACCGTGTTGATTTCCGGCGACTGCATGGCCTGGACCAGATTGCCGCGCGCCGGAATGCCAGACTGGGTCGAGGTGAACAGGGTTGTCGCTTTAGCTTGCGAATTGCCAACACGGCCTTTCGCCCAGCCGGAGCCTTGCAGGCTGTAAGCTTGTTCTTTCACAAACGCGGCAGCGCCAAACAGGCGGCTGCTATCGGCTTTGACCGCCGTCAGCGCTTGATTCACGGCTTCATTACCGCCGCTTAGGGTGCGGGCATAGCGAACATCGTTCTGCATGCCAGTCATCATCACATCGCGGCCATAATAACCTTCAATGTCGAGCACCGCGGCGCGGAATTCTGGGTTTTGAGCGGCGACCAGCGCAGAGTAGGCCATCCACCCTTGGGTCAGCTGCTCGGGGTTGTGTCCACCAAGATTGTTCAGAGTCGCTTCAATGTCGCGGGCGGATGTAAAGCCGTTGCTTTTCACGTCCGTCACGTCGCCTTGATAAGTGGCGTACAGTGCCGCCGCTTGAGCCAGTGGATCAGCTTTAGGGGTCGTGGCTGCAACTTGTTGGGGGGCTGGAGTAACCAGCTGTGCGGTGGCTTGGAGTGTCAGTCCTGCGACCGCTGCGACTGCCGTTAATACAGTTTTGATGGTCATGGAAAGCTCCCTCACTCTACGACCTCGACACTGGCCTATCTTTTGCGTCCCGCAAAGGCTAGCATCTGCTGAAACTTGGATTCTGACCGAAGATTTAATGAATCCGTGAGTGGAAAAATGCCTAACAGAGCTGACCATACCGTTAAGATGCATACGCGAGATCCGCGCCCGCGGATTAACGGATGGGCCTTGAATCTGGGATCCATAGGGGCAGGCATCGCAGCGCTCGCTGTAATGTTAATGGGTGAGACACTGGGACTATGGCTCGGGGGCGCCGTATTAACCACACTTATTTTTTTACAAATTATTTTCTTGCGCCAGCGGGCGAATAAGAGGCCGACGGGCATCCGTGCGATCGAAACGGCACCGGCGCCAGACCCGCAAGACCTGTTCGAGAATGACCCGCTCTTGGTGATCTCAGTGTCCCCGCATGGTCGCATTCGCGATCATGTTGGCAATGCCGCGCTGCTGCCCGGCTTGAAAGCGGGGCGCGTGTGGCAGGAAGTCTTTTCCCCGTACGCGCACGTCAATGGCGAGATTGACCACGCTGAGTTTGGCCGTCTTACGATCGCTCAAACGACAACGCCGACCGGCACCGCAATAGTTATTATGCCTCGAACAGTTGAGAGCGCTAACCTTGAACGCGCCTTGCAAGAACGGACCAATTTTTTTGCTGGCCTCGGACATGACCTAAAAAGTCCGCTCAATGGCATTATCGGTTTCGCTGACATCATGGCGTCAGAGCTGCGCGGCCCGCTGCCAGAGGCGTATCAGGATTACCCGACCTTTATCCGCGAAAGCGGCGAGACCCTGCTGCGTTTGGTCGAGGACATGCTTGGTTATGCCAAAGCGGAAGCGGGGACGTACGAGCTTGATCTTGCCGCTATGGACATCGCGGCGAGTGGCGAGAGCGTGCTGCGCCAGTCAAAAGGCATCGCAGAATTGTCAGGCGTCGACCTTACCTTGCGTGCCAGCGGCGAGGTTCTGGCGTTGGCGGATGCTGCCGCCGTGCGCCGGATCTGGGACAATCTGGTGTCGAACGCCATCAAATATTGTTCGCAAGGCGACACGGTCTCTCTCGACGCTTTTGAGCGTGAGGGCCTCGCTTATTTGCGTGTTCGCGACACCGGCGCGGGCATGAGTGCAGAGGACCTCGCCAAAATCGCAAAACCGTTTTCGCAAGGCGCCAACGCTAAAGGCCGAGCCGGCACGGGATTGGGCCTGGCGATGGTTCAGCGTTTGGCAGAATTGCAAGGGGGGCAAGTCAAAATCGAAACCGCCCCTGGCCAAGGCACAACGGTCACGGTTTCGCTGCCCGGTCTGGCACAAGCGAATAAACGGGCAGCGGAATAAACCTAGTCGACAGACTTTTCTGCGCGCAGCTCAATAACGATTGCGATTGCTGCTGAAACAAATACCAGAGCCAGAAGTGCCAATATCGGCAGCGGCAACACGGTGACGAAGTCGGGTCCGCTCGATTGAAAGCCATCAAAACCGGTTGTACTCAATTGGGTCGCAGGCGCACTGGCGATTGAATTGAGACCTGTATTCAACGAGAGCATGAGGTGAAGGCGTTCATTATGGTAAAGCTGGACTTAACAAGATCTATGAATGCAAATCGGATGCCGAAACGAATGAGTTGCCATGTTTGACGAGCGCCTGCCGACCAAAACCTGGGTGGAGGCTCTAATGCGCCGCGCGCAGATCGAGGGCGCTGGGGCCTTTGTGCTGCAAAAAGGGGACGAAGCCCGCGGCGATGTCTTGATCAAAGTGGCAGACCTGCAAGGCGAGGCGCGGGCCTATGTTCCGCGCACGTCCATGGAAGGTGAGCGAATCTTTGTTGATTTGCAGAGCCAGAATGTCGGCCCGGACGAAGCCAGCGTTGATGACTATGTGCAACGCGCCCGGCAGCGCGACTCGGACTTATGGATCATCGAAATCGAAGATCGCGAGGCCCGTCATTTTCTCACGGAAACTGTCGAGTAGTCTCATATCGCGGCCCCGTAACCGTTCATTAACTGCAAATCGACGAGATGGGGTTGGAACCTGGGGGAAGACCATGTTGTTTCTTTTGAATGACAAGGTGATTGAGCTGGACACACCCGAAGCGCATCTGTTGCAAAGATGGCGCGAAATTGGCTGTGGAGACCCGCGTTTGCTGCGCGCGCAGGAGGCAGTGGACTTTGCCGTCAACACATTCACGACCCTCCCATCGGATTCTGACGCAACGCTGCCGCTTCAGGATATCGCAGCTTTGATCGTGGCCAAGACCGGCGCCAATTGTCTGATCCTGAAACCAACCCCGGCTGGTGGCTACGAGCCGCGGCTGCGCGATGTTCCACAACTGGTTCTCGAAACTTATCAGCGCGGCGCCGCGAATGACGCCGACACGCGCGTGCGGGCCTAGAGTCAAAACATTACAGATCGGCGCGTTGAAGCCGCGAGCAAAACCCCCTAAGTCGCCGGTTCACTGACTTTCAGAGGCGCTTCACGCATGTCCCTTTCTCTTGCCGACCAGGCCGACCGTCGCCGGACCTTTGCGATCATCTCGCACCCGGACGCCGGCAAGACGACCCTGACCGAGAACCTGCTCCTGGCGGGTGGGGCCATTCGCATGGCGGGTGAAGTCGCGGCGCGCGGTGAACGGCGACGTACCACCTCGGACTGGATGAAGATTGAACGCGATCGCGGTATCTCGGTCAGCGCATCGGTGATGACGTTTGAGTTCCGCGGCAATGTCTACAATCTGCTCGACACGCCGGGCCACGAAGACTTCTCCGAAGATACGTATCGGACGCTGACCGCGGCAGACTGCGCGATCATGGTGCTCGACGCGGCGAAGGGCATCGAGCCGCAGACGCTGAAACTGTTCGAAGTGTGCCGCCTGCGCGACATTCCGATTGTCACCTTCATCAATAAGATGGACCGGGAAGCGCTCGATCCGTTGGAGCTTCTGGATCAGATCCAGGACCAGTTGCAGCTCGATTGCGCACCGCTTTACTGGCCGGCAGCCTCAGGCCAGCGATTTGGCGGCATGGTCGATCTGCGCACCGGCGACTTCCTCCACTATTCAAAAAAGACGGCCGACGAAGGCCTGACCCCGGGCGAGTCAGCCCGTATCGAGCTGGAGGCGGTGCGCGATGAGGTGGACCCGAGCGCGCTTGAGGAACTTGAAGAGGGCAGCGAGATGGCCCGCGAAATGCTGCCTCAGATCGACAAGCAAGCGTTCCTGGAAGGCCATATGACGCCCGTCGTGTTTGGCACAGCGCTGCGCCATTTTGGAGTTGGAGAATTGCTCGCCGTGCTCGAAGAGTTCGCACCGGCACCGCGGCCGCAAACCTGCCAGAAAAAAGATCAGGACCACTCTCTTGCCCGGGGGGACAAGGGCGTGGCGGGTTTCGTGTTCAAGATCCAGGCGAATATGGATCCCAATCATCGCGACCGAGTGGCCTTCTTCCGGCTCTGCTCCGGTGAGTTCAAACGCGGCATGCGGCTCAAAACGGCCGAGGGCAAACAGATCAATGTCCACAATCCGATGATGTTTCTCGCGCAAGATCGAGAGATTGCTGAGACGGCCTACGCGGGCGATGTCATTGGCGTCCCCAACCATGGCCAGTTGCGTGTCGGCGACAGCTTGTCGGAGAGCGGTGATATCAAGTTTGCAGGCATCCCGAACTTTGCGCCCGAAATCCTCCGGCGTGCGCGGTCCACGGACCCGATGAAGGCCAAGCATTTGCGCAAGGCGCTGGAAAGCCTGGCCGAAGAAGGGGTCACACAATTGTTCAAGCCAAATATCGGATCGGACATGATTGTTGGGGCCGTCGGAGCGCTTCAGATCGATGTGATGGCGGAGCGTATGGTCAATGAGTACGGTCTCGACGTCGTATTTGAAGCCGCGCCTTACAATGTCGCGCGTTGGATCCATTGTGATGACGAGGCGATGCTGCGCGCCTTTCTCGACAAGAACAAGTCAGCGTCTGGGACCGACCTTGATGACGCGCCGGTCTATCTCGCCAAGAACGCCTGGGATGTCGGCTACGCGCAAGAAAAGAACCCGGACATTCGTTTCACGGCGACTAAAGAGCGGTCGAATTAAAGCGTCTGAGTTCATGCGGCCGCCAATGGCCTCAGAAATCATCGCAATCAATAGTGAAGAACCCGCGCCCGAGGCCCGTGCGGATAATCTGCTCAAAGATGGCGACGTCTAATTCGTTCAAGGCGGGTTCAGTTAACACTTCCCCTAATGGTCGGGTGAGCTTACAAAGCGATTGAGAGTGGAGGACCGGAATGCTGAGGTTTTTCTCATTTTTGCTGATCCTGGCCGGAGGCGCTGCGCTCGCCTATGGCGGGTACCAATATATGCAGACACCGCCGGAACCCCCGGCGGTCGAGGTTGCCGCGGCCCCGCCGCCCGGGAGCATCGGGTTTGATGCCGGTCCGGCACCGATTGCAGGTTCGGCGAGCCCGCGCAGCCTGAGCACCCCAGCCAATATGGACGATATGTTCGGTGTGGCGTCATCTGCAACCGACGATTTTATGAGCTCGCTGCGCACAGTTCCCATCGCGCACGAGACCCCCAGCGGCGCACAATTTGGTCGCCCTTTCCAGGTGACCCTGTCACTGGACGCCACCGGAGACGATAGCGCGACCGATTCGCTGCCGGGGTCCGGGAACATTGTCGAAAGCGAAGCACAGATCTCGACCACGGTGCAGGCCTTGGTCTCTGGCGAAGCATTTAATGTTGAAGCGATCACACCTGCCACGCAACGTGTTTCGCCGCTTACGGAGAATGTCTGGCGCTGGAAAGTCACGCCGACCGCGGTGGGCAACCAGGAGCTGGTCATTGAGCTCTTCGCCTTGATGGATGACGAGGCACTGCCGCTGCGCACGTTCCGGGACTCGGTCGAAGTCGAAGTCTCTCGTATCGGTCAGGCCATCGCATTGGCGCAATCGATCAGCCCGATCACCGTCGTGGCGGGCGGAATTGGCTCGATGCTTGCCGGAATGTTTGGTTTTGTTGGCTTTTTCCGCCGCAAATAGAGGCGATCTTCAAACTCACGTCATCTGCGACAGCCCCGACCTAGGCAAATCTCGTTTGATCTGAAACAGTTACACCCACTAGCGATATCTCTTTCACAAAGGACCTATCGATGCGCTTGAATAGACTTTTCGCGGGCACTGCGCTCGCGCTGACTTTGGCAGTGACCGCTTGCGGCGGCGGTGGCAATGTCGAGGACGACACGCTAACACTCCGCCGCGGTATCTCCGCAAAAGTAGACACGCTCGACCCGCATCGATCCTCTGCCGCGTGGGAAAACATCATCATTGGCGATATGTTTCACGGCCTGATGCAACACGCGCCAGATGGCGAAGTGATCCCGGCCATGGCAGAAAGCTGGGAGACCAGCGAAGACGGACTGACCTGGACCTTCACGCTGATCGATACGACATGGTCGGATGGTGTGGCATTAACCGCGAATGACTTTGTTTACGCCCTGCGCCGGATCCAGGACCCGGCCATCGCATCGCAATACTCCTCCCTTTTGTACATCATCAAGAACGCGCAGGCGCTGAATGAAGGCCGCGTCGCACCGGAAGAGCTCGGTGTGCGGGCGATTGATGAGCGAACACTCGAGATCACACTGGAAGAGCCGGCTCCTTACTTTCTCGGCTTGCTGACGCATTACACGACGTTCCCGGTGCCCGAGCATATTGTCGAGCAATATGGCGAAGCCTGGGTTCAGCCGGACAATATTGAAGTGAACGGCCCGTACAAATTGGTCTACTGGGTCACAGGTGATCAGATCGTGGCGGAAAAGAACCCGCTCTTCGTTGAGGCCGATACGCTTTGTTTTGAGCGCGTCAGCTATTTTGAACTCGAAGACCTCGCCGCGGTTGAGCGTCGGATCGAGGCCGGTGATCTCGACATTAACAATAATTTCGATGGCGGACGTAAAGCCGAACTGGACCGCCGCCTGCCAGGTTGGGTGCGCACAACGCCGGGCCTGCTAACGACCTATTGGAGCTTTAATTCGAGCGAGGCGCCATTCGATGACATTCGCGTGCGCAAGGCGCTCGCTATGGCACTCGACCGCGAGTTTCTGGTCAATAGTGT
Organism: Pseudomonadota bacterium; assembly: GCA_038527765.1. Lineage (GTDB taxonomy): Bacteria > Pseudomonadota > Alphaproteobacteria > Caulobacterales > Hyphomonadaceae > Henriciella. The sequence continues at coordinate 158,705 of JBCBFK010000006.1, forward strand.
GCTGACCCCTGGCTTTATCCCCGCTTACAGCTTCGTGCCTCCGGGAATCGCCAATTACGAAACCGATCGCCCAGAGGTCTATTGGAAGCCGCTGACCCGTGAAGAACGGCTCGCTGAGGCGCGCGCGCTGCTGGAAGAGGCAGGCTATGGCGAAGACAATCCGTTGCGGTTTGAGTACAAGCATCGCTCAACCGGCGACAATCCGAAGGCCGCGCCCGTGGCACAAGCGAACTGGAATGAGATCGCGCCTTGGGTCGACGCTCAGATCCTGCGACAGGATACGAAAGTGCTCTACGCAGACCTGCGTCAGAGTAATTTTGAAGTCGCTGATGGCGGCTGGCTCGCCGACTATAATGATCCGCTCAACTATCTCTATTTGCTCGACACCGATGCTGGGCAACAAAATTACGGCAATTACTCCAACCCGGAATATGACGGTTTGCTCGAGCGGGCGAGCCAGGAACAAGACCTGACCATGCGGGCCGCCTTGTTTGCCGAAGCGGAGAAAATCATGCTCGAGGATTATCCGATCACTCCGATGTGGTTTGAGGTGACCAAGAACCTGGTGGATCCAAATCTGGACGGCTGGGCCGAAAACGCCGAAGATAATCACCGATCGCGTTGGCTTTGTCCCTCTGACCGGGGCGCAGAGACGACTGAAACGGAGTAGGGACAGGTTCGGGGAGGGACCATGTCAGTTGAACTCGAAACCGCAGGAACAGCCTCAGCTGGCGGGCTAACCACCCGCCAAAAGGCCGACTTGTCTGGGAGACCGTGCCAGAATTGCGGCACCATGGTGCATGGGCGGTTTTGCCCGAATTGCGGACAGCTGGCCGCGAGCTTCCACCGACCGATCGTTGATCTGATCGGGGAGACGATCTCTGACACGTTCACATTTGACGGGCGTTTGGCGCGGACGCTGCCCATCTTACTCTTCCGGCCAGGGCGTCTGACCCGAAACTACACCGCGGGAAAACGCGCGCGTTACGTGCCGCCGTTTCGACTGTTTCTGCTTGCCAGTCTGGTGTTCTATCTGGCCCTGTTCGCGCTCGTGCCGCCGGGACAATACATCAACATCGATGACGAGACCCGAGAAGAAATCACGCAGGGCATTCGGGACGGCGCAATTGCGGAGGGCATCGACGATATTCCCGAGACAGCCCGGGAACAGCTGGCGCGCAACAACATAAATGTCGACGCTCCAGACGCGGTTCGATCGGACATCGAAAATCAGGTGCTGGCCGTCCTCGAAAACCCTGATCAATTCTCGGCTCAGGTCGAAAACTGGCTGCCGCGGCTCAGCATTCTGATGGTCCCGCTCACCGTTTTCTCGTTGAGCATTCTGCATATTTGGCGCCGCAAGCTGTTTGTCTACGATCACGCGATCCACGCGCTGCATCTGCACTCATGGATCTATGTGACCGGTGCGATCATGATGACGGCCGGCCCCCATTTGCCGAGCATTTTCCTCTGGGCCTATTTCATCTGGTTCCTGTTTTATGTCTGGCGAAGTCTGGCGGTGGCGGGCTCTGCCGGCATTATCATGTCGGGCCTGCGTTTCTTCCTGCTTTTGATTTCCTGGACCTTCGTGATCTCAATGATCATGGTCGCGACCGTGCTCATTAGCGGCTATTCCGTTCAGGGCTGATGCGAAGCGTGCGGCGATGAGAAACCGCCCCATCCCGAATCTGAGCGATGACCAAAAGGCGCTCGTGCGGGATCTGGTGATCTATGAGGACGAGTTTCTGCTCGCTTTTAACAAACCCTCGGGCCTTGCCGTACAGACCCGTGGCAATCGCGGCACTTCGCTCGATCACTTGCTCTGGGCATTCGCACGTTCAAACGGAAAGCGCCCACATCTGGTCCATCGCATAGATGCTGGCACCTCCGGCCTGATCCTCGCGGCGAAAACCAAGCCCGCCATGGCGGCGCTGTCGGCAGAGTTCGCAGAGCGCCGGGTTCGCAAATACTATCTCGCTCTGGTCTCAGGGAACTTGCCCGACACCGATCACGGTGTGTGCGAGGTCCCGCTTCTGAAACAAGGGCGGTCTGTCCTCGCCAGTAGCTTAGAGCAAGGCGCGGATGCTGCGTCGACGGCCTGGCGCCTGCTCTCGCGGTCGGAGACGTTTGGATACATGGACGCGCGCCCACGCACCGGCCGGATGCATCAGATCCGCGCGCATATGGCGGCGCTGGGCTGTCCTATCCTTGGTGACGTGATCTATGGCGCCGGCGCGCGACCCATCGATCGCCTCATGCTGCACGCGGCAAGACTTCAGATCACACTGCCCAATAAAAAGGACCTGACCCTCGAGGCGCCAGGTCCTGATGATTTTGAGGCAAAACGCCGGGCTTTAGGACTTTAGCCTGTTTCGCCGAGCGTGATCGACATTGGGGCGCCAGGTCCAAGATCGAAGCCAAGATAAGTCCATGCGACCACCAGCAGGATCCCGCTGATCAGCATCCAGACCGAATAGGGCAACATGGTTGCGGTCAGACTGCCTAGCCCGAAATCAGACACCCAACGGCGCGCAAAGACCAGAATGAGCGGGAAATAGACCATGAGCGGCGTGATGATGTTCGTGGCGCTGTCGCCAACGCGGTAGACCGCCGTCGCGCCGTCCGGCGAAACGCCAAGCAGCATCAGCATTGGCACCATAACAGGGGCAAGCAACGCCCACTTGGCCGATGCAGATCCGACAAACAGATTGATGATGGCTGAGAAGAAGACGATCAATCCGAGCAGGATGGGCAGCGGCAAGCCGGAGCTTTCAATCGCGGACGCGCCGTGGACGGCGCTGATCAGACCGAGGTTTGACCAGCCGAACATCGCCACAAAGTGTGCAGCAGCGAAGGACAGGACGAGGTAATAGCCCATGTCTTTCATAGCTTCGCTCATCATATCGACGAGGTCGCGGTGATTCTTGATCGTTCCGGCAGCGGCGCCATAGGCCCAGCCGGCAGCAAGAAACAGGACGAGGAATCCACCAACAAGTGACTGGAATAAAGGCGCGGCGCGTTGATACCATTCCATGCCCTCTGTGCCCTCACCATCGAGCCAAAGCGGCGTGCCGGGACCGGCGGTCATCAAGACCCAAACGGCAATCACGCCGAGCACAGCGAGGCCTGCATTGCGCAGACCGCGTCTTTGTTCCGGGCTGAGTGGTTTGTCTTCATCGCTATAGCTGTCGGCATCTGCGCCTTCAGATGGCGTCCATTTTCCGAGGCGAGGCTCGATAATGCGGTCTGTCACGAACCAGATGATTGGTAGATAAATCACCAGCAGCGCGATGATGAACCACCAGTTTCCAGCAATATTGGCGTCATAGCCGGCATTCAGGATCTCACCGGCTTCCTCGGTAATCCCATAAAGCAGAGCGTCGAGCTGGCCTGGAAAGAGATTGGCTGAGAAGCCGCCAGAAACCCCGGCAAACGCCGCGGCAATGCCTGCCAGCGGGTGACGTCCTGCGGAGGCAAACAGCACAGCGGCAAGGGGGATTAAGACAACATAGGCGGCATCTGCAGCATGGTTGCCGACCATCGCGACCAGCGCCACGACCGGCGTTAACAGGAAGACGGGGGCACCGCGAACGGCAGAGCGCATGGCGCTCGCGAACAGGCCAGACCGTTCCGCGACCCCAGCGCCCAGCATCACCACCAGCACATAGCCGAGCGGGTGAAAGTGCGTGAACGTCTTCGGCATCTCGACCCAGAGACGCTGGATATTTTCCGCGGCAAGCAGACTAACCGCGCTGATCACGCCATCGTCGCCGATGCCGAAGCGCGCTTTCTGACTGTCCGGCATGCCGCCCAGCACTTGATCACTGAGCGCGGCATTGACGCCGAGCATCGCGCAAAGGATCGAAATCAAGACCAATGCGATGATGAAGTAAGCAAATAGGAAAACCGGGTCGGGCAGTTTATTTCCCGTTCGTTCCACCCATCCAAGTAAGCCCTTTGTTTGCCCCTGCGCCGCCGCTTCCGCCATGCTTTCAACTCCCAGAATGTCTAAGCCAGTTAAGGTCTAAACCGCCCAAATGGTGCTGGCAATAAAGCCGATGTAATGCAGGGAGGACCCGATTCGGGGCAATATTAGCGAACCGTTTTCTCGAGGTGCTGGGAAATCGCACCGCAATATGAGGGCTCGGTGAAAAAATCTACCTCAAGCGATTTGCTCAGACCCATATCAGGGGGTGGATCATCCAATTTGCAGCCAAGATACTGAGCCCGCCTTGTGGATTCGTGAACCGAAACAGTAAGTTACGTGTGTCCTTCATTTGAATGACGCGGTGGGAGAAGACTTGGTGTTACCGATAGATCAGCATCTTGGGGCTCGAATTGCTGCCGCAAGACATGCGCTCGGACGGAGCGAAGCAGAGGTCGCAGAAGCGATCGAGGTGTCTGTTGTAGATTATAAATCCATGGAAGCGGGGACGATACGGATCAAGGCGATTTGTATGTCGCGCCTATCGACTGAGTTGAAACAGCCGCTGAAGTGGTTCTATCAGGGATTACCAGGTCAAGACGCGTTTGATCGGATCAAACTGCCCGACTGATCAATTCGATTGCGATTTGGAAACCGTCGTGAGTTCCATTTCGGCTGCGATCCGGCGCAGCGCTGACTCTGCAGCGCCAAGGCTCTCTTCAAGATCTTTCAACGCTTCAGAAGAAACAGGGCCCAGATCGTCTTTTACCCAAGCAATCGCGCGCAACATGTCAGCGACATATTCTATATCCTGGATAGAGAGTTGCGTGTCCGCCATAGTTAAAAGCACTCTTCCCGATAATATTTTATTATGTTAACCATTGGTCACTCAATTTTGAACCTAATGCAACCATGAGCTGTTGCGATTCGCAAAATCTTTTTTGCGGGTTGCAACAAAGCCGATTGAATTTCCGGCTCAATGAGCGGGGTTAGATGACCCGTAAAAGCGGCGCTTTGGTGTGAGTATCGATCAACGAAATGAGCGTTTGCGGGGATTTATAGGCGCAGAATAAATCGCCTTTTTCCGCCTGAATGACCGGCAACCCTACGCGCGCGGCTTCGCGGGCCATTTCTGTGCGCCAGTGCAATGCTGAATCGGCTCCTATTAAGACCGTGCCGTGTATCTCTGCCAGGACGCCATCCTTCAGCATCGGGTCATGGCTCAGGCACATCATCGCATCATAATACAATTGCCCTGGATTGATGCTGGTCGTGAAGGCCCCCGCATCGAGATAGTCTTCCTCATTCTCCCGGACATAACTCAGATCGTACGCATTCTTCGCATAAATATGGGAGTAGAACGCGATCGGATCTTTTCGGATCAGCAGCTTGATGCCTTGATACGCCACTTGCAGCCCGCTTTTGCTGGTCACGATCTGTTGCAGCATCGTGCGAAACCAAATTGGCGTGAACACTTGCCAGATTTCCTGGTTGAACATCGGATTCGCGAACACCGTGTATGAGATTTCGGGCGAAATCTGGACCAGCCGATAAACGACGGGATTTGAACTGCCCATGGCAAGGACGACGATCTCAGACAGGTGCAGTGTCGCAATCAGTTTGCGGAGCATAACGGCCTCGGCCATCGCCGTTGCGCCTGTCGTCACGGGTGTGTTCTGGATCAGCGCCTTGGGAAGGGGCGTTGATTGCCCAAACCCGGCTCTGCGAACAAAAACGACTTGTATACCCGCTTGCCACATCAGATCACAGAATGCAGGCGACGGTGGGACGGGAAACTCTATGGAATGCAGAATCAGGAGATGCTGCATATCCCGCAGCTGGTCACCATAGATCATGACCTCAAAGGTCGACCCAAACTCTCCGATCCGTATCAGCTGGAAGCGGCGTTTGAACATGCTAGCGCGTCCGTGGCCCGCTTAAGATCGCGCGCTCGTGGACAACCCCGTTATAACACTTCTCAGATCGCATGCCGCAAAGGAGCGCGCATGCGAGTGGATTGCAATCCTCATCTACAGAGAAGAGTGGTCACAATAATATGATCGCGTTACGCGAGTGTGCCGCCAGTACCACAACTCATTTGGACGGTGCCGGGCGAGACGTTTAGCTTTGGCAAGGATCACCAGGTCTCTTTAAAGGGGCGCAGATCAAGCTCATGAGTCCACGCTGAAGGGTGCTGCTGATGCACATACCAATAGGCCTCGGCGATGGCGTCGGGCGATAAACCGCCATCCTCTCCAAGCGCATCGAGATACTCTCCGAAGCGGCTGCGCACCATGTCGCCATCGATCACGCCATCGATAATGAAGTGCGCGACGTGAATCCCATGCTGTCCAAACTCGCGCGCGAGCGATTGGGCGAGCATGCGTAAGCCCGCTTTCATCGACGCGAAGTGCGCAAAATTCGATTTTCCACGCAAGGAACCCGAGGCCCCGGTGAAGAACAAGCTGCCTTTGCCTTGGGCTTTCAGGAGCGGGATAGCCCGCTTGGCCGTCAGAAACCCGCCCAGACAGCCGACCCGCCAGAAAGCTTCGAAGGTTTCGGCGTCCAACTCCTCAAACGGAATGATGGCATTGTTGCCCGCATTGTAGAGAACAGCTGCGATCTCACTAGACTCGGCAACTTTGGCAAACAGAGCGTCTTGGTCCTCGGCTTTGGTGACATCGATGACAAAAGGTTCCGCTGACCCGCCCGCGGCGGTTACTTCGTCTGCGAGGGCGGTGACTTTGGCTTCCGTGCGTCCGGCAATCACGACCGGGTGACCGCCTTCAGCAAATTTACGCGACAAGGCCCCGCCAACGCCGTTCGAGGCGCCAGCTCCGATGACAACAACTGTTCCTGACATTTGATCCTCTTAAGCGACGGCTTCTGGGTGATGCTTGGCGAGCCATTCGGCTTCTTCGCCGGGCTCAGGCATGATCTCGCCCCCTTCAAGCACCCATTTCGCCGGTGTATCCTGGGTGATGACGATGATGTCATCGAGCGGGATTCCCGCATGGGTGTGGATGGACTGGCGCATTTCATCGCAAATCTGCGCTTTTTGAGCGTCCGTGCGTCCGGCGCGAATGCTGCCGAACAAGAACGCCTGATTGCCATCCAGAGGCTGATGCGGAGCATCCTCAAAGAAGAAGGCATGGACGAAAATTGGCGGAGCGCCCGTTACATCGCAATGAATGCGGGTGATGTCGGCTGCAATCTTGGACTTGGCGTTTTCTGAAATCGCGCCCGAGGCGGCATTGCAAGAATAGAGTGGCATATTGGAAGCTCCTTTAGGCGGTGACCGGGTCAGAAATGACCCCGACAATTTCGTTCATGGATTGGCCCGTTTCCGCGGTCCAGAATCCGCACAATTCGTGCAGCAGGGCCCCGCGTTCGGCTTGATCGATGGGCGCCGGGGCGCGCATCGAGACGATCGATGAGGTGGACGGCTTGGACGCTGTGAAGCCACCACCCTTCGGTACGGCGATCCAATTGATCTCCGCCTCTGCTCCAAATGTTTTTTGGGTAAAGATGTTGAGCTTTTCGCGCAGCACGGCTTCGGATGCCGCCGAGATTTGCCCCTCTTGAACGAGGCATGTGCAAGGTATCATTTTTGGGTCCTCCCAGGATTAAGTTCAGGGGTTGGGGTCGGCGTGCCGGCGGGCTTGACCCCGACATCGCCGAGGGCCATCGCTTCGCCATTGGCGCGTCTTGGCCAGATTGCAGACAGGTCGTCACCGGTTTTGCGGTCAAAATACTCAAAGCTCGGCCCGTCAGGATGCACCGCCCATTTATCGCCCCACTGCGAGAGGGCGAGAATGATCGGGCCGAGATCGCGGCCTTTCTGGGTCAGCTGATACTCGTCATAGGCAGAGCCATCCGCCGCCGCGACACGATCCAGAATGCCGCCCTCGACCAATTGATTGAGGCGGGTGGTCAAAGTGTTCTTGGCGATCCCGAGCGAGTTCTGAAAATGCTTGAATCGGCGCGCACCCATCATCGCATCACGGATAATCAGCAGCGACCACCAGGACCCGACCAGTTCGAGGGACCGGGCAATCGAGCACTGCATGTCTGAGAATGATTTTGTCTTCATGCCGGCCATTATACGGAGAATAAACCTGGTTGCAATATGAAACTACTTACGCTAACTGGTTTTATAATGCAACCAATTAAGTCTTATTTTTTAGGAGACCCAAATGGACATCAAAGTACATGGAACGATTTTTTCGCCTTGGGTGCGCCGCTTAATGGCGGTGTTGGAGGAGAAGGGGCTGGCGTATGAGATCGTCAATGTGACGCCTTTGGGCGATCCAGATCCGGAGTTCCTGAAGATTAGCCCGCTCGGGAAAGTCCCGGTGCTCGAAGTGGATAGTCGGTTCATGCCAGACTCGCTCGCTGCGAGCGTGTTTCTTGATGGCGTGGCCCCGCTGCCGCGGCTTTTCCCGGATGATGATTGGCAGCGCGGTTGGATGCTCTGGCTCTGCGATTTTCTCGGCACGGGCGTGTTTTCCAAGGTCGAAGCGCCCTTGTTTATTCAACGTTTCATCAATCCGAACTTGCGTGGCATGGCACCTGATGACGCGGTCATCCAGGCGGCGCTGAATCTCATTCCATATCATTTCGACTATTTGGAACGCCAGCTCGCGCATGGCGGAGCTTTCTTTCTGGGCGATGAGATCAGCCTTGCAGATCTGACGGCCGCGAGCATTTTCATCAATATGCTGCACGCCGCTGAGCCAGTGGACCCAGCAAGGTGGCCGAAACTTGCTGCTTATATTGACCGCCTCTTGCAGCGCCCATCTTTCCAAGCCCTCATCGCCCGCGAGCGCGCGGCCGTCGGCGAACGATCGCCCATGTTCGCTTAACGCCTCTTGCAGCTTAGACTTGAGGGGCTATATTATGGCATGCAGAGTGCCATTATGGTGTTTTCAACGCGGTATGGGTCTTTGCGAGGGGCAGGAAAAAAGGACTTAATTGATGTTGAATTGGATCGGGCTGATCTTGGCGGGCGTGATCGTCATTTTGATTGGATTGGTGGTGTTGCTTCAAGCGTCTACCGATTGGAAGACGGCGGAATCGATCCGCACCCCTGACGAACGGTTTGCAAATCTCGTAGATTACCCCTTCACCCCTAATTACATTGAGATCGAAGGCTATCGCATACACTATGTCGATGAAGGGCCTCGCGACGGTAAAACGATCTTGCTCCTGCACGGTCAGCCTTCGTGGAGCTATCTCTATCGTCATATGATCCCGCCATTGGTCGACGCGGGTTATCGCGTGATTGCGCCGGATCTGGTCGGCTTCGGAAAGTCAGACAAACCGCTCAAGCCATCCGATCACAATTATCAAATGCATATTGATTTGATGACGCGTTTTGCGCGCGAGCTCGACCTGCAAGGGGTGACTTTTTTTATGCAAGACTGGGGCGGAATGATTGGCTTGCGGATGATTGCCGAAGACCCGGATCGCTATGCGCGGATCATGCTCTCGAATACCGGTCTACCAGCAGCAGGTGGCGTACAAGGGTGGATTGGTTTTCCGATGATTCAGTTTCAGGTTTGGCGCGAAGGGAAGCCCGATACCGTCGATGACAACGGAGCGTTCCGGTTCACCCGCTGGATCGCCTTTGCGCGCCATTCAGATCAGTTCGATTTACCTGGCCTCTTCCAGGGCGCGACGACGCGAACCTTGTTGGAGGCTGAACTCGCAGGCTATGCCGCCCCGTTCCCGGACGAAACCTACCGCGCCGCGACGCGCATCTTTCCATACATGGTACCGTCTCAATTGCGGCAGAACCAAAAAGTCATGGACGAGGTGTTCGCCAAATGGGACAAACCCCTGCTTACGGCTTTTGGAGACAGTGACCCTGTCACGGTGGGCCGAGACACCCTGTGGCAAGAGACGGTTCCCGGGGCCGTCAATCAGGCGCACACGACCATTGAAGACGGTCATCATTTCATTCAGGAAGATAAGCCCGAAGAGCTGGTGCAAGTCCTGATCGCCTTCATCGAAGCGAACTAATTGAGCTTGTCTTCATCGCGCGGCTTGGCTGGGGTGAAGGCCGGATGCAGGGGTTCTGCGGGAACCCCTTCTTCCTTTAGCGATTCGCGTTCGTCCGCGGTGGTCTCGCCCCAGATGGGTTTATGCTCGGTCTCGCCATAATGCATGGCCCGAGCTTCGGTAGCAAAGCCGTCGCCGACATAGTCGAAATTCTCAGACACATGCTGGCGGGCCTTCGCCGCCAATTTGCCAAAGACCTTTTGCGGATCCGGAGGCGCAGACTTCTTTGTCCCAGAAACAGCAGGTGCCATGATCGCTTTGCGTACATTTGTCCCGGAGCATTGCACGCACTCCACCAGACCGCGCTCCGCCTGCATGTCAAAAGCATCAGAGGAGGCAAACCAGGCTTCAAACTCAGCCTCGCAGTCAGAACAGATAAGTGCGTACTTGATCATCTAGGCGGTCAATAACGCATCCAGCTTACCAGACCGTTCCAGGGCCATCATCTCGTCGCAGCCGCCAATATGCAGGTCGCCGACAAAGATCTGCGGAAACGTCCGAGCGCCGCCGGATTTCTGGATCATCTCGGCTTTTTTCTGAGCATCCATGCCCGCATCAATATGCGTCATCTCGACATCTTTCTGTTTCAAAAGGCTGAGCGCGCGAGAGCAATATGGGCAAAATGCCCGCGTATAGATGGTCACATGGGCCATGTCTGAGACGATCCTTTCATCCGGTTCGCCCCTTATATGGTAAGGTCGGCCTCTCTTACAACGCGGGCCAGCACGAGCACATTGACGCGTGCCGCTCCGGCCTTTTTGAGCGCCTTGGTGCACGCGGCAAGCGTTGAGCCCGTGGTCAGCACATCATCGACCAGGGTGACCGTGCTGCCTTTGATCCGTCCGACCCGCGATTTTCGCACTTCAAATGCGCCCGCGACGTTGCGCTGTCTTTGTTTCGCGGTCAGGCCGCCTTGGCTTGGCGTGTTGCGCTTGCGGGACAAGCCATCGACCAAAGCCAGCGTGCCGGTTTGACGGGCAACGCCCTGCGCCAGCCACGCGGCTTGATTGAACCCGCGTGAAGCCAGCCGCTGATAGTGTAGCGGCACCGGCACGAGCCAATCGGTTTCCGGAAGAATATCCCGGCCCGCCATCGCCATCCAATTACACATGACCCGCAAGCCATCGCGCCGCCCGGCATGCTTCAGCTCAAGGATCGCCTGACGCGAGACATCATCATAAGCGATGGCTGCGCGCGCCTGGTTCCATTTCGGAGCTTTGGCGCCGCACACGCCGCAAACGCTGTCATCGCCCAGATCTATATCGAGCGGCATGGCGCAGCTGCGGCAGCCGGTGCCGTTGAGAAAATTGAGTTTTGCAAAATCGTCCGGGGTCAGCGGACCGTCTCCGCCATGGCGTTCGCCGGTGACAATCGAACGATGTGGCCAGACAAAATTCGCAAGCGACCTCAGGCCCGCTCTTGCGGAACGCCGCGTCCAATGCATATCGGAACTCATGTCGCCGACTCCATCCCCATTGCTGTTCGATCGGGCCCGTATCGCACTGAATCGCGATCGCGCCTCTAATAGTTTTGACCAGTATGCCTTCCTTAAGGTCAGGGAGTCGAATCAATTATTAGATAGACTTCGAGATACGCCTCGAACTTTTAATCGCGCGCTGGATCTCTGGGGCCATACCGGACAAGCAAGCACCGCAATGCTGGACAGCGATCGCGTCGACGAGGTGACGGTTTTGGAACCCTCGCGAAAAATGCGCGAAACCCTTGTCGCCAAAGGCTTAAATATAGCGGATGCGGAGGACGAAACCCTGCCGTTCGAGCCCGCCACGTTCGATCTCGTCGCCAGTATTTTATCTTTGCACTGGGCCAATGATCTCCCCGGAATGCTGGCGCAGATCCGGACAGTCCTGAAACCGGATGGTTTGTTCCTCGGCTGCCTGTTTGGGGGCGGCACGCTGAGCGAATTGCGCTCGGCTCTGATCGAAGCCGAGACCGAAATCACGGATGGGGTCAGTCCGCGTCTCTCTCCGTTGCCGGGGTTACAGGACATGGCGGGCTTGCTGCAACGCATCGGCTTCGCCCTTCCGGTTGCAGATGTTGAGCGCGTCACCGTGCGCTATGAGCATCCTCTCAAATTGATGCAGGATCTGAAAGGCATGGGAGAACAAGCCGCCTTCGCCAAACGCGACGGGCAAGCGCGGCGACCTTTGTCGCGTCGTACGCTTGCCCGTATGGCTGAGATTTATGCCGAGCGCTTTAGCGACCCTGATGGCAAAGTGAGAGCCAGCTTTGAAATCATCTGGCTTTCCGGGTGGGCCCCAGCGGTTGGGCAACCCCAACCGCTGCGGCCCGGTAGCGGTAAGTTCAGTCTGGCGGACGCTGTGCGCAAGGCAAGGGAGGGCGCGTCCGAGTGACTGAGCCTTACCAGCCGACGCGAACCCCGGCTCGCGCCCCGATATCGCCCCGTGATGGTACAAGGCCGATAGCGAGATTGGCAGAGATGTGCTTGCTCATGCGAGCCGCGCCCGAGAAGGCCACCGCTGAGCTGCCATCATAGTAGCCAAGGTTGGCTGAGAAGGCGATTTGCTCATCTGATTGCAGCCAGGTTGAGCCTGACAAGGCGTTCGAGATCGCGATACCGGCGGTGTTCTCCTGGATCTCTTCCTGGGTCCGAGCCAACTGCAGCGCGACAGAATTAACGTTGAACTCAAGCTGTTCAAACTGGGTCTGCATGACGCTGATGGCTTGCGTATTGTCAGCAATGCTCTGCTCAGAGTGGGCAATCCGCTGCTGGTTGGCATTCACCGTGCCAGACAGCGTGGTCAGGGCGGTCGTGTTATTGGTCACGCTGGTCTCAACCACATTCATGCGATTGCCTTGATCGACCACGTTATTTTCCAGCTCGATGAAGCGTCCACCATCACCGGTCACCCCTGCATTGAGGAGAGCGATATCGGCAGCGTTCACATCAATCTGGCTGGCATTATGGGCGATCTCTTTTTCGCTGGCCGTGAGAGCGGTCTGCGCGGTTGAGAGGGCCAGCGTGTTGGCTTCGATCGTGCTAGTATTGGCTTCGATCGCGCTGGTATTGGCATCGACGCCGACCTGGAGCGTGGTGATCTCGGTCCGCCAGCACGCCCGCGCCATCGAAACTCAGATAGAGATCCGCTGCCGAGACAGAAAGGTCCAGAACACCAGTCTCTTCCGACACGACGCCACCATCATCTCCCGTTAGGTCGCCGGACTCGTCATCACCCGTGCCCGCGCCAGTCGTGTCCGTTCCGCCGCCAGTATCACTCGTTCCTCCGCTGCCAAAGGCCGCAAGTGCGGTATCGACATAGGCCTTGGTGGCCGCATCAGAGGCGTCCACGGGCCCACCGACATTGGTGATGCGACGCTTCAGCGTGTCATTGCCGACAGAGATCGTATCCGCTGCCATAACAATTGAGCCCGCGCCGAGCGCGACAGAATTGTCGAAACTCGCCTGTGCGCCGAAGCCAAAGGCCATGGCATTGAGACCGGTCGCGACCGCATCCGTTCCGGTTCCGTTAAAGTCCACAAAGCGAAGCTCCTGGAAGTTGTCTTCGGCAAGGCCTGCCGCGAAATCGGCCTGGAATTGCGCCGAGTCGGCCGAAAGCTGAGCGTCATCCGCCGCGTCTTGCGCGTCATCTGCAGCATCCTGCGCCGCTGTGACATTGGCATTGGTGGCGAATAATTGGCGACCCGTGACGACATCAGTTGAGCTGTCGTCGACCGTGCCATTGGCGACATTGGTCAGTTTACGCTCATTGCCATCTGATCCGAACGAGACCGTATTGGCTTCATCGGCAACAGACCCGGCGCCCAGAGCGACGGAGTCGAATCCGGTTGCGCTTGCGCTCGCGCCGAGGGCGACCGCTCGATCTCCGAGTGTTTCCGAGGTCAATCCGAATGCGAGAGAGTCTGTTGCTGCCGCGGTGGCACCGGCCCCCAAGGGCATCGCGGCGCGTGGGGTTTGGTAAACACGGCGCGCGCACCGCTCATGAGCGCCCCGTGAGGTGCGCCGCATTGCATCGGCTCTGATCCCGCCGTCTGAGAGGTACGATAGAGGTACGGTCTATCGTACCTTAAAAGCGCTATGGCGGTGCATCCTCTTTACAGTTTTCTGGGCGGGAGATCTGTCGGATAAAGGTGCGGACACGGGCGCTCCTTTTCGACAGCAAGGCACCAGACCGTACCATGCTCGCCCAAAGTTCTATGTTTCGCTCGGCTGGCATATGCTAGACTGCGATTCAATCTGGCCGATTTAAGCGGCCAAACGCGGCAAACTGAGGACTGTCTTGACCCGCACGCCAAATGTTTCAGGTCTCCGGCTTGATCCGCTGCTGCAGGAAGCGGAGCGCGCTGGCATTGATCGTCGGGAGGTTCTGCAAAGCCTTGGCCATGATGAGCTCTGCCGCGACGAGGCGCGGGCTGAGGCCGTGCTGTCTCTGGTCGATTTCTTTCGCATAGAGGGAGAGGTGGCGCGCCGCCTCGATGACCTGACGGCGCATCTTTCGGAACGCAAACTGACTTATGAGACCGGCGCCTTCATCACCGCTCAGATGAGCCGCTCGACAACGCTCAGCGAAGCGCTCAACAATCTCGCGCAATATTTCAACATGATGCACGGCGAGCATTACAACACGATCCGCACGACCGACCGGACCGTGTCGCTGATCATCAATGACAGCAAGTTTCCTTATACGATGAAAGACGATGCCGAGATGGTGCACTTTGTCGGCGAATGCGTGCTGATCAAAGTCCAGTGCCTGCTCGACAGTTTGAGTGCGGGCCTCGCTGACCAGGCGCTGCGCCGAGTTGTCCTCAAGCGTGGACAGCAGGATCCGTTGCCCGGTCATTTAGGGTTCTGGGGCGCGCCCGTTTCGTTCGGTCAGAACAATTATGAGCTATGTTTCGATTATGAGTTGGCGCACGCGCAAATGCCGCCGCCGGATCAGATTGATTTGAGCCTGGAAGGCGTGTTTAGCCGGGTCATTGCATATCTGGAGCAATTGACGCCGCAGGCGGGTCCAACCTCTTATCGGGCGCGGGTGTTGGATCTCATCCGAAACGGCGCGACCCAGCAGGAAACGGTGGCCCTGCACCTGTCGATGAGTGTCGCGACCTTGCGCCGACGCTTGGAACAGGAAGGGATAAGCTTCCGCGAGTTGATCAGCGAGCATTATCTCGAACACGCGACACAGCTTTTGCGCAATGGCTCTTCGGTGGCGCAGGTTTCGGATGCGCTGAACTATTCAGATATTCGCGCGTTCAACCGGGCGTTCAAACGCTGGAAAGGCGAAACGCCAGCACAATATGCGCGGCGACACTCCCGTCTCCCACAGGACGCGTGAGCGAAACTGTTCACTTCGGAAAAGCTAATAGGTCATAGCCGACCACCGCGGGTCATCCCTAGATGCGCCTAAAACGGAGCAATCCGCGGGAGGAAAAAATGACCATTAAAACCAAAACTCTGCTGAATCTGAGCGTCGCTTCAACCCTGGCGCTGACCTTGGGACACGGCCTTGTTGCTGCGCAAGACGGCGACACTGATGATGACGAGGCGCGCCGGTTCGGCACCGTGACCGTGACCGCGCAGCGCCGCGAAGAGAGTGCGCTGGATGTGCCACTTTCGGTCTCGGCGTTTAGCGGCGAAGACCTGGAAGTGACCGGCGCGGTCGATATCACGTCCATCCAGCGGGCGACCCCGAACGCGACGATTGAAGTTGCGCGCGGTTCGAACTCAACCCTGATCGCTTTCATTCGTGGTGTGGGACAGCAGGACCCACTTTGGGGTTTTGAACCAGGCGTCGGCCTCTATGTCGACGATGTTTACATCGCCCGTCCGCAAGGCGCGATCCTCGACATTTTCGACATTGATCGGATCGAAGTTCTGCGCGGCCCACAAGGCACGCTCTACGGTCGCAACACGATTGGCGGGGCGATTAAATATGTCACACGCCGGATTGGCGATGAGCCTGATCTGAAAGCCAAGCTGAACATTGGCACGTTCAATCAAGCCGATGTGATTGTCTCTGGCTCGACGCCCGTCGGCGAGCAGTTTGCGGTCGGTGGAGCGATCGCAAAGTATACGCGCGACGGGTTCGGCGAGAACCTGAACACCGGCGCGGAGCATTATGACAAGGACGTACTTGCCTATCGACTGAGCGCAGAGTGGATGCCGAGCGACAATTTCTTCGTCCGCGCCGCCTATGACCGCACCGAAGATGACTCCAATGCGAAGCACGGGCATCGTCTGCTGCCGAGCGCGGATGGCACCCTTCCGGTCACCAGCAATGTGTTCGATACGCGCGCCGGTCTTGGCGATGACAATTCGGTCGAAACCGAAGGCTATTCGCTGACCGCTGAGTGGACGGTCAATGATCTGATCACGCTGAAATCGATCACGGCCTATCGGGAAGGCGAGACCACCACGCCGATCGATTTTGACGCGCTGCCACAGCCAGACTTTGACGTGCCGGCGGTCTATGCAGACGATCAGTTCAGTCAGGAATTTCAGCTTCTGTATAGCGGCGACCGGCTGAATGGTGTGGCGGGCATTTATTATCTCGATGGCAATGCCAATGGCGCGTTCGATGTGATCCTTGGTGGGCTTGGCCTCACGGTGTTTCAGGGTGGGGACCAGACAAAAGAGAATTTCTCGATCTATGGCGACTTCACCTATGACTTCAATGATCAGTGGGCGCTGACGCTGGGCGGACGCTACACCGAAGATGAGACCACCGCAGACGTCTTGCGCGAGCTTTGGCTCGGGCTCGGGTCAGGCTCGTTCGATCCGTCGAACACGACCTCAGCCTTCTTTGTGACCCAGACCGACTTTCAGGGTCTGACCCGATCAGATGAGGAATTCACGCCGCGCGTATCCCTGTCTTATAAGCCAACAGACAATGTCAATCTCTACGCGACCTTTGCGCAGGGTTTCAAAGCCGGGGGGTTTGATCCGCGGGCCCGAGCCGACCTTGACCCGCTCGGCCTGTCAGAGCAGGGCTTTGGGCCTGAATTCGTCGACAGTTATGAGATTGGCGCGAAGGGATCCTTCTTCGACAATACGCTGAACCTGAATGCGGCCATCTTTTTTGCCGAATACACTGATCAGCAGATCACCGTTCAAAGCGGCGCCGACTCCGACGGCGATGGCGTCAATGACACGTTTGTCTCATCCGTCTTTAATGCAGGGGAGTCCGAGTATACCGGTTTCGAGCTGGAAGGGACGTGGTTCATCAATGACCTGTTCACGCTGTCTGGTAATCTTGGGATCATTGACGCCGAGATCCAGGAGATCCTGTCGGCCGATGTGAATATTGCGGACCAGTTCGTAACGCAGAATACGCCGGAGCTGCAGGGGCAAGTTTCGCTCAACTATACCAATGATCTCGGAGATCGCGGCGAGATCTCCGTGACCGGGGCACTCTCTTACCGGGACGAGTATTTCCTTTTCAATGTCGAGAATCCCGGCTTCGCCTCGGGCTCGAATGCGCTCTTCCCGAACGGCGGTCCGGCGCTGGATCCGGACAGCTATACGCTGGCCGATCTGAGTATTGTCTGGACGTCGGCGAGCGAGAAGTATCGGTTCGGCTTGCACGGTCGGAACCTGACGGACGAAGAGTACCGTGTCGCGGCCTACAACTTTGTCACCCCGAGCCAGCTTGGTGTCGACAGTGCGTATTCGGCCTTTTATGGCGCTCCGTCGACCGTCACCGCGTCGCTTTCGGTCGACTTTTAATCTCACGAGACGGGTATGGCCGCAGTGAGTTCCTCCCAGGTCGGGGGTCAGTTTGGCGGGCGAGCCTACGTGCTCGCCATTCTGACCCTCGTCTACACGTTCAATCATATTGATCGGCAAATCCTGCTCATTCTGGTCGAGCCAATCAAGGCTGATCTGGAGATCAGTGACAGCGCCATTGGCTTGCTGACCGGGTTTGCCTTTGCCGTATTTTACGCGACCTTCGGGATCCCGATCGCGATGTGGGCGGATCGTGGCAATCGGCGAAACATTCTCTCCATCGCGCTCGCGACCTGGTCAGGCATGACCGCTCTGTCCGGCTTTGCCTTGAATTTCTGGCACTTGCTGATCGCGCGGATGGGCGTCGGCATTGGCGAGGCGGGGGGGACCCCTCCAGCGACGTCCATGATCTCAGACCTCTATGCCCCGAAGGAGCGCGCCTTTGCGCTTGGGATTTATACGTCTGGCATCGGGCTCGGCATTCTCGCGGGCTTTGTGATTGGCGGCTATGTGTATCAGGCCTTTGGTTGGCGGATCGCGTTCTTCGTCGCGGGGATTCCTGGCGTACTCCTGGCCTTGCTGGTTTGGCTCACCATCCGCGAACCCAAGCGCGGGGCGATCGAGCAGCGCGAAAGCGAGAGCGACGCGTCGAGCTTTGGAGAGACCATGGCGTTTATCTCCAAGCAAAGCTCGTTCTTATGGCTGCTCGCTGGCTGTTGTTTGATTTGTGTGTCGGCGAATGCCTTCCTCGCCTGGACCCCCAGCCACTTGCAGCGCACCTATGATGTCGGCCCGGCCGATATTGCTGTGCCGCTCGGTCTGTTGATCGGCGGGGCGGGCAGTGTCGGCGCGATCTTGCTCGGGCGCTTGTGTGACCGCTTGTCGGTCCGCAGCCTCGCCTGGCGACCTTTGATGATCGCGATCTGCGCGGCTCTGGCTTTGCCCTTTGCCTGGCTGTTCCTACAAGCTGAGACGATTAATATGGCCTATGCCTGGAACCTGATCCCGAGCTTTATCGGCTTGATTTATGCGAGCATTGCCTACACCGCATCGCAGGAACTGGTCGGGCTGCGCATGCGTGCGTTTGCCTCGGCCTTTATGCTCTTCTGCCTGACCCTGATCGGGATTGGCGGTGGGCCGACCATTGTCGGCTGGCTCAGCGATACGTTTGCAGCAAGTGGCGAAGCGATGCCATTAAAGCGCGCACTTGAAATTATGCTGGTGCTGAACCTGTTAAGCGTGTTCGCTCTGATCCTGTCGGCCCGAACCTATGAAAGAGATGCTGCCCGCGCAGCCGGAGTGAATTAGATGCGACCTTTTCTGATCTTCGCGCTCGTTTTGACCGTGTTTGCGGTGCCCGCCTGCTCAAGCCCTGATGAGGCGCCAACTGATATGGCCGCAGCGTCTCCGTTTGAAAGTCAGCACTTCACCGTCACCGTTGCAGGCGCAGGACCGGACGTGATCTTGATGCCAGGCCTCGCCTCGGACGCAGCTGTCTGGGACGCCACGGCGGCGGCCATATCGGATCGCCACACAGTTCACGTCGTGCAGGTCAGCGGCTTTTCTGGCGCCCCGGCGCGCGGCAATGCGGGCAATGAGACGATCCTCGACGATCTCGCCCGAGATCTTTCCGCCTATGCCAAAACACTTGACGGTGCGCCGACGCTGGTCGGGCACTCACTCGGCGGACTGGTGGCGATGAAGACCGCGCTCCAGCCAGATGCCGCGCTCAATCAGCTGGTCATTGTTGATGTGTTGCCGTTCTTTTCTGTGCTGATGGATCCAGCGGCCACCTCGGACAGTATGGTGCCCATCGCGGCGATGATGAAGGCGGCGTTGCTTGGCCAGTCAGATGATGTTTTTGCCCTCCGCCAGGCTGAAGCGCTGTCAGCGCTGGTGAAAGGTGAGGCGGATTTGCAAAAGGCCCTCGACTGGTCTGTTGCCAGCGACCGGGCCGTGATGGCGCAGGCCATGTCGGAGGTTCTGGTCACCGATCTTCGATCTCAAATCAGCGCCATTGAGATCCCAACGACGGTGATCTATGCCCGCGATGCGCAAATTCCGAACATGAACGGCGTGGAAGCCTTCTATCAGGATCTTTATGCTGTGATACCGAATCTGACGCTGGTCGCGATTGATGACGCGCTACATTTCGTGATGCTCGATCAGCCTGAGTCGTTTCAAGCCGCGGTGGACGCTGCTTTGATGCGCTAAGCCCGGATCGACTGGCCTTAGCGGTTGAAGTTTGGAGCTACGAAAAGGATCGGCATTTCGCGTTCAATCGCGCGCGCTGCCAATTGCGCCCGGTAGCGAGTCTGCGGATCGGTATGGTCGAACAGCGCTCTGATTGGCTCCAGGCTCGGCGCATCACCGAAATAAGCGAGGATCGCCAAACCATCTTCTCGTACCGAACGGTCATGGTGCTTCAATGCAGCGCGGGCATGATCAATCGCGAGCGCTGGCGTCGCCGCCCAAGCGCCATTCATCATCTGACGCATCCGGAAATTGATGTGATGCTTGAGCCAGAGCGGTACAATGCTCATCGCCACCCAGAGGTTGAGCTTGGCGAGTTCTGATTTGCGTTCCAGATATTGCGCCATCCAGCGTCGATGGCTGCGATGGTTGAGCGCGCGCGCAATCTCGCTGCGCGTCGGCACAGCCTTAGACAACCAAGTCGCGCAGAACATGTCTTGGACGAAAAGACGCGCAGATGCCATTTATCGCTCCTCTACCGCAGCTTTGAGCGCCCCGCCCATCAAACGGAGCGCGCGCAGTTGCTCTTTGAAACTCAACGATAAGACGGGCATGCAAGTTTTGTTCACGTCGACAATATAGATCCGATTCTCCTTAACATCCCGCAAAACATCGATACAGCCAAAATCCAGCCCGATCTCCCGGCAGAATTCGGCGATGAGCTTTTGTTCCTGATCCGAGAAGACATCCTGCGCTGTGCGAACGTCGGTGTGAAGATAGCTGGTGCCAAACCGGCCTTCGAGAGACTTATACTTGTGAAACACGACGGGTAGGGCACCTTTGACGACATTGGTGCGCAAGTCTTCCGTGCGCTCGCCATCCACTGCCGTGTCGATCAGGCGTTGATAGATGTTGTCTGGCTCAACCTCGTTCGGCGGGATGGGGCATTGGACGATTTTACCATCATGGGTGCCGTTCTTGTCGGACTTACACACCGCCAGACCATCATAGGTCAGTGGGTCAACCGTGAGCGAGTAGCCGAACACTTTTTCAAACACACGCCCGACATGGGTCTTGGAAATGTCTTCGATCCGATCGTTGAGGGCGCGAGCCCGTTGATCCGCGCTGAGCGTGCGGCCCGCGCGGGAGATCGTATCATCTTCAAAAACGAAGACCGTGTCGGCGGTTTCGGCGTCTGAAACGATTTGCAAATCGCCAACTTGTGTGGCCAGCCAGATATTATACCAGGGCGGCGCATTGCGGGGATAGAACGCAATCGTATGGCGTTCCTGCCGGCGTCGGAAAATGCGCGAAACGCCCACCGCTACAAGGTAGGCATAGAGCTGTACGACCGCCCAAACGCTGCGGAAGAAAGACCGATCGAGAGACAGGCGCGCCCGCGGATGCGGGATATGAATATGCTTATCTCGGATCTGAATCCCGCGAAAATACTCAAACGAGCGCGAAACGGCAGCGAACGCAGGAAATTGAGCCATAGCGAGGACAAGCCTTCTTAAAAGATTCGGGTCTTATCGTTTATTAACCCCAGCAGCCCCTCCTTACCAGCATCGCGTGCGACACGATCGGTAAACTTAATGTGTGGCGGGCGCGATCACTTGCGATCTGCGAGATATAGACTCCGCCCGTAGAGCGCTTTTCGGTCGTCTAAGGCAAGCGTCGCGACGCGAAGCATTTCGTTGGCGACATCCTCTCGGCCGATGGAGATCTTCATTTCAGAGAGCTCGGCTTTGAAGGGGCGTTTTTTCGAGAGATCCACCAGCACCTCATAATTGCTTTCAGCGCCATGATCTTTGAGAGACCCCGGGCGAAAGGTGATATACTCCGTGTGCGGTTTGTCATGTTTCTCAAACAAGCGCTCACTGCGCGCGACGTTGCGGAACACCGGAGCAACCCAGGCAATAGCCCAGCTCATCCGGGGATAATTGTCCGGCCAATAGATGTACGCATTCGCGGGCGTGCCGCCGGCGCCAACCGAGCTATGATACAGAACTTCAACCGCTCTGCTTTCAGCCATGCCGTCCAGTATCGCGCGGATCGTATCTGTGTAGAGGCGCGTGAACGGGCTCATCGCCTGGCGGGACGAGGTGGTGCCGACAAAGCAGCAGAGGCTGTCAATCGTATCGTCTGCTGCCAACAGGTGAGCATAGGTGCTGGCCTCTAGAATATTGCGGTTCGACGCCTTGAGCGTGCCTGGATCCTCCGATGGCGGGCGCGGAGGATCGGATATCTCCGTCTCGCCTAGGACTTTATGCATGCGGGTCAAAGCGCTTTCGTCATCGGCGGCCCGGCACAAGGCCGTCACATCATGTCCGCTCAGAAGCGCTTTTTTGATGAACAGGCGCGCGCATCGGGATGTTGCCGCGACGACCAAAAAATGCCGTTTGGATGTCTTAGTCATAGACGCGCTCCGCTTTGAAGAAAGTGAAAACTCAATCCGGCGCTAAAGCGACAGCCCCATCCGGTACTCGACCGGCACGCCTCCAGCGAAGGGTTTCGGCGCTTTTGTCTCCGCGAGAAGTTCGAAGCCAAGCGACCGGTAGAAACTGACGGCGGGATTGTCTGATAGAACGTCCAATTCCACCGCGCGGTGCCCGAGCGACTTGGCCGTATCGATAGCGGTGTGCACGAGCTGAAGCCCGATTTTTTGACCGCGATAGTCAGGCATGGTCGCTACGGCATGAATATAATAGATCCCGGGCCGCGTTTCCGGGTTTAGCCAACGCGCGGCCTCGAAGCACTCCAGTCTCTCGCCCACATCTTCCGGGCTCATTTGCCCGCTCGCCAGAAGCTCTTTCCACAGGGGTGCCAGGTTTTCCCCGCGTGGACGAAACTCGGGCGCGTGAAAGGAGATCAGGAAGCCCGCTACCGCATCGCCGTCCAAGGCGAGATGGCAGGCATCATGGCTGAACAGGGTGTCTGGCATGTACCAGGACTTTCGGACCACCGTGTCTAAGAGCCCGGCCGTCCCGAATTGATAGTCATAAGAGGATGGCCCCGTCGCGTGGACCAGTCCCGGAATCGCGTCTTCATGTTTCTTTGCCAGCTCGCGATCTGCCTTGATAATCTGCATGTTCTGGTCCTGACGCGGTGTTGGATTGGGCTTCGGTCTTGCCAATTGCAACTGGCTTCTCTCTCTTGTCGGGAACGTAGGTACCGCCTAAAAATATGTCAATGACCTAAAAAAGAAAGTCAGCCCTCATGAAGCAATTGACGCGCAAAGGCATCTCCACCCGCGATCGAATTTTGAATGAGACGCTGAGCCTGTTGCAGGAGCAATGGTATGATGGCGTGAGTTTACGAGAAGTCGCCAAGAGGTGCGGCATCAAGCTGGGGAATCTCCAATACTATTTCGCGACGCGCGAAGCCTTATTCTATGCCTTGGTCGAGCGCCAAGCCGCTCAAGACAATGAGGCCATTGCGACCCTTCTGAGCGAGTCCGAAAGTGCTGAAGCGGCATTGAATATGATCATTCGCGATCTGTTTAACCGGTGGCGGCGCAATGACGGTGCGGTCTATATCGTTTTGCAACTTTTGAGAGGCAGTGCCGCGCAATTTGCAGACCTCTATCGCACTGTTTATGAACAGCATTATCAATCGCTTGAACCGGTCTTAGCGCAGCTCAACCAAGGGCTTTCGAAGGCGGAAAGTGCGTTCAGAGCAAAGCTGATCACGGCGCTGATCGATGGCGCCACGATGCAAATCGTGGAGGCGCCAGACCGCGACGCTTTCATCGAACGCGTCGTCTCTGAAGCCACGCGCTTGGCCGTCCTACCTGGCGACATGTGATGCGCCACCGAGCATTGACGGACCTGCGAGCGAAAGGAGGAAAAAGGTTAGCGGCTTATCGCTTGCTAAAACGGTCGCTCGTTATGTCTGCTTTGGGTCATGAGCAGACATTGGCATTCAAGGAAGATGGGTTAAAAATTATCATCGCGATCGCTATATCTCAGCGATGGCGAAACCAAGCACTTTTGACGGCATGATGCACGAATACTGTGTTGGATGCGGTTACTGCGGTGGCAGCAAAGACGGTGTTCGCCTGCACGTGCGAGACTTCATTCCAAAGACCGGCGAGGTAACGGTTTACGACTTCGTTGATTGGTTGATCCTTGCGGAAGGGATGGACCCAACAGAAATTGGGAAAGTG
>JBCBFK010000007.1:0-151656 GCA_038527765.1 Pseudomonadota bacterium
CGGCCACCTTCGCGGATCGCGAAGCGAAGACCCTGGTCCATGGCGATCGGCTGGATCAGCTCAACGCTCATCTTCACCAATTATCGTCCACAATTCTACTTCCGGACGACGGACGTGACCGGTGTGGTCACCCTGCCAGCGGACAAGGAAATGGTTCTGCCCGGCGACAATGTGAAGATGAGCGTTGAGCTGATCCAGCCAATCGCCATGGACCAGGGTCTTCGCTTCGCGATCCGCGAAGGTGGCCGGACCGTCGGCGCCGGTGTTGTGGCAGCTGTAAAAGCTTAAGCCGCACCGCACACATACTTGAAAGAAACCCCGTAGCCTCAGGCTGCGGGGTTTTTTGTGCGCGAAACACGAGGATCCTAGAAAGGATTGTCTCCATCCGAAGCGATACAGACGCAGTTTGTGTCTTGAGCGCAGACGCGCAGCATGATTGTCTTTATAGGGGATCCTGCATTCGCAGATACAGCTTCAGGCCGGGGAGGGCCATTCGTGACCGACATAACCGCAGACAGCGCGCACACGAAACCAAGAGACACGAGCTTCTTTGGGCACCCGAAAGGGCTCGCCATCCTATTTTTCACCGAAATGTGGGAGCGCTTTTCCTATTACGGCATGCGTGGGCTGCTGGTCCTGTATCTTACGCAACACTTCCTATTCTCAGATGAGAAATCTTCGATCATGTACGGCGCTTACACCGCGCTCGTTTACGTAATGACGATCATCGGTGGCACACTTGCGGATCGATACCTCGGACAACGCAAAGCGGTGACCTTTGGCGCGATCTTGCTCTGCGCCGGACACTTTGGCATGGCGTTCGAAGGCTCAGGGTCAAAAGAGTATGTGGTCACCAACGGTGCGGAAATCGAGATGTTGCACGAAGGGCGCGGCGATAATCGCATGCTTTTCATGGACTATGAGGGCGCAGAACGTCGGATAACATTCGACCTTGAGACAGGCGACATGCAAGTGCTGGAAACGGCGGATCGCGAAAGAGACGCGACCGCGCTGATCTATGCGACGATTGCAAAATCGGAATTCACCACACGCGTCGAACAACAGGCGCTTTATACCAACATTCTGTACCTTTCGCTGGCCTTCATCATTGCCGGTGTGGGTTATTTGAAAGCCAATATCTCGACCATTGTCGGGGCCTTGTATGAGTTCGATGATCCTCGCCGAGACTCAGGTTTCAGCCTGTTCTATATGGGCATCAATCTGGGCTCGCTTCTGTCCTCGCTCACATGCGGAATCATTGGGATTGTATGGGGATGGAAGTACGGCTTTGGTCTCGCCGGAATCGGGATGTTCCTGGGCCTACTGGTTTTTGTCTGGGGACAGAAATACCTCGACGGCAAAGCCGAGCCCCCAAACCCCGATGTGCTCAAGAAATCCTTCCTCGGCCCGATTACAGTCGAAATGGCCTGTTATCTTGCAGGACTTGGCGTAATTGCGGTCTCCATGCTGCTGGTCATGAATTCAGAGCTGATCCCGGAGTGGTTTGTCGGATCGCTCGGCATTGCAGTTTTCCTCGGCCTGGTGTGTTACGCGTTCCTCAAGCTAAGTGGCACCGAGCGCAATCGTATGTTCGCGGCGATTTACTTCGTACTGGCACAGATACCGTTCTGGGCGTTGTTCGAACAGGCCGGATCGTCTCTGACTCTGTTTACAGACCGCTTGGTAGACAAAGAGATGTTCGGCTGGAATGTGCCAACGCCGGTCTTTCAATTCCTGAACGCTGGGTACATTGTCATTTTTGCCCCCCTCTTTGCATGGATGTGGATCAGTCTGGGCAAACGCGGCCTGGAGCCTTCGACACCGGTGAAGTTTGCGATTGGGGTATTCCTCGCTGGTCTAGGCTTCTTGTCGCTGGTCGGCGGCATGGGGATTTCCGGCAACACCGGCATGACCGCGGTCTATTTCATCTTCCTGATTTATTGGGTTCACACGATGGGGGAGCTTATGGTCTCACCAGTAGGGCTCTCTGCTGTGACCAAGATGGCGCCCGCGCGCGTCGTTGGCATGACGATGGGCGCCTGGTTCTTGTATTCAGGACTGTCGAACTTCCTGGCTGGCGTCATCGCTCGAACAACAGGCGCGGAGACGATTGGCGGGCAGGTGACGAATATTGCCGAAGCGAAAGCGACTTATGTCAGCGTCTATAGCAATGTTGCTTATGTCGCGATGGGCATCGGGGTCGTCATGCTGCTGATTTCTCCAATCATCAAACGATGGATGAGCACAGATGTCGGTGCAGTCGATTCGCTTGATGATGAATTGCAGGCGTCGGGAGAGAAACCGGCTTAAGGACACGAGCTCTCAAGAGGTGAAGATGACTTTGAAGAGCGGAGTTTGCAGCCTTTTAGTGGTCCTGGCCGTATGCAATTTTGAAGCGGCCGCTCAGCGAGTTGGTGATGACGAAGCTGAGCTGATTACGCCTCCAATACCATCCTATCCGTTGAAGGCAGCGATGGCAGGGTTATCAGGAATGTGTGAGGTACACATGGACGTGACCCCGGCGGGAAAGCCCGTCAACATTCGAGCGAAGTGTACACACGAAGTGTTCTGCGATGAATCCATGCGCGCCATGGCGGCGGTGGTGTTCGCACCAAAAATCGTCAACGGCGAGGCGCTTTGGAGAAATGGTGTCGCTTATCCACTCGAGTATTTAATCGAAGGAAGTTCGCGAGACTTTGATCCTGCGAACGCGCAGTGGTGCGCTAGCAATCCTGACGCGGTGTCCTAACCCGCACCGCCCACAGTGAGACCGCCAACTTTCAGGGTCGGTTGACCGACGCCAACGGGCACAGATTGACCTGCCTTACCGCAGGTGCCGACGCCGTCATCCATCGCAAAGTCATTGCCGATCATTTCAACCTGGCTGAGCGCTGTGGGTCCATGGCCGATCAGAGTCGCATTCTTGACCGGCGCCACCACTTTGCCATTCTCGACCATGTAAGCTTCGGTGCACTGAAACACGAAGTTTCCAGACGTGATGTCGACCTGACCGCCGCCAAAGTCTACGGCCCAAATGCCTTTTTTGATGGACGCGACGATTTCTTCAGGATCATCTTTGCCGCCGAGCATCACCGTATTGGTCATACGCGGCATAATCGTTGCGTCGTAGGATTCGCGACGACCGTTTCCAGTTGGCGGAACGCCCATCAAGCGGGCATTCTGACGGTCCTGCATATAGCCTTTCAAGATCCCATCCTCGATCAGAACGGTACGGTTGGTTGGCGTGCCTTCATCATCTACCGAGAGGGAGCCTCTGCGCGAATCAATGGTGCCATCATCAATAATGGTGACCCCCTTCGAAGCGACTTGTTCACCGACCCGGCCCGAATAGACGCTGGTGCCTTTGCGATTGAAGTCACCTTCAAGTCCATGACCGACTGCTTCATGCAGCAAGACCGCCGGCCAACCCGGCCCCAGAACGACTTCCATCTCACCCGCTGGGGCAGGGATCGACTCAAGATTGACCTCCGCTTTGCGGAGCGCGCGCATGGCGAGCCCCTGCCAACGCTCGGGCGCGATCCACTCATCATAGGCGGCGCGTCCACCAGCACCTGCCGATGCTGATTCGCGGCGACCATTTTGCTCAAGCGTGACAGAAATATTCAAACGAACGAGCGGGCGAATATCGTGAAAGACCTCTCCTGCGGGGCGCAGAATGTCGATTTGCTCATGGCTGCCCGCCAAAGAAACGGACACTTGAACGACCCGCGGGTCCTTTGCGCGCACCCAGGCGTCGATTTCTGCCAGTAAGCCCGTTTTGACCGTAAAGTCCGGCGAATCTGTTGGGTCTATCGGTTCATACAGCCGTCGATTGGTCGGCGTGGGACCTGTATCGAGGGCGCCGGAATACCCACGTTTGGCTTGCCTTGCTGTATCGCTGGCCCGGCGAATCGCATCGATTGAAAGCTCTCCGGAATGCGCATTCCCGCTCGCTTCGCCTGCAACAACCCGCAGTCCAAAGCCTTGGCTGGTATCATAGGTCGCAGATTTCAGGCGCCCGTCATCAAAGACGAACCCTTCTGATCGAGAGCGTTGCACATAAATGTCGCCATCGTCTGCGCCTGAAGTTGCATCGGAGAGCAGGGCGACGGCGTCTTGGGTGTCGAAAGGCAAGTCTTGATAAGTCATGCCTGTTATTTGACGCTGCTGGAGCGCTCAATCAAGCGCTCCAGTGCGAACAATTTGAGATCAGCTCGCTTCTTCGACGGAGAATCGGCTCAATTGATTCTGTGCAAGCTCCCAACCTGGCTTTAGCGCCAGAGACTTCTGGAAGTCCGCATACGCGCCAGCAACATCGCCCGTGTTTTCGCGTGCAATCGCACGATTGTAATAGGCGGCGAACAGGTCCGCAGACTCCAGATCAATCGCTCGGTCGAGCGGAGCGATCGCTCCTTGGAAATCCTTTTGATAGATCATTGCCGCACCCTTGTTCAGGTAAGCCGCACCAAGCTCTGGTTGCAGTTTGATGGCGTCGGTATAGTCCGACAGCGCCTGCTCGTACTTGCCGGAGCGCATCCGAAGGACACCGCGGTTCACATATGTCGCCGCGCGATTGCTACGAGTCATCGCTTGTTCGCGCAGCGCGCGCGTGCAGGTCTGGTCCGCGTCTCTGAAACTGGAATACTGGTTTTTGGTTTTTTGATAGCAATCTCCGCCGAGCCCTTGGCCGATGACGAAGACTTGAGCGGATGCTGTTTCCGCAACGAGAGCTGTCGCCGCCGCGGCGATCATGAGTTTGAGTCTCATTTTATGCCTCCTGGTGAAGTGGTTTAACTATACACTAAGATCGTAGAATTAGCGAGCGAGTGCGACATTTTATAAGAGCTGGTTGTATTGGGTAGACCTCGGCGTTTCCCGTATATAAGGCTGCAGCCAAGATTGGATGGAGTGACTCTTGCGTTACGTCTTTGCATGGATTTCGACATTGCTGATCACCGGATCGGCGTTTGCACAAGAACTTGTCGGTCAACCGACCCCTGGCGCGCTCGGATTTCAGCCCGCCGCCACGCGCATTATGGAGCGTGTGAACGACTTTCATAATTACCTTTTGGTGATCATCACGCTGATCACGCTCGTTGTGCTCGGATTGTTGGTATGGGTCTGCATTCGCTACAATAAGCGTGCGAATCCAGAGCCCCGAAAATTCAGCCATAATACCACTGTAGAAATCATATGGACGGCCGTCCCTGTCTTGATTCTGGTGGCCATTGCTGGCCCGTCCTTTTCGAACCTGTTCTACCAGGAGAATGAACCAGATCTCGAAATGATCGCTCAAAGCGGCGACCTGGACGATCCAAACATCTTCGTTGATGCCGCGAAAGAAGGGTGGATCACCATCAAGACCGAAGGCATGGGGAACTGGGCCTGGACCTATTACTACATGGATGAGCTCGACGCTGACGGATACCCGATACAGTATGTCTCGAACGGCATTCACTATGGATTGCCGACCGATCCGCTGCCAACGCCCGAGAAACCACTTTACCTTGCCACCGATTATCCGATGGTGATTCCGGTCAATCGCTACATTCGCTACCAAACGACGTCGGACCGGGTGATTCACTCATGGACGGTCCCAGCTTTCGGCGTAAAAACTGACGCCGTACCCGGCCGCCTGAACGAAGGTTGGTTCCTGGTCGAGGAAACAGGCGTGTATTACGGCCAGTGTTCAGAACTCTGCGGTAAGAATCACGCATTCATGCCGATTGAAGTGCGCGTTGTTCCGCAAGATCAGTATGATCGCTGGCTGGAAGTTATGCGCACAGGCGACATCGATGGCGCCACTGAATTAGTACAAGTTATTGAGCCGATGGGCGATGACACGCGCCTCGCATCGGTCGAGTAGGAGGAAGAGTTAGATCATGCCCATGGATCAAGTTGCTACTCACGATCACGACGCCCACGACCACAAGCCTGGGTTCTTTGTTCGGTGGTTTTTCTCGACGAACCACAAAGATATCGGAACGCTATACCTCGTCTTCGCGCTCATCGCGGGCATTGTTGGGTACACCCTATCAGGCCTTATTCGCTTGGAACTTGCTCAGCCGGGCATTGGCCCGCTGACAGGCCTTATGGAAGTCTTGTACGGCACCACTGGCCAACAAGCGATTGAGCAAGCCAAAAGCTTCTATAATGTCGTCATCACCTATCACGGCTTGATCATGATCTTCTTCATGGTGATGCCAGCTCTGATCGGTGGCTTTGGGAACTGGTTTGTGCCGTTGATGATCGGCGCGCCTGACATGGCATTCCCGCGGATGAACAATATTTCGTTCTGGCTGACCGTTGTTGCGTTCATTCTCGCAATGATTTCGTTCCTTGTGCCTGGCGGCAACGGGGTAAACGGCTTTGGCGGTGGCTGGGTGCTGTATCCACCGCTCTCCAGTACGGCTGGCCACTCAGGGCCATCCATGGACCTTCTGATCTTGTCGCTTCACACGGCCGGAATCGCATCCATCCTCGGGGCGATCAACTTCATTGTGACCATCCTGAACATGCGCGCTCCAGGTATGACGCTGCACAAGATGCCGCTGTTTGCCTGGTCTATGCTCGTCACAGCGGTGCTTTTGCTTCTCGCATTGCCTGTTCTTGCGGGCGCTCTGACCATGCTTCTGACCGACCGTAACTTCGGATCTCAGTTCTTCGATCCGTCCGGCGGCGGGGACCCGATCATGTTCCAGCACTTGTTCTGGTTCTTCGGGCATCCGGAAGTGTACATCATGATCCTTCCAGCCTTTGGATTGATCTCACACATCGTGTCGACGTTTTCGAAGAAACCGATCTTCGGCTATCTCGGCATGGCCTATGCGATGGTCGCCATTGGCGCGATCGGGTTCATTGTGTGGGCGCACCACATGTACACCGTTGGCATGCCGTCAGACATGAAGGCCTATTTCGTAGCGGCCACAATGGTCATCGCAGTACCGACCGGGATCAAGATCTTCTCATGGATTGCAACCATGTGGGGCGGTTCGATCGACTTCTCCGTCCCTATGGTTTGGGCAATCGGGTTCATCTTCCTCTTTACCGTTGGGGGTGTGACCGGCGTGGTTCTCGCGAATGCGGGCATCGACCATGCGCTTCACGACACATATTACGTTGTTGCGCACTTCCACTATGTGCTGTCGCTCGGCGCCGTGTTCGGTCTCTTCGCGGGCTGGTATTACTGGTACGAGAAGATGTTCGGCATCAAGTACAATAAGTGGGTTGGATATCTGCACTTCTGGGTCATGTTCATTGCCTCGAACTTGATCTTCTTCCCGCAGCACTTCCTGGGCCTGAACGGTATGCCACGTCGCTATGTCGATTATCCTGAAGCCTTCGCGCTTTGGAACAGCGTATCTTCTGCTGGGTATGCGCTTTCGATGTTGGCAACGCTGCTCTTCTTCTACGGCATGATCGAATCGATGATCCGTCGCCGCAAAGCGGACGCCAACCCTTGGGGCGAAGGCGCCACCACGCTCGAGTGGACGCTGCCAAGCCCACCGCCATTCCACCAGTTCAATGAGCTGCCAGTGGTGAAAAAGGAAGCGGGTCACTAAACCGACCCGATCCACACAAAATCGGGCGGCCCTTTACGCAAAACGCGCGTAGAGGGCCGTTTCCATAAACAAGATAAAGGATGGGCCAATGTCCGCCGACATGACCGCTACTCAAATCTCGCCCCGCTTTGCGACAGCCAAGGACTATATCGACCTTCTCAAGCCTCGGATTATGGGCCTGGTTGTGTTTACGGCCCTGGCGGGTCTGGTCGCAGCCGTTGGCGTCACAGGGCAGGGCATCAATCCCGTTCTCGCAATTGTCGCAATCTTGGCTGTCGCGCTTGGCTCGGGTGCGGCTGGCGCACTGAACATGTGGTATGATGCCGACATTGACGCGGTCATGACCAGAACCTCGACCCGCCCAATTCCCTCTGGCGCGGTCCCGCGTGATGAGGCATTGGCGTTGGGCCTGATCATGTCAGGCGTCTCCGTTTTGCTGATGTGGATCGCTTCAAACGTGCTGGCAGCAGGGCTTTTGGCGATCTCGATTGCGTATTATGGTTGGTTCTACACCATCGTCCTAAAACGCCATACGGCACAGAACATAGTCATCGGCGGAGCGGCGGGTGCCTTTCCACCCGTGATCGGGTGGGCCGCTGTAACAGGCAACACGCCATTGGACGCTTGGATCTTGTTTGCAATCATCTTCGTATGGACACCGCCCCACTTCTGGGCGCTCAGTCTTGTAGCGCACAAAGAGTATAAAAAAGCGGGTGTTCCAATGCTCCCTGTGACCCATGGCGCAAAAGCCACGCGCAATCAGATCTTTCTGTATACGCTGCTGCTTGCGCCCGTTGGGCTTTGGCCAGTGGCAACCGGCCTTGGAGGTCTGATCTACGGTTTGACGACGCTCGCACTCACCGCTGGCTTTATCTATTACGCCGCAAAGCTCTGGCGCAGCGACGCTGGAGGCCCTGAGGCTGGGGCCGAAGAACGCAAACTGGCGATGAGCATGTTCGGATTCTCAATTCTCTATCTCTTTGGGCTGTTTGCCGCACTCATCATTGAGCGTGGTTTCGGGTTATACTTCCCCCTCGGAGGCATTTGATGTCAGAAACAGTCGAAACAACTGAAGTCTCTCACGAAGCGCTGATCAAAGCTCAGAAGCGCCGTAATGTCTGGCTTGCCTGGGCGCTGGTCGCCTTTGTTGTGATTGTTGGTCTGACCACCGCCATTCGAATCCAAGAGACCGACTTTAGTGGCGGCGATCGCATCTATTTCTCTGGTTACATGGACGAAGCTGCAAGCGAAAAAGCAGACCGCGAAGCGCAAGCGCGTATCCAAGCCCGGCTAGACGCAGAGCGCGCGGCAGTGACCAGCGAAGCGCAGTCTGAAGACCCGCGCGATGAATAATCTTCGGATCGCCATCATTGCAGCGTTCGCGGCAACTTTCATGCTCGGCTTGGCGTTCGCGTCCAAGCCGCTTTATGACACGTTCTGCCGAATCACAGGCTTTGGTGGAACCACTCAAATCGCTCAAAAAGCGCCAGATCGGATCAGTGAGCGCGAAGTCACCGTGCGCTTTGATGCGAACGTAGCCAATGCGCCGCTGAAATTCCGCGCGACGCAAACCAACTTACCGGTACAGCTCGGCGCGCACAGTTTGGCCTTCTACGAAGTGACGAATGTATCGGCAAGCGATGTCAGCGTTATCGCGAGCTATAATGTCACGCCGCATAAGGCCGGGCGCTTCTTCAGCAAGCTCGAATGCTTCTGTTTTGAAGAACGGATTATCAAGGCCGGCGAGACGAAAAAGCTACCAGTCATCTTCTTCGTTGACCCAGCAATGGAAGAAGAACGCAACGCGCATGACGTACGGACGATCACACTTTCTTATACCTTCTTCAATACGGACGAATTCACAGGTGCGACGAATACGGCAGCGCTCAACTGAGTGGTTGCAGAATCTGAGCCTCAGACTAAAAAGCGCCTAAGATTGTAATAACCACTGCCTCAAGGGACTCCCCGTCATGGCCGAAGATGTCAAACACGACTACCACCTTGTAAATCCATCTCCATGGCCTCTGATCGGTTCAATGGCCGTTTTGACCTTGGCTGTCGGTGGCGTGACCTACATGACCGGACTGTTCGGGATCGAAGAGGGTCAGCTTTGGACCTTGGTACCGGGCTTCCTGATGGTGATTTGGACGATGGCTGGCTGGTGGCGCGAAGTCGTCAAAGAAGGCCGTACAGGCGACCATACTCCAGTTGTCGAGATTGGTCTCAAATACGGTATGATCTTGTTTATCGTGTCAGAGATCATGTTCTTCGCCGCCTGGTTCTGGAGCTTCTTCGAGCTCGCCATCTTCTATCCAGCCCGCGTGGGCGGAACTTTCGATGCGGCGAGCCCCGTTTGGGAAGGCTTGAATGCGTTCGCCCAGTGGCCACCAACCGGCGTTACGACATTTGACCCGTTCCACTTACCCCTGATCAACACTCTGATCCTGCTCTTGTCTGGAACGACGGTCACAGCCGCACACCACGCCTTACAGCATGACAAGCTGGACAACGCCAAGTTCATGTTGATCCTGACGATCGTTCTGGGTCTCGCGTTCACAGCGCTTCAGGTTCACGAATATTCGCTGGCGCAATTCACATTTGACGGCACGCTTTACGGGTCAGCCTTCTTCATGGCGACAGGGTTCCATGGCGCACACGTCGTGATTGGAACAATCTTCCTCATCGTCTGCTTGTTCCGACTGTATGCAAAAAATATGACCGCCAAAAAGCATCTCGGGTTCGAATTTGCCGCCTGGTACTGGCACTTTGTTGACGTGGTCTGGCTGTTCCTGTTCGCGTTCGTGTACGTGCTTCCGCACCTCATTCTGGGTCATTAACCGGTGAGCCAGCAGGTCTCGCCGATCTCGGCAGGCCTGCGCTGCCGTTGCCCGCGTTGCGGCGAGGGACAAGTCTTTGAGACGTATTTGGGATTTGCGCCGTCTTGCTCTGTCTGCGGCGCGAGTTTCGAGAAAGCCGATGCGGGCGACGGACCGGCCTTCTTCGTCATGTTCCTTGTTGGGATCTTGGTCACGCCGCCAGTCTTACTGGTACAGATACTATTTGATCCCCCATACTGGGTTCATCTGATTGTATGGGGACCGGTCATCCTTGGCTTGAGCGTTGCCATGCTTCGCCCCTTCAAGTCGGTCCTATTTGCGCTGCAATGGAAGAACCATGCCGAAGAGGCGCAGTGGGAATCGATTGGAAAACACGGCGAATGACCTTCAAACCCATGCCAGTTCTCACCGCGATCAGCGTTGTGAGTCTGATCATTTTGATCACACTCGGCAACTGGCAGTACGCGCGGTACTCAGAGAAAATCGCCAACCCAACCCCGCAAGAGCAAATTGAGACTGGCGAACGCATTGAGCTTGAGATCGACTTGTCGGTCTCAGGCATGGCGCAGCAAGTTTATGGATTTGCAGACAGCG
This sequence comes from Pseudomonadota bacterium, assembly GCA_038527765.1. Taxonomy (GTDB): domain Bacteria; phylum Pseudomonadota; class Alphaproteobacteria; order Caulobacterales; family Hyphomonadaceae; genus Henriciella. Next base: position 10,994 of record JBCBFK010000007.1, read on the forward strand.
AGCCTATTTGGCGGCGTTACATTCCGGCTCGGCTGATCGCGACCGGAGAGCGTGTCTTCGTCATGGTCGAGGCCACAGGCGGTGCACAACCTGTGCCGGCGACGATCACCGACTTTCCAGAAACGCTCATCTTTGACGGCGTTGTTTCGCAGAAAACGCCCAATCAGTCAGGATTCGCGGGCAGGGATGATCCGGAAAACGACATATGGTACACGCTCGACACCGCAAAGCTTGCGATGCGTCTGGGACTGAATGAAAGCCCGCGTGTCGCTGAACCCATCTTAATGACGGTTCGAAACGCAGCCGATCTCTCGCAGTCTCGTCAGACCTTCAATCCTTATGCCTTTGCAAAACCAGTTGATCCGCTTCCGCCAGAACGACATTTTGGCTATGCTTTGACATGGTGGGGGATGGCCTTGGGCTTGATCGGTGTGTATGTCGCCTTGCACCGCGCCCGCGGGCGATTGACGTTTTAGAAGGCGAGGCAGCGCCATGAAATATGTATCAACCAGAGGTCAGGCGGACGCTGTTGATTTCGTGGAGGCGTGCCTCACCGGACTGGCGCCCGATGGCGGGCTATATGTACCTGAAACCTGGCCTCAGATCACACCGGCGCGCCCCGATGAGTCCTATGTCGCGGTTGCAACGCGGATTTTGAAAGCCTTCGCAGGTGAGGCGCTGTCCAATGAAGATATAGAGGGGCTCTGCGCGCGGGCGTATAAGAGCTTTTCGCACCAAGCCGTCGCGCCATTGAGCCAGAGCGGCGTCAATCAGTTCGTAATGGAACTGCACCATGGGCCGACCCTCGCGTTTAAAGACGTCGCCATGCAGTTCATCGCACAGCTCTATGATCTCGTGCTGAGCCGTCGTGGCGAGCGTATGAGCGTGGTCTGCGCCACGTCGGGCGACACAGGCGGCGCCGCTGCTGCGGCCTTCGCGGGCGCAAGCCAGGTCGATCTGTACATCCTGCATCCTCATGAACGCGTTTCTCCCGTCCAGCGCCTGTTTATGACGACAACCGGGGCAGCCAATGTCCACAATCTTGCCATCTACGGCGATTTTGATGACTGTCAGGCCCTGGTCAAAGGGATGTTTGCCGACCAGCCGTTTTCTGCAGATGTGAAACTATCCGGCGTGAATTCGATCAACTGGGCGAGGATCGCGGCACAATCGGTCTATTACGCAACGACCCAAGCCGCACTCGGTCCGGATCGCCCCATCCGCTTTGTCGTTCCGAGCGGCAATATGGGGGATGCTTTCGCAGGGTATGTGGCGGCGCGTTGCGGGCTCCTGGCCGGCTTTGAAATGGTTTGCGCGGTGAATGAGAACAAATCGCTCGCCTTGCTGCTGAACGACGGCACGATGCTCAGAGAGCAAGCTGTGGCAACGCCAAGCCCGGCTATGGATATATCGGTCCCTAGCAATTTCGAACGCCTCCTGTTTGAAGTCGCGGGGCGCAATGGCGATGTGGTGAAGCGCACCTATGATCAGTATAGACAATCGGGATCGGCGAAATTGCCGGACACCGTTCGGGGTCCGTTAGGCTGCACCGGTTTTACCGCCGCGATGGTCGATAATCCTGAAACTCTGGAAGAGATGCGGGCGTTCAAACGCGAAACCGGGGCGCTGATTTGCCCGCACACCGCTGTGGGCACGGCTGCGGCTCGAGTGCTTCCAGAAACCGATGCCTGCACCGTTATCCTATCAACCGCACACGCCGCTAAGTTTCCGGAAACCGTATTGGCAGCGACAGGCGAGGATGCGCCTTTACCGGGACGCTGTGAGTCCTTGAGAGCGCGCGGTGAGGTGTTCGAGCGCGTGTCCAATGATCTCGCCATTGTCAAAGACTTCATCCGCAGCAATGCGGTCGCGGACGCATAATCCCATGAGTGTCCCAATCGGCGAGTGGCAGTGGAACCGGCAAACTGAGCGCCTAACCCTGACTTTGCAACAACCCGATCTAGGACGCCTTTTAGCAGGGGATTGGGCACTCGATGATCTCAGCAATGTCCTCGACGGGCTTTCGCGCCAACGATTGCGAGGTGGCCTGAACACGCCGGATGGCGATGTGGCGTTAGAACTGGTCACCGCAGAAGGGGAAGTCGTTCATCTTGCGGGCGGTGCCATTGATGAAATGTGGTCGCGCGGCGTGATCCTGTCCATTTCAAGCGCAAATGAGACCGCCAATGACGGGCTGATTGAGCTGCAACCCGTGTTTCAGCCGATTGTCAGCTTGCGTTCTCAACGCGTGGACGGGTTCGAAGCCCTTGCTCGGTGGGGGGACGAAAACGGCTCGACAGGACCTGTCACAGATACCCAGGGCTTGGCCACAACGATGCTGATAAATGCCGCTGAGGCGCTGGCATCCTTTCGTCGGCTCACGGGAAATGCCAATCTCTTCATGCAAGTGAATATTACAAGCCATGACCTCAAGGACACGCAACTGGTGGACCTGGTGGAGGCGCTCAGAAGCGGTCACGATCTGGCACCGCGTGCGCTGCGGCTTGAGTTGACCGAACAAGACGCGCTGCGGGACACGCAGCAGACGCTCCAGCGGATCAAAGAGTTGCGCGACGCGGGAGCCGGCATCGTCTTGGACGATTTTGGCTCGGGCCACTCATCCTTTCAATGGCTCGCGGATTTGCCGGCAGATGGATTGAAGGTCGATTCCAGTCTGATTCAGCAAATCAACAATCCACGCGTCGAGACCATCCTCGAGGCCTTAACCCTGATTTCGCGGCGCCTAGGCATGAGTTCGACGGCGGAGGGCGTTGAAGATGATGCGATCATGCCGCGCCTAAGGGCTCTCGGGTTTGATCATGCACAAGGCTTTGCGCTCGGGCGCCCGATGTCGATCAATCAAACCGAGGCGTTTCTGACAGCCTAGGCACCCAGATCTACTTCGAGGTGTGAGATGGCGTGTACAAAGTTGCTCGGTGCAAGGGCGCTTTTGCCGGTCCAGCGAATATTGGGGAACCGTTCGAGTATATTCCGATAGGCGGATTCGAGTTGCATGATCGCCACCCGTTTCCCAAGGCAAACATGCGGACCATTTCCAAACGCCAGATTCTCGTTGGCGTTTGCGCGCTCGATATCAAACGTGTTTGGCGCCTCGAATTTGGATGGATCACGGTTTGCCGCCGCATAATACATCACGATTTTATCGCCTTCACTGACCGCTTGCCCGCCAAGGGTCGCTGCCTTCGTGACCGTGCGCCGCATATATGTCACCGGGCTCACCATTCTGATGGCTTCGTTGACGAAATTCGGAAACAAGTCCGGGTTCGCCATGAGTTTCTCACGCTGCGCCATGTTTTCAGTGAGCAGCTTCATTGTTCCCGATAGGGAATTGCGTGTGGTGTCATTGCCCGCAAACACAATGAGCAACCAAGACCCGTCGAGGAACTCATCCGACAGAGGCGCGCCATCGATTTGCGCATTGGCAATCGCGCTTAGAAGATCATGTTTCGGATTTTTTCTGCGCTCCAGCAATTGGTGGCGACCATAATCAAACAACGCTTGGATCTCGTTCATGAACTCCATGATCTGTTCTGGCGATAGATTGCCGAGACCTTCCTGTTGCGCCTGGTATTGCGCGTTTTCAAGATAATGCATCCAATGCACCAGCTTGGGCCGATCGGCTTCTGGGACACCGAGGATTTCACACAACGTAAACAGTGGAAGTTCAGCCGAAAACATCTGCACCATATCCACGATTGGTCCTTGGGCTTGCATGTCGTCGAGCAATTGATTGACCTTTACATCGACCTTCATTCTCAGCTCCGAAACATAATCAGGCCGGAACCAGGCCATGTGCTCCATTCTCAGCGGCGTGTGGTGCGGCCGATCCAGGTTGATCAATGAATTCAGAGAAGACGAATGCAGCAGTGGATGGCGTGGGATTTCGGGCAAGCCATACGACATCAGGATGCCACCCCGCTGCGAAGAATAGGTTACCGGATCAAGCTCAACTGCTTTGATCAGATCATAACTCGTTAGCGCCCAAAATCCGCGCCCGTACTCCTCGGGGTGCCACATGATCGGCGCCTCGGCGCGCATCTGATCAAAGGCATCGAACGTGTAGCCTCCATTGCTTGAGAACACATCCGGCTGGTTGAGTTCCACAGGCGGCGTGAGGTCGTAGATTGGCGGGTTAGACGGTGGCCCGGAATGCGTCTCTTCCTGATAGGTTTCAGTGACGTTTTGAAAGCCCATATTCGTCTCCCTGACATGAGTGCGGGTGAGCCATTAACGTACTCTATCGCTTTCGTCTGTGAACCCGTGACCCCCCGGAAGGTTTTCGACCCGGCCTTTGACGCTCCCGTGGCGCTGGCAGGAATTTGTCTGAAACGATGCCTTCAAGTTTAGCCCGCAGCTCTTCTGCTGTGATTTCTTCAACCGCGCCTGGACGCAGCTGTTCCAGCTCGAAAGGTCCATACTGGATTCGGATCAAACGATTCACCTGTAAACCCAGATGCTCCATGGCTTTTCGGACTTCGCGGTTTTTGCCTTCGGTCAAACGCACATTGATCCAATTATTGGTCCCGGTTTGTTGTTCCAACTCAGCTTCAATCGACGTGAAGCGCGTCCCGTCTTCAAGGGTGATCCCGCCGCGCAAGGTATCAAGCTTTTCCTGTGTCACCTCGCCGTGGGCGCGCGCGCGATAGTGGCGAATAAAACCGGTTTTCGGGAGCTCCATGGCCCGCGCCAATCCACCATCATTGGTCAGGAGCAAAATGCCTTCTGTCGTGAGATCGAGGCGGCCAATCGTGATGGTTCGCGGCAGAGCTTTGGGCAGCTCGTCAAAGATCGTCCGGCGTCCCTCTGGATCCGAGGTGGTCGTAATCAGCCCAGCGGGCTTGTGGTATCTCCAGACCCGTACTGGCTCATGCGCCTCGACGCGTTTTCCAAAAACACGAATGTCTTCTCGGCCGGTGACTTTGAACGCGGGCGTTGTCAGCTTACGACCATCGACCCGTACTTCGCCGCGTTCGATGAGGGCCTCGGCCTCACGCCGGGACGCGACACCCGCCCTGGCCAGGTATTTCGCGATACGCTCACCCTCTTGCCAATCTGTATCGATGCCTTTGGAGGGACGCCTCGTTCCTTTGGAAGGGCGCTTCGGTCTGCGATTCGATTTGCGGTTCGTCTCACGACGGTCCGTCATTGTCTGTCTCCAATCAGGCTTGTAGCCCGAATATCGGCGCCAAGATCATCAAGCCTAAGACGAATTCCATTGGAATCCAAACGGGAATAAGACCATTCGAACGATTTTGTTCCTTGTCGAGCACCAGCGAGAGCGTGCGCCCGAGGCCTGCGCCGACCCAACCCATCGCGACGGGGAATAACGCAAAAACCTTATAGGTGAGGTCGAGCTGTCCCTGCAGCAGGATGATCAGCACGCTGGTATGGATCAGCAAAAGCAAACCGCCATAAGTCGCTCTGAACTCGGAAAATCCGCCAGGTTTGTCAGGATTGGGGTCCGCCACCAATCGTACGACACCTGCAGCCCAGCTCGGGACAAGCAGAGATCCCAAACCCAAGGCTGCGCAAAAGCCAAGCGCCACAATCGCGATGAGGTCTAGAAGAGGGGGCATTTGGGGCTCCTTAAATTGCTTTGGGAGAGATAGCGCAATCGCTATGCTTGCACAGGATTCACATCACCCCTGCGTCGCGCCAAGCCTCTTTCGGCCAGCGCCGATGTTGCCAGAACCACTGGCTTGGATTTTCACGCACTTCGGCCTCGATCATTTTTGTAATCCGCTCGACGCATGTGCGGACGTCGTCCTCTGTGTCCCCGGTCTGCTCCGGTAAGAATGGCGGGTGCACGGTCACTTTAAAGCGCGCCGGTCCGGTCCTGCGGGTCGTCACCAGCGCGATCGGGACCTTATATTTCAGGGCCAACCGCGAAGGCCCAGGCGCAGTCATCGCTTTGTGTCCGAAAAACTCAACCGCCAGACCTTGATTGAACTTCTGGTCATTCATCAGCGCAACACATCGATGGTCGCTCAAGGCGCGCATAATTTCACGTGTGCCGAGGCCTTTAGGCGTCAGGACGCCAATGCCGTAATCATGACGGACCTGATTGAGCTTACGATCAATGAAAGGGTTATTGAGGGCTCTATAGGTGATGAGACAGTCGACAGGACGATTGCAAATCGCGGCCGCCATCACTTCCCAGTTTGCAAAGTGACCGGATACGAACACAGCACCTTGATCAGCGGCTTCTAAAGCATCGAGATGTTCGGTTCCTTCAACGACCACCCGGTCTCCGTTATATGGATCGATCTTTGGCAGGTGCGGGAGCTCTCCAGCAGTCCGACCAACGCTCTCCCATGACGCTTTTGCGATTCTCTCGAGCTCTTCATCGCTCTTGTCTGGGAAAGCGAGTTTCAGGTTTCTAAGAACGGTTTTGTTCTGAGAGAACAGAGGCGCAATTGACTTCATCAACCAGCCCAAAAAATTGGACGCGCGATCAGGGCCCAGGGCCTTCATGGGCCCCCAATAGATCATGTCCCATGCGATTGACTCAATCCGCCACATCAATCGCTGTCGAAACGTCGACCGATCATCAATGTCCGTGGGGCGAATGTATTGTTGCTCTGTTCTAGCCATGCGCGCCGGGTTTGATCACATTTGCTATCAGCTTGTCGAGCATGTCCGGCTGATCGAACTGCACCTCGATGGGCAATACCACCACTTTGTTGCGAAATTCTGCGGGCAGGCGAACATAGTCTTTTTCAGTGGTGACCAGAGTCGCGTCCCGGTCGCTCGCCAATTGCTTTAAGTAGCCAAGATCAGCTTTCGAAAACGTATGATGGTCCGGAAACGGAACCGCGTCGCGGACCTCTAAACCAAGAGTTTGCAACGTCTCGAAGAATTTTTCCGGACGGCCGATTCCTGCAAACGCGACATAGGGGCGTTGCTCCGGTTGTGTTGAAGACGTGACGCGACCGAACGTCATGGGACGCCCGCTATCCTGCAATATCTTTGGTGGATTTCCGTCGCCGAGGACGATAACTGCGTCGGCGCGCGACAATCCTTCAAGAACCGGTTCTCGGAGCGGTCCTTTGGGGATGACGAAGCCGTTTCCAAACCCCATGACAGCATCCACGACGACCAGTGATATATCCTTCTTTAAACCTGGGTTTTGATGTCCGTCATCCATCAGGATAATCTCAACCCCGTCTTGTGCCATGGCTTGTCCTGCGGCTGCGCGATCGGCGCCAATCCAGGCTTCACCACCCCGGGAAAGCATGAGGGGTTCGTCGCCGACATCTCGCGCCGTATGACGCGCTGGGTCGACCTTCAAAGGTCCTTTTAGTTTGCCTTTATAGCCCCGGCTTAGACTTGCGACGCGCAACCCATACTTGGTTTCGATCCGTTTGCGCAGGGTTGCAACAACAGGGCTTTTCCCAACCCCGCCCGCGGTCAGGTTTCCAACGCATATCACTTTTGCCGATACCGATTGCGGGACCGTTTTCGCGATCCGCCGGGCGGTCATAGAGGCGTAGACCCATGCCAGCGGCGTCAACAGAAACCGCATCAACGGCGCAGCCTCACGCGACTTTGGATCCACATCACGCGCCCAGAAGCGAGGTTCTCTCATGATTGAGGCTCAATAGAAGGCAAAAGGGGCGTCAAAGCAGACATGGTTTTGGAAATGGGACCGAGGGCGTCAGACTCCAACATCTCCAACATGCTTTTCGACACCTGTGCTGGCGGGTACGCGCCCAGCAGCGCCTCTCCGTCTTCAACAATTGTGAAGCCTTCATGCTGCACGAGGCGTTTGGACAGATCTGAAAAATTGAACAGGCTCGGGCCAGTCAAAATCGGCTTGCCCAATCGAAGCGCCTCTAGCGGATTGTGACCGCCAATGCCAGGAGTATGCCCGCCACCGAGATAAACGGCATCAGCCAACCGATACCAAAGCCCCATCTCACCGATCGTATCCGCCAGTAAGACGTCGGTTTGTGCGGTCACGAGATCGTCCTCTGAACGCCGCGCGATCGCGAGTTTGGTGCAAGACAGGAGGGCATCGACCTCATCGCCGCGTTCTGGATGTCTCGGCGCGATGATCAAAAAGGGGCGCGGCGACATTTGTATGACGGCGTCTATGATCAGCGCTTCCTCGCCGGGATGGGTTGAGGCTGCAAGCAAAGTTGCACGCTCTCCGATCACTTGAGAAACAGCTCTAAACTCAACTTCGTCCACAGCCGGGGAGGGGAGCGCCGATTTCAGATTGCCTGGATTGAGCACATCGCGCTGAGACAGCGCCTCAAGCCCTGTCTTGGTTTGAAGATCTGCTGCGATGAGGATTTGGAAGGTGCCGAACACCCGCGCAGCCATCTTGGGCCACCGCATCCATCCCAAGATGGTTTTCTCGGTCATCCTCGCATTGATCAACGCGGCCGGAGTTTTGCGTCGTGCCAGAGCTAGCAAGAGATTTGGCCAAATTTCTCCTTCAGCAAATACCGCCGCATCAGGCCGCCAATGCGCAATAAAGCGCTCAGCATTGCTCGGCGTATCAACGGGCGCCATTTGATGGATCGTATTGGCTTTGCCGAGACGTTCGTCTTGAAGCAAAGCTTCGCCCACCCATGCAGCAGCGGTTTGCGTTTGACACGTGAACAAGAAGGTTGCCGAAGTTGGCCCTCTATCAATGATCCGCCGGGCCACTTCCAATAGAAGCTGAGATTCGCCGACACTCGCAGCGTGGAACCAAATCAGCTCGCCTTCAGGCCGTTCTGGCGCATCTCGTACGAACCGCTCATGAATGCGCGTTGCATCCTCTTTGCCATGACTAGCACGCCTACGAAAGAACGCGCCCAAGAAGGGCGCGATCATAAACGTCAGGGTTTTGTAGAGATACAGTCCGAGCGGCATTCCGGCCTTATAGACCTATTGCGGGGCGTTCGCCCACTGTCTGTCTCAGCCGCCAAAAAGTCCCATCGCGCTGCTCACGGGAGCGCGCGCGTCAGAGCCTTTATCGTCCTCTGAGTCAGGCGTAAGCGAAAAGCCCATCCAGCTCAAAAGAAGTGCGATGGTGAAGTTGCGAATTGCAATGAGCATACCGGTCATAATTTACCCCATAACCATATCGAATATCATTAAACCAGAATCGCGTTAACGGGAAGTGCTCGCGAAACAAAAAAGCACATCAAACGAATTTGTAATGTTAAGAGAAGCGCAGGGGCACAGGGATGCAGATTGATCTTGAACACCTTCTCACCATGACGGGCGGGGATGTCGATCTCGCCGATGAGGTCTTGGACATCTTTCGCAACCAAGCCGACACCTGGGGTCGGATGCTGGACCCCAGCATGGCCCAGACAGAATGGGCCGATGCGGCGCACGCCCTAAAAGGCGCTGGGTTGAGCATCGGCGCGACGGCTTTTGCGGAACGCTGCGCAGAGGTTGAACATAGAGGAAGAGGGGAGACCCAACTCAACCGTGTTGAAGCTGCGACTCTCTTATCCGCATTGAAGGATGAACTGGCGCAAACCATAGAGGCTTGCGCGAAGGCCAGTTACGACTTGTCGAAACCCGGTTTGAGGCGATCGAAAGACTCAAACTCATAAGCGATACAGCGATCAATGAGGGTTCGCCAAACGGGCTCCGCGATCGCCGCTGAGAGACCCTGGCGCTCGGCTTCGGCTTTGACCTTCGCCACAACATCTTCGATTCGCGGCCGATCCAGAACGGCTTTGCGCTGTCCCTTGATCCGGGCAGCGGCATCCATGAAGGACTGTCGCTCTACCAACAAAGCGACCAGTAACCGATCAATCCGATCAACTTCATGGCGGACATCCGCCATGGTTTCGGCGGTCTCGCTTGTATGGAAGCGAACGTCTCGATCTCGAAGGGTATCGGGCATGTCATCCGGCCTTTGGTTTAGCTCTATATGTGATCACTCGACCGAAAAGGCGATGCGGTGCGGCGACGCGGTTTTACTCGACCAAACAATTAGGCCTTCCAACGCTTGGTCGGAAGGCCTTCTTGCAGTTCAATTTGTGTCTATCGCTCGATAAAGCTCGGCATGCGCGCCTGAACCCGCGAATTCCGTGCACTCTCAGCCTCTGTAATCAAGGCTTGAATGGTTGGATCATTGATCGCGTCCGCCAATTGTCCCAGCGCCTTCAACTCCTGAGCCGTCGCCCCCGCTGAGGAGGAGAAGAACGGCAATCCGCCCATGCTCATCGGATAGCTTACGATGCGTACTTGGGTATCCGCCTCGATTTCAGCCATTTCCTTCGCTTTGGCGATTGCCGTCGTCAGGCCGCCGAGTTCGTCGACGAGTCCGTTCGCCAGCGCGTCTTCTCCGCTCCAGACCCGGCCGCGGGCAACCACATCGACTTGCTCCAGCGACAAGCCACGTCCCTCGGCAACAAGCGAGGTGAACCGGTCATAGCCGCGCTGCAACCAGGAGCGAACCATGGTGCGCTGTTCATCGGTGAACCCTTCCATCGTGGAAAACGCTCCGGTGAACGAACCGCCGACTTTAATCGTTTCAGCATTCACACCAATCCGGGCCAAGCCTTCTTCGATCGCAAACTTGCCACCAAAGATCCCAATCGATCCGGTGATCGTCGTGCGGTTGGCGATAATCCAGTCCGCGCCGGTGGAGACGTAATAGCCGCCAGACGCTGCGACGGAGGCCATTGAGACGATGACAGGCTTTTGCTCTTCTTCCTGGATCCGCTCGATCGCACGCCAGATTTGGTCAGAAGCCGATGGAGAGCCGCCGGGGCTGTCTACGCGGAAAACGATGGCTTCGACGTCGTCGTCTCGGCCCGCCGCAAGAATCGCCTCGGCGATGGTATCAGACGCGAAGCCGTTGCCCTCTTGTAAGAAGCTCCCGCCAGCATCACCCGTCACGATCGGGCCTTGTCCGCCAACAACCGCGATGACAGGGGACCCAAACGGAGACGTTGGCTCGGTATAGGAAGAAACTGAGATCGCAATCGCGTCACCGCCTGCGCGCGCCAGGGCGGCATCCAGCGCATCTTCGGGCCATCCCAAACTGGTCGCCAAATTCATATCGACCATTCTTTCAGCACTCATCGGACTTGATTCGAGTGCCGTTCGAACCTCTGCGACGCTCATGCCGCGATCGGTTGCGATATCACGCAGCGAAATCTCCCAGAGCGACTCCGCCAGTTCTGTCATCGCCAGACGATGCGGCTCCGTATAGGTCTCTTCTTTGTAAGTGTTCGTGGCATTCTTATACTCGTAGAACGCTTCAAATTCCGGGGTTACGGAGAGATTGTCGAACAGACCTTTTAAGAACAGGGTCTCAAGTGCGAGGCCACTCGCAATCAGGTCGGTGCCGGGCTGAACCCAGATCTCATCTGCACTCGCAAGTGCCCGATAGGTCGACGGTCCACCGCCATAATTGCCCTGACTGTGGGCAATGATGAATTTGTCCGAAGCTTTAAAGTTCAGGAATGCATCTCGAAACTCTTCAGAGCGCGACGAGCCAATGCCAAACTCGCTGCCTCGCAAAAACAGGCCTTTGACCTGATCATCCGAAGCTGCCGCATCCAGTTTTGCGATCACGTCGATGAAGCCGACGCCTTCGCCAAAAAAGACTTCAGGTCCGGTAGAAGCGGCCTGGTCCGCAAAGCCCTCCCGTAGATCCAGCGTGAGGATGATTGGATTGCCATCATCTTGCCCGGTCGCAGGTCCAGCTGAGCTGATCGCGTCATTGATCGCGAATTGGATCATCGCCATACCGACGAAGAAGAGAAGGAAAAGCCCGACGATGGAGCCAATGACGGCACCGCCTAAGGATGCGAAAAAGGTTTTCATAAGCGCAGTTGCTCCGGTTTGTCATTTATCGGATAACGATATGGTCGTTAATATTCAATTTGTCAAAACACAAAGATCTTCAAGGTCAGTTGTGATTTGGTCGCAGGCACAAGTCTGCGCGCTCGACCCGTAAAAATGCAGTTCCCGGATCAGGTGCGGTGTTTTGGGTGTTGCAAGCGAAAATGAGATTGGGTATGTCCGCCGCTCAGTTGGGGTGTCGCCAAGTGGTAAGGCACCGGTTTTTGGTATCGGCATTCCCAGGTTCGAATCCTGGCACCCCAGCCACCTTTCCTTGCATAAACTGACCGCTGTCCAACCACACGTGGTTTCATCTCGAACCCAATATGTAATATTATTTCAAAAAAGCCTTGCAACTGCCTCAATTATGAATGAGAGTTTGACAAGCAGTTGAGCATTTTGCAGAGGTGGCAAGGTATGCGAAGATGACCAGCGGTTAATCCCGTTCGCTGCGTAGAATAATAAGGACGACAAAGTCGCGTGGTCACAATTTTGGGAGGAGGTGGGCTTTGCCCAATTTCCCTTGATACCTTTTCGGGGTGTGTGTTTGTCCCGAACATTAGAGTGTTCCGGCAACGCTCGGAACGTTAAAGAGTTTTTAGCGGCGCCAGGTGGCGGCGCATCAATTGGAGAGTGAGAGGCAGACTTCATGAAGAATGTTCTGACACCGGCTCGCGGAGCCATTCTAGCATCGATCGTCGTCGGCTTTGCCGCGCCGTCCGTTGCACAGGGACTGGATCGCGCGATCGCGACCGGCGAACAGGCGACACGCCGCGCCGAACAAGTTCAGCAGCAAATCAACCAGCTCGATGACGAGCGCTCAGACATGGTCGGTGAATTCCGGACGCTCTTGCAGCGTAAGACCGCCGCCGAGCTCTACGCGCGGCAGCAAGAAGCCGCCGTCGAAAGCCAAGAGCGCGAAATCGCGTCGCTTACCGATCAGCTCAGCCGTGTGGACGAGATCACCTCTCAGACCGTCCCAATGCTTGAGACCTTGATTGACGATCTTGACGCGTTCATCGACGCCGATCTGCCGTTTCGTCTCGAAGAGCGTAAGGACCGGATTGCGCGCCTTCGCGAATATCTCAGCGATCCAGCGATTTCAGTGACCGAGCGCTATCGCCAAATCATGGATGCCTACACCGCAGAAATGGAAGTCGGTCGTAAGACGGACACTTGGAAAGAGACCATCAGCGTCGACGACAAGGACGTCACGGTCGACATGGTCCTCTTCGGACGTGTGGCTCTGGTCTACATGGACCCGACTGGTCGTTACGCGAAACGCTACGACCGTGAGACCTCGTCTTGGGTCGACCTCGAGAACCGCTACAAAGCGGAGATCGAAAAAGCGATTCGCATTATCCAGGGTAAGCGTACTCAGGATGTTATGTACGTTCCAGCCACCAAGCTTGCTGTTCAGTAAGCCCCAATGGAGTTGAGGAAAGAACACATGAAACCGTTCACGAAATCACTTAAAACCATTGGGATCGCGGCAGCTTTCGCTGGTGCTTCAATGGTCGCATCCTTGCCAGCAATGGCACAAACGTCTCTTACAGACATTCTCAATCGCGTTCAGCAAGATAGCCAAGAGCTCTCAGTTGATAATCAAACGCGCCTTGACGAGTTCCGTCGTGCAACATCTGAGCAAGCTGCACAGATGGAGCAAGCTCGCGGCGAATTGAATGCTGCGAACGCTCGCGGCAATGCGCTCAGCGCTCAATTCGATGAGTATCAGGCACAAATCAATGAACTCGACGCCGAGCTTCAAGAACAGGCCGGTGACTTTGGTCAGCTGGTCGGTGAGTTCCGCGCCGTTGTTGGTGAGGTTCAGCCTCTGATGCGCGAATCGCTCGCAAGCTTCGACTACCCAGGACGCTTTGAGGCGCTTTCTGAAGTTGCAGAAGCTGTTGCGCTTCCAACGCGCGAAGAGCTTGATCGCCTGCCAAAGGCCATTTTGCGCGAGATGATCGCTCAGTCAGAAGTGAAGACGTTCACAGCCCCTGTCTCCATGGGCGGCTCTGACGAGTCTGTCCAAGACGTTGAAGTGACCCGCGTTGGTACGTTCATCGCAGCAACCAACAATGATGCTGGCTTTGTCACGATCGAGCGTGCAGGCAGCGGCGACTTCTTCTTGGAAAAGCTTGAGCGTCAGCCTGGCGGACGTTTCCGCAGCGCGTTTAACTCACTGATCCGCGCTGATGCTGGTCAAACAATGACGGTTCCATTCGACCCGAACCGTGGTGAACTGTTCAAAATCGAAGGCGACAAGCCAAGTCTTGCTGAGCGCATCGGCCAAGGCGGCACAATCGGTTACATCGTTATCGGTCTTCTGATCTTCGGTCTGACCGTCGCGCTCTACAAGATCATCACGCTCTTCTTCATGGGCAACTCGATCCGCGCGACCGCGAAAACGAAGCAAGCTGGCGACGGCAACCCGCTGGCACGCGTCTTCGAAGCGTACGAGACCAACAAGAACGCTGATCTTGAGACCCTCGAACTGAAGCTCGACGAGCAAATCCTTCGCGAATCTCCGAAAATCGAGCGCTTCAACGACATTGTTAAAGTGCTGGCTGCGGTGGCCCCGCTTATGGGTCTGCTTGGTACGGTTATCGGTATGATCATTACCTTTACCGCGATTACAAACTTCGGTGCCGGTGATCCGAAACTGATGGCGGGCGGTATCTCAGTTGCGCTTATGACCACAGTGCTTGGTCTGGTGGCTGCTATTCCACTTCTGCTCACTCACGCTCTGGCAGCTGCCATGGCACGCGGTAACCAGCAGATCCTGGACGAGCAAGCTGCAGGCCTCGTGGCCGAGCGTGCGGAACGCGGAGGGATGGCGTAAGCCGCCCTGGATCGGGAGCCCGAATATGTTGGGAATGACCGAACTTCAGGAGTTCTTGGCCCGCGGAGGGCCAGTGCTTCTATGGATCATGGGGGCCACATTCATCATGTGGGCCCTGATCCTGGAGCGCTTGTTCTACTTCCGCATCGCCCATGCTTCTGTTGCTGAGGAGGCTCTTTCGGAGTGGCGTTCGCGCTCCGATCGGAAGTCTAAACTCGCGCACTGGATAAAAGACAAACTGGTTTCTGAAGTCCGCCAAAAGGCACAGGCAAATGTCTCGTTTGCAAAAGCCATGGTGGCGCTCGCGCCGCTGCTCGGACTGCTCGGAACGGTGACAGGAATGGTGACTGTGTTCGATAACATGGCGATCACTGATGGTGCAGACGCAAAAGCGCTCTCACGCGGTGTGTCGCAAGCTACGATCCCGACAATGGCGGGCATGGTGGCGTCGATCTCAGGCATTCCGTTCGCAACTGGAATGGACAAAAAGGTTCGCCGGGTTGTTCAGGAAGTTGAAGACCAGATGGAGATTGGCTGATGAGAGGACGTGCAAGTCGCCCAAGTGACGAAGCTGCTGTCGATCTGACACCGATGCTCGACGTGGTCTTTATTCTGCTCATCTTCTTCATCGTGACTTCGACCTTCATTCAGGAAGAAGCACTGGGAGCTGAGCCACCTCCACCGCAAACGAATGCGCCGAGCAATCCTGCGCCTGCGATCATCGTTTACATCGATGAAAGCGATCAGATCCGGGTCAACCGGAAACTGACAGACATTTCAGCGGTCCGCGGTGGCATGGAGCGCGCCCGCGCCGAGAACCCGGAAAGTGCCTTGATCATTCAAGCCCACCCGCAAGCTCGGACCGGGACGATTATCGAAGTGCGTGACATCGCATATGATGCACAAATGGAGCGGGTGAATATCGTCCGTTCTGCAGGCTAGAGGAGGCTAGATATGGCACGTAAAGCACGCGAAGCCGCGAGCAGCGCCGAAGATGATGTCAACCTCACGCCAATGCTCGACGTGGTGTTCATCCTTCTGATCTTCTTCATCGTCACAGCTCAGTTCATTCGTGAGCCTGGCGTTGAGATTGACCGGGTCGACGTGAACAATAAAGAGCGGCAAAATCCGCTCGGCATTTTGATCGCGATTGATGGCAACAGCGAAATCTACATGAACAAGCAAGTGGTTCCGCTGTCAGAAGTTGGCTTCCGTATTCGTGAGCTACGCGAAGACAATCCGAAAGGACGTCTCGTCGTACAAGCGGACTCTGAAGCTCAAGCTGGGGTGCTCATTGACCTCATGGAGGTCGTCAACGAGGTCGACAATTTGGGACGTGTCCCATTGTCGGTCGTGAACCAATAGAGGAGGGATTCGATGTTTGCTAATCCATTGATCCGTATTGCGATTGGGATACCGATCGCGATTGTTGTTACACTGATCCTCTTTCACTCAATGCGGCTCTTGATCAGCGCGGATTTTGAGGAACCCGATAATCTTCGCGAGTATAATCTTGAGAGCATTACGCCTGAGGCTCAGGAAGAGGAAGTTACGCGGCGCGCGCGAAATAAACCGCGCAAGCTAAACAATGCAGACAAGCCGCCACCACCACCAAAGCTGACGGCCAGCAAGTCTGACATCGACCTGCCGACGCCAAACATTCAAGGCGCTCCGCCGAGTGAAATCCCGTCAACGCGATTGAACTCTCTGGCGATTGACCCGGTGGCCATTTCTGACCGCGATGCTCAGCCAATCCGCCCACCTGTTCCGACGTATCCGTCGCGCGCAGCGGAGCGGGGCATCGAAGGCTCATGCGATGTCCGTTTCGACGTGGATACACGCGGTAAGCCTTACAATGTTGAAGCCGACTGTAGCGATCGTGTCTTCAAACGCGAAGCAGAACGCGCCGTGAGCCGCGTCGAATTTGCGCCGAAGATCATTCGGGGACAAGCGGCGGAACGGCGGAACGTCGTCTATCCGCTCGAGTTCAAACTCGACGGTTAAACCACTCTGCATCTGAGATAGGGAAGGGGAGGCCGACGGCTTCCCCTTTCTTTTTAACTTGCATATGTCATATAATTACGTTATGTTACTTTATGACATAATAAGCTGGAGGAAGACAAATGAGCACACTGTCCATCATCACGTCGCCGCAGTTTCGGCAGTCTCCTCGAATGCGTATCGCCGTGATTGCTTTGCCAGCGGCGGTGATCACGCTTGGGCTCTTTGGGGCGATGCGGTCTTTGATTGTCGTCGATGATTTCGAACCGCCAGCGCAAGTGATTTATGACGTCACACCTTTTATAGAGGCCACGCACGATCCTGAGCCTGAGCATTTATCCCTCAAACCGATCCGACCCGCTGAGATCGATCCGCCACCGCGCCTCCCGCCACAATCCGAACTAGTGAAAGACGTGATCACACCGATCGGCGATTACATTGGCGCCGCGCCCGCTGATTATGGAAAGAGAGATTTCAAAGACATGATGCCGAAAATGGTCGGGCACATTCCCGAGCGCGAAATCCTGCCGATCACACCACCTGTCCCGATTTATCCCTCCCAGGCAATCCGAAGGGGGATAGAAGGAGCCTGCGAAGTGCACCTCTCTGTATCGCCCCGCGGCGAGCCGTTTGAAGTGGATGCAAAATGCACAGATCAGGTGTTCGAACGCGCTGCTCGAAACGCCATCTTAAAGGTCAAATTCGCGCCACAAATTCGCAATGGATCACCCGTAACAGTGAGAGGTGTGGTCTATCCACTTGAGTTCAGAATGAAACCATAGGACTATGATGAGTAGTGGGCTGAGGAAAAGCTTCAACTTATCGTTTGAAGTGCTTGAAATCTGGAACAAGTTCCGGTTCAAAGGAAGAGATCGCCCAACGAGGCGGAGAGGAGTGAAACGAAATGATTAAGAAGTTCATGAAAGGCGCAGCCGCAATTGCCATCATGACGTCTATCGGCGTCGGCACTGCTGCCGCTCAAGCGTGTGAGGAAACACAGTTCAGCTCAGCCAATGCTGAGAATTACCTCAAGGCTGAAACCGAGCTGATGGTGAATGAAAACCCACAAGCAGCTTTGCAGGCGTTGAACGCGCTGCGGGCTCAGGAATTAAACTGCTATGAAGAAGGCGCCGCCATGCAGCTGAGCGCCGCCATCAAAATCCAAACTGAAGACTATGTCGGCGCGATCAGTGACCTTGAAACGATGATCGCCCGCGGCTTCATTGCCGGCGAAAACGTCAAGTCGACCTATTACAACATTGCTCAACTCTACCTCACGACGGACAACAAAGAGAAGTCTTTGGAGTATTACGACCGTTGGATGAGCGTCGGCGGTGTGCCGGATCGCTCGCAAAAGTGGACCCTCGCGGTGCTTTACCAGCAGATGGATCGCTTTCCAGAGGCCTTGAACTGGGCAGAGCAAGTCTTCCAGGACGACGGACCAGGGGCCGAACGTCAGGTCTACGACTTCCTCATCTTCCTCTATGACAAAACCGGCAATTTCGCGAAGAAAGCAGAGCTGCTGGAAATCCTGCTCGCACGCGACCCGTCCGACCGTCAGCTATGGGACGCCATTGCAGGTGACTATTTCCGCGGCGGACAAGACCGCAAAGCCTTCGAGGTTCAGAAGGCCATGTATCTTGGCGGTATCCTGCAAACGGAAGACGAGCTGATGCGCGTTGTGAACTTTTACAACTCGTTTGACGTGCCTTATGCAGCCGCGAAAATCCTCGAAAAGGAAATGAATGCGGGCCGCATTTCGGCCAATTATCAGCGGCTCGAACTGCTGGCGAACCTTTATCAAGTCGCCCGCGAGTTTGATCGGGCGATTCCGGTGATTGAGCGCGCTGCAGAAATGGCTCCGGACGGCAAAATGTATGAACGCCTGGGTCGCTCTTATAGCGAGCTGCAAAACTGGGCAGACGCCGAAGACGCCTTGATCAAGGCGATCAATAAAGGCGGACTTTCTGACGCCGGTCTCGCTTGGGTTCTGGTTGGTCAGTCACGATATGAGCGCGAAGATCGTTCCGGGGCTCGCGAAGCCTTCCGCAATGCGAACAATCGTGGTGGCCGTGGCTGGATCGACTTCATGGCGGCCGAAGACAACACCGCGCGTGCGCTGGTAATCTTTGAGGCACAAAACAAAGTGAACGACTTCAAAAAAGAGAAAGAGCGTTGCGACGATCTTGTCGTCATCGGCAACGCGCCTGAGTCTTGTGGCGATGTCGAAGAACGCCTCGCAGGGGCAGAGGACGAGCTGGCGGCCATCGTTGGCGACGTCTAACTCTCAAGCAAAACCTTAATCCCGAGCCCCGGACGATCACGTCCGGGGCTTGTTGTTTTTTCAAAAGCGTGAAACCAAGGCGGACATGGCCGACTTAATGCGCGTAAGATCAAGGCACTGATGGGATGAATTCGCCTTATGTAATGCGTCCGGCCGTTTTGTCGGATTTTGATGAATTTTACTCTATGGCCGTTGAATCGGGGCCCGGCTTCACCTCTTTGCCGGAAGACGAAGGCATCCTCCGACAAAACCTCGAAAAAGCCGAAGCCTCATTTGCCGGCGCGCTCGATCAGCCGGAATATGGCAAGTATCTTATGATGCTCGAGAACACCGATACGGGCGAATTGGCGGGCTGCAGTGCGGTCAAAGCTGGTGTCGGAATCAAATCTCCGTTCTTCAACTATCGCATCATCACGCTCGCTCAAGCGAGCTCAGAGGCTGAACGCCGATTTGATATGGATGCCCTGATCCTCACCAATGAATTCGTGGGGTGTACAGAGGTTGGAACGCTGTTCCTACGACCGCAGCATCGCGGCGCAGGCGGTTTGGGACGCCTCCTTGCCCAGTCTCGCTATCTGTTGATGACCACACGCCCGGAATGGTTCGGTGAAAAGGTTATCGCGGAATTGCGCGGCGTCGTCGATCAGAATGGAGAAACGCCCTTCTGGGAGTGCCTTGGGCGGCATTTCTTCAAGATGACGTTCCCGGAAGCCGATCAGCTCTCCGCCACCACAGACAATCAATTCATTGTCGATCTGATGCCGAAGTATCCGATCTATGTGGATCTTCTGCCAGACGAAGCGCGCGAAGTGATCGGGCGCTGCCACACGGATGGAGTACCGGCATTCAAGCTGCTGGAATGGGAAGGTTTTTCGTTTGAACGCGTCGTCGACATTTTTGACGGAGGCCCGATCATGCAAGTGTCTCGGGACTCTCTGCGCACCTCGCGTGAAAGCCGGATCATGGAACTCGAAGTGGGACCAGCGACTGGCGCGACAGGGATTGCTGCACGCACGGATCTCGAGAATTATCGCGCGTGTCTCGTGGACGGCGCCGTGATCGGTGAAACCCGTTTCATGACGACCCAAGAGACCTTGGAAAGATTAAAATTAAAGCGCGGCGATAAAGCCCGCATTTGGCTGAGGAGTTAGTATGGCCAAAAGCGTTTATATCGATGGACGATGGTCAGATGGAAAGGATGATTGGTTCGAAAAGACCAATCCTGCAAACGGTGAAACGAGCTGGGACGGGCAAGCGAGCAGCGCCGACCAGGTCTCAGAAGCCGTGCTCGCCACTCGAAAAGCCCAATCCGATTGGGCCCGCCGACCTCAACATGATCGAACCACGATCCTCGAGACGTATGCGGAAGAAATTCAAAAGCGCGCTGACCAAATCGCTGAGGCCATCAGCAAGGATATGGGCAAAACCGCGTGGGAAGCGAAAGCTGAAGCCGGCGCAATGGCTGCAAAGGTTGGCATCTCGATCAAGGCTCAAGTCGAGCGCGCTGGAACAGCCTTTAGTGAAGCCGCCTTCGGCTCGATGCACTTAACCCACCGCCCGCATGGCGTCATGGCCGTGTTCGGCCCCTTCAACTTCCCGGGACACTTGCCAAATGGGCACATCGTGCCCGCCTTGCTGGCAGGAAACACTTGCGTGTTCAAACCCTCAGAACTTGCACCATCAGTGGCGCATGTCATGGCCGATGCGTTTGAGGCCGCAGGGCTTCCTGGCGGCGTTTTGAACATCGTCCAAGGCGGACGTGAAACGGGAGCAGCTCTTCTGGATGGCGACATTAATGGCCTCTTGTTTACCGGATCGGCGCAAACAGGCTTGTTCTTCCACAGGCACTTTGCAGGACGCCCGGAGGTCATTTTGGCCCTCGAAATGGGCGGCAACAATCCGCTCATCATTTGGGATCCTGCTGATATCGAGGCTGCTGCAGATGTTGCCGCGCAATCAGCTTACTTTACGACAGGCCAGCGCTGCTCGTGCGCCCGGCGCGTGATTTTACCGACGGGAAAGTGGGGCGATCAAGTCGTCGACGCGATTGTCGCGCGGGCGAAGGGGCTTAAAATCGGCGACCACACAGAAGAGGGGGCCTTTATGGGGCCGCTGGTGTCAGAGCAAGCCGCACAAAACGCGCTCGAGTTCCAAATGATGATCTCAAAGAAAGGCGGCAAGTCGCTGAGGCGCTTGAAACGCCTTGATCGCGGCGATGCCTTTGTGACGGCGGGCGTGATTGATGTCACCGACGCCCAAGACATCCCTGACGAAGAATTGTTTGGACCGCTGATGCAGATCATACGTGTCGACAGTTTTGACGACGCGATCAACATAGCCAATGATACTCATTATGGCTTGTCTGGCGGCCTCGTAAGCGATGATGACGCGCTTTGGTTGCGCGCCCATGCAGAGATGAAAGCCGGGATTTTGAACCGTAATCGTCCTACGGCCGGCGCCAGCGGCGCGATGCCGTTTGGTGGACCCGGGCATTCGGGAAACTTCCGGCCGGGCGCGTACTATGCGGCCGACTATTGCGCCTGGCCGCAAGCCAGTCAGGTGTCAGATGAAGCGGTGCGTCTTGGCGCAGTCGGATTCCCGAAGTAGAGACCGATCAACCCTGTTTTGGCCTCGCCCTGAGCCTGTTGAGACGCGAACGCCAACCACATCCATTCGGGCGATAAGGACCGCCCTTCAACAGGCGCAAGGCAGGGGTTCCCATGTCTTCCAACGAAACAGTCGAAGTCAATTTTGATGGCCTGATTGGCCCGAGCCACAATTATGGCGGGATGTCTGACGGCAATCTGGCCAGTCAGAACAATGCGGGCGATGCCTCAAATCCGCGCGAAGCCGCGCTGCAAGGCCTCGAAAAAATGCGCATGCTGGTGAAGGCTGGCTTTGTTCAGGGTGTAATCCCACCACTCAAGCGACCCAACACGATGTTTCTGATCGAAATTGGCGCTTACCAAAACTCAATCCGAGATGCTGTACAAAACGCAGCCCGGATTTCACCGCGACTCCTCAAAACGGCTTACTCGGCGAGCTCAATGTGGACGGCAAATGCAGCAACGGTGTCGCCCTCCGCGGATACAACTGATGGGCAGTTGCGGATGACGGCAGCAAATCTGTCTTCCATGCTGCATCGTTCTCTTGAAGGCCGTGATACACAGGAAACGCTTGTGCATATGTTCCTGAACAAAACACCCGAGGACATCAGGAAGCTCTACCCACACGTCTATTCACCGCTTCCCATGCACCCTGACTTCGCCGATGAAGGTGCAGCCAACCATGTCCGTCTTTGCGCCGAGCATGGCGCGCAAGGCGTCGAAATCTTCGTTTATGGCCGTGAAGCTGGCGAAAACGTTTCGGGCTTTCCGGCTCGACAGACCCGTCTGGCCAGCGAGTCGATTGCGCGCAGCCACAGTTTAAGGCCCGAGCGAACCGTTTTTGCGCGCCAATCCGCCAAGGCGATCAATGCGGGCGCGTTCCATAATGACGTGGTCTGTGTCGGCACATTAGATACGCTGTTTTTCCATGAGCATGCGTTTGAAAACACCGAAGAGACGCTGGCGGCCATCCGAGCCGCATCAGAGGGCCTGTTCGAGCTTAAGCCCGTCATGGTGCCGGACGCTGAAGTTCCGCTCGAGGATGCAATTCGATCCTACCTGTTTAATTCACAGCTCCTGCAATGGCCCGGAGAAGACCGGCTCGTGCTCCTGGCGCCAATGGAAACCCAGGAGACAGAAAGCACACGCGCATTTTGTGAACGCATGGTCGATGGCAACGGCCCGATCGGCCGGGTTCAATATGTCGACGTGCGCCAATCCATGCGCAATGGCGGCGGTCCAGCCTGCCTGCGCCTGCGCGTGGTCATGACACCAGAGGAGCGCGCCAATTGCATGCCAGGTGTGTTGCTGGATGAGCCGAAGATCGATGAGCTGCAAGACGTCATCCGCGCCACCTATCGCGATCGTCTGAGCCCTGAAGATCTCGCGGATCCCGACTTTGCCGAAGAGTGTTTCAAGGCGCGGAACGCACTGTTGCGATGCCTCGGCCTAGATAGATTGATCGTCGAATGACGCGCTTTCCATTCCAAATAAAAGCGACCGATGGCGCCGCTCGCATGGGTACCTTGACGACACCGCGCGGTGTGATCCGGACACCTGCCTTCATGCCAGTTGGCACGGCTGGAACCGTGAAGGCGCTCTACACTGATCAGGTCAAACAGACCGGCGCCGACATCATTCTCGGCAACACATACCATTTGATGCTTCGCCCCGGCGCGGAGCGGGTCCAACGCCTTGGTGGATTGCATGCATTTAGCAAATGGTCTGGACCGATGCTCACCGACAGTGGCGGCTTTCAAGTCTGGTCGCTCTCGCAATTGCGCAAGATGGACGCCGATGGCGTCACGTTTCGCAGCCATATTGATGGCTCGGAACATCGCCTGACCCCCGCACGCAGCATTGAGATCCAGTCCGATCTGCTGGGCGCCGACATCTCGATGCAACTCGATGAATGTACAGATTATCCGTGCAGCCACGATGAGGCCGAGCGCTCAATGAAGCTGTCGCTCGATTGGGGCGAGCGGTCCCTCGACGCGTTTGGCGAGCGGCAAACACAGACTTTGTTTGGAATTGTGCAAGGCTCAAATTATCCGGATTTGCGGGAGGCATCGGCCAAGGCTGTCACAGCGCAAGGATTTGGGGGCATTGCGCTTGGCGGTCTCGCGGTCGGTGAAGGTCACGATCAGATGTGCGCGACGATCGACATGACCGTGCCGCATCTTCCGCGGGACATGCCACGCTATGTGATGGGCGTCGGCAAGCCGATCGACTTGATTGAAGCTGTTGCACGCGGAATTGATATGTTCGATTGCGTTCTGCCCACGCGCGCGGGCCGCCACGGACAGGCCTGGACCTGGGAGGGACCCATCAATCTGAAAAACGCCCGCTATGCCGAGGATTTGTCACCCCTGGACGAAACCGTGCCATGCGAAGCGAGCCAGGACTATTCCCGCGCCTATTTACACCATCTCATCCGGTCGGGAGAGTATCTCGGCTCCATGGTCCTGAGCTGGCACAATATCGCGTTCTTTCAAGCGTTAATGGAGCGGATGCGGTCAGAGATCGCGGCCGGTACATTTGCCACTTTTAGAGCTCAATATTCTGAGCTTTGGGCGGGCACAAAATCACGCCCAAAAGCCGAGCCTGCATCCTAGCGAAAGACAATCATGGAGTCTTCTTCCGGCAAAGGCAGCGGCGAGGCCGGATACGCGCAGCCTTTGACCATGCCCATGCCTTTCAGGAAAGTCCGCCGATGCGAGCCCCGCTCATAGGCCTTACGCACCTTGGTCGCGTGGCTGTTCGCGCCCGTGACCGTTCGGACAATTCCGCGATACGGTATGAGGCCAGATGCACTCGAAGACACAGTGTCCAGAAACGCGGTTGATGCGCCATCGGCAGCGCGGTCGCTCAAGCCTTTCTTGTCCGGAGGCGGAACATCCCAATCCCGTCCCAGCAAGGCATCAAGGCGCGTCACTTCACTCGCGATCGTATCGCATGAAATTTCGGTCTCGATATTGTAGGGGTTTTTAATCGTTTTGAGATAGTCAGGAATTTCATCGCGGATGAGATTTACGTCTTCCAGCGGAGAGAGCGCGGCGTCGCCAAAGCCGTCTTGAGACTGTTGGATCGCGCGCTCTGTGGCGCCGGATGTCTCTGCATCTGAGGACTCATCTGCTGGGGTCGGGGTGGACGCACACGCCGCGCAGAGGAGGGCGGTGAGGCACATAGAAATAAGTGTTTTCATCACAACAGTTTGCGCCGCGAAGGTGGCAAAAACAAGATTATGCAGACGCGCTGATTTTGCGCAGTCAAAAAACGTTGACCCCAGCCGGGCACTCAACTATGTCGGCCCTTCGGATGCGCCCATAGCTCAGTTGGTAGAGCAACTGACTTTTAATCAGTAGGTCACAGGTTCGAATCCTGTTGGGCGTACCAATCCTCAAAACGGAACGTGTAAAGGGCTGAGCAATCATTGCACAGCCTCACTGTTTGACGGATTCTTCAATGAGACACGTCATATAGAGGAATGACATTATTTCTCATAATGTTGATTATCGAATTTATCGATCTGTGGGACGCGACACGCCATAGACCGAAACGATATTGATACGACAGCCCTCACGCGTATGAGGCTGGTGAAACGGCGGTATTGGCTAAGCGCGGGTGGAGCGACGAGCCCCCCCCTCTTTCGATCGTGGTCTTTTTATCCACTCGAAGAACCCGGGTGATGTCTTGGACAAAACGCCCTGTAATTTAAAAATCCGCCGTCGAACCGGACGCTTCGAGGTTGAACCGGACCGGGTCTAGTGATTACGGTTCTTGCGAACGTGGTACGGTAAAGCGGTATGGCCTCACAGTCTTCGCATTTGAGCATTCGAATTGATCTCCCGTCTGGCCAGCGATTTGGTCCCGGCAAAGCCGCGCTTTTGCGCGCATTGCACGAGGCGGGATCCATCCGTGCGGCAGCGGAAACGCTGGGGATGTCATATCCCCGAGCGCTGAAATTGATTGAACAAATGAATTCCAGCTTTCGAACACCCCTCGTAGAAACGCAACATGGCGGGTCCTCCGGCGGTGGGGCTTTTGTAACCCTTTTGGGTGACAATGTGCTTTCACTATACGAAGACATCTGTATGGCCGCGAACCGCCAAAACACGACGGCGCTGACAAAAATTATGGCGCTGCTCGCCGAATAAGCTGGCCTCGATCTAAATCATCATTTACATCGATTAGATGCCCGCCTTACCTGCAAATGGCGAACACGCCGCTGATGTTCTGTCTTGTTTAAACGACTGGATCGACGCGGGCGATCCGTGTGCGCTCGTGGTAGTGACAGGCACCGAGGGCGGCGCGGTGCGCGCGCCCGGGGCCCTTATGGCGGTCAGTGCCTCATCTCAAGTCGGCTACATCTCAGGTGGCTGCATCGATGAAGATGTCGCCCTCCAGGCGCGCCAGGCCATAGACATTAAAGCCGCGAAGGCGCTGAGATATGGTGCAGGCTCACCGTTCGTCGATTTACCGCTTCCATGCGGCGGGGCGATCGAAGTGTTGATTATTCCGGCTCCGAACGCACGCGCCGTCCGTCACGCAACAGCGGAGTTGGCGGCGCGGCGCGCTCTTTCGCTGCGCTTCAGTTTGGACGGCCTGATCTCATTTCGATCAAAGCATCCACAACCTAGCGAGCACGCCTTTCAGTTCGAATACGCCCCCAAGCTCAGACTTCGGATCGCCGGTCGAGGCGCTGATCCGCTTGCGCTGGCAACGATTGCGCAAGCTGCCGGTTACGGCGTCCATTTGCAGTGCGTAGATGAAGAAGACATCGCCATGGCGCATGCGGCGGGCATCGACCAAATCGAACACCTCGATACGCCGTCCGCCTTGCGTGACCCCGAAGACGATGCCTGGACCGCGTTCGTGCTCATGTTCCATGACGGAACCTGGGAAGTGCCTTTGGTGCAGCAAGCGCTGTCGGGCGCCGCGTTTTACATCGGTGCGGTGGGTAGCCAGCGGACACATTCGGTCCGGTGCAACAAACTGCTTGAAGCTGGCGTCTCGCGCATGGATGTGGAGCGCGTCAAAGGGCCAATCGGTCTTGTTCCTTCACTACGTGACGCGTCCATGCTGGCCGTGTCGACTTTGGCCGAGATTATCGAAGCCTTCCCGGCTCGATCGATTGCGACCCGCCCGAAAACCGCCGTCCTGATGCTCGCGGCTGGCAGCGCGTCACGCTTTGAAACAGGAGACAAATTGCTTGCGCCATTAAACGGGTCAGCCGTGTTGGAGCATTCGGCAAAGCTCAAAGTGTCACCCACCCCTGCGTGTAAGATTGCCGTCGTCGCGCCGGCGCAGTCAGAACGTGCCGTAATTTTGCAGACTCTAGGTTGGACGGTGCTTGAAAACCCTCAGGCCGCACTCGGACAGTCATCCTCGCTCGCGCGCGGGATGAATGCGATCCTCAAGCGCGGCGATATTGAGCAAGTCCTGATCGTTCTGGCGGATATGCCAAATGTTTCGGACGCTCATTTCGAGACATTGATTAAAACAGCAGAGACTACGGCAATATCCGCCGTCATGAGCAAGAGTGATGATCTGCTAACCCCCCCTGCTCTGTTTAAGCGACAGCATTTCGAACGCCTGACGGAATTAGAGGGCGATCAAGGCGCGAAAGCGATCTTTCTCGCGGCACGAGGCACCGGCGCCACTGTTCCGCTTAGCGCGTTCGAGGCGAAGGACATCGATACAGTTCAAGATCTTCACCAGCTGCAGGAGACGGTCGATGCCTGACAAGCTCCTGCCTGAACGCAAACCACTGGTCGATCAGTTCGGCCGACAGGTCACGTATCTTCGCATGTCTGTGACGGACCGGTGCGATTTACGCTGCACCTATTGCATGGCCGAACAGATGCAGTTTTTGCCGAAACGCGAATTGCTCAGCATTGAGGAACTCGATCAGGTCGCCCGGGCCTTCATTCTCCGCGGCGTCAGCAAGATCAGGATCACAGGCGGCGAGCCACTCGTTCGCAAAGGTATGCCGGAACTTCTTCAGCGCCTCGGCGCGTATCTTGGCAATGGGTTGAACGAACTCACGCTGACCACGAACGGCACCCAGCTCGAACAGCACGCACAGATGCTTTCGGAAAACGGCGTGCAACGGATCAACGTCTCTCTGGATTCGCTTAACGCCAGCACATTTGAGCGCGTGACCCGGCGTGGGAAGCTGGATCAGGTCCTCAGAGGCATCGAGGCGGCGCTCGACGTCGGGCTCAAGATCAAACTCAATACGGTCGCATTAAAGCATGAAAACCTGCATGAACTGCCAAGCTTGATTGAATGGGCCCATAGCAAGGGCGTGGACGTGACACTGATCGAAGTGATGCCGCTCGGAGAAACCGGCGAAGATCGCATTGACCAGTATGTGCCTCTGCCCATGGTGCGGGATCAATTGGCCGAGCAATGGACCCTCACCCAGGAAGACCGCGTCGATCCGAATGCGGGTCCGTCGCGCTATACGAGAATAGAGGAAACAGGCGGACGTCTGGGCTTCATAACGCCTTTGACGAATAATTTCTGCGCCGGGTGCAATCGCGTGCGCGTAACGTGCACTGGACGGATCTACATGTGCTTGGGTCAGGATGATCATATCGATTTGCGGGCGGCCTTGCGCGAGTCAGACGACCCGAAAACTGCGCTCAATGCGTGCCTAGATCGCGCCTTACTCAAGAAACCTGAGCGCCACGAGTTTGCGATTGAACGCCGAGGGCAAGATCCCTCACTGGAACGCCACATGTCTGTGACTGGGGGCTAGAATGACGAAAATCCTATATTTTGGTCGTCTTAGCGACGTCACTGGAACCGCTGAAGAGCGCCTTGATCTGCCGGACCATGTCGAAACCGCAGGCGCCCTTCGATCCTGGTTGGACTTACGGTTTGAAGCCAATGGCGCATTGCTAGAGCCCAGCGTGCGAATTGCCGTCGATAGCGAAATCATTTTTGACGATGAACCGCTCACACAAGCCAACGAGATCGCCTTCATGCCCCCGGTCGGAGGCGGTTAGATGCTTCGTATTTCGCTGGCCCCGCTCGATAGCGCCGCCTTGCTGAAGACCTTTGAACAAGATGTCGGCAATGCTGGGGGCATCGTCTCTTTCTCAGGGCGCGTGCGATCTGAAGCTCAGGCGGGCAAAGTTACTGGGCTGCACCTTCAAGCCTATTCACCCATGACAGAAACCGGGATCGAAGCGGCGATGAGCGAGGCGCGGCAACGCTGGCCATTGACCCATTCATTGGTCGCGCACCGCATTGGCGATATGGTGCCCGGCGATACGATCGTCTTTGTGGCAACGGCGTCCAAGCATCGGCGCGCTGCGTTTGAAGCAGCAGATTTTCTGATGGATTACCTGAAAACCGAAGCGGTGTTCTGGAAGAGGGAAACGACCCCGTCTGGCGATCTCTGGATTGAACCTCGTTCAGAGGACTATTCAGACGCCGCGCGCTGGTCAGCAGAGTAAACGAGAGAGAAAGATGGCAGGCATAGACGAGTCACTGACATTCATACCGGTCCGTATCGCGATCCTGGTCGTCAGCGACACCCGGACGTTGGAAACCGATACATCTGGCGCTTTGCTCGCGGACCGGGTGCGTGCTGCAGGCCATGAGGTTGTCACCCGTGAAGTGGTTCGAGATGATCCGCCGGTGATCCGGGCACGCGTTGAAAGCTGGATCGAAGATCCGTCCGTAGACGTCGTGATTTCAAGTGGCGGCACGGGGCTCACGGGCCGGGACGTTACCCCTGAGGCGTTGACCCCATTGTTCGAGAAGACGATTGATGGGTTCTCGGTCATTTTTCATCAAGTCAGCTTCCAGAGTGTCGGCCTCTCCACGCTTCAGTCCCGCGCGGTCGCGGGTCTCGCCAAGGGCACGTTCATCTTCTGCCTTCCAGGGTCTCGCGGCGCTGTCAAAGATGGATGGGATAAAGTCATCTCTTATCAACTGGATAGCCGACACAAACCCTGCAATTTGGTCGAGCTGATGCCGCGTTTGATGGAGACCTAACATGTCGGACCTCACGCATATCGGCGCAGACGGACGGGCACGCATGGTAGACGTCTCAGAGAAGGCAGACACCGATCGCGTCGCCATCGCGCGCGGCTTTGTCCGGGTTTCTCAAGCAGCGTTTGAGCTTGCGACCGGGCGTGACACCAAGAAAGGCGATCCGATCGCCATCTCCGAACTTGCCGGTATCATGGCGGCCAAAAAGACGTCCGACCTCATCCCATTGTGTCACCCCCTGCCGATCACAGTGGTCAAAGTCGAAATCTCACCCTTACCCGACAGTTTAGACTTTGAAGTCACGGCGCGCGTCAAAACGACCGGTAAAACCGGCGTTGAGATGGAAGCTTTGACAAGCGTCTCTGCAGCCTGCCTGACCCTCTATGATATGCTCAAAGCCGTTGATAAAACTATGGTCATCCACGGAATTGAGCTCTTGGAAAAATCGGGCGGCAAATCGGGTCTGTACCGAAAGCCGGCTTCATGAGCGGATTGATCAGCGTCAGCGACGCCCTCGAAATCATCGAAGCCCATCGCCCTGAAACAGGGCTTGAAACGATCGCTCTGGAGCATGCTCAGGGACGACGCCTGGCCACCCCGATCAAATCTAAGCGCACACATCCACCCGCAGCGATGTCGGCCATGGACGGCTACGCGGTAAAGCTCGACGATGTGCGAACGCAGAATGTTCGATTGCGCGTTATTGGAGAGGCCCCGGCCGGATCGCCCTTTCAAGGTGCGATTCAATCCGGCCAGGCGGTGCGCGTGTTTACCGGATCCGTTGTTCCGGACGGCGCCGACCACATTATCATACAAGAGAATGCGCAGCGCGATGGAGATGAGCTGCTGAGTGAACAGGCCTATGATCAGGCGCTTCATATTCGAGCGGCCGGCCTCGATTTCTCTGAAGGCGATGAGCTCATATCCTCTAATACTGTGATTACGGCACCGCACTTGTCCGTCATCGCGGCCAGCAATCATGCTGAAGTTTCGGTGCATCGAAAATTAAGGGTCGGCGTGCTCTCAAATGGCGATGAACTCAAACCGCCAGGATCTGATCTACGGCCTGGCGAGATTGTCAATTCCAACCCGTTTACGCTGTCGGCTTTGATCAAGAGCTGGGGCGCTGACCCCATCGATCTCGGCGTCGCGGGGGATCGTGTGGAAGACATCGTCTCAGTTCTCGATCAGGCTGAAGATATTGATGTTTTTGTTCCCGTTGGCGGCGCGTCCGTGGGCGACCACGATCACATGCAAACCGCCTTCGCAACGCGCGGCTTCGAACCTGTATTTTCCAAGATTGCCGTGCGCCCTGGTAAACCCACCTGGTTTTCGCAATCTGATCAGTCCGTCGTTCTGGGCTTACCGGGTAACCCCGCCTCAGCTTTGGTGTGCGCTCATTTATTCCTTACTCCGCTTTTGGGTGTCCCCTGGCGTGGACGATTGACACACGGAACGCTAGCCCATGCGATTCCAGCAAATGGCCCGCGCGAACACTTGATGCGCGCGCAAGCGAGTCTCACCCGTGAGGGGGGTGTTTCAATCACGCCCCATGCGAACCAGGACAGCTCTTTGCTTCGGCCATTCTTGGCGTGTAACGCTCTATTGCGACGGGCCCCAAACACCGAGGCATTAAAGGCGGGGTCCGTCGCAGAAGTTGTGTTGATCGGTCAGTTGCAAACGTAAGCAGCATGCGAATTTTGCGAATGAGAAGCGACCGCAAAGATAATCCATAAAATCAATTGTTTGAGACTTTACTCATGCCGGGTTTCCACCATTATCAAGGTGATGCGCGAAGGTTAATCCTATCGGGGATAGCCGCGCCAAATGCCGGAGGAGGCCCAGCATGGCGACACTCAAGATCAATGGGGAAGCAGTCACGGTAGACGTGGAAGACGACACTCCCCTCCTATGGGTTATTCGAGAACAAGTCGGATTGACGGGTACAAAATATGGGTGCGGGATCGCACAGTGCGGCACCTGCACCGTCCATCTGGATGGCACCGCCGTTCGGTCTTGCGTGTACCCTGTTGGAGCGCTCACAGGTGAAGAAGAAATCACCACGATTGAGGGGCTTTCAGAAGATGCCAGCCACCCTGTTCAACAAGCTTGGGCGGAGTTGGATATCCCGCAATGCGGATACTGCCAGCCTGGCATGATCATGGCGGTCTCTGGCATGCTGAACGATATACCAAATCCAACTGACGAAGACATTGATGCACAGATCACAAATATCTGCAGATGCGGCACGCTCGCCCGCGTTCGCAAAGGCATCAAACTCGCCGTTGAGAAGAGCTAAGGGAGACATTCATGGCTGATACAATCCACCTCTCCCGTCGTAACTTCATTGTCGGCACAGGCGCGACCGGCCTGACGATTGGCATTCTCGCGAGTTGCGCACCATCCGCGACCGAACCCGAAGCTCCGGATTACTCTGATCTTCCGCCCAATCCGGAAGTGAATGCTTGGGTGCACATTGACCATGACGACACGGTCACGGTGCGGATTGCCCGCTCTGAAATGGGCCAAGGCACTTTAACCGGGCTCGCACAGCTCGTGGCAGATGAACTCGACGCCGACTGGGACAAAGTCACGACCGAGTACCCAACGCCCGGTCAGAACCTCGCCCGCGAACGCGTTTGGCGAGACTTCTCTACTGGCGGCAGTCAGGGCATTCGGGGATCTCAGGATTATGTCCGAGAAGGCGCCGCGGCTGCGAAAGCCATGCTGATCGAAGCGGCAGCGACTGAATGGGGTGTGCCCGTTTCCGAATGTACGTCGGCCGACAGCGTCATCACGCATGGTCCGTCAGGAAACACAAAGACCTATGGCGAAGTCGCAAACGCCGCCGCGCAGCTTGCGCCACCATTGGAAGTCACCGTCAAAGACCCCAGCGAATGGAAGATTATCGGCCAACCCAAGCCACGTTTGGACACCGCCGACAAACTCACCGGTAAGCAAGTCTATGGCGCGGATATCGAGCTGGAAGGCATGCTCAGTGCATCGATCAAACAGGCTCCAAAAATCGGCGCGACGCTTAAGTCATTTGATGCCGCTGCCGTGGAAGGCATGCCCGGGGTCAAAAAAGTCGTCAGCGTCAAAAACCCATTTGGCGAGGGTGATAACGCAGTCGCCGTGATCGCCGACACCTGGTGGCAAGCCAATAAGGCGCTCGGCGCTCTGCCCGTGGAATGGGAAGGCGGCGTTGATTTCTCGACCGAAGCGTTCGAGGCGGAACTAGACGATGGTCTGACGGCCGAAGAAGCCTTCGTCGGCAATGGCGGCGGGGACCTCGCGGCCGCATTCGCGAACGCGGACCAGATCGTTGAAGCTACCTATAATATGCCGTTCCAGAACCATGCATGTATGGAACCCATGAACACGACAGCGCTCTATACCGAGGACCGATGCGAGATATGGTGCCCGACCCAAAACGGTGAGGCCGCTTTGGCAGCTGTTTCAGAAGCATCTGGCCTGCCGATCGAGCAATGCGAAGTCTACAAGGTTCATCTTGGGGGTGGGTTCGGTCGTCGCGGCGCGCCGGATTATGTCCAGCAAGCTGTGATGCTGGCCATGGAAATGCCCGGCACACCGGTCAAACTGCTCTGGTCGCGCGAAGAAGACATGATTCATGGCTTCTTCCACCCCACAACCAAAGGGCGCGTCCGCGGTGCACTTGATGCAGATGGAAACCTCACGGGGATCCATTTGCGGATTTCGGGGCAGTCCATCCTTGCCGCATTGATCCCGCAAGCGCTGCAAAACGGTGTAGACTATGCGACGTTCCAAGGGCTCTTGCCGTCGGGCGTCGATCCACGGCTCGAAGACCAGACCCTGAAATATAAGTTCGATAACTTCCTGATCGATCACGCGATGCGTAATCCCCCCGTGCGTCCAGGCTTTTGGAGAGGGGTGAACCTCAATCAGAACGCCATCTATCTGGAATGTTTCATGGATGAGCTTGCCTATGCTGCAGGTCGCGATCCGCTTGAGTTCCGCCTCGCGCATCTCGAAGACAGTCCGCTGGCAGCTGCTGTGCTGCAAGCGGTGGCAGATCGCTCCGGTTGGGGGTCTGACGATGGCAAGGCGCGCGGCCTGTGCGTGATGTACGGCTTTGGCGCCTATGTCGCTGCATGTGCTGAAGTTACGGTCAGCGATGACGGCGAACTCAAGATCGATCGCATCGTCGCCGCGACGGACCCTGGTCACGCGGTGAACCCGCAACAAATCGAGGCGCAAGTCGAGGGATCGTTCGTCTATGGTCTGTCAGCCATGCTGTATGGCGAGATCACTTTTGAAGGCGGCGAGGTTCAAGAACAGAACTTTGACAGATTCAACTCCATGCGGATCGCTGCGATGCCGGAAGTTGAAACCATCATCATGCCATCTGGCGGCTTCTGGGGCGGCGTTGGCGAACCAACGATCGCCGTAGCTGCGCCCGCGGTCATGAACGCGATTTACTCCGCGACCGGAAAGCGCGTCCGCAATTTGCCGCTAAAGGACCAAAACCTTCGGGATGCCTAATCGCGGACTGATGATCTTGTGGGGGTCGCTAAGCCTGTTCGGCTTAGCGGCCTGCGGATCCAGTGACAGCCCATCGCAAGCCGTCAGTTCCTCAAACGTCCCTGCGCTGACCGATACCGGCGCGACGCTCGCCCTGACCTGTACGGGGTGTCATAGCAATGCAAACGGAGCGATTGCGTCGCTCGATGGCTATACCGAGGCCGCGCTCATCACGCGGCTCCTCGAGTATAAAACCGACGCGGACGGGACGACCGTGATGCATCGTTTGGCCCGCGGATACTCTGACGAAGACATTGCCTTGGTCAGCGCTGCGCTCACGATATCGGAGTTATCGCCATGACGTTTGATCCAAACCGCCGTGCCTTTTTGACTGCAACAGCTTTAGGACTTGGCTGCGCAGTATTCGCTCCCCTGGCACTCAGCCAGACGCAAGCGCGCATTGTCATCGTGGGCGGCGGTTTTGGCGGGGCGAGCGCGGCCCGCACACTGAAGGCTTTGCTTCCAAACGCATCCATCACCTTGGTCGAATCGTCGGCCAAATACACGGCCTGCCCGTTCAGCAATCTCGTGATTGGCGGAGGACGCGACCTCTCTCAACAAGAGTTTGGGTATGACGCCCTGAGCGCCTCCGGCATCACGCTCATCAATGATCGTGCGATCGATGTGGACCCGAATGCTAAGACCGTGAGCCTCTCCGGCGAGACAGTGCTTTCATATGACAAGCTCGTGCTCTCGCCTGGCGTGGATTTGAGGTGGGGCGCTATCGAAGGCTATTCGCAAGACGCCGCAGATATACTGCCGCACGCCTGGAAAGCAGGCGCTCAAACAACCTTGCTCCGTCGGCAATTGGAAGCCCTTGAGGATGGCGAGACGGTTATCATGACCGTGCCGCCCGCGCCCTATCGCTGCCCACCCGGCCCGTATGAGCGCGCCAGCATGATCGCGCACTATCTGAAAGCCCAAAAACCACGTTCGAAACTGATCGTGCTCGACGCCAAGGATCAGTTCTCGAAAATGGCGCTTTTCCAGGAATCCTGGGCAGAGCACTACCCGGATCATCTGGAATGGCGCGGGGCGATTGATGACGGGCGCGTCTCGCGGGTTGACCCACAAGCGCGATCTGTTTCCACAGATTTCGAAGACCATTCAGGCGCTGTGATCAATGTCATTCCTCCGCAAAAGGCCGGCATGATCGCAGAGCGCGCTGGCGTGGCAGATGCGACAGGTTGGTGTCCAATCGACCCGCTCAGCTTCGAATCGCGCCTCCAAAGCGACATACATGTGATTGGCGATGCAACGATTGCGGCGCCGATGCCGAAATCGGCTTTTTCAGCAAACCTGCAAGCTAAGGTCTGTGCGTTTGCGATCGCCCGAACGTTGTCCGATCTCTCGCCGGAGCCGACCGTGTTGGCGAACACGTGCTACTCCTACACCACGCCGGATGAAGCGATTTCGATTGCCGGGGTTTACTCGAATGCGGACGGACAATTTCAGTCGATTGGCGGGGCTGGCGGGATCAGCCTCTTGGCCGCGGATAAAAGTGTAAGAGCCGCCGAGGCGGCGCAAGCTGCTCATTGGTTTGATACGATTACAGCTGAGGCGTTCGGGTGAAGCGCCTCCCTTTAGCGGCGGCCCTTTGCTTATGCGCGTGCGGCAGCGGCGATGCGCCCTTAGTCACCTCGGACCAAATCACAGCGGATGCCATCCCCCTGCCCCTAATTTCATCCCCTGGTGACGCGGATCGCGGAGCGATCGTCTTTTCAGACCGCGATCAAGGCCATTGTGTCCTCTGCCATGTCGTTTCTGATTTAAGCGTTGAATTTCAAGGCAATGTGGGTCCAGACTTAAGCAATGTCGGCAAGCGTTTGTCCCCTGGTCAGCTCAGATTGCGGATCGTTGACTATCAAATCGTGAAACCCGGAACCTTGATGCCCTCCTATTATCGCACGGATAACTTATATCAGGTGTCGGAGACTTACATTGGCGACCCGGTTCTTTCGGCACAAGCGGTTGAAGACCTGGTGGCGTATTTGAGCGACTTGAAGGTTGAAAGCGATGACCCATAAGGTTGAGGGATGGCACAGGCGCCAGTTTTTGGCAGGCGGCGGTGGCGCTCTTTTAGTATCCACCCTACCGACCGTCAGTCATGCCGACGAAGCGGATATGATCCGCGCTCGGACGGAACTGTTCGGTGGCCGCGATGTTCAAGAAGGTCGAGTCACTGTGACGCTACCGCCGATCGCCGAGAACGGACATTCCGTGCCCATCACGGTAGACGTCGACAGCCCGATGACGCCTAACGATTATGTTAAACAGATCGTCATCCTCTCACCGCGCAATCCCCTGCCCACGATCGGACAATTCTATCTGACGCCTCGCTCAGGCAAGGCGCTGGTATCGACCCGAATTCGAATGTCGGGCACGCAAGCCATCCAAGCAGTTGCTGAGATGAGTGATGGCTCGCTTTGGTCGGGACGTATGGAAACCGTCGTAACGCTGGCCGCGTGCGTGGTCTTATAGGGAGGACAATATGGCAGGTATTCGATTGGCCGTTCCAAAGACCGCGCAACAGGGCGAAGTGCTCGAAATCAAAGTGCTTATCCAGCATGACATGGAAAGCGGCTTTCGGCGTGGTTCGCGCGGCGAAGTGATTCCAAGAGACATCATCACGCGGTTTGAGTGCACGTATAATGACGAGCTGGTCTTCGCGTCTGACTTCCATCCCGCGATCGCCGCCAACCCGATCCTGACCTTCCACACGGTCGCGACCGAGAGCGGAGAACTCGTGTTCACCTGGACCGATCAAAACGGAGCGGCCTGGAGCGACCGCGCGTCGATCGAGGTCGTATGAGGGCTTGGTTTGCGAATGTCGCCCTCCTTGTCGCCGCCGCGTGCGGAACACCGACGATCGACGCACCAGACCCTTACATTCCTAATCACGAAATCCGGTCAGGATACGCCTTCCTGACGCCGGAAACTCAAGCCCTGCAGGATGATCCGTTTGAAAATCCTGGCTTGCTTTGGGTTGATCGAGGAGAAACGCTCTTTTCAAGTGCGGACACAGACGCGCCGAGCTGCGCCAGTTGTCATTCGAACGGACTACAGGGCGTCGCCGCAACATACCCGAAAGTCGATCCGCGCACCGGTGAGGTCCTGAACCTGGAAGCCCGGATCAATTCTTGCCGCACCGAGCATCAAAAGCTCGATCCGCTTGGCTATGAAAGCGATGCGCTCCTCGCTCTCACCACTTACATCGCTTCAGAATCACGCGGTGAGCCGATCTCGGTGGACCTTTCAGGAGTCGCCGGCGACGCTTACGCGCGCGGGCGCGACTACTTCCTCACCCGACGCGGTCAGTTCAATCTCTCTTGTCAGCAATGCCATACGGAAAACTGGGGCCAGCAACTGCGCGGCGATACGATCAGTCAGGGTCACGGAAATGGCTTCCCGGCCTATCGCCTGGAATGGCAGAGCGTCGGCTCACTTCACAGACGGTTACGCGACTGCGACACAGGTGTACGCGCAGAGCCCCTCCCCTATGGCGATCCCACCTATATCGCAGTGGAGCTCTTCCTCGCCGCCCGCGCGCAAGGCTTAGACGCAGAAAGTCCGGCTGTCCGGCGATAAAAACGACGGGCCATGTATAGGCCCGTCGCAAATCTCCGGTTTCAGGCCGGTTTTAGAACGTTGCCGATGCACCGATGGTCCAAAGTCGACCGAAGATTTCATAGGCACTCGGGAACGTATTGCCGAAATCCCGAGCCGTAGCGCCAAAGCAAGGACGCTGTGTATGGTCCCTGTTTCCAGGTCGTACGCCGATTGAAGCGCAGTTCTGGGGTCGGCTGACAATCATTTCCGAACACGCCTAAGCAATCCGTGACAGGCGTTGCGCTTGAGGACTGACTTTCGTTCTTGGTTTGCAGCGTGGCCAAAAGACTGACGGATAGTTCGCCATATTGCTTAAGGTCCCAATCGGTCTGCAAACTCACATCAAAGCCGGAGGCTCTTAGGTAATCCAGATTGGTCGCGAACAGATCGACCCCCGCACCCTTGGTGCCGAGTGAACTGCCGATGCGGTTGATTTTCGCGCGCTACATTTGTTTTCAGGGTGCGAGCACAAACTCATCATCCGAGCGTCTCGTTTGAGCGCGCTCGGTGCTTTCGATTTTACTGTTGTAAATTTGTCGTTTTAATACGCTTGGTCTTTAAAGATCTGCGACAAGTCTTGGTTCCATAGCTCATAATACTTGCGCAGCAGAACCTCGGATGGTGTCAAACCTGATGCGAGCGTCTGATCAAGTTCCTGCAGGAAGCCTGTTTCATCATCGCCAGATACCGACAATTTGTTTCGCGCCCGCAAGCCTTGGCGGGCAATCTTTAGCACCTCTTGGCCAAGGTCTCGGAGCGTACCTCCGCCAGGAACGGGTGATTTGAGTCCGAGCGTCCGCACGCTTTGACGCAGCGCCTCGCGCTCGCCATCTGACCAGTGTTTCACCAGGTCCCAGGCAGCATCCAATGCGCCGTCGTCGTAGAGAAGCCCAGTCCAGAAAGCTGAAAACGCACAAAGACGCGACCATGGCCCCGAATCGCTGCCCCGCATCTCCAGGAACCGCTTCAAACGCACTTCCGGAAAGATGGTCGAGAGATGGTCTTCAAAATCATCAATCGCAGGGAGTTCGCCTGGAAGGATGGGGAGTTGTCCCGCCATGAAGTCTCTGAAACTGAGCCCGGACGCATCCAGATAAGTGCCGCCCCGACGCACAAAATACATCGGGACATCCAGCGCGTAGTCGACATAGCGTTCAAACCCGAAGCCGTCTTCAAAAACAAAGGGCAACATTCCTGTGCGGTCTGGGTCAGTATCGGTCCAGATTTGCGAGCGGTAGGACAAAAAGCCGTTCGGCCGTCCGTCCAAAAAAGGTGAGTTGGCAAACAAGGCGGTCCCGAGCGGCTGCAATGCCAAAGAGGTCCTGAACTTTTTGACCATATCGGCTTCTGAGCCGTAATCGAGATTGCTCTGTACGGTGCAGGTGCGGAACATCATTTGTCGCCCAAGACGGCCTACTTTTTCCATATAGGCCCGCATGATCTTGTACCGGCCTTTCGGCATGATCGGGGTCTCATCCATCGACCAAGTCGGGCTCGCCCCAAGACCAATAAAGCCAATGCCGAGGGGGTCTGCGATCTGTCGGACTTCTTCGAGATGCTGCCCAACCTCGTTACAGGTCTCGTGAATGTGCTCCAAGGGCGCTCCCGACAATTCAAACTGTCCGCCCGGTTCGAGACTGACGCTGGCGCCGCCTTTCTTTAGGCCAATGAGGAATCCATTCTCTTCGATCGGGGTCCATCCGAACTGGTCTCTCAGCCCCTCAAGCATCGCCTTGATTGAGGCACTGCCCTCGTAAGGCAAGGGCTTCAGATTGTTCCAGGTAAAGCCAAATTTCTCGTGTTCGGTGCCAATCCGCCAGTCGGCTTTTGGTTTACTGCCTGCTTCAAACCATTCCACCAGTTCGGTCTTGCCGCTAATGCGGGGCGCAGACTCGTCGATATCTTTTGTCGGAGTTGTCACGCCGTGCCCTCCTGGCGATAATTTTTAGCTTTCAGGCACATAGGGTGCCTCGCGCCAATCGCCAACCAGCGATTGCCAAAGTGTGAGCGCCGACACAACAGCTGTTTCGGCACGAAGGATTCTCGGCCCAAGTGTAATCGCGATGACGAATGGCAATTCCCGAAGTGTATCGCGCTCTCTGGGCGAAAACCCGCCTTCTGGACCAATCAGCACCCCCGCACCTTTCCCAACCAATGAGGGGGCAACATCCGCCATGGGTTCGGCTGCCCCGCCCTCATCACAAAAGATCAGCGGTTTTGATGGATCCCATTGTGATAAAGCGGTCGTGAGCGGTATCAACTCGTGAATGCGCGGCAAATCCATGCGCTCGGTTTGTTCAGCCGCTTCGATCGCAAGACTTTGCATTCGGTCGGTGCGAACACGGTTGCTTTGCGTGTAGTCCGTAATGACCGGTTGGATGGCCCGTACGCCGAGCTCCGTTGCTTTTTCCACAATGAAATCAGTGCGCGCCTTTTTAATTGGCGCAAAAACGAGCGTCAGATCGAGCACATTAGACTGCGCGCGCACCTGCGCTTTTGGATGAAGATGGGCTGCTTTTCCAACCGACTCCAGTTCGCAGTGCCATTCACCATCAGCACCATTAAAGACGCGTACGACCGCACCGGGCTTCAGCCGCATGACGCGCAGCAGGTAGCGACTTTGTTCGATGGGCAAGGTCAGCGCCTGCCCTTTTGCCAGGGGCTGATCAACGAAAAGACGGGCAATGTGGCTCATGCAAGCCCCTATAAGACTGCGATCGACGAAGGTTAAGTCGTGGCGCGGTAAATAAAAATCGCTATACAGGCCGCATGACTGAGTCGCCAGATTCCAAGCCAACGGATGCGCAAAATATCCCGCAAGATAGCGCAATGCCTGATTGGCTAAAATCATTGCCGGATGCCAGCCGTCCCTATGCGGCTTTGGCGCGATGGGATCGGCCGGTTGGGATATGGCTGCTCTTGCTGCCCTGCTGGATGGGCCTCGCGCAAATGCGGATTCCCCTTGGGTTTCAGTGGATCGATCTTTTGTGGATCATACTTTTCGCGGTCGGCGCGGTCGCCATGCGCGGCGCGGGCTGCACCTGGAATGACATTCAAGATCGCGACATCGACGCGAAAGTCGCCCGAACAGCGCAGCGCCCCCTGCCCTCAGGCGATGTGACGCTTCAGCAAGCCTACCTGTTCCTGGCTGCGCAAGTCGGTGTCGGCTTTCTCGTTTGGTTGACCCTTCCGTTTGACGCCAAAATCGTGGCATTGCTCGCCGTGCCGATGGTGGCGGCCTATCCGTTCATGAAGCGCGTGACCTGGTGGCCGCAGGCCTGGCTGGGATTTACGTTCAATTTCGGGGTGCTTGTTGGCGCTGCGACAGCGACCAGTGTGACAGGTGCTACCGTCGTTCTCTATCTGGGACTTGTGTGTTGGACGGTGGCCTATGACACGATCTATGCCCTGCAAGACCGCGAAGACGATGCAATGTTGGGCGTGAAATCCACGGCACGCCTGTTCGGGGACAAGGTCGTGACCGGCATTTTTGTCTTTCACATGATCGCGACGGCGTTGATCTTCCTCGGAGCCTATTTTGCAGGCGCTGGGCGCATTGGAGCGTTGCTCGCGCTGGTGTTTTTCGTCCATGGCATCTGGCAAGTCTCGACCCTTTCGACCAACCGAGCGGCGCAGGCGCTGACGGTCTTCAAGTCGAACATTTGGGCCGGCGCCATTATTGTTGCGGGCCTGATCATTGCGGCTTTCCTCTAGGGCCTGCTTGTCTGCCCTTAGGAGAAGCCTCTATACTCCGCACTATGCCTGCCGCGAAACGAATCCGTCCGCTCGATCTGTTTTCCCGCGAGGAATGGGAACATGTGTCTCGTCGTTCAGACCTTATGGGTCTAGGGATGGTGGTGCATTGTTGGGCCGTTATCGCGCTCGCAATGGCGGTTGCCATATGGCAACCTTGGCTGATTATTCTTGCTGTGCCGATCATTGGCGCCCGGCAACTTGGGCTCGCCGTCCTCATGCACGAAGCGGCTCATGGCGGCTTGGCGCGCAACAAAGCCCTGAACGATTTTTTTGGTCACTGGCTCTCCGGCGCTCCGATCGGAGGAAGCCTGAAAGCCTACCGGCCGTATCATTTGCAGCATCACAAATACGCGCAGCAGCCCGAAGATCCCGATCTGGTCCTGTCAGCGCCTTTCCCGATCACGCAAGAATCTTTGCGGCGGAAAATCATTCGCGACCTGACCGGCCAGACCTACGTAAAACAGCGCTATAACCAACTCGCCAATGCGCTTGGGTTCAATATCCGACCTGGCAAAAGCGCGGGCAATCGCATGCAAGCGGCAAGAGAAGCAGCAGTGCCGTTCCTGATCACCAATTTTGCGCTCCTGGCAGTCTTGACCCTCATCGGGCATTGGTGGGCCTTCTTCGTGCTATGGTTGCTGCCGATGGCAACCTGGAACATGATGGTCACGCGCCTGCGCAATATCGCGGAACATGCGGTGGTGCCGGACCACAATGATCCGATGCGTCATGCTCGAACCACACATGCAAGTCTTCTGGAACGGATTTTCATCGCGCCCTATTGGGTCAACTACCATTGCGAGCATCACATGTTCATGCACTTGCCGTTTTACCGTTTGGCCGAAGCCCACGCTTTGCTCGAGGTCAAAGGGATTACCTCGAATATGGAAGTTCAGCATGGTTATTGGGGCGTGATCAAATCCGCCGCGAGCAAGCCTATGGTGGTCCCGGCAGAATGACAGACAATCAAGAGACTTCGCGCAATGTCCTCGGCGGCGACTTGGAACCGTGTAGCCATGACCCCCTGACGGGGTTTTTTCGGGATGGATGCTGCAACACGGGGCCCATGGATCAAGGGCTCCACACGGTCTGCGTGACCGTCACCGCTGAGTTTCTCAATTATAGCTTTCATCGTGGGAATGATCTCATCACACCCCGGCCGGAGTTTCGCTTTCCGGGGCTCAAACCGGGTGACAAGTGGTGTCTGTGTGCCTCGCGCTGGGATGAAGCGCGGCAAATGGGCGTCGCACCACCGGTTCATCTCGGTTCAACCCACCGTAAAACGCTTTCGATCGTCGACCTGGCGCATCTGAAAGCGCACGCCGCGGAGGCGGCTCAAACATGACGCTTTATATCGAAATGGTCTCGGATCTTTTCTGCCCCTGGTGTTGGGTTGGGCTTCGGCGTCTCAAAGGAGCCATGGAATTGGTCCCCGACCTTGAGGTCGAGGTGTTGTTTCGCCCCTTCGAACTTGACCCAACCGTACCGGCGGGCGGCGTCGACTATAAAGAGTATATGAAGGCCCGTTTCGGCAGTGATCAGGGCCGAGATCGCGCCAATCAAATGCGCGACTTGTTGATCCAATATGGTGAAGAGGAAGGCATTCCATTTCACTTCGACCAGATCACCCGTCGCCCGAACAGTTTTAACGCGCATCGCGTGGTGCGATGGGCGCAAGGTCAGGGTCTTGGCATGGCCGCCAAAGAAGCTCTGTTTGAAGCGGTCTTCTCCAAAGGCCAAGACATTGGCGATCACGAGACGCTGGTGACGATTGCCGCAAAGGTCGGTCTCGATGCCAATCTCGTGTCTGATTTGTTGTCAGGCGAAGCCGATGTCGCCACAACGCGCCAGGAACAAGAGTTGTTCCGACAAATGGGCATTTCCGGGGTTCCAACTTACATCGCGCACCGTCAGATTGCTGTGCAAGGGGCCGAAAGCTCTGAGAAACTTGCGCGGTTTCTGAAGACTGCTTCAGAGCACGTCCCGGCTCAGCAGCCCACGAGCGGCGCGAGCGCTTAGCTGAGCTGCGCTTCAACCAGTTTTTTGTAGACCCCGCCCTGCGCCATCAGCGCATCGTGGGAGCCGTTTTCGACCACACGCCCGTTGTCCAGCACGACGATACGATCTGCCGCTCTGACGGTTGAAAGGCGATGCGCAATGATCAACGTGGTTCGGTTCGCGGTGAAGTTCGCCAAGGCCGCCTGAACCTTCGCTTCGCTTTCTGCATCCAACGCTGATGTTGCCTCGTCCAACAACAAGACCGGGGCATCCCGCAAGATCGCTCGCGCAAGTGCAATTCTTTGTCTTTGTCCGCCGGAAAGATTACGTCCCATCTCCCCGACGGGCGCGCCATAGCCCCCTGGCAAACTCTGGACGAACCCGTGAGCGTGCGCCGCCTCCGCCGCATCCTGGATCGCTTGAGAATGAGCGTCGAGCCGTCCTAGCGCGATGTTCGCGCCGACCGTATCGTCAAACAAAGCCGTATCCTGAGACACCATCGCCGTCGCGCGGCGCAGTGCTTGCGCCTCGAGTGTCCGCACATCTTGGCCATCCAAGGTGACGGCACCCGCGGTGGCATCATATAGCCGGAGAATGAGATTGAAGATCGTGGATTTGCCAGCGCCGCTCGGGCCGACAAACGCGACCGTCTCTCCAGGCTCAACGGAAAAGCTCAACCCATTCAGCGCTGACGTTCCATCTGGGTACTCAAAGACAACATTTTCAAACGAAATCGCGCCTTCAATTGTGGTGAGCGCCACTGCATCGACAGGATCTGCGACGACGGGCTGAGCGTCGACCACTTCAAAAACACGATCCGCCGCCGCCCCGCCTTCTTGTGCGACCGCATTTAACGTTCCGAGCGCCCGGAGTTCAGGTGCAGCAATCCCGATCGCGCCAATAATCCCGAGCAACGCGCCAAGCGAGCTGTCTCCACTGGCGATCCGCCAGGCCGAAAACCCGAGTATCCCGGCTAAAGCGACCCCTCCGGTGACCTCCAGGATCGGATCAACCGCCGCTTTATCGGTCAGCACTTTCAAAAAGAGGCGCGACCGCTCAACGAACCCGAGTTTTGCGCGGTCTTTTTGATAGGTTTCTAATCCATAAGCTTTGATGATCCGGTGCGACTGAAACCCCTCAGAGAGCAAGGCCGTGACGTCTCCAACCTGCCGCTGGGCACGCTTGGCGCGCTTGCGAACCCGTTCACCCAAAGCGATGACCGGCCAGAAGGCAATCGGATATACAACCAACAATATGAGGCTCAGCTGCCAGTCCAGCCAGAGCATAATCGCAAAAGCGCCGAGCACGGTGACGACGCTTTTCGTGAAATTA
Source organism: Pseudomonadota bacterium (assembly GCA_038527765.1). Lineage (GTDB taxonomy): Bacteria > Pseudomonadota > Alphaproteobacteria > Caulobacterales > Hyphomonadaceae > Henriciella. The sequence goes on from JBCBFK010000007.1 coordinate 55,827, forward strand.
TTGGCGAAGCGCAAACCCGCATCTCGGATCGCGTTCACATCATTGATAAAGCGGGAGACAAATCCACCAGACGCATCCCCGCTCAGGCGCGCAAAGTCACCGTCGATCAAATGATCGAACTGGACTTGCTGAATGTCGACCAGGGCGCGCTGGACACCAGTGTTATTGAAGATCGTCATCAAATAGAGCGTCAGGGCCCGGCCCGAGGCGAGCGCAACAATCCCGCAAGCAGCCCACCAGACCCAGTCTGTGCTGCCATCGGGGGTCTCAATCGCACTTTGAATACCATTGCCAACAAAGGCCAGGATCCCTGCATAGGCGTTGGCGAACAGAGCGGTCAGAACGGCAAACAGGGTTCCGCCGACGAACCATCCAAGGTGCGGTCGAAAATAGGTTCTGAACAGCCTGAATAGGCTGCCACTCTTTTTCGGTGTTTCAGCCGTCTTAGACGTGATGGTGGTCACCCGTCTCTGGGTCGAGCAATTTGTGCGCGTGCAGAATGAAGTACCGCGTTTCGGCATTGTCTACCGTGCGCTGCGCCGCCCCTTTCCATGCATCATAGGCTTCTTTGTAGCTTGGAAAGGCGCCGACAAAGTCGATTCTTGAAAGATCTTGAAACTCGACGTCTGTGACGTCTTTCAGCTCTCCGCCGATAACGATGTGGAGGAGTTGTTTGGTCTCAGATGTCTCGCCCATGGTGTGACGCTCCGTGGTCTGTGTCTTTTCAAAGGGGCGCACGGTCCAGTTCGGATCCGGGAGCCGTACGCCTTTGACTCGCGCTGATAACAGGGAATGCAGGGCCTTTCCAGCCGCGAGAAGACTTCTTTGTGCAGGTTCGCCGCGATTAAACAGATACGGCTCGCCGAGATGCGTTGTGGCGACGCCGCCGGCTTCTTCAACCATAAGAGCGCCCGCCGCGAGATCCCAATCAGATTTGCGCCACAAGGTCAGCACCGCATCATATTGACCGCTCGCGACCCAACATAGCCGGATCAGGGTGGCATTTGGTTTGGGGTCAGCGAGATCAACCTTCGGCCACGGCACGTCCCACGATGGATGGGTGAGCATGCCTTTATTGGTGATGATGCGGCAACCTTCCTCTCGCGCGCAGCCAGTTACGGAGAGACGTTTGCCGTTCAGGTAGGCGCCGCCACCCAAAACCGCAGAATAGGTTTCCCCAAGCACCGGCGCTGCGATGACAGCCGCTCTTGGGCGGCCAAGCTCCAAGACGCCAAGTCCAACGCACCAATAGGGCTGCTGGCGCATGAACGCGCGCGTGCCATCAATCGGATCAACAATCCAAACCCGCTTCGCAGTGCGGGTCTGATTGCTCAGCGCGGTTTCTTCGGACAGCCATCCATAATCAGGGCGTGCCGCCATGAGGCGCTCGCGCACCAGATTGTTCACGGCGAGATCGGCCTCGGTGACGGGATGCCCTTTGGATTTGTCCCAGACGCGCACGTCAGATCGCTCGAAATAGTCGAGGGCAAGGTCCGCAGCTTCCGCGGCGACGGAATTCAAGATGTCGAGATCTTCTTGATCGACCCTATTCACCGGCAATCGACATGTCCTCAACAAGCAGCGACGGCGCATCGCGGGTACCGCGCAATTCGAGATCGGAGGCCGGCACCAAGCGCTTGAACATGCCGGGCAAGTCGCCAGCAATCGTGACTTCGGAGACGGGATACTGGATTTCCCCATTCTCAAACCAGAACCCCGCGACGCCGACCGAATAATCACCCGTGTTCGGATTGATGGAGGGCCCGAACATATCGCTGACCAAGAGTCCTTTGCCGACGTCTGCCATCAGCTCCTGCGGGGTTTTATCACCGGCTTCAATATAGGCATTGGAGACGCCCACACCGGGTGTCGATCCAAAGCCGCCACTGGCGTGACCATTGGCTTCGAGATTCAATTGCTTTGCCGAAGCCCCATTCAAGAGCCACCGGGTCAGGATACCGTTTTCGATCAGATTGACCCGAGAGACGGCCCGCCCTTCGCCATCATGGTTCCGCGTGCCCATCCCACGCGCCCGGAATGGATCATCAATCAGGTTGATCCCATCGGCAAATACCTGCTCGCCCAGCTGGTCCTTGAGGAAAGACACCCCGCGCGCGACGCTCGGCCCACTGATGGCGGACAGGAACGCCCCAATCAAACTGCCCGATACACGGCGATCATAGAGCACAGCTCCCGTTTGCGTTTTGACTTTCCGAGGTGCGAGCCGGGCCACCGCCCGCTCTCCGGCGATGCGCCCAATCTCTTCTGGGCTTGGTCGATCCGCTAAACGACGCACAGACCGGCTTTCATAGTCGCGCTCCATGGCGCCGTCTTTCTCAGCGACCGCCGCCAGTCCGAGGCCGGTTGTGCCTCCCACCCGATGCGCAGAGAAGCCATTGCTCGCGGCCACCCAACGGGCATTGGTCGACCAGCCATTGCCGCATCCCGAAACCTGCTTCACGCCTTCAATCGCCAGAGCTGCGGCTTCAGCCTTAAGTGCGTCCTCTTCCAAGGACGCGATCGCAATTTCACCGTCACCGGACACTTCAATATCTGGCAACGCCCCGGCAAGCGCTTCAGCAGGCGCTATCCCGCAATAGGGATCTTCAGGCACAACTTTGGCCATGGCGACACAGCGCTCCGCCAAAGTGGTGAGCGCCGCTTCGGACGTATCAGACCCGGAAACCGAGGCTTGTCGTTGGCCAAAGAAACACCGCAGGGCCACGCCTTGAGACTCAGAGCGTTCGATGCCTTCGAGCTGACCGTCTCGCACCTCGACACTGACGCCATCGGACCGGCCGAAAGAGGCATCCGCATCGCTGGCGCCCGCCTTCAGGCACGTGTCGATAAGTTTGGAGAGAATGGATTCGGGAGAAAGCTCTGTTTTTGTCATGCGCCTCATTTAGAGAGGCTCAGCTCTCATGCCTACCCCTCCTGTGCCACGATACGCTTGACCAATGACAGTATCGGACGCACATCGCAGACATGACCCGAATTGACCCTATACACATCATTGGCGGCGGCATGGCCGGATCAGAAGCGGCCTGGCAGGCGGCGAATATGGGCGTGCCCGTGATTTTGCACGAGATGCGCGGTGTGAAGACCACCGATGCGCACCAAACCGATCAGCTGGCCGAGCTGGTGTGTTCAAACTCGTTTCGTTCGGACGACCACCACCTGAATGCGGTTGGGGTGTTGCATGAAGAAATGCGCCGCGCCAACGGGATCATCATTCCAACAGCTGACCAGCACCAGGTACCGGCAGGATCAGCGCTCGCAGTCGACCGTGAAGGCTTTGCTGAAGCGGTGACAGCCAAGTTGGAAGCGCATCCTCTGATTACGATTGTGCGCGAAGAAATTGCAGGTCTGCCCCCTGCTGACTGGACGAACGTTATCATCGCCACCGGCCCGCTCACATCGATCGCGTTGGCAGAGGCCATCCGAGCCGAAACCGGCGAAGAGGATCTTGCTTTCTTCGACGCGATTGCACCGATCATCTATCTCGACAGCATCGATATGGACAAAGCCTGGCGCCAATCTCGATACGATAAACCCGGGCCGCACGGTGATACCGCCGCCTATATCAATTGCGCCATGGATGAAGCGCAATACACCGCTTTCATCGACGCCCTGATCGGTGGCGAAAAGACGGAATTCAAAGATTGGGAAAAAGACACGCCCTATTTTGAAGGCTGCTTGCCCATCGAGGTTATGGCCGAACGCGGACGTGAGACGCTGCGCTATGGTCCCATGAAACCTGTTGGACTGACCAATCCACACAATCCGGACGTGAAAGCCCACGCGATCGTTCAGCTGCGCCAGGACAATGCGCTCGGAACGCTATGGAACATGGTCGGGTTCCAGACCAAGCTCAAATATGGGGCGCAGTCCGATATTTTTCGGATGATTCCAGGTCTGGAGAAGGCGCAATTTGCCCGTCTTGGCGGTATTCATCGTAACACATTCCTGAACTCGCCAAAGCTACTTGATCAACGCTTGCGCCTAAAATCGATGCCACGCCTGCGCTTTGCCGGACAAGTGACTGGCGTTGAGGGCTATGTTGAGAGTGCGGCAATGGGCTTGCTCGCGGGTCGGTTCGCGGCCACAGATCGACTTGGCATCGACCTGCCAAACCCGCCTGAGACCACGGCGCTTGGCGCTTTGGTCAAACATATCACCGGAGGTCATCTGGAAGGAAAAGCGACCTTCCAGCCGATGAACGTCAATTTCGGACTGTTTCCGCCAGCTAATCCAGACGAGGTGCAGACCAAAGATCCCGAAACCGGCAAGCGCTTGAGAGGCAAAGACAAAGGCCGCGCCAAAAAACGCGCACAAGCGGCGCGGGCGTTGCGTGATGTCTCAAACTGGCTGGCGGCGCAATCCTTGGAGCCGGTCGCGGCGGAGTGACCCGATGACGCCGGACAATTCCCCTGATCTCTGGGGCAACGCCCTGCCCCGTCCGGCGCGCGACGCTCACAAATATCATCGCGGGCATTTGGTCATACTCGGCGCTGAACGCTTCACCGGCGCCACGCGGCTCGCGGCGGAAAGTGGCTCTCGCATCGGTGCGGGCCTGGTGACCGTCCTCAGCTCTTCACAGGCTGAGACGTATTACGCGACGCTGCCCGCAGACATTATGGTCGCGGAGACGACGCTCTCGGATGTACGCAAGCCCACGGTCCTACTTGCTGGTCCAGGCGGATGTACGGACTCACAAGCACAAGCCGTGTTGGACGCCGACCCAGCGATTTCGCGGGTCCTAGATGCCGATGCCATCCGACTGCACAACGACCTGCCCCCGATCTCAACTATTTTCACGCCGCACGCTGGAGAGTTTGAACGCTATTTCGGGCCGATCACGTCGGACAAATCCGGGCGCGCGCTTCAAATTGCGGCAAAGACTCAGGCCGTGATGGTCTTGAAGGGGCCTGAAACGATCATTGCCGGCCCCGACGGAAGAGCCGTGCGCAACACAACGGCGTCGCCATATCTTGCCAAAGCTGGGACCGGGGATGTCTTGGCCGGTATGATTGCCGGATTAACGGCGCAGGGGATGCCAATCTTCGACGCAGCCTGCGCCGGGGTCTGGCTGCATGGACGAGCGGCCCAGAAAGTGGGGCCCGGCCTGATCCCGCAGGACCTAATCGCTGAATTGCCGGTTTTGCTGCGAGACGTATTAGCCTAAGCGCGCTTTTACAGCGTCGTAATGCCGGGACAGATTGTCATTATCGCGATGCGGCTTCCACTTCATCACACCGCAGAATCCGCATGTCAGATACAGCGTGATGTCTGCAATCGAGAAGCGATCTGAGGCCAGCCAGTCTTTACCCTCAAGATGCGCATCGACCCGTTTGACGAACTTTTTGACGCTGGCTTCGGCTTTCGTGGCAGCCTCTGGAAGTTGCGGGTTTTCGAGCGGCGCCATCATCGGGTGCGCATTCCGGAACCAGGTCGCAAACTGCGCCATCATCATGAACTCGACGCGGCGATCCCACATCTCGATCAGACCTTTCTCGACCGGGTCAGATCCCATCAGGTTCGGTTCGGGAAACATCGCCTCAAAGACGCTGCAAATGGCGCGACTCTCTGTGATCGTGGTGCCATCATCGAGGACTAAAACAGGGACCTGAGCGAAGGGAGAGAGCTCTCGATACTCTGGCTGCTTGTGCTCGCCTTTCATGATCGAGATCTCAACAATCTCAACCGCGTCGAGTTTCCCTTTTGCCTTGAGGAAATTGTACGTGCGTTCTGGATTAACGGCCATGGGGGCGTGATAGAGCTGCAAGGGAACCTCCCGTATCTGGATTGAATTAGTTAAACTGTTTGCGGATGCCGATCGTGATATTTAGGGGTTCGCCCGGGAAATAGCGCTCATTCCCGAAAGCGAAATCCGCCCGGTCCGCATAGAGCTCATCCGTCAAATTCCGAACAATAACAAAGCTTTCGAGCCTTTCACCGACTTGATAAGACGCCCGGGCATTGGCAACAAGGTGCCCCGGATAATCTTGCGTATTTGCCGGGTTGGTAAAGTATTCCCCAACATAGTCTGCCGAAATTTCGAAGCGGAACGCATCGTTTGGTAACCATGCCAACGTTGCACCGCCCAGCCATTCTGGTGCGGTATCGATCTGATTGCCATCGCGGATGATTTCAGAGCCATTCCCGACAATCCGATCGAACGTGTACGTCTGATCGGACCACGCGAGATTGCCTGACAAGGACCATTGATCGCTGATCGCCCAGACTGCGGCAATCTCAAGGCCTTGGTGGCGGGTCGACCCATCCGTGACGTTCAGGCCGTCGGAATCTCTAAAAAAGAAGTTGTCCTTGTCAGCCGCATAAGCGGCGATATCGAAAATCAAAGCGCCATCCGCAAGCGCTCCACGCGCCCCGATCTCGAAACTGTCGAGGGTTTCAACCTCCGCCTCAGCGGCGCCTTGTTGAGACTGCAACCGATACAAGTCGCTCGCCTGCGGTGCCCGTGCCCCACGGGCATAGTTTGCGTACAAACTGATCGCGTCGCTCGCTTCATAGACCGCCCCGAGCTTGGGCGTTACGAAATCAAACGTATCAGTCCGATCCGCCGGGACGTTGAAACGTCCATTTATCCCGACTGGTGCATCGGTTTGATAGTCATAATCATGGGCTTCCGCGCGGACGCCGCCGAGCAGTGTGAGCTTGTCCGAGATCGCGTAGTCCACTTCCCCCCAGAGCGCCCCAACAATCGTATCGACGGTATAGTCATAGTGGATCCCGACCGGAAAACGGCTGTCGCCAGGAAAGAATCCAAAGGGTTCAGGCTGGGTTTCGCGCAGATACCCGGTCGCGAGGTCGACATCCGCCCCGACCCGCCAGGTCAGCGCGTCACTTTCAGACCGCTCAAACCGGCTCATCACGCCGACGCCGGTATGGCCGTTCTTTTCGAACCCGCGATACGGCAGAAAGTGCTGACGAAAGTCCATTTGCTGCGTGCGCGCAAAAGGCGTCAGGGATAACGTCCCGCTCGCCACCTCGCGCTCTAAACGGATGGCGCCGCGCGCCGACCACGCATCCCGATAAGCCAAAGGATCATCGTTTGCTTTTGCGATATCGCGATCCTCAAACGCGTCTGGCCCCTGGATAAAGTCTGCCGTTTCCTGTTCCAGATAAGACGCAGATGCCCAGGCCGTGACGTTCCAACCCGCATAGACGGTTTCAGCAACGCCGGATCCTTTCAACTGGAACAGACCTGTATTGTCTCGCCAGCCCGAATCCGACTGAACGGAAACCGAGGCTCGTCCGAGATAGCCCTGATCATAGATCAGATCGCCCTTGTAACGTCCCAGACTTCCATAAGAGGCGTTTAGCTGTTTGAGCGGAGTGCCGCTTGGGTCAGCCAGAATCGTATTGATGAGGCCGTGCACCGCGTTTGAACCATATTTTGCAGATCCGGGTCCGCGCACCACTTCGATGGCTTGCGCCGTCTCATGGTGAGGCTCCAGCAAGCTATTCACGTTGCCAAAGGCCGGTGAGCGGGTCGGCACACCGTTTTCAAGGATCAGGAAACTCCCCTGCCCGGCGCCGCCTGTCAGAACGGGCGAGCGGATCGCGATCAAGTGCTCTTGGCCTGAATTGGTATGGATATTCACACCCGGCAGCGTGTTTAGAACTTCTGCCGGGTGGTCTGCAGAGATCGTAGCGATTGTGTCCGCATCGAGGATGGAGATTGCGCCCGCACTTTCCGGACTGCGATCGCCATAGGTCGTGATCGTTGCAAGCACCCGGTTCGTGCGGACGGGGCAAAACGGAGAGCTGGACTCTGGGTCCAGTCCGCGTTCGATCAGACAGGCTTTTTGAGCCGCCGTAACGTCCTGCTCAGCCTTTTCATAAGCAAATTGCGCATGGGCCTGTGCGGCGACGCTCAAGGCAGCCGTCGTCAATAAAAAGGATCTCATATGCGGGGTCCTCTAACTTCCGAAAAACAGAGCGGCGGGCAAGGCGCCAACAACGGCGCCGGACAAGCAAGTCGCGAGTGTGCCAGCAACTAGGGTTTTCCAAGCCAATTCCAAGAAGGTTGTACGACGCTGCGGCTCAATAATCGACAAGCCCCCGATCAAGATGCCGATCGACCCAAAGTTCGCAAAGCCGCAAATCGCATGCGCCGTAATCATTCTGGAGCGCTCACTGAGATCTTCTGGCGCAAGTTGCCCCAGCTCGATGAACGCGACAAATTCAGTCAGGACTGTTTTGACCCCCATGAGCGAGCCCGATGTCGTGGCTTCAGAAAGCGGGATGCCGATCATGTACATCAGGGGAGAGAAAATCCATCCCAGCACGCGTTGTATGGATAGTTTTTCTTCCCCGATCGAAGGCAGCATTCCCAAGAGGACGTTCGCAATGTAGAGCAGCGCCAGAGCTGCAATTAGCATAGTGGCAATATTTAATACGATCTTGAGGCCGTCAGAGGCACCCGTTGCAAAAGCGTCCATTGTTGAATCGTACTCGAAATCAGGCTCATGAGCTCGCTCGGCGAGGTCATGTTGTTCGGGGACAATAGTAAGCGCCAAAGCGACTGCCGCAGGCGCTGCGATGAAGGACGCCGTCAATAGCGTGGCAAGGGGGTTTGATAACTGCCCCTCCAAGAAGGTCGTATATATGATCAGCACCGAGCCAGCGATTGTTGCAAAACCCGTCGTCATGAGAATGAAAAGCTCGGATCTCGTCATTCCTTTGATGTATGGCTTCACCAGAACGGGCGCTTCTGTCATCCCCATAAAAACGTTTGCAGAAACCGCTAAAGACGTCGCCCCGCCAAGACCCATGGTTTTTCGGAAAATGAACGCGAACCCGCGCGTGACCCATCGTAGAATGTGCCAATGCCAAAGCATTGCGGATAGAGCGGCTACAACGATTATGATCGGGAGAATTTGAAAGAAAAACTGAGGCGGGGGATTGCTATCCATGAATGCCCCGGCAGCCTGATTGTCCCCCACATAACCAAAAACGAAGCTCGTGCCTGTCCTCGTTGCGTTCTCTAAAGTTTGAATAACAGGATTTGGCTCCGCCCCTGACCCAAAGATGCTCTGCAACCCAAACAGCTTAGGCAAGCCGAAAAATAGCAGCGCGAAAGAGAACTGAAGTACGATTGCGCCCAGCACGATTTTCCAGGGGAAGGCTTTCTTATTCTCAGACAGGCCCCAGGCAATCGCGAATATCAAAGCGATGCCGAAAAAGGCCCGCGCGTTGTCCCAACCCCATTCCATAGGCATTTCCTCTTTGTTTCATGAGCCATATCGGGCCAGTTCCGTCTTGGAAAGCAGGCACTTGCGCTTGACCCTAGGACATGTAACGCCTGCCCATATGCTTCGCGTGATGGTCTTGTTGTGTGCAATTTTTGCCTGGGCGCCGCTTCTCGTTCCCGTCGAAGCGCAGTTATCCGAGCGCTACACGCGCGCAAAGCTGCATCAAGACCTGTTTGAGAGTTATGAGTATCTGACCTCCGACGAGGTCGACATTTACGTCATCGATAAAACGGCCCAATTTGCAGGCCTGATGGGGCGCGAAGATCTCCTGTCCGAAGTCTATGCGTTCTGGTTGGGCGACACATGCACAGACATTTCAGTGGCCCCGCCCCTGGAGACGTTGCTCGAAGCCGCGACGGACACGCAGATCGTGATCCTCAATGAGGCGCATATGATGCCGCTACACCGCGCCGACCCCATTGGCTTCATCGAAGCACTCGTGGAAAATGGCTTCACCCACTACGCTTATGAGAGCTTTTCAGACTCGATCATGACGCGCGAGGGCGAGGTCCTGACGGAGGACGTATATTATTCGAACGACCCCGTTCATGGCCGTCTGCTATCGGTTTTGAAGAATGCCGGGGTGAAACTTGTGGCGTATGAAGGGTCCGGGCCAGATGGGCGAGAAGCCGCGCAGGCTCAGGCGCTCGTCGAGCGTGTGTTCGGCGACGATCCAGATGCCCGTCTGATCGTGGTCGCGGGCTGGGCCCATGTTTACGAGCATATTGACGGATTTGCCGGCCAGATGATGGCGCGTCGCTTGAAGGATTTGAGCGGTATCGACCCGCTGACCATCCAACAAACGGGGTGCAGCCTCTCCACAAACGCCTCAGCGGCCTTAGTCGGCGGATATCAGTCTAATCGGGGCATGTCGAATGATGGCGCGACCGACATGTATCTGGCGCATCCCGCGCTCAGCTTCACACATCAACGCCCCGATTGGCGCCGCGTGGCTGGGGACGTAGATGTGCCCATCCCGGATGGTTTACGACTGGAAACTGAAGCCGTGTTAATCGAAGCCCGCCAACCCGGCGCCCCAGCTGAAGCCATCGCCATAGACCGCGTTATGCGTGCGCCCGGTGAAACGCTGCCTTTGCTGCTCCCGCCGGGCACTTACGAAGTGTTTGGATGGACAAAATCAGGTCCGGTCCAGACCGACCCGATCTTGATCACAGTGCCCTGAGCGCGGTGAGTCGCTAACCCAGCTTACAAATACAGATCTTGTGACCGTCTGGGTCGCGGAAATACGCCCCGTAAAAGGTCGGCATGCGCTGTCCGGGTTCGCCTTCGCTTTCAGCGCCCAATTCCATAGCCTTGGCATAAACCCGATCGACCGTTTCATTGTCCGGGACGCCAATGGCGGGCATCACACCATTTCCGCATGTGGCAGAGGCTTCGTCATAGGGCCCACCAATCGCCAACATGGGCTGACCTGGCGCAGTGCCATAGAAATACAACCGTCCATTATCGAAGAACCGCTTCGCACCCACTTCGCCCAAAACAGCATCGTAAAACTCCAGGGCTTTCTTGGTGTCATTCGATCCAAGTGTGACATATGCCAGCATCGTGTCCTCCTAAACGCTTTTCGAGCGCTAGCGACCACGCAATCCAGACTGTGACAAGAGGTAACGCAGCGTCGACGCTTGACGTTTACGTCAGCGGATGGTGCAAGGCGTTCGCACACGCACAATGCGTATAAGTTTTAGGAGACACACTCATGTCCATTCGCTTCGATGATCGCGTCGCAATCGTAACCGGCGCGGGCGGCGGCCTCGGCAAGCAACACGCGCTCGAACTGGCGCGGCGCGGCGCAAAAGTCGTCATCAATGACCTTGGCGGGTCCATGGATGGCACCGGTGGCAACTCAGAAGCGGCGGAAGCCGTGGTTGCTGAAATCAAAGCTATGGGCGGAGAAGCCATCGCCAACGGATCTTCGGTGGCGGATGACGCCGGCGTCCAGAAAATGATCGATGACACGATGTCTGCGTTCGGCCGGATCGACATTATTATCGCGAATGCCGGGATCCTCCGCGACAAGTCCTTTGCCAAGATGACCACCGAGGACATTAACCTGGTCCTCGACGTCCATCTACGTGGCACATTCAAGCCGGTTCACGCAGCCTGGAACATCATGAAAGAGCAGAATTACGGCCGGATCGTTGTCACCACCTCTTCGACCGGTCTGTATGGCAATTTCGGTCAGGCCAATTACGGGGCAGGCAAGCTCGGCGTCGTCGGCATGATGAATACGCTGAAGATCGAAGGCGCGAAAAACGACATCAAAATCAACGCCGTATGCCCAATTGCTGCGACCCGCATGACGGAAGGCCTGATGCCACAAGCCATGCTGGACAATCTCAAGCCGGAATATGTCACGCCTGGCGTGATGAACCTGGTCAAGGAAGATGCCCCGACCGGCGTGATTCTCTCAGCGGGCGCGGGCGCCTTCTCAATGGCGCAGATCGTTGAAACGAATGGCGCTTTCGTTGGCCAAGGCGATGCGCTCACGGCGGAAGCGGTCGCTGCGAAATGGGACGAAATCACAGATACCAGCGTCCAGACCCACTTTGATTCAGGCTCAGGTCACGGCGCAAACATCTTCGCCCGCCTGCAAGAGGCCGCCGCCAAAGCTTAATCGATTGGCAGACGACAATTATTTTAGAGAAACCGGTAGAGGCCTATAGCCTCGCCGGTCTTTCTTTTTTAGAACGACGGTTTAGACGGGCCGAAAGGGGGAGTGCCAATGCGTGTACTTATCTTATCAGCATGTATGGCCGTGGTCGCTGCATGTGGCGGCGGAGAGAGCGATCCGGTGGATGAAGTGACGCCTGATACGGTCGAAACCGTGGCAGAAGAGCCTGCTGCGCCTGTCCTGGATCCAACCGGTGAAACCTGTGGCGGGATTGCTGGTGTCATGTGCCCAGAAGGCTTCTATTGCAAACAAGACGTCGGCGCGTGCCTGGAAGTGCTCGATGGCGCGGGTACGTGCCAGCCGAAGCCCGAAATCTGCACGCGCGAGTATCAGCCCGTGTGTGGCTGCGATGGTCAGACCTATGGCAATGCCTGTGAAGCAGCTGCAGCCGGTGCAAGCGTTGCGGTTGAAGGGGAATGCGACAGCCCGAACATGGACTAAGCCTCAGAGCGTCAATGCCCCGCTATCTGATAGCAAAGCCAGGCGGTCCGGCATCGGTTCATCTATCACGTCTCGCGTTTTGCTGACCGTTCGCAGGATTTGCGGCCCTTTGCTCGATTCGATCGGCGTCACCAGCAATCCGTCTTTGTCCAATTGTTCGATCAGAACGGCCGGGATGGTTTTCACCGCACCCATCAACAAGATCCGGTCGAAGGGGCCGTGTTGAGACAGTCCGGTTAAGCCATTGCCATGTCGGATGGTGACGTTCTTTACGCCGAGCGCTTTCAGCCTTTCACGCGACTGCTCCACCAGACGTTCGTACCGCTCAACGCCGTAAACGTGGCGGCTGATCTGGCTGAGCAAGGCGGACGTATAGCCGCTGCCCGATCCAATCAGCAAAACGCGCGTTTCCTTGCCCGGCGCAATCTGCAGCGCGCGCAATAGTTTCGCCGTGACCACCGGGCGCGGTATGCTTTGTCCGCAGGGGATCGGAAGCGCGCTGTCTTCTGCCGCAATCTCCCGCAATTCGTCCGCCACAAATGCACCGCGATCGACGGTTTCGAGCGCGGTAAGAACACCATCATCCGTGATCCCCTGACGCCGCAGCGACAGAACCAAGCGCGCAGCTCGCAAGGGGTCTGGGATCAATCCTGCCATGTGTCCCGCATCTCAGCGAGAAACGCTTCGTGCGTCAAATCCACATGTAGGGGGGATACAGAAATGTAACCATCATAGATCGCGCGCAAGTCTGTGCCCTCATCCGGGTTAGACAGCTTTCCGCGATAGCCAATCCAGTAATAGGCGTTCCCGCGCAGGTCTTCTCGGGCTTCCGTTCGAATAATTCGTTCATCCCGAAAACCCTGACGGGTGAACCGTACACCTTTGACGTCATCTGGCGCACGATCCGGGAAATTAATGTTCACCACGAGATCGTTGGGCCAGCCCTTGTCTATGATGGGGCGCAACACTTTCGCACCCCAGGCCGTCGGCGTTTCCCATGGACACGACTGCGGATTTTGGAAGCCCCGAGACTGACTAAGCGCGATGCTTGGAACACCGTGCTGCATGCCAAAAAGAGCCGCTGCGATGGTCCCGGAAAAGGTCGTATCTTCAGCGATATTCTGTCCTGCATTGACCCCCGAGAGAATGAGATCGGGGCGCTCCGGCATCAGTTCGTCCAGCGCCAGCAAGACACAGTCACTCGGCGTGCCATTGACTGCATAGCGTTGCGGCGCGGTTTCACGAACGCGAACAAACTCCGTCAGCGAGATCGCACGGCCCTTGCCGGATTGCTCGAGTTCTGGGGCGACGATCCAAATGTCATCCGTCAGCTCGCGCGCAATGTGCTCGAGGACTTCCAGCCCGGGCGCGTTGATCCCGTCATCATTGGTCAAAAGGATCTTCATGTCGTTTTGTCCTTCTTAGGTCTCATCCTGAGCGACGTCGAAGGATAAGACGGCGCCAAACGCACATCCTTCGACGTCGCTCAGGATCGGCGCTTAGCTGATCACCTCAAGCTCGCCCATATACGGCCGCAGCACATCTGGAACGGTGATGGAGCCGTCTTCATTCTGATAGTTCTCGAGCACGGCCACCAACGTCCGTCCGACCGCGAGGCCTGAGCCGTTTAGCGTGTGGACAAATTCTGGCTTCGGCTTCGGCATGTCCTCACTCGGCGCCGGACGCCAGCGCGCGCTCATCCTCCGGGCTTGGAAGTCGCCGCAATACGAGCACGAACTGATCTCGCGATAGGTGTTTTGGCTCGGCAACCAGACTTCGAGATCATAGGTCTTACGCGCGCCAAAGCCCATATCGCCAGTGCACAGCAACATCCGCCGATAAGGCAAGTCGAGCGCCTCGAGGAGCCCTTCGGCACATTTCGTCATGCGCTCGAGTTCCGCGAGGCCGTCTTCCTCATTGCGCACGACCGAGACCATCTCGACTTTGTTGAATTGATGCAGTCGGATCATGCCCTTGGTGTCCCGCCCGGCACTGCCCGCTTCAGAGCGGAAACAGGGCGTGTGGCCGGTCATCCGGATCGGCAACTGATCGGCACCCAAAATTTGTTCCCGCACGAGATTGGTAAGCGAGATTTCCGACGTGGCGATCAGCCAGTGTCCACTTGTCGTTTCAAACGACTCCTCCCCGAATTTTGGCAATTGGCCGGTCCCGACCATGGCTTCAGGTCGCACCAATAAAGGGGGATTGATCTCTTCATAGCCATTCTGCGTGGTTTGCGTGTCCAACATGAAGGTCGCGAGCGCCCGCTCCAAACGCGCCATCTGCCCGCGAAGCGCCACGAAGCGCGCGCCGCTCATCGCGGCCGCAGCTTCGAAATCCATGAGCGGCTGACCGATCCTATTCTTCAGCGCCGCGCCGAGATCGGCATGGTCAGAGACAGAATTGCGCCCCCCGAGGCGCGCATTCGGCTCGCCCCATTTGTGCTGTTCGACATTGCTGTCTTCGTCTTCGCCTTCCGGCACATCCGGCATCGGAACATTCGGCGTGCCGAGGAGCAGTTTGTCCAACTCTTCACGGGCGGCGGCTTCTTGCTCGCCCGCTGCTTCAATCACATCTTTGGCTTCCGCCACTTCCGCGCGTAGCTTTTCAAATAACGCCTCGTCCCCGCTCGCTTTGGCCTTGCCGATCTCCTTGGATTTCGCGTTCCGGGCCGCTTCCGCCTCTTGCTTGTCAGAGACGGCTTGGCGCACGGCGGCATCGTGGTCCAGCATGTGCCCAACGACGTCGCCGAGCCCTTTTTGCTTGCGCTCGAACGCTGCGCGAAAGGCATCAGGATTGTCGCGAATGGCGCGGATATCAAACATGGGAACGGCCTTGTAGTCTTAGCGAATTCGCTCCTAAGCGGCTCTCGAGGATTCGTCCACCGCGTGTTGGTTCCATGGCTACTAAATTTTCCGCCAACCCCAGCGCAGGCTGGGGTCCAGGGACAGGCGCACTCGCACGTAAAAGCCTCATCCTGAGCGAAGCCGAAGGACGAGGCGGGGCTTTTGATCATGGACACCGGCCCTTATCCTTCGACTTCGCTCAGGATGAGGGCCTGTTGTGGCCCCTAGCCCTCTTTGATTTGAGGGGCCAAGCGGATGTGCAACTCACGCAATTGTTCGTCGCGCACAAGGCTTGGGGCCTGCATCATAAGATCGCGGGCCTGCTGGTTCATCGGGAACAGCGTCACATCGCGAATATTGTCGGCATCGGCGAGCAGCATCACGATCCGGTCGACACCCGGCGCGATCCCGCCATGCGGCGGCGCGCCATAGCGGAAGGCGTTCAGCATGCCGCCAAACTCGGCCTCCACGACTTCCGGGCCATATCCCGCCTTCTCAAAGGCTTTCAGCATGATGTCCGGTCGATGGTTCCGGATCGCGCCTGAGGAGAGCTCATAGCCGTTACAGACGATGTCATACTGATAGGCTGTCAGGGCGAGCAGATCGTCATCGCTTTCGGCCGCTTCAAGCGCGTCCAGACCGCCTTGCGGCATCGAGAATGGGTTATGCGAGAAATCGACCTTCTTGTTGTCTTCGTCCCACTCATACATGGGGAAATCGACGATCCAGCAAAGGCGGAAGACGCCTTGCTCGATCAAGTCGAGTTCTTGCCCCACTCTCGTCCGAGCCGCGCCTGCGAGCTTGTAAGCGTCGGCTTTCTTGCCCGCTGAGAAGAAGATCCCATCGCCGTCGCCGAGGCCGGTCGCTTCCAAGAAGGCTTTCAGGTGGTCTGCGTCAAAATTCTTGAGGACCGGGTCCTGGCTGACGACCACACCATGATCCCCCGCCTTCAAACGCGCATAGCCGAGACCCGGCGCCTGCATCTCTTTCTTCGCCCATTTGTCCATATCGTCGAAGAATTTACGAGACTGCGTTTCGGTCGCTTTCGGTGCAGGCACCGCAATCACGCGGCCCCCGCCTTTGATGATCTTGGCGAAGATGGAAAAGCCGGTCTTGCTGTCATCCGCGAAGAAATCCGTGACATCAACCAGTTCGATCGGGTTGCGCAGGTCTGGCTTGTCCGAGCCATATTTGGCCATCGCCTCGGCATACGGAATGCGCGGGAATGGGCCGTCTGGCACGGTCCGGCCTTTGCCTTTCCAATCCGCGAACTCTTCAAACACGCCGCGCATCACAGGCTCGATCGCCTGGAAAACGTCTTCCTGGGTAACAAAGCTCATCTCGACATCGAGCTGATAGAACTCACCGGGCGACCGGTCGGCGCGCGCGTCCTCATCGCGGAAGCAGGCCGCGATCTGGAAATAGCGGTCAAAGCCAGAGACCATAAGCAGCTGCTTAAACTGCTGCGGCGCCTGCGGCAGTGCGTAGAACTGACCTGGGTGCAAACGCGATGGCACCAGGAAGTCTCTTGCGCCCTCTGGCGAAGAGGCCGTCAGGATCGGTGTTTGGTACTCCGTAAAGCCCTGCCCCACCATGCGCTGGCGGATGGAAGCGATGACTTCCGCGCGCAGGATCATATTGGCGTGAAGCGTCTCCCTCCGCAGGTCCAAATAGCGATGCTTGAGGCGAATATCTTCTGGATAATCCGGCTCGCCAAAAACCGGCAACGGCAATTCCGCCGCTTCAGACTGCACCGAGGCCTCTTTGACGCGAATTTCGATCTCGCCGGTGCCGAGGTTTGGGTTCACAAGCTCTGCATCGCGGGCCAAAACCTCGCCTTCAATGGTAATGACGCTCTCGGTGCGAAGGCGCTCAACCACCGCAAAAGCGGCGAAATCCGGATCGAAGACACATTGCGTCAGGCCGTAATGGTCGCGCAGGTCAATGAACATCACTCCGCCATGGTCTCGGCGGCGATGTAACCAGCCTGAAAGCTTGACGGTTTCCCCGACATGAGACTTGCGAAGTTCCCCGCAAGTATGGCTGCGATAGGCGTGCATAATGGGCTCCGTTTGGGAGAGAAATAAAGGCGGCTTTTGGCGTCGGACCGGCGCGAAAGTCAAGAGCCCCCCGCACTTCCTCAATTGACGCAATCGATTAACCGGTTTTTTAGGCCTGCCATTGTAAGTTGCAGTATGACGATTCCTTCTACTGCGCCTGTCGAAACCCCGGACATCGCCCAACTCAAGCGCAATCGCGCTGAGGGCATTGTCGTTGAATGTAATGGGACTGAGGCGAAAATCGCCACAGAGGCTGGCCAGACCGAAGCTACAGACGATTATTGGGCGGTCGGGCAGCTGATTTCGATCCAGGTTGGAAAACACCGGGTCGTCGGCTTGCTCTTTAAAGTCGAGAATGAAGAAGGCGAATGGCACAATGATCGCGGAAACCCCGTGATGCTGCACGTGGAATTGTCGGGGGAGGTTCGCCCCGATGATCAACGCGGCTTCGTTTTTTCCGGTGGGATCACGCAGTATCCCTATATCGGTGCGGTCGCTCATAAGATCCGTAAACAGGACCTAGTCACGATCTATCGCTCAAGCGATCCGACCGCGATCACGATTGGCAATCTCAGCCAAGCCCAGGATATTCCAGCCGTGGTTTCCGTCGACGCGCTTTTGTCTCGTCACTTCGCCGTTGTTGGAACAACCGGTACCGGTAAGTCGACCGCGGTCACCCTGATCTTGCACCTGATTGCCAAACATAAGCTGAACCAGCGCATTTTGATCCTCGACCCGCACAATGAATATACGAGTGCGTTTGGGCCAAAAGCGAATACGATCACAGCCGAAACACTCGACCTCCCCTTCTGGCTTTTGAACCTGGAAGAATTTCAGCAAGTCGTGTTTCGCGGGAGAATCGGATCACAGGAAGAAATCGATGCGCTGCGGGAGTTCATTCCGAAAGCCAAAACCCTGTACAAATATGGCGGTCAAAACAGTGTACGGCGCAAAGGTGGAAACGGCGCGTCCCTGACCGCTGATACGCCCGTGCCCTATCGCTTTGCAGACCTGTTGCAGCTTATCGAAGAAGAGATTGGGTCGCTAGACGGGGCCTTACGGCGTCTGACCCTTCGTCATCTGAAAGCTCGGCTAGAGGCCGTGGTCAATGACCCTCGGTTCGCCTTCATGTTCGGATCGCACGACGCGACCGATCGGATCGAGGACGTGCTGGGGAACATTTACCGCGTTCCGATGGATAACAAGCCGATCACGGTCTTCCAAATGTCTGGCATCCCGTCGGAAGTGGTGAATTCGATCGCCTCGGTCTTGTGCCGCTTGGCCTTTGATATCGCGCTCGCAAGCAACTCAAAAGTCAAAACGCTGGTCGTCTGTGAAGAAGCGCACCGCTACATCCCGGCCGATGCGACAAGTGCCTTTGCCCCCACCCGTGAGGCCATCGCCCGGATCGCGAAAGAAGGCCGGAAATATGGGGTGTCGCTTGCCATTATCACGCAGCGCCCGAACGAACTCGATCCGACAATCCTCTCGCAGTGTAACACGATTTTCTCGCTGCGCCTCGGCAACGATGAGGACCAGGATGTGATGCGCAAGGCGATTGCGTCAGGCTCACGCTCAACCGTTGCGTTTCTCTCATCGCTCGCTGACAGAGAGTGTATTGCGTTCGGGAGCGCGGTGTCCACGCCGATGCGTATGCGGTTCCGCACGCTCGCCGCCAGCGCCCGCCCGTCAAGCCAGCATGCAGATGATGGCAACAACATTCAGGCTGCAGCACGAACGAATCTGTCTGACATTGTGCGGGGTCTTCGTGGAACCTCTTCAGAAGACGAAAATGATCATTCCGACGAATGGATTGTCAGTTCTGCACCCTCTGCAGACGACTACCCTGCGCCTGAATCCGTCGAACTTCCGAATGAAACAAATTTGAAACGACGATCGCTTCTGAAACGCAAATCTGGTTAATTCAAGCGTATTTGCAGATATACACTCGCCTTTCCGAACGGCTTGATTTAGGGCCACTCGAATGACTCGCGCCCCACTTACGCCCATTACAGAACAAGACGAATTAGCCATAGCGTGCGAGCGCCTCGCGGAAGGTCGTTTTCTCTGCGTAGATACCGAATTTCATCGGGAAACCACCTACTGGCCGGAACTGTGTCTCATTCAAGCATCTTGCGAGGGCTATGAGGTCATTATCGACCCGATGGCCGAAGACCTCGATATAGGACCATTTTTGCAATTGCTTGCCGATGAGTCCCGGCCGAAAGTCTTTCACGCGGCGCGTCAGGACATTGAGATTTTCAATCGTCTGATAGGACACCCGCCGGGGCCCATCTTCGATACTCAAGTTGCCGCTATGGCGCTGGGCATTGGCGATTCCATCTCATATGACAATCTGATTCAGCGCGTCTTGAAACGCCGCATCGATAAGTCGAGTCAGTTCACCGACTGGAAGCGACGTCCTCTGACGGACAAGCAATTGGTCTACGCTCTGGGCGACGTCACGCATCTTCGGGATGCTTACGTGAAAATGATTGACCGCCTTGAGCAGATGGATCGGATGAGCTGGGCGGAAGCTGAAATGGCAGAACTTGCCAGTCCCGAGCTCTATGACACCTCTCCCGAGAATGCTTGGAAGCGCTTGAAGATGCGTAAGCCGAACAAAGAGTATGCCGCGGTCTTTGCGTCGGTTGCTGCGTGGCGCGAAGAAAAGGCACAAACCATCAACAAGCCACGACGGCGGATCCTCAAAGACGACGCCATCCAGGAAATCGCGGATCAGAAACCGCAAACGGAAAAAGCCTTCGAACGCCTCCGGGCAGTGCCGAAAGGCTTCATTCGATCAAAGTATGCCGAAGGCTTGATGGACGCTATTTATGACGCGATGAACGATCCGATAGCGTTCGCGCCAAAGCTGCCGAAACGCCAACACAATCCAGAAATGCCTGCTGGCGCGCCGGAAATGCTGAAAGTGCTCCTGAAAGCGGTCAGCGATGAGGCCAATGTCGTGCCGCGACTGATTGCGAATGCGGCTGATATTGAGAAGCTCGCGCGGGGCGAAACAACGGATGATATTGCCGCTCTAAAAGGATGGCGCCACGATCTCTTTGGCCGAAAAGCCCTTGCGCTGCTGTCCGGAAAGCTCGCTTTGTCCTTTGAAGACGGCCAGGTACGGTTGTTTGAGCTTTAGCTCACTCCACCACCAGCTGAGGATTACGTTTCATAAGGCCGGCAAGCTGTGCGAGGCGGCGCTCGACGGTCTCTGAAACCAAATCGCCATGATTGCCATCGACCAGGAGCGTTAGCGCTTCGGCGCTTTCATTCAAACGCGCTGTCGCCAAAATCGGACCCGATCGACCGGAATAGAC
The DNA here is from genome assembly GCA_038527765.1 of Pseudomonadota bacterium. Classification (GTDB taxonomy): domain Bacteria; phylum Pseudomonadota; class Alphaproteobacteria; order Caulobacterales; family Hyphomonadaceae; genus Henriciella. Next base: position 76,476 of record JBCBFK010000007.1, read on the forward strand.
CGCACCAAGCCGCATCGCCGTCCCGAGCACCTTCGCCCGGCGCTTTGCGGAAAGGCTGAGCAATCGCGCATATTGAGGGTCCTCACGGAATTTGAACGTGTAACGCGAGGCTGCGGCATAGGCGGCGAACAAACGCTCAGTGTGGCTCAAGGCCGGTAAGGGCGCGCGCAGGACCTGCTCAAACACAAGTTGTGCGCGATGATCCGGATGCATTCGCGCGCCTGCGTCCGCCATCAGGCAGATAGCCCGCAACACGGTTTCTTTCTGTTTGAACTGCTCTGAAATCGGATGGATAAAACTGTAAAGCTCCCGGCCAAACAACTCACTCTGAGCTGAAGACCTTAAGAACAACGGGACGGCGTCGAGCAACGCTGCCGCGCCATTGACGGGAAGTCCCTCAGCGGCAACGCCGTCACGCAGGCCAAATGAGGAGATGACGACCTTCTCAACGCCAAGCTGCGACATCAACGTGCTGAGCAGAATCGCTGCATGCGGGAGCGTGTCGAACCGACGTTTTGAAACGCCGTTGATTTGTTCCTTTGTCAGTTTGTCGGATTGAGCGAGATCCGCAGCTTCGATGACATTTTCAACATCGCTGATCGTCATCTTGTACCCATGGGCGACGCGAAGCGGATAGTTTTGCAACATCATATGTACCGCGGCGACGTTTCTCCAGGCGCCGCCAACGGCATAGAGTTTCTTCGGGCTCGGTTGAGTCGTCAGCTCCCCTTGCTGCAAGATTTTTCGAATCACTTTGCTGCGTTTTTCGTACGTTAGTCCGATATCTTCGGCACGAGCGAGCGGTCCAAGCAGGAATGACTCGCCTGTGGCCTTCTTGCAGACCGGACGCAGCTCCATGCTGGTCCCCCCCAAATCGGCGATCAGGCCACGGGGGTCAATAAACCCCGCTTCCACGCCGAGCGCAGACAAACGCCCTTCATCCGCGCCGCTCAAAACCTTGATTTTGACTCCAAGAATCTCTTCTGCACGGGCTCTGAAACTCGCCCCATCTTCGGCTTCCCGGACGGCCGCAGTCGCAACAGCGCGAATGTCGGAAATACTCAAACTGGACGTGATCGCGCGAAATCGATGAAACGTTTTCAGTGCCAGTTCGGTTCCGGATTTTGAGAGATGCCCTGTTTGCGCCAGATCGCGGCCCAAGCCAGCCATCGTCTTCTCGTTAAAATACGGAATCAGCGCCGACCCGACCTGCTCATAAATCACCATGCGGCAGGAATTCGAGCCAATATCGATGACCGCGATTTTACGGGTCGACTTCATTTGGCTTTGCGCTCTCGTTTGCGCGGGGCCAGGCGCGGTGGCTCACTCACGACGAGCGCACTGCCCCGTCCCGACAAGCTTGGATTGTCCATGAAGTATTTGTGCGCGCTGAACCCGCCCTCATTGCTGATTTTGTTTCGTGCATAGGATCCGTCGGCCAACATGTCCCAGCTTTGTTCATCATCATTGAGATTCGCAACCATGATTTGATTGAGCACCTGACGATGTACCGTCGGCACTTCAATCGGCACCAGCGCTTCAACGCGGCGTTTGAGGTTTCGGTCCATCCAGTCCGCGGACGACATATACACTTTCGCGCTTTCAGACGGCAGCGTGTCCCCGTTCGCGAAGCACACGATCCGGGAATGCTCCAAGAACCGCCCGATCAGGCTTTTGATCTGGATGGTTTCCGAGAGGCCCGGCACGCCGGGGCGCAAACAACAGATACCGCGTACGATCATCCGGATCGGTACGCCCGCCTGGCTTGCTTTGTACAGGGCGTCGATAATATCCCGATCGACCAGCGAGTTCATTTTCGCCCATATCCCACTCGGTTTACCGGCTTTCGCAGCTTGTTCCTCCCGACGGATCTGTTCGATCAGATAGTGTTCCATCGCAAACGGAGACATCACGACTTTTTCAAGCTCGGGGCCGTGCTCCGGGGGCTCTCGATACGCGGTGATATAGTTGAACAAACGCCCCGCATCCCGGCCGAGTACCGGATCCGCTGTAAACAATGCCAGATCGGTGTAAATCTTGGCGGTCACTGGGTGGTAATTGCCCGTGCCAAAATGCGTATAGGTCCGCAAGCCATCGCTTTCGCGGCGAACGATCAGGGACACTTTTGCATGCGTTTTGTAATCGATGAATCCATAGACGACCTGTACGCCTGCACGTTCCAAATCTCGCGCGAGCCGTAAATTCGTTTCCTCGTCAAACCGGGCTTTGATCTCGACCAGCGCGGTGACGTTTTTCCCTTCCTCGGCCGCCTCAATCAAAGCTGCGACGATCGGGGAGTTCAGCGTTGTGCGATACAGCGTTTGCTTAATCGCGATGACATTCGGATCTCGGGCGGCCTGGCGAATAAACTGAATCACCACATCGAAGGATTCATATGGGTGATGGACGAGAATGTCTTTCGCTCGAATGGCTTCAAAACAATCCCCGCCCAGTTCGCGTATGCGCTCTGGAAACCGCGGTTCGAAAGGTTCAAACAAGAGATCGGGGCGATCATTCATGATCAGGCCCGACAGATCCTTCATCCCCAACAGACCATCGATCAAAGTGACATCACGCGCCTCGGCGCCAATCTCCCGCGCCACAAATTCGCGCAAGGGCTCAGGCCCATCGGAATCAATGTGAATGCGCACAATCCGACCCCGACGTCTTTGCTTGAGCAGAATTTCAAACTCAGTGATCAGATCTTCGGCTTCTTCCTCGATCTCGATATCGCTGTCACGAACAATCCGGAACACGCAGGACCCAAGCGATTTGAACCCGGGGAAGAGCGCTTTTTGAAAGTGCGCGATGATGCGCTCAAGTGGGATGAACCGAACGATTCCTGACTTGCGGTCAGGAAGTCGAACGAAGCGCGAAGAGAAGGCTGGCATGGGAACCAATCCGACCATAGACTCCCCCGCCCCTTTCTCAGGCGACAATTGGAAAGCTACCGCGAACCCTAAATTGGGGATAAATGGGAACGGATGAGCAGGATCTACGGCTTGTGGGGTCAGGATTGGAAAAATCTGCGTCTCAAAACGCTCTTTGAGCCACGTCATATCCGAGCGCTTCAGGTCCGAAATCGACAAAACCTCGATGTTTTCCTGGCTCAACTTTTCGCGCAGAATGCCCCAACAGGCTTGTTGGCCTCGCATCAAGGCGTCGACTGAGGCTTCAATGTCTCGCACTTGCTCGGATGGGGTGCGGCCTTCGAGGCTGAGCTTCTGGATCCCGGCCCGAACCTGTTCGCGCAGTCCGGCGTATCGAACCATGAAAAACTCGTCGAGATTGTTCGCGGAGATGGACAGAAAGCGCAGACGTTCCAGGAGCGGATGGTTGGTGTTTCGAGCCTCTTCGAGGACGCGCTCATTGAACTTCAACCAGGACAGTTCGCGGTTGATGTACCGATCGCTCGCTTCCGTTGGAGGTTTCACCGCCACGGTCATGACACTTGCCTTTTAATCATCCGACTCACGGTCTTCTTCCCCCAATATCTCTCTCGCCAGCGGGATCGTCAGCGGTCGGTCCCCACTCGCCCCAGCCAGGATTTCCGCAGTCTTCTCGATCAGCGAGTAGTCCAGCCCCAATCGCGTGACAAGATAGTCTTCAACGGTTTTCGGGACTTCGAGATATGATCGCAAAAATGCCCGCTTGAGACGGGCACGCATAAGGTCTTCATCGGGGGCTGGTAGCGCGACCAATGGTGCCGCTCGCAACCGCGATCGCAAGTCAGGCGATTGAACGCGCCATTGCTCAGGCGCAGAGTGCGCCGCAAGCAAGATATGGGTTTCGTGACGTTTGATCCCGCTCAGCAGCAATAACAAGGCTTCGCCGTCTGTGAGCTGGTCAACATTGTCGACGGCGATGTCAGTTTCTGTCAGTCGCTCGACATCACCAAGGTTGATTTCAGAGAGTTCGCGCGCCGTCATAAACCGTGCGCCCCTATCTTTTGACCAGGCCTTGGCGAGCGTGGTGATCCCGCTGCCTGTTGGTCCGATCAGGGTACACGCGTGATAAGGCCAACGATCAGGCTGGCGAATAGCAGCACACACCGCACGGTTCGCGGCGGTGATCTCCATGTCCTCAAAGCTCAATTCGCGCTCTGGAAACTTCAAGGGAATCTGCCGCGATGGCGCCATTCTTATTGGCTCTCTGCGGGACGTCCGGCGCTGATCGCGGATGTCATCACCCATCCAATCGGTTCCGCATTGATGACGACACCTCGGTCGCGCAGATCAGACGTGAGACGCTGTCCGTCTCCGGCAAACGCGAATGCCACGACAGCCCCATCTGTTGAAATCGCCCGAGTTTTGAAATTTGAAACGAGTGGTGACTGAGCAAGGGCTCGACGCAGCGTGATCCACTCGGCGAGAGAAGTGTATTTCACGGTCGCCTCAATCAAGGTCCGCGACGTATCCCGAATGATCGAGGTTTGCTTCCAATCATCATTCAGCCGCACCGCCACAGCTTCGATGGCTTCGGGCAGCGTCGCCGCCCGGCGCGTCACGCCAACTCTGCGCGGTCCTGAAGGTGTGACTGAAACAAGATCGACGCGATAACCGCCTTGCGCACCGCGCAGATCGGCGAAAATTGCGCGTTGCGCCCCATAAAGCGCGAGCTGATCTTGAAGTTCGTCCCAAGGCATCGCCGCATTGAATCCAGCGCTGCGGCTTATGATCAATGGTACCAGGCTGCCCGTTGGCGCCTCTTCCCATGCCAAATTCCAAGCGAGATCCATGTCATTTGATGCGGTGGTGAACAAGACCGCGCCCGGCGCCTCGCTATCTGTGAACGGCAATCCCACGCCGTTCAGCAAGGCCCGGACCTGGACCGGGTTGAACACCACAGCAAGCTGTCCGCGATAGCGCCCGGCGCCGGCCACTTCTTGCTCAACATCGACCGCCGCCGCGGCCCGGTCGGCCACCTCCTGGTCGAGGATCAAATCTGAGGCTGCGATACGGTCTTCTGGCAGCGTAAAACGCTCGACAAGTCTCTGAATACCAATGAGTTTTGCTGCCGCAAAAGCTTGTTGCTGAGCTTCGGCGACCGTCGGCGCACGCTCATCCACTTCAATGCCACTCACTGTATATACATCGCGGCTTTGCGCTTCTGCTCCCATTCCAAAGACGGTCAAAAGCGAAAACGCCAACAAGACGATACGAATCATATTTCGGGCCTCTTAACTTCCGTTTCTCTTACCAAGTGTGAGCAAGCTCGTGAACCGTAGATGCGCGCTGGTCAGCAGACGGTGCCCATGCTAACGCGCGCACCCATGACTACAAACGCATCTGATTCCCTGTCTTACCGCGACGCTGGTGTCGACATTGAGGCAGGCGACAACTTGGTCAAAGCCATCGGCCCCCTAGCCAAAACCACTCGCCGCGCCGGCGTGATGGGGGGGCTGGGCGGATTTGGCGCCCTGTTTGATCTCAAGAAAGAAGGTTGGGACGATCCGGTGCTGGTGTCCGGGACGGACGGTGTAGGCACCAAGCTCATGCTCGCCTTTGAAACCGGTCGACACGACACGGTCGGCATCGACTTGGTCGCTATGTGCGCCAATGACGTTTTGGCTCAGGGCGCCGAGCCGCTTTTTTTCCTCGACTATTTTGCAACCGGCAAACTGGAAACGGGAATTGCCGAAGCGGTGATTGCCGGGATCGCTGAGGGGTGCAAGCAAGCCGGATGCGCGCTGATTGGCGGCGAAACCGCGGAAATGCCCGGCATGTATCCTCCTGGCCATTATGACCTCGCCGGGTTCGTTGTAGGTGCGGTAGAACGTACCTCTATCATACCTCGGATGACGGACATGATGGCGGGTGATGTGCTGATCGGTATCGCCTCGTCTGGTCCGCATTCGAACGGGTATTCCCTCATCCGCAAAGTGATCGAGCGCGCAAGTCTCTCCTACGAAGACGCCGCGCCATTCTCCAACGCGCAGTCTCTTGGCGAAGCGCTCTTAACCCCGACACGGCTCTATTCAGACGCCGCCCTGCCTTTGATCAAATCAGGTCGCGCAAAAGGGCTGGCGCACATTACGGGCGGCGGGCTGACAGAAAACACACCGCGCATGTGCCCCGATCATCTGGCGCCGCGGATTGACCGCGACGCTTGGATTCCACCCGCTGTATTTGATTGGTTGCAAGACGTGGGCAAAATCGAAACCCATGAAATGCACCGCACCTTCAATATGGGCATCGGCATGGTGTTCGCCGTCGCTCAGGAAGACGTGGCTGCGGTCTTGGATGATCTGAAAGACTGCGGGGAAACCCCCGTAATCCTTGGGGATTTGACTGAAGCATGACGCGGTTGAAGACCGCCATTCTGATCTCAGGACGCGGCTCGAACATGCGCGCGATCCTCGACGCAGCGCAAGCGCCCGATTATCCGGCCCATCCGGTTTTGGTCCTCTCCAATCGCCCTTCCGTTGAGGGTCTCACACATGCGGCGGCGCGCGGTATCGCAACTGCCGCGATCGACCACAAGCCTTTTGGAAAGGACCGCGAAGCCTTCGAGCAGACCATGCATAGCGTGCTGCTGGAGCATGACGCCGAAATGATTGTTCTGGCCGGCTTTATGCGCATCCTCACGCCCTGGTTCGTTCGTCAATGGCAGGGCCGGATGATCAACATCCACCCGTCCCTGCTGCCGAAGTATCCAGGCCTAAACACGCATCAACGCGCGATCGACGCCGGTGATCGCGAAGCCGGGTGTTCAGTACATTGGGTCACAGAAGGCGTTGATCAAGGGGATGTTATCGCCCAGGCACGCGTTGCGATTGAACCTGGCGACACGGCGGACTCGCTTGCCGCGCGCATTCTACCAGAGGAACATCGGCTGTATCCAGAAGCGGTCCGCCGCGCGGCGCTTCAGATCATGCAGCGGTCTCAACCCGCAATTTGAAGATTTCATCGAACAAAAGCTCATTGAACTGCGATTTTCCTTCGAGCCATTCAGAGTTGAACTCTTCCAGTAAGTTCGTGACGGAAACCATTCCGGAAGCGCGCTGCGCTGTTGAAATCTCATCGCTCCAAAACCCCATCAACCAATCTCCGAAGTCAGGCTCATAGATCTGCTCTTCACGGATGATCTCGCAAGATGTGTGACGCGGGTCCGCGAGGATCCGACCGAAAGTGGCGTCTACAGAGCGCTGCGGTCCTTCCAGCACTTGCAGGAAGTTGCCTCTTGAATAGACCAAAAGACCCGTCAATCCGCGCTTGAGATTATTGCGCCGAGACACGCTGAGCAGAGCGGCAAGATCTGAGGCGCTCACCCACGCTTTGGCTCGACTTTTATAAATGATCCGCTTCATACCGGATCTGATAGCTCACACTGGTTTAAATATTGTGGACGACATACAAAAAGATCAACACATTCAGGGGCGAATTCGTCGCGCATAAAAAAAGAGCTGCACGTGGCAGCTCTTTTCGTAATCTTCTTCAAAACAGTGCCTTAACCAACGATATCCGCTTCGCTGAAGAACTGTGCGATCTCAATCGCTGCGTTTTCGTCACTGTCTGATCCGTGCGCAGAATTCTCACCAATCGACTTGGCGAAGAGCTTACGGATTGTGCCGTCTGCGGCTTCTGCAGGATTGGTTGCGCCCATCACATCACGGTAGCGCGCGACGGCGTTCTCTCCTTCCAGGACCTGCACAACGACAGGGGCAGACGTCATAAATTCAACCAGCTCGCCAAAGAACGGACGCTCTTTGTGGATGTCGTAAAACCGCTCTGCTTGCGCCTGAGTCATATGAATGCGGCGTTGTGCAACAATCCGCAAACCACCGTCTTCAATGACTTTATTCACCGCGCCCGTCAGATTGCGCGCCGTGGCGTCGGGTTTGATGATCGAAAATGTACGTGTGCCCGCCATGGGAGGCTCCTATTAAACTATCGGGGTGTTGGCGCGCCTATAGCGACGCACAGCGCAGTCGGCAACCGCTCCGTGCAGGCTGCCACCAATTCTTCATAAGTAGATGTAAGTCTGGTAGTTAGGAACACGGACTCTGGAGGCATATCATGGCTGGAACACTTCGTATGATGCTGGCAATTGCTGTCTTGATCGCAGCTGGCTACGGCATCTACTTTCTTTGGACCGGGACCCTTCCCCCATACACGCTAGAAGTCGCCGGGACTTACCTCATCATCACTCTGATTGTCTTTTTGATCACGCTGATCACCAAGCCGGCGGGCGAGAAGCACTAGCTAGTCGCGCACCCAGGCGCGCGCCGGGCCGAGATGGCCCATTTCGATTTCCCAAGGTTCAGCGTCCGCTTGCGGTCTGATCTGGTTCAAAAGCGGATGCGTCCAGACTGCTTCTGAATACTCAGAAAGCGCGCCGTTGAGATCGTACCCATAAGTTCTAAACCGGGTCACGACCGGGGCATAAAACGCATCCGCGGCGCTCCAATCGCCAAACAGATAGGGTCCATCATCAGAGAAGCGGGTCCGAAACGTCTGCCATATGGCGCAGACCCGCTCGATGTCTTTCGCAAGGTCTCCTTGCAGATCTGGCTGCGGCGAGGTTTCGCGAATATTGACCGGCATCTGGCTCCGCAGACCAAAAAACCCAGAATGCATCTCCGCACAGGCCGATCGCGCAAGCGCACGCTTTGATGGATCCTCAGGCCAGACCTTTCCGGGAGGCGCCTGCTCGGCAATCCATTCGGCAATCGCAAGACTGTCTCTGATGATGAGATCGCCGTGCACCAGGACTGGGACGGTATGGAGGCCTGTCTCTTCGATTAAGGCGGTCTTCGTCTCATCGAACCCGAGCGGGACAATCCGCTCCGGAATATCAAGCCCGCTATTGCGCGACACAAGGGCGGCTCGAATGGACCAGGAGGAATAATTCATGTTTCCCAGAATAAGCTCGGTCATTTACCCGCCTCCTTCCAACCGCGACCGCTTTGTTGAAAATACCGCGCCGAAAGACCGGCGTCTTTTGCCGCTTTAAACTGCTCCCGCGCTTTTTGCCGGGTCGCACCGTCGCCGTCGTCAAACATCACCATACAACGCTCGAATGCGGCATCGACGGGCAGGTCAACACCATCCATTAAAAGCGCCACCGCCGCATCATTGTGATTGTCCGTGGATCCGGCGATTAAGATCGGCTGAGCGTCTGGCGAAAGCCCCTCGGCTTCCGCCTGACCGTGGGGGAGGAAGCTTTGATCATCATAGGTCCACAGCGCCTCGTCCAAGGCCGCGCGCCGGGCTGAATCAGGGCTGACGGCCAAGACCCGCCAACCCCGTTCGAGGCATTTCTCCAGCAATGGCCCAACCGCCCGTTCCAACGTCGTGCGCTGGAGATGATAAAACCACCATTCAGGCTTCGCGGCCTCGCTCATGGCCTAACTTTCGTAATTGTCCGCGATCCAGCGATCGAGCAGGCGTGGACCAAACCCACTGGCCCAGCTTGGATCGGTTGGCGCTTTTTCGCCTTCTACCCAAGCCACACCGGCAATATCGAGATGCGCCCAGGTTTGCCCTTCATTTACAAACCGCTGTAGGAATTGCGCCGCCGTGATCGAACCAGCGGCCCGGCCCCCAATGTTGCGCATATCCGCAAATTTGGATTTGAGTTGCCGGTCATATTCAGGCCCCAGCGGCATCCGCCACACGCGTTCTCCTTCCGCCAATCCTGCCGTCGTCAGCTGATCAGCGAGCGCGTCATTGTTCGTGAACATGCCGGCATGGTGGTGCCCAAGCCCGATGACGATGGCACCGGTCAGCGTTGCCAAATCCACAATCGCGGTCGGCTTATAGGTTTCCTGAGCATACCAAAGCACGTCGCAGAGCACGAGGCGTCCTTCGGCATCGGTGTTCTGGACTTCAATTGTCTGACCAGATGCCGACCTCAGGATGTCACCGGGTCGGATGGCGTCGCCGTCGGGCATGTTTTCAACCAACCCCACCAGACCCACTACATTGGCTTTGGCCTTGCGCTTTGCCAGGGCAAGCATCGCGCCGACGACAGCGGCTGACCCGCCCATATCGCCGCGCATATCCTCCATACCCGCGCCGGGCTTGAGGGAAATGCCACCTGTGTCAAAACACACGCCTTTGCCGACCAGCGCAACGGGGGATTCCCCGGACTTGCCACCCATCCAGCGCATGATGCCGAGCTTGGATTCTTTGACGCTGCCCTGTCCAACGCCGAGCATCGAATGCATGCCCAGCTTGGCGAGTTCTTTCTCACCGAGAATCTCAATCTCGAGGCCGTGTTCGGCGAGCGTTTCAATCTTTTCGGCATAGCTGCCCGGGTAAAGATCATTTGGCGGCATGTTGACGAGATCGCGTGCCAAATAGGTGCCATCCGCTCCAGCATCGAGAGGTTTGAAGGCCGTGCGAGCCGCTTTCGTATCTTCGGTCACCAGCGAGACGGCGGTGAGGCTCGGCTTGTCTTCGTCTTTGAGCTTGGTGCGATAATCGTCGAACCGATAAGCGGCGAGTTTCGCCCCCAAAGCAATCCGAGCGGCCTGGTCTGCATCGTCGACCGTCAGCGCGAGAGACTTAAAGCCACCATTGGCCTGGGCTTTGTAAACGCTGGCGCCGATACGCTCGAGCGCGCGGTCGTTCCGGGCTTTGACTTTACCTCCCCCGACCAGGAGCGCGCGCTTGGCAGCACTTCCTTTGGGCAGAACCACAAAGGCCTGCTGGCCTTCTTTTCCATCGAAGCGACCGGACTTTAATGCCTCGGTCAACAAACCACCCGAATCTTCGTCCATGGCTTCTGCAGCCTTCGGCAATTTTCCGCCCTGATCGACAAGGAACCCGACAATGTCTGCCTTAGCCTCATCGGTGAATGTAATTTTCATGCAACAACTCCATTTCAGCCGCAAAGTAAGCATCGACGCGCCGGGCGCAACTCGCTAGGCAGGAAAACAGACAGGAAAACAAACAATTTCATAGATGAACCACGTCCAGCGCTACCTCTTCAACCGCGTTTTGCGGTCGGTCTTGATCATTGTCGGTGGTTTGACGCTGCTGGCGATCCTCGCGCAGGGTCTGTCTCAGACGGACATCATCGTCGAGAACCGCCAGGGCGCGCTGACCTTCTTCAAAATCGTGGCGCTCGGCGTTCCGCAAATCGTCGCGTTGCTGATGCCTATGGCGATGTTTGTCGCCACGATCTGGGCGATGAATCGCTTGCACCGGGATAGCGAAATCGTCGTCGCTCAAGCAGCGGGCATGACTCGCTGGCAAGTTGCCTCACCCATCATTCGACTGGCGGTGCTTGGCGCGGTTGTGCATCTGGGTGTCAATCTTTGGATCCAACCTTCAGCGCAGCGCGAGATGCGTGCGACGATCAGCGAAGCCCGCGCGGATCTGGCCTCTTCCTTGGTGCGCCCCGGGCAGTTTACGACCCCCGACGCCAACCTGACTGTTTTTGCACGAGAGCAACAAGGCGCGGATCTGATTGGCGTCCAAATCGCTGAGCGGGTTGGGCAGCCAGACGCACGAGATTATCTCGCCGAGCGCGGACGCTTCATCGAAGTCGACGGTCAGCCTGCCATCGTCATGTTCAATGGCCAGATCCATCAACTCGATCAGAATGGTGCGCTGAACATACTCGACTTCGAGCAATCGACCTTCGATTTGACGCCCTTCATGCAAGAAGATGGCAACCTGAATCTGAAAGCCTCAGACCGATATCTACACGAGCTGCTCTTCATCGATCGATCGAGTTACAATGAGAGACGAAACGAGGCGGAGTTTCTCGCCGAAGCGAATTCGAGACTGTCCTCACCCCTAATCAGCATTGCCATGGCGATGCTGGCTATTCTGGCGGTTGTCGGTGGGAATTTCAGCCGGCGTGGATACGGGCGGCGCATCGTCATTGCCTCAGCCAGCGCCTTTGTCCTGATCGTTATCCAACTGTCTGTGCAGTCCGCGAGCGCGGGCGACTCAATAATGAACCTCTCCCAGTGGCTGGTGCCCATCTTCACGATCGCGCTTTTGTCTTACGTCTTGTTTCAAAGCGGAAACAGGATCAAGGGAGCGCCGCGCGCATGATCGGCTCGAGGATCCAACGCTATATCTTTTCGAGATGTTTGATCGCGCTTGGCCTCGTTTTGGGTCTTTTCGCGATTACGATTATGCTGGTGGATGTCGTGGAGCAGCTCAGAACCGTTGGAGGGGACATAGAACTGTCTCCGTTTACAGCGGTCCAGCTCTCAATCCTGAAATTGCCGAGTCTGCTAGAAGAAACCCTCGCCTTTGCAATTCTTGTGGCGGCGATGATCGCTTATAACCAGCTCTCCAAAAGCTCCGAACTTTCGGTGATCCGGGCCACTGGGCAATCGGCCTGGCAATTTCTCGCGCCAATCATGATCATGGCGGCCGGTCTTGGCATCTTTGCCATGACCATTCTGAACCCCTTGGGGGCGCATCTCTCGGAACGGTTCGAAACCACGCGCGCAAATCTTCTCATTGAAGGCGGGCAAGTCGCCGAACGCGCGCGCGCAGATGTCTGGCTGCGCCAGGGCACAGATGACAGCCAGATTGTCATTCATGCAGCATCGGTGGACAGCACAGGACAAGTTTTTTCAGACGTGCGGTTTCTCGAAGAAGGACGCGTTTATGAGGGAGGGCGTCCAACCTCCCGCTTTCGTTTCATTCGCCGGATAGACGCAGAAACCGCAACGATCTCAGATGGCTTTTGGCAGCTGACCAATTTGATTGAAAACACGCCCGGAACAGCGCCGCAGCAATTGGACAATCTTGCGATCGAGACCGACCTCGACCCGAACACTCTGTTATCGCGATTTACATCGCCGAACACGATTGGCTTCTGGAACCTGCCGCGGTTTATCACACAAACTGGGCGCGCCGGGTTGGATACGTCTCGCTTTTCGATGCGATGGTTTGGTTTGACGTCTTTGCCCATCCTCTACATGGCGATGGCTCTAATCGGTGCGATCGTGTGCTTGAGATTGTCGCGGTTGGGCGGAACCAGCCGCCTGATTGCGGTTGGCGCAGGTGCAGCAGTCGCGCTGTTCTTCGTCACGCAAATCGCCTCAAGTTTCGGATCCTCCGGTGCGATCCCGGCGGTCATTGCGGCTTGGTCCCCAGCGCTGTGCGCTTTGTTCATCTCTTTGACGGTCTTGGCATATCAAGAAGACGGTTAATCATACTCGCACCTTGACAGAGTGAGCGGCCACAACCACCTTCCGCCGCCTTGAAGCCCGGTCAGGAGCCGCCCTCCCATGAAAGTTGTTGTTGTTGAGTCCCCTGCAAAAGCAAAGACGATCAACAAGTATCTCGGCAAAGACTATAAAGTCCTCGCCTCTTACGGACATATTCGCGACCTCCCGTCTAAGGACGGATCGGTTGATCCTGACAATGATTTCGAGATGGTTTGGCAAGCCGATTCAAAGAGTCAGGCCCGCATCCGCGAGATTGCCGAGGCGGTTAAAGCGGGCGGCAAACTGATTCTCGCAACCGACCCGGACCGCGAGGGCGAAGCGATTTCCTGGCATTTGCTCGACGCCCTGAAAAAGCGCCGTGCGATCAAGAAAGACACGCCGGTTGAGCGGGTCGTGTTCAACGCGATCACAAAAACGGCGGTCACCAGCGCGATGGAAAACCCGCGGGAAATCGACCAGGAATTGGTCGACGCTTACCTCGCACGACGCGCGCTCGACTATCTGGTCGGCTTTAACCTCTCGCCCGTCCTTTGGCGCAAACTTCCGGGCTCGCGCTCTGCTGGGCGGGTGCAATCGGTGGCGCTTCGGATCGTCGTTGATCGCGAGCTGGAAATCGAGAAGTTTAAACCGGAAGAGTATTGGACCATTGGCGCAAACCTCCGCGCCCCGGATGGAACCGATTTTGAAGCGCGTTTGCACTCTCTGAATGGCAAAACGCTCAAGAAATTCGACCTGCCCGACGCGGCTTCAGCGCAGACCGCGCTCGAGGCTGTCAAACTGGGTGGGTATTCCGTCGCCAGCGTCGAAGCCAAGCCGGTTAAGCGCAACCCGCCGCCACCCTTTATCACCTCGACTCTCCAACAGGATGCTTCTCGCAAACTCGGATTCTCTGCCAAGCGGACCATGCAAGCGGCGCAAAAACTCTACGAAGAAGGCCGGATCACCTATATGCGTACCGACGGTGTGAATATGGCCGAAGGGGCATACCACGCCGCACGCGATCATGTTCAAAGCCATTATGGTGCGCAGTACCTGCCGGAGAAACCACGCCGTTACTCGTCGAAGCAGAAGAATGCTCAAGAGGCACATGAAGCGATCCGCCCAACCAATTTTGCGCTCCGCCCTGATGACTATAAGCAATCAGATGCTGATCTCTGGAAACTGTACGCGCTGATCTGGCGCCGGGCCGTCGCCTCTCAAATGGAACCCGCTCAATTCGAGCGGACAACGATTGATCTGCCGAATAAAGACAAATCCGCATCTCTTCGCGCGACAGGTCAGGTCCTCGTCTTTGATGGCTTTATCAAGCTCTACACCGAGGGCCGCGACGAAACGGATAAGGATGAGGATGCCGAGGCGCGCTTGCCGAAAGTAAAGGAAGGCGAGCATGCAGACCTCTTAGAAGCCAAGTCGGAGCAGCATTTCACCAACCCGCCGCCACGATACACGGAAGCCTCGCTGGTGAAAAAGCTCGAAGAACTCGGAATCGGGCGCCCATCAACTTATGCGTCGACTATGTCGACTCTGGTCGACCGCGACTACGTTCGGATCGATAAGAAACAGCTTGTTCCGGAAGACAAAGGCATCCTGGTGACCTCCTTCCTGGAGAACTTCTTCAAGCGCTATGTTGAATATGACTACACCGCCAACCTGGAAGAGAAACTGGACGTCATTTCGGACGGAAAGTTAGACTGGAAAGCCTTCCTCCGCGAATTCTGGACGCAATTCACCGCATCGATTGATGAAACGAAAGACCTGCGCATCTCAGAAGTGCTCGACACGCTGAATGAAGTCCTTGGCCATCATGTGTTTCCACCCGTTGATGAACAGGGAAACCCGAAAGAAAAACCACGTCTCTGTCCGTCCTGTGATCAGGGTGAGCTGAGTTTGAAGCTCGGTCGGCACGGCGCTTTTGTTGGCTGTTCTAATTACCCGGAATGCAAGTTCACCCGACCCTTCTCAACTCAGGATGAAGCGGAGAACGCCATCAATCCTGATGGTGAGGAAGTTGCGGTCCATCCCGACACTGGCCAACCGATCCTTCTGAAATCAGGCCGATTCGGCCCGTATCTCGAAATGGACATTGGCGAAGACAAACCAAAACGCTCCAGCTTGCCAAAAGGCTGGTCGCCCAAAGAGCTCGACGCCGATAAAGCGCTCATGCTGATCAGTTTGCCACGCGAAGTTGGCAAGCACCCGGAAGATGATGAGCCGATCATGGCCAATCTCGGTCGTTATGGACCTTACGTTCAGCATCACCGTACCTTCGCGAACCTGTCCAGCGTTGAGGAAATGTTCACCATCGGACTTAATCGCGCTGTGTCATTGATCGCAGACAAGAAAGCGGGGGGCGGACGCGGCGGACGGGCGGCCCCGAAAGTGCTGAAAGACCTGGGCGCGCACCCATCAAGCGGCGATCCAATTCAGGTGCTCGAAGGCCGTTATGGGCCCTACATCAAGCACCAGAAAACCAATGCGACCTTGCCCAAGGACATGGAACCGACAGACATTAATGTCGACCAAGCGCTTGAGATCCTTGCGGTAAAAGAAGCCAAGGGCGGCAAGAAGAAACGCGCGCCCAAAAAGAAAAAAGCCGCGGCTAAGAAATAGCGAGCTAATCGGGCAACCGCCCGCCCGTCTCCAAACTCGAAAGGCCCGGCAGAATTGGGTCTGGCAAATGCTGCAGAGGCATGGGCAGCGCTTCCCCTGGTTGCCAGATATATGGGGTCAAATAGACCACCAGCTGCCTTCGGGTTTCAAAAGCCCCCTGCTCTCCCGCCAGCGCATTCAGGAGCGGGATTTTACGCAACCAGGGCAATCCCGAGTGCTCGGTAATGCGATACGACGAATTCAGACCGCCGATCACAATTGTCTGCCCGCTTTTCACGTCCATGGAGGTCGAGGCGGAGTTTCGTTGCTTGCTGATGATGATATCCCCCGCCGTGGCCCCGAAGCGCGATTCCTCAAGGACGATATCGAGCCGAATGGTTTCATCGGCTGTGACCAGAGGTGTGATTTGCATCGTCACCCCGGCGGTCACCGAGTCGGTTGAGATAATCGAAGAGTCATCACCTGAACGGTTCACACGCGCGAATTGATCATTCACAATTTGTATGGAGGCCGTCTTGGTGCTGCGAGCGGCAATATAGGGCCGCGCCAGGATCTTCGCCGCATTGCGGGCGACGAGGAAATTTATGGTCGCTGTGACCTGAGCTGAGTTGGTTGCGAGCTCGGAAAACGTCCCGACAATATTGCCGCCAGTCTGCCCCGGTACGACACTCAGCGCGCTGAAATTGCCATCCGCCCCGTCGGCAAAGCTGATCCCGATCGACTCCACCGATGAGGTGTCGATATCGACCACCAGAGCTTCGATCACAATATGTGGCGCTGGCCTGTCTGCGCGCGCGATCACGCCTTGCGCCGATCGAACGATGTCCCTCGGCCCAGAGACAAATACCGCGTTGAGCTCGGCTATCGTCTCGACTGAAAACCCTTTTTCGAATTGATCAAAATCGTTTTGATAGAGTGAGGACAGCAGTTTCGCCGCATCCTCCGCGAGCAAATATGTGAGCGGAAGCTCTTGGCTGACAAAACCATCGCTCGAACCATGGGTCTCATCTTGTATGGCAACGAGGTCGAGCGCTTTGATATGGATGATCCCGCCCTCAACCCGCGCGACGAAGCCCGTTTCTGCGAGGAGTGTGTTCAATCCATCGATGAGCGGTTTGTCTCTGAAGCGGCTGGTGATACGCCCAGCGAGATGCCCAACATCGATTTGGTGCTCTATATCGGCGGCGGCGAAAACTCGCTCGATGACGCGCGCTCGCGAGGCGTCTTTTAAAGACACGGTGAGGAGAAGCCCCGGCTGATCCGGGGCCGAAGTCAAACGCAATTCTTCAATTGCGGTAGACTCGCGTTTCTGTCGCGCGTTTGCTGCGGACACTGATTGCGCGCGAAACGCCTCCTCCAGCTCCGCCTGATCCGAACTCGGCGAAAAGTCCGGAGTGGCGACGCAACTGGTCAGAATAGCCATTGCGAGCAAAGTGGATTGACCCATCCCGGGAAATCGACGCGAAAACTTCATCTAAACCCAATGATCTGATCATCCCCAATTTGCTCGAACGGTCTTCTATGGCTCGGCACTCAAGCCCGCGCAGGTATCCGTGCCACGCCATGAGTTGGGCTTCAGAACCCGGCTTTAGACTGCTTGCCGCACTTATAGCCTTGTTGGTCCACAGGCTTGCCATTGGCGTTTACCGGCGTCTGGCTAGAGATCTTCTCAGCGTCGACAGTGATCTTGTTAGACCCCAGATCGCCTTTGACCTTGACCATGATCTTGCATCCAGGCGTGAGGTACAGCGTCTGATCCTTACCATTGCCGCCTAAAATCTTGAGTTTGACTTTGTAGGCGCACGACGCTGGCACGACATACTTGTTATAATTTCCGCCGGGGACATTGTCGTCGAACTTTTTATTCACGCCCGGACATGCCGGGTGCATCGTTGGCGGGTTTGGCTGCGTGTCGCGTGCTTTCACCGTGGTCCAATCGAGCGTGAATGAGCCTGCGTCGGCGATAATCACTGCACCGCAAATTGCCGTGCTGGTATCAAGGCAGGCTTTGTCTGTGTATTCATTTTCCATCCCACTGGACGCAAAGGCGGGCAAGTAAGCAGTCGCCGCGAGCGCAAGTGTTCCCGCGAGCATGAGCCAAACACCTGGTTTATGATCGGTCTTCATTTCGTGTCCTTTATTCGTAAGAACCGCCCGTCATGTCTCGATTAGCCCACGCAGACCTCATCTAGCGACCGTCGAATTGGACAGTTTGCGATCTACCAGAAACTCGGTTGCCTGTGCCGTTATTGATTAAAACAGGAGCGCATCATGCCGAATTTCCATTCTCAACTAGGTGCTACTTGTCTGATGGCGGCGTCCGCTTTTTTGCCGAGCGCGATCGCAGACGTTTCGATCTATGAACTGCGGATCACGAACAATACGGATCGCGATCTCACATTCCGCTTGAAGGATGATCACTCCAAGCATGTCGATCTCACGCACAAGAAGGAGATTGTACCTGAGTTTACGATCAAACCCGGAACCTCTGATATTGTCGGAATCAGACCAGATGGACACAAGTGCGCCCCAAATTGCGGCACTTGCTCCCCCTCGGTCGGGCGCGTTTACGCCTGGTACGCGGACGATAAAGGCAATGAGCAACGCAACAATTACTACGAAGCATCGGTCGAGTTTTTTGAGTATTGCGGCGTCAGCGCGGGCAAGCCCCTGACGACTTATACGTCAAACTGGCACCTCGAACATCACCAAGGGAAGGGTAATAATCGCTTCAAGCACAAGGATAAGTCCTCGCACAACAATTACACCAAAAGCGATCCCGCGCAGGGTTTGACCCTCGATGCGAAGAAAATTCACGGGCACACTACAATCGTTTACTCGATCCGCTAGGCGTGCCCGCGTGGCGCGCCTTATCCGACTTGTTTGGGTTTGGTCGTCATGGGTTCGCGGCTTTTTGTATAAATGGAGTCTCGCGTGTCATTTGGATCAAATCCATAGAGCAACGCTGCCGACACAACAGCTTGCATTGTGGTTGAGACGCCTAGCCGCTCGCGCGCATTGTTGACATGAAACCGCAGAGTCCGTTCCGAAATTCCAAGGATGATGGCCGCTTCCGACAAGGTCTTGCCGAGCGCCAGCCATTGCAAGCACTCCACTTCGCGGCGTGACAGGACTCCAAGTCGCTCCGCTTCGGTTTCACCAACCGAGAGCACGATGGACTGGCTGTGCAGATAGCGATACGCGCTGGCGAACGCGGCCATGATCTTGCGGGCCACATCGAGCATTTTTGGGGTCATCTCGCGTTGCGTCTTGGCGGTGATGAGAAGCACGCAGTCCCGTTCACGGCAGACCGCGTAGGCGACAAATTCTGTCCAGGGCGCTTGGTCGTAGGACTCGATGAGGCCGCGCTGGTACTCCGTCAGGAAATAGACTTCAGGGGCCGCCGCCCGCATGCAGAACGTCTCAGACTGAGCGACTTTCCAGGACTGACAAGCAAGCGTGTTGACCTTGTTGTGCCGCAGTGCAATCGAAAATGACTTTGCCATTTTTTGGCTGAGCGACAGGCCCTGGTCCCCAAGCTGAACGCCGTAATTATCCCAGACCAAGGAGGCGTGCGAGAGCATGGTCGAAGCATTTGAAGGCGCCGGTGTCCATTCGAGCGAGAGGTAGGGAAAGCCCTCGACTTCAAATATTTGTCCGACGCGGTTGAGGAGATCTACCAATTGTTTGCAGCGGTATAGCTGCAACAGTTCTACGTCCAAAATCATTCATCTGGTCCAATTTCATGAGTGCATAGCCCCTCATCAAAAACGACACACAGATCGAGCTCCTCGCCGTCCCCACAAACTGTGCGACGATCCGCTACTGATTTAACGCAGTGAAAAATCCGTTCCGGGAGATGCGGATGATTACAACTCTACGGGGAAAGAATGAGATCTCCTTAAAACAAACGTTTGAATTTCACTGACTTGTCTCGCGCAATAAGATATTTGGCGATCAACTGCGCACCACGATAGGCCGAGACAATGACCCAAGCCCTCTCTATTCGAACGGCGACCGCCGCTGACTTGCCGACGCTCCTGAGATTCGAACAAGGGATCGTCACCGCCGAGCGGCCATATGATCAAACCCTGAAACCCGATCCCATCAGCTATTACGACATTGAGGCGATGATTGGGGCGCCTGATGCTGAAGTCGCAGTCGCTGTCATTGATGGCGAACTGGTCGGATCTGGCTATGCGCAAAAGAAACGATCGCGACACTATCTTGATCCAGACTATCACGCCTTCATCGGTTTTTTGTATGTAGAACCGGAGCATCGGGGAAAAGGCATCAATCAACGTGTCTTAGATCACCTGTTCGCGTGGGCACGGGCGCAAGACCTGCCAGAAATCCATCTTACGGTGTATCCACAAAACGATCCGGCGATCCGCGCATACGAAAAGGTGGGTTTCGATCCCTACATCCTTGAAATGCGGCTTAATCTCGATGAGCGTGACGGATCCTGAACCGCCCTCAACTCCGGACGCTGTGGGGCTGCCTTAAAAATAACACGAGCCAAGCGCGTCAACTTGCTGTAAGGCGCGCGCCATGAGCTTTCCAGATCGAGAAACGGTTCTCACCTTCATTCGGGAGAACCCCGACGCCACCACCAAACAAGAAATCGCTCGCGGCCTCAAAGTCAAAGGTCGTGAGCGTCAGACGCTGCGTGCGATTCTGAAGGATCTCGAAGCCGACGGCACGCTGACCAAGACAGGAAAGCGCGCTTGGGCGCAAACCGACATGCCGCCTCCAACCTGTGTCGTGCGGTTTGAGCGCACCGACGAGAACGGTGACTTAATCGCCCGTGCATTCGGCAAAGAAGGCGCGTACGGACCGGACCTGATCTTTGACGGATACTCGGGCAAGTCGCGCGGACCTGCCCCGGGCGTCGGCGATCAAGGCCTGGCGCGCGTCAAACAATCAGACGGCATCTGGACCGCGCGCTTGATGAAACTGTTTGAAGCGCGCGACGAAGAGCGCCCGGTGACTGGCGTCTACATAAACACCGCGCGCGGCGGGCGCATCAAACCGGCGAGCCGCAAGGTCAAATATGAGCTTCATGTCCGCGAGGCGGACCGAAATGGCGCAGAAGATGGCGATCTTGTGCTCGCCCGGTCTTACCCACAACGTGGCTATGGCCCCGTGCGCGCTGAAATCATGGAAGTCTTAGGGCGGCAGGAAGACCCACGCGCAGCCTCACTCCTTGCCATCGCCGCGCATGACATTCCGACCGGATTTCCTGACGGCGTGGTCCGTGCGGCGCAAACCGCAAAGCCCGCGGATGTCCCACGCACAGATTTGCGAGAGACACCCCTGATTACAATCGACCCGGCAGACGCGCGAGATCATGATGACGCCGTCTTTGCAGAAGCCTTGGAAGACGGGTTCCGCGTGATTGTTGCGATCGCGGATGTGGCTGCCTTTGTCACGCCAGACAGCGCCCTCGATCGAGAAGCTCTCAAGCGCGGCAATTCCACTTACTTCCCGGACCGAGTGGTTCCGATGTTGCCCTTTGAACTGAGCGCGGATGCCTGTTCTCTCAAGGAAGGTCAGGATCGCCACTGTATGGCGGTGGAGATTAAGTTCGACACATACGGCACAAAGCGCTCTCACAAATTCATGCGGGCGATTATGCGCTCTGCGGGGGCGCTGTCCTATGAGGAGGCGCAACAGGCGATCGATGGCGACCCCACTGCGCGCGCGGCGGCGTTGCTCGACCCGGTTTTGCGTCCGCTCTGGAACGCCTATGCGGCACTCACGAAAGCACGCGAAAAGCGCGGGCCCTTGGAACTCGATCTGCCCGAGCGCAAAGTTGAAATCGCCAAGGATGGTACGGTTGCAGGCATTCGCACCAAAGAGCGCTTCGATGCCCACAAACTGATCGAAGAGCTGATGATCCAGGCCAATGTCTGCGCGGCGGAAGAGCTGGAACGATTAAAAACCCCCCTTCTCTATCGCGTCCATGATGCACCGTCCGACGCCAAGATCGCGGCCCTGTCTGAATTCCTGAAAACGCTCGACATTAAGTGGCCCCTGGGCGAGCGCACGCAGACCCATCGCTTTAATCGCCTGCTATCGGATTTCGAAGCGAGCGATAATTCTGAAGCGGTCTCTGAAATCGTCCTGCGCACGCAAAGTCAGGCAATTTATAGCGCTGAAAACATTGGTCATTTCGGCCTCAACCTGAAGAAGTACGCGCACTTCACGAGCCCGATCCGACGCTATAGCGACCTCATCGTACATCGCGCACTGATCGCTTCCTTGAAGTTCGGCCCGGATGGTCTGACGGACAAACAAGCGGTGCAACTCGACGAAATCGCCGAGCATCTGGTTCGGACAGAACGCCGCTCCATGGCGGCTGAGCGCGACGCAACCGATCGATATCTGGCGCATTTTTTAGCCGATCGCGTCGGTGCAGAGTTCGAAGGACGGATCACGGGCGTTACAGCGTCAGGTCTGTTTGTGCGTCTGGAAGAAACAGGTGCGGACGGCTTTTGTCCGGCCTCGCGGATCTCTGAGGAATACTGGGCCTATAGTGAAGCCGCTCAGGCGCTCGTCGGAGACGCGTCAGGCAAGCGTTACGAGCTTGGACAACCGGTCACGGTACGATTGCAAGAAGTCACACCACTCGAAGGTGGACTGCTTCTGGAAATCCTCTCCGACCCCCGCCCCCGCAAGCCCGGTGAAAAACTGCAGCCACGGACGCGAGGGAAGCGCTTTGATCGCGGCAAACGCTCTGGCAGTGTCAAGCGCGGTAAGGGGAAGACGGGCGGAAAAGGAAAACGACGGCGATGAGCAAACCGGATCTGGGGACGGCATATGACCGCGAGGATGACGGCGAAGTCATTCTCAAAGACAAGCCAAGCCCGCGTCCGCGCGATGCCGCAACGCTGATCCTGGTTCGTCGCGATGCTGCAAAGCCACGTGTCCTGATGGGCAAGCGCTCGGGACGCCACGATTTCATGCCGGACAAGTATGTGTTCCCGGGCGGCCGTGTTGATCCACAAGACGGGCGCGCCGTTTGTTACACTGATCTTGATCCCGTCCAGGCGCAGCGCTTGCGATTTCAATCACGCCGCGCGCCAAAATCCTTCGCGCTTACCGCCATTCGGGAAACCTTCGAGGAAACGGGCTTGTTAATTGGGCGTCAGGCAGAAATGCCCGCAAGAGCACCCGCTGGCTGGCAACCGCTCTACGATCTGGATATCGCACCCTGTCTGCAGCACCTGAAGTTCATTGGGCGCGCTATCACGCCGCCTTATCGCCCAAAGCGATTTGATGCCCGCTTCTTCATGGCGGAGGCCGAAAAAGTCCTGATCGATGATCGCCCGCCTCTTGATGGCGCGGAACTGCATGATTTGCAGTGGGTTTCTCTGCAAGACGCCCTCGACCTCGATCTCCCAAACGTTACCCGGTTCATGTTGGGGGAAATTGTGGAGCGACTGGGCAAAAACGAGGATCTTGGGCCGCCATTTTTGCGCTGGACACGCACCGGACACTCCGCTGACCGAATTTGATGTGAACAGCCGGTTGACTAACCGGGCACAACCCATCATTAGACGCGTTTTCGAGTTTCAGCCCTCAAATGAAGGTGCACCGCAATGGCCAAACCGGCAACGATCAAAATTCGCCTGAATTCGACTGCAGGCACCGGCTTCTTCTATGTCACAAAGAAGAACCCTCGCAACATGACCGAGAAAATGGTCAAGCGGAAGTATGACCCGATTGCAAAAAAGCACGTCGAGTTCAAGGAAGGAAAGATCAAGTAAGATCCGACTTCAACAATACGTTTAAAAAAACCGGGCGGAATGTCCGGTTTTTTTATGCCGCAAGCCGCTCAATCCGGTTGCGACCCTTTTGTTTCGCGCGATACAGCGCTTGATCTGCCTCATGCAGCAAGTCTGCGAGCACGCCGTGGTCGCCATAATGCGAGGCGATCCCCGCACTCACAGTGACGGAAACTTCGACCTCGAGACGTTCGAGCGTAAACGGTTTTGCGCAAATCGCATGGCGAATGCGTTCCGCCCCAAGCGCCGCCATGTCTGCCGTCGTCTCTGGCATAATTACGAGGAATTCCTCACCGCCCGGCCTGCAAGCAATATCCTTGGGACGCACATTTGTACGCAAACGCTCTGCAAAGGCTTTCAGAACCTGGTCCCCGGCCTCGTGACCGTGGGCATCATTGATCACTTTGAAATGGTCGATGTCGAACGCGGCAATCGAAACGGGTTTACCGCTCTGTGCCGAGCGCCGCATCCAAAGCTGCAACCGCTCGAGCATGTACCGCCGATTGTAGAGCCCCGTAAGATGATCGACGACTGAAAGCTCCAGCCCCCGATCCACGCGGCGGCGCAAAATATCAATGTATCGTTTGCGCCGGGTCTGGGTGCGAATGCGCGCTTGAAGCTCCAGCATATCTAAAGGTGCGTAAACAATATCAAAGGCCCCAATGCGAAGCGCTTCAATCGCCAGCTTTTGATCTTCCGGTCGACACGTTACGACAATCGAAAAATCCTTCGCCTCACGCAAAGTGCGCAGGTTCGCACAGAGCTTCAAGGCGTCATGGCTCTGATCCGACAAGGCGATCAGTACGAGGTCTAGCCCGCGGAACTTGATCCCCGAGGCATTGGCGTCCTGCCAAGTCTGAGCGGTATGCCCGATCGTTTGCAGAGCATCGACGATACGGCGAGCTTCCTTTTCATTCTGATCGATCACCAGGATGTTTGATGGGCGATCGAGTAATTCTTGTTCGAAGTCGGAAAAATGACCCTGGCTGATCTTGGCTGATCCGCGGTTGCGCAGTTCGCTGGCGACCAGAATGTAGCGCATCAATGCTTCCAGGCGCGCAAACAAAGCAAAGTCTTCAATGGGCTTGGAGAGGAAGTCGTCCGCTCCCGCTTCCAGGCCCCGCAATCGATCATCGATATCCGTGAGCGCTGTGAGCATCACCACAGGGATATGTCGCGTTGCGAGATTCGATTTCAGCCGTCGGCAGACCTCAAATCCATCCATTCCCGGCATCATCACATCGAGGAGAATGATGTCGGGTTGCTCCTGGGTCGCTTTTTGAAGCGCCTCCTCACCGCCAGACGCAAGCGCGACGGCGTAGTAACGCGCTTCAAGCTTGGCTCGCATGAGGCGTCGATTGGCCTCGATATCATCGACGACCAATATCCGTGCTGTCATGCTGCCGCCTCTTTCGAGATCAGGTCATCGACCGTCTGCAGGAAAGATCGCACCTGAATAGGCTTCGACAGATAGCCCTCGCAGCCCGCTTCCCGGACCAACATTTCATCCGTCCGCATGGCAAACGCCGTCACGGCCAAGACCGGTATTTTGGCGGTGCGGTCATCATCTTTGAGCCAGCGTGTAATGTCCAAGCCTGACACTTCTGGCAATTGGATATCCATCACGATCAGGTCCGGCTGGGTTTCGAGCGCCAAGCCGACCGCTTTCGCACCGTCGACACACTGCATCGTTTCATAGCCGCTTGCTTCCAGCAGATCGCAAAACAAGCGCATATTCAACGCATTGTCTTCGACAATGAGAACCTTCTGAGAAGTCTTCTTTGCCATTCGCTCGGATCCGAATCATCACAGGCCCGCTGTGCCCTGATTCTGTTTACCGTAGCGTTCGTTAACGATTCTTTTCCATTTGCGCCACCAACCGGAACATGGCATGAACAGATATGCCCGCCTTGTGCCGAGACTGTGACACCCACGTCGCCGATACGATGGAGTCTTGTCCAGAATGTGGATCCTATCGGATCGTCTCGCATGAGCAGATCGCAAGCTTGTCGATCGCGCATATTGATTGCGATGCCTTCTTTGCGGCGATCGAGAAACGCGACAATCCTGAGCTGAAAGACAAAGCCGTGATTGTCGGCGGCGGCAAGCGCGGTGTTGTGGCAACGTGTTGCTACATCGCGCGCCTGAACGGCGTGCGCTCGGCGATGCCGATGTTCAAGGCTTTAAAAGCCTGCCCCGAAGCGGTGGTCGTGAAGCCTCGCCGAGACGCCTATTCTGCCGCGTCGAAGCAAATCCGTGAGAAGTTCGAGGCCCTGACGCCAAGGGTCCAAATGCTGAGTGTAGATGAGGGTTTTCTGGATCTGTCCGGCACCACACGCATGAGCGGGGCGTTTCCGGCATTGGCCTTGAGCCGCCTTGCACGAGAGGTGGAGCGCGATATCGGGATTACCATCTCTATTGGCCTGTCGGAAAACAAGTTCCTTGCCAAGACTGCGAGCGAGCTCGACAAGCCACGCGGTTTCGCGGTGATCGCAAAGTCCGAGGCGCTGGCATTTCTCGCAGATAAGCCAGTTGGCTTCTTGCACGGGGTCGGCAAGCAGCTGGCGAAGAAGCTAGAACGCGATGGATACCGGCTGGTCGGAGACCTCCAGGTGAGTGAATCGCGGGATCTGATCCGACGCTATGGCGAAACCGGCCTCTGGCTGCACCAACGCGCTCAAGGCATCGATAATCGTCCGGTACGCACCGATACAATCCGAAAATCTGTATCCGCTGAGCGGACGTTTGAAGACGATATCGGAAGCTATGCGAGGCTCGAAGACCGCCTCTGGCAAGTCTGCGAAGAGACTGCCACCCGGGCGAAGCGTCACAATGTCGAAGGCGCGACGATTACGTTAAAGCTCAAAACCAAGGATTTCCGCACGCTCACGCGATCGGCAACGCTGCCCTCACCGACCAATCTGGCCAATGTCATGTTTCGCATTACAAAGCCGATGCTGGCGCGGGAAACACAGACCGGCAAAGCGTTTCGGCTCATTGGGGTTGGCCTGTCTCACCTACAGGATGCTCGCTTTGATACGCGCGATCTTGTCGATCCGAGTGTTGAGAAGCGCGCCAAGGCTGAACGCGCCAGCGATGCGGCCCGCTCGAAATTCGGTGATGCGTCTGTGGTCACTGGCCGTGCCATCCGACTGGCGGCACAGAAAAGACCAAAACCCTAGCTTCTGCTTGCCGAACGACTGCCCAAAGCGCTAGGTCGCAGGAAACAAAAGAAGAGAATTCAGATGTCATCCCCAGAATCGAAACTCGCCGAGCTAGGTTTAACGCTTCCCGCGCCCATGGCCGCAGTTGCCAATTATGTGCCCTTCGTGATTTCGGGCAGCCAGCTCTTTGTGTCCGGGCAAGTCAGCGTTGGCACTGACGGGCTTGTGAAAGGCCGTCTGGGAGAGACAATGACCCTCGAAGAAGGGCAAGCGGCGGCGCGCTTGTGTGGCCTGAACCTGATCGCTCAATGCAAAGCGGCGCTGGGGGATCTCTCTCGGATGAAACGCGTGGTCAAACTCGGTGGCTTCGTCAATGCGCACCCGGATTTCGTTGAGATTCCTCAGGTCATTAATGGCTGTTCCGACCTCATGGTCGATGTGTTTGGCGACGCCGGTCGCCACGCCCGCTCCGCAGTGGCCAGCCCGGTCCTTCCGCTCGGCGTTGCGGTTGAAGTCGATGGTGTGTTTGAGATTGGCTAAACGCTTCGACCTCAAGGACTTCGCGTTCGCCCATCGCGGGCTGTGGTCTGTGGGTGGTCCGACCGAAAACAGCCTTGAAGCCTTCCAGAGTGCTGCGGAACAGGGTCTCGGAATCGAGTTTGATGTGCGCCCGAGTTCAGACGGCACGCCAATCATTTTTCACGACTCAACCCTCGATCGCATGACGAAAACGTTCGGTCTGGTTGAGCAAATCGCGTCTGACCAACTTATTGGAACACCCCTCGAAGGCGGCGGCGAGATCGTGGGGTTGGAACGCCTGCTGGAGGTCTGGCCTGAGGATCTCCCGCTCCTGTGCGAACTCAAAATCGACGGCGTCACTGATCCGGAAATATTTGCGGCGCACGTTGCACATATCATCGAGGCCTATAAAGGCCTGGCCGCTATGATGAGCTTTTCACCCATCGCGGTCTCAGTAGTACCCGCATCGATCATGCGCGGTCAGTTACTTGCACCTCGCAAGGGCGACCCAAGTATCGACTTGGCGCAAGGCCACGGCTTCGAGGTGGATTATCTCGCCTGTCATGTCGATGATGCAGCTAATCCCTTCTTGCAAAAGGCGCGCTCCCGCATGCCTCTGATCACCTGGACGGTGACCTCGGACCCGCAATGCTGTGACCTTTCTGGCATCACAGACAGCCAAATTTTCGAAGGCTTCGATCCAGCGCTCGCAAAACGACACATTCTGAATAGATAAGACTGCATGGACGATACGGTTTTCAAAGCACGGATCATTTCTGGCCTGAATGAAGTGGCACCCGACGTTTGGAATCGCGTCGCGAATCCGACCGGATTGCCGCACGACCCCTTTTTGACCTGGGAATTTCTTGAAGCTCTCGAATCTTCGGGAGCGGCGCGCCCGGAAACCGGTTGGTCGCCCTGCCATGTCTTGGTCGAAGGTCCGGGCGATGAAGTGCTTGCCGCAATGCCCCTTTATGCCAAGACGCATAGCCAAGGGGAATTCGTCTTCGACCATAGCTGGGCCGACGCTTATGAGCGCGCCGGGGGGCAATACTTCCCGAAATTACTAAGCGCCGTTCCGTTCACGCCCGTCACCGGGCGCCGATTCCTGGTCGCGCCCGGGCCTGACCAGGAGCGCCTGCAAAACGCGTTGCTTTCAGCTGCCATTCAAGTTGCGGCGCAAAATGATTTCTCATCCCTTCATATCAATTTCATTGAGCCTGATTTTTCGGAACGGCTCGATGAGACAGGCCTGCTCATCCGGACAGACCAGCAGTTTCATTGGAGCAATGACGGCTACGCCAGTTTTGATGATTTCCTTGCGGCGCTGTCATCCGCCAAGCGCAAAAACCTCCGAAAAGAGCGCGCAAAAGCGCAAGCTGGATTACGATTTGAGCACCTCACCGGCGCGGCGATCCAAGCCCATCACTGGGATGCATTCTTCGAGTTCTATATGGATACGAGCTCGCGCAAATGGGGCTATCCGTACCTCAACCGTGACACGTTTCAGATCCTGGGCGAGCGGCTGGCGGAGCACATCTTGCTCATCCTTGCATATGAGGACGAAAAGCCGATCGCCGGCGCTTTGAATTTGATTGGCTCAGACACGCTCTATGGACGCTATTGGGGGTGCACATATCCTCGCCCCTTCTTGCACTTCGAAACCTGTTACTATCAAGCGATCGACTATGCCATCGCGCATGGACTTGCATCCGTTGAGGCGGGCGCGCAAGGCGGACATAAACTCGCGCGCGGGTATGTGCCCGTTACGACCTATTCAGCGCATTGGATCGCACACAAAGGATTACGAGAAGCTATCGACCACTATCTGGAACGGGAGCGTCAGGCGGTTGAACATGAATCTGCCTATTTGCAGAAACGAGCGCCTTTCAGGAAGGATAAATGACTGAAAGCGTTATCATTCGCCGTTGTGCGACCCTATCGGAGGCGCTGATTTGCAACAGTTTTTTGCAAACCGAGGGCATTCTCTCGAGCATAGACAATGAACATCACGCCGCCGTGCAATGGACCGTGGTTCCGGCGATCGGAGGTGTGCACATTCGGGTTCCGGTATCGCAATTTGATGAGGCCAAGGCGTTGATCATCGAACGTGTAGAACACGCAGAGGCCTTGCTCGACGCCCAAGATCTGACGTTTCAACCGATCGAGCGCACGCGATACCTCCGAGCCGCATCGATGCTGATTATCAGCTTAGGTTTTTTCAATTTGCTAGCCACAGGGGCGATCTTCGTCATCGACCAGATTATCCCAGCCGCATGGTTCCCCGCAAATGATGCCGCCGATGTCTTTTACGCTCCGGCTCCGATGACCGTTCTGCCGGGCAATGGATTCAATTCCGATGGATATGTGTTTCTGTTTATAATTGCGCTGTTCTTGATTTGGGAGCTATTCAGTACCCGAGCCGTAAAACCCATTGCAGAGCCACAAGTATGACCCTTCACGCCGACTATGATCCCGATAATATTTTCGCCAAAATCCTGCGCGGCGAGATGCCAAGCGTGAGAGTCTACGAAGATGAGGTCGCGCTCGCCTTCATGGACGTGTTTCCGCAATCAAAGGGCCACACACTGGTGATTCCGAAAGATGTTCAGGCACGCAATTTTCTGGATATGCCAACCGAACACCTCGGCGCCTATATGGAGCGCGTGCAAACCATCGCCCGTGCGGTGGAAAAGGCTCTCACTCCGGACGGCGTTGTGGTGACCCAGTTCAATGGGGCGCCTGCAGGTCAAACCGTGTTTCATTTGCACTTTCACATCATTCCACGCTGGACAGATGTGAAGCTCGCCGGACACGCCGCCGGACAAATGGCAGATATGAGCGTGCTGGAAGGTTTCGCAGAGAAGATCCGCGCCCACTTAGGCTAAGCCCGGTTTAAATTCGGACTCATCCTGAGCGAAGTCGAAGGATGAATGATCAAGGAGTGTAGCGCCTCAGGCCTTACGTCCTTCGACTTCGCTCAGGATGAGTTGCAATCCAATGCCCCTAAAGCCCGAGTTTTTCGCGCAGGATCTTATTCACGGCCTGCGGATTGGCTTTGCCACCCGACGCCTTCATCACCTGGCCGACAAACCAACCCATGGACTTTGGCTTCTCTTTCACAGCGGCCGCCTGTTCGGGGTTCGCCGCGATGACCTCATCAATGATCGCTTCGATGGCACCGGTATCGGTCACCTGCTTCAACCCGTGTTTCTCAACAATATCCGTTGGATCGCCTTCGCCATCAATCATCCGCTGGAACACGTCCTTGGCGATCTTGCCCGAGATGACATCGCTGGTGATGAGATCGATCAGGCCGCCAAGCTGAACGGCCGACACCGGGCTCTCCGACAGCTCAAGCTCGGCCTTGTTCAAGTATCCGAACAATTCCTGCGTCACCCAGTTGGCCGCGAGTTTCGGATCACGTCCTTTTGCGACCGTCTCATAAAAGTCCGCGCTCTCGGCATCCGCCGTCAACACGCCGGCATCATAGCGTGACAAGCCGTAATCGGTTTCGAAACGGGCGCGCTTTTGATCCGGCAACTCGGGCAGACTAACCTTGATACCCTCAATGAAGGCGTCGTCGATCTCCAACGGCAAAAGGTCTGGATCCGGGAAATAGCGATAATCGTGCGCGTCTTCTTTCGAGCGCATGCTGCGCGTCTCGCCCTTATCGGGATCATAAAGTCGGGTCTCTTGATCGACGGAACCGCCGCCTTCGACGATTTCAATTTGGCGTCGGGCCTCATATTCAATAGCAGCTTGGATAAAGCGGAACGAGTTCATGTTCTTGATTTCGCACCGTGTGCCGAGATGCCCAAAGTCACCCGTCTCACGAAACTTCTCATACGCGCCCGGCTTGCAGATCGAAACGTTTACATCGGCTCGCAGATTGCCCTTCTCCATATCGCCATCACAGGTCCCAAGCGCGACGACGATGGATTTGAGCTTCTTCACATACGACGCGGCCTCCAGGGGTGACCGAATATCTGGCTTGGACACGATCTCCATCAAAGCGACACCCGACCGATTAAGGTCCACATAAGTCGCGGTCGGATCCATATCGTGGATCGACTTGCCCGCGTCTTGCTCCAGGTGCAGGCGTTCAATTCGTACCGAGAAGGCATACGCCGGATCGCCATGCGAGGGTTCGACATCGACTTCAATCTCGCCCTCGCCGACAATCGGATGCGCGAACTGGCTGATCTGGTAGCCTTGCGGCAGGTCCGGGTAGAAATAATTCTTACGGTCGAACCGCGAGTATTTGTTGATTTGCGCATTCAGGCCGAGCCCGGTTTTGACCGCTTGCTCGACACAGAATTCATTGATCACAGGCAACATTCCGGGCATCGCCGCATCGACCAGAGAGACATTCTGGTTGGGTTCGGCGCCGAATTGTGTCGACGCGCCGGAAAACAGTTTGGCTTTGGACGCCACTTGAGCGTGCACTTCGAGCCCCAGCACGACTTCCCAGTCGCCAATGTCTCCCTTGAGCGTATATGTCGGACGATCACTCATCGCCTGTTTCCTTAGTCTTTTGTTCCGTGTCTTTAGCGCGCTTTTGAGCGGCTTCAACCCGCGCCCGCCGTTCGGCCATCCTCTGGTCGATGGCATGTTCTTTCTTTCCGATCAGACCGAAGAGGGCCGGTCCGCCTTCTCCGCTGCGCGCATCGATGATCTTTCCCGCAATCATGGCCAATCGAATAGACGCATAGGCCGCTGCCACGAGCGACAAGGCCCAGATATGGCGAGAGCGCGGATGAAACGGGTCAGCGCCCACGCTGTAGGCGGTCAACAAGACCAAGCTTACACAGACCACAAATGCGCCGCCGGACAGAAGGAGAAAGCGTTGGCTCATTCGCAGAGACTACCACCATTTCTCCGGCTTCGCGACAAAGCCTGCGGCCTTTTCGATCGCCCCCGCGACTCGAAAACACGTGGCTTCATCCAACGCCTTGCCGATCACTTGCAAGCCCAGGGGCAGACCTTCATTATCGATACCTGCCGGAACCGAAATGCCTGGCAGGCCCGCAAGGTTTGCGGTCACGGTGAAGATGTCATTCAAGTACATCTGAACCGGATCATCGGTCTTTTCACCATAGGCAAATGCGGCGCTCGGACAGGTCGGTGTGAGCAACGCGTCCACATCTGCGAACACTGTCTGGAAGTCTTGCAAAATCCGCGTCCGAACTTTCTGCGCGCGCAAGTAATAGGCGTCGTAGTAGCCAGATGAGAGCACATAGGTCCCGATCATCAAGCGGCGCTGAACTTCCGCTCCAAAACCATCAGCCCGGGTGCCTTCATAGGTCCCAATGAGACCCTCGCCATCCTGGCGCGCGCCATAGCGCATGCCGTCATAACGAGCCAAGTTCGAAGACGCTTCGGCCGGCGCGACAATGTAGTAAGCCGGCAGCGCGTATTTCGTGTGCGGCAGAGACACATCGACGATCTCCGCACCCATCTCCTTCAGCCAGGTGATGCCCTGCTGCCAGAGCTTCTCGATTTCTTCCGGCATGCCGTCGACGCGATACTCTTTCGGAACGCCGATCTTCATCCCTTTCACGCCTTTGCCGACTTCAGAGCTCCAATCAGGCGTCGGAACTTGAAGCGAGGTAGAGTCCTTTTCATCGTGCGAGCACATGATTTCTGTCAGTAGCGCGGCGTCCGTCACCGTTTTTGCAATTGGGCCCGCTTGGTCGAGCGAGCTTGCAAAGGCGACCATACCCCAGCGCGAAGCGCGGCCATAAGTGGGCTTGATACCGACCGTTCCCGTAAACGCGGCAGGCTGACGGATAGACCCGCCCGTATCAGACGCGGTTGCCGCTAGGCAGATATCCGCTGCGACCGCGGTTGCAGATCCACCGGACGATCCACCGGCGGTCAACGTCGCATTGCTTCCCGCGCGGCGCCACGGATTTGATGGAGGACCAAAACGAGACGTTTCATTCGAAGAGCCCATGGCAAACTCATCCATGTTGAGCTTGCCCAGCATCACAGCCCCTTCGTCCCACAGATTTTGCGTGACCGTGCTTTCATATGTGGGCGTAAACTCACCGAGGATATTCGAGCACGCCGTGGTGCGAACGCCCTTGGTGCAATAGAGATCTTTCACGCCAATCGGAGCCCCATCAAGGCGACCGGCTTCGCCTGCGCTGCGCCGCGCATCTGAGTCTGCCGCCATCGCCAGGGCGTGGTCTGGCGTCTTCACGACATATGCATTGAGAACGTCATTCGAGGCGTCGATAGCGTCCACGAAGGATTGGGTCAGCTCGACCGCGGAAAACGCGCCTTTGTCCAAGCCTGCCAATGCATCGGTTAAGGTCAGTTTGGTGAGATCGCTCATGCGAACTCCTGTTATCGGTTCTAATAATTCAGGCGCCTTCGTATGCCGCCTTACCGGATAAACACAAGCCTTAAACGCGGTTGTCAGCCATTCATCGTTGCGGAGCGTTCAGGGTCACTATGATTTGATTAGAACTGCGTCAAAGCCGCGATATACTCATACACAAAACTAGGAGCTGTCATGTTGTCCCACCGTATTGCCTTCGCCGCCATGCTGTTCATTGTATCTGCCTGCGCCACAGCGACCACACCCGAGCAATTGGAAGCGCGCGAAAAAGACCGCGCGGCGGAAGTATTCGCGGACGATCCGAGGCGCGGAGAGCAAGTCGATAAAGTCTGTTTCGCCCGCCAAATAGATAGCTTTGGTCTCACCACCAAGCGCGCTGTGGTGATCCGCGAAGGCGGTGACCGATATCTTGTGGAGACGTTCGCTGGCTGCTTCGACCTGGATTGGGCTCAATCGCTTGCAATCGATTCCTTCACCAGTTGCTTGTCAAAGGGCGATCGTATCTTTGCCTTTGACACTCCGTTTGGCCCCGATCGTCACAACAGATTTCAGCAATCCTGCCGCGTAAAAGCGATTTACAAATGGGATCGTGATGCCCTTGAAGCACAAGAGGCAGAGGAAGAAGATCTTGAGAGCGAGATCGAGGAAACCATCGCGCGCTAAGGTCGCCTATTCGACGGCCTTTGGCACCACGAAAAACCCCTCATCTGACTTGGGAGCATTCGCCAGCACTTGGTCTTGAATAGCGCCGTCGGTCACGACATCCTCGCGCTTCGGCAATTTCGCCTCCACAACCGACGTCATCGGTTCGACGCCCTCAATATCAACTTCATTGAGCTGTTCGATCCAGCCCATGATCCCGGAAAGCTCGCCCGCCAGGGTTTCCAGCTTATCGTCTGGAACAGCGATACGGCTCAGTCGGGCGACTTTGCGGACATCATCTTTTGATACGCTCATGGACTGGCAACTCCGATTGACCGGCGCAGCGATACGCGCGAGTGAGCGCTAAGACAAGCCCATGCCTGAACTCGATCTACACTCTCTCCCCAACTCTGGGCCCCTTTTGGGGATTGATCCCGGTGCAAAATCGATTGGTGTGGCCGTATCCGATGGGTTGCGCATGATCGCCTCGCCGCTGGAGATCATTCCGCGTGGGCGCAAACTTCGCCCCGCCTTGGACCGGTTGTTTGAGATTTATGACTCTCGCGCTTGCGCCGGCCTGATCGTTGGGTTGCCGCTTAATCTGGATGGCAGTTCAGGCCCACGCGTTCAGGCCGCGCGCGCCCTGACACATAACGTGTTGCAAGCAAGAAATGTCCCGC
This sequence comes from Pseudomonadota bacterium, assembly GCA_038527765.1. Taxonomy (GTDB): domain Bacteria; phylum Pseudomonadota; class Alphaproteobacteria; order Caulobacterales; family Hyphomonadaceae; genus Henriciella. The sequence continues at coordinate 111,377 of JBCBFK010000007.1, forward strand.
TCGCGTTTCAAGACGAGCGATTATCAAGTGCTGAGGCAGAGCGGGTCATGATCGAGGCCGATCTAAGTCGTTCGCGAAGGGCTGAAGCGATCGACGCCTCGGCAGCTGCCATTATTCTTCAAACAGCGCTCGACCGGCTCGCCAATTCGCAAAGCTAGCGTAAAACCGCGTCGAGAAGCGTCCCGAGCCGCGACGCAAACTGGTCGCGATGGATCTCCTGACTGCGCGACAAGACTTCAAATTCGCTGCCGCGCGACATCGCCACCAACATGCGTGCGGCTTCCAAGGGACGGCTGGCGCCCAATCGCTCCAATGGATCTGATAGCCAACTTTCCAGCGTTCGCGACCAAGCCGCGACACGCATGCGCATGGCTTCATCACGCCCGGCAAACAGCACCATTTCATACTCGATCGCCTCGAGCCCCGATTGCGCCGGGCTGAGCGTGGTCATACCGCCCAGGAACCTGACAAAGTCTTCGCGTGTGTGAACGGGACGCCGGGTCAGCGTTTCGACGAGCGAGCGTTGATAGTCATCAATGTACAAGGAAAAAGCGTCTCGTACGAGATCTTCGCGGGTCGCAAAGTGGTAGGTCGTTGTGCCAGGCGACACGCCCGCGACCGCTGCAACGGCGCGGTGCGTGACCTTGTCGACGCCTTTGTTCGAAATGATATCCAATGCGGCGCGCAGAATTCGCTCGCGATTGGCCCCTCGAGGACCCGACTTTCGCGGCGCATCGCTTTCGGACATCTACGTTGGCCTTCTGTACATTTGTGCGATCATTACGGTTTCGTATTGAACACGTCTCTCTCGTTTCATACGAACTCATCGCGCATTGGCAAGCGTTAGCTTTATTTTCAGTGCAGGCACTGCTTGACGACGCGCACGCACCACGATCAAACCGCCGTCAAGAGGAGGCCAATCTGATGACCTGGTTCGCGGCCGCTGTTTTTGCTGGATATCTGTTGGGGTCCATCCCCTTCGGCTTGCTGATCACACGATTGGCCGGATTGGGTGACATTCGAAGCATCGGCTCTGGAAACATCGGCGCGACGAATGTCTTACGCACCGGGCGGAAGGATCTTGCCCTGGCGACCTTGTTGCTCGACAGCTTCAAGGCGGGTCTCGCCGTCCTTTTGATGGCGAGTCTCAGCGGCGACCGCAATGTTGGATTGGTCGCCGGCGCCGTCGCGTTCCTTGGCCATTGCTATCCAGTCTGGCTGGGCTTCAAAGGCGGTAAAGGCGTCGCGACCTATGCGGGGCTGTTGGCCTTCGCCTCACCCTTAGCCCTCGCGGTTGGCGCGCCGATCTGGCTCGGCTTGTTCGCCTTGACCCGGATCTCCTCACTTTCTGCACTCGTTGCCGCTGCGATCGTGCCGGGCGGCGCTTATTTGCTCGGCGAAACGAGATTTGCAGCAATCACGCTTTTGGCGTTAAGTGTGCTCGTCTTCTGGACGCATCGCGAAAACATCAAACGGCTAATCGCGGGGACCGAGCCAAAATTTGGGAGTAAATCCAAATAGAAAACGGTCTGGGGGGACTGACTCACTCCGAAAAGCTTAGCTGGTTGCAACTCGCACGCACGCCGCGGATTGGACCGGTAACGTTTTTTCAGCTGCTCGCGCGATATGGAAATGCGTCGGACGCGCTGAAAGCTCTTCCAACACTAAAAGCTGGAGATGTATCCCAGCGGGTCGCAGGGCGCGCCGGCATCGAAAAAGAATGGCAGCAAACGACCGCATTAGGCGCGCAAATTCTGTGTGCGGCTGAATCAGACTACCCGCCGCTCTTGAAACAGCACCCGCCCCCGCCGCCGATCCTGACAGCCCTCGGACGAACCGAGCTGCTGCAGCATCGATGTGTTGCGATTGTCGGGGCGCGCCAAGCGTCTGCTGCGGGTCGCAAACTCGCGCGCGATATCTCAGCGGACCTGTCCGATGCCGGTTACGTTATCGTCTCTGGTCTGGCGCGAGGTATTGATGGTGAAGCGCATGCGGCGAGCCTCTCTGGCGGGACAATCGCCGTGCTCGCGGGCGGCATTGATCACATCTACCCGCCACAGCATGAGCGCCTCTATCGCGAGATCCAAGAACAGGGTCTCTTGATCAGCGAAAGCCCGCTCGGTCACCGAGCGACAGCGCGCGATTTTCCACGCCGGAATCGTATCATTACAGGGATTTGCGAAGGCGTCGTAATCATTGAAGCCGCAGAGCGGTCAGGATCTCTTATCTCTGCAAGGACCGCTTTAGAGCAAAATCGAGAAGTGATGGCGGTGCCCGGCTCCCCGTTGGACCCCCGCGCCGCGGGCGGCAATCGTTTGTTGCGAGAAGGCGCGATCCTTGTCCGAAACGCGCAAGACGTTATGGAAGCACTGTCTGGCCCGAGACTGCACGCCATGAAAGCTCCAGAACGCCCCGACTATGCAGGACAGCCCAACGAACACGCGGATATCCCTGCAACACAAATCGACGCCGTACGATCGGCCCTGACGCCGGAACCGCTGCCAATCTCTGAAATTGCGCAAACCGCAGGGCTTGGCATTCCACGCTGCGCGGCAATTCTGGTTGAGCTGGAGCTTGCGGGTCTCGCTGTCACCTATTCCGGTGGCCGCGCGTCTCTTGCGTTCTAGACGCAACCTTATTGCCACATCTGACTGCGATTTCACATTCGCGGCAGTGCTGCTCTCTGGACGCTCGTCACGCGTCGGCTTAAGCGAGTCGCAGGTGAGAGTATCGGAGTCGCCGTATGCACAAGTGGACGTTCTTCCTGCTTATTGCGGCGAGCTTGACCTCTTACAATGGGGCGCTAGCGCAAGAGGCGACCTCAGAGGTCGAGACCGAACAGCCGCGCGTGACGCTCGATGCGGACAACATCTTCGTCAATGAAGAAGAAAACTCAGTCATCGCCGAAGGCAATGTCGAGGCCAAGTATGAAGGCCGCGTCATGCGGGCGGACCGGCTCATTTACGACCGCAACACAGATCGCGTTCGCGCCATCGGTAATGTGGTCATTATCGATGTTGATGGGTCGGAAAATTATGCCGACGAGATTGAGACTGACAGCTCCTTGGCGGATGGCTATGCGATTGGGTATTCCACGCGGCTCCCCGATGGCGGACTGGCCGTCGCAGAGTCAGCTGTTCGCAGCTCAGACGGTTACAACGCACTCGACAAGATTGTGTATACGTCATGTGAAGTCTGCGAAGATGACGACACGCCGACCTGGGCATTACGGGCGCGGCGCGCTGTGCTCAATCAGGAAGCCCAGATGATGTCCTATCGCGACGCAGTCCTGGAAATCGGAGGCGTCCCGGTCTTTTATTTGCCCTACTTTGCGCACCCGGACCCGACCTCAGAACGTCGCTCCGGCCTTTTGCCACCCGATTTTGGGACCTCTTCCAAACTCGGCGTATTCTACGAGCAACCGTATTATTGGGCGATTTCACCTTATTCAGATCTAACCATTGCGCCAAAAGTCATGGCCAATGTGAACCCGCTCGTAGAAGTACAAGCGCGCAAGCGATTTTGGTCCGGCTCTTTGTCAGCCAATTTCAGTGTGACGCGCGAGAAGGAATTCGACTCTGATGGTGAGGCGCTAGATGGCAGCGAAAGCGAGTGGCGCGGTCATTTGTTCGCTGAAGGGGGTTTCGCGATCCGACCCGGTTGGCGTTGGGGCTTTGCGGCCGAGCAAGTCTCAGACGATTTGTATACGCGCCGCTATGATATTGATGGTGAAAATGACGAGCGCGGTCTGTATGCCGGGCAACCCCGATACTTATTGAACCAGCTCTATACCCAAGGCCAGGGCCCTGACTGGTATGTGGAGTCGGCCCTCCTCACATTCGAGACCAATCGTGAGGGCGATTCTGATGCGCGCCTGCCGCGCGCCCTGCCCTTGATGTTTGGCGAAAAGCTCTTTGATTACGGCGATTTCGGCACGCTTGCGGTATCGGGATCGACGGCAATTCTCGAACGCGAATTGGGCGTCGATAGCTACCGTGCATCAACTGGCGCGGATTGGTCGACCACACGGGTTTTGCCAGGAGGGATCCTTGTGAACCCGTTCGCCGAAGGTCGATTTGACTATTACCAGCTCGACAACACTCCAAGCGATGTTTCGAGCGTGTCTCGCGGCGCAGCAAGTTTCGGCACGCGCTTGTCCTATCCGCTGTACCGACCCGGAAAATACGTCGACGTTCTCATCGAGCCTGAGGCGATGATTGCATATGGGACTGCTGGCACCAATGATCCAGATATCCCAATCGAAGACAGCTTGTTCTATGAACTGGACGAAACCTCACTTTTCGAAGCGAACGCGGCCTCCGGTTACGACACTTATGAAGGTGGGAGCAAAGCTTCGCTCGGGGCATCGATCTCCGCGCGCTGGAAGAACGGTATGTCCATCACGGCGCTGGGTGGACGACGCTGGCGCGATACATCGGATCCAGTGTTTGATGTCGGCTCGAATTTGGATGGTACGGTGTCCGATTGGGTCGCCGGGATTACTGCAGACTTTGGCAATCCGCTCAAACTGGAAACGCGCGTTCGACTTGACGATGATAGCCTCTCGCTGAACCGTATAGATGCACGGATTAACTCGAACGTTTGGCGCCTGAGAGCCAATGCGCGATACTATAGCATTCGCGGGGACGTCACCGCCTCCGGGTTTAGTGACGAAGGGATCGAAGTCGGCGCGGACTTCAAAGTGACCAATAATTACTACCTCCTCTATACGCTCAGTCGCGACATTTCGGGGCGTTCGAATATCTTTGGGCGCACGACCGAGCCGAGCGATATTCGCCAGACCATTGGCGTTGCCTATGAAGATGATTGCTCGCGCTTCGAAGTCTTTTTCGAGCGGTCTGAAGCCCGGGACCGCGATCTGGGACCAGAAGACTCAATCAAGTTCCGTTTCGCTTTGAAGACGCTCGGCGATTTTGGCTCCAGCAACGTCGATTAAGCACGAAACGCAGTCTGGACACATTGCAGCCATGTCCGTTGCGCATTGTTCAGCAGACGTTATGTTCCGGCTGCTAATGTGCGGGTAATCGATTCCGCAGGAGATTGAGTATGTTTCGTTCCGTTGCACTTGCTTCACTGATGGCGATTTCAGGCTATATGACGATCTCAGCCCAGGAGGTTGCACCAGCTGCACCGACTGCGCCAGAAGCCCAACAAATTGAAGGCATTGTGGCGGTGGTGAATGATGATCCGATTTCGTTCACAGATGTCCGGCAACGCGCCCAACTGTTGTTGTTGAGCCTTGGCGGGCAGCAGCCCACGCCAGAACAAGTGCAGCAAATCACGACCCAGGCGCTCGAACAGTTGATCGACGAGAAACTACAATTGCAGGAAGCGGCCGAATACGAGGTCGAAATCTCAGATGCAGAAATCGCCAATTCCATCGATCGCCTCGCGCAACAGTCGGGGATCACGCGTGATGGACTTTTGCAGAGCCTGATCCAATCTGGCGTCAACCCAGCCAGTCTGGAAGAGCAAACGCGCGCCGATATCGCATGGCGACGGATTATGGGCGGGCTCTACGGATCGCGCATTCGGATCTCGGACAACCAGATCACAGAGCAGTTGAAGCGCCTCACAGCGGACGCGCAAAAAGAGCAGTATCTGACATCGGAAATCTTCCTTTATGCCCCGCTCGATATCGATAAGCAGCAGGCGCAGGTGGCTGCGGAGTCCATTCTCCAACAATTGCGGGCGGGCGCGCCATTTGAAGTCGCGGCCCAGCGATTCTCTTCGGCGCCAACCGCTGCGACAGGCGGAGACATGGGCTGGATTGTGCTGGATGGCATTGATGATGAGCGCCGAGACGCGCTACAGGCGATGCCGGGTCCTGGCCTGACAGACCCGATTATCGTTGAGGATGGCCTGTACATTATGAACGTTCGTGGCAAGCGGGATCCGTCGGACTCCACGACCGTCGTGGATGTGACGCGCGTCGCCGTGGACGATGGGTCAGAGGCGAGCCTGCAAGCCGCGGTAGATGAGATTTCTGACTGCAGCAGTATCGACGATGTCGTGAACGCAGAAGACAATCTGCGCTCTGTTGCGCTCACGGATCTGAACGTTGAGGATCTCGGGCCTGAAGGACAAGCGATGGTGCTCAACACTGAGATTGGGTCCGCGACCGATATTTTTGCACAATCAGGTACGCTCGCCGTGATGTTTGTTTGTGACCGCCGCGATAATGTTCAAGCGCTGCCAAACCGGGAGCAAATCGAAGACCGGCTCTACAGTCAGCAACTCGGCATGATTTCAGAGCGCAGCCTGCGCAATCTGCGCCGAGAAGCAACGATTATTCGTCGCCAATAAAGTATGATCGACCCGAATGCTCCCCTCGCAGTGACGATGGGCGATCCGGCTGGTTGCGGACCCGCCATTACAGAAGCCGCCTGGGCTCAGCGCGCAGACTCAGGCCTTTCCAGCTTTTTTGTGATTGCAGATCCCTGCGTTTTTTCGGCTCAATGCCCGATTGAGCTCATTGATGCGCCGCAGGATGCCATCTCTGTCTTCGACGAAGCGCTTCCAGTATTGGCATTGCGACTGGACGACCGAGATGCGCTCGTTCCAGGCACACCGCATCAAGCTTTTGCGCCAGCGATTATTAAGAGCATCCGTCGCGCCTCAGACCTTTGCCTGAACGGTCAGGCATCAGGTGTTGTAACGAACCCAATTTCCAAAGCTGTTTTGTATGATGCCGGTTTTCGGTTTGCAGGGCACACAGAATTCATCGCTGACCTTTGCTCGGATTCTGACGAGACTCTGCTTCCAGTGATGATGCTGGTCGGGGGTGGCTTGCGCGTCGCCCTTGCAACCATTCACGTTCCGCTGATGCAGGTGACGGAGCACTTAAGCGCGGCATGTTTGCGCCAGGTGGCTGAGATCACCCACGCGGCGTTGAAACGCGACTTTGGAATCGCTGAACCTCGGATTGCCTTTACCGGCCTCAACCCACATGCGGGAGAGGGTGGCAAAATCGGCACTGAAGAGCGGGAGTTGATCAACCCGACAGCAGAAGCGTTGCGCTCAATAGGCATAGAGATTTCGAATGCGCGGCCAGGCGATACCGTATTCCATGAAGCGCTGAGTGGCACATATGATGCTGTCATCGCAATGACCCATGACCAAGGCCTAATCCCGGTCAAGACACTCGATATGTGGGGCGGTGTGAATACGACCCTGGGGCTTCCAATCGTCCGTACAAGCCCGGATCATGGCACAGCCTATGACGCAGCCGCTGCGGGCTCTTGCCGTCCGGATAGCCTGATCGCGGCGCTGAAACTGGCAGCTAGTATTGTGGCGCAGCGAGCTCAAGCTGATGGCTGAGCGACCTCAGCTTACGCAGGCCCCGGCGCTCAAAGCGCTGGGCCAGCATTTCTTGTTCGATCCGGATATCTTGCGGCGAACCGCTTTAGCAGCAGGTCCTGTTGTCGATCGGGATGTGATTGAAGTTGGCCCAGGTCCTGGCGGGCTCACCCGCGCGATCCTTGACGCGGGCGCGCGATCCTTAACCTGCATTGAGGCCGATCCGCGGTTCGCCGACGCCCTCAGCGCTTGGCCAGAGACTCGAGACGGAAAACTGGAGGTCCTCCAAAAAGATGCGCGCAAAATCGATTGGCAAGGCCTTGCAAACGTAAAGGCCGCGACAGAGCCGGTTATGATTATTGCCAACCTTCCTTATAATGTTGGCACACCATTGCTCGTGGATTGGCTTAAAGCCGGATCCTGGCGAGGCGAGATGGCCCTGATGTTTCAAAAGGAAGTCGCAGAACGCGCCTGTGCTCACTCTGGCGCACGTCAGTATGGACGCCTCGCTGTTCTGACCGCGGCAGTGTGCGATGCCGCGATCGCGTTCACCCTGCCCCCGGGTGCGTTCCGCCCGCCTCCGAAGGTCGACAGCGCGGTGGCCGTCTTTCGACCGCTGGCGGCAGATAAACGGTTTGAGGATATCGGTGCGCTTGAGCAAGTCGCTGCGGCTGCCTTCGGACAAAGGCGCAAAATGCTTCGGGCCGCGCTCAAATCGCTCGCAAAATCCGTGCAATTAGAACCTATTCAATGGATAGAATCCTGTGAGATTGACCCGACCTCGCGGGCAGAGACACTGACCCAAACAGACTTCAGGGCTCTGGCGCGCGTTTTTGGGGAGGCACAGAGATGCGCATCGAACTCATAAAAGGCGACCTCGTTCTCGAGCTTGATCCGGCGGCCGGGGGGGCGGTCAGTCGGTTCTCTCTTGGAGACTTGGACATTCTGCGCCCCGCCCCCTCGCGATGTGGGCCCGCTTTTGATCCTTTGCAGTATGCTGCTTTCCCAATGACGCCTTTTGTCGGGCGCATTCATCATGGCGTGTTCTCTGCGAACGGTCAGATCATCGAATTGCATCCCAATCTGCCGCCTGAACCACACGCGATCCATGGCCACGGCTGGAAAACCGCGTGGAAAACCGAGATGCAAACAAAAGACGAAGTTACGCTGGTCTACACGCATACGGCAGATGCATGGCCTTGGGATTATGAAACCCGACAGCACTTTAAGCTGCGTGATGACGGCCTTGTCGTGCGGCTTGAGTTGACGAATTTAGGGTCAACCCCGATGCCTGCGGGGCTGGGATGGCACCCCTATTTTTATCGCAAAAATGCAGTTCTCACGCTGCCGACCACGCATGAATGGTGTCCGGACGAAGACAGCGGTGAAAATATTCCAGTAGAGATTTCGCCGGACCGAAATCTATCAGGTGGGGTCTCTGTTGAATCGCTGAGACTTGATACTGCGTTTCGCGTTTCGAGCCCGGATATTCGTGTCACCTGGCCGACGCATGCGGTGACACTGACATCTGACCCGGTGTTCAAACACGCGACGGTGTTTGTCCCGATAGGCAAAGACTTTTTCTGTGCGGAACCGATCACCCACGCGCCAAACGCGGTGAACAGTAAGTTGCCTGCAGATGTGACCGGCGCCCGCGAGCTCGCTGAGGGTGAAACGCTGTCTGGAACGATCCGTCTTTCGATTGAACGCTAGAGCTCGCCTAATAAGCGGCGAACATGATCTTCTAGCTTGTGTTCACGCAGACGTTTGGTGCGCTCGACGAGCAAGATTCGACGCAACTTCTCGTATGCCTCTTCGAGATCATCATTGACGATGCAATAATCATAGCGCCGCCAATGCAAGATCTCAGCTTGAGCGTCTCGCATTCGTCGCGCCACCATTTCTGGCGTTGAACCAGGACGCGCGGCGAGACGGTTTTCTAAGGCTTCAATGCTTGGTGGGAGCACAAAAACAGAGACACAATCATTCGGCATTTGATCGTGCAAAGCATCGGCACCTTGCCAATCAACGTCAAACAGGACGTCATTTCCAGCCTCAAGCTGGGCGACTGTGTCCGCGCGCGGTGTTCCGTAATAACGATCAAAGACTTTCGCCCATTCCAGAAAGGCACGATTGGCGATCATATCGCGGAACTTTGCCTCAGATCGGAAGTGATAATCGATCCCGTCCGTCTCGTTCGGACGCGGTTCGCGCGTCGTTGCCGAGACCGAAAGTACAACATCTTCAAATTCTTTCATCAGCATGCGTGCAAGCGTCGTTTTACCGGCACCTGACGGGCTCGAAATGACGAGCATGAGGCCGCGACGCAGATCTTGATCGGTCTTATTCGACATTCGCGGCTTGCTCCTTGAACTGATCAATCAAGCTTTTGAGGGCAAGCCCGGCATTCGTCAAATCGAGAGATGCGGATTTTGAGCAGAGTGTATTCGCTTCCCGGTTAAGCTCCTGGGCCAGAAATCCAAGATCTCGCCCAATCACACCGCCCGCGGAAACGAGGCTCTGGCCGCGGTTGATGAGCGCTTCCAAACGGTCCAACTCTTCCGTCACGTCGGCCTTTGCCGCAAGCGTCGCAATTTCAGTCACCAGACGTTCGTCCGAAACCGCGCCTTCTGTATCAAATTCAGCGATTCGCAGGCGGTACTTCTCGGCGATCGCTTGCTTTTGGTCATTCGCAAACTCTGCCGCCTGCCCTTGTAAGACCCCCATTTCGGACAAATGTCCGAGAAGCATTCCTGAGAGATCAAGCCCCTCTTGTTCGCGTGCTTTGGCGAGGCCCTCAATCATCTGGCGTCCCGAGTTCGATAAGTCCTCAACCGCGCCGTCCACCTCCGCCAGATCCCGCATCGATAGCGTTTCCGATTCTACGACGCCTTTAATGCCCATAAGGGTTGCGAGGGCAGGCCCGGTTGCAAGCGCGCCGTCGGCCGTTTCATAGGCCTGGATCAGTGTTTGCAGCACCGTTTGGTTCACTGAGACCGATTCTGCACCGGACAGCTCAATTCGCAATCCAAGTTGCAGGTTGCCGCGTTTAAACGCTTCGCTTGCAGCTTTGCGAACCGCCTGCTCGACGGCTTCCAGCCCCGAAGGCATATTGAGCCGAACATCCAGGCCCTTGCCATTGACGCTTCGCGCTTCCCAAGTCCAGCTCCCCCAATCGGCTTCTCCGCTGGTGCGTGCGAAGCCGGTCATCCCTGATAGTGCCATTAATTCTCCCGCTCGCGGGCGATTTCTTCGCGTTCAAAACGCCGATACGCCGCGACATTCCTTTGGTGCTCGGCATAGGTCTTTGCGAACAGATGTCCACCTTTTCCATCGGCAACAAAAAACACGTAATCGGTTTCGGGTGGATTTAGCACCGCGGCGATTGCATCGCGGCCGGGATTACAGATCGGGGTCTTAGGCAGTCCATCGATCTGATAGGTATTCCAGTCCGTCTTGCGATTGATTTCGGAACGATAAAGGGTCCGACGCTGGCCCTGACGGTTATAGAGCGGTTCGCCGCCCGACACCCCGTAAATAATAGTCGGGTCACTCTCCAGACGCATGCCTTTTTTTAAACGCCCGACAAACAAACCAGCGACCAGAGGCCGTTCTGCGGCTTTTGCGGTTTCTTTCTCAACCACCGAAGCCAGAATGACCGCCTCATAAGGCGTCGAGACCGGCAATCCATCCTGACGGTCGTCCCAAAGCGCGTCCAACAGAGCATTCTGAGCAACTTCCATCCGCTCCAGAAATTGCGTCCGCGTCGTACCGGCTCCAAAGGCGTAAGTGTCTGGTAACAGCACGCCCTCTTCAAACGTGCGCTCCGGCAGATCGCCCGTCAGGTTTTCGGCGGCTTCGACGCGCCGAAGAATTTGCGCCGTGGTCAGCCCTTCCGGAATGGTCAGGCGGAATTCAATGACGTCGCCTTCGACCAGCTGGGCGAGTATATCGGCCACGCTGGCCCGCGCTGGAATGACATAGGAGCCCGCTTTGATGGCGCTTTCTACATCATCGATCCGCGCCTGAAACCGAAGGACACGTTGATCTTCGAGCAGCCCCTCGCCCTCAAGCCGGTTCGCGACGCTTGCGAGGCCTTCCCCTCGTTCGATTGTGAATTCTGTTTCGGACAAAGACGGTCCCGGTTTGGCGACTTCGTCTTGCAGCCAGAACCACCCATACCCCAAGGCTACACCCGCCAGAATGGCAAGCACAAGGATCAGAGCAAATAGGGCTTTTATTAAACGCATATCGACCTTCTTAAACGCACGGGCCCCAGCGTTATTTTGGTCGCTTTAGTCGCGCGACTAGTCAACCTGCTTCAAAATTAAGGATGCGTTGGTGCCGCCAAACCCGAATGAGTTCGTCATCGCCGCGCGAACTGGCGCATTTTTGGCTTTGTGCGCGATCAGGTCGATCGGCGATTCAACGCTTGGATTGTCCAGGTTGAGCGTTGGCGGCATGACCTGGTCACGAATGGCGAGCGCACAAAACGCAGTCTCAATCGCTCCGGCTGCACCCAGTAGGTGCCCGACCGCTGATTTGGTTGACGACAAGGACAAGTTCTTCGAGTGCTCGCCGAACAGACGCTCGACCGCGCCGACTTCGCCTTCATCCCCACGCGGCGTCGACGTGCCATGCGCGTTGACATAGTCGATTTTATCAAGCGTCAGGCCCGTATTGCGCTCAGCATGCCCGGCGGCCATTTTCATCGCGCGATAACCACCTTCGGCGCCTTCGGCAGGCGCTGTGATGTGGTGAGCATCACCGGTGAGCCCGTATCCCGCCACTTCCGCATAAATTTTCGCACCGCGCGCTTTGGCGTGCTCGTATTCTTCAAGCACAAGCACAGCGGCACCTTCGCCCATGACAAAGCCATCGCGGCCTTCGTCATACGGGCGCGACGCGCGTTTGGGTTCGTCATTATACTTGGTCGACATGGCTTTCGCCGCGCAGAATCCGGCAATTGCGAGTTCGCAGATCACGGCTTCTGAGCCACCTGCAACCATCACGTCTGCATCGCCATACTCGATAAGACGCGCAGAATCGCCAATTGCGTGCGCGCCTGTGGCACACGCGGTAACCACAGAGTGGTTCGGGCCTTTAAAGCCGTGCTTAATCGAGACCTGACCAGAGGCCAGATTGATCAAGGCGGACGGAATGAAGAATGGGCTCACTTTGCGCGGCCCGTTCTCGTAAAGATTGATCGACGAATCATAGATGCTCTGAAGTCCGCCAATCCCGGAGCCGATAAGAACGCCGGTGCGCTCCTGTTGCTCCTGGGTTTCAGCCACCCAACCGGAATCCTGAACCGCTTCTTCAGCGGCCCCAATCGCGTAGAGGATGAACTCATCAATGCGTCGTCTTTCTTTTGCGCTCGCCACCGCATCGGGGTCGAACGCGTGCGGATCATCTTCTGATCCGCCGCCGCGGCCATCTTTGTAGGGGACTTGGAAAGCGATCTTGCAGGCTGTGTTTGCCGGATCGAATGTATCGATCGGCCCAGCCCCCGACTCTCCGGCAATCAAACGTTCCCAGGACGCCTCTCGATTCGCAGCGAGGGGCGAAATAATCCCGATACCCGTGATGACAACGCGACGCATCTAGCTACCTCTAGCCGACGTGAGCATTGATGTGAGAGACCGCATCGCCGACGGTGCGGATGTTTTCCTGCACATCATCGGGAATTTCGATGTTGAACTCTTCTTCAAACGCCATGACCAGCTCGACCAGGTCGAGTGAGTCTGCGCCGAGATCGTCGATGAAGCTCGCGCTCTCAACAACCTTATCTCCCTCAACGTCGAGGTTTTCGACAACAATTTTTTTAACACGCTCAAGAACGTCAGACATGGATACCTCTCTGATATTGTCTGATGGATAGGCTTCTGTGGGCCATGGTGTTGCCGTTAGCACACACTTTGTGACAACGCCAAGCCCCGCATACTGTGGAAATTGCAATGATTATGGGGTTATCCCCTAGATCATCGCCATTCCACCATTCACATGTAGGGTTTGGCCCGTCACATATGAAGCTTCGTCGGAGCCAAGATAGACAGCTGCAGCTGCAATATCTTTTCCAAGCCCCAGTCTCCCAGACGGAATCTGACCGAGCAGCAGCTCTTTCTGAGCATCTGGCAGCACATCCGTCATGGGTGATTCGATGAATCCCGGCGCGATCGTATTCGCGGTGATCCCGCGGCTGGCGACCTCCTGGGCAAGTGATTTGGTAAAGCCGATCATGCCGGCTTTGGACGCGCAATAGTTCGATTGGCCTGGATTACCGGTCACGCCGACAATGGAGGCGATGCCGATAATGCGTCCACCGCGCGCCTTCATCATCGGGCGAACAGCTTTTCGACAGAGACGGAAATAGCTTTCCAGATTCACGCGGATAATGTCTTGAAAGTCCTCATCTTTCATCTGCATGAGGAGCTTGTCACGGGTCACACCCGCATTGGCGACGAGAATATCAAGCTTGCCACCCAGTTCGATGGCCGTGCCGACCAACGCGTCGGCTTGCTCGGGATCAGACAAATCACTCGGGGCGATATGAGTGCGTTCGCCCAACTCTGCGGCGAGGGCCTCTAGTTTTTCAATCCGGCGCCCTGACAGAACCACATCTGCACCTGCCGAATGCATCGTGCGCGCGATTGACTCGCCAATTCCGCCGGTTGCGCCCGTGACCAATGCGGTTTTTCCGCTGAGATCAAACATTTGCCGTCTCCTGTCCTATTTTATCCGTTAAGCCGCTCTGCGACGGCACTTATGTCTTCTGGTGTGCCCATGGTCAGACCTTCCAGCGCCCGCACCGTTCGCCGATTCATAACTGACAGAACTTTACCGGCTCCAGCCTCAATCGTCAGCTCGACGCCTTGTGCGGCCATGTATTGGACCGATTCTGTCCAACGCACCTGGCCTGTGACTTGGTCCACCAACTGCGCGCGGATCGCTTCCGGATCGCTCCCCGCTGTTGCCGTAACGTTGGCGACAAGCGGCGCTGATGGCGCTTTGATATCGATTTCAGACAAAGCCGCCGCCATCGCGTCGGCCGCTGGTTGCATCAGTGAGCAATGAAATGGAGCTGATACGGGAAGCAAGACAGCTTTTTTGACGCCCGCCTCTTTGGCACCAGAGATCGCAAGTTCGACTGCGGCTTTCGCACCGGATATAACGATTTGACCGGGGGCATTGTCATTTGCGATTTCGCACGGACCTTCTGAAGCCCCCGCGGCGCATAAGTTTGCGGCTTGTTCCGGGCTCGCGCCCAAAAGCGCCGCCATTGCCCCTTCTCCGGCAGGAACGGCGTCCTGCATGGCATTTCCGCGAATCCGAAGCACCTTCGCGCAATCTCCAACGGAGATCGCGCCAGCCGACGCGAGCGCCGAATACTCTCCAAGTGAATGGCCGGCAATAAAGGCGGCTTGGTCTGCTCCGATGCTATGAGCTTCTTCTAAAGCCCGCATGGCCGCAACACTGACCGCCATCAAAGCGGGCTGCGTATTGGCCGTGAGCTTTAACTCATCTTCAGACCCATTCCAGATCAAACCGGAGAGGTCCTGACCGAGGGCATCATCGACTTCTTCAAAAACCGCTTTCGCCGCAGAATACGTTTCGGCGAACTCTTTGCCCATACCGATGAATTGGCTGCCCTGTCCGGGGAAGATAAACGCAAACTTGGTCATATGCGCTCCTATACTCGAATTGGCGCCCGCATAGAGCGCTGCGCAAAAGTGCGCAAGTCGCGGGTGGCAAAAGCCTGATACGGCGCATACGATCTCAACCAAAGAAAGGGATTGCGATGACCGACCAACGCGCCAAGGCAGAGCGTTTTCATCAGCTTCATAAGTCTGGGTGTTTTGTGATCCCAAACCCATGGGATGTTGGATCCGCAAAGATCTTGGAGGGATTAGGATTTGAAGCCCTGGCAACGACCAGCGCAGGGTTCGCGCGTTCGACAGGCGTCAATGATTATGAACTCACCCGCGAAACCGTGCTGTCCCACGTTGCGGAATTGTGCGGTGCGACAGCGTTGCCGGTGTCCGCGGATCTCGAGAACGGATTTGGCGATCGCCCGCAAGACTGTTTCGACACTATCACACGCGGCGCGAACGCGGGACTGGTTGGCGCATCCATTGAAGATTTTTCAGGGAGGCCCGGCGAGCAGTATCCAATCGAAATGGCGAAAGACCGGATCACAGCAGCGGTTGAAGCCGCCCGCGCACAACCATTTCCGTTTATGCTGACGGCTCGCGCTGAAAACTTCTTCACAGGAGTGCCAGACTTATCCGATGCGATAAAACGTTTACAGGCCTATCAAGAGGCTGGAGCTGACGTGCTCTATGCGCCGGGTTTACGGTCACTTGCGGACATCAAAACAGTCCTTTCGAGCGTGGATAGGCCGGTTAATGTCTTGCTTGGCCCGAGTGACAGTTACGTGCCGGTTTCGGATCTGGCAGACCTCGGCGTGCGCCGCATTAGTGTTGGGTCCGTACTCGCAAACGCGGCCATGGATGCGTTGATCAAAGCTGGAAAAGAGCTCATCGGTTCGGGCACGTTTGAGTTCATGTCAGGCATGACACCGACCCTCGAAATTACCGACCTGATGTTCAAACGATAAATACCGCACCATACCGGCACTCAACTGCACGCTTTTGCTTGATTTTTGCCGTCGCATGCGCTTTACGACGCGCTTCGTACGGTTTGCGGTCCTCGACTTCAGAATGAGCTGAACAAGAGGGGCCATCGTAGACGGGTTTTCCCGCCCATCTGCGCCGCGAGCTAAACTTTAGGGAAAGACAATATGGCATTTTATGAGCACGTCCTCATTGCGAGGCCGGACATCTCACCTGCACAAGTTGAAGGTTTGATGGAAGAGCTGTCGACCTTCCTCGACAAGCAAGGCGCGAAAGTCGCAAAGTCCGAATATTGGGGACTTCGCAATCTTTCATACCCAATCAATAAGCAGCGCAAGGGACACTATTCCCTGCTGAACATCGACGGACCGGCTGAAGCGATCCACGAACTGGAGCGTCAGCACCGGATTTCCGACGACATCATGCGCTATATGACCATCAAAGTAGAAGAGCTCGACGAGAATCCTTCTCCAATGATGAGCCGTAAAAACCGTCGTGACGACTAGAAGAAGGAACTGAGATTATGGCTTCTAGATCCCCAACGGGCATGAACATCACCAACATTCCGGCCCGCCGTTCATTCGGCCGTCGCCGCAAGGTTGATCCGTTTTCCGGCGCGAAAGCTCCGAAAATCGATTATAAAGACGTGAAGCTTCTACAACGCTACATCTCTGAGAAAGGCAAAATCGTGCCGTCTCGGATTACGGCTGTGAACTTCAAGAACCAGCGTAAACTGGCAAAAGCAATCAAGCGAGCCCGTATGCTCGCGCTGCTGCCATTCACCGTGAAGTAAGGGAGAAGACCGATGCAAGTTATTCTCCTTGAACGCGTTGAAAACCTGGGGGGTCTCGGCGACGAGGTCAGCGTCAAGAACGGCTTTGCCCGCAACTTCCTGTTGCCAAAAGGCAAGGCTTTGATCGCCAACAAGCAAAACCGTGCCCGCTTCGAAGCTGAACGCGACGCGTTGGAAAAGCGCAACGCCGAAGCCCGCGATGAAGCGACCAAGTCTGGCGAAAGCCTCGACGGCAACACATTTGTGCTGATCCGTCAGTCTGGTGCCACCGGTCAGCTTTATGGCTCCGTCTCGGCGCGTGACATTGTCGAAGCGGCAGCCAGCGCCGGTCACACGATCAAGCGCGAGCAGGTGCGTCTCAACGCGCCGATCAAAACGCTCGGTCTGCACGAAGTTGGCATTCGCCTTCACGCTGAAGTTCGCGTTGAAGTCACGATCAATGTCGCCCGCTCTGATGATGAAGCTGAGCGTCAAGCGGCCGGTGAGAACATTATCGCGACGATGCAGGCTGAACAGCAGGCCGCGGCCGATGAGCAAGCATCTGAAATGGCAGAAGCTGCCTCAGAACTCGACACTGCGCCTGAGGGCGACGAATAGTCGGATTTTGATCGTTTAGAACGAAAAAAGCCGCTCCATTTGGGGCGGCTTTTTTTCTAATTATAATGAAACTAAGAATTCCACCGCCTCATCCTGAGCGACAAGATAGCAGGCATAATTGCTAACCAGCATGCGCCTGATAGCGAAATTCCATCATGCGGGTCAAAAGCGAACTTTCAAAATTGCCCGGCACGGCCTTTTGACCAATCAACCACGCATAAACTTCCCAGTCTGGCGTGGAGAGCAAACGCTCAAACTCCGACAGATCGTCGTCACTCAGCCCGGCGAGATGCGCGTCCGCGAACGAGCCCATCAGCAAGTCCATTTCGCGAAAGCCCCGGCGCCAGGCGCGAAACTTGAGCTTGCGTCGGCGCTCATCCAAAGTGTCAGCGTTCATCTGATCGTCTCCTGTTGACGGCAATCTATGTCATTGCGGCGCTTCTGCACAGCGTTATCCTGTCGCGTCATTGATTGCGACTTGTAAGCCTGCCTCAGATGCCGCCATAAGACGGCATGCGCGACGAACGCCTCTTTTCCTTGTTTCAGCCGCTCGATGCCCTGCCCGGTATCGGACCGAAACTGAAACCTGTCCTGGAGCGTCTTGTCGGCGGCGAAACGATTTGGGACCTGCTTTTGCATATGCCCGAGCGGTGGCTGGATCGACGCCCCCGGGACAGTTTCGACGATCTGATCCCCGACGAGGTCGCCACCATTCGCGGCGAGGTTCATGCGGTTAAAGCCCCTTACAATGAGCGGGCGCCTACTCGAATTCAAATGTTTGATGGGTCAGGGTTTCTAACGCTCACCTATTTCCGCGCGGATAGCCGCTGGTTGCAAAGTCAGTTTCCTGTCGGCAAAGAGCGGATCGTATCCGGCAAAGTGACAGAGTGGCAGGGGGAGCGGCAGATGAGCCACCCCGACTTTGTTATGGATCCAGCGCGCGGTGAGTTCCCTCCCCCGGTCGAGCCCATTTATCCGCTGACCGCTGGCCTCACCAATAAACGCGTCCACGCCTCGACACAGGCGGCTGTCGACATGATTGATGAGACGTGGCCAGAATGGGTGGATGCCGCCCTGCTCGAGCGCGAGGGCTGGCCGGATTTTAAATCCGCCATGACGTGGGTGCATGCGCCTACCGAATTCGACGAAGCGAGAATTGCAGCGGGCCGGACAAGGCTCTCCTATGATGAAGCCCTCGCGCGCGAACTCACCTTTGCTCGGGCGCGCACCGCGCGGCGGACGACGGAAGCCAATACGGTTCCCGAACAACGCGACGCGCTCAATCGGCTGGTCGCAACGCTGCCATACAAACCCACCAGTGCGCAGATCCGGGCAACCAAAGAAATCATGGTCGATCTCGCAGAACCCTACCCCATGCGGCGCATGCTGCAGGGCGACGTGGGCGCGGGCAAAACCCTTGTCGGGGCATTCGCAGCCGTGCAAGCCGCGGAGGGTGGGTTTCAGACCGCGTTCATGGCGCCGACAGAAGTCCTCGCGCGACAACAATACGATACGCTGGATCAATTGCTCTCTCCGCTCGGCTACGAAGTGGCTGTGCTAACGGGACGCGATAAGGGCAAGGCCCGGGAAGCCACCCTGATGGGCCTCACCGATGGCAGCATCCAAATTGTCGCCGGAACTCATGCCCTCTTCCAGGAAGGTGTCGGATTCCAGAACCTCGCCATGGTGATCGTGGATGAGCAGCACCGATTTGGCGTGGCAGATCGGATGAAGCTCATGAGCAAAGGTAAAGCGCCGCATATGTTGGTGATGTCGGCAACGCCGATCCCGCGGACTTTGGCACAGACGGTTCACGGCGATCTCGATGTTTCGATCTTGGATGAGAAACCGGCGGGTCGCCAACCTGTTGAGACGCGCGCCATTCCAGACACGCGTATTGAGGATGTGATCGGCGCTGTTGGACGCGCGCTTGAACGCGGCGAACGTGCCTTCTGGGTCTGCCCTCGCGTTGACACTGACGACGAGGATGGCAGCTCCGCTGTATCGCGGGCTGCGATGCTGCGTGACGCGCTGCGCACGGATGTTGGACTGGTCCACGGGCGATTAAAGGGCGAGGACAAGGATGCCGCGCTTGACGCCTTCCGCACGGGGCAAACAAAAATCCTGGTCGCGACCACGGTGATTGAAGTCGGGGTCGATGTGCCAGAAGCGACCATTATGGTCATTGAGCGCGCGGAAGGGTTCGGTCTCGCGCAGTTGCACCAGCTGCGAGGTCGCGTCGGACGCGGCAGCGAGGCGAGCTATTGCCTGCTCTTGTTTCGCTCTCCCCTGACTGAAATGGCGCGAGAGCGGTTGGACACACTGCGCCGAACTGAAGATGGTTTTGAGATCGCAGAAGCCGATTTCAAACTGCGAGGTGCCGGCGACCTCCTGGGCAAAGCGCAGTCCGGGCTTGCGAACTACCGTTTGATCGATTTCCCGAAAGACGAAGCGCTGATCGAAATTGCGCAAAAGGATGCACAGCTCGCGGTCGAAACGGCAGAAACGATTTCGCCGGGTCGGGCCGACGGATTAAGCTTGCTCAGCCAGCTTCTCAGTCCGGACCTCAGGTTCAGCGACTGAGGCATCTGTATTTGCCCCATTAAAATCCGGCACGACGAGTCCCGCGGTCAGGATCATTTTCGCGCCCTCTTCGACGGTCATTTCGAGCGCGATCGTTTCTGATTCTTCAACATAGATCAGAAAGCCTGATGTTGGATTTGGCGTGGTTGGAACAAAAACTCCGATCTTGCTTGTCCCGAGTTTGGTTCCGATTTCACCCTTGGCGTGCGACGACACAAAGGCGATGCACCAGGATCCTTTTTTGGGATACTCCACCATCACGCAACGATCGAAACTTGCCTGCTGATTATTGGCCAAAACTTCGGTCAATTGTTTCAGAGCCGCATAGACGTTTCGCACGATCGGAATACGGCTGAGAATGCGATCGGTCGCTGCCAGCAAAGACCGGCCAATCAAATTCGCTGTAATCGCACCAAGCACAGTCAGAGCGATGACCAGAACCAAGACGCCAAAGCCTGGGATAGCGTAGTTTGTATAGGTTTCCGGCTGCAAAAGCGGCGGCAGTAAAGGCTTCACCCGGCTGTCGATGAAATTGATCAGAAATTGCAAGATAAAGAAGGTCGCCGCGAGGGGCGCAGCGATCACCATACCGGCAAAGAATCGCCCGCGCAGCCACGCAAACAGGCCCACCTGTTTGGGCTTGTTCATGCCAGGAATCATTTCTCCAGGGGTCTTACCCTTTTTAGCCATGTTTCGGTCCTCAGCCACGCCTACCGCGCCGTTATAGCTTGGCGATGCCTAGTTTGACGTTAATTGTGGCGAAGATGGGAAGCAATTCTGACTTTGAAACCGGTCTGCGCACTCTTTTCACAAGAGTTTTTGGCGAGTCGCAGGTGCTCGATCGTTTCAAACGACTCTCCGGTGGCGCGAGTCAGGAAACCTGGGCGCTCTCAGGAGGCGAACACTCGATTATCTTGCGCCGCGCCCCTGGCGGTGCAAGTGGCGCGCGATCTTCGGCTGCCATTGGACTTGCGGCAGAAGCCAGTCTGATTGAAGCCGCCGCAAAAACCGGTGTGCCCGTCCCAAAAGTTTTGCATGTCTTGGACGAACGAGACGGGCTCGGCGATGGATTTTTGATGCAGCGCGTCGAAGGCGAAACCATTGCGCGTCCGATTTTGAGAAACGCGGAATTCGAAACTGCGCGACAAGAGCTCTCTGCGCAGTGTGGAGACGCGCTCGCCGCGATCCATGCCATTCCAGTCGCAGGCTTACCCGATGCACTTCAAGTGAGCGATGGTCTCGCGCAAATCGCTCAGTACGAGGAGATTTATCGCGGCTTCGACGCGCCTCGTCCGGTCTTCGAACTCGCGTTGCAATGGCTCAAGACGAACGCTCCTGAACCGATTGAGACCGTGCTCGTGCATGGCGACTTTCGGCTCGGGAACCTGATGATCGACGAGACCGGTCTCGTCGCCGTGCTGGACTGGGAACTCGCTCATTTAGGGGACCCGCGAGAAGATATCGCGTGGATCTGTGTGAACTCCTGGCGCTTCGGTCAGTCGCAGAACCGGGTCGGTGGCTTCGGGCACCTCGAAGATTTGCTGAACGCCTATAATGCGAAGACAGGTCTAACCGTTGGCCCAAAAGACATTGATTGGTGGGAGACCCTCGGCACCCTGAAATGGGGAGTTATGTGCATGATCATGTATGAGGCCTTCCGGTCCGGCGCCGATCCGAGCGTCGAACGCGCAGCGATTGGACGCCGCGTATCCGAAACTGAAATCGACTTGATCAATTTGTTGGAGGCGGCGTATGCATGATCAACCAAGCGTCCTGGAATTGCTGCAAGCGGTCAAAAGTTTCATCGATGAAACCGCGGCACCGCAGCTCAAAGGCCATGCCGCTTTTCACGCCCGCGTGGCCAGCAATGCGCTGTCGACCGCGATGCGCGACTTGGAACAACGTCCGAACGCGGCAACTCAGGAACGCGACGGCCTAACCGAGCTTCTGGGACCCTCAAACGGTCTCTCACTTGATGCCCTCAATCGCAGTCTGAGCGAGAAGATCAAATCGGGTGAAATGACGGTGCAGACGCCTGGCTTATTGGCCCATTTAAAACAGACCACAATGGCGCAAGTTGAGATCGACCAACCGCGTTATTCCGGCCTCAAGACTGCCATGTCCTAAGCCGAACAGCTGCCGCCGCCCAGAACACAAAAACTAGCGCAGTAAGAGTGATTTAGCGACACATCCTGACGGGCTTGCTCAAGCGTCTCGCCAAGCTCGAACCGTTCATCATACGGCAATAGCGTGCACGCGACCACCGAGGCGCGTTCAGCACCTTTCCGCTTCACGACCATGCGTTGCGAGGCGCACATGAGGTCGTTCGGGTCTTTGTTTAGAATCCCCCAACAGGCAGTGGTGATTTCTGGTGGATCCTCATCCGGGCGCATCTCGGGAAAGAGCACCAATTCGCTGGCATTATCGGGATCTAGCGCCAGGCCTTCATTCGCGATCAGCCGAGAATATCCATCGCGCGCGACCTGCTCATTTTCGCCCCAAATTGTCCGACCTGCGAGTGCCAGTTGGAAGCCATTCTCAGACAACCAGCGCAGCCCCTTAACCGCCAGAGCGAAAGCGCCAGCGCCGCGCTCTTGATCATGAAACTCTTCAGAGAAATGATCGAGACTCACACGCATGGTGAGGCGATCATTATACGTCTCGAGCAGTTGCATCAGGCCGCCTTTGACGCGCGGTCGCATCATCGGCTGCATCGCATTGGTCAGCATCAGGACCGAATGCCCTCGCGCCAGAACGAGGTGCAATATGTCTAACATTTCCGGCGCCATGAACGGCTCACCGCCGGTGAATCCGATTTCGATGTTCTGCTCTCCAGCTTCATCGAGTTCATCCAGAAACGGCACAATATCTGCCACCGTTAGATAGACCAACCGGTCATTCTTCGGCGAGCTTTCAATATAACAGTTCACGCACTCAATATTGCACAGCGTACCTGTATTGAACCAAAGCGTCTTTGTCTTTGTGTAAGCAGCGCTCGCCCGGGTTTCGCCTTTCACGGTGACCCGTGGATCTTGGAATTTCTGGATATGTACTGTGTCAGGCATGCGCCGTGTTTATCTCATCCGTTGCAAAAGCGAAGTCACAAACATGTTAGTGGCTTGGGTCGTGTCAGCTCAGCTCGCTGGGACTTGGACCGTCTTCCAGAAACGCGATTACGGCATCCCAGTGCGCGAGGGCTTCGACGTCACCCATGGCAGCAACTTCTGCGGCTCGGAGCGTCGCGATCACGCTGGCATCCTCGCCATATTGCGTCAGTAGTGACATGGCAGCATCGCGCGCGGACGTGTTCCCGTTGCTCATCGCCAATGCTCCGCAATCCAGGGGGTGGGTTTGACATGCTTGTATATCTTTTTGTGCAAGGGGGCCTGCCATTTGCCATCCCGCGCTTCGTCTGGATCCGGACGCCCCGTAAAGGCAACAATCTTCGTGTCCGTCGGCAGTTTTGGCGTTTGAAACCAGTTCATTGGAAACTTCGGCATCAAAGAGTGTTTGAAACTGACGCACCACGATTCCGGCCAATACACTTTATCCGGGATCATCGCAGAAACATATTGCTGGCTGGCGCGAAACTCTGCGTGGATAGGCGTGCTGTCGCGCATGTATTTTTCGAAGATTTCGGTGTGCTCACCGATTGTCCACTTATAGACAGAGGTGTTGCCGATCCCCATGCCCTTTTGGGTCCAGTTCTCGGCAATGCACATTTCGCCAGGATGGAACTCCCAGAAAGGATCCATATTGCCCGTGACGATCAGGTCGACATCCAGAAACAACACCTCGCCTTCCAAGCCCCCTAAGTCCGCCTGCCAAAGCGAGATTTTCCGCCAGGGCCACCATCGATACTTTTCCGGCAATTCGATTGGAGGGAGCGGCTGAAACTCAACCTCAGGCAACAAGCCTTCCTTGTCGTCCGTAAAGCAGACAAAACGCAGGTCACCAGAGACATTGCGGCGGACCATGTTGTATAGTCGATTGGCGAAATGCGCGGGATAGCGCTCCCCCCATTTCATACAGATCACGGTCTTGGTCATGTAGCTTGCCTAATCGGTTTCAGAGCCCGGCGCCACCGAACAGTTTCACTGAAATGCAGCTGGATCGTGAATTTTTGACATCCGATTGGTAAAGTGTGTCGTATCAAGACCATACAGCTTACGCGCGTGGAGGATCCGCCATTTCTAGCTCGTCAACAGCGCCTGTGATCATGTGGTTTCGCCGCGATCTGCGCCTCGATGACAACCCGGCTCTGACCGCGGCAGCGAAAGCTTCCGGCGGCAATGTTGTATGTCTGTATCTTCTTGAAGACCTCGAACATGGACGCACTCGGGGCGGTGCGTCGCAATGGTGGCTCGATAAATCCCTGCAGGCACTCGGCGAAGCTCTGAACGCAATCGGGGGCAAACTCATATTGCGCTCAGGCGCGGCGGCCCCCGTTTTGAAAGATCTGATCGCCGAAACGGGTGCACGCGCCGTGTACTGGAACCGGCGATATGATCAGGCTGGGCGAGACGTCGACACCCATCTCAAAACTCAATTGAAAGACCAGGGTCTGGATGTTCAAAGCTTCAATGGCACCCTCCTCACAGAGCCTTGGACCCAAAAAACTGGCTCTGGAAACTATTACAAAGTCTACTCCCCTTACTGGCGCGCGGTGCAGGCAAAGTATGAGTGCCCCAGCTATGCCCCTGCTCCTAAAAAACTATCTGCCCCAGACGCCGCTTCGGATGACCTCGCAGATTGGAACCTGCATCCGACAACGCCAGATTGGTCAAAGGGGTTCGACGGGCTCTGGCAGCCCGGAGAAGCAGGCGCCAAGACCCGCCTCAGAGCATTTTTAGATGGTCCGGTCTCGGCCTATGATGATGATCGCAATCGTCCGGATCTGGAGCAAGGGACGTCTGGCCTGTCTCCGCATCTCGCCTTTGGAGAGATTAGTCCGGCGCAAATCTGGCGCGCGACAAAATCTAAAATGGACGCTGGTGAGGTGGATCCCAAAGGCGCTCATGTGTTCCTGTCAGAAGTCGTCTGGCGCGATTTCTCTTATGTCTTGCTCTACCATAACCCGGAGCTTGCCACCCAAAATTTCAAGCCTGATTTCGACCTGATGCCTTGGCGCGATGCCGGCGCAGATTTACGCGCCTGGCAGACGGGTCAGACGGGATATCCGATCGTCGACGCAGGCATGCGACAGCTTTGGCACACCGGATGGATGCACAATCGCGTCCGGATGATTGTTGCTAGCTTTTTGACCAAGCACTTGTTGATCCACTGGCGCTATGGCGAAGATTGGTTCTGGGACACGCTTGTCGATGCCGATCCCGCCTCGAACAGCGCGAGCTGGCAATGGACGGCTGGCTCGGGCGCCGATGCGGCCCCCTATTTCCGCGTATTCAATCCGATCACGCAGGGTGAGAAGTTCGATGAAACAGGCGATTATGTCCGTAAGTGGTGCCCTGAACTCAAAGACCTGCCGCGCAAGTATCTCTATCAACCTTGGGAGGCAGGCCCCATCATCCTGCATCAGGCGGGGATCAAGCTTGGTGAGACGTATCCACATCCGATCGTAGATCACAAATCCGGACGCCAACGCGCGCTGGAGGCCTATGAGACCCTGAAAGAAAGACGAGACGCCGCATGAAACGCATCGCAATAATCGGATCTGGAATTTCGGGTCTAGGCGCGGCTTACGCGCTTAAAGATACCGCGGACATTACAGTGTACGAGGCCGGTGACCGGCCGGGTGGGCACGCGCATACAATGGATATCGACTATGACGGCACCCCGATGGCGGTGGACGTTGGCTTCATTGTTTACAACGCCCTCAACTATCCAAATCTGATTGGTTTCTTCGACGCGCTGGGGGTCAAGACAGAAGCGAGCGATATGAGTTTCGCTGTTTCAAACCCTAACGGCTACGAATGGGCATCGACGCTGAATGGTATTTTTGCGCAGCGCCGGAACTTCTTTCGCCCGAAGTTTCACACCTTCTGGCGCACAATTTTGAAATTCAATGACCTTGCGCGCCAGGAGCTGATCGCCGGTAAGATTGATGATGTGTCGCTTGGCTCGTGGCTCAGCAAGCACGGCTTTGAGCAGGATTTTCTCGACAATTACATTCTGCCAATGGGCGGCGCGATTTGGTCGACACCAGAGGCTGAAATGCTCGACTATCCTGCTCGTAGCTTTTTTCAGTTCTTTGAGAACCATCGTCTGATGCACAAAGAGCGCCCAAAATGGCGGACGGTGACCGGCGGATCCCGCAACTATGTGAACAAGCTTGCCACTCTGTTGGGCGACCGTCTGCATCTGAGCGCTCCGGTTCAATCGATTACCCGGTTCGGCGATAAGGTTCGTGTCGATGTTCAGAATGGACCGACTTCAGTCTTCGATGAGGTGATCATCGCCACGCACTCTGACACGGCGCTCTCCATACTGGATCATACATATGAGGATCAGCGTTTCCTGCTGAGGTCTGTGCGCTATCGCCCGAACACCATCTACCTGCACCGCGATCCAAACCTGATGCCAAACAAGAAAGCGGCTTGGGCAAGTTGGAACGTGATCAAGCAGAACACCCCAGAAATGTGCCTGACATATTGGATGAACCGGCTGCAAAACCTGCCCAAGGATAAGCCGCTCTTTGTGACGCTGAACCCTGAAACGCCTCCAGCGCCAGAGCTGACATTTGCCACCATGGAGAAGGCGCATCCGCAATTTGATGCTCCGGCCGAAGCGGCTGTACGGGCGCTCAAACGCGATCAAGGCAAAGACCATATTTGGCTCGCCGGAGCCTGGATGGGCAGCGGCTTCCATGAGGACGGTCTCAAATCTGGCTTGTCCTGTGCGCTGTCTCTTGGCGGTCATGTGCCATGGACCGCGGAAGGCGTGGAACTCGCCGATTCCGTGACGAATGCTCCGAAAACTGATAAAGTTGCGCTTGGAGCTATTAGATCGTGACGGAGCAAGCTGCCCTTCAACTTTTAAAAGGACACACCGTTCATCAACGGTCACAGCCGTTTACGCATCGGTTCCAATACGATCTCGCTTTGATTGATCTCGATATCGATCGCCTGGATGAAGCCCACGCCCAATCCTCCGTCTTCAATATCGATCGGACAGGCCTGTTTTCGTTCAATCGCCGGGATCATGGTGGTCGCGAGAACACGTCACTTAGACCCTGGGCAGAAGCCCAGTTTTCGAATGCGGGGATAGATCTGGAAGGCGGCCAAATTCGCCTCATCACATTCCCACGCCACGCGTTTTACAAGTTCGCCCCGATCTCGCTCTGGCTGGGGCATGGCCCTGATGGCGCATTGCGCGGCATCCTGTACGAGGTCAACAACACGTTCGGCGAAACGCATGTTTATGTGGCCCGGACGCCAGATCCCGACCGCCACAAACACGCGACCGATAAGGTCTTTCACGTGTCGCCATTCTTTGACGTCTCAGGTGCTTATCAGTTCACGCTTAAACGTACGGCGGATCAGTTAAGCCTGATCGTGGCCACCACCGAAAATGGTACGCAATCCCACGTTGCTACGATCTCGGCCAAGGCCATTCCTGCGACGACGCCCGCTTTCATTGGGCTTGCGATCACCAAGCCGTTTTCCAGCCTTGGGGTCACCGCGGCCATCCACTGGCAAGCCCTGAAACTCTGGCTCAAGGGCGCAAAATATCATTCAAAACCAAAGCAATCGTCTGTGCGTACAACGATTGCAACACCAA
The DNA here is from genome assembly GCA_038527765.1 of Pseudomonadota bacterium. Lineage (GTDB taxonomy): Bacteria > Pseudomonadota > Alphaproteobacteria > Caulobacterales > Hyphomonadaceae > Henriciella. The sequence continues at coordinate 139,043 of JBCBFK010000007.1, forward strand.
GAAGTGCTGCTGCCAAAACAGCACCTATATCGGAGAAGACCGCATGAGTTTTACGACCCTGGATCGCGATATTGAAGAACAGTCGAACCACGTGCGGGCCTCTGCGGAAACGTTGCGGCGATTGTCCGGCGTTCCAGCTGGGTTCCGTTTGGCCGGTATGATGTTGCTGAGGGCGAAGCGCGGCACCATTCGTTTCGATCTTCCAGACGGTCGTCGTGTCCTGTTCGATCATGGAGAGCCCGGGCCAAATGCGGTGGTCGAAGTCCACGATTTCGGCTTTGCCAAGCGAGCGATTGCCGGCGGGGATGTCGGGTTCGCGGAAAGCTACATGGATCAGGAATGGTCGACCCCCGATCTGACCTCCGTCCTCGAGTTCTTTTCAGAGAATTTCGAAGCCGCCGGTCAATTGGCGGTGGGCGGCTTCATGGTGCGCATGAGTAATATGGTTCGCCATGTCTTCAATCGAAACTCCAAGGCGGGGTCAAAGCGCAATATCGAAGCCCACTACGATCTCGGAAATGAGTTCTATGAGCTTTGGCTCGATGAATCGATGACCTATTCCTCAGCGCTCTACACCAGTCCAAATCTGAGCCTGGAGCACGCCCAAACGGCTAAATATGCGCGCATCGCGGATGAGTTAAATCTATCTGAGGGCAAATCCGTTCTCGAGATTGGATGCGGATGGGGCGGGTTTGCCGAATACGCTGCGAAAACGCGCGGTGCGAACGTCACTTGCCTGACGATTTCACCCTCACAACGGGAATGGGCTCTGGCGCGCATGCAGCGCGAAGGCCTCAGCGAGAAAGTCGATATCCGTTTGGAAGACTATCGCGACCATCAAGGCACGTATGATGGCGTCGCCTCAATCGAAATGTTCGAAGCGGTCGGCGAGAGTTACTGGCCGAGCTATTTCGGCAAGGTGGCGGATAGTTTGAACGCAGGCGCTAAAGCCGCGCTGCAGATCATTACGATCCAGGACTCGCTTTTCCCACGCTATCGCAAGCGCGCGGACTTCATTCAGCGCTATATTTTCCCGGGCGGCATGCTGCCAAGCGAACTGGCACTGCGCGAACAAGTGATGAGTGCTGGATTACGCATCCAGGAAACCCACTATTTCGGCCGCGACTATGCGAAAACCTTACGTCTTTGGGCAAAAGCTTTTGAAGAGAAGTGGGGCCAGATCGCACCGCTCGGGTTCGACGAGCGCTTTCGCCGGATGTGGCGCTTTTATCTGAGCTATTGCGAAGCAGGTTTCGACAATGGCCGCATAAATGTCGGACACTTCACACTCGCGAAGTCGTAAGCGGCGAAAGGCTAAAAAGGGTTAGTAAAGCGCGTTTAGCACGTACTCGATTTCTTGACCGCGCACCTCGAAGGCGAGCTTCACCCAGCGTGATTGATCATCATACCAAAGATCAACCGTGAGATCGGACTTTAGCCGATAATGCGTCGTTTCAAGCGCTTCGCCGTCAACTTCGACAATATCTTCACCGATGGTCTCAACTTCGATGTCGAGCACTTCGCCAGTCTCAGTTGAAAGCATGCGATCTTGATAGACTTGCAAACGGTTCCAATGGCTCGACGGAATGATGGTTAGAGGCAGCACACCATCAAATTTCGTGCTTTCGACCTGCAGCTCGTCCCCATCGGTTTCCGCAGAGACTTTGCCTTTTCGACCATCACTGTTGGATGTTCCATTGAGCGATGCCAATTGGCCATTCACCCATTCCTCAACACTGTCCAGGCGGTAACGAAACGCTGTGATCGGACCGAACTTTACCTGTAAATCAACATCTGTGGTGACCGTGAGGCGGCCATCTTCTGCGAGATCAAAAGACAGAGTATGCGTACCGAACGGCTTGCCTTTGCGCAAAACCGTAAAATCAATAACAGCACCATCCGTCGCCACCCAAGGGGCTGGCATTGAGGTCAACTCGGCGGCTTCATCAGCGTGCGAACTCAATGCGATAAAGGCCCCCAAAACGCCCGCAATCGCAAATTGCTTCATCAGCTAAGTCTCCAAAATGACAGCGACTCCTGCGCCACATAACAGACACACATATCGTCGCCATATGCGGCAGGACGATGACGATGACCGGGCCGTCCGAGAACAAGGTCACCGCGATTATACACGCCGTTGCCATCCTCAAATTTTCCTTCGAGAACGACCGTTGCTTCCAAAGCGGAGTGACTATGCTCCGGAGCAGCTTGACCTGGATCAAGGCGCATCAATTTGCCCTTGCCTCTTCCGCGTTTGGCATAGTGGACGCCGGAAAGGCCGCGTTTCCACGGCACTGTCTCAAAATCGCCAACGGCGAGTTCCAGCGCTTCTGGAAGGCATTCGTGATCAAGCGCTTTCGTCTCATTGGCCCAAAGACCAATGGAGTCGCGGGTCACGTGCCATAAATCGGCAGTGCCGCGGCCCGTTTCGGAGAGCAAAATATGCAGCTCAGCAGCAATCGCCAGGTCTTTCGACAAGGTACCGCTCGCATGGTCGAGCATGAAGGCGTGGTAAGCGTCAGAATTCATTCAGCAAAACTCATAATACTGTTATATAGCGGTATACGCGACGTATCCCCATTTGGATCACTCCACGTCAGTTGAATTTCCGCAGCGCTAAGCCTAGCGTGGCGCGGAATCAGAAAAGGCTTCTCATGACCATAACGACCTCCGTTCTCGATCTTATCGGAAACACACCTCTTCTGCGGCTCAATCGCCTGTCTGAAGCCACGGGATGCGAGATCCTCGGCAAGTGCGAATTTCTCAATCCAGGTCAGTCCGTAAAGGATCGCCCCGCGCTTGGCATGGTCCGCGACGCTGAGGCTTCTGGTCGCTTGAGGCCCGGCGGCACAATTGTCGAAGGCACAGCGGGAAATACCGGCATTGGTCTCGCCATGGTCGGGGCTGCGCTCGGCTACAAGGTGGTGATCGTAATGCCGCGCACGCAATCGAAGGAAAAGAAAGACGCGGTGCGGAATCTCGGCGCCAAACTCGTAGAAGTGGACGCCGTGCCATATTCAAACCCGAACCATTATGCGCGATATTCCGGGCGTTTGGCCGAGGAGCTGAATGAAAGTGAGCCAAACGGTGCAATCTGGGCCAATCAGTTCGACAACCAAGCCAATCGAAAAGCCCATTACGAGACAATGGGCCCCGAAATCTGGACCCAGACCGACGGCAAAGTCGATGGCTTCATCTGCGCCGTCGGATCCGGCGGCACCCTCGCAGGGACAGCCATGTCGTTACGCGAACAATCAGGTGGCAAAGTCAAAATCGGGATTGCTGATCCAGGCGGCGCATCACTCTATGAGTATTACAAGAATGGCGAGCTGAAATCTGAGGGCACGTCTATGACGGAGGGGATTGGGCAAAGCCGGATCACCACGAACCTCGAAGAGCTCTCTGTCGATTACGCTTATCGCGTCCACGACGCCGAAGCGCTCGATATCCTGTTCGATTTGATCGAAAACGAAGGCCTCTGCCTCGGTGGATCAGCCGGGATCAATATGGCAGGCGCGGTGAAGATGGCAAAAGATATGGGTCCCGGCCACACCATCGTGACCATTCTCTGTGATTATGGCAATCGTTATCAAGACAAGCTCTTTAATCCTGAGTTTTTGCGATCCAAAGACCTTCCAGTTCCGGCCTGGCTGGAGGGCTAGTCGATGGCGCGAACCGATCCGCTGGTCTCAGCCGCCTGGCTCTCAGACAGTATCGGATCGCCGTATGTCCGGGTCCTTGACGCTACTTGGGTACCGGCGTTTCTGAAAGACCGGCCGAACGGCAAATCTCTCTACGCGGCGCAGCACATTCCAAATGCCCCCTATTTCGACATTGATGATGTCGCGGATCCTGACACCTCGCTGAAGCACATGCTGCCAAATCCAACCGTGTTCGGTCAAAAAGTCGGCGCGTTGGGCATCCATAACGATGTGCATGTGGTCGTTTATGATAGCAACGGCTTCTTCGCCTCGGCGCGCGTGTGGTGGATGCTCCGAGCGATGGGACATGACGCCGTCAGCGTGCTCGATGGTGGATTAACGGCCTGGGTCGAGGCCGGTGGATCGGTAACTTCCAACGTCCCATCCCCCATTCCGGCGACCTTTCATGCCACCCCAAAACCGGACTTGGTGCGGGATATGGATGCGATGCGAGAACACATCGCGCGTAGCGACATCTCTATTCTGGATGCGCGGGCTCAGGGTCGCTTTGACGGCACCGCGCCGGAGCCTCGACCGGAACTGCCATCCGGCCATATGCCAGGCAGTTCCTGCGTACCAGTTACATCGCTCATAAATGAAGATGGGACCCTTAAATCCGAAGCGGCACTCGCGCCGATGCTGACCGACTATATCGCTGAACCTGCAGTGACTTCATGTGGATCCGGGGTGTCCGCCGCCGTGATTTCGCTCGCATTGGCCCGTCTCGGCAATTGGAAAGCAGCCGTTTACGATGGCTCCTGGAGTGAATGGGCCGCACACTCCGATAACCTGATCGCGACGACCTCATGAAAGACGATACCAAAATCATTCACACGCGTATCGATCGCGGTCCAATCAACACTGTGAACCCTCCTGTGGAGCGTGGGTCGACGGTTTTGTTGCCTACCAGGGAGACACTCTACGGCGACGGCAAGGTCTATGGCCGGATGGGCCTGACGGTGCATAGAGAGCTCGAAGCGGCCATGTGTATGCTAGAGAATGCAAAATACTGCCGATTGACCGCCAATGGCTTGCAGTCGATTGCTCTGGCCGTCGGCGCCGTTCTGGAGGCAGGCGACCATATTCTCATCCCCGACTGCGCCTATGGGCCCAGTCGCCGGTATTGCACGCGTCGCCTGTCAGCGATGGGCATTTCTGCGACCCGCTTTAATCCTACGATCGGCGCCGGGATCTCGGACCTGATCCAGGATAAGACCAAAGCGATCTTGTTGGAGTCGCCGGGCTCGTTGACGATGGACATCATCGATACGCCCGCCATTGTTGCCGTGGCAAAAGCGCATGGCCTGCTCACATTGTTCGATAATACGTGGGGCGCAGGCGTGTTTCATCGCCCGCTCGATCTCGGCGTGGACATCGTCATGCAAGCGCTCACCAAGTATCCCGTCGGACACGCAGATGCGCTCGGAGGTGCGGTATTGACCAAGGACGCGCGGTTGAGCAATCGTATAGCGATGTGCAGCGAGGATTGGGGAATTTCGCTTGGGCCAGACGATGCCTATTCGGCGCTGAGAGGGTTACGCAGTCTGCACACTCGCCTGAAGCAACATGAAGCGAGCGGTTTCAAAGTGGCCCGCTGGTTGAGCGACCGTCCCGAAGTCGCGAGTGTTCTGCATCCCGGGCTCGAAAGCCACCCCGAGCATAACCTTTGGAAACGCGACTTTAGCGGGGCAAACGGGTTATTTTCTGTTATCCTTCAGGAGACTTCCACGTCACAACTTGACCAATTTCTCGAAGCCATGAGCCTGTTTGGAATGGGGTTCTCATGGGGCGGGTTCGAGAGCTTGCTGATCCCCTGCGATGACCAACTCAATCGGATTGACGGCGACCGAATCCATGATCGGCCGGGGCCATTGCTGAGAATACACATTGGTTTGGAGGATCCTGAGGACCTGATTGCCGATCTGGAACAAGCGTTCACTACGATGCGCCCTTAGCGCGCCTAACGAACTTGGCCGCGCACCTGCCCCTGATGCAGGGCACAAATCAGCGTGAACAGGCGCCGCGCGGTGTCAAAATCGACTTTGACTTTCCCTTCAAGCCGCTCGGCAACGAGATCTGAGCCTTCATTATGGATGCCGCGGCGCGCCATATCGATGGCTTCGATTTGATGCGGCGTGGAGCTGCGGATCGCGTCGTAATAGCTTTCACAGATCATGAAATAGTCACGGATAACGCCTCGAAAGGGGGTCATCGATAGCAAGAACACGTGTACCGGATCACCCGTTTCGGTCTTGATCTCAAACACTAGTTTGCGTTCTTGCATCGACAGTTTCAGGCTGTAGGGGCCCTCAGTCTTGCCCTCCACCTCAAAACTGTTCTCTTCCAACAGGTCAAAAATTGCGACGCGCCGTTCATGTTCGGCATCCGGACCGGACGCCGCGAGCGTATCATCATCAATATCCACACTGACCAGTCGATGTTCGGTCATTGTTGCTTTCGCGTCTTAGCTTTCATTCGTCCGGATCGATACTGACCGCGCATGTGCTGGCAAGCCCTCTGCCTCTGCAAGACGAAGCGCTGCCGGCGCCAAAGCGGCGAATCCTTCCGGTCCGGCCTTTTGTACACTCATTCTTTTTAGAAAGTCATACAAACCGAGTCCTGAGCTGAATCGTGCGGCCCGACTGGTGGGCAAAACATGGTTTGACCCGGTCACGTAATCTCCGAGCGCTTCCGGCGTATGATGGCCAAGAAACACGGCTCCGGCATGCTTGATCTCAGGCAAAAGCGCTTCCGGATCCGCAATCGCCAGTTCAAGGTGCTCAGCCGCAATCTGATTCGCAATTTCGGCGGCCTGCGACAGCGTCTCCGTCAGAATGAACGCGCCATGCGTGTCCCAAGCCTGACGTGCGCGAATTTCCGTCGAAAGAGATTTCAACTGGCTTTCCACAGCCTCTTCCACAGACTTGGCCACAGCTTCGTTCACCGTAATCAAGATCGACTGAGAACTTGTGTCATGCTCCGATTGGCTGAGCAGATCTGCCGCGATCCATGCGGGGTTTGCAGTTTCATCAGCAATCACGAGGATTTCAGACGGGCCAGCAATCGTGTCGATCCCAACTTGGCCGAAAACCTGGCGCTTGGCTTCTGCAACATAGGCGTTTCCAGGGCCGACAATTTTGTCCACAGGCTTTAACCGCCCAGCGCCATGTGCCAAAGCCGCGACCGCTTGCGCACCGCCGATCGGATAATACTCGTCCACGCCCGCTTTTAAGGCTGCGTAAGCCACGGCGGGTGCGAGTTGGCCTTTCGGTGCTGGCGCAACCATGACGACGCGCTCGACCCCGGCGATCTTTGCAGGAACCGCATTCATCAGGACCGAGCTTGGGTAAGAGGCGAGACCGCCCGGAACATAGACCCCAACGCTGTCTAGCGCGGTCCAGCGCCAGCCGAGTTGCACACCCGCGTCATCAGTAAACTGATGATCTGCAGGCCGTTGCTGGCTGTGATAGGCCGCAATCCGGTCTGCTGCAAAATCAACCGCTTGCTTCAGATCTTCCGGGCATGCATGCGCAAGGCGATACAAATCGACATTGTCTGATTGCAACGTGGTCGGGTCGAGGACGAGCTCGTCGAACTTGGCCGTATATCTTGCAACCGCCTCTCCACCATGGCTTTGAACATCGGCGATGACGTCTCGAACCGTCGTTGCGACGTCTTCTACGGCGCCGCGAGGCTCAGCCAAAAAGGCTGTAAAATCTGTATCAAAGCTCGCCGTTCGAGCATCAAAGGTGCGGGCCATGGCTATCGCCGTTTCTTATCATGATCCGGTCGCTGCCGGGTCGTCCACTCATATGCGCTGTCGAGCAAAGTGGCATCAATGGCTTCAACTTCAAGCGCGAGTTCGCCATCGCCAGAAAAAAGGATCGAAATCTTGCCGCCAGGCGGCTCATCCGCGGCATCGAAGGACAGTGAAAGAATGGATAAAACAAGGTCTGGATCGGCCTTTGTGATGGCGCGCGTTTTCACGCTCAATACTCCATCAATAGCCAGCAAGGCCCGAACCCGTCCTTGCGGTCCACGCTTGGATTTAGAGTCTTCCCACTGAAACCGGTTGAGCTCCAGCGTGAAGCGCCGACGTTTGCGATCATATTTGAGGTTTTCTGCTTTAAGAACAGCATCTTGAACAGCGCTGGAAATCACTTCCAAGTCAGCCGCGTCCTCTGCGATCAATCGCAATGCCCTGCCCTCAGCCATGTGGTCCTCTACTCTCCGTCAACCCGCTCAATTTGAGCACCGCAACCAGAGAGCTTTTCTTCCAATCGTTCAAATCCGCGATCCAAATGATAGATCCGGTTCACCTGTGTCTCACCTTCCGCCGCGAGTCCAGCGATGACGAGTGAGACAGAGGCGCGCAAGTCTGTCGCCATAACCGGTGCGCCGCGGAGCTGCTTAACACCTTTGACGATTGCTTCCTTGCCGCGCACCTGAATATCAGCCCCGAGACGCGATAACTCTGGCGCATGCATGAAGCGGTTCTCGAAAATGTTCTCCCTGATCACGCTAGTGCCATCCGCGATTGTCATCAGGGCCATGAACTGCGCCTGCAAATCGGTTGGAAAGCCCGGATGTGGTTGCGTATCGACATTGATCGCTTGCAAGGCCGATCCATTACGTTGAACCCGAATCGTGGCGTCAGACTCATTGGCTTCAACCGTGATCCCGCAGCGCTGCATCGCATCAATCATAGCGCCGAGCGCCTCAACCGGGGCCCCCTCAAGCGTAACATCTCCGCCTGCTGCCGCCGCGGCCATCGCATAGGTTCCGGCCTCAATCCGATCGGGCATGACCGAGTGCTGAGTCCCGGACAGTGTATCGACACCTTCAATGTGAATTGTTGCGGTGCCAGCTCCGCTAATCTTCGCGCCCATTTTATTCAGACAATCAGCGAGATCTGCGATTTCAGGCTCGCGCGCGGCATTCTCGAGCTTGGTGTCGCCATGAGCGAGCGTCGCGGCCAGCATCGTATGCTCCGTGGCGCCGACAGACACGAAGGGAAAAACCACTTTCGCGCCTTTTAAACCATGAATGGCGGCGGCTTTCACATAGCCCGCCTCAACCTTCAAATCGGCGCCTAGCGCCTCAAGCGCCTTCAGGTGAAGGTCAACAGGCCGTGCGCCAATAGCGCAGCCGCCCGGCAGCGAGACGGTTGCATGCCCTTCTCGCGCCAGCATCGGTCCGAGCACATTGAAACTCGCCCGCATTTTTCGGACCTGATCATAAGGCGCGATCGTCGAGGTAAGTTCAGCGGCATTCAAGCGGCACTCATTATCGCCTTTTGGCCAGTAGACCTCGACGCCGAGACTCGCCAGCAACTGGCTCAAAAACCGCGTGTCTGCGAGATTTGGCATGTTCGTCAGGGTCAATGGCTCGCGCGTCAGCAAGCACGCCGCCATGAGCTTCAATGCAGAGTTTTTCGCGCCGGAGATCGGGATGTGGCCGCGCAGCTTTTGACCACCAGTGATTCTTAAACTGTCCATGCTGCGGTTCTACAGCGTTGCAGGCGGCGAACGAAAGGCGCAATTGCGGCAGCTTAGCAGCGGCACAAAATTAGACTTTGACAAATTATCGAATATCGATATATTTGGCACTATGTCTGCACGATCTAATGGCTTCGAGCCCGGCGATGTTGTTGCGATTCCTTTTGGCATCGGGCTTTCGCATTATGGCATTGTAACCGCTTCTGGCACGGTGGTTTCCAATTCTCGGAAACATGGCGGCGTTATTGAACAAAGTTACGCCGAATTTTCCGGCGGGAAACGCGTAAGGCTGTGTGAACGGGTCGATGGGATCGAAGGGGTCATTGCCGCCAATCGGGCCCGCCGCGCCAAAGGCAAACCATATCGACTGACCGAGTCCAATTGTGCGCACTTGTCTCGTTGGAGCCACCGCCAGAAGCCGACTTCCGTCCAAATCGCATCGGCGACCGCGCGCACGCTCACAGACATGGTGTTCGGCTATAAGCGCTAGTCCGCGGCGGGTTTTGGCTTTTCGTCGCTTTTCACCTTGCGGGTCGCCGCCTTCCGACGTTTGAGATTGTCCCGCAGCGCCGACTTTAATCGCGCCTCACGCTCTGGGGTTTTGGTTTTGTCAGCCATGATTGCAGTCTTTGTCCAGAAACCATCTTTTCATCTGGTTCTGCTTAAGCTAATCCCGGCCCACATGAAAAGGCCGCGGTAGCTCAGTGGTAGAGCGCATCATTGGTAATGATGAGGTCGGGAGTTCAATTCTCCCTCGCGGCACCAGCCAGATCCCTCATAATCACTGATGATTAGGCGCACAGAGTTTTTTTTAATCGTTCGACCAGTCGAGTCATTTTGGTCCGGCCACGGTGATACCGACACTTCGTAGTTGCGCATGGATACGTTAGCGGTGAAGCTGACACAGCGATACGGAGGGGTGTCATGACCAAACGCATACTCAGGCAACTTCTAATACAAGGACCGCTCGCCGCCGCGCTCTTGAGTGCAATGACCGCTTGTTCGACGCCGCAATCGGGTGATGTAGACGGAACCGAAATGACCGGCGCCCTTCAATCGAGTGAGCGTGTTGTTAGCTTGGCACATTTCACGTTCGGGGACCGGTCCTCGTCCGCGTGGGTCAGCGACAGTTTCGAGGGCACCCAGAGCCGTCAGTTCCGCGGCGAACGATTACACTTTGAAGTCGAACAGTACGCTTCTGATGGTGGACTGGATGTTGGCGTTTCTGAGATCGCGAGCAAGGTCCAACCCGTCGCCACCGCGAAGACTGACTTGTATGTCTGCTCGTCCTACTCAATCGACCTTGCAGGCCCTGGACGCTGGTGGGCTGGCCCAAAAATCAGTGTGAATTGGCAAGGTGAGGAATCGGCCAAACAAAATGGCGACGACTGGTATGAGAATTACATTGTAGAAGTCGCGAGCTCGAGCCCTCAAGATCTCCACGATCTGTTCACCAGCGACTATTTCAAAGCTGAAGAGCTTCCACCGCTTGAACTATCCGGCGCAACCTATCGAAATTACAAGATCCGGTTTCACGATTGGTGGCAATTCTGGTCCGTGCGGCAGGACTATCGCGACACCGGAACGCTGCCGATCGAGCCTATTGTCGATGTCTGGATTGCGCGCGGTCTGCCCACAGACCGGGCGTTCGATGGGGTGAAAGCGAACATCGAGACATATGGCCCAATCAATGGCCAAGGCCGGCTGTTTATGGAGACCGCCTCTGATTCTGCCGATTTATCGTGCGAGGACGAGGCCTAAGCCGCTTTCATGTTCGCCAAGACGATAAGCTAGAGTCCCACAGAAGCGATAGAGCATGACCGTTGATGCAAGACTGGCGACCCCTGCAGGAGACTCAGCGTTTCCATCGATTTCCGACCGTTTCCAACCGCGAGCGAGTATCACTCGGTATTCAATCAGTATTTTTCCAAAAAGTTCCAAGGCTGTTGAATCCCGATCAACCTTGATCAGACATTTTTGGTGACCTGTTTACTACCTGATTGCTACCCGAGGAACAAATGCCGACTGCTGGATTACACCGTCTGACCGACAAAAAGATTAAATCACTAAAAGGAGCGTTTCGCCTCGCAGATGGAGGTGGGCTTTACATCAAGGGTACGCCAACAAACTCAAAAAGCTGGCTTTTCTCCAAAATGATATCAGGCAATCGGGTTACGAAGGGTTTGGGCGCCTATCCCGACGTATCATTGGCGTCCGCGCGCCGAAAAGCAGAAAGAATTCGTGAAGTGCTCTCGTTAGGTGGGTCAGTTGAGCAGGCTGTTTGTGAAGAGAAAGCAGTTCCAACGTTCGCTAAATTCGCCGAGGAGTGGATATCGCAGAACAAGCCGGACAACGGCACCAAAACGGCGGGTCAGTGGAGAGGAACTCTCCGGGACCATGCTGAACCTATAAATTCAAAGTCAATCGACGAGATTGAGCTTTCAGACGTCTTAGCGTGTCTAACACCAATTTGGGCCACGAAGCATGAAACAGCGCGACGCGTTCAACAACGCATATTCAAAATACTTGGTGCAGCGCGGGTCATGGGGCTGCGAACCGGCGACAACCCTGCTCAGTGGCAGGGAAATCTCGAACACATCCTGCCAATGCGTCCAGTGCCCGTTCAACACCATAGAGCCCTGCCCTACGAAAAAGCTTCAGAGCTTTACCGAGAATTATGTGACCGTGACAGCTTGGGCGCACTGGCCCTCCGTTTTCTCATTCTAACAGCAACCCGCTCATCAGAGGCCCGTGGCGCCCGTTGGTCGGAGATCGACTTGGATGAGGAAATATGGACAATTCCGGCCGATCGCATGAAAGCAAAACGAGAGCATCGGGTACCATTGCCTAATGAAGCAATCGCTGTTCTAAAAACCGCACGCAGAGGCGCCATTCGACAGAACAACCTCGTATTTCCTTCGCCAAGCAAGCACGGGTACGTTACCGAGGCGGCTATCCGAAAGGCCATGGCGTCTACAATTGCTGAGCCATTCACTATTCATGGATTTAGAACGACTTTTAGAACCTGGGCGACTGATAAATCGACCAGTGAATTCGACATCATTGAAGACGCTCTCGCCCACCAAGTCGGATCAGGAGTAGTTAGGGCATACAGACGCTCGGACGCTCTGGAGAAACGCCGACTTTTAATGGATGGGTGGCAAGAATTTCTTCTTGCATTCTAATGTGTTCTTTCGGCGTCAAAGCGGACATTGGCGAGCGACTTAAAACGCCCTAAAAAGGACACTCACCACGTCTGCTTTGGGTTAGGTGCAGAGATTAGGTGAGTGATGGAGACAAAGCGAACTTGGGTCTTTCTAAAATTGGGTCGTATAAGCGAAAACTACGCATTCATAATGGCTCTGCTTGACGAGCTCTCAATATCTCTGAACAGTGGCCGAAATCAGCGAAATAA
>JBCBFK010000008.1:0-139803 GCA_038527765.1 Pseudomonadota bacterium
AAGCCCTCGATCAGCTTGACCACTGAGCCACCTGAAACGGTGCGGATTTCGTAATCCTCAGCCGCGAGACCCAGCGCAGAGAGATCAATGATGTCCCCAGGCGCCCAATCGCGAACCGTGTCGATCGCGCCATTGACCGAGGTCCCTGGCGTAAAGGTGAATGCGTCGGCGGCATCTGTCCCGCGTAGGTTTTCCTTACCGACAATCGCGGAGATGATGTTAAAGTCAGTGTCAGGCGGTGGCGGTTCGACACCGATAAAGTTGGCTGTGGTCACCTCGCTGACCTCGATCCCATCCAGGAACAGCTGGTTCTCACCGCCGAAATCCACAACGGTGTCATAAACATCGTCGTCACGCACAAGGCTCAGCGCTTCGGCTGCGGTGATCCCAAATGCCGTAACGTCGATGAGATCGCGTGCCGGGTCGAAGCTCGCAACCGGGGTGCCGTCTGGCAGCTGAATCAATTCGACAACGTCAATGCCGCTCGTAGGCGTAAAGATGATTGTGTTTGTATCTGTATCCCGTTCGCCGTCTCGGATAAAGGGTTCGAGGTAAAGAAGGTCGAAGCCAGGACCGCCATCGAATGTGTTATTGCCACTAAAGTCATCTAAGAAATCTGCGCCCTCTCCCCCGATGAGTTGATCGTCTCCGTCACCTCCGAAGACAAAATCATTTCCCGGACCTCCATTAAGCGTATCATTTCCTTCGTCGCCAAACAGGCGGTCATCGTTTTCGCCCCCGTTCAGGATGTCGTTCCCAAGCGCCCCGACGAGTTCATCATTGCCCGGTCCCCCGTCAAGCGTATCATCATCATCCTCTCCGAACAGTCGGTCATTGTCCGCGCCGCCATTCAGGATATCATCATCCGCACCGCCGACCAGATCATCATTGCCTAGCCCACCATTCAGAGTATCGCGGCCACCTTTTCCGAACACCAAGTCATCGCCCGCTCCGGCATTGATGGTGTCCGCGCCGCCTAAGCCATCGATGACATCGTTTTCATCAGTTCCGTCGATGACGTCTTCGAAAGGCGTTCCAATAATAGAGGCGACGGGGCGCACGATGAGATTAACGATCGCAGTATCGGTCGCACCGTCCGTGTCTTCAATTTGATAGGCGAAGAAGTCCTCACCAATAAAGTCCTGATCAGGTGTGTATTCTAGGACGCCGTTGCCGAGATTCGTAACGGTCCCGTTATTGCCCGGAGTAAAGCTCACTATTTGCAGAGGATCTCCGTCAAGGTCGACGTCATTCTCGAGAACATTGATTGGGATGGCGATATTAATGTTGGTGTCGCCTAAATCAGCGTTGGCGGTCGGTGGGCGATTGCCCGCCAGTACCTCGACAGACACCATTGCGTCTGAAGTGAGCGCGCCATCACTGACCGTATAGGAGAAAGTGTCGGTGCCGGAGAAGTCGGCATTTGGCGTGTACTCCAAAACGCCGCCACCGAGATCCGTGACCGCGCCATTGCTTGGCTGCGTGAAGTCCGTCACCGCCACGGCATCACCATCGGGATCTGTGTCATTGCCGAGCACATTGATCGAGACCGCCTCATTTTGGCTTGTGCTGGCGCTATCATCGGCTGGCGTCGGTGCAGCGTTCGGCGCGATCACTTCGACAGAGACAGTCGCATCTGAGGAGAGGGCACCGTCACTCACTGTGTAAGTGAACGTATCGGTTCCGGAGAAGTCCGCATTTGGCGTATATTGCAAAACGCCGCCGCCGAGATCCGTCACCGCACCATTGTTGGGCTGCGTGAAGTCCGTCACCGCCAGGGCATCACCATCAGGGTCTGTGTCGTTGGTGAGGACGTCGATCGAGATCGCCTCATTTTGGTTGGCGCTGGCGCTGTCATCATCTGGTGTCGGCGCAGCATTTGGCGGGTCGATCGGCTCATCCGCATATCGGATCGCGCTCAGAACTTGCTGAAGCGAAATATTGGTCAGGCTCACTTTCAGTTGGAACTGATCCTCGCCGAAACCCTCGATCAGTTTGACGATGTTGCCACCGCCGACGAGGCGGGTTTGCAGGTCGCCCTCTTCGATGCCGAGCACGCGCAGGTCGATCGTGTCGCCCGGTCTCATATTCGGGATTGAGTCCGTCCCGGCAGACGTGGAACTGCCAGGCAAGAAAACGAAATTGTCCGGACCATCGGTGCCGTTCAGAATTTCGATAACGCCTTCAGCCGCATAGATCTGATTGACCACAGATGGGTCATCGGTCGTGACGCGCAATGAAACGGTCGCGCTGTCCTGTGCGCCGGTTTCGTCTTCGATGGTGTAGCTAAACAGATCTTCGCCGATAAAGTCTGTGTCCGACGTGTACGAGAACACCCCATTGCCGAGATCTGTCAGCGTGCCATTGGTCGGGTTGGTGAAGGTCACCAAGCTGAAGGCGTCGCCATTCGGGTCGATATCATTGTCAAAGACGTTGAATTGAATCTCTGATCCGGCTTGAACATCAATGCCATCATCCGACGCAATCGGGGGTCGCACATCGGAATCACCGGGCAGATCGGCGGGGTCAAAGACCAGGGCTTCGATAATTTGCGCCTGGGTTGAGCCGTTCAAGTTTACCCGCAGCTGAAAATCATCCGGCCCGGTTCCAGCGGCGATGTTGAGCGTTGTCCCACCGGTCACCAGGCGAAACTCGAGATCGCTCAAGGTTAGGCCAAGCGCCGTCAGGTCGATGATGTCACCAGGCTGCCAGGACACAATCGTGTCGAGGAAGGTCGTGGTCGAAGAGCCTGGGGCAAAGACGAAGAGATCATTTCCCGCGCTGCCTTCGAGATTCTCCGTAGCAGGTGTCGCAATGATTGTTGCGCCGCCTGTCTCGACAATATCGTCCACGCGCACGACGCGCCCTCCGACAATGTCGACATAATAGAGGAAGCCCTGACTGTCCTGAGCGAACTCCACCGGACCGCGAAAGCCATCAATCGAGCCTAAAAAGGTGATGTCGCGGCGATCATTCGTATCGACAGCATACAGCTCGTTGCCCGAGAAATCGGCGAAGAAATAGTGATTGTCGAACACGCCTTCATAGCGTCCGCCATCGTAAATTGAGGACGAGCCCGTGATCGCCTGAACTTGGAAACCGGGGTCGCTCGACTTGTGAGAAAACGCGCGGAACGCGGACGTGATAATGATGTCGCCTGCTGCGACAGCGTCATAAAAGGCCCCCGCTTCTGGCAGGTTATTATAGCCGCCCGTCTCAACAATGACGCCATTGTCGCCGCCTTCATAGAAGGGCCAGCCATAATTGGCGCCGGGCGGGCCGGTATTGATCTCTTCATACGAGTTCCAGCCCGTATCGCTGATCAGAATGTGGCCGTTCTGGTCAAAGGCTAGCCGGAACGGGTTGCGCAGACCAAGTTGATACACTTTCGATGCGTTTTCGCTCAAATCATCGGTCGCGAAAGGATTGTCCGAGAGCCCCAGACCGGTCATTGGATCAACGCGCAGGACCTTACCAGAGAGCGAGTTGATATCCTGAACACTGACCCCGCGCGGGTCGACAAAGTTAAATGCGATGCCATCCCCGACGGCGATGTAGAGATTTCCATCCGGACCAAACGCCATGCCTCCCCCCGCATGCGAGGTTGAGTCGAGCTTGATATAGTCCTGGATCGCTTCACCGGTATTCGGGTCATAGTCAGATGGCGGGATGTCGATGCCATCGAGCACGTCCGAACGTACTTGACCTTGCCCACCAATAATATCCTGCGCCGAGGTGGCAGCGCCGCCGATTAGGATGTCTTCACTGCTCTCAATAGCGGTTGTAAATCCGGTCGCCGGATCGGCTTCGAACTTGCTGACATAGGCAAATCGATTGTTGGGCAGATCGGGTCCCGCGCTTCCCTCACCATCGGCCGGGTCAGCCACATAGAAGACATAGAAAATGCCATTGGTCTCAAACTCCGGATGCAGAATGAAGTTCATCAGCCCCCGGTCGGCCGTATTGTTCACCTGATCTGAGATATCGAGGAAAGTTGTGGTTTCTCCGGTCGCGAGATTGACCGTTTTGATCACGCCCTGCTTTTCAGCAACATAAGCAATGTCATCATTTGCCGGACTGAACCGGACCGCGATCGGCAGACTGAGATCGTCGATAACGGTGGTTTCCTGGATCTCGTAGTTCGAGATCAAGCCGGGCTCTGGAGGATCTGTCGCCGGGATTTCATTGTCGAGAATGGCGATATTGGCAGTTCGAGGAGCGAGCAGGCTGCCGCTATCGGTGCTGATCAGAGACAGCGTGATCGATTCGGTTGGCTCTCCGACATCATCATCGAGGATTGAAATCGGAACCAGCACCCGCGATTGACCGGGCTCGAATGTGATTGAGCCGGTGGCATCGATGTAATCTGCGCCCTCTGTCGCGCCGTCCGCCGTCACTCCAAACGTTACGGTCGCAGCTTGCGACAGGTCGCCTGTTCTCACAATGGCGACAAGAATGGTTCCGCCCGTTTCGCTAACGCTCAGTTCGCCCGATTCCAGAAATATTTGACCCGACACTCTACCCTCCGCTTGGTGTGCTGGGGCGGCCTCGTGAAACGGATGTTAAATGCTTGGCCCGGTTCCGGTGAAGCTTGTCCCCAATGCGTTTGAACAGGCTTATGGAATGGGCGTCTAGCGCCTAGCGATTGTATATCTTGTTCGGTTTTCGCCCGAGATGAGAACCCTGCTCAGTTTTGGGACAAGCCGGGTTCCTCGATGCTATTTTTTGCGGCGCAGTGACGCGTGATCTCGATGCGACCTACTGTAAAAAGGCCGGAACGTCGTTGCCGAACCCTTTGACCTCGTCGGGCGCTGGCTCGAGAATGAGATCATCATCCTTGCGCTTATAGTCCCGGTTCGGGCGCTCTTTGCGCTCGGATTTTTGCGGCTTCGAGGCTTCCGCTTTTTCGGGCCGATCAGGCGCGTCTGACTCGCCGCGGCGATTGCGGTTTCGTCCGCCACGGTCTCCACGTTCGCGGCGACGACCGCCACGCTCACCGCGACCCCGGCGACGATCGGACTCATTCGGAAGCTCTTCCAGTTCTGCCGCGAGGCCGTCCGGCATGTATTCTTCGACATCTGTCTTGATCAACATCATCACACCCCGCCAGCCTTTGGCATCGTCAGGGCCGACAATGGTGAAGCTTTCGCCTTCGCGGCCGGCACGTCCTGTGCGGCCGATGCGGTGGACATAGTCTTCGTCCTTTGGCGGCGGCGCATAATTGAAGACGTGACCGACGTCCGGAATATCGAGGCCCCGCGCAGCCACGTCAGACGCAACAAGGAGCTGAAGCTCGCCCTCACGGAACTTTGTCAGCGTTTCCGTTCGGGCGCTTTGCGGCAGGTCGCCATGGATCGGTGCCGCACTGAAACCATGTGTGCTCAGCGATTTCGCGACAATGTCCACTTCGCGTTTGCGGTTGCAAAAGACGATCCCGTTTTTAACGTTACGGCTTTCAATGACGCGGCGCAGGGCCGTGCGTTTCGCCTTATCGTCACCGCGATCGATTTTGACGACATGTTGTTTGATCGTCTCAGCAGTTTTTGACTGACGCGCCACTTCGATGCGGATCGGGTCTTTTTGGAAGGTCTTGGCCAGCCGCGCGATTTCTTTCGGCATGGTGGCAGAGAAGAGCAAAGTCTGGCGGCGTGGTGGCAGCAGTTTGCAGATTTTCTCAATGTCCGGGATGAAGCCCATATCGAGCATGCGGTCGGCTTCATCAATGGTGAAGACTTCAACGCCGGTCAGCAGGATTTTCCCGCGCTCGAATTGGTCAATCAACCGGCCCGGGGTCGCAATCAGAACATCAACGCCGCGCATCAGCTTTTGTTCCTGATCCTTGAAGCTCACGCCGCCAATCAGCAGCGCCATATTCAGTTTCAGGTCTTTGCCATACGTCTCGAAATTCTCGGCCACTTGGGCGGCGAGTTCGCGGGTTGGACAGAGAATCAAGCTGCGTGGCATGCGCGCCCGGGCGCGCCCTTTGGCCAGCCGATGCATCATTGGTAAAGTGAACGCTGCGGTCTTGCCCGTCCCGGTCTGGGCAATGCCGGTTACGTCTCCGCCCTTTTTGATCACAGGGATCGCTTCTTCCTGGATCGGGGTCGGGTGGTCATATCCAGCCGCATCGATGGCGGATTGAATACGGGGATCGAGATTTAGCTCGGCGAATGTAATCTTGGTGTCTTCAGTCAATGTCTGGTCCAGCTATGAGATTGTTCGGTCGGTCACATCAAGCTGTTCCGGATTGAACAGCGGGGCCGACTTCGAATCACTGCGCCGGCAAACATGTTGCGGTGCACATAGTGCAAAAAGGCCCCCACGCAAAGGTGGGCGTTTCAGTGAGGCTTGGGAAAGCCAGGGAGCTTGCTTGTTTTCGTGGACATCGCGGCGGCATGAGAGTCGCCCCTCAGAATGCGATCCGGCGGATTAACCCGGTGTCTCTGGACTGGGGGGAGTCTGGGTCTGAGTTTCGGTTTGCGGAGGCGCGATCGGGCTGTCAATTATCGCAGGGCGTGTCTCGAAGTCATCCAAGTAGGAGTGCTGTTGGCGCCTGGCCCCTGGCACGGTATGCGCATCGGCCTGTCTTTGCTCGGCCTGAGCTTCAAGGGCGCCATGGATCATCTGATGACATCCCGACTGCAGGCTGGCGTCTGCACAGGCCATATTCGCCAGTTTTTCTTCCGGTGTCGGGCCCATCTGACAGGCGGATAAGGTGAAAACACCCAGAGACAACAAAAGGGATCGCTTGATCATAACATTCTCCATTAAATCAGGTTTCTGAAAGGGAGAGTATATGTCAAGCAAAAACGGCGCTGCATTGAGCGCCGTTTCTTTAATACTTATATTCTCAGTGTCTCTACTCAGCGTCTGCCAAGTTTTGGTTGGCGAAGTCCCAATTCACAAGATTTTCGAGGAAGCTCGCCATATAGTTCGGACGGGAGTTCTGATAGTCGAGATAGTAGGCATGCTCCCAGACATCCATCGTCAGGATCGGAGTCACGCCAGCTTCGGTGATTGGCGTCTCCGCATTGAGCGTTTTGGTGATGGCGAGTTTGCCGTCTTTAAGCACGAGCCAGGCCCAGCCAGAGCCAAACTGACCCCCACCTGCAGCTTTGAACTGCGTCGCGAATTCGTCGTAGGATCCGAAGTCACGTTCGATCAGCTCAGCGATCTTGCCATGCGGCGCACCGCCCCCACCGGGCTTCATGGAGTGCCAGTAGAATGTGTGGTTCCAGACTTGCGCGGCATTGTTGAACAGACCGGCTTTGGAGGCGTCGCCTGCGGCAGCCTGGATAATGTCCTCCAGCGAGGCGTCTGCCAGATCTGTGCCGTCGATCAGCTTATTGAGGTTCACAACATAGGCATTGTGGTGCTTGCCATAGTGGAAGTTCAGCGTGTCTTCTGAAATATGCGGGGCGAGGCCGTCGCGGCCATAGGGTAGTTCGGGAAGGTCAAAAGCCATGTCATTGGTCTCCTTGGGATATTTTATCGCTGTTTCTGCGCAGCATTTGCCACAGATATGGGATTCATGACCAGCCCTGCCAGTGATTCCCTGAAAGAAATTACCGACCACTTGGATGCGCGTATTCAGCGGGTTGATGAAGAACGCTGGTTGTCGAGTCGGTACGCCAATTCGGCAGGTCGCGATGCTCTGATCGTTTTGTATGCTTTCTACTATGAGCTCGCCCGCGTTCGGCTTGCCGTCACTGATCCCACACTTGGCCAAATTCGCTTTCAATGGTGGCGAGATGCCCTTGCAGGCATCGAGGCGGGGGAGGTGCGTGAGCATGATCTGGTCTTGGCGCTCGCGGATCAGGTGCAGCATGGACGCTTGAATAACCACGCCTTGACCGAATTGATCGATCTTCATGAAACGGCGTTTCTAGAGAGTGATCGCGATTTAGAGCCGGAATCGGACCTTGCCATATTGGCTGCAGAAGTGGTCGCGCCTCAGCACGAGGTGACTGATCTGATCCGATCTATCGCCCCCGATTGGGCGCGGCTAAGGCGCGGCGAAGAGGCTCAACAGAGCTTCGTTGGCGCGCGGGTTTCCAGTGCCTTGCGGCCGGCGCTTGGGCACTATCGTTTGCGATGGTCGTGGCGGAAAGGACACCAGCCCAGTCCCTCCGGTCGTCGTCTGAGTATCTTGCTCGCGATCATGACGGGGAAGATCTAATTCTTAATTCGCCAAAGAGGTGAACACCGTTCACTTTTTGCAAAGGCACATTAGATACCCATGAACTGGGTGTCTAAACGAGGTCGTACATGTTCCGCAAATCTGTGTTGCTATCCCTGTCTATCTTGGCCTTGGGGCTGCCATCCCAATCAGAAACCTTGCAGGACGCGCTGGATCTCGCATTCGAAACCAATCCGGCACTGGAAGCTCAGCGCGCAGATTTGGGCGTCGCAAGAGAGCAGCTCAACCAGGCGCGTGGCGCGAAAGCGCCGACGGTCGAGCTGTCAGGCTCCGCCGGTTATGAGTCCCTGGACACGACCCAACCGACCGCTTTTGGTCTTGGCGATCGTCCGATCTCATCGGCTCAGCTGCAAGCTTCGTTGCCCCTCTATGCAGGGGGTCGATTGGATGCGGGCATTGGTCAGGCCCAAGCTGGGGTCATGGCTGCCGATGCGCAGTTTGACGGCGTGGCTCAGGATCTGGTGCTGAATGTAGTGACCGCTTATGTCGATGTCATCCGCGACCGTGAAACGATCCGCATTCGCGCCAACAGTGTCGCGTTGCTCGAAGAACAATTGCGCGCGGCGACCGATCGCTTCGAAGTGGGCTTCGCGACCCGTACGGACGTAAAGCAAGCTGAGGCGCGGGTGCAAGGCGCGCGCGCATCTCTGGCAGGGGCTGAGGCGCAACTGCAAGCTTCGCTCGCGGTCTATGAAGTCTTTGTCGGACAGCCCGCCGGGGATCTTGTCCCGGTTTCTGATGCGCCGATCATTCCAGAGAGTTTTGAAGCGGCACTTGAGGCCGCGATTTCTGGCAATCCAGATCTTGAAGCCTTGCGTCAGTCCGAGCGTGCCGCCGAACAGGCCTTGCGATCGGCCAAAGGCGAGGGGCGTCCGAGCCTTTCGCTCGTTGGCACTGCAGCGGTTCAGGAAACGTTTGACCAGGAAGCCGTCGATTTCGATCCGATACTTGGTCAAGTGCAGCTGCCGCCAGACAATTACCGCGACACGCAGCTGCGTCTCCTGGCGCAAGGCAGCGTTCCGCTCTTCCAG
Organism: Pseudomonadota bacterium; assembly: GCA_038527765.1. Lineage (GTDB taxonomy): Bacteria > Pseudomonadota > Alphaproteobacteria > Caulobacterales > Hyphomonadaceae > Henriciella. Next base: position 9,232 of record JBCBFK010000008.1, read on the forward strand.
GGCGGCATTTTGCGCAGCCGCGTGCGCGCAACCCGTTTGCAACGCGATCAGGCGCGTCTTCAAACCTTGAACGCCGAACGCCAGATTACGGCCAGCGTCGCTCAGTCCTGGTACAGCAATATTGCTGCGGAACAGGCGATTACAGCATCCGAGCGCCAGGTCGAAGCGGCTGAGATTGCTTATGAGGGCGCGCAAGAAGAGCTCAGTGTTGGCACACGAACCACCCTGGATGTGCTGGATCAAGAGCAACAATTGCTCGAAGCACGGCTCGGTTTGGTCAATGCGCAACGCGACGCTTATGTCGCAACGCATCAACTTTTGCGCGCTATGGGGCGGCTTTCTTTCTAGGGTTGCTGGGTTTCTGCTGCGACGCATGCTATTTAGCGTCGTAATCGCTTGTTAACCGACCTGGAGTAGCCGGTTAATAGAAGCAGAATCAATGGGACCGGCTATGGCGGAGCAAGCACAAAAAGAACCGACCATGGAAGAAATTCTCTCTTCCATCCGTAAAATCATTGCAGATGATGATGCCCCAGCGGCGACGTCTGAAGCTGAAGCGGTCGACGACTCGAGTGTGTTTGACGATGAAATGATGGATGCCGAACCTGAACAGGTCGACATCGAGAGTGAGGAAGACGTTCTCGCTGCAATAAGCCAGTCCATGGAAGACGCGACAGAAGAGCTCGAAGCGGAAGCTGCTGCTGAAGACGATTTTGATTTCGTTGTTGAAGAAGACAGCTTCGAAACCTTCGAAGAAGATGATTTTGAAGGGGTCGAAGAATTTGCGACCGTTGAGGCAGAGCCGATCGAAGACACGTTCGAGCCGGTGCCAGAGCCGCAACCAGAACCTGTAATTGAGAAGGAGGCGCCGATGGCTGCATCTGCCGCACCGCTGGCCGACACTGCAACCGTAACCGCCGCTGCTGGCGCGCTCAGCAAGCTCTTGTCAAATGTCGAGTTTGGCGAAGAAGCCGGGGGCGCGACCACGATCGAAGGCTTGGTCCGGGAAATGCTCCGTCCGATGCTCAAAGAGTGGCTCGACGATAACCTGCCGGCCATCGTTGAGAAGCAAGTGGAAGCCGAAGTGCAGCGCATTGCGCGCATGGCTGGCTAGACCCGAGCTAAACCTCTGCTAAAGAGACGGGCGCGCCAGAGATGGCGCGCCTTTTTCATTTCTATGACCGACCGGATCGCAAAAGATGATTGACCAGCGTTTTGACCCCAAAGCCCACGAGCAGCGCATTTATAAGCGCTGGGAAGACGCGGGCTGTTTCCGGCCGAGTATGGACACGGCGGCTGAGCCTTATGCGATTATGATCCCGCCGCCGAACGTCACTGGCAGCCTGCATATGGGCCACGCGCTGAACAACACGATCCAGGACATTCTCTGTCGGTTTGAGCGGATGCGCGGCAAGAATGTCCGCTGGCAACCCGGTATGGATCACGCGGGGATCGCCACGCAAATGGTGGTTGAGCGCCAACTCGCCGCCAGTGGCAATCAAGACCGTCGCTCAATGGGGCGCGAGGCCTTCATCGATAAAGTCTGGGAATGGAAGGAAGAGTCGGGCGGCACGATCCTCAACCAGCTGAAACGCCTTGGGGCCTCGTGCGATTGGGAGAACACCAAGTTCACGCTGGATGATGAGATGAACACCGCGGTCAACAAGGTCTTCGTCGATCTCTATAATGAGGGCCTGATCTATCGTGCCAAACGGCTGGTCAATTGGGACCCTCATTTCCAGACCGCGATCTCCAATCTCGAAGTGGAGAACAAAGAAGTCGACGGCCATATGTGGCACTTCAAATATCCGCTCGCAGGCGGTGAGACCTACACCTATGTCGAGAAGGATGAGGACGGGAACGTCACGCTGGAAGAAGAGCGCGACTATATTTCCATCGCGACGACCCGTCCGGAGACCATGCTTGGCGATGGCGCGGTCGCTGTGCATCCGTCTGATGACAGGTATGCGCCGATTGTTGGCAAACTCTGCGAGATCCCGGTCGGACCGAAAGAGCATCGCCGTCTGATCCCGATCATTACCGATGAATATCCAGATCCCGATTTTGGGTCTGGCGCGGTGAAGATCACCGGCGCGCACGATTTCAATGACTATCAAGTCGCGAAACGCGGCGGTATTCCGATGTACGCGCTGATGGATGAACGCGGCCAAATGCGTGCCGACGGTGAGCCTTATACCGCCGTCGCCGAAGTGGCCCAGCGCATCGCAGAGGGCGCGGAAGGTTTTGACGAGGCTAAGATCGCGGCGATGAATCTTGTGCCCGATCAGTATCGCGGGCTCGATCGCTTCGACGCGCGCAAGGCGGTGGTTGAGGACATCACGTCCGAAGGCAATGCGGTGATGGTTCCTGATCCAAAGCACAAGGATGAGGAAACTAAAGCGCCGCTCATCCCACACGTCGAAAACAAAAAGATCATGCAGCCCTTTGGTGACCGCTCAGGCGTCGTCATCGAGCCGATGCTAACCGACCAATGGTTCGTAGATGCCGAAACGCTCGCTAAACCCGCCATTGCTGCGGTGCGCGAGGGGCGAACCAAGTTCGTCCCGCAGAATTGGGACCGGACCTATTACAATTGGATGGAGAATATCGAGCCTTGGTGCATCTCACGCCAGCTCTGGTGGGGGCACCGGATTCCGGTTTGGTATGGGCCGACACTCGATGACATTGCAAATGATGGCCCATACAATATGAAAAAAGGATTTTGTGCCGGGACCCCATCTGAAGCCATGGAACTGGCAAAGAAACACTATGGCGACCGAGTTGAGGTGACGATCGCAGAAGACGGAGTCACGTCGCACACTATCGATAGTAACGATGCCTTGCAGAGCATTGAGTTGGTTCAAGACGAAGACGTTCTCGACACTTGGTTCAGCTCAGGCCTCTGGCCGTTCTCGACGCAAGGGTGGCCGGAAGAGACTGATGGCCTGAACGCCTTTTATCCCGGCGCGACGCTCGTCACCGCCTTTGACATCATCTTCTTCTGGGTTGCGCGGATGATGATGCTGGGCATCAAGTTCATGGACGGGGAAGTGCCGTTCAAGGATGTCTATATCCACGCCATCGTCCGCGATGAGACCGGCAAGAAGATGTCCAAGTCAGAGGGCAATGTGATTGACCCGGTCGACTTGATTGATGGCATTGAGGCCGACGCGCTGGTGGCCAAGCGCACCACAGGTCTTCGCCAGCCGGAAAAAGCGCCGCAAGTCGAAAAGGCAACGCGAAAGCGCTACCCCAAAGGCTTCGAGGCCTACGGCGCCGACGCGCTGCGCTTCACGCTCGCCGCCATGGCGACCAAGGGGCGGGACATCAACCTATCGGTTGAGCGAGTCGCGGGCTATCGTAACTTCGGCACAAAGCTCTGGAATGCGACGCGATTTGCACAAATGAACGAGGCGGAGTTTAGCACGAAGATAGATCCGCAAGCTCTTGAATTATCAGTCAATAAATGGATTATTGGAGAACTGTACAAATGTACAAGTGCGGTTTCGGAGGCGATTGAAGACTATCGTTTCAATGATGCTGCAAGCGCAGCTTACCAGTTCACCTGGGACGTTCTGTGCGATTGGTATCTTGAGCTCTCCAAGCCGATCCTGAGCGGAGACGATGCCGCGGCGCGGGCGGAAACGCAGGCTGTTTTGGGCTGGGTTCTGGAGCAGACGTTTATCACGCTGCATCCATTTATGCCGTTCATCACAGAGGTGCTGTGGGAGCAGACAAGCGATCGCGACGCGTTCCTGATGCAACAATCCTGGCCGGGACTCGACAGGCAATTTGAGGATCAGGTCGCTGCCGATGAGCTCGGCTGGGTGCTACGTATCATTTCGCAAATTCGCTCGGTTCGTTCGGATGTGAACGTCCCTGCCGGTGCAAAAGTGCCGGTCAGCCTGATTGGTGCCAATGACCGCACCGCGCACTGTGTTGAGGCGCACCGCGATGTGATCATGCGCATGGCGCGCCTTGAGGAATTCGAATTGGCCGACACGGCCCCAGCGGGCGCGGTCAAGACCGTGCTGGATGAAGCGACAGTTGCGCTCGAAATCGCGGATCTCATCGATGCGAGCGAAGAGGTCGCGCGCCTCGACAAACAGCTCGGCAAACTGACGGGCGAGATTACCGGTCTCGAGAAACGGCTTGGAAATGAGGCGTTTGTGGCCAAAGCGCCACCAGAGGTCGTGGCTGAGCAACGTGAGCGGTTGACCGACTTGCAGGGGACCCGGGACAAGCTTAGCGTCGCGCGGGAGCAACTCGCCGCGATTTGAGGAGACTGTAAGATGCTGCGTACTGTTTTAACTGTTGCAGTGATGACCTTGGCCGCCTGCCAGGGTCCGGTGGAAAGCAACGCAGAGGAGGTCTCGCCCGTGTCGGCGCCTGAACAACCTGAATGGCGTTTGGTGATCCATGGTGGCGCGGGGGTGATCCTGCGCGAGAACCTGACCGCCGAGCGCGAAGCAGCCTACACCGCAGCCCTCGAGACCGCGCTCGAAGCGGGTGCTGAAGTCCTGCGCAATGGCGGATCCGCGGTGGATGCTGTGCAAGCCGCTGTGATCCCGATGGAAGACGATCCGTTGTTTAATGCCGGGCAGGGCGCGGTGTTCACGGCTGCTGCCGAACATGAACTCGACGCTTCGATCATGAGCGGTGCGGAACGGGATGCTGGCGCCGTCGCGGGCGTCAAGCGCGTGAAAAACCCGATCCTCGCGGCGCGGGCGGTGATGGATCAATCTGAACATGTTATGTTTGCGGGCGAAGGCGCGGATCGTTTCGCAGAGTCTGTCGGGCTCGAAATGGTCGAGAATTCCTATTTCGACACGGACCGTCGCCGCGAGTCGCTAGAGCGGGTGCTTCGCGAGCGCGAACGCACCGATGCAGACCGGCACGGCACGGTCGGCGCGGTGGCGATCGATGCTGAGGGTAACCTTGCGGCGGCGACCACCACCGGTGGGATGACCGCGAAAGCGGCGGGACGGATCGGCGACTCCCCGCTGATCGGGGCGGCGACCTATGCGCAGAACGGCGTGTGTGCGGTCTCTGCCACTGGGCATGGTGAGTATTTCATCCGCGTGGCCGTTGCGAAGACCATTTGTGCGCGCGTTGAGCTCGCCGGCGAAAGCGTCAAAGACGCCTCTGAAAGCGCACTTAATCAAGTGGCAGAGCTGGGCGGGGATGGTGGTGTCGTCGTCATCGATGGAAATGGCCAATATGAGTATGTTTTCAACTCAAAAGGCATGTATCGCGGCATGATTGACCCCGACGGGATGGAAACGGCCATATTTGAGCAAGAATAGCCCCTTTAGACTGGGTGACATCAAGGCGCGGAGCCGCTAAGGCTCGGCGCAATAGAGGAATGCCGTCATGAGTAAAACTTGGGATAAATCGAAACTTCCGTCGCGCCACGTCACGGAGGGCCCCGCCCGCGCGCCGCACCGCAGCTATTATTACGCAATGGGGCTGACCACCAAGGATATTCAAAAACCCTTTGTCGGGGTGGCGAGCTGCTGGAATGAGGCGGCCCCGTGCAACACAGCGCTGATGCGACAAGCGCACGCGGTGTCTGAAGGCGTCAAGGATGCGGATGGGACGCCGCGCGAGTTTTGCACCATTACGGTGACTGATGGCATCGCCATGGGGCACGAAGGCATGCGCTCATCCCTGGTGAGCCGGGATTGGATTGCCGACACGGTCGAGCTGACCATGCGCGGGCACTCTTATGATGCGCTGGTCGGCGTGGCTGGCTGTGACAAATCTTTGCCCGGAATGATGATGGCGATGCTGCGCCTCAACGTTCCTTCCGTCTTCCTCTATGGCGGATCGATCATGCCTGGCAGTTTTGAGGGCCGGGACGTGACGGTGCTGGACGTATTTGAGGCGGTCGGCGCGCACGCTGCAGGCTCAAATGAGATGAGCGACGACAAGCTGCGCGCCCTGGAAAAGGTCGCCTGTCCTGGAGATGGCGCCTGCGGCGGTCAGTTCACGGCGAATACGATGGCGTGTGTGAGCGAGGCGATTGGTTTGGCGCTACCGCTGTCGTCTGCGATGCCGGCCCCGTGGACCGATCGCGACGGTTATGCCCGCGAGTCTGGGCGGGTCGTGATGGACCTTGTCGCCAAGAATCTGCGGCCGAGAGAGATCTGCACGCGCGAAGCGTTTGAGAATGCGGCGATTGTCGTGGCGGCGACAGGCGGTTCGACGAATGCCGCGCTTCACTTGCCCGCGATGGCGCATGAATGCGGCGTTGAATTCACTCTTCGCCACGTGGCTGAAGTGTTTGAGCGCACGCCCTATGTCGCTGATTTGAAGCCGGGCGGGAACTATGTCGCCAAGGATTTCGGCGATGCGGGTGGCGTCCCCATGCTGATGAAGACCCTTATGGATGAGAAGATCATAAACCCCGATTGCCTGACCGTCACCGGCAAAAGCTGGGGCGATTACCTGGAAAATATGAGCTTCGATGAGAGCCAGAAAGTGATCTACTCCGCTGGAAAGCCGATCACGAAAAATGGCGGTGTGGTTGGCTTGTGGGGCTCTCTGGCACCGGACGGGGCGATCGTAAAAGTCGCCGGGCTCGAAAACCTCAAATTCACCGGACCGGCCCGGGTGTTTGACGGTGAAGACGCCTGCTTTAAGGCGGTCGAGAACCGCGAATACCGAGAAGGCGAAGTACTGGTTATCCGGTATGAAGGACCAAAAGGCGGGCCGGGGATGCGTGAGATGCTATCGACCACAGCCGCGCTCTACGGCCAGGGAATGGGAGACAAGGTGGCCTTGATTACCGATGGGCGCTTCTCCGGAGCCACGCGAGGATTTTGCATTGGGCATGTTGGCCCTGAAGCGCAGGAAGGCGGCCCAATTGGTTTGATCGAAGACGGAGATGTGATCAGCATCGATGCCGAGGCTGGCACAATTGATGTCAAACTCACTCCGGCGGAGCTCGAAGATCGCAAGCGCAAATGGAGACCGCGGGTCACGGCCTATGGCAATGGCACGCTCTCAAAATTTGCCAAATTGGTCGGGCCTGCCCATCTAGGCGCGGTAACCCATGAAGGGTTTGCCGGAGAACGCCATGTCTACGCCGACATCTGATGAGCCAAACGATCACAGCTCTGACATAGATTCGACCATCCTGCTCGCGATGCGCGGCTTGCCGAAGGATTTTTCGGACTTTCCGCGGGTCTATCAGGATGAATTACGCCCGGCTTTGCAAGCCAAAGAGGCTGAGCGGCAGGCCGCGGCCAAGAATTCCGTACGGTGGTCCTGGGCCGGTGCCGCGATCGCCTTGGTGGGGATTGTAATCGGATTCTTTGTTTTTCGCGTGCCGCAATTTGCGCTCGTCGCGGGCATTATCGGCTTTGCTGTGCATGGGGCGGGACGCGGTCCGCTCAACCAGATCGGCAAGCGCGCCAAACAGATGATTATCGATCCGGTCACGGCGCGGTTTGGCATGTCGTTCGATCCGGATCCGGGGGTGCAGGATAGCATTGTCGACTTACGAGCCGCGGGCCTGGTGCCGGACTGGGACCGGTCAGCGTTCGAAGATCGTCTAACGGGACAACGCAGCGGCGTCGACTTTGAGTTTTTCGAAGCGCATCTCGAGGAACGCCGGCGCACGACCGATTCCCGTGGTCGGACGCGGACGCGCTGGGTCACTGTCTTCAATGGTCAGTGTTTGCGCTTCAAATTCCATAAGGACTTTCTTGGCCGCACAGTGGTGCTGCGCGATGCTGGCTTCTTCAATCGCTTTGGTGGCCGGCGTGGGATGCAGCGGGTGCGCCTGGAGTCGAACGTTTTTGAAGAGGCTTTCGAAGTCTACAGCACGGACCAGGTTGAAGCACGGTTTCTATTGACGCCAGATTTGATGCAGCGCCTGATTGAACTGGAAAAAGTCTTTCGGGGCGGCAAGCTGCGCTGCGCGTTTCAGAACAATGAGTTGTTGATCGCGCTGGAGGGGGGGGATTTGTTTGAACCGGGCTCCATGTTCACACCGCTCGACAATCCGGAGCGCGTGCGCGAACTGCTCGATGATTTCGCGGCAATCTTCAATCTGATCGATAGTTTTGCAGATCCAACTCAAATCGATCAATCTGACAGGACCTGATCTGGACAAAATCGGCCATACTTTAGACCAGATGTGGGCGTCTACGTTCAGACAGGCTTCAGGTCCCATGACTTAGAGAAATGTGTATGAAACCAATGATTTCCTCCTTGAGCGCGCTGGTCGCCCTCTTTGTTGTCGCAGCGCCAATGGCCCATGCACAGTCTTGCGCCGCCAAGGCCGCGAGCTTGCTAGAGCGCCAAACAGAAGCGAAGGCTCTGGCGGATGCACGCCTCGACCTAGTTGATGCCGTTGAAGCCGCCGGAGATGCCTGGGAGAACGCGGAAGCGATGCGCCACTTCAGCTCCAAGGATGCCAATGAAGCCGATGCGACCAAGATCAAGTATGAGACGCTCAAAGCCGACTTGATGGATAAAGAAGTCTCGCTGCAAGCATTGGTGATGACGTTGAACGAAGAAGTTGCCGCGTATAACGCGACCTGTGTCGACAGCTAAGCGCGCTTTCAGCCCTCATCCTGAGCGAAGTCGAAGGACGAGGGCGTTACGGTTCTTACTCTATTGGCTGAGTATAATAAGCATCCTTCGAGTTCGCTCAGGATGAGTTTTACGCTGATTGAGCGTGTTGACTAATCCCTTAGCGTCGCAATCACCGGCACATGGTCTGACGGTTTGTCTAGCCCGCGGGCTTTGCGAAAAATCTCAACGCCCTCTAATCGATCTGCCGCTTGCGGGCTGAGCAAGTGATGATCGATGCGGATGCCATGATCTTTCGGGAAGGCGCCGCCTTGATAATCCCAGAACGTGTATTGATGGCCGCGATTGTCGGCCGCTTCAAAGGCTTCGGTTAGGCCAAGGTGTTGCAGGCGCCGAAAGGCGGCGCGGCTTTGCGGCAAGGCGAGGGCATCATCTGACCAAACGGTTTCATCCCAGCAATCTTCCGCCCGCGGAATGATATTATAGTCGCCGCAAAGCACGATCGCTTCTTCAGCCTGCATCAGGCGCTGGGCATGGGTTTTGAGATGCCCCATCCAATCGAGCTTATAATCATATTTCGGGCCGGGCGCCGGATTGCCATTCGGCAAATAAAGCCCGCCCACGCGAACCGGCGTATCCGCCAAGACCAGCGCTTCGATATAGCGGGCCTGATCATCATCTTCATTGCCGGGCAGGCCTTTGACCACATCCTCAAGCGGCAAGCGCGATAGCATGGCGACGCCATTATAGCTCTTCTGTCCGTGCACCTCGACATTATAGCCGAGCTCTTCGATCTCCATATAGGGGAAGGCATCTGTCTCGCACTTGATCTCTTGCAGACAGATCACATCGCAATCGATGGCTTTGAGCACCTCCAGCACAGTGGGGAGGCGGGCTTTGACGGAGTTCACATTCCAAGTCGCGATTTTCATGTTCGTGTGTTTAGCGCGCTTTGCGAGATAGGCCAGCCTTAGAATGGGGCTTGACATGAAACTAAATGGTTTCCTATAAAAGGAAACTGAAAGGTTACATATTATGTCAGAACAATTGGTCTTCCGCGCCATTGCCGATCCAACCCGGCGCAGCATCATGTCGCTTTTGGCCAAGGGTGAACATTCGTTGGGTGAGATTTCGTTGAACTATGAGATGACGCGACCGGCGGTGACCAAGCATTTGAGAATTCTGGAAGAGGGCGGGCTGATCCGGGTCCGCGCGCGCGGACGAGAACGCTTGCATACGCTGCAACCTGAAGGCCTTCGGACCGTGTCCGATTGGCTGCGCTTCTTTGATCAGTTCTGGGACGAAAAACTCGAAACTTTAAAGCAAGCTGTGGAGGCGGATGATGAGTGATGCGGTGATGATCAAGACGATCTATTTAAGAGCCACACCGGAAAAAGTCTGGCGGCATCTGACCGAGAAGGACCTGCTGGCAAGATGGTTTCATGAGACCGATCGCGACCTGAACGCTGGCGCCTCTTTTCAATATTTGAGTTTCCATCTCGATAAAGAGGATCGCAAACTCATGTGGGGCGATGTTCTGGAGATTGATCCGCCGAAGCGGCTGGTTCACACCTTTACGCATGAATGGCTGAAAGGCGTGATCACGACTGTCACGTGGGAGCTATTGCCCGTTGATGGCGGCACGCAGCTGACCATGACTCATACCGGCATCACCGAATTTGGCGAAATGATCGATCATGATAAAGGCTGGGACGAGCATTTGCTCCGCCTGCGCATGATGCTCAGCTAGGCAAGAAGCGGAAGCGCCGTTTCTCGCCATAGGCCCAGATGCGACTATCTTCCAGCGTCCCAAGGCCAATATTATGGATCGCTTTCCAGCGGCCCGCGCGGTCACGCTGGCTGGATAGGATGCCGATATGTGGGAGCCTCCCGCCGACGCGGCAGGTGATCAGGTCGCCGGGCTGCCAGTTTTGGGCGGGCAGCTCATGTCCGTAGCGTTCGAGCCAGGTTTCTACATTCGGGACGCGACGGTGATCAATGTTGCGGTCCGTCCGTGTGAGGCCCCAACGCTTCGGATAAGCCTCAAAATGGGCGGCCATGTCTTCGTGAATGTGTTTCTGGAAATCAAAGTCAAAGGCATCGCGATAGGCGCGAATGATCACGTCAATGCAGACGCCGCGATCGCGCGGGATATCGCCGCCCGGATAATCGAGCGCGACATAGGCGGCATCGTAGAATGTCGTCATCCCGATTTGTGTCCGCGCCTGAACGATAAGACTGGCCGCTTTGGTTTCATGGCGGGTGGCGATGCCCGGTAGAAAAGCGAGGGTAAACAAGCCTGTGAGGCAAGAGCGACGACCAGTATCCATGCCGCTTATCTAAAGCTTGCCAAACGGTCGGCATGAGGCGAGTTTATGACGATACTAGGATGACGATCAAAACATGCGTTCTGTCTCAAAGCTCGTCAAAGTCTTGGCTTGGCAAATTCTGGGCTGGGGCATTTTGCTCGCCCTGCCTGTGATGTTTCTCGCTGTCACAAACATCAATGGGTCGCGCAGTTCCATGGGCGATCCGACGGAAACGCCCATTCTGATTTACGGCATTTCGGCAGTGTTGGCTGGCGCTTTGATCGGCTTGTATCTTCTGGCCAAAGCGTTCGGCGAGTCAGGCGAAGACGCGCTCACCTTTTACGTGTTTGTCGGCGCGAACGCCATGTTTTCACTGGCCGGTTTGATGAGTTTGGCGGCGCTTGCGGGCTAAAAACCGCGCAGCTCTGCGAATTCTTCGAGACCTGCGCGCTCGGTATAAAGTTCATTCACGGGGTCACCCTTGTCCGGTACGCCGACGGCCATGCCACACCAGACCATTTCGTGCTCAGAAAGGCCCAAATGCGCTTTGAGGCTTGGCCGCAAAATGCCCCAGCATTCCTGCATACAGGTGCCCCAGCCGCGCTCTTCAGCCAGCAAGCACAGAGTCTGCATGAACATACCGGTGTGCCCCCATTGGCCGTGCCCGACGCGCTCATCCATGATGATGAACAGGGCCAGGGGCGCATTGAAGAACTGGTAGTTTCGCGCGAACCACATCATCCGACCCATTTTGTCTTCGCGGGGAATGCCGATCTTGCCATACATCGCTTCGCCAACCGCGCGGCGGCGTGTGTTCTGAGCCTCTGAAATGTAATCGGGATAAATCGGATAATCTGTGGGTTCACCCCGTGGATTCTCGGCGAGCTTCGCGGCGGCGAGGTCGACCACAGCTTGTTTGGCGTCGCCAGCGAGCGCTAGGACGCGCCAGGGTTGCAAATTTCCACCCGATGGCGAGCGTTGCGCATCAATGAGCCATTGCCGAACGTCAGCTTCGGGCAAGGGGGTGTCCAGAAAGGCGCGGGTCGAAATCCGTTGTTTGATTGCGGTGCTAACGTCCATGAGGAGCTCCCTGATGACAGAATTTGCGCGACCCTACCCGCTGAGCACACGCGCGCTAGGGGTGTCGTGGCGGGAGCTAAATCGAGTTATCAGGTGAGCTGAGCCACAATGAGATCGGCGGCGCGGTCAGGGTCCAGTGTTTCTGTATCAATCACCAGATCAGGCTCTGGCATGTTCGAAAGCGAGCGTTCGAACTGATCGAAATTGGCTTTCAGAAGCTCCGCATCCTGAAGTTTCCCAAACGCATTTCGGCTCTCATTGTTAATGCGCGCCAATTGCGACTGCCGGGACGCATTAAGCCTGACAGAGATCACCTCCCCACTATGCGCGACAATCAGGTCGATTACGCGCTGGGCGAAATTTGGATCCACCGTATCCTCAGGTAGGAAGGTGAAGATCAAGGACTGGCCATCGTCCACCGCCGCTTCAAACGTCTCGAACCAGAATTTCTCTCGCAAGCGCTTGAAATGCTCGCTGCCAAACGGAAACACGGCTCCGACCGCATCAACAATCAAGTGATTGTGAAACAGCGCAAGACCGGCCTTTTCAGCAACTTTGCGAGCGATGGTCAGCTTTCCCGCTGCCGGAGGTCCGTATATGAATACCAGTTTCATTTGCGCGGATGGGCCTTTCTCAAATGCATGAATGGTGCCCGTCTAAGACACCGTTTTGATTACTGAATTGCATCGAAACCGCGGTCTCAATTTATCAGCATATTAAGGTAACTCTGCCATGTTCCTTCGAAAGCATGTGCGAGGCAAGGCGTACATCTACTTAAGAGATACGAGGGTTATCCATGGCTGTGCGTCATCGACTGAAGACTGCATTTCTCGCGATTGGTATGATCGGCCTGGCCGCATGCGGCGGTAAAGCGATTGATCCGTCAACGTTTGATGCCGAAGTGCAAGCGCTCGCCGCCGAAGGCGATATGTATGGCGAAATGTTCGTCGTTCTGCAGGACCGCCGCCCACAGCTCTATGCATCATTCCGAAAGATTGCCCTTTACGAGTTCAGCAAAGGCCGGTCTGCGCGCGAGGCTGGCTACTTAGCGGGTCTGCGGATGCGGGAAAAGTTCCTCGCTGAGATCCTCCAGCTTTCACGCGTCGCCAGTGACGAGGATGTTCGTGAAATCATCCACGTGATGATCGACACGTATGAGCACCTGAACGAAGAAGATGCTGCTGATTGTGTGCGTTTGATCGAAGGCGAACCGCTGAAATCAGTCAAAGAGTTCCCGCGGGACCTGCGCAAGCGCGAAACACAATTGATCATTGATCTCTTGTCCGCGCCGCAAACCGTCGCCAATCGTCGTGCAGCCTCGCAGAAAGAAGTGCTCAACTGGACGATGAATGTCGCGACCCTGGAGCCTTCCGTTGAACTGATGCTGACTCAGCTGACAGCTGAAAAGCGAGGCAAAGCCGCCAATAAAGACATCTGCGAAGGCACGATCACCTTGTATAAGCGGCTGAGCTATAAAAAGGGTCAGAACAGAGGTGCCTTGCTCAGAGGTATGGCGCTGTTGGCGCTGCAGCAGCAGCAGATCGAGCGCAACCTTTCCGACGGCGACAGCGCCTAAGCACTTCAATATTTTCGTAAAAACAATTCCGCATCCCAGCGGGACTTGCTAAGCTTTGGCCTCATCATGGAGGCCATGGCATGTCCGACACCCCAACCGAAACGGCACAGACCGCGGCGCCACCGCAGCCGAGCTCTGTGCAGGATGGGCTTAACCAGCTCTCAGAGCTGAGGGTCTATACCCATTCGCCGATCCTTTACTGGTGGCCGATCTGGTCGCTGGGGCTGTTGTTTGGGATCGTCTCTCTATTCGTCTCTGGTGAGGGCACAGAAGCGGCCGCGCGGGTGCAAGGTCAGACCTTTGTTTTCGTGCTGGTCTTCATCATCTTCTCAACCACGGTGAAATTACGGGGGGCGAACTCTGTTATCCTTGGATTGATCCTGCTGATTGGCGGTATCCTGCTGGCGACAGCCAATCTTTCCGGTCCCATTGCGGCCTTTATTGGCGGGCTCGACATCCGGATGAGTCCGGCTTTCTATTGGTTTGTCGGGATCAGCGTTTTCGTCATGTGGGCGGTGATGATCTTTGGCTTCGACAAGGTGAAGTTCTACGAGATCGCTCCGGGGCAGGTGCGCGAGCGGGTCTTCTGGGGCAGCGGGGACCGAGCTGAAAGCGGTGCAAATGCGCGGTGCCGGTATTTGAAAGATGATTTCCTGCGCCACCGCATCCTTGGGCTTGTGATTACTGGCGATATCGAAATCACGCTCGCAGATGGCGAGGTCTGGTATCTCCACAATGTTCTGTTCGCCAAATCCAAAGCCAATCGGATCAATGATTTAATTGTGACGCGCCCGGTGGACTAAGGCGCAAGGCTCGCATGCACTTGCGGATCATATCCATGCGCGAGCGCCTGACAGGTAATGTGCGGTGTCAGGCGCATCGCTTGTCGGGGCAGGGGCTCAGTCTCGCCATAACCCGAAAAGCTCCATCGAAACGCTCGATCTTGCCACTTCAGGAAGGCGGCTGAGCCAGTTGTGAACATCGCGCCATCCGGCAAGTCGGCGGGGTCCATTTGCTCACGCTCCGATTTGCCTTTGAGGACCGATTGAATCTCGCCCGTAATCGCGTCGCTAATGTCGCTCGCTTTCGGACGGTATCGAAAGACCCCAGAGGTAATCAGCGCTTCGCGAAACCGCTTGGCGTCTGCGTACCGGCACTCATAACAAGGCCGATGCCCGGCTGCGAGCGCCGTTGCCTCATCCAGAAAGAACAGCTCGGTATAGGTGCCTTCGCTCATTGGGACGCGCTGGCGGTCTTTGAACTCCAGGACACAGATGATCCATTGCCGTGTTTTCCAGTGCGTACGCTTCAGCGTCCGCTCGGTGGTATGAAAACAGCCGCCGCGATTGCCCATCATCGTGCCGCGATCGTCTACCGCATGGATCAGTCCGAAAGGATCAACGCGGTTCTGAAGGGGCATGGTTTTAAGTCTCTTCTCCGCCGAAGCGTTCGGTCCACTCTTCAACCATAGCATCCTCGATCTTCTGGAACAAAACAGGTGGCGCAACCACGGGGAGGCCAGGCGGAATAGCATCAAGCAGGCCGTCATCGTCTGGCGAAGGCCACTTCCGATTCTCCTCCGGGATTCCCAGCGTATCCAGGATCGTCTTTGCGGTGTTTGGGATCAGCGGCTGTGCGACGATCGCGAACAAGACCGCGAGATTGATGCCGGTGCGCACCCCGACGGCGGCAGCATCGACATCATTCTTATATTTCACCCAAGGCTCAGCTCGCGTGAGATACTCATTGCCAGCGGCCCAGAGCGCGCGGGTTTCGGCCGCCGCCTTGCGGAACTCCATGGCCTCGTAATGCTCAGAAATCCGCGAGAGGCTGGCCTTCAGCTCACCCGCCATCCAGGCTTCATCTTCGCCCGGCGTGCCCGCAGCGGGCAGCGCGCCATCGAATTTGCTGACTGTATATTTTGTAATCCGGTTGACGAAATTGCCGAGCACATTGGCGAGATCCGAATTGATCGAAGCCTGGAAGCCTTCCCAGGTGAAGGCCGCGTCAGAGCCCTCCGGCGCATTCGCCATTAAGTACCAGCGCCAATAATCGGCTGGCAACAGCTCAAGCGCTTGGTCCATAAACACGCCGCGCTTCTGGCTGGTCGAGAATTTGCCGCCATACCAGGTCACCCAGTTAAACGCTTTCAGCTTGTCGACCAGCTTCCACGGCTCTTCGGAGCCGAGGATCGTGACCGGGAAGGAGACCGTGTGAAAGGCGACATTGTCCTTGCCCATGAACTGAACATATTCGACATCCTCGGCGCCTTTGTCCTTGCGCCACCAACGCTGCCAATCACCGTCATTGGCTTTCGCCCATTCCTCGGTCGCCGCGATATATTCGACGGGCGCATCAAACCAGACATAGAAGACTTTATCCTCAAAGCCCGGGCGCGGATTTCCGTCTGCGTCCAGCACCGGCACGCCCCATTTCAAGTCACGCGTAATGGCGCGGTCGCGCAGGCCCTCGTCCAGCCATTTCAGCGCAATCGAGCGCGCCAATTGCGGCCAGTCTTTCGAGGCCTCGACCCAGTCTCGGATCGTGTCCTGCATCTTTGACTGGCGCAGAAAGAGGTGCGCGGTGTCTCGAATCTCAATATTGGTGCCGCCCGAGACCGAGGAATAAGGATTGATCAGATCCACCGGGTCGAGCAGGCGCCCGCAATTATCGCATTGATCGCCGCGCGCATTCTCATAGCCGCAATGCGGGCACGTGCCCTCGACATAACGGTCGGGCAAAAAACGACCATCATCGACGCTATAGACTTGTTTGGAGACCCGCTCCTCGATCAGGCCTTTGTCTTCAAGCACCTGCGCGAAGTGTTGCGTCAGCGCCTTGTTCTCATCGCTCGACGAGCGCCCGAACCAATCGAACGAGAGCGAAAACCCATCGCCGAGATCTTTCTGGATTTGATGGTAGTAATCGCAATAGTCTTGTGGTGTTTTTCCGAGCTCCTGCGCCGCCAGCTCCGCCGGGGTGCCATGCTCGTCCGTGGCGCAGATAAACATGACTTCATGACCCTGCAGGCGCTGAAAGCGCGCATACACATCAGCC
Organism: Pseudomonadota bacterium; assembly: GCA_038527765.1. GTDB lineage: Bacteria > Pseudomonadota > Alphaproteobacteria > Caulobacterales > Hyphomonadaceae > Henriciella. The sequence goes on from JBCBFK010000008.1 coordinate 25,798, forward strand.
GGCAGCTGCGACCCGGCAAGATTGCCCAAATGCTTGATGCCATTGATGTATGGCAATGCGGAGGTGATGAGGATCCGGCGTTTACTCAAGAGTCTCGTTCCTTTAAGTCCTTTCCCTAGCGTCAGACAGAGTCGGCCAGAGACGTTCGGCCTGTCTAAGCGCGAGATGGGATAAAGGAAACATCCTTAAGGAGGGAAGAATGCCAAAAATTGCAGGCGTCAATCTGCTCGGCGTCATACTGGCGGCCGTGGCCATGTTTTTTGTAGGGTTCATTTGGTACGGTGTCTTGTTCACCGAGCCCTGGATGGGGGCGAATGGTCTGTTTTTTACCGATGAGACAAAACAGACCATGCAGTGGCTGACCGCAGAGGGATTGCAATCCGTCCAAGCCGCTGCCGGGCCCAATCCAATAGTGATGCTTTGGGGCTTTGTTTTGTCCCTAGTGTTGAGCTTTGGAATCGGCTGGCACATGAAGCAAAAGGGCATCACCAAGCTGGGAACCGCGCTCCTGTTCGGGCTCTGGCTCAGCCTGCTGATCGGCGTGCCGTTGATGGCTTACGATACGGTCTACACGCCATATGGTTCGTTAATTGGGCTGTTTGTCGATGGCAGCCATACTGTCGCGACCTTCCTCGCCGCGAGCGCGGTGCTGTCCTTTTTCGACTGAAGCCGCGGACCCACCGCGATTGCCATCACCCTATAAAGGCCCCCGAACCGCGCGGGTTCGGGGGCAAGTGTGAGCTCCAGTGGGAGGACCGGGAGCTTCTGGGAGGAACCGGGTGGCTTAGCCGATTTGCGGCGCCCAAGCGGAGAGCTGAACCTCAACGGCTCGGCCCATAGGCTGGGGCATGGCGGCGGTGGGGGCCGGATCAAAGCGGGCGTCAATGTGTGTGCCGGCCAAGTCATGAGCCTCAAGGGCCGTCGATACGGCGGCGATCCGCGCTTCGGCCAGCTGTTCAGCCGCTTCGGCTGAGGCGGCATCTTTCACATCTGCCCGCAGAGACACCGGGCCCAATACGCAGCCGGAAAGATCCGCGCGCGCCGCTTTCAGCACCTTGATAGCTTCTGCCGTCATTCGAGAATCGCCTTTTGAAAAATAGATCTGGAAGGCGCTCGCATCGCAGGTCGACGCGGCCGCTGGCGTGTATTTGACCGTCGGCGGGGCCGGCAATGGCTGCGCGCTTGCGACCGCACCGGCGGCGGCGAAGGCGGCGAGGCTTGTCAGTGCTTTGATCATGGTCAGCTCCCATCTTGCGTGCGATCAAAGAAACGCATTGGCCGGGGCGAAATCATGCCCGGATCGGGATCAAATGTGGCAACTGCATGATCTTGTGATGACGGCTTGCGCTTTGCCCACGCTCATTATAAACGACCCGCCAGTGCCCCTATAGCTCAGCTGGTAGAGCAACGGATTTGTAATCCGTAGGTCCGCGGTTCGAGTCCGTGTGGGGGCACCACTTTCGAGCAAATAAGCAATTGTTACTTAATGGGTTTTTCACCCGTATGAGCGATGTTTGCTACACATTTGCTACACAAACTGCACGGATGGTCGACGAAAATGACCATGAAACTGACGATAAAACACTTGTTCCGCAGAGGCTTAGCTTGGCAGTTCCGCCGGCGAGTTCCCAGCGATATTCGCTCCATTGTTGGGAAGTCCGAGTGGGTCGTTAGCCTCGGCGATATCTCGCAAGATCGCGCAGTGAAACTTGTCGCCCAACATACTGCCAAAACCGACCGTGACATCACGCGGGCAAGAGCTGAGTTGGCGGGAACGCTCAACGAGGACGACCAAGATCATATTCATGTTTTGGCTTTTGATCGCGCGGTTCAACAGGCGGGAGGTATTGTTGAAGCCGCAGGGAAATTTGGAAACGACTTCTTCGCGGCCGTAGACGCAGGGTTGACGGCTCGAGAGAGACAACTCCTCTCAAACAAAACCACAATGACCGCCGCACTTGAGAGAGATCAGGCGCTCTATCCGGTAGGCATGCCAAAGCATCAGGAGATTGGGTTTCGGGGCTTTGTATCGGTGAACGGTGACTTATCGATTGAGGACGTAAAACGCGAGCACGTGATGGCGTTTGTTCTAGACTGTCGCCGGCGTGAGATGGCAGAAGCAACAATCAAGCGACGGATCGGTGCATTGGGAGCGGTTGTGAAGCGCTATGACGCGGATCATGATATCATGCGCCGAAATCCATTCTATGGTGTTCAGCTTAGGAACGCCGGTCCGACGAAAGGCGACCGAGAGCCGCTGACCGAAGAGCAAGTCGCTGAATTGGATGAGTATCTTCGGAGTGCAGATGGGCTGCTCCCTCGCACACGAGCGCTTCTCTGGCTGGTCCGAAGCTCCACGCTTGGCCCCTCTGAGGCTGGCGGGTTACTCCCCCAGGATATCGTAATGGACCACGAAGTTCCTCACGTGATTGTTCGACCGAACGAACTTCGTGGAATTAAGGTGCGTAGCAGAGAGCGTGTTTTTCCGCTCGTCGGACCGGCACTGGAGTTTGCCGACATGCTTCCGGCGAAGACTTTTGGTGCCAATACCGTAAGCGCTCTTTTGAATAAGCATATACGTAAAGCGGTCTCTGATTTATCGCCAAAGCAGAGTGCCTATTCACTGCGCCATCGAATGAGGGATCGGCTCTACGAAGCTGGGGCGACCCCGGATCAGGCTCGATACTTAATGGGACATTCGTCGCTTTCATCACATGATCGATACGGATCTTCGCGACCGGACCTCAAAAAGCTTTCAGCTTTGGTTGCCAATGCTCTCTAGATTGTAACGACCCTTGTGAGAATTCTAGAATGCGCGTCACTCGTCGTTCTGTAGAGGTGGCAAAAGGTCATAGTTTGAAGATATAACCGCTAGGATGAAAGCCGTTCTGTATAGGTCATCTTGATCTTGACAGTGAGCGCGGCAAACCTCTGCATGAAATGGATTTTCTTCCCCAACAGCATCAGTTTTGTGGATCTTCAACTTCGCTTTATTGAGATCAGCAACGACGAATTGTGCCCAACCGATAAATGGCTTTTTCATTCTCTCTGCGAGCGAGTGACCTTTTGGCGAAAGAGCTTTTACAATCTCATCATCTGCATTTCTGACACCCAAGCGATCAACTGATAGGCCCGTACCGAGCCGATCATCCAGGAACACATCAGTTTTGTATTGGTTTTTTCCTGAGTAGGGTTTCTTCGTGAACACCCGTCGACCAGCTACCTCTTTGTCGCTTACTTGTGCCGTAGGCGCCCACACTTGCTATGCTCGTGTCAGAATATCTGAGATGAACTTTCGAATTTCGACCTTTGCCGACGCATCTGGTTCAAAAACCTTCTCGTGGAAATCACCATGGAGAAAAGCAAGTACCTGAATATTATTTGATTTAACGAACACAGATACCCGTTGGTCGCCTTGATAAGAATCGAACACCGCCGCGCCTAGCGAGTCAGTATGAAGCTCGTCTGTTTCAAATCCGTATTCGCCCAAAAAGTCTGAAACAATCAAATGAAGAGTGTTGGTTGAAATTATTGATGTCAGTTGCTCAACAGAATTCTTCCAACGACTCCAATCGGAGACTGGACCGACTGCTGTTCTATTCATCAAAGTGCCAACAAACTGAGTATACCTGCTGATTAGGTCGTCTTTTAGGTGTTCGTGCGTATCCGAGCGGAACAATACTTCCCAAAGCGACTCTCGCTCACCGGTTTCATTCGCTTCTGAGGTCACCGTTTGAACTTTTGATACGACCCCAAACGGTTGCGACGTGATGCGTGGCCGGAAGTGAAATTCGTTCCATGCGGCCCAGCCCTGAGCCAACGTTTCTCTCCAATGCTCGGTGTTGTCATTGACGATATAATAGTCGTCATAGTCGCGTTGGATTAACACCGGACGTAATGAGTCGGACGAGACAACATCGTCGATCGCGGCTAAACCCCAATCAAAGTGCTGATTGGATGTACAAAAATCCGACTTGGATATCTGTTCTCTACCGATGTCAGAAGCGACGCTTACCATTTTAGTTCTCGAGCGGGATCTGCTTGCCCATCAAATCAATCAATCCGTTTTTGGAAAGTTCCAAAAACTGGTTTCTCATTGTTTCATGGGCTTCATTAAACCAATTAAGTATGAACGCTGGATCAATTAGGACCGGATCGGCGAATTCAGTATCACATCTATGCTCTAAGATCGCAGCGTTTCTACCATTGCTCGTTCCAGGAGCCAATTTGAATCCTCCTGTCGAGTTCGAAGGGCTTTGATTGATAAAGTTCACATCAGACACGAAGGAAACGCTTGCTGGATCAATTGTTTGGTTCTTCATAAAGTCTGTGGATATTGGGGCATTGATACCAAGCACATTCGTCGCGAATTCGGAAAAATTCTGCATACCGAAATTTTCTCCGAAAGCGTCTATATACCTCAAATGAAGCTTCCTGATCTTCAAAGTCTTATCCGCCAACGGATAGCATACCTTAAGTTTCTCAATGACTAGATTTAGGAAAGGTTGAAATTCAGTCCAGCCTTTATATGGCGGCACTATGTTTGCAGTCAATAAACCGGGGCCGATTTGCGTTAATGGCCAGCTGTTTTGACTGTTTCTGATGCGTAAATGTGGTTGTCCGCCCACCAATTCTTTCGGAACCATCGAGGGGATGAGTTCTTGTCTATGCCCTAATCCCTGCGCTGCTAACTCAGACAAGAAAGTTTCTTGGAATAAGTCGTAGTACGGGTCTATTTTGGCGCCCGGATTTGTTCCGAGTGCCTTCAGCTCCCAGTGCACTTCAGCTATTACTTCCACCAATGGTGCGTTTTCGAATAAGAAATCGCCGCTCATATAAATCATCCTTGAAATGAGCCACCACCGTAACGTGGCGAGGATTCGCTAAAATACTAGGTCTGCCGTCTATATTAATACACTACTGCAGCGCAATGAAGTTTCGTGGTTCTCGATAACAGCAAAAGTGGGACGAATGTCGGGGATTGTGAATATCCTTCCCCAGTTTGCTGGCTACCAGGGAGATGCTTTTCCCGATTCAGAGATTTTTTGCGTCGTTCGAACACGGTTTGCGCGTTCGCTAATCAATAGTTGCAACGCAGCGGATTTCGTCGATGGCTCTGGAGCAGCCGCGAAAGCCCCAGCGGCGGCTTTTAGTGTTTTTGCTCCGCAAGTTCTCGCGTATTCTCGAGCTTTAGCTTCATACTCAACTTGAGAGTTCAAGAGTGACTTCAACGTTTGCTGAATTTCTTCAACCAATTCGCTGCTATAGGGCCTTAGCTTACTTTGTGAACTGCGAGTCGATTGCGAACGAGCTTTTCGTCTTTGCGGGTTTGCAATATGCGCGAATAGCTCATCGAGTTTGGATCCGGTGAAACCGTCGGAAGCTTTCAAAACTCGGACCACACTATTGTGTATAGTTGCCGGTTTTGAGTTTTTTGTAGCCTCAGATAGTTTTTTTAACGATCTCAAAAACTGTTTCGCGGTTGGCTCAGAATCAAACATTTTCCGTGATCCTCACTCCCATTTCATGCGCGACGAAATCCCCGAACTCCTCCAGCGCAGAACGTATTTTCTTTTTTGCGACATTGTCGTCCAGAAGGTAGGCTAGTGTTTGCTGTGCTAGAGCTTTGCTGAATACCACCCTATCCGGTATGTTTTGTGGCACTCGTCGCATTATCCCGTTCCAAGATTCTGAGTATTGCAGTGAACGTTGTATCAATCTCTCTTCACTCTCTTTGAGGTCCGTACTGTCGGAGCGGTTCACCCCGAGAAGTAACTTGTGGAGAGCGGGATTTAACAATCCACCAAGTGAATTCAGCTGGCTTACGAAGTTGCCGACGGCTTCGGTAGACATGAGATCCGGAATTGTTGGAATTAGTAGAGTTTGGCACGCGGTGATTGCATTTATCGCACCAAGGCTCAGCCTGGGAGGTGCGTCGATGATGACGATGTCATATTGGTTTCTAAAATCCTCGGAATACAACACGGAAGGCAAACAGTAACGAGGATCATAGCCAAGCTCTTGGAACAACCACCCAACCATTTGCTTGTTTTCGATAGCAGCAAACTCGTAACTGCAAGGTACGAGATCGGTTCGAGTAAGCGAACTCGACATCCTCAAGGCGAGTTCCGGAAGACTTGGTTGTTCAGTTGCTGGCGCAAATATTCTCTTAGCGTGCTGATACGGAAGAGCATCGTAGTGCATCATTCTTAGCAGTGCAGCCGTCGCTGACCCTTGATAGTCTAAATCTACGACGAGCACTTTTTTGTTTAGCGCAATATCAAAGTGCGCTGCGAGATTTGTTGCAATCGTAGTTTTGCCTACGCCACCTTTCAGGTTCATGATCGTCAGCACGTGAAGATCGTTCGATCCCATATCTCGATCGTATCCGTCGTACGGCGCAGGTTGATGCGAGTTCCAGAGCGACTTTTCACCCCCAATTAGGGCTTCCTTGAGAGCCAAATATCTTCGAATATCACTGGAGTGCTTCGCGGTATTTGCGCGAGCCTCGTCTCTTTCCTTTTCAGCGGCCTCTGCTGTGGTTTTGTAACTCGCAATCTCAACGGCGCCCGGGTTTTTTTGCTTCGCCCAGGCGCTGGCCTAAATTGAACAAAAACGTCATCAACGCGACCATCATGGAGAAAAAGCCGAATACCGCTCCAGCTATCCAGGGGTTTTCTATAATTAAATTGATCAACTCTACCCTCCACCACGAGTAGAATTACCATGCGTTTCTAATCATTATAAATCAACATGGACGGCTTCTGCGATCTGAACTTTTGCGAAATCCGTGCCTCATTGCGGCTCCTACCGCAGATTTGGTACGCCGTTTCTGGACCTTACCAGTCGCCTGATCGAAATGCCGCTTCTTCCTCCTGCGCTTCAGTTTTTAGCTTGGTCAGCAATTGTTCGAATACCTCTTTGCTTTCGACCTCAGGGATTAAGAGCACACCTGTTCCTCGCGCCTGAACCTCATGGCGTTCGGTTCCATACCTCTGTGGTTTCAAAGCTTTGAGCCGGGCCATCAAGAATTTGTCGCTCGGGGGTATAAAGGTCGTTTCTGTTTCACCTGACTTGGGATCCACGACTGCATTGCCGTTTTGGTCAACAACGGGAACTCTATGGCCTAGCGTAGCTCTAGCGTGCACCAGTAATTCAATCATGTCTGCTGCGCAATCGAGTGCATCAATCTCAGCTTGTTCGAAGCCGGCGATCTTTTCTCGTGCATTCTTCAAGGTGGTGCGGCTTTTTATGCCCGCGATACTCATAGCTTCACCTACTACGCCAGTTTTTGACAGCGCATCCAAATAGGCTTGGCGCCGTTTTTCGCAAAAGCGCGGACGCCGGCCAGGACCAGAGTTTTCAGAACAAGCCATATTTTGGATTTTACAATGAGCGTCTCGGCACTTCAAATTTGATCCAGAAAAAAGGTCTAATCGTGTTCACAATTGTTCAAGTCGAACAGTGTGTACCCAATGATCCGAACAATCCGCGAAATAGAGTGTCCGTTTTAAAAGATAGCAGACTACCCAAAGATCTCTTTCCCGTTTTAAATTGGGATGTATGGGATCTGTAGGATCCTCTGGAGCGACTACAAATGCGGATGAAAAAGCGCCGGATCAATTTTCTTATGATCCGGCGCACTAGGCTCACGTCATTGCCTCCCACGGTATTGAGTAACCAAGATACCTCTCTGCCAGTTGCCTGCACCTCGCGAGTTCCGGGAACACATACATTCTCATTCCTGGCTTTCCGTCCACCCGAGGGCGATTTTTATAGTGATCAGGGCAAATCGCACTCAGAGACTTTGCAAAAGTCTGCGCAGAGACGGCTTCAAACCGATGGTCGTTCTGCTTTCGAGCGGTCTCTATGCGAGTGGCGTAGCAGTCCCGAAAGTACGCTGCTGGAACAGTAACCTGCCCAGTTTCCCAGTCCCCATCTTGGTGAGATGGAAATTGCCCCGATGCTAAAAGCTCGAAGATATAGCGTTCGACATTCCGCAGTCCTTCAATTTTCTGCTTTATCAGAGCCGGAGTTTTGGGCGGCTTTCTAATATCAAAGTTCGAAAGATCCCTCTCCATTAAGAAATTAAGGAGCGCGGCAGGACCCTCGCCATTCATTTCTTCATATAGAGCGTCAAAATACGCTGCGTCAGGAACTTCGGACCCAACATCGAAAGCAACATACCGCCGTTCGTGCCCAGAAGCCGGAATGACCCAGTCATTGTTTGACGAGATGAAGAGACGCAGGGATGACGATTGCTGAATTGCGTCTAGACCCTTTCGTTCGATGGTCATAAGCGGAGCCGTAATCAAAGACTTCAGGATACCTTCCTGTTGTCTGTTTCCAGCCCAAACGCCTTCCTCTAAACGAGCGAGTATCGCCGTCCCCAATTGAGCGTTGAAGCGGCCAGTGATCTGCTCCGACCGAGACAATACAGGGCAGAACTTAGGTCCGATAATTCGCGAAAGATATTCAGCAAAGGTGTCTTTTCCCATACCTTTCTCGCCTGCAAGAACTATTGCAACACCAGGCTTCTTCTTAGTGTTCTGAATAATGTCAGCGCAATAGTCTAAGACGTATTCAGACCAGCTTTCGACACCCCCGCAAATCAGATTGCACACGTGATCAAGAAACAAGTCACAGCTTGCGTTTGGATTAGGTTTGACCTGCCACCCTGGGAATAGGTTGAACTCATTAGATGGAAGGTCGACCCCTGGAGCAAACTTTACGTCTTTGTACGTGCGTCGTCCGGGCCACCGAAGCCATGCTTCGCCGGCCGCTTTCATTTTGCCATTCACGTTTACAAATTTGTTTCCGTGCATCACAGAGAAAGCGCTTGGCCTAAGGAACCTTTGGAACCGCTCGTCCTCATCCAACTCCATAACCATGACGTCTTTGCCCACTGTCACCAGTGCGAACTTTTCATTGAAACGTTCAAAAAGGGACTTCTGCGGAAGGTTTTGCTGATCCTCGTCGAGTAATAGATCCGATGGGTTATCTTCCCAGGCTTTAATTCGCCTAGTTTTCGAGGCGATGCCAAGTTTTACGCCCGCGGTTAGGCTGCCCAGCTCTCGGCAAAGAGCGGACGTATCCTCCTGGCTATACATTTTTGCGAAGTAGAGAAGTGTCGCAATTGTGTATCCCTTTTTGCCAGATTGATTATGGCGTAAGATGCTCTCTAAAGTCTTTTGATTGGCTTCGCGATCGTAACGTTCAGGGTCACGCTCGTTCCATTCATCGATCACCCAATATCCATCTTCACCGGCAGCATGAATGGCACCAGAGAAAACGGCAAACCAATCGGCATAAGAGAGTGCCTCAGGATCAATGTGGTCTAAGATCTTTTTCAGCATCTCTAAAGAGACAGCAGGTTGAGATCTTGGGTGGTCATTGTTTGGAGTAAGACATTCGATGTCTTTAGAAAGAGCTCGATAAAAGTCCGATCCCGCGATGAGCATGTCATTGAGATCAGTATAAGCCGGACCGTTCTCAAATCGATAAAGTTCGCCTGTATCCGGATGAATGCTGCCAGGTGTAACAACGTGGCCGCCGTTCTTCACATCTACCCCAGGAAAGCCTTTGATCGATGCTCTTAGGTTCGCGTCTGATTGGACCTTTACGTAGATGTGCTGACCACGCTGACTTCCAGAAATCACGATTGGATAGTCTTCCCCGGTCAAACCCAGTGTCGTCATGACCTCGGCATAGTACTCTGCAAGTCCGCTTTCTCCTCGCGCCAACACTTCTGGTGGAAAGTGTCGTTCATCAAAATCGAGAACGCAAAAACCGTCACCACATTTCGAACCGAGATTGTATCCCTCGGTGCGCGCGCGTCGTGCTTCCGCTTCTGTTAGCGGTCGCTGCAGATAGGTTTTAGGAGCATCGCCCCCAAAGAATGCTTTGAGGTCCGTGGAATTTGCCCCGCGTTTGGCTTGCTTGCCTAAGAGGACGAGAGGGATGTCGCCGGCGCATAGTACGTCAATCTCGTCCCACTCGTGCTGAATAGCCTCTGATGTATCACCCATTGTGTGATCCTTTCTTCGATGGCGCCGTTGGACGCCTTGTTCAATAGATGCCTTGGACAAGACCAAGACGCTGAATGAACTCGGCGCTTTTAGCGCGAACCGAGAAGAGAGGTTTGTTAATCTCCATACGCCTATCGACCCAGACGAGTTCGACGGTGCATTTAGAGGACGAGATAGGTGCTGAATAACGAAGGGTTTTGCTAGGATCAGAGCAAAACCCTTCGCTTAGACTTTGTTTGCGGCCTGGATCATTTTGGTCAAAGATTGAGCCTTGACCGAGCCCCCTACGCAGTGGATCACCTCGTACACGAAGCGAGGACCACGTTTTAACGCATCTTTGAAGTCAGCGCCTGACCCTCTGATTAAGTCAAAGTCGGCATCACTCGTCTTAATCCGCTGACCTGTTTTCGCTTGCCAAAAAGAAACGCAGTCCCTGATGATCTGACGTTCTCGAGTCTTATCATTGGGGCGTGTTGAAATCTTGTGTCCGTCGACCTTTTTGGCTTCCGTTAGATACCATATGGCATCTTCAACTTCCTGTCCCAGTTTCTTTAGCGACGCTCTGATTTCATCGGGATCTTCTACGGAGCGGCCTGGGCTTTGGTTGATCGCGTAGGTAGTCGCTCGCCAACGCTTATGCAATTTTGGCTGATCTAACTTGGTAAGTCTCTTTTGCACCGCGTTGAGATCGGCGAGTAAGTCAGAGATCAACTTTCTTTGGTTTACTGCCGCATGCTGCGTATGATGGTTGTCTGAAACTCCATCGATCAAAAATTCGAGTTCGCATTCTGATATGAACTCGGCGAGATCAGAAACTGAGGACCCATCTAGCTTAACGATAGACGCTATGCGTTTGGCGTCTGGTAGACGTGCAGCGATATGAGTGTCGCGATCGTAAGGTGTTTCGATGTCGATCTTCATTCCAATACAATACTGATCGAAGGTTAAAGCGCTGGTGCTTGCAATGATGAAATTTCTCGGCAGATGCACGCGTTTCGACAGGAGGAAGGTGCAATATGGAACACCCCCACTGGGGTTTGCGCCCCCCATGCCTCCCACCAATCTGGAGTGTGCGCTAAAGCCCATCGACCAGTTTCTTCTTCGCCTCTGCATTCGCGTCGATATAGGCGGCAGTGGTTGAGAGTAGCGCATGGCCAGCCATGTCGCGCACATCTTCGATCGAAGCGCCGACGCTCGTACACTTGCGCGCCGTGCGCGTGATAAAGGTGCGCCGTCCTGAGTGGGATGAACAGCCATCTAAGCCAGCATCTTTATAGATGCGGTGGAACCAGACGGTGAGTGCATTGACGGTGTAGGCAGCGCGTCGACGATTGAGCAGGATTGTTTGATCCATCATGCAGGCATTCTTGCGGAGGCTTTGCAGAGCTGCGCGGAGCTCAGGGTGCATTGGGACAAAGCGCGTGAAGGTCTTGCCCTTGGTGGTCTCACGGCGCACGCGAACTTGGTCACTAAGCGCGCCATTAGCGTCGCTGACATCCGCCCAAGTGAGCTGCGCGATTTCACTAACGCGAAGACCAGCGCGCCAGGAGAGAAGTACTGCAATCGTGTTTCGTTTCGCGGTGCGCCAATGTTTGGCTCGAATGTGCTCGAGCACTTTCATTTCGGCAATCGGGTCGAGGGCTTTAGCTGGTCCATACATAATCAAAGTCTTTCAAGAATAGCGCCATTTTGAACGACAAAGATTCAAGGAAGATTCACGAGATTGATTCAATTGAATCGATCTATGATGATTTCTCGATCACGGAGAGAAGCAGATGGAACTTGGTAAACTCCAACGCATTCAGCCAAGAGAGATTTGGCGGTATGAAGATCGAAATTTTACGCCCTGGCTTGCAGAGGATGCGAACTTTCAGCTGTTGGCGGAGACGCTTCATTTCGTGGATGCAGAAGTCGATAGCGTTGAACATGCCGTCGGTGACTTTTCAGCTGATATTGTCGGTCATGACCGCGACGGCACCATATTGGTCGAGAACCAACTTGAACAAACTGACCACACGCATTTGGGACAGATCCTAACTTATCTCGGCGGCTTGGATGGCGCGGTGAAAGTCGTGTGGGTTGCGACAAAGATCCGTGAGGAGCATCGCGCGGCCGTGGATTGGTTGAACGCCAACACGAGCCAAGAGTTTGAGTTCTTTGCCGTTGAGTTAGAAGTCTTTCAAATCGGCGACGGGGCCGCAGCGCCGCACTTCCACGTGGCGGCGCGCCCAAACGCCTGGAGCCGGCATGTCACGGCAAGAGCAAGGCAACTCTCAGAAGGGGCCCTTGATGAACGTCAGCAGCGTTATCGTGCGTTCTGGACCGCCTGGATGGCTTACCTCTCTGATAAGGATACCTCGCTCGCGAGTATGACGCCGCCAAAAGGACATTGGTGGCAATTTCAAGCGGGCCGTACGCACTTTGCATTTAGCCTGTCGGCAAACAAACGAGATGGTCTGATAGGTGTAGAGCTCTATTGTGGTCAGGATGAAGACAAGGCGGTCTTCGAGCATTTCCTGGCAGACAAAACTGCGATCGAAGCGGAGTTTGGCGAGCCGCTCGAATGGGAGCGTCTTGATGGTAAGAAGGCGAGCCGTCTCGTCGTGAAAAAGCGCTATATTGATCCAGATGATGAAGCGGTGTGGCCTTCCATTTTCGAATGGTATTGGCCGCGGCTTCAAAAGTTCCGAAGCGTGTTTGAGCCCCGCGTCAAAGCGCTCGACTTGGATGCGTTATCCGGGCCGCCTTTGGATTGAGGCTTGCACCGAAAAGCCGGTATCGGTCCCATTTTGACTCAGGGGGTGAGTCAGATCGGGACAGTCAGAAAGGTTTTGAAGGATCTCTTACATAGTGGGGATTCCACCAAGACTATATGTCAAAGTAATCCATACGCTGCTTTCATTGAGGTAAAGCTTGCTTGTTTGGTTTTTCCCGAATTAGGATGATGTCATCGAGCGTTTTGCGCGGGGACATGACGATTGACTAAGATTGTCGATGCATTGGAGGAAGGCACCCAGGTTGGGCCGGTCGTCTTAGAAGAAGCCATAGATCGTGGCGGATATGGCATAGTTTATCGCGGAACGCACGACACGCTTGGCTTGGTGGCGGTTAAAGAATTTTTCCCCAAAATGGTCGCCAGCCGAAGTCGGTCCTCCAATCAGATTGTCCATGCCGGGTCGCGCAGCGATGCGCAGGCCTTCGAGAAAGGTCTCCAGAAGTTTTTAGGCGAGGCACATGTCCTTGAGCGGTTAAACCACCCGAACGTGGTGAAGTTCCATGACGTGATTGAAGCCAATGGCACAGCCTATCTGGTTATGCATTTCGTAGTCGGAAAGACTTTAGGCGATTTCATCGTTCAAAACTCTGAAGAGATAGATGAGCGCTTTTCTCAAAGAGTAGCGGTCGACATCGCTGGTGCTTTGGATGCATTGCATGCCGAAGGGATCATTCACCAGGATGTGGCGCCAGATAACATCATCATAGAGAAGACAACGAAACGGCCGATCTTGATCGATTTTGGGGGCGCGAAGCAGGTCGTTTACGGTTACTCGCTGCAATCGGAAGCAGCATTGGTGAAACCTGGCTTCTCTCCCCCTGAACAATTTCCAAAAAGCGACGTGAAGGGCTTGGAGAAAGGCCCCTGGTCTGATCTTTATGGGCTGTCGGCAGTGCTGTACAACTTGGTCACCGGCCGGCCACCGCAAGACTCTATCACTCGGATGGAGACGGACCATATGGTCTCAGCAAAGAAGGCTGGCGTTGATCGGGCGACGCCAAGTTTGCTTCAGGCCATCGATTGGGGGCTGAAGGTCTCTCCGCAAAAGAGGCCGCAATATGTTTCTGAATGGCTGAAGGTTGCAGAAGGCGCATCGCGCCCTTCCTTTACGATCGCGCTCCCCAAGGTTCAAATCGACCCGAAGGTTTTTGCTGCGATGGCAGCGATGCTTGTTTTGGCGGTGGTCGGGACAGGCGCGATCCGCTTGGTTTCGGGTTTAACCGACAATTGGGCATTCAATCGAGCGATGACGGGGGATTGCGCTTCCGCGCGTTCGTACATCTCCAAACAAAAGGAACGTTCAGCTGATCCCGGCCTTTTGCAAATCTCTCAATGGTGCGATGCGCGCGATGAGGCATTTGCCGACGGTTCAATCGACGCTTTTGCTGGGTTTGCTCGGGATTACTCTCCAAACAGAATACCCGAAACTGCTCGGGTAACGCTCACCACGCAAACCGAGACAGCTCTATGGGAAGCGGTGAATGATGCAGACAGCCTGCAAGGATATGAAGCTTATCTTAGTGTTTACCCAGATGGCACGCATTTTGTTCAGGCTTCTGATGGTATCGAAGCGCTGCGCGCGAGTGTTAAAGACTTACAGCAAAGGCTAAAAAATATTGGTCTATACACGTCCGCGATCGATGGCGACCCGGGAGATGGGACTCAGCGCGCGGCGAATAACCTCGCTCAGAATACGGGTGCTCACTCGGTCGAATTAATGTCAGCAAGTAATGCCAAGATAGGAAGTCTCATCTTGCTTGCAGATGAGGAAGAGCAAAGGCTTGCCGAACTGAGAGCCCGAGCGGAACGAGAACGCCTAGCTCAAGAGCAACTGCTGGCCGAAGAGAGAGCCGCAGCCGAACGAAGACGAGTCGCCGAAGAGCAAGAAAGAGTGCGGCAGGCGAAACTCGCTCAAGAGCGCAAGGACTATAACCGCGTGCGCAGTCTCAAAACGTCTACCGACTACGATTGGTTTCTGGATAGACACAACAACGGGGTCCATACAGAAGAAATTCGATATTTGCGAGCACAATGCAAGATGGAAAGTATCTATGAATGGATGACGGATTCTGAGGTGTTGTTTCTCGATTCGAATACTACAATTCAATACTCGGGCAAAAATGAAGATATAGCTTGTTTTAGGGCTCGTCTCGAAACAAACGACGCAATATCGGGAGTCTGTGATTCTTTCAGAATTAGCGGTATTCGAAATCTCACCATAGGCTTTGTCGATGAGGCATGCGGTTGCGATGATCATGAAAGTAATTGGAACTGCGAGGTCACCAGGGAATATTCCTGTTCATTTGAGCGGTGGGCTAAAATCGATCGAGAGGTATGCCCTTGATGAGACTTTTCCATATTGAACGTAATCGCTGAGAACGAATAGGAAGAGAATGGACTTTGCTATCTGTTCTTGGCCAGGCAAGCGCGAGGACCAGCAAGACGCAGTAGTCACTGTTCGGCTTGAGAGTAGGGCGCTCACAGTGATCGCCGATGGTGTTGGCGGGTCAGAGTATGGTGGCATCGCGAGTCGACTCGCAGTGGACGAGTTTGCGTGCGCGGAACTTGAAAGTGAATCAGACAACCCGATCAAGAGACTTGAACAGTCACTAAAGCATACCAACGAAGCGATCGAACGCCTAAAGCAGGCTCAGCCACAGTACGCTGATATGGCGACGACGCTGACGGCTGCGCGAATTCAAAAGGGGATGCTTTGGTGGATCAGCGTAGGCGACTCCCCGCTGTATCTCGTTACCAAAACCGGATTGTGTCGATTGAACGAGGATCACTCTGTTGGTGGCTCACTAGACGCTATGGCACGAAAAGGCTTTATGACTGAAAAAGAGGCGAAGTCTGATCCAGCTCGGCACCAGCTGACATCTGCGTTGTCAGGAACAGATATACCGTTTGTTGATTGCCCTAATCGAGGTCTGCCAATTGCGAATGGACAGCAAATACTCATTGGGAGCGATGGTATGAAGTCTCTGTCGCCAGACGAAGTTTTCGACGCAATTGTAAGCGATCCAAACCCCCAAAGCGCGGTGGATTCTATTTTGTCAAAATTGAAGGCGTTGAACCGTCCGGATCAAGACAATGTCACGCTCGCATTGAGCTCGAAGATCCGCGCTCCGTGGCATCACGGTTTACGACAGTATCTTCAAATGAGAGCTGCGGGCGTTTCGCGGTTTCGATAGCACTGCCCTTATGCTTGCCGATTTGATTCTCGTCGATCTATAGTTAGTTTGGTTGGCGGGTCGTGTGGGGATTTGACGTTTGACAAGTATCGCTGAAGCTTTGGAAGCAGGTAGCCGAATAGGGCCGGTTGTCCTAGAGGCGGCGATTGACCGAGGCGGATATGGCATTGTTTATCGCGGTCAACACGACACGCTTGGCCCCGTTGCGATCAAAGAATTCTTTCCTCGAATGGTCGCGAGCCGTAGTCGTTCATCTAATCAGATCATTCATTCGGGATCTCGCTCTGATGCCCAAGCGTTCGAGAAAGGTCTCCAGAAGTTTTTGACCGAAGCACATGTTCTCGAGAAACTGGACCACCCAAATGTGGTTAAGTTTCATGAGGTGATCGAGGCCAATGGCACAGCCTATCTGGTCATGAATTTTGTGGCCGGAAAGACCTTGGGCGATTTCATCGTTCAAAACTCTGAAGAGATTGATGATCGCTTTTCTCAAAGAGTGGCTGTCGACATAGCTGGCGCTTTGGACGCTTTGCATGCCGAGGGGATCATTCACCAGGATGTGGCACCAGATAACATCATCATAGAGCAGACAACCAACCGGCCGATCTTGATCGATTTCGGAGGGGCGAAGCAGGTGGTTCATGGATATACGCAGCATTCAGAAGAAGCTCTAATCAAGCGTGGTTTCTCTCCACCCGAACATTTCCCAAAAGGCGATGTGAAAGGGTTAGAACGCGGCCCATGGTCGGACTTGTATGGGTTGTCGGCGGTGCTTTACAATTTGGTGGCAGCGAAACCTCCGCCTGACTCAATAAGTCGCGTAGAATTCGATCGATTGATACCTACGAAAAACGTTGGGAGTGATCGCGCAACCCAAGCTTTATTGGAGGCCATCGATTGGGGGCTGAAGGTCTCTCCCCAGAAACGGCCACAAACGGTTTTCGAGTGGTTGGAGGTTGCAGAAGGTACCTCGCGCCCTTCCTTTAAGATCGCGCTCCCCAAGGTTCAAATCGACCCGAAGGTTTTTGCTGCTATCGCAGCGGTGCTTGTTTTGGCAGTGGTCGGAACTGGGATTGTTCAATTGGTTACGGCTTTGAACGACAATTGGGCTTTCAATCAAGCGATGACGGGGGATTGCGTGTCCGCGCGATCGTATATCTCCAAACAAAAGGAACGTTCAGCTGACCCCGGTCTTTTGCAAATCTCTCAATGGTGCGATGCGCGAGATCAGGCATTCGTGGATGGGTCAATAGACTCTTTTGTAGAATTCGCGAGGGATTACTCTCCAACCCGTATACCTGAAACTGCTCGGGTAATGCTGACCGAACAAACCGAAACAGCTCTTTGGGAAGTGGTAATAAAGGTAGACAGCCTAATCGGATATGAGACCTATCTCCGCGTTTACCCAGGCGGCGCGCATTTCGGTCAGGCTTCGGATCGCGTGGAATCGCTGCGTGCGACCGTCAGTGAGTTGCAGCAAAGGCTAAAAAACATTGGCCTATACTCGTCCGCGATCGATGGCGATCCCGGAATAGGCACGCAGCGCGCTGCAAACAGCTTCGCGAACAACAAGGACCTTGAGCCGCTAGATTTGATATCCGCGAGCAACCTTCAAATCCGGAGCTTTATCCAACCGGTCGTCGAAGAAGAGCAAAGGCTTGCCGAAGAGAGAGCTCAAGAAGAACGAGAACGCCTGGCTCAAGAGCAAAGGCTGGCCGAAGAACGCGCCGCAGCCGAAGCCGAACGCAGACGCGCAGCAGAGGAGCAGGAACGTCGCCTACAGGCCTTGTACGCCAAATTTGATTGGGACGCTTGTACCGCTCTAAAGAAAGCCCGCCGAGACTTAGACGATTACAAAAACACCAAACAAAACTTTTCTCCCTTAGTTGATTATTGGAAGCCCTATTCGGGCAACAGTCCTGAGCACCCGGATTATGGTGGTTGGTTGAAAGGCGACTACTTCCCAGAGATTTACAAAGGGACATGGTCGGATGCTGAGCGCAGGGTGAGAGCAGACCCTGAACTTGGGTACCCTGTCTCCTATGTTAGATATCGTGGTTCTTACTTCCTATCTCGAGCGCGGCCCCCTGAAGGATATTCAAAAACGATGTCATATGATTTACATCTTTTCTGGCGGTTCAGCGGCGAAAACGAACAGCGACGTGCCTATTCGAAATTAGCGAGCGCGATCCGTGACCCAAACTGCTCCGGTAGCGGTTGGCAAGAGCGATCCTCTACTGACGACAGCAAGTTATCACTTACAGTTGTATTAGAGAGCCCCTTCGGGGAAATGGAGATCGACCAACGACGAACTTATCTTCGCCTTAAAAAAGGTCCGAACGCACCGAACTCTTTGGAGCTAAGTATTGACTTCCAATGCATAGGAAGGCGCGGCTGTCGCATGCCCTAGAAACGACGACAAGCAATGAGACTTGATTAGAGCGATGTGCTTATTGCGCAAATATTTGCCGCTGTTGGACATTTCGAGCTTGACCACTAACACTATAACCACGAGCAAGAACAAACGATTTGGCAATAGGGGGCAGAATGTCGGATCTCGATGGAATTTCGGAGGCACTAAGCCGCATCGATACAGATGTGGAGAAAGTACATCGACCCAGACTCGAGGCCGCCAAAGAAGAGATCGATGCATTCTTTGATGAAGCAGAGGCGCGCGTTGATGAGTTTTTTGCGGTCTTCGTCAATGCATCAAACACCGTGATTGACAGCGCCGATCAAGTCATCGAAGTTTCACGTTCAGCGCTCGATATTGTATCCACGAATGCGGACAGAAGCGTGTCATCTTTAGAGGAGGCAAATGATAGGATTGTCGCTGAATCCGAAAAATTCGGTGAGGAGCTGGAGGCAGTCGCGGCATTGTCTGCTTCTGCAATTGAGCAAACCGACACGGCTGCCCAAACGATTCAATCGTTTTGGGCAACAGCTTTGGAAGAAGCAGATCGCTTCATGGCAGATGCACAAGCTTCTGTTCAGACATTAATCGCGGGTGCCGCGCAGGTCGATGACGTTGAGGCGACGGTAGAGCAGAGCTATAATCAAACGATCCTAGAGGCCGGTAACGCGGTATCAGAAGGGCTCAACGGTGCTCAAGAAATCCTGGAAAAGTTAAAGTCCGCCAACGCGAATCGTAAAGATCTCCTTGAGGCGAGTCTAACCGAACAACTCGATTTAAACGTGCAAGAACTCACAAGGTTCATCGAAACAATCTCTGGAGGTTTTGGACAGTTCAAAGAAGCCACTCAACTGCTGCCCGACTCATCGGAAGGATCTGTCGGGGAGATTTTGGAACTCGTCGAAGCCGTTCAGGATGTATTGGATGCGATAAGACCGTTTCTAGACATGATTGAAGCTTTGAGGTGATGTATGGTTGAGGTTACCGCGCAGATTAAAGAGCTGAGTCTGGAAATAGGTCAGCATTTGGAAGCGGCTGCAGAAGTTTCAGAACGTATCTCCACCGAAATAGAAGACCTCTCATCGGCGAAAGACGAAACGCTCGAAGCAATTTCAGATATCACGACTGAGATCGGTTTATTCTCAGAAGATATCGTCAACGAAGCGAACACGACCTGGACAAAAGGGCAGCAAGATATTGAAGAAGCCGTCGAGGCCACGGTTGCTCAGCTGAATGAGCAAGTCGAAGCTGCCCGTGAAGCCATTTTTCAAGCGATGGAGCAATTAGCAGACTGGCGGAATGCCGAGAGTGAGTTGGCACAAAACAGAGATGAGTTCCTGTCTCTGCTCGTGCAGGACGTCTCTGCGGAAACGGAGAACTGGAAGCAACAAGCTGCTACCAGCCTTGGCTTTTTGTCAGGTCAAATCAAGCTCGTCGAGCAACTCGGCGTAGATTTGACGCAGATTGGTCAAGAAGCTTCAGCGCAAGCCGGATCAAGCGTTCGAGTCTGGCTAGGCGAGCACAAGTCTAAGATCGACCAATTTGGCCAAGAGCAGGAACAATTTGTCTCGGATGCATTCGAGGAAATCACGACTTCAATCCGATCTGCTTATGAAACCGAAACGGGGCGAGTGCAGCAACTCCAGATCTCCCTCATGGATTCTATTGAAAATGCTTCCACCGAGTGGATGGAAACACAAAAAGACAAGTTTCTGGAAGCGTTAGAAGGTATCGTCAAACGTGAGATTACTGAGGCCATTATTGTTTCGAAATTGGGCGTTGCCACGACAGGTGTATTGTCACCGTATCTTCCAGCCTTGGCCGCGATCAAGCATGCGATGGATACGATCCTCGAACTGATCCGGGTCTGGCGCGAAGTAGAAGGGGCGTTTGGGCTTTAGCCTAAATGGAAACATTAAATGTCAGATGCTGCAAATATCGTAACGCTTTCTAACGCCATCGCAGATGAGATCAGCGAGTTGGCCGAAGCCGCTCAGGACCTGACAAGTCAGCTGAACGAATTGGAGAACCGTGTTTCCTCGATAAAGCACGATACTCATGAATCGGTGCTGAGAGCAAAGTTGCATGTGCAAGCAAAGGAGAGCGAGTCTAAGACACTCCTTAAGCGTCTTTCCAATGCGGTAGAGAGGATTCAAACGGAGGTTGTTTCAGAGTCTATCGCCGGCCTGACAACGGGCCTGGGGAGGTATCAGAACGAAAACACTGATCTGATTTCTGTGGTCTCGGCATCTCGGGAGCATGGATCGGAAAGCACCTCGGTTTTGCAGAAGTGCCTGACTGAAGTGCAGACGATTAATACTGAGTTTGGAGCTGCAATCCTCTCAGTCGCTTTGCATCGAAACAATTTGGCAGGCAACTTTGAAGAGTTTGATACGACCTGTACTGACTTGGTTCAGTCTATGCGGGATCTCGGCAGCGAGCTTGCAGAATCAGTCAAACGAGAAACCGTAGAACTCAAAGACTCTGCATCAGAGTTCGTTCAATCAGATCTGGTTGGTCAGACGTCGGAGAAGATTGAGGTTCTTTCGGATGAAATCCGACAAATGCTCGCAGATGACCTGCCGCAACGCATCGAAGCTGCCGGCGGCGACTTTGATGCGTTTGTTCAAGACTCTGTAATGGCTCAGTTCAAGAAATTCTTAGACGCGCTTTCAGAGGTCGTTGATGAAGTGATTGAGGCCTTGCACACAGCGACGTCTAATTCGGCTGGAGAACGAGAGGCGTTAGATGCTCTCATTAAACAGATCGAGGAGTTGACCGATCCTCTCCTCGAGTCGTTCGAGACGGTTCGCGGCATCGGCGTGGCGGTTGGGTTCGACGTTTAGGTCAAGGAGACAACAATGGCAAAGAACTCGAGTGTTGAACAAGACCTATCTCTGATCCTTGAGAGAGTTCAGGCTGCAAAATCTCGTTTTTTGGACTTTAAAGTGGAGGTTGATGAAGTTCAGGCGCATGCGAGCGGACGGCTTGCGAACTTCTTGCAAAAAATTGATGCTGAGAAACAGCAAATCGCGCAGCAATTGGATCAATCGAATTCTCAAGTCAATGATGCCCTTGAAGCGGTCGAGACATTGATTCAGATTGCGCAGGAGAAATCGATCAAGTTTTTGGAGATCTCCAATAGCTTGAGCTCTGGGGTAGACAATGAGAAGCAAGCTAATCGCAAACGCTCGCAAGAAATGGTGGATAGTAACAACGGATATGCGAAGGCGCACAGTTCGTTTGCGGACATGACACGCCAGGCTCAAACATCGTCTGAAGCAGATGTTGGAGCGATCGCAAACAATATTGGAGTGCAAGAGATTCAGTCTGCGATGGGGAGGATAGAGCAATCTCGTTCTCTGCAAACCTTTAATTCAGAGCGTGTTCTGCAAGATCTAGAAGGTCTGACTGGCACGAAGTTCGAATCGTTTCGAAACGAAATTCGGATTGCATCAACGGATGTTAGAGAAGAATATGAACAAGTGCGCAACTCGCTCCAGGCGAAGAAGTCAGACTCGGAAAGCGCTAGAGACGACCGATTGACTGAAAGCCGTTCTCAAATGGGCAGCGAACTAGATGCGGCGAACTCAAG
This sequence comes from Pseudomonadota bacterium, assembly GCA_038527765.1. Classification (GTDB taxonomy): domain Bacteria; phylum Pseudomonadota; class Alphaproteobacteria; order Caulobacterales; family Hyphomonadaceae; genus Henriciella. The sequence continues at coordinate 47,804 of JBCBFK010000008.1, forward strand.
CCTCACGGAGCTCGGCGAGCTAACGAGACAGATGGGTACAACGTTGGGTGAAGGAATTGATTCAGTTAGCACTTTGGCACAATCGAGCGCGGTAGGTTTAACGACGGCGCTCGGGGCGCTGAACAGCACTTGGGAAGTTCTCGAAGAGATTAAGAACGCCTGGAATGAATGACCGAGCTGACACACAAAAATTGGCGCGTCCGAATTTAGGCCGCGGCAATGCACCAGCGGTTAGACGACCGATGGTTGCTTCGGCTCAGAGCGACGCAGTGCGGAAACTCAAGAGTATTCGCAACGAAATAGTCTTAAACATACCGGCGCTCGTGGCCCCCAAATGGCTTGAAGCTAAACTAGACCGTCTTGATTTCGCGATCGAAAATGTGACTGATTCCAAACTACATGTATTTTGTTCCGCGAGCAGCTCGCAGCACAAAGAGTGGCTCATCAGCCAATTGTTCGACGACCCCAGCGATGCAATCGCGCAGAACGTACACAAATCCGATGCTTATACTTTTGAACTAAATGGCGGAGAGATTTGCTTTTTGTTTGGCCATCCAGACCAGAGGCAAGATGAATTGAGCGAGTTGCTCGATATGCTTCCAGAAAGTGCCCAGAACGCCGGCGATACTTCGAACAATCGCACACTGGAATTTTCCACTCGGCTGAATCGAGAGCAAGGTGTGCTTACGGTTGACCGAGAGACTTCCGAGAATTTTTTGAAGGTTTTCAAAAGCGACCAGTCCAGATTTCAACAGGCAGTTGCTGCATTGAAAACTCTTCAGGCATTGAAAATAGCAGAAGACATTCTCACCAGCGCTTTTCCGACGAGATCAGAACAGCTTGAGCCTACTAACGAGATTCCGACCGACGTTCATGATGATTATGAGTATCGTAAACAAGCGTTTCATGCCGAGGTCGACGAAATAGTAGAAGGGGTCGAGAAGCACCTGGAAGAAGTTCTCGCCTCAAACTCTGTTTCCACGGGTTCATTTTTTTTAGCGATCAATGGCTATCTCGAGAGGATGGTGAGCCAGGATGCGCTAGAAGAAGAAATCAAGCCAAGCGTCGCATCATTACTCAAGGTACGACGACTGACGAAACTTTTGTACAAAGAAAAGTCAAAGATCAGAATGACCAGAAAGGCTGTCTCAGATATTGGTCGAAAGATCGAACAGTTGGTGAGCGCGGAAGTCCAAAGATCAGAGAAAGTCATCTTTCGCGCTATAGAGCGAATAAACCAGGTCGCCGCTGAGCATCGTCTCCAATCTGTTTTATTCGGCGTGGAAAACGTGACTTTGGGTTCGCAAACCTCAAGCGGCAATAGCTCTACACAGGTTAGAAAACACCTTTCAAGCGCGTTGAAATCTGTGTCTGACTCATTCTCTGTTGATCACGAGTACAAAGGCTTGCTTGGACGATTGTTCGAGGCGCGCATGGCCATGCTATCGATCATGATGATGGTGTTCATGGTGGGACGCGGGTTTGAAGTACAGCTGAGTAACAAAATCTACAAATACATGCTTGGAGCGATAGTCGTCTTCGCTTTGATATCGAGTTTACTCAGCCCGCTGGCTCAAAAGATTGAACGACAAGAAGCGATAGAACGCCTCAAAAAAACGCTGAATGAGCGATTGAGTTCAGCGAGTGAGCGCGCTTACACCCTGTCTGTTCAAGATCTTGAGTCTCAATTCACTTCTTTTCGAACCCAATTAGACAGGAACGCGAAGGCGCTCGATGAAGTGCTTCGAAGCTCGTCGATGAACAGACTCAGACAATCGGCGGTCTCCGCAATTACGCGTACACGATCCGACTCCTTGATGTCGAAATCTGACAAGGTCCAAAATACGATTTCGAGAGTGCGTGCAGAGATGTCGCTGAGCTTCGCTGACGCCGTAAAACTCTCGAGATGACCTCGTCGGCTATCACTCTCCTAATCCTACCAACGGAGCACAGAGTCTACCTGGGCCGTGGCAAAGAGATCTGTCTGATTGGGATCTACTCACCCAATCTGTCAGACTTGGCGAAAGACACAAACGCTCCCATCTCTGCGTGGCTATCGCAGGCGACGGCGCGAACGAGCGAAATCATGGCTCACCGTACCAGCACTTTGAACGACATCGGGTTGAGTATTGCCTCCGCGCTCGTTCTTACTGGGTTACATCCTAGCACTTCATGCCTCTATCTAGTTGATGCTCAAGAGTCACAGGAATCGATTGGACAAGCGGAAGCTATTGCGCTCGCTGCAATGTATGGTTTTTCTGATATTGGCTTTGTCCGATTTCCTTTCGAGATTGAGCGGGTACAATCGATATTTTCTGAGTCTTTGCCGTGCGTTTTAAGTGCGCCTGAAGGTGTTTCTTTTGTAGAACCCCTTAGCGGCTTTTCTGGCGATCAAACCTCTCAAATTTCCAGCATCTTGGACGCACAGGTGGAACTGACACGCCGGTTGAAAAAGGTAATTTTTGAGTTGATGAAGGAGATGGAAAATCAATCGCAAAGCCGAGTAAAGTCTGAAGCAGAAGCTCAGAAGGTCGCTGTATTGGCTGCATCCAGGGCGCTGATGATTGGAGACTTCCGTAGTTCTATCCATCTGCGTGATGCTTCAAATAAAAATCCGATATCTTTTTGTGCTGCAAAATCGGTTGAATGTCGCAACGCTGCGGAACTTTTTGCCCAGCAAGTTCGCGGGTTCGTTGAAGACCACGATGCTACGCTCGTTGTCTTTGAGGAGTCTTACCTATCACGCGTCAACCTACCGGAACGCCAAACCAGTCTTGTCGAAATCGCGCAAGAACTCAGCGTTTCAAGCACAACTGACGCTGGTAATTGGCTTCTCGGGTTGAAGATCAAGGATAGCTTTCGCGGTGTCGTCAACCTTGTGAACGGTTATGATGATGAACGCAGATTAGTGATACTGGCCGATCAGACTCAGAGTCAGGGTGCGCCTATTATGGTTCCTGCAGGTCTGCTCGACGACGATAGTATCGAGATTGAATTTTTGTGCTCAGATCATAATCATCGTTTGAGAATCCCATTCAGCAAACCACCGGAGTCGGAACAAAAAGTCATTTGTTATGTGGATTTGATCCGTAATACTCCATTCGCTCGCGTTTATGATTTCAAATCGAACGTATCATCGCCGCACCGTATCGTCTTGTCAGATAGGTCCAGAAAAATAGTCGGCATGAAACTCGAAGATACCGTTCCAATATTGTCAGAAGGTTTTTTGCACCAGTAGTGGCATTGCGACGTATCGCGCGCTTCTGCAACGTGGGAGGAAATATGCTGTCTGCAATTCGATTTAGCCTTAAATTCAAGTTTGGGATCAAGCGGATTGAAATAGAATACTTTTGGATTGCCCTATGTGTGTAGCAGCGATGGACTCGAACCCTAAGTGGGCTTGAGTATGCTACATATCCGCTACACATTCGGCGGAATCCAGGGAAGTGCGATTGTCTCAGGCAATTGTTTTATATGGATTTAATTTAGTAAAAAGAGGCGTCAGCCGTCCGTGTGGGGGCACCATTTTCTGATACGCTTCCCGTCCAAGTATCGGCGGGCGTTTGATCTAGTCGCCAAACACTGACAAGTGTTTCGTAAGCGCCGCTGCTGGCTCAGTTTTCGCTGCGAGTTGCAAGATTGAGATCCAGACCAGTTTCGTGTGAGCGATGGTTTGCGCCATCGTTAGGTTGCCACCCGCCCAGCTTCCCATGGTTGAAAGAATCGACAATCCAAGTTGTTCGCCGAGGGCGATTGCATCAACGCCGTCGCGAAGTTCGCCTGCTTGTTTTGCGCGAACGGTCATTTCGGTGACAATCCGCACAATATTGCTATGCCCAGCGGCCCGGGCTTCTGGATGGTCCGAAATCATGATCTCCCAGAAGATGCCGCGATGGTATTCTTCGTCTGCTTCATAGACCTTTTGGGTTTGATCTAGCGTGTGGATCATTTCGATCAGGACCCAATCATGGTCGCCGGATCCCAAGTCCTTGAACAGGGCCGCGTTGACCTGGTCGAGCAGTGTGATGAGCAATCCGGTTTTTGATCCGTACAGATTGTAAGGGCTTCGCAAGGCGACCTCGGCTTCATTGGCGAGGCGACGCATCGTTAAACGCGCTGCGCCTTCGGATCGAATGATCCGCTCTGCCGCGCGTTCAATCTTATCCCGCGTCTCCGATTTTCGATCCTCAAACGACATTTCACCTCGTTATTTTTATAACGTGTTGCACAAATCTAAAATACAATTTATAACGCGTTATAACACGTCACTCTTAGGCGTAGGTAAATCACGGCGACTCACATGGCAAACTTGCAGAAAATTCTGGTTGAGAAATCAGAGCTGACGAACAGCAAGCAGCGGACGATCCCAAATCTTCTTCCTGTCGCTGCCGGTGAGGTTTGCGTTGAGATTAAGCGCTTCAGTCTGACCACCAATAACATCACCTACGCCGTGTTCGGTGAGATGCTGAACTATTGGGGGTATTTCCCTACCGAAGCGGGATTCGGGGTCGTTCCCGTTTGGGGATTTGGCGAGGTCGTCGCCAGCCGCTGCGAAGAGATTGCGGTCGGTGAACGGATCTTCGGCTTCTTGCCAATGTCATCGCATGTCACGCTGATGCCGGATGCCGTTTCGGACTTGTGCTTTTCAGATTCAATGCCTCACCGGCTCGACCTCCATCCTTGGTACAATCGCTATTTCAGATGCGATCAGGATCCTGTCTATTCAGAGGCGACGATGGATGCGCAGTCGGTTCTTTGGGCCTTGTATATGACGGGCTGGAAGCTTGCGGAACAGCTGTCGGGGAAGAGTGACGCCCTGGTCGTGTCCAGCGCTTCAAGCAAAACCGCAATTGCGACGGCATGGGCGATGTCGCGCTTCAATCCAGATGCAAGCATCATTGGCGTCACATCTGACTCTAATCGCGCTTTTGTTGAGAGCCTCGGCATTTATACGCACGTCCAGTCGTATGACCGGATCGTATTCGATGACAGCTTCCATCAGGCCGCCTATGTCGATGTTGCTGGAAGTGCAGCCGTAACGTCTGCCATACACGTCGCACTCAACGATCGTCTTGCCCACTCAGTCACGCTCGGGGCGACGCATCGCGCACCACCATCGAGTGACCTACCGATGCCCGGTCCCGTGCCCAGCTTTTTCTTCATTCCGACAGAGGCTGAGGCAGATGCAGCGTTGCTCGGGTTCGGACAAGCCCATTTGAAGTTCGCGATCGCGTGGAGGGATTTTGCGCTTTGGTCGGCCAGCTGGCTCGACCTCGAATTCGGTTCTGGCATCGATGCGATTGAGGCTGGCTATCTCGCAACGCTCAAGGGCGGACTATCCCCCAGCAGCGCCAAGGTGTTCTCATGGTCATGAGATCGATTGAAGCCGAATACGTGATCATCGGGGCCGGTGCCATGGGCATGGCGTTCGCAGATGAACTCCTCAGCCGGAGCGAGGCGTCGATCGCAATCATTGATGCGCATGCGAAACCCGGCGGACACTGGAATGATGCGTATCCTTTCGTCCACCTGCATCAGCCGTCCTCCTTTTATGGAGTTAACTCAAGGGCGTTGGGATCGGGAGAAATCGATCAGGTTGGCTGGAATGCAGGCCTGTCGGAATTGGCATCCGTCGATGAAGTCGTTGCCTATTTCGATCAGGTGATGCGTCAGCGTTTCTTGCCTTCCGGACGCTTGCAGTATTTTCCACGTGCGCATTTCGAGAACGGGAAAGCTCAGCTGCTGGCGTCGCAAAAGACCATGGATGTTCACGCTAAGAAGTCTGTCGTCGACGCGACCTATATGAAAGTTGCCGTCCCGTCTGTGACCCCACCGAAATATGAAGTTGCCGAGGGCGTTCGCGTTGTTGCGCCGAACGCATTGCCAAAACTTGCACAATCGAGCGGGGGATATGTCGTGGTTGGGGCCGGTAAAACGGCCATCGACGCGGTTTTGTGGCTGCTCGCCAATCATGTCGCGCCGGACGATATTTCATGGATCATGCCGCGAGATTCATGGTTCCTAAATCGCGCCATGACGCAACCGGGTGAGAACTTTCGCATCGGTGAGCACATTGAAATTATCGCAGAGGCCAATACCCCGGAACAGGTCTTCAAACAGCTTGAAGCGACGCAACACTTCTTGCGCTTGGACAAACATGTCACGCCGACCATGTATCGCTGCGCGACGGTATCGCTCGCAGAGCTCGAACAGCTTCGCCGGATCAAAAATGTAATTCGCAAAGGGCGGGTTGAACGCATTGGACCGACCAAAATTGAGTTGGCGCAAGGCGCCATCGCGGCCCATCCCGACGCGGTCTATATCAATTGTACGGCAGATGGTCTCGCCCCGCGCGCGCCCGTTGCGGTGTTCGAGCCGGGACATATCACGTTGCAGACCCTCGTCGGCTGCCAGCAAGTTTTCAGCGCCGCGATGTTGGGCGCGATCGAGACGCTTGCCGACACATCTCTTGAGGAAAAAAACAAGCTCGCATCCGTCATCCCGCACCCCAGCACGCCGGATGAGTTCTTCAAGATGACGGCAAGCTTCATTATGAATTTCGCGGTCTGGTCCAGCGTGCCCGCCTTGAACGCATGGCTAAAGGAAAGTCGCCTCAGCGTTTTCGGATCCGCCCGAAAGACGCCTGATCCAGCGATCGGCATCACGGCGCTGCAAAAGCTTCAAGCCTTCTCTCAGAAAGCCGCGGCCTGACCGAAAATTACACGACACATAGGACCCTAAACATGTTGAAAAAACTCTTCGCACTCTGCCTCATCGCTCCGCTGCCATTTGCCAATGCCGACAGCGCGTTAAGCGGCATTGAGCTGCAACCCAGCATAGGCGAAGAGCCGGGCGCTGTGTTTCAGGGTTGGCTCACCCCGCACCAACAAGCTGGTGAAGAGGAAGAGGTGCCGCGTCTCACGCCGAAACAATTCAAGTCTACGACGCCTTCAACGGACCGCGCTGATCGTCCCTCGCGCGGGCATGGGACGCTGACCTTCAACCGCGATTTCAGCAAAGCCTATGCGCACGTCAAACTCGAAGGCGTCAAACTCGATGAAATCAGCATGTTCCACATTCACTGTGGGCGCCCGGGTCAGCTCGGTCCGATTATTGTCGACTTCGGTATGGACCATGATCTCGTAGAAGAATTCGCGGACGGCGAAGTCTTCTTCGAAATTGACAATCACGACATCGTCGCGGTCACGGAGCACGGACATGGTTTGGTGGGGGCGTTCACCGCCGGGTGCCCGATTGTTCAGACGATCCCGAATGACAAAGTCAAAACCGTCGCGGGCATGGCCAATATCGCGTTTCAGCGAGAGCTTTACTTCAACCTGCATACTACCAGCCAGACCTTTTTCGGGGACGTTCGGGGGCAGTTGCACCCTGTCGCATCGGACTGATGACCGTCTTTCCAGACCCGTCATACTTCACTTGGTGGACCCTGATTGGCTGGTCATGGTCGGTCGCCGCTTACTATTTGATGTTCAGCGCACGCGGGCGGGCCATACTGGCAAATCCGCTGCTGATCTTGATGGCGGCAATCCTCCTCTTCGGCAGTCTGCGATACGTCTTCGGGGAGATGCAGGCGCTCAGCCTCATGGCCGGAGGCATCACGCCGCTGGATGGGCAATTTGGCTACGGCATAACCGAAGTGATCGCATTCGCTGACGCGCTTGGTGAAGACGGACGCGATGCTTATGCCGTCTTTCAACTCGGCGCTGATGCGCTCGCCCCGCCAGCTTTTGTTTGCTTCTTGATGACAGTGTATCGCTCGACGGTCCAGTCTTCGTTGGTGCGGCTCGGCCTAACTGTTTTGGCGTTCACGTATTTTACGTCGGTGTTGATCGCCAACACATTTATGCCGGTGATTATGCAGAACTTCCCGGACGCGGACGCAGGTTTGTTACCCCTTTATTACTCGCTCATCCCGAAACTCGATCTGATCAAATACCTCACGCATGGTGTCGCTTGGTTGGTGATTTTCAGCGGGTGGGGCTGGCAGGGGTTTCGATGGTCGCGGCGGCGATTCTCTCAGCCCGCATCATGATCAGCTTCAATGGAAAGACACTAAAAATGATCGGTTCTTATCCCTCGCGTTTCCTCGCCGCCGCTTTGCTTCTTCTGATCTGCTCAATCACGTTCGTGCCCGAAGCGACCGCTTCTTACGCTTTGGAAGATTGGAATATGGAAGCGCGTCGAAATATGCCGCTGGTGATGAAAATCTGGCTGGGGGCGATGTTGCTCACGAACCTTGCCGCGGTCTTTTTTGTCCGAAAGCACGTCGCGGCGCGTTGGGTGCTTGGGGCCTGGCTCTTCAGCCATGCCTGGATCGCCATCGTGGAAGGCACGGGCGTCTATACGGTGCAAGGCGGATTGGTCTCGCTCGGCCATATCATCGTATGGGCGCCAGCCATCTACGCCCTCTATCGTTATCGCGCTGAGATCAAGCTGCCGTCCGTATACGGAATATGGGCCAGCTTGATGCTCTTTTTCTACGGCGTGTCGCTCATCTTCGATGTCAGAGACGCGTTTATCTGGCTCTCAGCCAACTTGTTTTAAACCGGAGGACTTCTCATGAACTTGTTTCGATACTCGCTAAAGACCGATTGGGCATTCTATCTGATCGTTGTGGGATATTTGTACACGCTAGGACGAATGACCTTGGCATTGTGGTTTGGCGATGGCGTGAACATCTTTGCGACCTATAGCAACGCCGTTGCGCCCCCAGATGTGCTGCTCGACGCCAATAAAGTGTACTGGTCGAAATCACTTTACCTGTTCAGCACGCTGTTACTAATGGCCTTGAATGTCGACATTCGAGCGGCCGTGGGCATTGCAGCCATCCTTTGGTCGGCCTCCTTGATATTGATTTTCGGCGCATTCTCATCCGCCATGGGTGCAGCGCTCGGGCTTGGGATTATCGTGGTGGTGCTTCAGGTCAAACGCGGGGAGTTCTTCTCGCATCGCCAAACCGCCTGAGCTTGAGCTATAGGCATAGGTCTAAGCATTCGGAGAATGAAATGATCTTCGCAAAAATTGGCGCCGTCGCATATGCGCTATGGTCGCTTCTGCATATCGCCCTCGGTGTTGAGCGCCTGATCGCGCGCGCGGACGCTGGGATGCTCAGCGAAGCGGCCGGGCGTCTTGCACAAGGCCATTGGACGCTCATTTGGGTCGGTGTTCTGGGGCTTGGATTGTCTTGGTACAATTGGCGGAACAATACCGTCGCCTACTGGCTCTCTGCCTTCTTGATTTCTGTTGAGGATATTGGGTTTTTACTATTCCCGGTTTGGCAGGGCGGTCTTGGCTTACCGGCGGCGGCGATTGGGCCAGGCCTCTGGATTATTGGTCTGGTATTCACGACCATCGCTTATGTGAGCACTCGACCTCAGCCGAGTGACAGCACATGAGATAAGTTGAGCTCGAAACCGCCGGGCATGACATCTTGATGAAGCGAGCGGGGGCGATCCCTAAGCGCGCCAGAAAAAGGTGGGGCCCGGTAAGTCGCGACCATCATCGGGTCCAACCTCCGTGGCAATCAGTGCGTTCAGCTTATTGTTTAAGGAAAGAATGAGATCGTCTGAAGCACTCGAAGCGCCCGCTAAATTTTTAGTCTCGCCAGGGTCTGACTTTAAGTCGAACAACTCCAAGTCGTTTCGCGCTTTCAGAGCGTCCAATGATGTCGGCGTATGGTGTTCGCGCGGAGAGAAGTACCGCGCGAATTTATAGTCGTCGGTCACAATTCCTCGCATGAATCCGCGGGGCGAAAGATCAGGCACCCATCCGGCATCGGCTTGGCGTTCAAAATCATCTTCCGTTTCACGCGCACGACGTTTCTCAAAGTTCGCCCGCGCGAACTCGGTGTCGATATGGTGTCCGACACTATAGGTAATCAGGGCGCCTTCGCCTGAGTCACTCCTCGGCGTTGAACCGGATCCGAGATGTTCTGAAACATCTGATCCGCGCATCGCGGTGTAGCGATTTTTGACCCCGGGCGCCTCCATGCCCAACAAGCCCATCATCGTCGGCGTAAAGTCTACTGCCGAGACGATTCCAGGGTTTGTCTTCTGCGCTCTTGTATCCGGATGAGAGACGACAAATGGGACACCGATATTCTCGCGGTACATCCATGGGCCTTTCTGCCGCAGACCATGGACGCCGCCCATTTCGCCATGATCCGACACGAGCGCGATCACCGTTCGGTCGGCTTGGCCGGTTGCTTCCAATGCGTCGAGGACGGTGCCGATATGCCGATCCACGTCGCGAATGCAATTGAGGTAATACTGGCTGAAACGGATCCAGGCCTCGACATTGTCGTGGGGCATCTTGCCGTAAAAATAATCCATGTATCGATCATAATCGGCCTGGGCCGGCATTTGACCCGGATGGTGAGATGATCGGAAATTCCGAGGTGCGTCGTCCCAGCGATCAAACTGATAGATGGGATCGTCCGGACACGGAAGGACCGGGCCGGGAAAGACATTCTGAACGCGAGTGTTCGCCTGCTCTCCGGTCGCGTCGAAATACATGATGTCGTGTGGGTTCACGAAACTTACGGTGAGCGCCCAAGGCTTTCCGACACTATCGGACTTGCCCGTTAGCCACCTCGCTGCGTCCTCAGCGATCTTGCCATCATATTTCCACCCGGCCTGCTCGTCGATGAACTCAGGCCCCCAGCCATAGTCGGAAAACCCATAGTCTTCGAGAGCATCCGCGCGCTTCGGAGATTGCTCCCACGCCGCGTCTTTCGGGAGCTCGTGCAAATGCCATTTGCCTTTGTACGCGGTATAGAACCCCGCATCTCGAAGCATGTGCCCCAGAGTTGGAATAGCGGGGTTCAGCGGCCGCCCGATAAGCGGGACGTTTGTATTGTCCTGCACCCGCGTGTGTTGAACATGTTGGCCTGTCCAGAAGACCGATCGGGAGGGTGTGCAAAGTGGGCTGGTCACGTTCATATTCGTGAAGCTCGTACCGCGCTCGGCGATGCGAAAGCGATGGGGCAAGTCTATGTCTGCCGGTAGCGTGTCCCAAGGACGTTCCTGATCGACCATGATGATCAGGAGATTGAGGTCTTTCCGCGATTTTGGGACAGGGGCATTCTGGTTCACGCCGCGGGTTCCCGGTGCTTCTTTGTTAAACCAGTTCCAGCCAAGTCCAGCCACGCCTGCCATAGCAACGCCTCCCACTAAACTTCGACGCGTCACCAACACCATTCGCTCAACGCGCCTCTGCTGAGACTATTTCGACGCTGATGTCGCCCAGACCGCTCGCTTGATATGTCACCACATCACCCGGTTGAAGAAAGTGTCCCGATGCGATCTCACTTTGGATAAACGCGTCGACCGCAAAGCCCATGAGATCTTTTTTTTTGCTGAAGGGTCCGCCATTTAGGGCGTATCCGATCACGATCTCGATATAGTCGTGCCGCTGCGGGACGGTGAAAATGACCCCTTCGGACGTGCCCGACATTAAGGTCATATCCTGTTCAATGCGAGTATTCGGAGCGAGCGTGTAGAACGCGTTCCGGTAAGAAAACCGAGCCCGGTCCATGTCGCCCAGGACCTTTTCGGTCAAAGCGCGAAAATCGAGGATCATCTCCTCGCCGCGAGCATCTTGGCGCGGCTCGCCATTCAGATAGGTCATCATTCTGGTGTCGGCGATGAACGACGACCAGTCGTTCGGGACGACTAAGAATGGGCCAGTTGGAAAAAATCCCACGCCGCTTTTCGCGTCACTAAAACCATACCCGGAATCGAGATTTTCCGGATCGGCAAGTTTCAAGAGCTTTATGCGATCGGTGAAGTCGGCACAGAGAAAGACGCCTTTCACCGCAGCATCGAATTCTTCTATGGAGGTAATCGGACGGTCAAACCGCATGCAAAGCTCGACCTCGTAATCGAGCAATCCGCCCTCCGGCGCTATAACGGATGTGCGGGCAGGGGTGGCGGTGCCAAACTTCGGAAAATTGAAAACCGCGTCGCTGTTGGCCTCTTCCGCATGTTCCGGAAAGTTGGTTCCAATCCCTAAGTGCTGACCACCGGTCGGCCCGGACGGCAAAAGGGAAGACACGTTTACTTGTCGTCTCTCGAAAGGCTGCGAGACGGCCGTGCGAATGACCGCCTCATCGACAGCAGCCAGCGCGACAAATGGATCATCGGAGCGGGGCGCGCCTAAGTCGGCAAGGTCGATGCCCTCAACCGTTTCACCATCACAATCGACAACCAGGATCGTGACGGTTTCTCCGTTCGGGTCGAGAGACTGCGCCAATGTGATCGCGTCAGCGGGATTGGCAAGGTTCTGCTCGAAAGGCGCGTCCTCAAAACTCGCCGGATTGAATTTTGGATCTGGCGATGTGACCCAAGCGAGAAAGATCAGGCCGCCAAAGAGCAGGAGGATCATCCCGAGGTATCGGCCAAATTTTGATAGCATCATCTCGTTCCTAGTTCAGTGTCGCGTGGACTTTGGCGGAGTGATCCTCGAACCCGAGGCGGGCGAGCTGCTTGGCGAACTGATCTGAGGCGACGTCCACGCGGTCTGTCTCGCGCAGGGCGACGTGTCCATCGGGTCGAATGAGAATGCGCCCCGTTTCACCGATCTCACAAAGCGCTTTGAGGGCGCTCTTTCCTGTCTCGGGAATATCTAACCGATCGACATGAATGCGGTGAATTGCGTCAGTCTCGATCAGGTCTACAGTTGGATCAGATTGGGCTAAATCGTCGCCAAAACTGATAAGCGTCCACTGACCATATTCCAGCAAACTATGGGATGAGATAGAGCCGGTTTCTGGTACCAGCCAGATATGCGGAAAGCGCGCGCCGGGCTGACAACTCGGGGTGTATGTCGTCACTTCTGCGGGAGGGGTCTCTGTGCCGTCAGAGATGATCGCGGTGCTTTCATAAATGTAACCAAGGTCGAGACCGATGCGATCGAAATGAGGCACCTGATCCTGAATCGTGGCGCGTAGCTTTGAGACTTGCGCTGCATCTGAGAGGGACTTTCGAATACGTCCGCGAACGAGGCGGTTGAGGGCGTTCATCAAACCGGTTCGTAAAAACCCTGGGAGCAAACGCAGCAATCTGGACCCGCGCAGCCGCGCCGCTTTTTCCGCACCCTCAGGATCCAGACCAATACCCTTCACAACGTCAAATATTCGCTCAAAGTTTTCGAAGCTCTCAGCCGCATTCCGGTCTGCCACAGGTTTGCGTTCGACCTCGTACGTGTCCAGCAGACTTTCATCGGCCCCGGTTTGAAGGACTTGGGCGAGCTTCCATGCGAGATTGTGCACATCGCCAATGCCGGAATTCATGCCAAGACCGCCCGTGGGGGGAAACCTGTGGGCCGCGTCGCCCACCAGAAATACGCGACCATCGCGCCATGTCTCCGCGGTTTGAACGGTCATGCGCCAAACGCTGGTAGATTTTATCTCGACCTCGCCGTCGTCCAATCCGAGCGCGCATTTGATCCGTTCCGCCAAGATTTCATCGGTATAATCGTCGGAGCTCTCCCATGGTTCGTAGATGGGGACGTTATAGACCCAGCGCTTCTCAATATGATGCGCGATAAACGTACCGACGGCGGCCGGCTCAAAGATCCAGTAGAGCTTCGCCGGACGCTCGATGTGGTGACGGAGATTGAGTTCGAAGTAAGCGTTCTTGAAATCCTGAATCTTCTCCGGTCCGATCATCTCGATCCCGCGGGCTTGGCGCACGCGGCTCCCCGCGCCATCGGCGGCGATCAGCCAGTCAGCTTCGATTGCATAGAAGCGATCATCCGAGCGATCTTTGATCGAAGACCGGGTTCCGCTCGCGTTCGACTCAACGCTTTGCCATTCATGATTCAAGCGCAGATCGATGTGCGAATTTGCCATGACGTGGCGGCGGATAATGCGCTCGACTTCGGTTTGCGAGATATTGAGATAGGGGACGTCGCTCTCAAGGTAGCGGTCATACTTCTCAGGATCGTCAATGTCCTTGAGGAGATCGATCGCGCCGAACTCTTGATTGATCGTGGTGCAAAAGGCGATGCGGCAACCATCAGATTTTGGCGAGGCTTCCGCACTGAGCTCTTCGAGCGAAATCCCGAGGCTGGCGAGGATTTCCAAAGACCGCGTGTTGAGTTCGTGCGCCTTTGGATGAGGATTGATCTCAGGCTGGCGCTCTATGATGACAGATTTGACGCCGCATTTGGCCAGGCACAGGGCCATGACCAGGCCGGCCGGACCTGCGCCGACGATCAGCACTTGCGTCTTGGTTTCGGGAACACGTGTCATTGCCTCAGCCTCCTTGTGATCTTTGAGCCTGGGTTACGCAGTCTTGAGCGCTGGATGGGTTGTCTCAAAGACGGCCTTCAAGGACGTACCTTTCGCGCGTCGCACGAAGCGATAGAGGGGCCCTGCAATGTGAACGATGGCCGGTCCTTTCGCGATTTCTGTTCGAAACGCAGGGCGGGCTTTCATACGCTGATAGAGCTTGTTCAGCTTAGGGTGCGCATTGATAGGGTAACCCGCTAAAGCAATGCGATGCAGCGAGATGAACCAGGCGATATCAATCACCGTAGGGTCGTCACCCAGCAGCCATTTGCGATCCCCCAATAGGTCTTCGAGTTGACTGAAGGCGTCATAAAACGCGAGCACCGCAGTGCGCGCCTGATCGTCTGTCACGCCGTGTTCGCCGAAGTCGCGCCACCATTGAATTTGCGCGGCGCGGTAAGGGTCGTCCTTGCCATTGCCGGCATAGGCTTCCAGTTCAGCCTCGCTCTTCTTGGCGACCGAGTGGGGTAACAAGTATCCCATGGTCACCACGCGCAGATGCGTATGCAGATCGGCTTCCAGAGCTAAGAGCTGGTCCGTGACCTCCTTATGAGCGCCTTTCGCGGGAACCCATTGGTGGTCGGATGAAAAGGTCTCATCAATGTAGCGCAAGATGTCATTGCTCTCGATATGGACGTCGCCGTCATGAACGAGAACAGGCACCACACCGCGGGAGTTAATTCCGAGATACCAAGGAGAGGTGTGCGCCGCGTTTTTGATGTCGACTTCGCGGGAGCGGTAAGACACGCCTTTTTCGGCGAGCAGAATACGCACTTTCTGAGAGCACGAAGACTGCGAGTAGTTCAGCAGATGCACGCCTTGCCAGTTCAGAACTTCTTTGGTCTGGAGCGTTGTTGGATCGAGTTTCATCATCAGCCTCCCGATTAAAGCGCCGCGACGGCGTCTGGGTTGGACAACAACACGAACACCGCGGCCGAGTTGACGAGTGTGAGCAAGCACGCCCCGAAGACGTTTGTGTCTACTTCAAGCGTGTTGCCACCGAACCCGAACTTGAACGGCTTGATCCCATTCACGTCCTTAAGTGAGCCGTCATACACCGACATGGTTGAGAGCGTCGCGACGAAACTGACCAGCCAATTGAAGTTTAGGATCACAGCCAACCAGATCGTGAACGGGCTTGGGAAAAACCAGATGAGCGCCAGAGCAATCAAGGAGATGCCGGATTGAGACAGCACCTGCCAGACGACATGAAAGCGGGCATGCGGCGTCCACAGCGGATTGGTCGCGTGCGTCTGATTGAAGTCGGCACGGATGGGGCCAATGCACTGCATGGTGGCCACAAAGCTCAATAGAATTTTTGCGAGTAAAACAGAGTCCATGAGACTTTCCTCTTCGGATTACATCAGGCCTGAATAGGCACCGCCATCGAGTTGAAGGTTTTGTCCGGTGATGAAGCCAGCCTGCGCGCTGCACAGGAAGGCACACGCCTCCCCAAACTCATCTGGGTCGCCCATACGCTTGGCTGGGATGGCTTCGATGATTGCCGCGCGTTCTTCTTCGACAGTTGTTTGTTTCATCGCTGCGGCGAGCTGGGCCATTTGCTTTTGACGATTGGTGTCGAACCGCTCAGGCAACATATTGTTGATGGTGACATTGTCTTTCGCGACATCAAGCGACAGGGCCTTGCACATGGCCGTGAGTCCGGTGCGCGCGGTGGTCGACAGCCCCATGAACGGATGCGGGGACTTCACCATGGCGGAAGTGATATTCACGATGCGCCCGAACTTCCGCTCTTGCATACCGGGAAGCGCCGCTTTGATCATCATGAGAGGGGCGAGTAGATTAGACTGTAACGCGCCATTCCACTCATCTTCACCCCAGGTCAAAAACAGCCCAGGAGGTGGGCCCGCATTATTGTTCACCAGAATGTCAGGCGATGGGCAGGCCTCAAATAACTGGTCCCGATCTGCTTCTTTTTCGACGTCGCCAGCAACAGCTGTGACAGTGCCACCGCCCATCGCTGCCAGCTCCTCTTTTGCTTCTGCAAGGGATTCCGCGTCGCGCCCATTGATCACAACATTGACGCCCTCGCGCACCAGAGAGGCGGCGCAAGATTTGCCGAGTCCACGTGAAGACGCACAAATGATGGCGGACTTTCCAGCCAATCCCAAATCCATTCCTAGCTCCTTGTCGATGGAGGGCCGCGATCAATTGGGCGGTCGCTCCAGTCATTTATGAAATTTAACACTCAATTCATTTTTATACATACTTTCATTTTTGACACTGTCAACAATTAGTGCTAGGACGCGTAAATCGAAGTTCGAAATTCAGATGAGGATTGCCCTGTGCAGCACTTCTTCCACGACCGCGCCCGCAATGAAGGCAAACGCGTAAGAACCCGCTCCCTACTGATCGATAGCGCGATCGCACTCGTCGCTGAGCGCGGTGTGCTGAACACGACGGTGCAAGAGCTGACGCGTGCCGCCGGCCTCTCGAATGGGACGTTTTACAATCACTTTGATGATCGCGAGCAACTCATCCGCGAAGCCGCGACCGCCATTGCGATCGTTCTGGCCGAAGACATCGCGGAGCGCGTGCAAGATGTTGAGACAGGGCTGGGGCGGATCGTTGTTTCAACCGACATGTTTATCTCACGCGCCGCGGCCAATCGTGACTGGGGCAAGATGCTGTCAGAAGCCTCTAAGAACGCGTTTGATATGCAATTGGATTTTGCCAAGAACCTTCTGGCGGATATCCAGCTCGCCATCGGCCAGGGCGCGCCGCTTCAGATTCCGGACAAATTTCGTCTGTTTCAGATCGGTGCCTTGATGGTGCTTGCGGTCGAGGCGCAGCTTGTGGGGCGTCGCAATAAATCAATCAACCGCGATACGTGTGACGCGATGCTTCGCCTTTTGGGCGCAACGCCCGACCAAGCCCGCGATGCGGTCGAAACTTACCTGTCTTAATTCTGGGAGATCGCATCATGGTGATTCAAGTCGTTCGATTTCAAACAGCCGCTGGGCCGCAATGGGGCGTGCACTTAGATGGCAAAGTGGCAGCTTTGTCAGGTGATTGGCCAACGACAGGCCGATTTCTTACAGAGGGCGGCGCAGACGCTGCGCGTGCCGCCGGCGCGTTTGACTTAGACTTACATTCGCTCGACCTGCTGAGTCCGGTGACGCAAGATGCAGACTATATCTGCCAGGGCTTAAACTATGCGAGCCATTTAGAGGAAATTGGGCGTGACCCTAAAGACGCCGTCCATAACATTTTCTTCCATAAGGCCTCTTCTTGTATTTGCGGCCCAACGGATGACGTGGTTCGACCCGCACATGTGAAAGCACTCGACTATGAGATCGAGCTCGCTTTGATCGTCTCTCGCCCGATTACCGCACCCGTCGAAGTGACCGATGACAACTTGCACGAATTTGTTGGGGCCTTGACCATCACGAATGATATCTCTGCCAGAGATGTTCAGGTCTCTCATGAGCAATTCTGCAAAGCCAAATCCTACCGGACGTTCGGTCCAACCGGGCCTTTCCTCGTCTTGCTCACGCCTGATGAGTTGCGGCGCTACGGCGAATTGGTCCTGACTCTGTCGGTGAATGGCGAGGAACGGCAACGGAATGTCGCCGCGGACATGATCCACAAACCCGCAGCGACTTTGACCGAACTCTCGCAAATACGAGACCTTAAACCCGGCGATATGATTGCGACCGGCACACCCGGCGGCGTCGCGCTGAAAGTCCCTGGGAAGCTTGCCATGTTCGTGGGAGCGTTGATGTCGCCAATCCAAAGAAGCGCAATCATCGCCAAGCGCGCAGTGAAGGACCCAGACTATTTGCGACCAGGGAATGTCCTAAAATGCCAGGTTGCGACCCCAGATGGCGCGATTGACTTGGGAGCGCAGACCAACCGGATTGTCGAAGCGGGCTAACGTGCGTTCACCAGAGATGACAATGCGGGAACAGGGCCGCCGCGGGGCAAAGACGTGTGTGTTCGACAGTCGTCATCAACCACCAATGGATAGAAACGGCTGCGGCAGCGCATCGAAGCTTCCAAGGTTCGGAAGAGCTGTCGCCAACTCGCCACTTGATAGACCAAACCATCGGCCAAGTTCAGCCGCATATTGTTCCACCGCTATTGACGGAATAAGGCGTCCACCGCCACTATCCTGGTCGTGTCCGAAGGCGGGGGGCGGCACCGCGCCATAGAGCTCGCCACCATTCACCGCGCCACCAAGCACGAAGTAATGCCCGCCCCAGCCATGATCAGTCCCGTCGCCATTTACAGCAAGTGTCCGCCCAAAGTCAGAGGCGGTGAACAGAGTAACGTCTCGCGACAGGCCGAGTTCGTCCATAGCAGTGTTAAACGATGCGAGTGCGCCATCAATTTCAGACAAGAGACGCGGCAGGCTTGTTGCCTGTCCCGAATGCGTATCGAAACCACCGATGCCGACGAAGAAAATCTGGCGGTTGGCGTTGAGCTCACTGCGGACATTGATGGTTTCTGCGACTGCGCACAGTTGACCCGAAAGCGAACCTGCAGGGAAGACCGTGCTCAAGGCTCTGCCATTGGAGCGTGCTTGATCGTAAGCTGTGTTCGTCGCGAGGCCTGTTGAAAAGGCGGTTGCCATATCCTGTTCCAAAATATGGTTGCCACGGTAGGATGAGGCGGACAGCTGTGACCGAACCGCATTCAAGAATTCAGCCTGCTCGTCAGCGACTTCTGCATAAAAATCATCAAGGAAATCGAGCCGGGCGGCGCCGCTTGGACTGACGCGATAAGGAACGGCATTTCGTCCTGTGAGGAACGGACCTACTTCTTCCGTTGCGATGGTTGCGAACTGCGCTGATCCATTATTGGCGCCCGAAGCAAGCACGGCGTCTGCAAACAAGCCACCCCAACCAAACTGCGCCCCTTCTGGCATACTGGATTGCCAGGTCGCTTGCTGGTCATTGTGAGAAAACAAGCGTGGCGGCAATCGCGCGGCGCCACTTTCAAAGCGCGCGCGTGTAACGGGCTCGATCAGGGGACCGACATTGCCAACGATGGCGAGGCGCCGTTGATCGAACAGAGCCTTCAATTGAGGCATCTCCGGTGGCAGCGCGACCTGGCGTCCTTGCAAAACGGTTGATGACGCTGGGTTGAGCGGGAGCAGCGCATTGCGCGCGCGTGTGGCGCTTTGCTGCGCAATAAGCGATGACCGCAATTGCGAAAACTGGTCATAATTTGATTGATCGTAGGGTAGGATCACATCGTGATTGTCCAGGCCGCCAAATAGGAAGACGCATACAAGCGCTTTGTATCCGCTGGTCTCTGCAGCTTGGGCGGAGAATACGCTTGGGGCACCGCTCATAGCGGTTGCGGCGACAGTGCTGGCGCCTAGGGCTTTGATGAAGTTTCTGCGTGTGGATGTCATGGGTCGGCTCCTAGCGCTGAACAAGATAATCGGGGGAGGTCATGACTAGAGAGATCGCCAATCCGACACGGTCGCGCTGGCCGTCCGTGTCGCCAGGTCCAGCAACAGGGGCACGCTCCAGCGCAGTAACGATGGATGTCTTTGTCTCGGTCGACAAACTGCCATAAGCGAGCAAGCGATCGAGATGATCGACCAAAGCTGCTGCATCATTTGCGAGCGCTATTTCGTCGGTATAATCCGGGGCAAAAGCCCGTTCCAGTTTGGCGCGGTCGACGGGAATTTGAAGTTCGCGCGAAACTTCCTGTGCCAGCACATTGTAATCCTCGCGGCTTTGACCGCCATAGGCCCAGTACATGATGAAGTTGATATAGCCCGGTGTCGAACTTGCATTGACGATTTGCAGCTCCGGCGCCGTCATGCCGAGGGCTCCGGACTGCGTTCCTGGTGCGATGTACCCGGGGCGATAGAAGTTAAACACCGAGCGCGCCCGATAGGGATGTTGCGAAAGAGCGCTCGGTTCAGATAAATCCAAAAGCTCGATCCCGTATTCTGGGTATGATGCATCGGCATCAAACGCTCGCGCCCATTGGGTGAACCGAAGCAAGGGTTCGCGAACTTTGCCGAACCTGACATCCGTCAACGCCGAGTCGGACCTTGCATCGCTGTCAAATAGGATGGCCGCGAGGGTTGCGTCGAGATCGCCTTTGCGACCTGTCCCCACCGCAGTGCCATCCGGTAAGTTATACCGTCCCGCATCAAAAACCGACGCAACGCGCTGCACATAGTCGGGGTCCGGATCACTGGTGGTGAAGCGTTGAATCAACTGTCGAGAAATGAAGGGCGCCACATTCGGGTGGGCCATGATGCAATCGAGCGCCTGGTCTATACTGTCCGCAGTGTTTGTGTTGCCGGGGATGGAGCAGTCGAGGAACTGCTTCGGCGCGTCCGAAACGGACTCTGCATACTCGACCATGGGGCGCAGCCAGACGTCAGGGAAAGACCCGTTATCATCTGGAAACTCGAACACATTAAGACCTGTGAACACGCGCGCGAGACCGGTAATGTCCATATTCGTATAAAGCTCAATTGGCTGGGCTTGTGCATCAAGGACTGGCTCTCCGTCTGGTCCCAATTGGATGACACCGATGGTGAAAAGCTGAAGTAATTCGCGGGCATAATTTTCGTCCGGCATCCGGCCGGTCACCGGGTCTGCTTTCTGGTTTCCCATATAGGTCAGGTAGTACCCCATCGCCGGGGAATAGGTCACCTCTTCCAGAAGATCGCGATAATTGCCAAATGCGTTGCGCGTCAGCACATCCTGATAATAGGAGACGGCCTCAGGAATATCTGTGAGCGTTTCGCCGCCAAAATTTGACACAACCAGTATTTGCGACAGGGCGAAGGCCATACGCTGACGCAACTGATCATTCCCCTCAATCGAATTGCGCCAAAACGAGTAGGTCGTGCCATATGCGGCAATATTCGGATCGCCATCCTCAGGGACCATGGACCGATAGGCTTGTAATTGCGGTACATTCAAACTCGCAGGCTTTTGCAACTCCGCAGAAAACCATGCGGAAGCGCTGGTGCCGGTTAAGGCCGAGACCTCAGCTTGGGTTGGGCCGAAAGTGGCCTGGGTCAAAAACCGGGATGTGCTCAGCTCGGTTGCAAACGCACCCGTGCTCGTAGATGGCGGCGGCGTTGGAGAAGGAGGAGGCGGTGGCGGTGACGGTACAACAGCCTGAGGGGACGCAGGAAGACTATTGTCACCACCACCCCCACCACCACCACAGCCCCCCATTGCAAGAAGAACGGCAAGGCTCGCAGTGGTCAGGTGAGACCGGCGAGTGGGCTGTAAGCATCGAAGCATCGTGATCTCCAATCCGAGTAAGGAAACACTCTGATGGAAATGTATCGCCATTTGGTTAGACGTGATTTTACAATTCGACCCACAAGATCATACAGATTTGTATGGGCTCAATCTGAAAAAATTAATGGAATTTCAACCTCGAAGACGGCGCCGGGCTCGGAGGCGATCAGTCTGGCTCGACCGTCATGCAGCTCCGCGATCGACCTGACCAGGCTCAATCCCAATCCATTGCCCGCCGTGCTGCGGCTGGCATCCAAACGGAAAAAGCGTTCGAACACATCTTCGCCGTTCAGGGCCGGTAGACCGGGGCCATCATCGCCGACTTCGAGATGGGCAGATGCCCCTGATGCACGCAGTCGGATCCAGGCATGCGCCCCATCGCGCGCGTGCTCGATGATATTCTCGAGGAGATTGCTGATCATTTGTGTGAGCAGGTCACTGTCGCCGACAATCTGAATGCGGGGCGTTGTGCGCACTTCAATCGTCTTGTCGGCTTCTTCAAACACAGGCCGGAAACTGTCGCCAAGATCTTCGACCAATTCCGAGAGATCGACTGTGGCGAATGCGGCCTTGCGTTTGCCGGCCTCAACCTCGCCAAGGCGGAACAGTGCGTCCAGGGTACGCAGCAAGGCCTGAATATGATTTTGCGCCACCTGAACGTGTTCCCTGGTTGCTTCGGGATTGGTTAGGTCGCGCTCGATGAGCTGCAACCTTCCCGCCAGATTGGATACTGGCGTTTTGAGGTCATGCGCTGCACCCACCGAGACGCCCTCTAAGTTCCGCGCCAATGTCGCGATTTGCGTGAGCATGTCATTGACCGCTTCACCGACGCGGTCGAACTCGTCGCCATTTCCAGTTAAAGGGACGCGGGCCCCAAACCGCCCTTGGCTCACTTGCTCAGCTGTGTCTGAAATCGTGCTCAATCGCTCGAAAACGGATCGACTCGTCAAAAGGCCGGCAACCAAAGCGATCGGCAACAGCGCGAGTGATAGCAGCCAGGTGCCTCGCAGGAGCAATTCCCGTAAAATCAGCAATCGGTCCGGTACGAATTGACCTATGATCAGCTCGGCCTCATCCAGTTCGAGCCCGAACCGGAAGGCGACAACGGGATGTTGGTCGAAATCCTCATGATCGACATAAGTGTGTGACCAGCCGCCTGACGGATCGATCGCATCAAACCCAGCGATTGTATGATCCTCGTTATCGACCAAGCGGACAATGTACTCATCCTCTTCCATGATCGCGAACAGCCAATCCGGCTCCCATTCGGCGCGGCCATCATAGGTAAGGGCGCTCGTGACCTGCTCCAGGCCGCCTTCTTCATAGGCCTCAAGCAATTCAGTTTCGACGGTTTCTATATCTACGCGCATGGATCGCGTTTCTTGCCAGTAATGGAACGCAAATATGCCCCACATCGCGAGCAGGATTGCCACCAGACCCGCCAGATTGGCGAGCAGGGCGCGTCGAAACACAGTCGAACTCAGAAACTGCCTAGGGCGCCGCGATGACATAGCCCGACCCTCTCACCGTGCGGATCAGCTCCGTCTTAAATGGTTTATCGACCTTGGCGCGCAACCGACTCAAATGCGTTTGCACAAGGCTGGTCTTTGGATCGAATTTATAGCCCCAGATTTTCTCCAGCAGCATTGTGCGGGTGACCAGCTGACCCTCATTCTGCATCAGGTATTCCAAAATCCGATATTCACGCGGTAACAGATCCAGAACCTGATTGTCTCGGGTCGCGGTTTGAGTGGTGCGTTCCATGATAAGGTCGCCGACTTGCAAACGCGTGATTTCTTCGGTCAGGGGCTGGCGCCGCGACAAGGCGCGTATGCGCGCATGCAATTCTGAAAACGCGAATGGTTTGACCAAATAATCGTCGGCTCCGGCTTCAAGCCCATCGACGCGATCATCAATGCCAGACAAGGCTGTTAGCATGATGATTGGCGTCGTGACCCCGGACTGACGTAAAACCCGAACCGCATCCAGACCATCCATGCCGGGCAACAATCTGTCGAACACGATCACATCAAACCGACCCGCCGCGGCGGCGAGCAGACCGTTCTTCGCATCAGAAACGACGGTGACCGTATCACCCGCCTCTTCCAGCCCGCGCGCAACAAATGCGGCAGTTTCTTCGTTATCCTCGACAAATAAGATGTTCAATCAACCGACACCCCAGTAACTTTGTCTCCAGCTTAGATACCCCATCCCCTGAAGTCACTCATACATATTTGTATTGGGATTGTATCGTGTCTGCCCGTCGGGCCTGGTCTATGGCCGATAGATAAGGTCTGCATACAAATGCCAATAACCACAAGAGGATGCTTGGAGCCCGTGTTCACGTTTACAACACTCCGACATGGCGTGCTGTCTTCCGCGATGTTCCTGCTCTTCGGGGCTTGTAGCGGCGGGTCTGGCAACAGTCCGCCGGAACTGCCGATGCCGATTTCCAATCAATTGCCCACGATCACATCGCCCGCGTCCTTGAGCGTTGCGGAAAACGTCACGGGCGTCGTTTACGCAGCGATGGCGACCGATCCCGATGGTGACGCACTGAGCTTTTCAATCGACGGCATCGACGCGGACACCTTCACGATAGATGCTTCAACGGGCGCGATCCGATTTGTCGCGCCACCGGATTTTGAAAGTCCTGCGGATCAAAACGGCGACAATGTTTACGAGCTAACGCTCTCCGTCAGCGACTCCAATGGAGGCCGCGTCAGTCTCGATGTGTCGATCACAGTCAGCGACGAAACGGATACCGGGCAACCATATCTTGAACAGGTATTCTCAGATGTCGAGGTGATCAGAGATATCAGTTTTGCGCCGGGGCTGTTGCTGGACTTGTACACGCCCGAAGGCGATACCCGCGTCGACCGGCCCGTCATGGTCGTCGCTTCAGGAGGCGGGTTTATCGCGCAAGACCGGGAAGCCGTCGAACCCATTGCGCAGAACTTCGCACGCCGGGGCTATGTTGCCGTCACTATCGATTACCGGGTCCTGGGCGGCGCGCCAATTTCAGCTGACGAATTGGCGATCGCGGGCCTCAAAGCCACGCATGACATGTTTGCAGCCGTCCGATTTATGCGAGCGGACGCGGAAGGTTCAAACTCATATGGGACTCGAGGGGACGCGATATTTGTAAGCGGTGAGTCGGCGGGGGGCGTTATGGCGGCTACGGCGGCGACGCTTGATCCTTCGGACGTGTTCTCGTCAATCGCGTTGACGGACTTCCTGGCGGCGAACGGTGGTGCGTTCGGAAATGTTGGTGGGAATAGTTCTGTCTCATCCGCCATCAATGGAGCCATGCCGCTCTCCGGCGCTGTCATCGATCTCATGACCATCGATTCCAATTCAGCTCCGATCTATGCAGCTCACGAGGAATTCGACCCTGTCGTCCCATGTGCCACCGACGCCGAAGGCTCGAGTTTCACGGGCCTGGTCGTTTCGGGCGCGTGCGATATTGCGCCTGCATATGACGCCACCGGAGCCGCCGCCGTCCTATACTTGGTCGCCGGGTCAGTCGGGCATGTCGGATTTACCGAGACGCAGCGGTCAGAGATTTACGACGGCGCAGCGGCGCTGTTTTTCAATGCTGTGATTTCACCATAATCTTTGCTTCGACGCCGCGAGCGATCAGAATGATCGCGCGAAACAGAGGGCGACGAGACAAGGCCTATCGATCGAAAGCGTCCAATCACGACGAACCTCACGCCGCCAATGCGATGTTCTGCAAATTGAGTTGGTGCTTCGAGAAGCCTAACCGGTTACGCCGTATTCGCGGCGCATGGCGATGCGTTGGGCCATTTGAAAGTCATCAACTGACGCACGCAAACCAACCACATTCGACTGATAGTCAAACTCCAGGCCGAGCAGCAGGTTGCAATAGACTTTGACGACTTTCTTATAGTGCAGCAGTTCCGAGGCTGGGCAGTCGAGGTCACTCCACTTATCGAGGAGGGCTTGACGTGGTGTCTTCGAAGACTGGTTGTCGTCATCGGCTTCAGTTGAGGCAGGGTGGAGCTGGCGGGCGAGTTTGATCGCCACATAACGACGGGCATGCTGTGCCTGTCGCGAAGTGCGAAGTCCACCAAACTCGCGACAAATCCAGCTGGCGACTGGTTCGATGTCAACCGCGCGCCAAAGCAGGTCTTTGACACTTGAGATGGTTGCGTCATCGAGCCCAAGCCAATCGAAAAGCTGATCCTTTTCCTGATTGTTCAACCAGGTCGCGACGCAGTCTCTGACATATTCACACGCCTTGGTGTGGTTCTGGCCGAGCTGAATAGGAAGGGGCGGCAGCGCTTCAGGGTCAAATCCGAGGGCACCGCGAAGCTTGGCGCTCATGAGTTTCAGGTTTTCGCGTCGCTCGAGCGAAGCGGCACTGTCGAGCAACCGTTCATTGATCGCAGATACTAAAAGGTCAGCAGGGTTCGACTGCACCATTGTATAGGCTGACGGTCTGGCTTGCTTCGTGGCTTCGAGACTCATGGTTCGCTCCAAGTAAAAATGTGGTTCGCTCTCATGATCAGCAATACTCGTGCCAAATGCGAGCCATCGACAAAAAATTCGCTTCAGAATTGAATGAATTCAATCTTTTGCTTTGTTTTTTGCCGATGCACAGACCTCGCTAGGCTGACCACCGCACTTCAAAGCGCCCAGATTCTTGCCAATGCTCTCCCGACAATGGGATGGAGCAAAGCTTGAGCTGTATCTCTTCCAGGGGAATGCTCTTGCCGGTCTTGGCGTCCTTTGCAGTTAGGATCTCCAGACCTTCCGCAGCGATTCCATACTCATCGTTCGCCGCGCGCGGCATCGCGCGTTTGAGCTGCAAGTCGACCGTGGTTTTGGCCCCGGATTTCAGGACGAGTTTATACACCCGCTCCGGCAGCATGTGATTGAGGAAGCGCGAGCGACCGATGAAACTTTCGGTCATCATGCGGGTTTCACCTTCGTCAGCACCGGCCGGCAATATCAGATCTTCCTCAGCAAAAGGCTTCAGGCTGCCCGAGATCCGGCCCCAGTGATTTTGCAAGCAATAGGCGTCATCTACGAAACTCCGGATCCGCCATCCTGGGACCATGCCTGACTCAACGGCGTTAAACACAACGGTGCCCAAGGCGGTGACCAGTTTTGCGTCTTCGATCACACCTTCGTCCGAAATCGGCAGCCAGTCGCCGGCATAGTATCCCTTCGCAGAAATAATACGAGCAGGATCGAGTGGAAGCGACTGCGCAAGAATACGCTTGGCTTGGGGAAGTTCAGATGGTTTACCGGTCAAGATCACCAGATCACAATCAAACAGACCAACATAGCGGGCATGACCCTCGGCGATGTGCGTGAACCAGTCGGTGATGACCTCATCAACTTTGTCGGAATCGAACTTCAGTTTTTTGCGCCTGTCGATCAGATCGATGTCCAGACCTTCTTTCCGGCCAAGCTCATTCAAGAGATCGATTTGCTTCGCGGCGGCGCCCGTCTCAGACAGGTCCACTTCGATCGCGCTTTCACCGCGCGAGACCTGACGCAGGATTTCCAAGGCAATTGGGATGAAAACCGTCCGCGTGCACACAAGGCGCTGTTGGCGATCACTGTCTCTTTTGACTTGGCGCAAGAAGAATTGCTCAAACGTCTCACGGCCCGCTGCATCGTCGGCGAAGCTCTCTCCTAGCTTCGGCAACAAGACGCGCTCGATAATATCCTTGGCGAGTTGGTCGCCCGCGATCGTCGTCGAATCTTTGAACAAGAGTTTGCACACCAGATCCACGCCGGCGCCAGGTAGTTCATCACTGTACTCGATGACAGATGTATCAGTGGTGCCGCCGCCAATATCCAACGTCATGACGCGGACCTTCGCGTCTGATCCAGTGCCTTTACCGATCAGTTCGATCCAGTTTTCACCGGCATCACCCATGTGATGCATTTCTGAGAAGACGATGGCCAATTGTGGGGCCACAGCCTCATCGAGGGCCAGCCGGATGCGAGGGGCATCGCCGGAGGCTTTGATCTCTTTTGGCGCGGCATAGCGGCTGAGCAAAAAGATGTCGCGTGCGACTTCCCACTTTTCGCGGAAGATCTCGATCTCATCCTTCGTCCAGCCCGCAGGATAACTCAAGATAATGTCGCCGAGCATTCTACGCAGGTAAATCTGATTGCCTTTGCGCCAAGCTTCTGAATTGATCTGCGCGTGCGCCTGCTCAAGAATGGAGAGCGCAACCCAAATCAGGCTGTCGGCGCGTGAATAATCTGCGCGGCGTTCGACAGATTCGTCGAGATCGGCATCCCGATTTTCCAACGACCACTTGGTCGCTCCATTAGGGAGAAACCGCGAGATGGTGCCTTTGAGCGGAACCACGGAGGCGGCATCGTCTTCCGACCGGCGCCAGGGTTGCAATTGCATCGTCCAATGTGGACGACCGTTTACACCGAGCGGCGCATCATCCCAAACGTACATTTTGGGTGATGACAGGAACGAGATTCCGCCAACATCGGTTGCGATATCGCTAAGCGCTTCCTTGGCCGCATATCCAATGATCGCCGGAGAAACGTTGGCGAATTGGTGCGGGGCTTTGTGCGCCTTCCGATTCCGTTCACGTCCGGTCGCTTGAACAATTTTGCCAAGGATCGTGTCGGGCTTGAAGCGCGCCGGAGCGGTTTCGGTCAAAACCCGTGTGGGTTCCGGTTTGAAAATCCCTTCCATCAGAGCGAACCAGCTATCTGGGATCGCATCATCGAGATCGAGCGAGTCGAGATCCACGGAATCGAGGTCTGTGCCAGGCTTGGGGAAGACGATGGGCCGGCAGGCTGAAGCCAAGCCGTGCTGAAATCCAGTTTGTTCCAGCGCAAGGACAACCGTGCGCGAATTCCCGAAATCAACGATCAGGTTTACTTTGACCGGGTCACCGGCTTCTTCGAGGAAATTGACGTTCAGCGTGAGATCGCCATGCTTTTTCTCAAGCTCGAATTCTTTTTGTATCTGGAGTGAGATCTGCTCAGGTAGTTCATTAAGCGACGATGCGATGTAAGGATTGAGGCTTGTATACCCCTTGGTCTTGCCGCCTTCCGGTTCGAGGTCGTCTGATACGATTTTTGATCCAGACTGAGGTCCGGCCTGCGCGACAGAATCTGCAACGGAGTAGCCCCGTGAGACCTTGCCGACGGTCAAATCTACGGCGACCCAGAAGCCTTTTTCGACAATGCTGTTTCCATCGGTATCTAGCGTGGTCTTTGAGCCGAAACGACCCTTGAGCCACGGCTTACCGATAGGTGATGTCCACTCAGACTCCGTTACGTCTTTTTTCAGATTGTAGAAGACCGTATACCAACCAGAGTCCGGAAATGCATTAATCGTCTGTTTCATTGAATTCCCACCGCTCAAACACAGACGTGTGCCGTATCAAATTAATATTGATGGCGGTTTAAAGTGAACGTTGAAAATTCAATCAAAGTTTAGAGTTTTAAAGGTTTGCCCGAGCCTGCACTTGTATTGAGCAATCTAGGCGAAACTTAGATCAATACGGATTTATTGAAAATTATCCCATAGGGTTATCAATAGATGGTGCCATACTGGTAAATAGTTTTGGGCCCTCGGGGGTCATGTAAACGCAATCCTCTGTTCGGACACCGAATTCACCGGGGATATATATGCCGGGTTCGTTGGAGAAGCAGAGGCCGGGTTCTAGCGGGGTTTGATTGCTGAGGACAACAAATTGATCCTCATGCACGTCCATGCCGATGCCGTGCCCTGTCCGGTGCGACAGGCCGGGCAGTTGATACCCCGGGCCCCAGCCTTCGCTTTCATAGAAGGCTCGCACAGTTTGGTCGATCACTCCGATAGGCGTCCCGATCTGAGCGGTCTCCATGACCAGATCCTGGCCTCGCCGAGCGATGTCCCAGACGCGGCGTTGCTCCGCATTCGCCTCGCCGAACACCCAGGTGCGCGAGATGTCAGATTTGTAGCCATGCACGTCGCAGCCGCAATCCATGAGAATTATTTCGCCTTCTGAGACCTTATGAATTTTCTTTGACCCATGCGGATAGGCGCTTGCTTCGCTCACAAGCGCCAAAGCAAAGACAGGGTCACCCCCAAGGTCCACGGTTGCGGTATTCATCAGCGCGCTGATGTCCGGACCCGTCATACCCGCTTCGATCTGCGGGTAGATCGTTCGATAGGCAGCCATCGTGATGTCATTGGCCGTCTGCATAAGCTCGATCTCGCGTGCGGTTTTGATCTGCCGGAGCGCGGAGAGGACGGGGGCTGCCGAAACGATCTCGCGACCTGCCACATCTGTTCTCAATCCCTCGGCGACAAAAAAGCGAACCGTACGTTCCAGGCCGATGGCGCCCTCAACGTTGCGATCATCCAACACGCCGCCGATCCGCGCGAAGGGGCTTTCATGTTCGTTCCAGGTGCGGACTTCCATGTCCATCACCATCAGTTCCCGCAATTTGCTCTCCTCAAACGCGGGGGTGATAACGACCGGATCGCCCATTGCTGGAATGACGAGGGCGGTTAGTCGGCTCGATTGGCGCCAAGCCAGATCGGAGAAGTAGCGCATACTCGTTCCGGCTTCGATGACGAGGGCAGCCATTTGCTGGACTTGCATGAGCGCTTGCGCGCGTTCAATTCGAGCCTGGCGCTCCTCGTTCGAGATCGGAGGCGGTAAGGAGATCGGGGCGGTTCGTGCGGCGGGCGATTGAGCCTTGGCCACTTGGCTTGCGCCCCAGCTCAGGGCCGCCGTGCCAACCGCCATGGATTTTAGAACGTCTCGTCTGGAGCTCATCTGTTCACCTTTCCGGTCTTTGGGCCATAGGGGTCGAGCCAACGGCTATCACGGCTCGCAATGCCAGCATAATTCTACATTCGAACCGGAACCGATCGGGCTTCCGGGTGGAGTCGGTAAGGCTTCAGGCATGACCTCTCCGGTTCCATCAAAATGCCCGCGAATACGCTCAACCAGATACGCGAAGTGAAGCTCTTCCTTTTCGGTGCGCGCGGCCCGCCGACGGGTGAGACGCGTTTCAATGCCGCGCAGCTGTCCATTCACGACGCTTGTGACTTCAGACGACATGTCGGCTCGGTGTGCGACGGCGATTAACTTCTCAACAAAGCGGCTCTGAACAATGCGCGCCAGGTGCCGATGGCGATGTGCTTCATGTCTTTGGAACACCGCGTCTTCGATTTGCGAGAGCAAGTCGGAAAGACCGAGAGCCGTTTCGGAGCGCTGCTCATACGCGACGATCCGCTCTAGCCGTGCGGGGGCGAGCAGGGCGCCGAGGGTCAAGTCGATCGAAATCTGCGCCGCTGAAGGCAGGTCAAATAGCGGGCCCGTGCGAGACGGGAACAATTCCAGCGCCTGTCCGCCGCCGGCAAACCCGACATCGCCGGGCGTCATCACCTTTAAGACATCATCTGATAAGTCGAGCTCTTGCGGAGTCAGAGTCAGAAGTAGAGCGTCCACGGCACGTTGTTGATCGGCGACGTCGACGGGGCTGACCGGAACGGGGTCTGCACCATTGACGCCGTAAGTGAAGTCCAGCCCCCCAAGATACTTCGCAGCCGCTGCAACCTGATAGCGGTGATAGAGATAGATCGGTACAATCACAGCATTCAGATCAGAGGCCGCCCGCCCCGGGGCGAGGCGATCAAGACCGAAGTCTGTGAGCGCGATACGGCGAACTTCCAGTGTCTCGAGCAGCGTTTCAATCGCGTCTTCGCCATTGTCCCAAACCGAACCGTAGGGCTGCGCAGCGTCAACTGAGCGACCGTGACGATCAGCTGTGAAGCGCAGACCGGAGTCAAACGCCTCGCTCACCATAGCGTCCAAGGCTTCGGATTCATCCACCTCATCTGGGAATTCAGTGTAGAGCCATTTGACGGTGAAGACGTCCCAAGCACCCAGGCCCACGCCATACGCTTCGGAGAAATCGAGCCCGCCATTCCTCGGACGGATATAGGGGGCCGGATAGTCCATGACCGAGGCGCGATTGTTTGAACTGCCTGCGAAATTGTGCGCAAAGCCAATTGTGTGGCCGACCTCATGGGCGGAGAGCTGACGGATTCGCGCCAATGAGATTTCAATGGGGTCATTGGGGCTGCCCGTGCCCGTCTCTGAGACGCCTGCTAGTCCTTCAAAAATCATCCGATCCTGACGGACGCGCTGGGAGCCCAGAATAACATTTGCTTTGAGGATTTCTCCCGTGCGCGGGTCGGCGACATGACCGCCATAAGACCAGCCGCGGGTCTGACGGTGCACCCAGTTGATGATATTGTAGCGCACATCCAGGGGATGTGCGTCATCGGGCAGGACTTCAACGCGGTACGCATCTTCAAAGCCTGCCGCTTCAAAGCCCTCTGCCCACCACATCGCCCCTTCGATGAGAGCGTCCCGAATTTGCTCCGGTGCACCAGAGTCGACATAGAAAACAATCGGCTCTTTAGCCGGGCTGGAAGGGGCGTCAGGATCGACCCGTTCGAGACGGAACCGGCGCGACAGACGCTGCACAACGGTGTCGGAGAGATCCGCTGAATAGTCATAATAGCTGAAGCCGATATTCGCCGTCCGCTGGTCGAATTTGCGCGGTTTATACCCATTGTCGGGCAAGCGAACGAAGGAGTGGTGTAGGGTCAGGGTGACCGATCGAGCATCTGGTGCCGTTGCATTTGTCTGACTGTTGGGTTTGCTCGTAGAAAACGTCAAATGGGCATCGAGCTCGACATTGTCGGGGAACACCAGCGCGGCCTCGAGGTCGGCGAAAGAACGGTTTAGGTCCAAGCTATAGGCGCCCGCGTCGGCCCCAAACTTTAAATCGCCGGCAATATTGAATTGATCGCGCGTCAGGAAGCTGGTCAGGTCGACTAGGAGCTGGCCGGTCTCATCTTCGGCGTGGATCTCTTGTGACCAAAGAAAAGAGCGCGCGAAGGACTGGGCGACGGCGAGCTGCTCGCGCGGATTATCCGCGGTCGCCCGAAACCGCCAGTTCTCATGTTCCGCAACGATCTTGTCCCCGATCCGTCGAAAGCCAACGATGATGCCTCGGTTGGCATTGCCGCGGTCGAGGCCGATCGGATTAGAGCCAAGCCCGCCGGTCAAACCCGTCGTATAGATAAACCGAACTGAAAGCCCGTCTTCATCGGGCGCCGGAAGCGCCGCATAAATCGCGTTAGCGTCGGCATCGAGATAAAGATCAATGAAACCCGGGCGGTGGTCCAGACTGCTTACTGCATCGTTCCAGGAAGTGCTTTCGTCGCCCCATGCCTGTGTCCAGGGCAGCACGATGGCTACCAGTATTGCAAATATCACCCGCATAACCGACCCTCTTCACCACGATTGCGATGATTAGACTGGAGCGGCGCGCAGGAGGCAAGCCTCACGGGCCAAACGGAGCTCGCGTTTCTGAGATACGCATTTGAATTGGGCAGGTCAGGCCGCAACATCCTGACCTTCTAGGACTTTACTCGTCTTCCTGTTTGGCCGGATCGTATCGATCAAACCACTGGCGCAGGATCAGGCTCGTGCGCAAATAGTTTGAGGGCGTCGACCGGGTGCCGTGATACTCGTTTGGCATTGGGATCAGCATTGTATCGACCCCGCGCATTTTCAGCGCGGAGTAATAAACCTCAGCCTCAGCGAGCGGTGTCCGAATGTCCTTTGTACCGGTCATCAGAAGTGTGGGTGTCGTCACGTTGCCAACCGTCATGAGCGGCGAATGATCAAGCCATGGCTTTGGATCTTCCCAGAATGGCGCTGGGAAGAAGTTATAGAGCCAACCAACAACATCGGTTGTCCCAGACATGCCGATCCAATTGGTTACCGGACACAGCGCTGCAGCGGCCGCAAACCTGTCCGTATTGCCAATAACCCAAGTGGTCAGTACCCCGCCGCCGGAGCAGCCGGTGACAAACATGCGGTCCTCATCGATATAGCCCCGCGAGATCACCTCATCGACTGAGTTCATCAGATCGGCATAATCGACTGGTCCAGGATAACGATGCCGGATCGCGTTGACGAAGTCTGACCCGTAGCCGGTCGATCCTCTAGGGTTCATGTAAAGCACGACGTAACCGCGCGCCGCAAATTCCTGAAAGGTGAAGTTGAAATCGGTGTTGTACATGGCGTGCGGACCGCCATGGATCGATAGAAGCAACGGATAGTCTTTGGTCTCATCGAACATAGGCGGTTTGACGATCCAGCCTTGGACCCGAGCGGTCTCGCCGGTTTCCGCCTCACTCTCGATCCAGAATTCTTCGACCTCACCAAGCTCTTTGCCAAACAGGACGTCCGCATTCACCTCGGTCAGTGGGTTGAGCTGCCAGCGCGCTCTTGCATGGGTCACAGCAACGGCGCGTGGGGACTGCGGGCCGCCAAAGGTCACAGCAAGGCGACCATTGTCTGAAATGCTGGTCAGCCGCACGACGCGACGACCCTCCGTCAGCTGCTCGACATTGCCATTCAGATCGGCCTGGTGAAGGTGGCGCGCGCCTTCATGGTTCATCGCGAAATAGACCCTGCGATTGTTGGGGTGCCATTTGAGATCGCTCGGACCATCTGGCAGCTCAGACGTGATCGGAGTTGGCTTACCCCCGGCGCTATCGATCACGAACAGATCTGCGACCGGGTAGGAGGTATTGTGGGCTGTATAGCCTGAAAAGGCGATGCGGTTGCCATTAGGTGAGAAGACGGGTGAGACAAAGTTAGGATGTCCATCGCCTTCGGTCAGCCGTGTGATCTCGCCGCTGTCCACATCGATCAAATTGATATGGCTCTCAAAGAAGTGCGGGATCTCAACTGCCTTGCCAGGGCCATCAAACGCAATCGTCTGTCCATCTGGCGACCAGGATAAAACGGGTGACCCGGCAATCACGCTCAAGCGCCTATTGCCGACATTCCATTCTCCGTCCGTCAGTTGGCGCGGCGTGCCACCGGTCGTTGGTACGACGAACAAATGGTCAAACCCGCCATTTGTGTATCCCACCCGATCCTGTCGGTAGTGCAAGGTGTCGATGAAGACTGGGTCTTCTTTCCACTTTGCGCCCTTCGGACGTCCGGGAAGGTTGACGGACATAGCGGGCTTTGCAGGGACACGCGCAACGAATGCAATCATCTCTCCGTTGGGCGACCAGGCCATGGACCGCGGTGCATTTTCGTAACTGGTGATTTGCGTCAGCAATCCCTCGCCCTGCATCGAGCGGACAAAAATCTGTGTCTTGCCGTCCTTGTCTCGTTTCGTAAGCGCGATCTGCGACCCATCGGGTGACCAGAGCGCGGAACCGCCTTCCATGAGCTGGCGCTTATTGCTGCCATCAGCGTTCATCAACCAGAGCGTCGAGACGTAGGAGTCATTCATCTTGTCGATGCGGCGACGCGTATACAGCACTTGTTCGCCATCAGGGGAGATTTGAGGATTGCTCACACTTTCGAAATCGAGGTGATCGGTTAGCTGCAAAACCTGCGCGTCTGCAGCAGAGACGTCTGTTGCGGGTGATGTTGCCTCCTGCGCGAAAGCGGGCAGGCCAGCTGCCATGCACACTAAATGTGCGGATAACCCTACCAGTAATACTCTGAGCATTTGCGTCTCCCTGTGCTCGACCTCTCTCACGGTCTTGTCCTATCCGTATAGGAACGGTGTGAGCGAGTACAGCGGACGTGATTTGAGGTGGACCAGTGCTGGATGCATGCCGAACATCGGCTAAATGCTGGCGAGGGTCCCCAAGCCCAAGAGAACGGGAAATTTGAAGAAAATCATCGCCGCGCTGAGGAGGCCACTGCGCAAGAAAGACAGGTCGCCGATTTTGCGGAACATCCAGAGATACATCCAGAGGAGTCCGATAAGGGTCGGCAGCGGAATGAGCGTGTAAAGAAAATTGATCACGTCCGCGTTCTGCGTCGCCAAACGCGTTAAATCGACCGCAGCGGTGGTTAGGATGATCCAGGAAACAAAGACGCCCGTCACATAAAACACGGCCCGTAAACTCACCCGCAGCGTCCAATCTGCGCCGACGAGGGGCTTTAAGACTAAACCCAACGTGCCAGCGAGCACGGCAAATCCGTATATGGGCATAATGGTGGCGACGGTTTTCCAGACATTGCCCTCAGCGACCGCCGACTGGATGGCCAAGGCAAGCCCCGGGCCGAGGAACGCTCCATTATTGTTGGCGAGTTCAGGAGTTGTCAGCAATGCGCCCAACATCAGTGAGATCAACAAGGAAAGCGGGAAGAAAGCGCCCGGCGCGAGCAACATCCCTGAGCGCCCTTCGGGATTATCCTCTTTCAGGAGTTCTGTAACGCGCCACGGCATGGCAATACAGATCAAGAAAGTCGGGACCACTGCGATCAGCGAGATCGCAACATTGGTCGTGATCCGGTCTAAGGCACCGACGGCATT
Source organism: Pseudomonadota bacterium (assembly GCA_038527765.1). Lineage (GTDB taxonomy): Bacteria > Pseudomonadota > Alphaproteobacteria > Caulobacterales > Hyphomonadaceae > Henriciella. Next base: position 83,759 of record JBCBFK010000008.1, read on the forward strand.
CGGTTTTTCGAGATCTAAGCTTGGCTCTGACATTTCGCAAAACTTCCAACATTGTTTTCAGCGGACTGCAAGGCATGGGCCTTGGTTATCGTGCGGAGAGCGTTTTCAGGTGCGGGCGGTTTGGGTGCCTTTGGCAATTTGCGGATGGGCGTCTGAGTAGTCTTGCATTTTGCAAATAGCGTCTCGCAGAATGCAGTATTGTCCTTGCAAATTGACAATACGTAGGCACCAGGAATGGTCTATGCGTCTGTTATTAAACAATAAATTTTGTATCACCGCATCTTGCAATCCTGAAAGCCCAAACAGGAGGCTTTCATGGCCAGTGTATGTATTGCGATCGAGAATGACACCGTACTCACCCGGTTCCACCGGGCGCTAAATCAAGCTGGATCCGTCGCCAGCGACATGATCGAGGTGAAAACTCAAATCATCGAAGGCGCTGTTTTGAAGGTTGTCCGCACGGAATGTCCATGGGCGATCGCAGTGTTCAGATCGTTGAGCACGATGGAGGTGTGTGGTGACTAATCTGGTCCAACTCCTCATCCGCTTGGCAGCGATGCTTGCCGTGATCGCTCTGGCGGGGTGCGCGACCTCTTATGAGCGCCCTCGCAATCTGGAAACGGTTCAGACAGCGCCGTATCAAGCGCAGCGCCAGTCCATGTCGGACTCAAACGAAACCTCGCTCATGGTCTCTGCGATGTCGCAAAATCTCGGTCGCTGCCAGGACATGGACCTTGCCTTAACCGGTCAGCCTTCAGATACCGGCCTTGCTGCGGCGTTTGAAGAGCCAGCGATCTTATCACCCGGTGATTTTGTCCGTCTGCAGATCGTTCGAGGTGAAGGGTTTGAAGGTGACTTTGTCATCTCACCGGGCGGCTATTTGCGGTTGCCTCACATTGGAGACATTCCGGCTGCCGGAACAACCAAGCAACAACTTGAAGAAACGGTCTCACGTTTGCTGGTAACGGGCGGATTTTACACATCAAACTTCGTCCAGGTTTCAGTCGATGTGATTCACTGGGCGCCGATCCCGGTTTCGATTTCCGGCGCCGTTTTTCAATCCGGTGATGTCGTTCTGAACGAACGCGGCGCCAATACAGACCCCGGCGCGCGGGTCGATGCGGCGGGCGATTTCACGCTGCAGCGGCGTCTTAGCCGTGCGCTTTCAGCTGCTTCGGGTGTTCGTCCCGATGCCGATATTCGCAACGTGGTCCTGATCCGCAATGGCCGCCGCCGGATGTTTGATATGACCGGTGTTTTCGATGGCGGACCGGTCGATGATCCTCTGCTGGTTGCAGGTGATCGCATTCATGTGCCGTCACGCGGATGTTTTCAGATGGCGCTGGCGCGTCCGTCACGGATCACGCCGCCAGGGATCCGAGTGTTCATGTCGAACCTGACCCGCCCAGCCGCTTCGAATGCGACGTCAGCGATCGGTGAGTATTCCACCAAGCTGCCTTATGGGACGCGTTTCCTGCAAGGCTTGGTTTCAGCCAATTGTGTCGGTGGTATCCAAGCCACTAATGCGCGGCGCTGGGGCGTTCTGATCTCTCGCAACCCAATTACGGGTGAGAGCGAAGTGATCGCGCGTTCAATCGAAGATATGGTGCGCCGTGCGGACCGGGATGACTTTAATCCTGTGCTTCTGCCCAATGATGCGATCGCTTGTTATGACTCTCACGTCACCAATGCGCGCGATGTGATCTCGATGGTCTCTGAAGCGATTTCGCCAGCCTTGAACGCGGCTCTGTTCGGAGGATTGGTGCGATGATTGGCTCTTGGAGTTTCCTCAAAGGTGGTCCTCGCCGTGGGCGGTTCTTTCGTTATGTGTTCGTGTTGACCCTTGGTTGGTTGGCAATCGCGATGATCGCTGCCGCGTTCTTTTTCCTCACCCCGAAGACCTATAATAGCGGCTTTACATTGATCCTGCCCGGAGCCGGATCGTCATCATCGGTCAATCTCAACTCGCTAGGCCAGGCCACGAGCAACACGGCGTCTCCTTTTGGCAGCCACAGCTTGAGCCCGACCGAGAATTATAAGCGCTTGCTGCAATCGTACCGTTTGCGCGGAAAGGTTGCCGGGGCCTTGGATCTGCCGCTTTCCGAAGTGCCTGCGCCAAGCATCAAGCTCGCGAACCAGACCAAGCTGATGTATGTCTCCGTCAAAGCGTCAAGTCCGGCAGCGGCGAAGCAACTTGCGGACATCTGGCTGATCTCTGTTGAGCAAGAGCTGAACGCGTTGCGCGAAGAAGAACAATCGCTGCGGGAAACGGCCTATCGCGAGACGCTGGCCGGGTTCGAAGCGGGCGTGCGCGAAACCCAAGCCAAGATCATTGCCTTCCAGAGCGAACACGGACTGATTTCCGTTGAGCAATTTCGAGAGCTTGTCGGTCAAACAGAAACGCTGCGCATTGAGCTGGAACGCGCGCAAGCTGAGATGGACGTGGCGCGCAGCGAAGTCATGCGGCTGTCTGAGATCTTGGGCATCTCGCCCGAACAGGCGATCGACATCCTGACACTGCTCTCCGACAGTGCGTTTCAGTCAATCATTGAGGCGCACTCAACGGCAACGACTACCCGGTCTGAACTGACGGATATGTTCGGTCCGAACCACCCAGACGTGATCGCCGCGACCAATGAATTGTCAGGCTTGAACAAGGGGTTGTTCGAACGCGGTCGCCTCTTGATTGGGTTCGAAGCCTTCGCGACCCTGGATCGGGCCTACTACACATCGAAAGGCGAACGCTCGGCTTTGATTGCCCGCCTGGTCGATGCGGCCGTAAAGTATACGGGCATTCAGAAACGCCGCGATGCTGTGCGAGAGCAGTTGAAGAACACCCAGCAACGGGTCGAGGACCTGTCTGTTCCAGCCACCGAACTTGACGGTCTGCTGCGCGATCATCAGGTGGCCGAGACAGTCTTTGCCTCAGCGCTCGCCCGCATCGACACAAATCGGACGGACGTCTTTGCCTCTTATCCGCTGACGCAGACGGTTGAAACGCCTGGCTTGCCGACCTCTCCCGCAACGCCGTCGAAAAAGTTCATCACGCTTGGCACCCTTGCCGGTATGCTCTTCTACGCAATTGGATTGGCCCTATTATGGATCAGACTGCCGATTATCCGCGCGCTCCTGAAGACCTTGTAATCGGCGTCGCGCTGGCCGCGACCTGGTTCGTCTATCTCTTCGGTGGCTTGTATGTACTTGGTCCGGTGCTGGGCGTCGGGCTAACCGGGCTCTTGTTCGCACGTCTGTACGTGGCGAATGAGGGCGTCTCGACCCGGACCGTACCCGCCATTCCAAGTGGTGTTTGGGTTTGGATCATTGGCATGCTGGTCATGCTGCTTGCACTCGAAATCGGGCACATGAACCAGGGGCTCAGCACCGGTCAGACGATCAAATCGACAATTGGATGGGCAAAAGGGTGGGCACTGCTGGCTTTGTTTCCGCTCATTGGGGCGTGCCTCGATATTCGCCTGCAAACGATCATCAAGGCGGCCGGGTGGGTGGCGCTTGGGACGCTCTTGCTGACCCCGATATTTCTGATCGCACCCATGGTAGGATTGCCCAAGGTCTTGTTTGTGTCACCGCTAAAACTCGTGGGTGGACCGGGACCGGAATTCTTTTCGGTCTCACTTTATTTGATCGAACCGACCGATGGCTCAACCCGGTTGCGCTATTTTACACCCTGGTCGCCGGCCGCGGGCATGATTGGCAACATGTATCTGATCTTCGCGCTCTCAGATAAGCGCAAATTTTGGAAGTGGATGGGCATTATCTCCGCTTTGGCGATGATCCTGACGTCCAAGTCTCGTCTGGCGCTGGCCGCTGCCATGTTTGTTTGGCCGGTCGTCATCGCGGTCGGAGAAGCGCGGCGCCCTGGAATGTGGTTTCTGGCGACGCTCGGATTGCTCATCCTGACGCCTGCGGCGCAAGCCATTCTGGATTGGATCGACGCGACATTGAGTTCGGTTAAATCGATGCGCGCTGACTCGACACGGGTGCGGGAATTGTTGGGGGATATCGCAGTTTATCGCTGGTGGAGCGAGGCACCGATCTGGGGTCATGGAATTGTTGAGCGAGGACCGCATGCGGTCGAGTTCATGCCAATCGGAAGTCACCACACCTGGTACGGTCTGTTATTTGTGAAAGGGATTGTCGGGGTGTTCGCGCTCGCCATCCCGCTCGCCTGGAGCCTGATCGAGTTCGCGCTCCTCGCCGTCACGCGATCCGCGGCCGGACGGATTGCGTTCGCGATGGTGTTGCTGATGTCGTTTTACTCTATTGGTGAAAACCTGGAGATCCTCGCCTACCTGATGTGGCCTGGTTTGGTCGTCATGGGGATCGCCGCGCGCGAGCTTCGCGACATCAGTTCAGCGGCTGCAGCATCTCAACCGGCGTGAGATGCGTATTAGGTGCCGAGTTTCAGGCCCCGGCTCAGAGCGCCGGCATGGTCGCTTAGATACTGTTTGGTGACCTTGGCGTCGGGGGCCATCTGGAAGCCATGACAGGTGCCCGGATAGACGATCAGTTCGGTTGGCACGCTCGCCTTGAGCAGGCGCTGCGCATATTCGATATTCTCATCCCGAAACAGGTCCAGCGCGGCTGTACTGATCCAGGCGGGTGGCAGGCCTTCCAAACTCGTTGCGCGCGACGGCACATGGGGAGCTGCAGGCACTGTCGCGCCAAGGTAGTAGGACCACCCCAGCTGATTGCGCTCGCGGGTCCATACAAACTCGCCGGTCAGCGGATCGCCCGGGTGTGCTTCGTCGCCGGTACGATCGTCGATCATGGGGTAAGTGAGCAACTGATAGCAAATCGGAAACTCTGCCTGGTCGCGGGCATATAAAGCGAGTGACGCGGCCAGCCCGCCGCCGGCGCTTTCACCGCCGATCGCGATGCGGGTCACATCAATGCCAAGCGTTTTTGATTCAGTGTGCATCCAGGTGAGGGCGGCATAACTGTCATGGAGCGCTGCGGGGACTGGATGCTCAGGCGCTAGACGATAATCTACCGAGACAATACAGATCCCGAGCTGGCTCGCGAGGCTGATATTGTGCGCGTCAGATCCTTCGGGTGATCCGAGGATGTAGCCACCCCCATGGAGGTGCAGATACGCGGCCATCTCTTGCGGCGCATTTTTCGGCTTATAGACCAGACAGCGAACCAGTGGTTGCTCCGGCGTCAAACCAGGAATGTCAACCTCTTCCCGAACAACGCCGTGTGCCTCGGCATCTGCCAGTTGTGTCATTTCGGCCGATGCCTGTCGGATGATGGGCAAGGCGGTTTTGTCGAGGGAGAAGTCAGGAAAAGCGTCCAGAGCTGGTACGATTTCAGGATCAAGGAGATGTCGCGTCGTCATCCGCGGATATGAGTACGCTTTTGCGTGCGCTGCAAGTCTATACGCCGCGCAAGCCAGTGATGAATTGTCTCTGCATGCGTCTATCAGACGATTTTTGGTGTTCGGCCAAAGCCGCTAATGGCCGAGCGCCTTTGTTCAATCTGATCGTAAAGGATTGCCAGTGCACAGACTAGACTGAACAGGAGTGTGACACTGCCCCATAATCCGAATACGGATAATAGGGAGTCAGGGGCGATATTGGCGAGAATATTGCCAATGCCAAACGCGAACAGGCTGCGTCGGCCAAATACGCCTAAGGCACGCCCGAGGTCGATTTTGAAAATGTCGTAGAGCAAAATACAAATCCAGGTGAGCGTGATGGCACCGAGGATGCCGACGCTGAAATAAGTGGGATGGCTTGTCACCCTCAGCGAGGCATCTACCAGGGCGTGCAAAGAGTCCATCGGTGCGACCCAGCTCCAGTTCAGCGCAATTACCATTGTGGCCATCGTGACCATCCATAGGGATGTTTGCGGGGAGAATGTCGTCTGGCCTGCTCCTGCTGAGCCGGGCTTCAATCCATATCCAAACAACATTCCGAAGCAGACCAATGACAGACCATGGATCAAAGACGGGCCGATAAAATCAACGCCTTTGCCATACAGGAAGCCACTCATGTGCTGGAGATAGTCACGGCCATACACTTCTGGAGCCGGCGGCAATTGCAGGAAGATTGGATGAGCGATTTGGATCAAAAGCGCAGCGCCTACTAAAGGCCAGAGGCCATATCGGATGCGAGCCATGATCAAGAGCGGGGCCAGCGCTAGGGCGACAGTATAGAACGCCAGAAGGTGCGAATAGGGAACGCTGATAAAACCCGTAAAGACAAGGGGTAACGCCTTCCATGAATAAGTGCCTAGAAGCACGAAGAAGACCATAATTGCGAGGCCGTAATAGCCATAGCACTGCAAGGCCCTCTTTCGTAATCGCCGAGTGGTCCCCGCTTGTTGTCCGCGTTCAAACCGCGGGCGGTAAACGAGCTCCAGCATCGCGCCAAACAGGATCAGAAAAGTCGGTGTGGCGAGCTGCATGAGAAGTTCAAGCCCGAGACCGGTCCAACCTTCGAGGTGCGCGCGTGCCCCGAAACTCGCCATGCTGTGTTTCCACGTGACCAGCAAAATGGCGATGGCACGGGCGAGGTCTATTCCTGTGATGCGTTGAGGCATGGTCCGGCCCACTTGTTCCCAGTGCGAGGGCTCTAGACTGTCACGGACAGGTCCAAAGCGTTTGAGCGCTCATCCCTGGTCGACAGATTGACGAACAGCGCCAGCCACTGGCCAACCATGGTTCGAAATTCGCCGGCCGCCTGGCACCGGGCCGCTTTGCTGCGCGTGTCGAAATTCTGCGCCTGAGCCGCCTTGTGGATCGCCCGCACAATGCTCGAAATGCTCCCAGGTGCATGGGCAAAAGCGTTGCGATCCAGTTGATCAGCAAGGCCATCAATGCGGGCGGCGATGATTGGGCGTCCGGCCGCGCGCGCTTCGCTGCCGACGAGGCCAAATGCTTCCCAGCGCGACGGTATTGCAACCACGTCTACGCCGTTCAGGAAGGTTTCGGGCGAGGAGAAGGGCTCACATATTTCAACATGTGGGAGGTCTTTTGCGAGAAGTTTGAGATGATTGATTTCAGGACCCGTACCTGCGATTTTAAGCTCCGCCACGTTGGCTGGCACGCGTGCCATTGCCTGGATCAACAGATCAAAGCCTTTTTGCTTGTGAAAGCGACCAAAGGCGCCAATCTGAAGAGGCCCGTCGTCACGTGTTTTCAGGTCGAGCTTGAACAAGTCATCGCATTCGCGCGATTGCGGGATTGCGATCACTTTCTTCGCCTCTGCGAGCTGATGTCGAAGCATCCACTCCCGTTGGGTGTTTGACACGGCGACGACTCTATCGACGAGGCGATACGCGCATTTCAGCATAAGTCTGAAGCGATGCTTTTGTTCAACCTCGCTTGCTTCGAACCCTTCGGTGTAAGTATGCTCAATCAGTATGATCTTAGAAAATCCGCCGCGCAGCTTGAGGTTGAGAAGCCATCCGAGTTTTTTCCAATTGGCGGTGAAGTGCACCACGGCGATGTCGGCTTTGGCGGTCGCGCGCACCGGGGCGTGGCGAATGTCGACCGTTTCATGCTGACCCGCGAATGCTAAGGTCGGGTGCTCAAAATTCTTGAGGGCACGTGTGACCCCACCCATTGCGAGATCATCGAGTATGTGGACGATGCGTCGTTCGAACGTCATGATCTAGCTCCGTTCAATAAGGGCTTGGAGAGGGCGATTGAGGCGCTGCGGACGAAACCGAAGTGCAAATGCGGCGGCTAACGTGGTCAGCGTCTTGGCGGGTTCCTCGAACAGGATCCGCGGACACGTGTTGAGGGCTTCCTTCATCAGTGACCACGCCAAAGGGCCTTCGCCCATTCGAAAGCTGCGCCGGGCGAGGTAACGCTTTTGATAGGCTTCCGCATACCGGCCCCAGGCCGACGCAAACTCCGGATTAAGCTCTGTTACACGCGCTTTGACACGGGACCAGGTTTCAAACTGCTTGACCACATTGGCGGACAGCCCCCCCTCATTGATGCGGTAGCGCGTATATGCGCCTGAAATGCCCTCAAAGCGCCAGTGGGTCATCAAGGCCATCCGGCACCAGCATTCAATGTCTTCTGATTGCCGAAAGGTCTCGTCGAAATAGTCGAGTTCATTCCGGGTCTCATTGACGAAGGCGATGTCTTCGAACACTGCTTTGCGGATGACTGGCGCTGAGCCATTGCCGATGGGATTTCGCAAAAAGACATCGCGAGCGGTGACGTTTTTTAGTTTTGGCCGCTGAACGATGCGTAGAAATTTGCCATTATCATCGATCATTGAAGAAGCGGCATAGCTGATCCCGACGTCTGGAGATTGCCAAAGATGCGCGACATGTTTTTCAAGCTTTTCGGCTTCCCAAAGATCGTCTGAATCGAGCAGCGCAATAAACTGCCCACGTGCGTTGCGGATACCTGTGTTTCGGGCACCTGCGAGACCGCGATTGGACTGAGAGATGATTTGAATTCGTGGATCATCATAGGCGCGGCAAAGCGCGACCGAATTGTCCTGGCCCGCATCATCGACGATCAGAAGCTCAAAGTCGGTAAAGGTTTGCGCGAGCACAGACTCAATTGCGCACTGAACATACTTCGCCGTATTGTAAACGGGCATAATAACGGAAACGATAGGGGTTTTCATCGGGCTGCGAGCTCCTTGAGTTTGGCATTGGGAATGAAAGTGATCAGGACGCCCGCCAGGGTCAGGCAAGTGCGAGCGGGTTGACGAAAAATCAGAAGCGGGTCGTGTCGAAGCGCTGCCAGAATGTATTTCAGTCCGGCCCGTGCGTCGTGCATGCGAATGGCTCTTCGGGCCAATTGCCGATGGTATGGCCCATAGGCTTCGCGCGCGGCGCAAGCGGCTTTCTCGGGGTAGTCGATGCAGGCGGCTCCGACCATTTGGATCCAACCGTCGCGCATCGCACCAAGATCGGCGGATTGGCTGTGCGATGAGGAACGATAGAAAAACCACTCTGCATCGACGCCGACAATTCGGCATTTGCCTTCAAGGGCAACACGCAAGAGCCAGTCTTGGTCTTCGGCATAATCCAAGCCAGGCGTAAATCCGCCAGTCCGTTCGAAGACCGATTTCAGGCAGACAATATTGGAAGTGCTGCACACGGCGTTTTCAGACATCAAGTCCACGACGGACAGAGATGATTTATACGGCGTCAGGGTTCCGAGCTTGAGTGAGGGGTCATCGACAAAGCGCGTGCGGCTAAAGGCGACGCCGACACTTGGATCACCGTCGAACAAAGACAACATTCCAAGCAATCGCTCCGGTGCCCAGAAATCATCGGCATCGAGAAAGGCGATCAGATCTGCGCGGGCAAGATCAACGCCGCGATTTCGCGCGATGGATGGCCCGGAGTTTGGTCGTTGTACAACGCAGATCCGCGCGTCCTTTTCGGCCATGGCGAGCGCGATGGCGGCTGTGTCGTCCGGGGACCCATCATCGACGATGATGAGTTCCCAGTTTTTGAGCGTTTGCGCCTGCAAGCTCTGGATCGACGCTGCGATGGTGTCGCGGGCGTTATAGGCAGGCATAATGACAGAAATGACGGGCAAGGGTGTCATGACCGGGCTCCTAGTGTTTGTGGGGCGTGTGTTGCTGTGCGCGCGAGAGAGATCTGCGTCACGACAATGGCAAATACCGTGGCGGTGACGACCGAGAGCGCGGAGACGGCGAACAGGCCGTAGCTCGCGAACAGGCCAAAGGGGATGAGAATGCTTGCGGATAGTCCGAGCGAAATCTTGAAGTCGCGCCCGGAGTGTCCATCAGCCCGGGCTTTCATGCGGGCGGCATCCACCATAAGGCGCGCTGGGCCACCCAAGCAGAGGATCGCTACCAAAGGCGCTGCAGCCGCCCAGGTCGCACCGAATACGATCGGCACATAATATAGCGCCATCGCCGCTTGCAGCACGTAGAGCAGGCCGAACGGCAAGCCGAGATTCACGATCGCTTTGCGATAGGCTGTCAGGCGATCCGCGGTGGCGCAAAGGTGCGGATAGACCGCATTCGAGAAGGCGCGGTTGAGCGCCGTTGAAACGCCGAGACCAGCGTTGAACGCGAAATAGTAAAGCCCGAGGGCTTCAATGCCCAATGTGTAAGACACGATGAACTTATCCAGCTGATCGCGGAACGCGCACATCAGTTCGGACCCGAGCACGGGCAGTGAGAATTTAAGGATGCCCGCCACAGGCGCGAACCCTGCCGCTGGATTTGGGGTCCAGGCCTGCGTGCGCAACATACCCATCAGCCAGATCGGTGCGGTCAGAAGTTTCGGCAGGACGATGGCCCAGGCGCCAAATCCACAAATGGCGAGGATCGCGGTCAGGATATGATCGGCCGCCACTTGCGCGGTCGATATCGCTGCAAGGTCTTTCATGCGTTCGGCGCGCAGCAAACAGTAAGCGTGCATGACGCCAAACGGCATCATCAGGAAGACGAGGCCGAGCATCGCGACCATGGCGCCGGACTCTTGCCCGGGCAGGAGCCACTCAACGACAAACCCGGCAGCGATTTGCACGCCCGCCAGGATCAGACACACGCCCCACATAAGCCGATATGCGGTGTTCGCGACCTTGTGGAAGTCTTTCTCGTCCGCCCGCACAACCGCGGCTCCGATTCCGTTTTCGGTGAATACGCGTGTGACCTCAAAGATCGTTAGCGCAATGGCGGCGACCCCGAAGGCGACCGCATCAAGTTGTCGTGCAAGGATGATCGCGGCGATGATCCGTCCAAACCGGCTGACCAGCTCTGCCGCTGTCAGCCAACCAATATTGCGGGTCAGCTTCTGGGCGGTGAAGCGCGAGCCAAGCGAAGCAACTTTATCAAACACAGAATGGATCATGAGATCGTCCTCAAAGCGGGTGCCGAAAACGTTTCAAGAATCGATGCGGTTTGGCGCCGCTCAGGCGCGAATGTATAAGTCTATGTATTTATTGAATAAAATGAATTGGCACGCTCGAATTCGCATTTTGCAAAGTGCGAAACCAACTGCAAATTGCGTCACTCAAACGCTGCGCTTTGCGAGAGACTGCAGCGAGCGTGCCCCGGGGAGATCAGCTTAGTGATCTGAATTTATTGAACTAATTATTACAGCGGTTCGGCGGAACGCATCCTGCGACTTGGGATCCAAGTTTAACATGACAGGAGCGCGACGATGCAAGCTCAGACTTCGATAGCTTTTCAGATCCCCGCAATCACACCGGCCCGGCCACAAGTTCGTCCTTCTCCCAACTTGCCCTCGAACACAGTGCTCGGCTTCGACCTGGTCAATGCCGGCATGGCCGAGACGGTCTATTGGATTGCTGATCGCGCACAATCGCGAACGCCTACACAAGTTGCGTTTCTGAATGCGCACTGTGCAAACATTGCCCGCAAGGATTGGCATTATCGCGATACGCTCGAAAACGTTGATGCGCTTCTGCCCGACGGCTCTGGGGTCGCTTTGGCGGCCAAGCTCGACCGCCAGGAGATAGGGGCCAATCTCAATGGCACGGACTTGTTCGGGCCACTTTGCAGGTGCCTCGCGTTTCGCAAAATCCCCGTCTTTTTCCTCGGCGGACGCGATGGGGTTGCACAAGCCGCGGCAGAGAATGCTGCGGATAGCTTTCCGGGTTTGAAAGTCGCTGGTCATCAGCATGGCTATTTCAGTCCGCGTGAGGAAGACGCGATCATTGCCAAAATCAATGCCTCTGGCGCGCGGGTTGTCTTTGTTGCGTTCGGTGTTCCGACCCAGGATGTCTGGCTTGCCCGTGTGCGCCACCGCTTGCATGCGCCTGTCGTCCTCGGCGTCGGGGGATTGCTTGACTTCGTGTCGGGCCGTATCCCGCGCGCGCCGGAATGGATGCGCAAGACGGGCACAGAGTGGATTTACCGCCTGAAGTGCGAACCGCGCCGCATGTGGCAGCGCTACTTGATCGGTAATTTCACGTTTACGGCACATGCCGTTCAGTATGCGCTTGGCCGACGGAAACGCGGTTTTGTCAAAGCGTTTGATCGCGGTCTGGCTCGGATCATGGATATTGTCGCGTCTGGCCTGGGTATGCTTGCCCTTTCACCTATTCTGATTGGAACGGCCATGGCGGTCCGGTTCGAGAGCAAAGGCCCTGCACTGTATCGGCAAATTCGCGTTGGAGAGAATGGAAAACCATTTGAGATCTATAAATTTCGGTCCATGCGGATCGATGGTCCCTCGCAAGAAGAGCTGAGCAAACAGAGCCATGACCGCGATGATGGAGTGACCTTCAAATTAAAGTGCGATCCCCGCATCACCAAAGTCGGTCAGTTCATTCGCAAATTTTCGATCGATGAGCTGCCGCAACTTTGGAACGTCTTTAAAGGCGACATGTCGCTGGTGGGACCGCGACCGGCGCTCCCCGTCGAAGTCGAGAAATACTCAACTGTTGAGCGACGGCGCTTGCGGGGCAAGCCGGGGATTACCTGCTTCTGGCAGATCCAGGGGCGCGCGGACCTTCCATTCGACCGCCAGGTTGTGCTCGATGTCGCCTATTTGCAGAAGCGCTCGATTTTTATGGACATTGCGATCCTGCTCAAAACGCCGGTAGCCGTTCTGACGGCTCGCGGAGCCTATTAATCCAATCCTGCAGAGAGTGTTGCAATTTGCAGCACTCTCATTTGCATTTTGCAAACGAAGCTGTGGCATATTGCATAAACAGAGCGGGTAAAAATCGTTCTCTAAAACTCAAGTGTCTGTTTTGTAACAGGTATTTAGTCAAAGAGGACTTGAATCGGAAATTGCATTTCTCAAAACAGAGACGTTTTTGGGGAAAGCAATGACCAACCACCAGACGCCGCATGATCTTCATTGCGGAGGGGACTCGCAAATGGCTGACGCCAAAACCACTCTTGTTGCAATTGAGCGCGATAGCGCTTTGCGAAATGCAGTGATCGATGCAGCTCTCGATTGCATTATCATGATGGATCAAGATGGGCTTGTGGTGGAGTTCAACCCAGCCGCAGAGCAAGTCTTTGGCTATACGCGCGAGGAAGCCGTCGGTGCGTTACTGGCTGATCTCGTCATTCCACAGAATTTGCGCAACGCTCACCACACAGGACTGGAGCGTTATCTCAAAACCGGCGAGCACAATGTACTCAACAAGCGTGTGGAAGTCCCTGCCACCAATAAAGCGGGTGATGAGCTCCTCGTCGAATTAGCGATCTCCCCGGTTGAGTTTGGAGGCACAACGTTCTTCTCCGCCTATTTGCGCGATATCACAGAAGCGAAGGCTGCACAGGAAAGACTGCTTGCCTCAGAAGAGCGCTTTCAAAGCCTGTTTGAACTCTCACCGGATGCCATTGTGGTCATCAATGGTGAGGGCAGATTGCTCGATGCGAACACGCTTGCTTGTCAGCTGGCGGGATACCACAAAGAGGACATGCTCAATAAGCCCGCGATTGATTTTGTGGCGCCAGACAGTTTGAGCAAAGCCCTTTCCGGCATGACCAATGCCAGAAATGGTGAGACCGTCCGCGTGCAAATGGACTTCCTGCATGCATCTGGCCAACGTGTTCCTACGGAACTGCTTGGTCGGCGTATTGAGAGCCCAGATGGCGGCCTCTATTATGGCGTTGTGCGAGATATTTCCGACCGGCTCGCAAAGGAACAACTTCTCAAAGACTCGAAAGACGCCGCCGAAAAAGCGAACCTCGCCAAGTCGGATTTCCTCGCCAACATGTCCCACGAAATGCGCACGCCGCTGAATGGCGTGATCGGATCGCTATCGTTGGTCGAGCGCGAGGGGATGAGCGACCAAACAGCCGGTCTGATTCAAGCTGCTGAGCGCTCTGCCGAAACGCTTTTGACCCTGATTGACGACTTGCTCGATCTTTCTCGGATCGAGGCAGGCGAGATCGACATGGAATACTCAGTGTTTGATCCGGCAGACCTGTCGAGCCTCGTCAGTGAAGTGTTTGGTCCACTGGCCGAGAAAAAGGGCATTGCGCTCGCCACAGAAGTCTCAACTTCAGGCCTCCGCATAAAGTCAGATGTCGGCAAGATCCGGCAAATTCTCATCAACCTTGTCGGCAACGCCCTGAAGTTTACCCAGCGCGGCGCGATCGCCATCAGTGTTGAGTATAGCGGCGATGAAAAGGATGGACGTTTGTCTTTGGAAGTTCGCGATACTGGCATCGGGATCTCCAAGCGCGATCAAACGGTCTTGTTCGATCGATTCAAACAGGCCGATTCTTCGCGCTCCAAGTCACATGGTGGAACGGGTCTCGGGCTCGCCATCTGTAAGCAACTTTCCGACATTATGGATGGTTCGATCACCGTAAGCAGTGCACCGGGTGTTGGCTCTACGTTCACATTCTCTGTCCCAGTTGAACGTGCTGATGATCAGGCTCACGCCGTGGACACACATGTCGATGAAAACACACCGCTGACAGGCCGCGTCCTGATCGCGGAAGACTCAGAGACAAATGCCATGGTCGCCAAGAAAATGCTCGACCGGTTAGGGCTCGAATATGAGCATGTCCTAGATGGTGCTGCGGCAATAGATGCGGCGCTTTCGCAAGACTTTGATGTGGTTCTGATGGACGTGTCCATGCCGAACATTGATGGCCTTGAGGCGACGCGTATCTTGCGCCAACGCGGCTTCACCACTCCGATCGTCGCAATGACCGCGCATGCCCTAAAGGGCGATCGCGACCACGCTTTCCAGGTCGGTATGTCCGGCTACCTCACCAAACCGGTTCGTCCGAAGGCCCTGCGCGCCGCGCTGTATCCCTGGCTTGCATCGACTGATCCGGAGCCTGTCGCCGAACCCCGTCATCATCAAATGGAGCACAAAATGTCCGCACTTGACCAAGACGCCATCCAGGAAGTCTGGGACGGCGACCTCGAGACCTATGCCGAGATCGGACGGATCTTTGTCGATGAGTTGAACTGGCGTTTGCCTGGCTTGAAAGATCATAGCCATCACGATCTTGAGCATCATGCGCATTCCCTCAAAGGTGCTGCGTCGAACATCGGTGCCACTGAGCTGAGCCGCCTCGCCGCTGAACTCGAGGAGATGGCTCGGGTCGGCAAAACCGCGCGCATTGAACCGCTCGTCGACAGTATTGAAACCGAGGCCGCCGCGGTCAGAACAGAACTCGAAACCGTCTATCTGGGAGGCTGATACATGGCCGAATTTGGACGCCTTCTTATCGTTGAAGACACGCCGTCTTTGTCACGCACCTATCAAGCTCATCTGCGTGATGACTTTCGCGAAATTGAAATTGCGGATACGGGGGCGAAGGCGATCGCAGCGGTCGAAGCGCAGGCTCCTGATTGCATTCTGCTCGATTTGAAACTGCCCGATGCGAATGGGCTCGATTTGCTGGACCGTTGGACCGATGCGGGTGTGAGCGCACCGATCATCGTGATCACGGCGAACGGGTCCATGTCTGTTGCGGTCGATGCCATGCGCCGTGGGGCGGTGGATTTCGTTGTCAAACCGACGACGAAAGACCGGTTGCGCGTCACGGCACAAAACGCGGTCGAAAACTTCCAGATTAAAAAAGTCGTTGCGAATTATGAGGTCGAAATCGACCGGTCCGACTTTTGCGGGATCATCGGCAAATCTCTGGTCATGCAGGGCGTGTTCAAATCGATTGAAGCGGCAGCTCCATCTAAAGCCAGTGTGTTCGTCACAGGTGATACCGGCACGGGCAAGGAGCTTATCGCGCGCGCGGTCCACGATCTTAGTCCGAGACGCAAAGCTAAGTTTGTCGCGATCAATTGCGGAGCGATTCCGAGAGATCTCATCGAGAGCGAGATCTTTGGTCATGTGAAAGGGGCTTTCACGGGAGCGACCGCCGACCGCGCAGGTGCAGCGGAGCTGGCGGAAGGCGGCACGCTGTTCCTCGACGAACTTGGCGAAATGCCAATCGAGCTGCAGCCGAAGCTTTTGCGCTTTTTACAACTCGGCGAGTATCAACGCGTCGGCGACAGCAAAGTGCGCAAATCCAATATCCGGATCGTTGCTGCGACCAATCGCGATCCGCTTGAGGCGGTCCGCCAAGGCAAGTTGCGCGAAGACCTCTACTATCGCTTGCATGTCATTCCGGTCGCGCTGCCACCGCTGAAAGATCGCGGTGCTGATATCCTGCTGCTGGCTGAGAACTTCCTCGCCCGTTATGCTGGCGAGGAGGGCAAGCAGTTCGACGGGTTTAGTCGCGATGCTGAGGAATGGATGATTTCACATCCTTGGCCGGGCAATGTGCGCGAACTTGAAAATCTCGTCCGTCAGGTTGTGGTTCTGAATGACGGTGGACAAGTCTCCAGAGAGCATTTTCCAAATCATACATCGGCGCCGGTGGTGCAGTTGTCAGCTGCGTCGCCAATCCCCGGGGTCTCGGTAGATCACGCTGCTGATTTCCCAGAGCCGGACTATGGATTGGAACCGCTCTGGATGACGGAGAAAAAGGCGATTGAACGCGCCATTGCTCTATGCCGTGGCAACGTTGTCGCTGCGGCCAAACAGCTTCAGATCAATCCCTCAACGATTTATCGGAAAAAGGCGGCTTGGAGCGATAACGGATAGAGGCTCAGTTCCGCCACTTCCGCGCTCGGAAGCGAATAGAAGAATCGCCAACAGTCTGTATAAGTCCTCCAGTCGAGTGCTCTCGCGCGGCAGAGATTGACGGCAGGTTTTAAACAGACTGGGACGAGGCGGATGTGGAAGTTTATCAAATGGGGTTTGATCGGGTGGCTGGTCTTAAGCGTGCTCACCTTCCCATTCTATTGGCCCTTTCTTCGTATGTTATGGGTGTTCATGCCGATGGTGGAGGCGCCGAAATACGATCCACCAGAAACTGCCATTGAAGCCCGGCTTCAGGATGTCGATTATCTGTCCAACTTAATTAAGTATGATCGCTCATTCAGCGATGAGGCTGAGCAAGCGTTCTCAGAGCGGCTCGACGCGATCTCAGATGCTGCGAACACCATGACCGAGGCAGAGTTTTATCTGGCGCTGTCAGAGTCGGTCGCCCTTGCGGATAATGGGCATACAAGTGTGAGCGGCCGACCGAGATATACCGCCTTCAATACGATCGGGGCGCGGTTCTACGGTTTTCAAGACGGGACATTCATCGTGCGGGCTGCGGCCGAACACGCTGAGACGCTGGGGCACCGGGTGGTATCAATCGAAGGCACTCCGATCGATACGTTGCTGACAGACCTCGCCAAGTTCAAAGGCGGGAATGAGGTTTGGCGAAACCTGTACAATACCTTTTTGATCGAATCTCCCGAACTGCTTGCCGCTGCTGGACTTGTAGATGCCGCGGACGCGCTCGAAATGACATTGGAAGCGCCGGGTGGGGAGCAGAGGCAGGTCACATTCAACGCGCTAAGTGCGCTTGGCAGTGATCAACCTGGTCGCGCCGCATGGCATTCCTTGGTTCCGAAGGACGGGAACGCTGTGCATGAAAGCTGGGCGCACGTGCTTGATGCAGAAGCCGTCCCATTGCCGACCTATTTGACCAACACATCAGAACCGCTGTCTTACGCGCTAGAAGGAAATGGGCTCTATATTCGCGCGCTGCCGGGTTTTGCAGCTGGCGAGGAGACGATCCAAAAAGCGTACAAGGCGATCTTGGCGGAGCATCCAGAAGGGAGCCTCGATTATCTCGTCGTGGATTTCCGACTGCATGATGGCGGAGATTATACCAAGTCCATGGGATTCTCGAAGGCCGCGCCTAAGCGCGTAAAAGAGGATGGCGATATCTACATCATCACCGGCCCGAACACGTTTTCGGCCGCGATCGTTACGGTTGCAATGCTGAAGTATTATTCTGGCGCGCGAGGTATCATTATCGGTGAGCAGATGGGCGATCGAGAGCAATTCTGGGCCGAGCGCGGGACGGATTTCCGCCTGCCGAACTCGGGCTATTATATCAATTACGCGACCGGTTATCATGACTGGGGGACTGGCTGCAAAGGCGAGCCTTTTTGCTACACGATGAACGAAATGTATGAGGTCCCGGCTGGATCGCTCTCGCCGGAAGTGGTGCTAGAGACCGCATTCTCGGACTATCTTGCAGGTGAGGATGTCGTCATGAATTGGGTCGAAGGGCAGAGATAGGTCGGCCGGGTTTGGATTGACCTTAAGGCGTTTGCGCTTTTGTCGGGGCGGATGGCTCAGACCGGATCGCTGCCTGAACGGCCCGCGTCAGCGGATAGCGATGCGCGACCCACGCTGCCAGCGCATAGGCAAGGGCAGGGAGACCTGAAAACACAATCATCAAATTGCGGACTGCTTCAGGTGAATTGTCGCCAGTTGGGTCAAACCCCGCAATCAGGCCAAGCAGGACGAATGGGATGCCGATTGCGAAGCTCTGTCCGGTTTTGAATGCGCTGGTCAAAAACGCGAAGGTAAGTCCGCTGCGGTCTTCGCCGCTTTGCACCGTGTCCTGTTCGACAATGTCCGCCATCATCGAGCGCAAGAGCGCGAGTGGTGCGCCGAATGGAACGCCCGAGAGGATTGCCCCCAAGACCAGGATCGATGTCCCGCTGCCCCATAAATAAAGCGGGAAGTAAGAGAGATGAGCGATCGACGCATAGATGCAGATGATTTTCAGAGTGTGGTGTTTCTCCGTCCGTTTGGCGAGCTTGAACCAAAACGGCATGCAAATGAGACCGGACAGAAAGAACAGAAGTAAAATGGCACTCGCTTCGTCGCCGACCCCAAAGCCCCACTCGGCGGCGAACAAATAGGTCGACCCGGTCGCGGCAATGGCGAGGCCAACAAAAATCTCGATCAAAAGAACACAAACGAAAGCCCGGTTTGAGATTAAGTCCCGCAGCAGTTTCAGATTTAGTTTGACCGGCGCAATCGCTCTGTCTGCCGCGAGTTTTGGATCCCGAACCCACCAACACGCCAGGCCAACGGTCAAGGGTAGGGAGAGAATAAGCAGCCAGCCCATGGCGGCGATTTGATCTGGCCGGCTCGCTTCAAACAAACGACTCATCAGCGTCGGCAGCGCCAGCAGCATGAGCAGGGAGATGGTCGAAAAGATCTGCCGCCAAAGGAAAAACCGGGACCGCTCATCATAGTCTGTGGTCAGCGCCGGGACCCAGGCCTGGTGCGGCGTTTGGAGCATGGTGAAGCCAGCATAGAAAACCAGCAACCAGATCAGCAGATAGATCGGCGAAACAATGGACGCAGGCGGCATGTAAAGCGCGAACCCGGCCAGAACCAGCACCGGGACGCTGGCGAGCAGCCAGTGGCGAATGCGGCCAAGCCGAGACGGATACTTGTCGACGAGCACACCCATGATCGGGTCTGTGGCCATATCCCAAAACCGCACCACCATGAAAATCAAGCCGACGACTTCGAGCCCGATGCCTAAATCAGTTGCATAATAGTGCGGCATGAAGACTGCGAACGGCAATCCAATCGCCGCCATTGGAATGCCGACCGTGCCATAAACATGCGGTTCAAAGCGTCTTGGTTTCGGGGGCGACTCGGTCACTCGGCTCAGCTTTGGTCAAAATGGGGAAGGTCAGACTGCAAGGCGAAAATTTGAGCGCGCAAGGTTGCAGCGACGGACTCATTGGCAAACGGGAGCAGACCAATCAGCCCAGAATAGCGCACACGCACCCGAAACGCGTTGTCACTGAGTACGTCGCGGGACCAGAGCATGGCGGTGCCGAACCAGTTGATTGAGAGCTGATTGGCCACCGTTTGAGGGTCCATTTCGGCGAGCAATATGTCTTGCTGGATGGCGCGGACCAAAGCGCGTGCCACCAGCACAGATCCGGCTTTGACAAGGCCTTTCGATCTCGGTTTTTTCTGATCCGAGATCGGATGATCGCCGCGCCAGAGGTGATGCAACACCGCCTTACGGTCGATCGCCTTGTTTGCGCCTGCGAGCATGATGGCGATCACTTGCTCAATCGGATCAACGTGCTCCGGCAGTGACAGCAATTCAGCCTCAAGCGATGAATATGCGCGCTCTTCCACCTCACCGGCGATCGCGAATTTGTCGCCACACAGATTGTAGAGCGTTTTCACGCTCAATCCGACTTCTTCGGCGAGATCGCGCATTGTGAAGCTGCCGAGTGAGTTGCGCATGATCAGTGTTTCAGCAGCGGCAATGATCTTGTCGCGGCGTGCCTGCATGTTCGCAGCTCTTTGATCCATGATCACGCCCTCCAACGTGTTACGTTGATGCCAAGCGGCATCCTCACGGTCTCGTGCTTTCGTGAGCCTAACACTGAAACCTGATTGACTACAACCACGTTGTAAATTACAACAACGTTGTAAATAAGGGATAGGAGATGGAAATTGACGCAAGCTGCCGCCGTGAAAACCGCAACCGACGCATTCGATCCCTATGCCATAGCCTTGCAGGATATTGATCTCTCAAACGCCTACTATTTCCAGAACCAGCAGCACTGGAAACTGTTCGAACGCTTGCGAAACGAGGATCCGGTTCACTTGTTCGAGCATGAGCAGTTTGGGCGCTTTTGGTCGGTGACCCGGTTCGCGGACATTATGGCCGTCGACATCAACTACGAACAATTTTCGTCCGAACCCTCGATCTTTCTCTCAAATACCGGATCCGACGAAGACCCGGCATTCAATCCGTCTACTTTTATCGCCATGGATCCTCCCAAGCATGACGTTCAACGCAAAGCGGTGACGCCAGCCGTTGCACCTCCGGCGCTCAAAGATCTTGAACCGCTCATTCGTAGCCGCGTCTGCAATGTGCTCGACAGTCTTCCAGTCGGCGAACCGTTCAACTGGGTCGATCTTGTTTCGATTGAAATCACGACGCAGATGCTCGCCACACTGTTCGATTTTCCGCTTGAAGACCGATATATGCTCACCCGTTGGTCGGATTTGACGACCGCGAATCTGGACACGCTAAAAGCCATGGGGATGACGATCGAAGATCGCCGGAACGCCATGTATGAGTGCCTCGAAGTCTTTGGTGGACTCTATGCCGAACGCGCGCAATTGCCGCCGGCGAATGATTTCATCTCCCTCATGGCGCACAATGAGGAAATGAAAAACCTCGATCCGATGAATTTGCTGGGTAATCTGGTCCTGCTGATCGTCGGAGGGAATGACACGACCCGGAACTCCATGTCCGGTGGTGTGCTGGCTCTCCACGAAAACCCGGCAGAATTCGCCAAGCTAAAAGCTGATCCCTCACTCATCCCGAACATGGTTTCAGAGATCATTCGCTGGCAGACCCCGCTGGCTTATATGCGCCGCACCGCGGCGGAGGACGTCGAGTTTGGCGGCAAGCAGATCCGCAAGGGCGATCGCGTGTTGATGTGGTATGTCTCAGGCAACCGCGATGAACGCGCGATTGAGCATCCTAACGCGTTTCGGATTGATCGCGAAAACGCGCGCCGTCATTTGTCATTTGGATTTGGAATCCATCGCTGCATGGGCAATCGCGTGGGTGAGATGCAAGTGCGTATTCTCTGGGAAGAAATTCTCAATCGGTTTGAGCGCGTGGAAGTGGTCGGTCCCCCTGTGCGGACGCTGTCCAACTTCGTGATGGGCTTCACGGATCTGCCGGTCATTGTGCACCCTAAATCGTAAGCGGATCTGCCGCATACAAAAAAGACCAGAACGATCGCTCTGGTCTTTTTGAATAAAATATCGCTGCCGGCCTAGAGGCGCGGCGGGGCGTATTTGGTCAGGTTGATCCCATCTACGGCGGCGACATATTCGTCGATGCTCGGGGTGCGTCCGAGAATCGTCGACAGCACCACGACAGGCGTCGAGGCTAGCAAAGACTCACCTTTCTTTTCATCGCTGTCTGCTACGACACGGCCTTGGAACAGGCGGGTCGAAGTCGCCATCACCGTATCGCCCTTGGCCGCTTTTTCCTGATTGCCCATGCAAAGGTTACAGCCTGGGCGCTCGAGATACATGATGTTCTCATACTCTGTGCGGGCCGTGTTTTTCGGATTGTCATCGTTAAATTCAAAGCCGGAATACTTCTTGAGAACGTCCCAATCGCCTTCCTCTTTGAGCTCATCAACAATGTTGTAAGTCGGCGGGGCGACCACGAGGGGGGCCTTAAACTCAACCGTACCGTTTTGCTTCTCAATGTTTTTGAGCATTTGCGAGATGATCTTCATGTCGCCTTTGTGGACCATGCAGGAGCCGACAAAGCCAAGATCGACCTCTTTGGTGCCTTTATAATATGAGATCGGACGGATCGTATCATGCGTGTAACGCTTGGACGGATCATCATTGCTGACATCCGGGTCCGCGATCATGGGCTCATTGATTTTGTCGAGATCGACGGTGAACTCAGCGAAGTACTCCGCGGTCTCGTCTGGTTGCAGGGGAAGGCGTTTGCCAGAACGGATCTCGTCAATACGCTGATCCGCTTTTGCGATCAGCCCGTTCAATACGCCTTTCTCATTGTCCATGCCTTTTTCGATCATGATGCCGATTCGGCTTTTCGCAATTTCGAGAGACTCAATCAGCGTTTCCGGCTCGGAGATACAGATCGAGGCTTTGGCCTTCATCTCCGCCGTCCAATCGGTGAAAGTAAAAGCCTGATCGGCCAGCAGAGTGCCGATATGGACTTCGATGATGCGGCCCTGGAACACGTTATCGCCGTCAAACGCGTCGAGCATTTGGGCTTGAGTGGCGTGGACCACATCTCGAAAATCCATGTGGTCTTTCAAAGCGCCTTTGAAGGTTACTTTGACCGATTGCGGGATCGGCATGGTTGCCTCGCCTGTGGCCAGAGCAAGCGCCACCGTCCCCGAGTCCGCGCCGAACGCGACGCCTTTTGACATCCGAGTGTGTGAGTCGCCGCCGATAATGACGTCCCAATCATCCACGGTTATGTCGTTGAGCACTTTATGGATCACATCCGTCATAGGGTGATAATCACCCTTCGGATCACGCCCGGTGATGAGGCCAAACTTATTCATGAAGCTCATCAGCTTCGGCGTATTACGCTGGGCTTTAATGTCCCAGACCGAGGCGGTGTGGCAGCCTGATTGGTATGCGCCATCAACGGTTGGAGAAATCACGGTCGCCGCCATCATTTCCAATTCCTGTGATGTCATCAGGCCCGTCGTGTCTTGCGACCCGACAATGTTCACTTTCACGCGGACATCAGATCCAGCGTGCAGCGTCTTACCGGGCGTGACACCGACCGCGTTACGATTGAAGATCTTCTCAACCGCCGTCATGCCGCGCCCCTCGTGTGAGATTTCTTTCGAGGTCGCATAAACGATAGGGGCTTCGATCCCGAGGATCTCGGCGGCAGTGGTTTGCAACTTCTTGCCAAACACAACCGCGTAGGACCCGCCCGCTTTCATGAACTCGACCTTCTGCGGCGTCAGCGCCGAGGCAATATCGACAAGCTCTTGCGAGCCATCTTCATTGTAGAGCTTCTGGGTCTTGGTGTTGATCGTCAGGACGGTTCCTGTGTCGACGGAATACAGTTGTTCCAGAACTGGCTCACCGTCCTCATCAATGACCGGCGCGCCATTGTGATTGACCTTACGGGCCCAGTTCTGCAGGTCGACGCCGATCCCGCCGGTCACTCCCACGGTTGTGTAGAAAATGGGAGAGATCCCGTTCGTCCCGCCGACAACTGGCGCAATATTGATGAATGGAACATAGGGGCTCGCCTGAACACCGGTCCACAGCGCGACATTGTTCACGCCAGACATGCGCGATGAGCCCACACCCATAGTGCCTTTTTCAGCAACCAGCATGACGCGTTTGTCGGGGTGCTGCGCTTGTAACGCTCGGAGCGCCGCTTGTTTGTCCTGATCATGCTCGAACAAGCACTTGCCGTGCAGTTCACGATCAGATCGCGAGTGCGCATCTTTGCCCGGTGAGAGAAGGTCAGTGGAGACATCGCCGACGGCAACCACGAAGGTCACAACTTTGATTTCTTCCTCAATATCCGGAAGCTGCGTAAAGAAATCCGCCCGTGCATAACTTTGCAGAATATCAGTGGCGATCGCGCTGCCGGTCTTATGCGCGGCTTCGAGCCGATCTGTATCGGCTTCGTAGAGGAAGACCTGGGTCTTGAGGACTTTCGCAGCGGTTTTTGCGATCACTTGATCGCTGCCAAGCGCAAGATCGAGAAGCACCTCGACCGAGGGACCGCCCTTCATATGGGACAGCAATTCGAAAGCAAACTCCGCGCTGATTTCAGAAACGGTCTCTGTCCCGAGGATAATGTCCTTCAAAAACTGGGCTTTAACCTCCGCTGCGCTCGTTGTGCCGGGAAGGGTATTATAGATGAAAAAGTTGAGCGATTGATCGCGATGCGGATGATCGGCTTGCTTGATTTGCTCAATCAGTTCCGCGACCAAGGGCGCGTCCTCGATCGGCTTTGGATGCAGGCCGTCTTTTTCCCGCGCTTCGATTTGTTGCAAGTATTCGGTGTACAGGCTCATAGTAATTCGTATCCCTCGGTTCGTCACCTTACGGCGTGGCGGCGCCCCAGCGCGCCAGTGTCCAGCAATTCTTGCCCCCGTTTATTTGAGCAATTCATCGCACGCAAGATGATTAGGTCGGTTTAACAGCAGCTTATCACCGCTCTGTTTAGGGTGTGAGTTGTGCGAACGTGACCACTTTATGCGGCGTATTAGCTTCTCCGCTTACAGCGCGTCATTCGCCATTCGTCGCGACCCACGCGCGAACGCTACCAAAATTGTGTGCCCGGTTCGCCTTTGAAAGGGCCGACAACCTGACGTGTGATCCAGCCGCCATAAAACTGGCCTGGCTGTGCCTGGACGCGCTCTCCGTCGACAAAGCATGCATCCACGCGGGCCGGATAAAAGGCGATGAAGTCATGAATCAGAGCAAAGGGTGGGGTTGGTGAGGCGTAAGACCAGCCCGCTTCGCGTGAGACGCGATCGCCTAATATAAGATCAAAATAGCTTGCTTGGCCTTTCCACTCGCACAGACTGCGCCGTGCATTTCGTTTCAAGACGTCAAAGTCAACATCGTCTCGTGGGAAATAGTAAGTCGGTGGATGGCTTGTTTCCAGCGTTCGAACGCCTGATCGCGTTTCGGCAATCGTTCGCCCTGCAAACTCAACCCGAAGGTGCGCCGAGGTCGCCTCAGCGATCGCCGGGCGGGGGTAGTCCCAGACGCTTTCCTGGCCGGGACCTGGTGGGATCGGGACGGGTCTCATGTCGAGAGCTGCCACAACACCCAAATCGCGGCGGCCATTTGGACGAGATTGACCATGACGGACGCGCGATGTCCCGTCTTGAACAGCTGAGCCGCCGCCGCATCCCCAGCCATCTCGCGATCGCGCCAATCGTTGATTTTCGGGACAAGAACCTGCCGCACGCCCAGCGTCGAGACGGCGATCACGAGCAGGGTTGCCGCGAGAAAGGGGCGCGTTATCAGGCAAACTGCACCGACCGCAGAAGCAACAATGATGAACACATAATAGGTTGGGAACAGTTTTCTCAGGAAGGCGCCCGCATCAGCTTCGCTCAAGCTTTTGAACACGGTCGGGGCGACGACCGATGGAAAAAAGACCATTCCACCGACGAGGATCGCGACGGCGTAAAGCCCGAGGATTTCGAGTATTTGCATGACGTGCTCCGCTCTTTGATGGGAGAATTAGAGCGTTCAAAGGGCAGGTTAAGCGCGGCAGCATGTCACTCACCATCAGACGGGCTACATTCAAGGCGGCGAACAGCGTTTCCGATCATCGCAATCGACCTATTTCCATCGGCAGACAGCCATTACGGACCCGAATATGAGCCAGTACGCCCTCGTGCACATAAATGTATTTCGACCACTCGGTATGATCTCCGTGGAAGATCCGAATGCGCAGTTCTTTTTTAGTCAGTTGCCGGGAATCTTTAAGGTCGCCGATGCCGAGGAAGACCTGTTCTGGCACAATCACGCCTTGCGCACGCAAGACGGTACGTTCCTGACCTTTGAAGAAGTTTTTGCGGGGGCAGAGGAGGGGTTTGCTAATCCCGATGTGATCACCATGGCCGGTTGGCGGGACGTCAACGCATTACACAAGTTTGCCTATCGCTTTGAACAGCACCGCGACGGTATGAAGACGCTGCGCGACTGGAGCGACCGTTCGGTCGGGGCAACCCTGGCAATGTGGTGGGCGCCCAGGTCTGAGCGGATCACAATCCGCAAGGGCTGGGAGAAAATCCAGCAATTGCGCGAAGAAGGGCCATCGCCCGCCGTGTTCACGTTGCAAAAGCGTTTTGATCCGCCTCTGGAGGCCAGCGCGTAACGGCCCGATGCAACGGACACGGGTAAAAATCTGCTGCATCGCCAATATAACAGAGGCGAGTATTGCGATTGCAGCCGGGGCAGATGCGCTCGGCTTAGTTGCGCAAATGCCATCCGGGCCAGGGCCTATTCCCGATGAAGACATTCGTCGGATCATCGCCCATGTGCCGCCACCCATATCGTCCTTTTTACTGACCTCCCGCACCCAGGCAGATGATATTGCCGAGCATGTTCGGTTTACGGGGTCGCAGACGGTTCAAATCGTCTCCCACATTAATGTGCGTGAATCACAACGCCTCGCCGAACGTCTTCCTGATGTTCGGCGCGTTCAAGTGATCCATGTTGAAGATGAAAGCGCCCTCGATCTGATTCCCGTCTATGCGCCTTCGGTGCACGCTTTCCTTTTGGACTCAGGTCGGCCCAATGCCGCCCAAGTACAGCTTGGCGGGACAGGTCAAACCCATGATTGGGAGATCAGTAAAGCCTTTGTGGAGGCCAGTCCGTTGCCCGTTTTCTTGGCGGGGGGATTGAACGCTGAAAATGTTCAAGCAGCCCTTTCAAAGGTGAACCCGTTTGGCGTCGACCTTTGTTCCGGCGTGCGTACGCAAGGCGCGCTCGATCCAGAGAAACTGCGCCGCTTTATGGCGGCTGTTCGGGCTGCGGACTAGGGCATTCTTTACGGTCGTCTATGCGGGCACGGATTGGTCCGCACAGACGACGCGTAGACTCTTAGGCGCCAATGACTTCCGGCAATGCCTTACAGAAGCGCTCCACATCGGCGAGCTTACCCATGGAAACGCGGGTCCACTCATTGTAATCCATGTATTGTCCGCGGACCGAAATCTTCTTGTCCGCCATCGCTTGCTGGACATCGTTCGCTTCTTTGCCAGACTTGAAATAGACAAAGTTCGTTTGCGATGGCAGCCGTGTCAGGCCGAGCGTATCGACGGTCATATTGACCATCTCACGGCCTTCCTGGATCTTGGATCGGGACATGGCGAGGAATTTCTCATCATTGTAGCATCCAATCGCCGCGGCGATGGACAGGCTTGGCGACCACGACATAGCGGTTGAACGAATTTTCGCAGCGGTTTCAGCAGATGAGATTGAATAGCCGACGCGCACACCGGCCATGCCATAAATCTTCGAGAAGGTTCTCGTGACGATGACATCATAGCCCGCATTGATAAGCGGAACACAGGAATTGGCGTCCGGGTCATCCGACAGCTCAATATACGCTTCATCAACCAGAACGGTCGTCTTCGCCGCCATACGTTTTACCGCGGCTTGAAGGGTGGCCGCGTCGGAGACCAAGCCTGTCGGATTGTTCGGGTTACACAATTGCACGAGGCCCGTTTGATCTGTGACTTTGGCTTCGATCGCGGGCAGGTCGATGCTCATATCCGCCGCGAGCGGGACGCGTTCAATTCCGGCCATTCCGAGGTTAACCGCGTAAAGTGCGGTCGTGTCCCAGAACAGGCGCGGCGCCACGATCGGCCCCTTTGGACCATACATGAGTGCAATCGCGCTCAGGACTTCTCCGGACCCTGTGGTGACCACAATTTGTTCCGGTGACACGCCATTCTTTTCGGCGATCATTTCGACCAGCATGACCTGCGCTTCTCGCGAAGTGTAATAGGCGCCCTTGCTCGCGGCATATTCGATCATATCCAGCGCGGACTTCGAGGGACCGAACGGATTTTCATTGCGGGAAAGTAGCGCGACCCCTTCGGGTGGTCCGAGGAGATAGGGATCTATGTCCGCGGATGGCGGGAAGGCTGCCTCTGCGACAGCTGGTTTTACGGCACCCACGCTGCTAACACAGGCGGCAGCGCCGGCAATGGACGATCCCATGGCTCCAGTGAGCATAAGACGTCGGGTGAGATTGATAGTCATAGCTTGGATTCCTCCATTAGAACTTTAGACGGCGCAATTGGCCTAATTGGATACGCGTAATCATGAGAACGAATTCCATAATACGATAGCTGACGTCGCGACGAGATAGACGCCGAAGACGCGTTTTAGAGACGGCGCGTTAAGCGCGTGCGCCGCTTTGGCGCCGAGTGGCGCAGTGATGAACGTCATGGCGGTAATGGCGGCCACGGCGATCAAATTTACATAACCAAACGACCCGGCAGGCAAAGCTTCTTCACCCATGCCGAGTGCTGCAAAGCCGATGGCACCCGGGACGGCGATGATCACCCCGAACCCGGCCGCGGTCGCAACCGCTTGGTGGATGGGGCGCCCGCACATGGTCATTGTCAGGACGGCAATAGTGCCACCGCCAATTCCGAGCAGTGCCGAAAAGCCACCCAGGAATGAGGCAAGCCCGGCGCGAACCAGTCCGCTTGGCATTTCATCGGAGAGTTTCACGTCCCGCAAGACTGGCGAGATGAAGTGAAGCCCCATCAAAAAGACCCCGATGGAGAAGATCCATTTCAGAGAGCGTCCATCCATGAACTGGGCGAGGTACAATCCCCCCGCCACCCCGAGCACCAGCCAAGGTGCCCAGTCTTTGATGATACCGAAATCGACGGCACCTTTCTGGTTGTGGGCGTGCACCGATCGCGACGAGGTGACGATAATCGTCGCCAGCGACGTGCCAATAGCGACATGCGTCAACACGTCTCCGTCGACACCGAATACGGTGAACACAAGCAACAAGGCCGGGACCACGACGAATCCGCCGCCAATCCCGAACAAGCCAGCGACGAAGCCCGCTACAAGCCCCGCCGCCATCAATACGCTGATCAATTGTATTAGTTGCAGGCTGTCGCCTTCTAGTCCGGGCATAAAACCGTCCGATTACTCTGTTCAGTTAATTGTCGTCTGGGAGGTCGGGGGGCAGATCAATTCTGCCCCCCGATTTAGAAGTGTTTATTTTTTGAAGTGCTCAAAAATTAGAACTTTGCGACGGCGCGGAGATAATAATAGCCGCCTTGCCAATCAACTTCACTGGCAGACAGATAGATCCGACCACAGCAGCTATCGCCAATGCTTGGGTCTGCCTCATCCGGGTACTCGTCAAAGAGATTCCGAGCGCCGAGCGACAAGGTTATCGCATCTGTGATGTCATAAGACCCTTCGACATCGATGAAGATCTCCTCACCAAAGTCTTGAATGTTGCCATTGGCACCGCCGCTATCAGAGTTCTCGTACGGTCCGAAGATATTGGCTCGAGCGAACAGCGTAAACTTGCCGATCTCGTGCGTGGCGGACACGTTGGCACGCCACTGCAATGGGAAGTTCTCAAAGTCGTATCGGCTTTCTGCGTTGAACAGACTGCTCACGTCGCCATCAAACTCGGTTTCGTTCCAGTTGAAAGCCCCGGAGAAAGACGTCGATCCATTTTCGCCCCAATCCTTGGCATAGGTCAGGACCACATCAACACCGGTGGTTGTTGTGTCGAACGCGTTCTGGAAGAAGTTCACACCGCCAATCGTATTCGCATTGGGCACGCCCGCTGCGTCGAGGACAGAGGCGAACTCATTGCCTGACGGAGCAGGGTTTCCATCGTTCAGAGCCGGGAAGTCGATATCATTGATGATTGTGATCGTAGATACCGCGTTCACGCGGTCTTCGAGATCAATCTGATAGAAGTCGACCGTGTAGGTGAAGTCACCAACGCTGCCGAGGAAACCAAAGGCAAGGTTGTCAGACTTTTCCGGTCCGAGCGGTTCGGCTCCAAGCGCGATGGCCGCAGGGTTGCTGGTTGGGAAGAGGCCCGTAGCAACCGGCACACCGTTTGGAAGACGCGTCGAAACGTTGGTTGTTCCGAGCTGACCTGGGGTCGGTGCGCGGAAGCCCGTGCCGACAGATCCGCGAATGGAGAACATGTCGCTGAAGTCATATTGTGCGGCGAGTTTCCAAACGGTCTCTTCACCGAAGTCCGAATAGTCTTCAAAGCGGACAGCCCCTTGCAGGAAGAGATTGTCGGTGACGTCTGTGCTGACATCGACATAGACGCCATAGGAGTCCCGGGTTAGCGTGCCAACCGAGTCTGGACCATATCCAGGGAAGCCGTTCGAGCCGACCCCAACCGTACGGTAAACGGGGTCCCCGCCATCCGTACAATCCAGGGTCGATCCATTCGCCATAACAGCCATGCCGGCGGCGGTTGCCGTACGGGTCGCAATATCATCTTCGTCCGTACAGAAGCCAAACGGATCCTGAGAGGAGAAAGGACCGTTCGCGAAGGAAGCAGCATCGCCGCCGACAATTTCATACGACTCGTCAAGATAGCTCGCGCCGAATGCCACAACGATCGGCGACGCGGTGCCGCCTTCAAACTCATACGCGAAATCCGCCTGGAGTTGGGTCTCTTCGTTGATCAGATCGCCAGGACGGAAGCTGGTTGGCGTGTCCGGTCCGAGCGAGGGGTTGATCGTATTGGCCAGCGTGTACTGGATCTCGTTTGAGCCATAACGCCCCGAAAGGTCCCAAGAGAAACCGTTCTCCATTTCGCCTTTGATCCCGGCGAGGAAAGAGAGGTCTTCAATTTCACCAAAAAAGCGAGGTGTGAAGCCGCCTGGGAACAGGAAGAGCGGTGAATAGACCGACCCATCTTCAAGGCGGAGGTTTTCAATCGTGCCATTGCCCGGGAAGCGATAGAAGAAGCTGCCATCGCTTTCGGACGTGGTGTAGTTACCGAAGCTGTAGAGGGAAACGTTTTCGCTCAGATCAATTCCGGCATTATAGAAGAGCGCAAGGCGGTCGACATTTGGTGCGCCCCAGGGCTGTACGACATCGCCGTCACCAATGTTCGCATCTGGAAGACCGGCAATGTAAGACGCTTCGGTGAAGCCCGCGATCGTCGTATCAAAGCTGCCGCCTTGAGCCCCTGCGAAACGCGGATCGTTGACGTCCGCACAAGCAAAGCCTTCGCAATATTGGCGCGCGCGTACGGTTGCTTCGGCGTCGTAGTACTCGCCCGATATGCTCAAGAAGCCGCTATCGCCGAGTGGCAGGCCGATATTCCCTGCGAGCAGATAATCGGTTCCATCGCCTTCGTAATACTGACCAGTTTGCGCTGTCAGCGTAATGCCCTCGGAATTGTCTTTGAGGATGAAGTTGATAATGCCCGCAATGGCGTCGGAACCATACTGTGCCGCCGATCCATCGCGGAACACTTCGACTCTGCCAATCGCCGTTGATGGGATGGTCGCGATGTCAGGCCCTTGCGTGCCTGAGCCTCCGATGGACACCAGGGCTGCGCGGTGGCGACGCTTGTCGTTCACGAGAACCAGAGTTTTGTCGGTCGGCAGTCCGCGCAGTGTGGCGGGGCGAATAAAGCTGGCACCGTCTGAGATGGGCTGTCTCGACAGGCTATAGGAGGGCACCAGGGTCCGCAAAATGTCGTTCGTGTCGGTAAATGAGACCGCCTCGATATCATCGGCACTGAACACATCGATCGGCACCGGCGAGTCGGTAACGGATCGGGGTGCGCCGCGAGCACCGGTAATGATGATTGTTTCCTGGACCGCGGTGTCGTCTTCCTCGGCGTCTTGTGCTGTCGCGGTGGGTGCCATCATCAGTCCGGCGGACAGGACGGCGCACGACATCAAGCGCGTGCGTAGAGATTTTTTCATAATATAAGTCCCTCTTCGGGCGTGAAGCAGCACACGGCCCGACATTCGAATTCACTTGGCTTGGACGCGTTAGCGCAAGCGGTTGGGGTGCAAACGCAACGTGCACGCAACCGTCCAAATTGTTGATTTTGATGAAGGCTCACCCCTGAGCCTCAGGTATGACCGGGAGGGCCACTCAGTCCGCGCGTCATTGCGCAGCTCGAAACATACGTTCGCCATTGAACAGAAATTAAGCCTGGCGAGAGATCGCAGGACGAGACAGGAATACTGAACAACCTGTTAGATTTTTTCTGGCCGTGCTCGCGTTTCAAGCATGGTGAAAAATTCGCGATCAAGGATTGTGCAGGTGCGAACGGGTTGCCCTTAGGGGAGGATGTCCGAGTACAAGATCAGGGTCTCGGCGACTTCCTTGATCGACTTTGACTGGCGCATCGCAAGCTCTCTGAGACTACGATACGCTTCTTGTTCATTGAGCTGTTTCTTTTCCATCAGGAGGCCTTTGGCACGTTCAATGACTTTGCGCGCGGCGAGCTCTTCCTGTGATTTTGTAAGCTCGTTACGGAGCGCTTGGTGGAGTTTGAAGCGCTCGATTGAAACTTCGATCAAAGTTGGGACCCGATGTGGCTCAAACCCCGCCACAACAAAAGACGTGACCCCATAACGGATCGCAATCGGTGCGACATGATATGGGTCGGCCTCGGTAAAGAGAATGACCGGGATCGGAGATTTGGCCAGCACATCTCGAAGATCTTCAAGATAAGCCGCGGTCACATCCGTGCGGAAGATCAGGACGATATCCTGAACCGTCTCAGAGAAGCTGAATGTCAGCGTGTCCTCGGCATCAGGCACACGTTGCAAGGCGTATTGGCTTGATAATGAGGACTGTAAGCGCACGAACGCATCCACATCAGATGTGATCGTCAACACCTTCAGTTTTGAAACGTCAGCGTTCGCTTTCATTTAGATTTGGCACTCGATCCGCAGTTATTCCCCACACCCAACCCTGTGCGGATCGAATCCTGAAAAAAAGCCCCGAGTTCTGTATTTAACCGCCACGAGGCAAAAACTGATCAAGAATTTCTCAGGTCTGCTCACAAATAGCGCGGTATGTCCGTACTTTTACGTATTGTGCGTGAGAAAGCGCCCCAGGCGATCAACACATAAGTGTGTGATTGCCTGGGGCGCTTCGACTCACCGATGAGTTTGAAACTCCAGCTGATTTATTCTCCGAGCTCGGTTGGATAAGGCGGTGCTTCGGTCGGCACCGGGCTTGGATTGGCGTCCGCTTGGCGCAAGATCTCAGCAATTGCGGCTTCGAGTTGCGCGTCGCGTCCCTGATTTGTCAGCAGCGGGTCCAATTGCACCTCGATGTCTGGTGCGACCCCCTCATTCTCGACCGACCATTCATAATCGGTGTCGAAGAAGCGGAAATAAGGCACCACCAGGAACCCGCCATCGACTAGGCCAGGATTGGCAGAGATCCCGATCAAGCCTCCCCAGGTGCGCGTTCCCATCAGCGTGCCAATTTCCATTTCGCGGAAACTGTAAGGCAAGAAGTCGCCGCCGCTGCCCGCGTCCTGGTCAATCAGCATCAGTTTTGGTCCAAACATCGCGCCGCCTGGCGTGTTGAAGATCAAGCCATCGCGATCTTTCCAGCCGGATAGATAGGTTCGGCTCAAGACGTCGGCGATGTAGTTTGCGGCTTGGCCGCCGCCGTTTGAGCGCTCATCAATGATGATGGCGTCCTTGTCTGTTTGTGAGAAGAACATGCGGTTGAAGAGGGTGTAGCCCGCGCCAGCTGTGTTTGGCAGGTAAACATACCCAACCCGGCCATCTGATTGTTCGTCGACAAACTTCCGGTTGCCTTCGACCCAGGCCCAAAGGCGGACGAGGAATTCGTTGCCGATTGGCTCGACCACCACTTGTCGGGCGTTCCTGCCATTGGCGCGGTCGGACACAGTGAGCGTGGTTTGCTTGCCCACGGTTCCCGCGAGATGTTCGAAGATATTGTCCCCTTGGCCAAGATCGCGTCCGTTGACGGCAATAATATAGTCGCCTTCCGAAACGTCTAAGCCGGGCACAGAAAGCGGCCCTTGCAGGAACGGGTTCCAATTCTCGCCGGTATAAATGCGCGAAATGCGATGACGCCCATTCTCGCGTGCGAGGTCCGCGCCGAGGAGACCGATTTGCGGACCGGAATCACGCACAATGTCACCCCCGCCGACGCGATTATGACCAACTTGCATTTCTGCAATCATTTCGGCGAGCAGGCGGTTGAGGTCTTCACGACGCCCGACATGTTCCAGAAGTGGCAGGTATTGGTCATAGACGCTCTGCCAGTCCAAACCGTGCATGTTCGGATCGTAGAAGTATTCAGCTTCCATCCGCCAGACATCATCGAAAATCTGACGCCACTCTGTGCGCGGTTCGATCCACAATTGCAGGTCGCTTGTATTGACCGGCTTGGGTTCGAAGGGATCTGACAAACTACCGGTTACCAGCGAGCCATCCGACTTCCGGGCGAGCGCGTGCTCTCCGTCGGAGCTCAGCGTGATGGCCGTAATGTCCTTGGCGATCGATTTGGCTTTGCGCTCCTCAAAGTCGAACTGGATCAGCTCGGCATCAGCTTGCAAGCGCTGTCCGGGTGGCGTGTTCTCGACACCGGGTTGCACGGATTTCACATAGTAAAGTTTGCCGTCCTTTCCGACACTCAGATCGGTATAGAGCGCTTGTTCGACCGGCAAGGCCTGAATGCGAGACTTTGCCCCTGCGAGATCGTAGGAGAGGGTTGTCTCTTCTTCATCAGAGCTTTCGTCCTCGTCCTTTGCGTCCGCTTCTTCATCTCCGGCTTTTGGTGCGAGTGGCGATTTGCCGTCGGCTGTTAGAACCGCGACATAGACACCCGCTCTGTAAGGCCGCTCCTGCGTGGTCATGTCCAAACCGACATGGGTCGGTCCGGCATTGGTTGACGCTGTGAAATAGAGAAGCTCGCCATCCGGGCTGAAGGCAGGCCCGCCGACATCGGCCATGCCATCTGTCAACAATGTGCTGTCGCCTGAGGCGAAATTATACAGATAGATATTGCGATTAAAGTTTGTCTCTTCACGGGTGTAGGCCAGCCATTCGCCATTTGGTGAAGTGCTGACTTCGGTTGCCCCAAAGCCCCACTGACGCCGGATGTCTTCGGAGATCTGGACCGACTGTCCCGTTTCGGTGTTCATCGCAAACAGCTGTAAATGATTGTCGCGATAGATCAGATGCTGGCCTTCACCGCCCCAATTCAAGATGTTGTAGAACCCTGTGCCAAGATCGAAGCTTGTGGGGTCAGACAGTCCATCCTGACTTTCAATCACCAAGCGCTGTTGGCGATCACTTTCGACGATATAGGCGAGGCGCTGGCTATCTGGCGACCAGGTCGCGTCATACTCACGAACACCGCTGCTATCAGAGATATTGCGGATCGATCCATCCTTGGTCGGGACGCTAAACACTTCGCCGCGTGCCGTGAGCAGCACTCGTTTGCCTGACTTGGAAAGGTCGCCGGCAGAGATTTGGCCAGCAACATTCGTCCACTTAGCTTGGAGCTGTGGCAAGTCCGGTGAGATAGAAATGGAAAGCGGCGTTGCGGTACCTGTGTCGGTATCGAAAATCTTGAGGCGACCACCAGCCTCATAGATCACCCGATTGCCAAAGGCATCGATCGCGCGAATGTCCCAGATCGTTTCATTGGTGACTTTCGTAATCGTCTGCGTGTCTGTGTCATAGCGGTGCAGATTGAAAATCTCGCCGTCCCGATCGGACGAGAAGTAGACATCATCACCAACCCAAACCGGTTCGATATCATTGACCCGTTCGCCGGGAATGTAGGTCACACGGTCCCGACGCATGTCCATGATCTGGATCGAGGGGCTTGTCCCGCCGCGATAGCCTTTCCAGCCAGATGAACCGCCATAAAGAGCGTTATAGGCAGGGCCGAACGGGATCGCCGCAAATCGGCGCGCATTGTCATTGTACGTTCCGCGGAAAATCCGTGCTTGCATCTGGCGTTCAGGCAGTCCGCCATCCACAGACACGTGCCAGAGTTGCGCTGAGCGGCCGCTCAGACGTTGGCGCGCAGAGACAAAGGCGACTTCGGTCCCATCTGGCGACCAGTCGATCGCAATATCAGCGCCCGGATGAAACGTGTGACGGGTCGGCTGGCCGCCCTCGACAGAAACCGAGTAAACATCAGTGTTGCCTTGGTAATCCGAGGTAAACGCGATCCGCGTACCATCCGGCGAGAAAATCGGTCCGCGCTCCGTTGCGACATGCGTTGTCAGTCGATGCGGCTCGGATCCGTCAATGTTTGCTGTGTACAGATCGCCTGCATAGACAAACGCGATCTTGTTTTCGTGAATAGCGGGATCCCCAAGTAAGAGAGTCTCCGCGGAGACCGTTTGCAGCCCCCCAGCAGCAAGCCCCATCACGGCGGCTGCAAGTTTCATTTTTACCATCTAGATGCCTCCAGTCGTTTTGGCGGACACTGCCGCCCCGACGCGACAGAGTCCACCGCATATGGAAAGAAAACTGTCTGCTCTGAAACGGATCGTTCATGCCTGTTCAGCATGCCTGCGCAGAAAGGGTCTGGACGTGCACCAAAACGGCCTCAATTTGGACCAAGCTTTGCAGGCAGATTTTAGTAGAAACTGAAGTAAGACCGCACAATGTTGACCCGAACAGCCGTCTCGGCGATCGCCCTTGTTTTCGCAGCTGCAGGCGCTGCGGGCGAGAGCGTGCGGGTAACAAGTGAAACAGCGTCCGCGGATTTGCTGCGCGACTTGCAGCGTGAACTGAAAGAAGATGTGAGCGCAGATACTGTGTTTGAGGCGCGGCGGCAGAGCCGGCGTGCAGCAGAGCGGGCGGAAAACTACCTCAATTCGAGAGGCTATTTTGCACCGCTAATCTCTTACGCCGTCGAACCAGGACCGCCTCCGCTTGGACAAGTGCGGATTGAGCCCGGACCAAAGTTTGAGCTTTCCTCCGTTGAACTCAATACAGGTGAAACGGCTTTGTCGGACGATGCCGAACAAGCCTTGGATCGGGTGCGCACGCTTTCTCCGGGCGATGCGGCTGTTCCGAGCGCGATCCTCGCCGAAGAAGCTGGGCTGATCGCAGCGCTCAAAGCCGTCGGGTACGCCGAAACAAGCGCGTTACCGCGCGACGTTATCGGTGATCGTCAAAACGGAACCCTTGATCTGACCTACAACTTGCAGCCGGGCGCGCGCGTACGGCTGGGCGACACTGTGTATTCGGAGGGCACGCGCACGCGGCGGGTGTATCTCGATCGGCTCATCCCATATGAGCCGGGCGCCCTGTATTCTCCGCAAACCCTCTCAGCCTTCACACGCCGTCTGAACAGCACGCGGCTGTATCGCTTCTCCAACGTCCAGCTCGCCGATGCGCCAAGCCGGATCACCGAGGAGGGCGATGAAGTCCGCGATGTTGTTGTGCAGCTTGAAGAACGTGAGCGCTACACGCTGACCTCCGGCGCGAGTTTCTCCACCAGCGAGGGGCCAGGTCTGACCAGCAGTCTCACCCGGCGCAATGCAACCCGGCGGGGCGATACGTTGACCGGCGCGATGACCCTCGCCACGCTGGAACGGTCATTTGCGGTGGATTGGCGAATCCCGAACGTGACCGCCTTCGACCGCACCCTCGTGATCAGCAGCGAGATTGGCCGCGAAGAAACAGATGCGTTTGACCGCGAAGCCATAACCGTATCAGGCGCTTACGAAGTCCGCGCGTCGCGGCGACTGACCTATGCATTCGGGGCTGCCAGCGAGCTCACGCGCGAAGAAGACGCCTTCGAACAGCGCGATCAGCAGATATTGAGCACATCTCTCGGCGTACGACTCGATTTTGCCAATGATCCGCTCGATGCGACTCGCGGATGGCGGGTTGATACACGCGGTGAGCCCGGCGTCGTGATTGGCGACCGTGAGGCCCAATACTTGTCGCTCAATGGGCAGGTCAGCGCCTATCGTCCGTTCACCGAAGCGGAACGGTTCATCCTCGCTGGACGGGTCCGGAGTGGATTCGTTTTTGGTGCGGCGCTGGCGGATCTACCGGTAAGCCGGCGGTTCTTTGCTGGCGGTGGTGGCAGCGCGCGCGGGTTTGAGTATCAGTCTGTCGGCCCGGAGGATGCGGAGGGAACGCCAACCGGCGGGCGCGGTCTGCTGGAAGTGTCGGGCGAGCTGCGCTGGCGGCGCGACGGGCCGCTCGGTTTTGTCGGCTTTCTCGATGGCGCGAGCGTTACAGCGGACCAAGGCGCCCGTTTTGACGATGTGCGTTACTCCGCAGGGCTCGGCGTGCGGTATGACACGATTATTGGCCCAATCCGGTTCGATGTCGCGACGCCGATCGATCCGCGCGATGGAGATGATCCAGTCCAGCTCTATGTCAGCATTGGCCAAGCGTTTTGAGTTGGGTCCGCTTCTTCTTTCGTCCCGCGTGGCGACGTTATGTAACTATCACGGTTCTTGTTGTCGTGGGATTGCTTTTGGCGTTGCGCCTTTTCGCGGTGACGCCCATGGCGCGGTCTTTCGTGGTCAATCAAATCGAAAGCGCGAATTCGAGCGAACAAAGTATTGAGATCGAAGGCTTACGGGGCGACATGCTCGGGCGCTTCTCCGTCGACCGGATCACATTGGCGGATGCCGAAGGGATTTGGCTCTCAATTGATGATTTGGATCTCGCCTGGGCGCCCTTGGCGCTCATCTCTGGCGAGATGCGCCTCAAGACGCTCGACGTGCGTGAAATCAACATGAGACGTCAGCCATCGTTCCAACCCTCAGATCGCCAGACCCAGTCACCCTTCTTGGATCGCTATCGGATCGAAGCGCTCCAGATTGATCGGGTGATCCTCGCCAATGGGATTGTTGG
Source organism: Pseudomonadota bacterium (assembly GCA_038527765.1). GTDB lineage: Bacteria > Pseudomonadota > Alphaproteobacteria > Caulobacterales > Hyphomonadaceae > Henriciella. Next base: position 122,480 of record JBCBFK010000008.1, read on the forward strand.
CCCAGCTCAGGCTTATACCCTGTCGGGAACTCTGGATGCGACCAATTCGATGGGGGAGGTGATCTTGAACCTTCAACCGATTGTTGCGGTTGGAGACACGCTTCGCGTCGACCTGCGCTGGGGCGGCGAGATACCGCTTCAGGGAGAAATGACATTAGACGGTGCGCCATCCGGTCTGTTTGCGACGCTCTTAGACGTGCCACCCGGTTTGCCATTGACGGCAACGCTGACAGCATCTGGCGACCTCACAGAATGGGATCTCATCGCCAACGCAACCGTCGGTGAGGCCGAGGCGCTCGAGCTTCGGGCCTCGCGCTCAGGAGATGCATACCAGTCTGCCGGAATGCTGCTGCTCAGTCCGTTTGGACGTCTGGCGCCATTTGAAGACCGGATCGGTCCTCGCATCAGCGGCTCGTTTGAGCGCGATGCAGATGGGCTCTTGTTTGCCAACCTGCAAAGCGATCATGGCGGTTTTGCCGGGCAGGGACGCCTGGTCGAAGTCGAAGGCCTTACCCGCGTGGAAGACTTTGTCCTTGCGATCAGTAATCTCGACGCCGCGGCGGTGACGAAGCTCGAAACGATTGAGCTTTCTGCGGCGCGGGCGGAGGGCGTGCTGGAATTAGAAGCTCAAACTGTCCGTTTTTTTGGCGATCTCTCGGTCCCGAGTGCGGTGTATCAAGGATACAGTGTGGAGGGTTTTGTCAGTCGCGGCGAGCATGCCTGGCGCGCGAATGGTGTTGAGCTTGATGTTGCCCTGCAAGCCGAGCGCCCTGGCGGATTGCCCAAGGCGGTATCAGATCGATTGGCGGCTGAGATCGCTTCTGACCTCAGCGCGCGGTTCGATCTCGACACGAGGAGAATTGAGATCGACGCTGCCACTTTGCTGAGCGGCGATACGACCGCTCAAGCAAGCGGCACTTATGATTTCGACGGACGGATCGATTTGGCGGGGAGCGCGCGCCTGACGGGGGTTGCTCCGATCGATGCATTGACCGGGACTTGGCAGCTCGCGGGGACCTCTTTCGCTGATATCGATCTGGCCTTCAATGGTCGGGCGATGCTTTCTGAGACCGAAACGACTCTGACCCAGCTCATAGGCGAAATGCTTGATCTCGACCTTGCGATCAATCGGACGCCTCAACGGGTTGAACTGGCCGCTTTCAGCGCGCAATCGGAGCAGATCCAGACGTCAGCTTCGGGGCAGCTCACCGGAGACCAGATCGATCTTCGCGGAACCATCGATCTGCCTGCCGCAGAGCTCGCCAACCTATCCGCAAGCGGGGTGACCTCTCGGTTTAGTCTATCGGGCCCGATCGCTACGCCGCGATTTGAGAGTGATGTGTTGGCTGAAACTGTGATCGCAGGGGGTGAGCGGGTTTCTGATGTTTTCCTGCGCGCCAATGGGGTCTTGGGATCCCTGCCGAGTTTCGATCTCGATTTGGACTCAACCTACCGCGATGCACCGCTCACGGCGCGCGCCGTTGGCGCGTTGGGGGCGGGGCGGGTTGAGGTTGAGACGCTCAACGTGATCTGGGCTGAGCTATTGGCCGAGGGCGCTGCGCAAATTGATCTCTCCGATCTTCAAAACTCGACTCTCGCGCTGACCACATCCGGGCAGGCGCCGCTGGTGCGTCAGATCGACGGTCAAATTCGCTATGCAGAGTCTGCCCTGGAGGCGGACATCTCCCTCGCAGAAGCAGCTTTAGGCGGGGTCGAGCTAAGGTCGGCAGATCTCAAAGCCACGGGCACTTGGCCCTTGTTTTCCGGCGACGTGTCATTTGCGGGCGATATTCCCTTCTGGGCTGGTACCGAACCCCTAACGGGCGACCATCAATGGACGCTCGACGCGGTGCAACGCAGCGTCGAGCTCAACGGGGTCGCCGACCTTGCGGGTCAAACCTTAGAGATTACGTCGCCCGTCGAGCTTCGATTTGCAGACAGCTTCCAGGCGGTTGGAACTCTGGCCGCTTTTGGCGGTGCAATCGAGATCCAAATGGACAATTCAGGACGAACGCCTTCGCGGCTCAATCTCACGGAAGTGAAGATGCGACGCCTCGGCACTTTGATCCAGCGGCCAGGATTGCGGGGCATAGTCTCCGGCACGGCTGAGCTTGTCATTGTCGAAAAGGGGTTGGCCGGGCAGGGCGATTTTCAAATCCGTCAATTGGGGCGTGGAGACTCCGCGCGAGCGGATGTTGATCTACAAGCGGTCATTTCCGGCGATGCTTTATCTGCGACCCTGAGCGCCCGAGACGATGAGGATGATTTGTCCCTATCCGCGCAGGCTGAAACGCGCCTTCAGCATGCTGGAACGCTGGCGAGTATTCGCCCGGTCACGAATGCCTTGGTCCCGGTGCAGGTTGAAGGCAGTGGTCCGATTGCCCCCCTTTGGGCGCTGGCGGCCCCATCCGATTTGCGCCTCGATGGGGTGTTTGAGCTCAATCTCTCGAATGGAGACGGACGCGCGTTCCGGTTCGCAGGTCCCGCTGCGATCCGGGATGGGGTGTTCGAAGATGGGTTCACCGGGCTGCACCTTGAGGACATCAATGCAGAGGCGGATCTGACCGAAGATGCCATCCGCGTTCGTGAAGCGACGGCCCGTGGCGGCAATAGCGGAACGTTGTCCGCAAGCGGCGCTTACCGATTTGATGGCGATAGTGATGTCACTATGGTGCTCAATCGGTTGGATGCCTTGAATCGATCTGACGTTTCAGCGGAGATATCTGGCCAGGCGAGCCTGGATCGTCGGCAGCGCCGCACGCACATCGAAGGCGATTTGCGTTTGGATGAGGCCCGCATCAACCTCTCAAAACTCCCTGGGGCGGGGTATACAACTCTGGATGTTGTGTTCGCCGATCCCGGTGGATCTCGCGAACCCGACATTCCCGCCCGCGAGGCGATTTCGCTCAACCTCAACGTAAACGCCGATCGGCGCGTATTTGTGACGGGGCCTGGTGTCGAGTCCGAGTGGGGGCTGGCGGCGCGGATCACGGGATCTCCGGGCGCGCCGCAGGTCAATGGCCGGGCCACGCTTGTCCGCGGCGAAGCGGACCTGCTCAGCCGGAGCTTCCGTTTGACGGAGGGTATCGTCCGGTTTGCTGGCGATCCGCAAGACAGTGAAGTGGCGCTTCGGGCCGATCGGACGAACGATGGGATTACAACGTCGATCAACCTCGTCGGAACCGTTACCGATCTGGAAATCTCACTGAGTTCAGATCCCTCTTTGCCGAATGATGAAATTCTGGCGCGGGTTTTGTTTGGGCGCTCGCCAAGCAATCTCAGCCCGCTGCAAGCTGCGCAATTGGCGGCCGCCGCAGCGCAGCTCGCGGGCGGAGATGCCATCAGTCTGACCGGTCAATTGGAAGAAGCAACCGGTTTGGATCGCCTCGATTTTGGCTTTGACGAAGACGGCGAAGCGACTCTGTCGACGGGAAAATATCTCGCCGACGATCTCTATCTGGAAGTTGAATCGGGCGGCTCTGGTGCACCAGGTGTTGCGCTCGAATGGACGCCCCTCGCTAACGTCGAGCTAGATGCCGAGATCGATCCTGAGCTTGGTCCAAAAGTCGCGATCCAGTGGAAAAGAGATTTTGATCGACTTCCAGGCGAAGCCGCCCCTGAACCGCCCGCTCGCCCTTCGGGCAACGAATAAAAAAAGATCAACAAACAAGAGTATGACCTTGTCAGCACCAGGCGTCTGTGTGTCATACGAGCATGGTGGGTGAACGTAAGTTTTTCGATGAAATGCATGGCTTTGGCGATGGCATTCGCGGGCCGTATAAAGAGTATCACAGCTTGCTCTCCGATATGGATACGGCTGGCCTCAAGCGCAAAGCGATCAAGGCGGAAAATTTCTTCCGCCGCACAGGCATCACGTTCAATGTGTATGGCGAGGCGGAGGCCGAGGAGCGTCTGATCCCGTTTGATCTCTTGCCCCGGATTATCAGCGCGCAAGAATGGCGTACGCTGACCCGCGGAATCGAGCAGCGGATCAAGGCGCTGAACGCTTTCCTGCACGATATCTATCATCGACAGGAAATCCTGCGCGCCGGGCGCATTCCCGAACATTTGATTACACAGAATTCCGCCTTTCTGCCTCAAATGGTTGGGGTGAACCCGCCAGGCGGAATCTACACCCATATTGTCGGCACAGACTTGGTTCGGACCGGGGCCAACGAGTTTTATGTGCTCGAGGATAATGCACGCACGCCGTCGGGCGTCTCTTACATGCTCGAAAACCGGGAAACCATGTTGAAAATGTTCCCGGAGCTTTTCTCACATGTCGGCGTGGAGTCGATCAGCGATTATCCGGCCATGTTGCGCCGGGCCCTTGCAGCCTCACCGCCGCCCGCCTGCAAAGGCAAACCGACGATTGCGGTCCTCACTCCCGGCATACACAATTCAGCTTATTATGAGCACGCGTTTCTGGCCGATCAGATGGGAGTCGAACTGGTTGAAGGCCAAGACGTTAAAGTCGTAAATGGCCGGGTCGCGATGCGCACCACGTGCGGGTTTGAGCCGATTGATATTCTCTATCGGCGGGTTGATGACGAGTTCCTCGATCCGCTGAACTTTAACCCCGATTCCTTGCTCGGCGTGCCGGGCATATTTGATGTCTTCCGCGCCGGTGGGATTACGCTCGCCAATGCGCCGGGGACAGGCATCTCCGATGATAAAGCGCTCTACTCCTACATGCCGGACATTATCGAGTTCTATACCGGGCAAGAGCCGCTTCTGAAGAATGTCGAGACGTGGCGCTGCTCCGAATCTGATGCGCTTAAATATGTGCTGGAACACCTCGCCGAGCTGGTGGTGAAAGAGGTCCACGGTTCGGGGGGGTATGGCATGCTCGTTGGACCCGCAGCGAGCAATTACGAGATTGAATCCTTTCGAAAGAAATTGCAAGCCAATCCCGGTAATTACATCGCTCAGCCGACACTCTCATTATCGACCGTACCGGTGTTCACAGAGTCCGGCCTTGCGCCTCGGCATGTCGATTTGCGTCCGTTCGTACTTGTATCTCCGCACTCAATTGACGTGGTTCCTGGCGGCCTGACGCGGGTCGCGATGACGGCGGGTTCACTGGTCGTGAATTCGAGCCAGGGCGGCGGTACCAAGGATACCTGGGTGCTCAGCGATGACTAAAATGCTCGGCCGGACGGCGTCCGGACTGTTTTGGATGATGCGCTACCTGGAGCGGTTTGAGAACACCGCGCGCCTGATCGATGCCGGCTTCCGAATGTCGCTGACCCGCGCCCGCACGGCGCGCAGCGAATGGGAGAGCGTCCTCACCACAGCGGGGACGCGCGACCTATATCTCGAACACAATACCGGGTTCAGCACCCGTAAAGTCGTCGATTTCTCCGTCACCAATCGAGAGAACCCGAGCAGCCTCTACAACTCGATTGCGGCGGCCCGAGAGAATGCCAGGATGACGCGAACCGCGCTCACACGCGATGTCTGGGAAGCGATCAACGAAACCTATCTCCAATGCAAGCATGACTTTGCCGCCGAAAGTCATCGCAGCGATTTGCCAGACTTCCTGACGCAAATTCGCCAGCAAGCGGCGCTGGTCCGCGGCACCATAAATGGCACGATGTTGCGCAATGAGATTTTTCGGTTTGTTAAACTTGGCTCTCTAATCGAGCGCGCGGATAACACAGCGCGGATCCTGGACACAAAATACTATGTCCTCCTGCCATCAAGCGCGTCGGTGGGGTCTTCGCTCGATCGTGTTCAATGGGAGATGATCTTACGTTCAGCCTCTGCTGAACGCTCTTTCCATTGGCTCTATGGCGGCGAAATGGATCCGGCGGCGATTGTGGAGTTTCTGATCCATGATGTGCGCCTGCCGCGATCGATCGCTTATTGCTATGATGAAATCATCACCATCCTGGCCGAGCTGGAAGTCGAATATGACCGGCGCACCGCTGCCCACGATATGGCCGCGCGGCACGAAGCGCATATTACGAGTTCAACCAGCGATGCGATTATCGGCTCGGGTCTGCATGAATTTCTGATTGATTTCATTGCCCGGAATGCGGCGCTCTCTCAACAAATTGAAACCGATTACAGGTTCACGAACTGATGCACCTTTCGATCAATCACGTCACGAGCTTCCAATATGATGTCCCGCCATCCTACGGTTTGTTGCAGGTTCGCATGACGCCCCAGAATAGCAGCGCGCAGCGCGTCTTGAATTGGGAAGCAGACTTTGTCGGGGCAGAGCCCCAGGCCAATTTTCTCGATCAGCATGGCAATCGCGTGTATCTGATAGAAGTGCTCCCGGATGCCGAAAAAGTCGAACTCCACGTTACCGGTGAAATTGAGACCTTGAATGATGAAGGTGTGCTCGGCCGGCACTTGCATGCCATGCCTCTCTGGTTCTATCGCCGCCACACACCGTTGACCAAAATAGAGCAGGGGGTCGCGGATCTCCTTGCCGGCTTGCCAGACAATGGTGAGGGTGAGATTGCCAGGTTTCACGCGCTCAGCAAGCGCATACGAGATCGCGTTGAATACGCGCCAGGGCAAACAGATGTCACCACAACGGCGGGGGATGCGCTGACCCGCGGCAAAGGGGTTTGCCAGGATCATACCCATATTTTCCTGCGCGCCGCGCGGGAGCTTGGATATCCTGCGCGCTATGTCAGCGGCTACCTGATGATGACCGATCGAACGGATCAGGATGCCAGCCACGCCTGGGCCGAGGTACACCTGGATGGCCTTGGCTGGGTCGGTTTTGATATCTCCAATGGCATCAGCCCGGATCAGAAATATGTCCGGATTGCTCAGGGATTGGACTATGCTGACATCGCTCCAACCAAAGGGGTGACGCAGGGCGGCTCACAGGAAAATTTGTTTGTCTCCATACAGGTTCAGCAATAAATCAGATCGTCTTGAGGACTTGGGATCTAAAACAGATGACGTATTGCGTGGCGCTAAAAATGGACGAGCGGCTAATTTTCATGTCAGACACGCGCACCAATGCGGGCGTTGATAATATCTCGAAGTATCGCAAGATGTTCACTTGGTCCGTGCCCGGCGAACGGGTCATCACGCTCATGACCGCGGGCAATCTCGCGACAACCCAATCGGTTGTGAGTTTGCTCGACGAGCGCTCCAAGGCCCCGGAAGAACGCAATCCATCCTTGATGCAGGTCCCGACCTTGTTCCAAGCCGCGCGCTTGATTGGCGAGACCCTGGCTGAAGTGGTCTCTTCTCATGCCGAAGATGGACAGAGCGCTGAAGCGTCATTCGGGGCGACATTGATCATGGGCGGCCAGATCGCTGGCATGGAGCCGCGCCTTTTCATGATTTACGCCGAAGGCAATTTCGTCGAAGCGGGCGAGGAAACGCCCTTTTTCCAGATCGGCGAAACCAAATATGGACGCCCGATCATTCTACGGGCCTTCGATCCTAAAATGTCGGTTGAACAGGCGCTCAGGCTTTTATGCGTGTCTTTTGACTCGACTCTCCGGGCCAATCTGTCGGTCGGAATGCCGCTCGACGTGCACATTTACGAGGCTGACACGTTTAGAGAAGGCCCGCAGTTTCGGATCGAAGAAAACGATCCAGGGTTTCTTGGCATTTCAAAAGGATGGAGCACCGCTCTAAAGGATGCTTTGGATGGATTGCCTGAATTCACCCTACTTGAAGAGTGATTTTAAGGGTTAGAGAGACGACCCAGCCATTGATTTTGCGACCATTTTTGTGCGGGCGCATAATGAAGAGCAGTCCAAATCAAAGTTTTTATTGACCATCATAAACAGCTTGTTACGGCTTCGATCCAAAGACGGCCAGCGGGTCGACAAAGCCGGTCGTGGATTGAGATGGCACCGGAATAGTGAGTGGGGTTTGAGTAGAATATGCATTTAACCAACCGTGTAATCGTCACCGGGGGAGCGGGCTTTATTGGGAGCCATATTTGCGAGCGCCTTATTGCAAAGGGCTATGAAGTCTTGTGTGTCGACAATTATTTCACCGGCACCCGCTCAAATGTCGCGCCTTTGTTGGATCACAAGAACTTCGAGCTTTTGCGCCATGACGTGACGTTTCCGCTCTTTGTCGAGGTCGACCAGATTTACAATATGGCCTGTCCCGCAAGTCCCATCCATTATCAATTTGATCCTGTTCAAACGACGAAAACTTCGGTGCATGGCGCGATCAATATGCTCGGACTTGCAAAGCGCACCAAGGCTCGGATCCTTCAAGCATCAACCTCTGAAGTCTATGGGGACCCAACCGTCCACCCACAGGAAGAAAGCTATTGGGGCAATGTAAACCCGATTGGACCCCGGTCTTGCTATGATGAAGGCAAGCGCTGCGCTGAAACGCTATTCTTTGATTATCATCGCCAGCATAATCTCGACATCAAAGTGGCGCGTATCTTCAACACATATGGCCCGCGCATGCACCCAAATGATGGGCGCGTCGTCTCGAACTTTATTATGCAAGCCTTACGGGGTGATGATATTACGCTCTATGGCGATGGCGCTCAGACGCGCAGCTTCTGCTATGTCGATGATCTCGTCGAAGGCTTGATCAGGCTGATGGAAAGCTCAGAGGGCGTGACTGGTCCAATCAATCTCGGCAATCCTGGCGAGTTTACGATCAAGGAGCTTGCTGGAGAAATCATTGATCTCACAGGTTCCAGCTCAAAAATGATCCACAAGCCATTGCCGCAGGATGATCCGAAGCAAAGACAGCCAGACATTGGCCGTGCCAAACAGCATTTAGACTGGGAACCGGAAATTGCTTTGCGGGACGGCCTCACCAAAACAATTGCCTATTTCGATGGCTTGCTCAAAGAGATGAGCTGACGCCTCAGGGCCCTTAAAAAAAAGAAGTTTAGGACCAGATATGAAACGCGCACTTATTACAGGAACGACGGGACAAGATGGATCGTACTTGGCTGAGTTTTTACTTCAGAGGGGGTATGAAGTTCACGGCCTGAAACGCCGGGCGTCCAGTTTTAACACTCAAAGGATCGATCATATCTACGAAGATCCGCACACGGACAATCAGCGTTTTGTCCTTCATTATGGCGACCTGACCGACACCTCTAATCTGACGCGCTTGATCCAAGAAGTACAACCTGATGAGGTCTATAATCTTGGGGCGCAAAGCCATGTTGCGGTGAGTTTTGAAGCGCCGGAATATACCGCTGATGTCGATGCGATTGGCACTCTGCGTTTGCTTGAGGCCATTCGCTTCCTGGGGCTAGAAAAAAAGACCCGTTTCTATCAGGCGTCGACTTCAGAGCTATACGGGCTGGTGCAGGAAAGCCCTCAACGCGAGACCACGCCATTTTATCCGCGCAGTCCGTATGGGGTGGCGAAGCTTTATGCCTATTGGATCACCGTGAATTATCGCGAGAGCTATGGCATGTATGCCTGCAATGGCATCTTGTTCAACCATGAGAGCCCGCGCCGCGGAGAGACCTTCGTGACGCGTAAGATCACCCGCGGCCTCGCAAATATCGCGCAAGGGCTTGAGAAGTGTCTTTACCTTGGCAACATGGACGCGCTTCGAGATTGGGGGCACGCCAAGGATTATGTCCGCATGCAATGGATGATGCTTCAACAAGACGAGGCAGATGATTTTGTGATCGCAACGGGCAAGCAAATTTCGGTACGGGATTTTGTCGCCATGAGCGCTAAAGAGCTCGGGATCACGCTGAAATTTGAGGGTGAAGGCGAACGGGAATATGCGATTGTCCAAGCAATCACATCTGACAAAGCCCCGGCGGTTTCCGTCGGCGACCGCATTGTCGCGGTCGACCCGCGATACTTCAGACCGGCCGAGGTCGAGACGCTGCTTGGTGATCCAAGCAAAGCCAAGGAAAAGCTGGGCTGGGAACCTGAAATCACCGTTGAGGAAATGTGCGCCGAGATGGTCGCAGAGGACCTGAAAGTCGCCGAACGTCATGCCTTCCTGAAGTCGCATGGTTATGATTTGCCGGTTGCGGTGGAGAACTAAGACCAATGTCAAATGCGAAACGGATATATGTTGCCGGCCATCGCGGTATGGTTGGCTCAGCGCTTATGCGCCATCTCCAAAAAGATGGACCATACGAGCTCATAACGCGGACCAGAGATGAGCTGAACCTGGTCGACCAGGCGGCTGTAAGCGCTTTCTTCAAATCAGAGAAGATCGATCAGGTCTATCTCGCCGCAGCTCGCGTGGGCGGCATTCACGCGAATAACACATATCCCGCTGATTTCATCTACGACAATCTGATGATTGAAGCGAACATCATTCATGCGGCGCATAGCAATGACGTTCAAAACCTCCTCTTTTTGGGCTCGTCCTGCATCTATCCAAAACTTGCCGAACAACCGATGAAGGAAGAGGCGCTCCTGACCGGTACGCTCGAGCCGACCAATGAACCTTATGCCATCGCGAAGATCACCGGCATCAAGCTTTGCGAAAGCTATCACCGCCAGTTTGGCCGCGACTATAGAAGCGTCATGCCGACAAATCTCTACGGCCCGGGCGATAATTTCCATCCCGAGAACAGCCATGTCGTGCCGGCCTTGATGCGCCGGTTCCATGAAGCCGCGGCGCGCAAGGATGATAAAGTCACTGTTTGGGGCAGCGGAACGCCCATGCGCGAGTTTCTGCATGTTGACGATATGGCCGCGGCCAGCGTGCACGTCATGAATCTCGATCAGGCGACTTATGAAGCGAACACGGATCCGATGCTGAGCCACATCAATGTCGGGACCGGGGTCGATTGCACCATTCGCGAACTGGCTGAGACCATGGCAGACGTGACGGGTTTCAAAGGTGCGCTCGAGTGGGATACCAGCAAGCCAGACGGCACGCCGCGAAAGCTAATGGATGTCAGCAAGCTTGAGCGTTTGGGATGGAAAGCGCAGATTTCCTTAAACGCGGGGCTCGCTCAGACTTATGAATGGTTCTGCGAGCATCAAAACTCTTATAAGAGCGCCTGATTTTCTTGGTTTTGTAAAACCATTAGCCTCGTGTTCACGGCAAAAGGATTTGTGGTTCAGGTGGGCGTTGAAAGCGCCCCCAGCCATCATGTGTCATTTCGCGGCCCATTTTCGCTTGATAGACATGCCCCCAGGCATGCTGCTCAGCAAGATCGCAATACATGGGCGCAAAGTCTGGACATGTTGGGAGGATCACTAAAACCGATCCATCCTCAAAAGCTTTGACACACTCAGCGACAAACATATCGAACGGGTTACCATACAAAGCACATGTTGGCCCAACCTCATGGCCAGGCACACGCTTGATGACCACATTGTCGCGAAGCCAATCTGCTTCTGTCGCATAATGCTGCGGCGGGAAGAGATGACCCCCAACCGCGCCGGAAAACAGCATGTCTGCATCTCTCGCAATCGGGATCGCTGATACGCAGGCATTCAAAATGAATGTGAACGAAATCAAGATACATCTGTGCAGTGATTGTCTCACGTCTGTCACCTCATCAGGGATGGGCGTTTAAGATCACACGCTGAGATTGAAATATCGCAAACGGTCATGGTCAGAAGATGAATTTTCCATGTGTTTCTATTAAGCAGGTCTCGACGAATACTTGGTCACTTTCGATAGCGCGATTCGCGTTAAAGTAGATTTTTGGCGTAAAACTCGCGCAATCAGGGAAAAATGACTTGCCCTGCGACGGATTTATGAAGAGGGTAGAAGAATTCACAAAATTTTCGGATTCTTGCCGTTTTGATTCACGAAAATTCAAGAGAATCGAGGCATGTATTCATCTCGGGAGCGAAAATATTGAGCGGTGATCGCAAATCTACGCTATTTAACTCAGACCAGTTTGCTGTGATCGACGGTATAACGGGCGGATTAGACTTATCGATCAATGCCGCCCCACTTAAAAATGAATACGTCTCCTTCAATGCCCCTGATAGGCCGCGCGGCGCTTATCTCTCACCGACATTTTCGGATAAATCAGATTGGTGCAGAACGGCGTTTTTCTTGCATCAACAGGGTCATAGATCCGAACCGACAGATTGGGGGTTCGTCACGCCGGTTTGGATTGCAGCAGCGCTCTTTTGTGTTCTGATCCAAATTCTACTCGTCCAATCAACCGCGACGCTCTTTGGTTGATCTTGAGCCCTTTAAACGAAACAGGTTTTTCGGAAGAGATCCCCGTAAATCGTCAGAGAAAGCGTGTGCTTTTCGAGCATGGAGCGCTTGCGAACTTTGGCGCTTTGTAAGCTGCGCTCGCAAAACTCTTGCCTCAATAGGTCTGCATAGATCCTCGCATCATCAATCTTAACGCCGTGTGGCTCATGGAGCAGATGAAGCCGCGTTAAATTATCAATATAGAAGGGCAGTTTCGATTTCGCTGTGCAAAGCTCAGCAATCGACTGGGGGATAATGTTCCGGTGAAGGATCTCAGTGTAGCCTTTTTGAAGGTTCACTAGAAGGTTTGCGACGGGTAGCACGCGGCCTGGATCTGGAAAGGCTCTTAAGATGTTCACCTCATCTTGTGTCAACTGTTGAAGCATATTCAAAAACGAGGGGTGTGCGACATCAGCATTATCGCGGTCCATTGTGCTTGCAATCAACGCGGCGATCTCACGCCTTAGGGGAGAATAACGCATCGCTTCAATGGCCGGGATCGTAACTTCCAGGCTTGGTGCGCAAACCCTATGCTTGGGCACTCTTCGAATTTTGAGGACCTTCTCGACGGTCTCGATCGTATAAGCCTTGACCGCCTCCAACGCCCATATTTGGCTCGAAACAGAATTAAGCGTATCTACCAGAGGATAGCTCTGAGATCTCGCAGTCTTGGTTTGCCGGCTTTGGACGGCAGGCGTCGCCCTTTGTCTCAAAGGTCGAAGCGCGCCTTGCTTCCTACTCATGCAAACATGCCTTCCCAGTCCCATACCCGCGTTTGGATGCAGCCTTGCTTTGACCATATGTAACAAAGCTGTATTCAAAACAGTGTGTTTCGGTACGCTAGAATCCAGCGGCTGTCACGATTTTGTTGAGTGAGTACAAAAAATGCGGTGTTCGGTTTGTTTTGCAGAAGTGACGCGGACGAAAGACGCGCTTGAATGCGACACGCAAGACTGTCCGATGAAGGCGCTCGTTGAAGAGCATGGTGAATTGCCAGATGAACGCCGCGCGCGGCCTAAGGTTTGGGCCCTTGTTGCGCTCCTCGCGGTCGCAGCTTTTGCCATCAGCGCGCTCATTTGGGGGCAGACCCTGCTGCAGGAAGCGCAAAAGCGATTTGGGCAAAGCGATCTTGAAACCTCACCAGGCCTTGAAACCGCAATGGACCCACGGAGCGATCAAGATCTGGTTTTGAACGACGATGCGTCGATCATCCTCTCCAAACTCAGCATGATCAGCTCGGGCAGCACGCTTTTCCCATCCATCGCAAAACCATGTCATACTGTGCGATCAGAGGTTGTGCCCGGGGTGCAATGGAGAACGCCGTCTGGAGAGCCTCTCCACCTTACTCGCCCGCAGCTTCCTGGCAATTGGCAGGTGAGCGCTGCCTGTTATCTACCCGTCAATCAGACTGTCTTCGCTTCAACCTTTGAAGGCGGCGCGTCCATCAGCAAGGTCGGCGCCGACGATCGCCTTTTATGGACGCAAATTCTATCCTCTTCTCAGCCGCAACGAGATGAGATCGCGATCTCTATTTTCGAGGAGACCCTTATTGCCGCGACATTTGACGCAGCCACATCGCAGGTAAAACTTGCATCGATCGACCAAGATGGCGCGCAAAACTGGACAGTTTCTCTCCCAACCACCGCGTCCATCGATCAGCTTTTGATAAGCCAAAATGGTTTTGGAGATGTCTTGGCCGCTTGGCAGGAGGAGGGCGGCGCGATCAGGCTTGCGACCATCGCTCGCTCCGGCGTGGTCTTGCAAGATGTGAGCACGCTTGCTGGCGCTGCCGAGCTCATAACCTTGATGGGTGATGAGCTCGGCAGGACGCTGATCGTGTCCGGCGAGCGTGAGAGCGTCATGACCCTTATCTCTGCAAGCGGCGAGACGGACTGGCAAAAAACCTTAAATGCAAATGGCCGCCTGATCGGCGCGCTGGCCGCCGACCAAGGCTTTTACCTCTTCTCTTTTGAAGGGGCAAAACTCTTAATCTCCGGCGTGAGTGATGATGGGCAAGTCTCAGACCCGATTGAGGTTGAGTTTAAAGAGGAAATCGTCTCAGCGAGTATGGCTCAAATCAATGTGAGCGAGGCTATGGCGACGTTCGAATTTGCCGGAGACATGAGGATCGACATCACGATTGATCTGCGCCGCGTCTCTAACAGTCTCTCATTTGCCTCGCCCGGCCTCTCCTTACCTGATTTGACCTTACGCGACGCTCTTGGCGAAGAAGAGCCTATTGAGCCGAACGCGGCGCCAGACCCAGACACGTCGCCTACAGACACTCCGCCTGAAGATCAGGGCGCAAACGGGCCTGACACGCTCGAAGGCCCAGATGAACGTGTCGAAAGCGTGGAAAGCCCCGAAAGCCTCGATCGAGACTCAGAGGCGCGTTTTGAAGAGACCCAGCCCGAGGTGACAGAAGACCAGCCAGCAATCGAAGAAAGCACACCTCCAGAGCCCGCTTCCGAGGTCTTTCTCTCAGATGAAGGGAGCGTATCTGAAACCACCCTTTCAAGTGAGACAGAGCCTGCGCTGGTGTCATCGGCGACTTGCACATTTACCTGTCGTACCCTCTCCCCTCCAATCATTGATTATGTCTTGCAACAAACTGTCGACTTGGAGGCGGGCGAGACCTTAGACGAGCTCCCGTCGCGTTTGATTGGGACTTATGAAAACCTCTGCGAGGTTAGCGGCGGACGCGCGCCTGAAGGCCGCGAGGCGATCTGTTCTTGAGTGTAACGCCCAATGGGCGGCGTGATCGGGCAGGGCTTCTCCGGCAAAGGTCTCCTGGAAGACGAATTCATCGGGCCCCGCTTGCCTTTCAGGTGAGCATTCTGGACAGAATTCGGGCATATTCCTATGGAATATGAAGTGATTATGACTGTGGATTATCTCAGTTGAAAAAATAGGTCAGAGCTGTACGGCTTTGGGTGAAAGAGCGTCAGGGGGAGGAAAATGTCTCTTCACCCTGACTGCGGCAGCTATGGTGAAAGTGACGTATCGAGCCTTGGAAATTTCTCGCCCGACAGTCGGTGTTATCGGGCGTTGTTACAGTCGGTGTTATCGGGCGTTGTTGATGTGAAAAGCTCGGAAGCAATTTAATGGCTGGATCTGAAAAAACCGTGTTTGTGACAGGCGGTGCGGGATATGTCGGATCGCATTGTTGCAAAGCGTTTTCGAAAGCAGGCTGGAAAGTGGTTGTATATGACAATCTGTCCAGAGATTGGCGTGACTTTGTGAAGTGGGGGCCGCTTATCGAGGGAGATATTCTTGATAGAGATGCACTATTTTCGGCTATGGAGAAGACCAAGCCTGACGCGGTCGCACATTTTGCAGCCTTAGCCTATGTCGGTGAGTCGGTCGAACACCCAAATATTTACTATCGAAGCAATGTTACAGGTTCGATCAATTTACTCGATGCGATGCTCGGGGTCGGTGTTGAAAAAATGGTGTTTTCATCGACCTGTGCGACTTATGGCGAACCGCAGTATTTACCTATCGATGAGGCCCACCCTCAAAATCCAATAAATCCCTACGGGCGAAGCAAACTGATGGTTGAGCGCGCCTTGAAAGATTACTCGCACGCATTTGGGATTAGATCAGTCGCGCTTCGTTACTTTAACGCCGCGGGCGCAGATCCAGAGGGCGACGTAGGCGAAAGACATGAGCCCGAGACACACTTAATTCCGCTCGCGCTTCGTGGGGCCGGAGATCCGAAATATACTCTGAATATCCTTGGGAGCGACTATGATACGCACGACGGATCGGCGATTCGAGACTACATCCATGTCACGGACCTAGCAGATGCCCATCTTCGCGCAATTCAGTTTCTTGAGCGCGGAGGAGGTACGGTGCAGATTAATTTGGGAACTGGTTCAGGGACGAGCGTCATCGAAATTCGGGATAGCGTTAGACGGGTATCCGGACGTAATGTGAAGTCCAAATTTGTGGCGAGACGACCCGGAGACCCGGCAAGTTTAGTCGCCGCGCCTAAATTAGCCCGAGACCTGCTCGACTGGGAACCTAAGCACTCTTCTGTAGATCAGCTGATAGGAGACGCTTGGCGATGGCATCAGTCCGAGTCAAACATTCGCCATCAGATTTTTAGGACGATGGGATAATGCATTTAACCAACCGTGTAATCGTCACCGGG
The DNA here is from genome assembly GCA_038527765.1 of Pseudomonadota bacterium. GTDB lineage: Bacteria > Pseudomonadota > Alphaproteobacteria > Caulobacterales > Hyphomonadaceae > Henriciella. The sequence goes on from JBCBFK010000008.1 coordinate 138,753, forward strand.
GGAGCGGGCTTTATTGGGAGCCATATTTGCGAGCGCCTTATTGCAAAGGGCTATGAAGTCTTGTGTGTCGACAATTATTTCACCGGCACCCGCTCAAATGTCGCGCCTTTGTTGGATCACAAGAACTTCGAGCTTTTGCGCCATGACGTGACGTTTCCGCTCTTTGTCGAGGTCGACCAGATTTACAATATGGCCTGTCCCGCAAGTCCCATCCATTATCAATTTGATCCTGTTCAAACGACGAAAACTTCGGTGCATGGCGCGATCAATATGCTCGGACTTGCAAAGCGCACCAAGGCTCGGATCCTTCAAGCATCAACCTCTGAAGTCTATGGGGACCCAACCGTCCACCCACAGGAAGAAAGCTATTGGGGCAATGTAAACCCGATTGGACCCCGGTCTTGCTATGATGAAGGCAAGCGCTGCGCTGAAACGCTATTCTTTGATTATCATCGCCAGCATAATCTCGACATCAAAGTGGCGCGTATCTTCAACACATATGGCCCGCGCATGCACCCAAATGATGGGCGCGTCGTCTCGAACTTTATTATGCAAGCCTTACGGGGTGATGATATTACGCTCTATGGCGATGGCGCTCAGACGCGCAGCTTCTGCTATGTCGATGATCTCGTCGAAGGCTTGATCAGGCTGATGGAAAGCTCAGAGGGCGTGACTGGTCCAATCAATCTCGGCAATCCTGGCGAGTTTACGATCAAGGAGCTTGCTGGAGAAATCATTGATCTCACAGGTTCCAGCTCAAAAATGATCCACAAGCCATTGCCGCAGGATGATCCGAAGCAAAGACAGCCAGACATTGGCCGTGCCAAACAGCATTTGGACTGGGAACCGGAAATTGCTTTGCGGGACGGCCTCACCAAAACAATTGCCTATTTCGATGGCTTACTCAAAGAGATTAGACCGGACAGTCCGGCAGCTGATACATCCGTAGCTAGGGTGGCGATAGATCAATGAATGTTGCAATGATCGGAACTGGCTATGTGGGCCTGGTAAGCGGAGCGTGTTTCGCCGATTTCGGCCACGTCGTTACCTG
>JBCBFK010000009.1:0-121442 GCA_038527765.1 Pseudomonadota bacterium
TTCAAAGGTGGGCCAGTAAAGAGCATTCGAACTGCGTGGCGCACTTTGCGGAAGACGATTGAGTTAGATGATACCGTTCAACCTTATGGGCTTCGACACACAATGGCTCGGTGGCTCAGGAAAAGCAGCGTTCCGGCATGGGAAGTCGCCGCTCAACTTGGTCACAAATCGCCGGATGTGAGCACGACTGAGATCTACGCACCGTTTGATCCATCCTACCTTTTCAAATCGACAGCAGCGATCGATGCGTTCCTCACGGAGGTTGCGTTACATTTGCGTTACAGTTCAATATCGGAGTTGATGCTCGCCGAGATAAAAAATATTGAAAATCAAGGGGGTAAATGGTGGTTCGGGGGAGACTTGAACTCCCGACCTCACGATTATGAGTCGTGCGCTCTAACCAGCTGAGCTACCGAACCATCAGAAGCGCGCTGCATACACCGCGGGTTCGCGCTCCGCAACCATTCATCTGCGGCAAATTTCACCGTTGCTGAGGGCCGGCCAGATGGGCCGATACGAATTGGCGTTCGAGCTCTGGGCTGGCGAAGAAAAAGGTCGCTTCGGTGATGGTCGCACGATAATTCTGGCGGATGGTTCGGAACGGCGCTTTGGCTTCGAACTGAAGCGCGAACTGGGCAATATAGGTGAGCCCCCATTCCGGCTCAGTGTCGAGCAGATAGGATTGTTCGAACTTGGTCAGGCGCCCGCCTTCAGGCCCGCGGACGGGCCGGGGCAGGGTGTAGTCAATGCGCAGGAACTGGCCGTCGACGGGCTCCAGCCAAGCCTCTGCTTGCAGGCGCTGGGTCGCCCAGACATCCAGCGCATCATCATTGGCTGACGGCGCATGCTGGAATTTGAGCCGCCAGGCCGCCCCGAGATCATCCACGAAGACCTGATCGCCGAGACTGGCGCGTAAATCGTCCGGGAACAGCCGGCCATCGGGCGCAACTTCAGCCCCCCACGCCGCAGCGGCTTGGTCAAGATCACTGTCCTCGCCCGTGGCGAGGACCAACTGCCAGCGCCGCGGCTCGGGCAAACGCGGATCATACATGTAGGTGCGCTGCGCTTTGGCACTCGCCATTTCCACGGTGAAGGCGGCCCGCAACGCCTCTGGAGCCTCGGTCGCGCGCAAGGCTTCGTCCATCGGACCGTCGCCGGTGATCAGGGGAAAAGCAAGGCTCAGAAAAGCGCTCATGGGCAAGCTGTCTCAGGTTAAATTACGTCTGGTTTAAGGCGAACCAGATTAACTTTGACGAGTTTGCGCATCTTAGGTTTATGGCGCGTGAATAGCGGGCAAAATGGCCCACAAAAGAAGCCCGGACCAGCGATCCGCCAATCCGAGCTTTTTAAGTATGGTTTGAGCCGCTTAAGCCGTTGGCAGCGTATAGTCTTTGAAGATTTCGCGTAGTTTCAGCTTGTTGATCTTGCCGGTGGCGCCGAGCGGGATCTCCTCGATGAAGGCGACATCATCCGGGGTCCACCATTTGGCGATTTTGCCTTCTAGCTGACCCAACACTTCTTCCTTGCTCGGCTCTTCGCCAGGGGCCGCCTGAATGATCAGCAGCGGGCGCTCATCCCATTTCGGGTGATAAATGCCAATTGCTGCAGCATTTGCGACTTTTGGGTGACCGACCGCGATGTTTTCGATGTCGATGGAGCTGATCCATTCGCCGCCGGACTTGATGACATCTTTGGCGCGGTCCGTGATCTGCATCGTGCCGTACTGATCGATATTGGCGACGTCCCCGGTGTCGAAGAAGCTGTTTTCGTCGAGCACATTGCCGCCATCGCCTTTGAAGTATCCGCCCGCAATGGCAGGACCGCGAACGACCAGACGGCCCGCGGTTTCGCCATCCCATGGCAGATCATTGTTCTCATCATCGACGATTTTGAGCTCGACGCCAAAGGGCGGGCGCCCTTGCTTGAGCTTCTGCGCCATCCGCGTGTCGATATCGGCATCTTTTAAGTGCGGTGGCAGAGAGCCGAGCGTGCCAAGCGGGCTCGTTTCGGTCATGCCCCAGGCGTGGATCACGTCGACTTCGTATTCGGTCTCGAAGGCGCGCAGGATCGCTTCTGGGATCGCTGATCCCCCGATCAACACTTTGCGCAAGTGCGGCAGCTTGAGATTGTTTTCGCGCAGATAGGTCAGCAGGCCGAGCCATACGGTTGGGACCGCTGCGGTGATCGTGACTTTCTCTGTGTCGAGCAGCTCATAAATGCTGGCGCCATCCATTTGCGCGCCAGGCATGACCATGTTCGCACCTGTGGCCGGACAGCCAAAGGCGAGGCCCCAGGCATTGGCGTGGAACATCGGGACGACGGGAAGAACGACGTCATCGGCCCCCATGCCCATCGCGTCTTTCGACATGGTGATCAGCGTGTGCAAGACATTTGAGCGGTGCGAGTACAGCACGCCTTTCGGGTTGCCGGTGGTTCCGGATGTGTAACAAAGCCCGCAAGCGGTCTCTTCCGGGAAATCGCCCCAGCGTGCGTTCAGAGATTTGCCGGCGATCCACTCATCAAAGGCCACGGCGCCAACAGAGTTCTCCGGCAGATCGTCTGCGCCCGCGAAAATGACGAAGGTCTTGATGGTTTTCAGGTGGTCCTTCACCGCTTCGACAATGGGCAGGAACGTCGTGTCAAAGATCAGGACTTTGTCTTCTGCATGATTGGCAATCCAGGCAATTTGCTCCGGGTGCAGGCGTGGATTAATCGTGTGCAAGACGGCTCCGATGCCCATAGTGCCATACCAGGCCGCCATGTGCCGGGCAGAGTTCCAGCCGAGCGTCGCGACACGATCGCCAAGCGTAATGCCTGCTTCGATCAAGGCGCCGGAAACCTGTTTCGACATCGTATGCAGCTCGGCATAAGACGTCCGAACGATGTTGCCGCCGACGCGCCGGGTAATGATTTCGCGGGTCGGATTGATCCGATTGGCGTGTTCGAGAATTTTGTTACTGGTCAGCTGCCAGTCCTGCATGATGCCTTGCATCTGTATTCCTCCATAAACCTGATATCGTTTCGCCCCTTACAGGGCCTGCAGAGTGTTGTAGGTTGCCGGGCAGAAATCGGCAAGAATCGAAAGTGTAATGCGATGAAAAGTCTCCTCCCGGCCGCCATTCTTACGGCATCATTCCTTCTCACCGGGTGTCAGCCCGAAACCGTTGAAGCGGACTCTCAGGACGCCGCTGATCGCGCGGCCGTGGTCGAGCCCGCCGCTGCGCCCGTGTCAGAGCCAAGTCTGCAACTCGGGCCCCTGCCTGCATTCTTCGATTGCGTGCGCGAGACTGGGGGACTGCTCATCGCCTCGCATCGCGCAGGCCCCGCGCCGGGTTACCCGGAAAATGCCTTGGAGACCCTGAAGTTCGGCACCAGCCAGGGCTTGATCGTTCATGAGATCGACGTCGCCGAAAGCCGCGACGGCGTGCTGTTTCTGCTGCACGATCGCTCGCTCGGGCGCACCACCACTGGCGATGGGGCCGTAGCAGACACCGACTGGGAGACCATTCAGAGCCTCAACCTGAAAGATAATTCCGGAGCAATTACCGCGTTTACGCCGCCAAAGCTCTCAGATGTTCTTCTCTGGGCCAAGGCGTCTGGCGCAATTGTTGAGCTCGATCGCAAGCCAACCACCAGTTTCCGGAACATTATCAGCCAGGTCCGCGCGGCAGGCGCCGAGGACAATGTGCTCTTGATCACTTATAATGACCAGCAAGCCATCGAAGTCGCGGGGCTAGCGCCGGACCTGATGATGACCGCCGGGATTAATAGCTGGGCGCATCAGGAAGAGCTGGAAGCGGCCGGCGTGAATTTTGACAATGTCGTGGCCTGGATGGGCATCCGCAATCCGAATCCGCGCGCCTTTGAAGCGATTGGCAATCGCGGCGTCGAGACGGCCTTTGGCACCCTCGGGCGACCGGGCGAACGCCTTGACGATCAATATTTGGCCGATGGCGACTTAAGCGAGTTTCAGGACCTGGTGGATGGCGGTCTGACGCTGCTGGCGACGGATGCGCCATATCAGGTCGCGCCGTATCTCACTGCGGATGACGATGTCGTCGCCACTTGTGGTGGACGTTAGAGAACGAAACGCGCGTTATGGCCGAAACGTTCGGGATGGCTCCGTCGGCGTTCGGGTTGCTGCGGATCAGCCCTAACCAGCGCTCAGCACCGTGATTTCAATCACCCGATTGAGGGGCTGGTCGACGTCATCTTCGGTCTCGACTTGTAGCCGCGTTTCGCCAACACCTTCGGCCACGATGATGTCAGCGTCTATGCCGCGGGCAACAAACCAGGCTTTGATCGCCTCCGCGAACCGGGCCGTGCGCTCGAGATTCATAGCCTCGGTGCCCACGGTGTCGGAGTAAGCACGGATCTCAATGCGGTCGAACGTCTCCACTCCGGCGATCGTTTGTTCCAATTGTGCTTCGTACGGTGTCAGGTCGAGATCGTCGTAGTCTGACACGTAAATCTGCGTCATGGACGGGACAAAGGCGGGTTCCAGGACCGGTTCTGGAAGCGGTGGCGGGAGCGGTAAGGACCGGGCGGCGGGAAGCTCTTCCTCAGTGGTATACGGATCCACATCAGCTGCGTCCGTTCGTCGTCCGGCAGGGAAGGCTTCTCGGCGTAGCGTGCAGGCCGAGTCGCCAGGCTCCAGCGCAGAATTGATCCGATAATAGGGGTCGCCATTCGGCAAATCACCAAAGCGCGCCAGTTCGAGCGCGCGCTGATCGGGCGCCGTCTCGCCGATGGTACACATCATATCCCAGAGAATGGTCGGATTGTCGGAATAGTAATTGTGGCCAATGCCAAACAGTTCCGTCGCCACCGCAGTGGCATCGATGGTCTGATAGTTTTGCGATTGGCGAATGTAAGGACGGTTCTTGTCCGTATCACCGAGCCGTTTGCGGCCCTCTTCATTGACAATGGTCGAGACATGCAGAGCGCGATCCGTGTCGGACGTATAGATGGTCACATTGGCGTCGAGATTATCGAACACACCATTGGCGGCGTCGAAAATGTCCCGCTCCACATCCGCCGCGACGAGCAGGATACGAAACTCCAGATCATCGCGATTGTGACGGTCGAGATAGTCGCGGGCATAGTCCTCCAGCGCTTGGGTCAATACGCGATTGCCCATGGAGTGAGCGATGATATTGATCCGCTCGACATCGAGGTCTTCGGTGAGGAGATCCAGAAATTCTTCGAGATAGGGCGCCGCGCCGAGGGAGCGGTCGCGATCGCCGCGATAGTCCTCGAGTGACAGAGCGCCGGCAGACGGCCAGCTATAAAGAACCGGAACGCCGACTTTGAACTTATCGTCCCGAGACAGGTCATTGGAGAGCTGCGCGGTTCGGACCAGCGCCTCATCAAACTCTACGTTGAAGCCGTGAACGAAGAGCAGAACCGCGTCGGTCCCGTCGGAATAAACCGCGTCCTGAAGGGTTGAGGTGAAGGTCTCTTTGCCCGTTGTCGTGATCCGCGTCAGGAACACATAATCTGCCCATCTCTCCTGATCGCGCGGGGCAGAGCCTTTGGCATGCGGGGTCTCGCCAATGCCTCGACTGCCGCCGTTTTCAACGAGTTTTGGGAGCCAGACATCGGCGCGTCCAAGACGCAGCGCGCCGCCATCTTCCCCCAGTGCGCTGTCCACATCAGCGGTCTCACTGGTCAGTTGCGCCTCATCCATCATCAATTTGCGATTGGTGCCATACCAAACCCGGATGCAATCGACTTTGCGATCAAGGTTGGCTTCGCCGACCAATTGGCTGCAATCCGCGCCAAAACTTGGATGCCGAACGACCAAAGGCCGATTTGTCCACCACGTGGCGGCGATGGCGGCGGCCGCGGCCGCGATGATTACGAGAATGCCAAGGATCCACTTGAGCATTTCTCACCTCCCTAGACTCTATTGCCCACAAATACAGCACATTTCTCAAGAAGAACAAGCGCGCGAGCCATGCATAAATGCTATGCGCAACCACCGCTTTCGCTTTCTAATGGATTCTCTCTATATCGCTCATCAGTTATTGAGCTTGAGAGCCCCCCATGTCCGATTTCCTATTGCTTGCCTGTATTCTCCTCGTCGCCGGAATTATCGCGGTGCCCATTGCCACGCGGCTCAAGCTGGGCTCGGTTCTGGGGTACCTGATCGCCGGGATCGCCATCAGCCCGATCTTGTCATTGCTCGGCGTCGATGTGGTCTCGCTGCAGCACTTTGCCGAGTTTGGCGTCGTCATGATGCTGTTTCTGGTAGGTTTGGAGCTCGAACCGAAGCTGCTCTGGGACATGCGCAACCGGCTGATGGGCCTGGGCGGCGGGCAAGTCTTGCTGACCGTGATTGCGGTTGCATCTGTGGCCATGGCATTTGGACAAAGCTGGGGCACGGGCCTCGTGATCGGGATGGTTTTGTGCCTGTCTTCAACCGCGATTGTGTTGCAGACGCTAAATGAAAAAGGTCTGATGAAGAGCGATGGCGGTCAGGCAAGCTTCTCGGTCCTGTTATTTCAGGACATTGCTTTCATCCCGATGCTGGCCATCATTCCGCTGCTTGCCATGCCGGAAATGGCGCAATTGACCGCCGGCAGCGCCGATGATCACGGCCACTCGCTCAGCTTGGTCGAAGGTTTGAATGGCTGGCAAACCATGTTGGTGACCATCGCTGCGATTGGATCGGTTATCCTCGGCGGAAACTATCTCACTCGCCCGATCTTCCGGTTTGTTGCAGGGGCCAACTTGCGGGAATTGTTCACCGCAGCCGCCTTGCTTCTGGTGATCGGGATTGCGCTATTGATGACGCTTGTTGGATTGTCGCCCGCGCTCGGAACCTTCCTCGCTGGCGTCGTCCTTGCCAATTCCGAGTACAAGCATGAACTTGAATCCGACATCGATCCATTTCGAGGGCTTTTGCTCGGCTTGTTCTTCATCACGGTTGGCGCCGGGATCGATTTCAATCTGCTCTCCGAAAACTTCAGTACAGTCATCAGCATGACCGTCGGGCTGATGGTGTTGAAAGCCGTCATCCTCTTCTTGTTGGGCACAGCGTTCAAAATCCGTGGGGCGCAGCGCTGGCTGTTTACGCTTGGCTTGGCGCAAGCCGGGGAGTTTGGCTTTGTGCTCCTCGCCTTTTCGACGGCGAACAACGCGCTTCCGAGCGATGTTGCAGACTTGCTGCTCCTGGTCGTGGCGCTGTCTATGCTGATCACGCCGCTTCTGTTCATCCTGTATGATCAAATCGTGGCCCGTCGCTATTCGCAAGGCCAGGAGCAAGACGCTGATACGATTGAGGAAGAGAACAAAATCATCATTGCTGGACGCGGCCGGATTGGTGGCATTGTCGACCGTATGCTGCGCACGGCGGGCTATCCCAGCACCGTCATCGACTACAGTTCCAAACAGCTCGATATCCTGCGCAAGTTTGGCGTGAGCCATGCCTATTTCGGCGACGCCACGCGCCCGGATCTGTTGCACGCGGCGGGAATCGACAAAGCCAAGCTCTTGATCGTGACGATTGATGACAAGCATCAGATCACCGAACTCGTCTCCTACGCGATCCGAAACTATCCAAATCTGCATGTGATTGCGCGGTCGGTGGATCGCCACCACACTTATGAGCTTTGGGCGCATGGGTGCCGCGACATTATCCGGGAAACGTATGACAGCTCCTTGCGCATCGGGCGATCTGCTTTCGAAGCGCTGGGCGCGCCGCGCGAAGCGGCTGAAGAGATGAAACAGGCCTTCCACGAAATGGATCAGCAATCCATGATCGAAGTGGCTGATGTGTTCGACATCAATATTCCAGGTCATGAGAATGAGGCCTATGTCGCGCGCATTCGCGAGCGGGCGGAGTCCTGGGAAGCCGAACTGCATGCCCGGATGATGGAGATCATGGAAGACAAAGCCGAGAAAGCTTAGCGCGCACGGATTGATAGATTTCGATTGACGCCGCGCCGGGTTTCAGGCAATGGCGCGCTTCGGTTGAGGCGCCTGCCGCTCGCTGGACATGATGTCCGTGGTGAAGACCTCCCGACCTTGTCGGTTCTTTCGCAGACCATTTCACATCCGGTCTGGCGGCAATGCGAGCCCCGCCCTTTGCTAGACCAAAAGGACTTGTGAAAGGAGACTACGATGATCTCGCATATCTATACGCGTGTGCAGGCCAAAGCGCGTGCCCGACATATTAAAGCCGAAAGCGCTGACCCTATGACGCTCTCGGCTGCGCTTGAACGCGTGGCCCAGGAAATGGGGTTTCGCGATTGGAACACGGCCTCGGCGCGGCTTTCAAATGCGCCGGAAACCCATTGGCAAGTTGGCGAACGTGTTAGCGGCACTTACTTGAAGCGCCCGTTCAGGGGACGCATCCATGGCGTGCGCGAGTTGAACGCCGGATCAGGCTATGAAGTCACGGTGCATTTCGATGCGCCGGTTGATGTGGTCGACTGGGACAGCTTTTCTGCGCACCGCCAACGCGTGACGGCCTTTGTCTCGCCGGAAGGGATCTCCTGGTCCAAAACCAGCGATGGCGTACCGCATTTGGTGGTCGCGCCGGAGAGCGCTTTGATCGTCTGAACCATAGGTGTCCCTCGTCCTTCGACTGGCTCAGGATGAGGGACATCGCGATGTCCCGGAATCAAAAACGCCCTCATCCTGAGCGAAGCCGATGGACGAGGGCGTTCTGGATTGGAAAGCTGACCGGCTAGACCTTTTCAGGTTTGCCTTTGCCAGCGGCTTTTGGTTTGCGTTTGGCTGGCTTGTCCTCGACATATTTGAAGGTCAATTCGTCCTTCTTCTTGTCGTGGCCAATCTTGACCGTGCCGCCTTTGGAAAGCTTGCCGAAGAGGAGTTCCTCGGCCATTGGCTTCTTCACATGCTCAGAGATCACACGGGCCAGCGGTCGGGCGCCGAACTCTGCGTCGAAGCCACGCTTGGCCAGCCAATCGCGCGCGCCCGGGGCGAGCTCGATGGTGACATTGCGGTCGGCCAACTGAACTTCCAGCTGCAATACGAACTTCTCGACCACACGTTCGATAATCTCTGGGGTGAGACCTCCAAACGTGATCACGGCATCGAGACGGTTTCGGAATTCCGGCGTGAAGAGGCGTTTCAACGCTTCCTCTTGCTCGTCATCCTTGCGTCCACGACCGAAGCCAATCGAGTTCTTGGCCGCATCCGAAGCGCCCGCATTGGTGGTCATCACAACGATCACATTACGGAAATCGACTTTGCGGCCATTGGCGTCTGTCAGGGTGCCATTGTCCATGACTTGCAGGAGGACGTTGAACAGATCCGGATGCGCCTTCTCGATTTCGTCGAGCAGGACTACAGAGTGCGGGTGCTGCATTACGGCGTCGGTCAGAAGACCGCCTTCATCATAGCCGACATAGCCTGGAGGGGCACCAATCAAACGAGAGATCGAGTGGCGCTCCATATATTCCGACATGTCGAAGCGATGCAGCTCGACCCCGAGAATAGAAGCCAGTTGCCGCGTGACTTCCGTCTTACCGACGCCAGTTGGACCGGTGAACAGGTAAGAGCCAATTGGCTTGTTCGGTTCGCGAAGACCCGCACGAGACAGCTTGATCGCGCTGGACAGGGCATCGATGGCATCGTCCTGGCCATAGACCACGCGCTTGAGATCGCTCTCGAGCGACTTGATCGCTTGGGCATCGTCTTTCGAGACCTGTTTGGGCGGGATACGCGCAATCTTCGCGACGATCGCCTCGATCTCTTTAACGCCGATGGTCTTGCGACGCTTGCTCTCCGGCACGAGCCATTGAGTTGCACCGGCCTCGTCGATCACATCGATCGCTTTATCCGGCAGCTTTCGATCCGTCATATAGCGGGACGAAAGCTCAACCGCGGCGCGGATGGCATCATTGGTGTACCGCAGGCCATGGAAGTCTTCGAACGTGGATTTCAGACCTGTCAGGATCTTCACCGCGTCTTCGACATTTGGCTCAACGACATCGATTTTCCGGAACCGGCGCGACAAGGCGCGGTCTTTTTCAAAATGCTGCTTGTATTCTTTGAACGTGGTCGAGCCCATGCAGCGGACTTCGCCATTCTGCAGCGCGGGCTTGAGCAAGTTGGATGCATCCATCGCGCCACCCGAGGTCGCGCCCGCACCGATAATGGTGTGAATCTCATCAATAAAGAGAATGCCTTTTTCCTGCTCGCCGATTTCTTTCATGACGGCTTTCAGGCGCTCTTCGAAGTCACCGCGATAACGCGTGCCGGCCAAGAGTGCGCCCATGTCGAGCGCCCAGATCGTGGCATCCGACAGGATTTCAGGCACTTCGCCGTTGACGATCATCCGGGCCAGGCCTTCCGCGATCGCAGTCTTGCCGACGCCAGGGTCGCCAACCAGGATCGGATTGTTCTTGGAGCGACGGCACAGCACTTCGATGCACCGCTCGATTTCCATTTGGCGGCCAATCAATGGGTCGATTTTGCCCTGCTTGGATTTCTCGTTGAGATTGACGCAATAAGCGTCGAGCGCCTCGCTTTGCGGCGCGTTGGGAGGAGTTTCCTCCGGTTCTGCACCGCGCGGCGTGCTCGGACGGTTTTGCCCCGGTACTTTTGAAACGCCATGGCTGACATAGTTCACCGCGTCATAGCGGGTCATGTCCTGCTCTTGCAGGAAGTAGGTCGCGTGGCTTTCGCGCTCCGAAAAAATCGAAATCAGGATATTGGCGCCTGAAACTTCGTCGCGGCCGGAGCTTTCCACGTGCAAGACGGCGCGCTGAACGACGCGCTGGAAGGCAGCGGTCGGCTGCACCCGGCCCGACGGGCTTTCTGTGATGAGGCTAGAAAGATCCTCATCAATATATTGTTCGAGCGCTTGCTTCAGTTCTGGAATGTTGACTTTGCAGGCGGTCATCACTTCGACCGCATCATCGTCATCTGTAAGCGCCAGCAACAGGTGCTCGAGCGTTGCATATTCGTGCTGACGTTCGCCTGCCGCCGTAAGGGCGCGTTCAAGGGCTGATTCAAGGCTAGGGGTTAAGCTTGGCATTTTGTTATTCTCCTAGTCCTCTTTTTCCATCGTACATTGCAGCGGGTGTTCATTGCGGCGCGCCATATCCATGACTTGGGCCACTTTGGTTTCCGCGACTTCATAAGTGTAGACGCCACACACGCCGACACCCTTCTGGTGAACATGCAACATAATGCGAGTCGCCTGTTCGCGGCTTTTGCTGAAAAAGCGCTCCAAAATTAAAACCACAAACTCCATCGGAGTGTAGTCATCGTTCAGAATAAGAACGCGATACATGCTCGGCTTCTTGGTTCGGACGCGCGTCTTGGTGGCAATACCAAGACCGCCATCATCGTCGCCACCCGGGCCATTTGGACCTTGTGGACCTTCGGGGTCTGAGAGCGTTATGCGGTCGATTCTGATAGACATGTGGAAGAAGATAAGTGTTCCTTTACGTTTGTGTAGACTGACGCTGCGTCGCTGAAGGATCAAGCCTGAAATTGATCAATTTGTGGTCACGAGATCAATTAATTTGGTGACCCGTTTGCGATTGGCACCGAGATCTGAATAGCCCACCCGCGAACGCGAGTAGATGGCGAAGGTGGACCGCCCTTCGTCGAGCGGAATGATCTCGATATCAACATCGTCCTTGAAGCGCATCAAACCAGTGGTTGCAACGAACTTGATGCGCAAAGCCTCCGCGTCAGCTTCGATGCGCCCGAAGCTGCGCTCGGACGCCACCACTTCATTGAACTTGGAAAACAATCCGCGGCCCGTGAGATTGAGCACTGGCGGGGCGAAGTCGGGTTCGGCAGCGAGCGTGTGGGCATCGGGCGCGACCAAACACGTATTTGGTTTGGGCGGGCGCTTGAGCGTTTTGAAAGAAATAAAATCAGACATGCTGGCAGTCTGCACTGGCCAGCTTCATTTGTCAGCGCGGCAAAAGAAAAAACCAGGCCCCAAAACCTGGTTTCTCCACACTCTACGCACAGAACCCTAAAGGAAGGGTTTAGGCTTTGGCGCTCTTCGCAGCCTTCTTGGCCTGTTTGGCCAGCGGCGCGAACGCTTCGCGCATGGTTTCAGCGTAGAGCTCGGACAATTCGCTGAAGCCTCTGAGATTGTTCTCAAACGCTGACTTCATGTAGCGCGTTTGTATGGTCATCGCATCTTCGAGCGATTCCGCTTCGCTAAGCTTTTTGCCGGTTTCGACAGACAGGCTCATTTGCTCTTTGAAATGCGCCATCATCGTCTGGCCTGCGTCCTGCATACCTTTTACGGACGCGCGCGTGCTGGCGGTCCCGGCTTCCATCGCGCCGCGCGCAAACGAGCCCATAGAGTCGTTCTCGGCGAAGACGTTCGTAAAGGCGTTTGAGCCGAAGGCGGAAAATGGAAAAGTAAAAGGTGAAGAAGAGGCAGTAGACATTGTTCGGTCCCGGTTATGACGTAACGGCATATAGTTGGATTTTTTCGCGATTGCAATAAAAATTTGTGCAGCGCACAAAATTAGCAATTCGGTCATCAAGGCCACGAAAATCCTAACAAATAAGCCATGTGCATTTACCTCTAGATAACCTTATGGATCGATCTTAGTGTTTCCTCGGGCACCCGGGGCAGCCTTATGTGGAGACCCCGGAATGGCGAAATTGGCCCCTGCGTTCATGTTCAAGTCTACGCTCGCGGCAGCCGCGATCCTTGCGGCAGGATTTACAACTCCGGCACACGCTGAAAAGTATGCGTCGATCGTGATCGACCTTGAGCGGGATCAGGTCCTGCATGCCCGGCACGCCGACGCACCGCGCTATCCGGCCTCGCTGACCAAGGCGATGACACTGTACATGTTGTTCGATGCTATGAAGGCAGGTGAAGTCCGCTTGCACGAGCCGCTGCCCGTCTCTCGCACCGCTGCCAGCCAGCCCCCCTCATCCCTGCGCCTGAGAGCCGGGAATACGATCACCACCAAAGACGCCATCAATGCGCTGATCACCAAGTCGGCGAATGATGTCGCTGTTGTGGTCGCCGAGCGCCTCGGCGGATCAGAAGAGCGCTTTGCAACTTTGATGACGACCAAGGCGCGCGCGATGGGCATGGATAGCACAACGTTCAAGAATGCCTCCGGCTTGCCCAACTCGCAGCAACTTTCCACGGCGCGCGATATGGCCATCCTCGCGGAACGTCTGCTTGAGGATCATGCCGATTACTATGGCTATTTCTCAAACAAGAAATTCAGCTGGGGACGGGCTATGTACCGGAATCACAACCGCCTGATCGGCAAAGTCGAAGGCGTGGACGGAATCAAGACCGGGTATACTCGTGCGTCTGGATTCAATCTGATGACCAGCGCGAAGCGCCGAGGGCGCCGCGTTGTTGCGATCATGTTTGGCGGCTCAACCGCCCGCTCGCGGGATCAGCATGTCGCCGATCTGGTGGAAGCGGCTTATAAGAGTTTTGAACCCTCCGAAATCACGCCGGAACAGCAATTGCGTTTGTCGTTCAGCGCCATCCAACCGCCAGTCGATCCGAATGGTGCTGCGATGCCCGTTCTGAACGGAAAAGTGTTTGGCGTGAATTCTGTGGTTGCCGAAGGCGACGAGGGCTCCAAATCAAATTAGGTGAGTAACTCAAAACCATGGGTGGATGCCGGTGTTTCGTTTCATCGCAATTGTTACATTTGTAGCGTTTTTCTTTCAGGCCGCAGCTGAAACCGCGGACATGGATTATGATCGGTTAGACGAACGGCTGTCGCGTCTGGCCGCTCAAGATGCGGTCGTGGGCCTCGCCGTTGCAGTGATTGAAGACGGTGAAATCACATTTGCGGAGGGCTATGGCGTCACGCGTCTGGATGGCGAAGACGTGACGAAGGACACGGTTTTCCGCTGGGCCTCACTGTCCAAAGGCGTTGCCTCGACCACGCTTGGGAAAATGGCCGCCGAGGGTCAGCTGGCGCTGTCGGACAAGATTTCCAAGTTCCAGACCTCTTTGCGTTTGCCGCTGGGCGGTGAGAAAGTCGGAACGTTGGAGGACTTGCTCTCGCACAAGATTGGCATTGTCCCCAACGCGTATGATACGCGCCTTGAAGATGGCGGTGATCCAGCCGACATTCGCCGCAGCCTCGGTAAGCTGAAACGCGTCTGTCCGGTTGGTGACTGTCACACCTATCAGAATGTCGCGTTCGATACAGTGGCCGAAGTGGTCTCTGCGGTGCGCGGCCTATCGTTTGAAGAAGTGGTTGAGCTGGAGCTGTTCCAGCCGCTCGGTATGCGCGATGCGAGCTTCGGGCTTGAGGCGCTGCAAGGCTCGTTGTCGTGGGCGGAACCGCATCTGAAACGCCGCGCCGATCCGCGTCCGATCCGGCGCCGGGTCAATCAGTCTTATTATCGAGTGCCGGCGGCCGGCGGTGTGAACGGGTCGATCCTGGATCTTGCGCGTTTCGCACAGGCGCAAATGGGGCTTGAGCCCGACATTCTGAACCAGGATACGCTGACCGATCTGCACACGCCGCGCATCTACACGCGCCGCGAGCAGTCGAGCATGAGCCGACGGTTTGGCGGGCATTTGCGGGACGCACGCTACGCGCTTGGCTGGCGCGTCTACAAGTATGGGGTGCCGGGCTATCGTGTGGTCGGGCATCGCGGCGCGGTCGATGGGTATCGCTCGCTCATCCTGTTTGATCCTGAGCGTAATTCTGGTGTCGTGGCGCTGTGGAACTCGAATGCGCGCAATCCCGTCGGGGTTCAGTTTGAAGTCATGGACATGATTTATGGTTTGGAGGCGCGAGACTGGATGCGCCTCGATACCGAGCGCGGCTGACCGAAATATGCGCCGCTTGCGTCGCGTGTCTTCGGCTGGTACAGCGCGCCCATGCGCAAGATGATCACCCTCACCCAACAACAACGCCGCACAGATATTGTGGCGATGGGACGCGCATGCTGCGAGGATCAAGGCTAGCTTAGCTCAACACAGATCCTCAAACCCAACCTCGCCACGCCAGGCGGGGTTTTCTTTTGAGCGCTCGCCCGTGGCTGTCAAAGGACCTTCAAAATGACATTCACATCTGATGCAGAGATCAAATCAACGACGGACGCGTTCATGGCTAAGACGCTGCCCAAACCTGATTGGACGCATGAAGCGCATTTCGCTGTCGCGCTATGCCTGCTGGCGGACGAGACCCGCGACGTCTTTCGCGAGATGCCGCTACGCATTCGTGCTTATAATGAAGCGACCGAGGTCGCGAACACTGAGACCGAGGGCTATCACGAGACGATTACGCTGGCCTGTTTGCGTGGAGCCGCCGCGCATCTGCGTGCCGCTGAACCGACGATGGCGCTGTATGACGTGCTGGCAGATTTGATGGCGGGCCCTATGGGGCGGTCTGACTGGTTGCTGACCCATTGGTCGCGATCCGTGTTGTTCACGCCGCGCGCGCGGCGCACCTGGGTGGCGCCGAACCTTCAGCCTTTGCGGTTCTGAGACTTTGGGTCTTGAGCGACACGGCTTCGTTTCTGCCGGGCAGGGCGGCCAGGGGCTGAGACTCTGGCGTGAGATGGGCGCGCTAAAGTTTGAGACACAGTGTCAATTTCATTCCCGCCGAAGCAGATTACGCCTGTCTGCATGATCGCAAATTCCAGGTTGCGAGGTGGAGCTCAGCTGGCGTAATCGACAGTTGATCTAATATGTCTTCATGTATTCAGTAACAATAGATCCCAAGTACTGATCTGAATGAGTAGACGAAATTACTGGAATATCTTAAATTCAAGTCGCCCAAAAAAATTGCGCCTTGGCCGACTGCGTTAAACGACCAAGGCGCACCTAAAGATTGCGTGAGTACTAGGGGACGTTAGTAGTTGCAACCAATAGGAAGTTAAGAGCTATTCACATGTACAATCAAGCAATAACTCGACGGTACAACTACTTTCTATAGGACTGGATCGGTATGATCATTACCCTAGTTTCTCAATTTGCCTATTTTCAAAAAAAGATCGAAAATTGATTTTGGAGAAAGTTATACATGTGTCTCAAAAAGATTGAGACGTGACGAGAATTTAAGATTGGGCGAACGATCGTATGTATTGAGTCATGCAGACACTTCTCAAACCGACTTCGCTTTCACTGGATTTTGAATCCGATTGGGATCTCGATTCAGTGCCTTTAAATGTATGGGCCGCGATCTGGTCGCCCGTTCTCGACATTAAGGTGTTGCACCCTCGACATGAGGAGGGCGTCAACTTTATCGAGACGGTCGCACATGGCGGTCTCGCCGGTGCCCGGTTCGCAACAGGATATGAACTCTTCCAGCATGCGCGCCGTAAGCTCACCTCCGGGGCGGGCGTCATTGCGGTTCAGCGCATTGTGTCCGGCTATTCGGCCATGGAGTTCGAGCTCAAAACCTTTGTGCATCGGCCGGGCTTTATAACCATTACAGACCATTTGCATGAGTTTCGTGGCAGCCATCACGAAGCGATCGGAGAGACGATCTTCATTCCCCGGCATCTTCTTGGATTACCCGAGCAATCGCCGGTGGGTCCGATTATGATCCCGACCGAATCGATCCATGGCGAACTGCTTGAAACCGAGCTGCAACGCTACTTTGAACGCAGTGAAAACGGTGCGGACATTGGCGCTGCTTTTAACATAGACACGTTCCTGCACACCACCAGTTCGGTGATCGGGTTCCACCGCCACCCCACATCAGAGCGGGCCGGATGGTGGCGCGCGCGCAATGACCTTATCCGGAAATACATCGACTCGCATCTCGGCGATCAGACATTGCTCCCGGCGCAGATTTGTAACCTGTTCAATCTGTCTCGCGCGACGCTTTATCGTATGTTTGAAGCCGATGGCGGGGTTCGACGGTTCATTCAAGATCGCCGATTGCACTCAGCGGTCTGGGACCTGGCAGAGGGCGGCATTCAACGCGGACGCCTGACGCAAGTGGCGGATAAATGGGGCTTTTCCTCAAACGCCAACTTCAATCGAGCGGTGAAAGTCGCGTTCGGCATGCCGCCAGGCGCCTTGCTTCATCCGCTGTCTTTCATCGCGCCAGCGAGCATTGATGATACCAAGCAGTTCTTTCCGCTCTTGGATTGGCTCACCGAGCTAAACCTTGAGCCGTCCGGTCGGCCGCACTTCTTCTGAGCTGCGTTTCTCCGACCGACCCTCGCCGCGCCCGGGCTCTCCTCCGGGCGCGGTTTTCTGTTTAAGCTGCCACAAAACGAGCCGTTTGAGGTTTCCCACGCCTGAATCCGTGTGCATGGTTAATTATATCGAAAGCGGAACGATACACAGAGACTATAAAGACGAGACATAGAGATAGTGACTGTGAAACGTTTCACCGCGATCTACTGACACTCTGAGGGGCTCAAGGTCTCGTGCCGGACGTCTGGGTCGTTGGGCACTGCATGACCCAACTGCGTTCGGAGCCTTTTTATGAAACCCCACCTATTGCGGAGTTCAGCCGCCCTTTTGGTCTTTGGCCATTGGGCGAGCCTGACAGCCATTGCTGACCCTTGCGACCCGCAAACCCAGCACGAACTCGAAAGCGACAATCCTGATCCGCTGATCCTCGATCCGTTCGAATCCCCTCCAGAGCAGGACTGCGCGGGCGATGCAGCGGACGCGCCAGAGTTTAATCTGCCACTTTCGCGACCTGCCGCGCTTTTAAACGTTCAGGAGGGGGCATTGAGTGACCCCTTAATTACGTCGCTAAACTCAATATTCCCGCCAAGAACAACATCTCTCGGGTTTAGAGCGCAGGCGGCGGGGGCAAATTCAATTGCCCTGGGTGCCTGGTCGCGGTCCATCGAGGATTACACACTTTCGATTGGACGCACCGATGATCCCGCAACCGATGAGGACGAAACGCTTCTGCGGCGCCTGGTCAATCTCCAGGCCGGAGAGGGAGACAATGACGCGGTTAATGTTGCGCAATTGCGCGATCTTGAAGACGAGGTAGGAGGGAACACACGCGATATCGAACAGACAGAGTCTGCGATCGCGGCGTTGGATCTGAGATTTCTTGGTGCCACCCGGTACGCTCGAATCAATGCCGATGGTGTGCCCGCGTCTGCGACCGGTTTAGACGCGATTGCGATTGGCGAAGGGGCGCGCGCGACCAAGGGCAATTCGATGGCGATCGGCACGCGGGCGATCGCGCAATTCGATAATTTCATGGCGCTGGGTTTTGGCGCGCAGACTTCCCGCGCCAATCAAATGGCGATCGGAACAGCGACGAACACCTATACGCTTCGTGGCTTGTTAAGCCCCGCATCGCGCGCCGTTCAGACGGGGGACCTGCAACTTGTCACGGTCGATGCGGATGGCAATCTGGCGAGCGATGGCGGACAAACTGTGTCGGGCCTACAATCGCAAGTCAGCACCAATGCCCGGGACATTACTGTGCTTCAGACGGGCGCGAAGGCGCAGATAAAGGCCATCGAGACACTGCAAACGCAGACTGTCCAGAACAAGACCGCGATGGAGGTCAACCGCGCGGCGATTTCGCAGAACCGGACAGCGATCGGCGAAACGCAGGCTGAACTATTGCAACTCACCGACACGACGAAAGATCTGCACCAGACGAGTGCGGCCAATCGCACAGCCATAGAGGCCAATGCAGCTCGAAGCGCGCAAAACCAGACCGAGATTGGCCGCAACACACGCGCGATTGAGGGTGTCTCGGGCCGTGTGGATCGAACTGAGGCAGCGATCGCGTCCAATCAAAGAGGTGTTTCAAACAATCGCGCCGCGACGCAGCAGAACGCGTCCGGCATAAACACCAAGCGTGAGCACCAACCAGCTTCGTATCGCAGAGAGCGCAGACGCCATCACGGCCAATCGGACGTCGATCAAGCAATTGGAGTCGGGGGTTGAGCGCTTCGATTTGAGCCTCAATCAAATGGCCCACGGTCTGGCGCAGTCGAACAGACAAATCGAACAGAACTCCCGTGGTATTGCCATTGCCAACGCCCTGGCAGGCTCAACCTGGTTACAATCGAACGAGTCGGTCGCGTTTTCCTTGAATGCTGGATACTTCGATGGTTCGAATGCACTCGCTTTCTCGGGCGCGGCGCGGTTGCACCGGAAATGGTCCGCCAATCTTGCTGTAGGTACAGCGCCGGAGCGCGGCGAAATCGGTGTGCGGGCGGGCTTACGAGTGGGCTGGTAAAGCGCCTAAAACGCGATTTCCGTGCCGGCGAGTTCCGGGATCTGAAGCAGGATCACCAGATCTCGGAGCTCTTGCCGGGCCGCAACATGGCTCATCGTGAAGGAGACGTTCGATCCGCTCTCTGTGAGATCCAAAAGGGTCAGACCCGCTGGGAAGAGCTCGCGATAGATGACGCGCTCGGAGAGGCCTGGCGCCAGGCGGAATCCGATCCGCTTGGACAAGTTGGATAGAGCCTCGCCAACTTTTTGCTTATTCCGGGCTTCAAGGGGCGAGACCCGATTGCGCATCACGATCCAGTCAATCGGCTGGCGCGAATTGCGAGCCTTGGCCTTGCGGCACTGCCAGACCATTTCCGAGTAAAAGCTTGGGCGCAGAACTTCCAGAGTTTGCGGGTTTACGTCGCCGAGCAGGTCAAAGTCGACAAAGGAATCGTTAAGCGGCGTGATCAGCGTATCCGCAGCCATGTGGGCAATGCGCGAGAGATACGTATCGCCGCCCGGGGCATCGACGATCACCAGTTCACACACGGCTCGCAAGCGTTCGAGCGAGGTGTGAAAACGTTCGGTTTCTTCTTTTTCCGCGACATCGAGATCGCGCTCGGTGCTGGCATCTACCCGAATGATCTCCGGCATAGGGAGCTTGGCATTCGTGGACTGCATCCACCGCATACGGTTCTCAAGATAACGCGTGAGCGTGCGCTGGCGCACATCAAGGTCAATCACCCCGACTTTGCAGCCCATGCGCATAAGCGAAATCGCCAGATGAATCGATACCGTGGATTTGCCCGCACCGCCTTTTTCATTGCCAACAACGAGAACCCGGCACTGTTTTTGTGCCGGGGTAGAAAGTGTAAGCGTGTCCGCAGTGTCGCGGATCTGTCCGTATCCGTCGGCCATGGCCGGTGGGTCTCTCCGTTAAATCATCAAGCGGCGTGTTGTCGAACTGTGGCTTCGTCCTCGAAGCTTGGCGCATCGTCGAAAAGGAAGACGCCTTCACCGCCACTGATTTCTTCCTGGGCGGGGATAACAGGCGCGTCGATCTCACCTTCGAACAGCATGTCATCATGATGGGTGATGGCGCAGGGCGCCAGAGTTGTGGCTTCCAGTGGGAATGGGGTTTCGCCATGGATCAGCGCCAAGGCGTCACGCAAACCGCCGAAACTGTCGGCAATCGTGTTCATCTGCGTCGACAGCTCGTGGCGCAGGGCCTGTACCTCTTCTTCGCTCGCAAACAACCACTGGTCGTCTGATTCGCTTAGAGGTTGTGGGGACGTCTCAAGGCTGAGTTTTCGCGTGGCAGGTCGCGCCTGCCTTGTGTAGAGGGTGGCACAAGCTGCGCTGAACAGCGCGCGGAGGCGGGGAAGGATGCGCTTTCTCATGTGTTAAAAAATCGCCCGAAAAGGTTAACGGGTCGTTTACGAATTCCCCCATGGAGCGAATGTAATGATTAAATCTCCAATTCGTGTTCGGAACCTCAGCGCCTTGCGTGAGCTTCTTAGCACACATCGGCGGGCCGGGCGCTCGATTGGGTTCGTTCCAACTATGGGCGCGTTGCATGATGGACATGTGTCGCTGGTTGAACTCGCACGGGCCAAGTCGGACGTCACGGTGGTCAGCATTTTCGTGAACCCGACGCAGTTCGCGCCGGGCGAAGATCTCGACACTTATCCTCGAACAGAAGAGGCCGACATAGCCCGTCTGACCGAAGTCGGCGCCGATATCGTCTATCTTCCAGATGTCGCTGAGATGTATCCGGACGGCTCGAAAACCAATGTTGGCGTCGAAGACATGTCGGATGTGCTCGACGGGATTTACCGGCCGCACTTCTTTTATGGCGTGGCGACTGTGGTCGCGCGTTTGTTTATCCATGTGCAGCCAGACGTCGCGGTGTTTGGCGAAAAGGATTATCAGCAACTGCAGATTATCCGCCGTATGGTGCGCGATCTCGGTTTTCCGATCGAGGTGATTGGCGGGCCGACCTATCGCGATCAAGATGGCCTCGCGCAGTCCTCCCGGAACACTTACCTCCAGCCCGATGAGCGCCAGAAAGCGAATGTGATCAGTGCCGCTCTACACCGCGCCTGCTGCCGGATCGCGATCGGAACGCCAGTAGATACGGCAATTTCGGAAGCGCGGCAGACGATCGAAAGCGCGGGCTTTGACAAGCTCGATTATGTCAGCGCGGTCGACCCGCAAAGCCTGCTCGATCTGCCGAATGGTGCCGTTGCGACTGGGCAGGAGGGCCGGGTCCTTGCTGCTGCCTGGATGGGAAAAACGCGTCTGATCGACAATATGGGCTTCCGCCGCGCTTAGCGCACTTCGCCTAGCCCGCGACGGAAGGCCTTGCCGAGCCCGGCGCCGTGGCGCAAGGCTGCTTCATCTATTTGTGGAGGACGCTATGGCTTGGACCCTGACTTCGAACACGAACGTACCCCGCGGCTTGAGTGCGATCTTGCTGGCGACAGCGCAGGGCGCCTGTGCAATCGCCGTCCCGGACACTGAGCCTGTTGTGGTGGAAACGCCGCCGGTGATCGAAACACCGGTTGAGGCAGCTGAGGCAGTTGTCAGCCCGACTGAGCCAGCCTTTTCGGCGGCTGGGATCGCGGCCCTTGAACAGGCGATGGGGGATTATGTGGCGCAGGGCCGAGTTTATGGCATCCATACCCGTCTGGCGCATAAGGGCGAGGTGATCAGCGATTTCTATACCGGCGTCCGAGGCCTCGAAACTCAGGCGCCAATTGAAGACGACACGATCTATCGGATCTATTCGATGACCAAACCGGTCACAGGCGTGGCGATGATGATGCTTTGGGAAGAGGGCTTGTTTCAGCTCGACGACCCGGTGTCGAAACATGTGCCCGAATTCGCGGATCTGAAAGTGCTTGGAGGCGTCAATGAAGATGGCTCAGCCATTCTGGTCGATTTGGAGCGACAGCCGACCATGCGGGAGCTGATGTCGCACACCTCTGGCTTTGCATATGGGCTGGGCGGAACGGATCCCGCGAATTCGGCGTTTCGCGACTTGAAAGTGCTGGAAGCGCCGGACCTGCAGACCATGATCGACCGGACCGCAACGATCCCGCTCATCTCACAGCCCGGAGAGCACTGGTTCTACAGTGTCGGCATGGATATCCAGGGCCACATTATTGAGAAACTGTCCGGCCAGAGTTTTGGCGACTTTCTCAGCACCCGCTTGTTCGAGCCGCTCGGCATGACCGACACTGGCTTTTATGTGCCGGACGAAGACTATGACCGCTTTAGCGAGGTCTATGGTTTTGATCCTGAAACCGGTGCGCTTGTGCCGATTCCATTCCCGAGTGTGATGTTCAAGAAAGAAACGATCGCGTTTGAGTCCGGCGGCGGCGGTCTGGTCGCGACGATGGATGATTATGCGCGTTTCTCGCAAATGCTGGTCAATCAGGGGACGCTGGACGGCGTTCAAATTCTGAAGCCTGAGACAATAGACGTGATCCGCGAGAATGTGCTGCCCGAGGGCGCACAGATTTCTGATGGTGGGCTCAATCTCGGGCGTACCTATCCGGGCATGGGGATGGGCCTGACCTTCGGAACGATCGAGGATGCTGAGTTGGCCGATGTCTCGACCCCGAGTGGCAGTTACTTCTGGGGTGGGGCGGCGAGCACATGGTTCTGGATCGACCCGGTCAATGACCTTTACTTTATCGGTATGGTGCAAATCTTCGACAGTAATAATCCGGGCGAACCTCTGGAGTTCAGAGAGACCTCAGCGGCTGCGGTTTATGAGGCGCTGAACGCCGACTAAGTCGCGCTATTATCGTCTTCCATCCAGGCTTCAACCTTGCCTTTCAGGGTCAGGGTCAGCGGATTGCCTTTGCGGTCGACGGCCTTGCCCGCGGCGACTTTGATCCACCCTTCGGAGATGCAGTACTCTTCAACATTGGTTTTGATCTCGCCATTGAAGCGGATCCCGACGCCGCGCAATAGCAGCTCATGTTGATAATAAGGGCTGTTCGGATTGACCGAGAGACGGTCGGGCATTTGGTCAGTCATGGACGGGGCTATAAGCCGGACTCGCCAGACTGTTCAAGCTGATCATGTAGGTTGACCGGCGCGGCATGTTTCCAGGACATGACCAAGGCTGATAGAGCCGTTGCCTCATCCACGCTCTGCAGATGGATCGTTGTGGCACCCTTATCGCCCCATTTGTTCGGTACTTTGGAAAACACAGACGGTTCTGCTGCGATCAGCATCTCTTGCTCCTCGATGCTGAGAAACACATTCGCGGTCGTCGCCGCTTCGAGCAGGGTCGCTATGGTCTTACCGCGCGGCGCGTCAACACGGAAGCTCGCGCGCTCAAAGTGCGGTTTCTCGATCGCCAGCGGCAGAGACAAAGCGAGCGCTCGAAAGTCTTCCACGGTCATCATCGTCTTAGGTCCCGGCTTGCGTGCCAACAGCATAGATGAAAGTCCCGCCTTTGATGAGAGGGATGATCCGTTCGGCCACGTCACGTGCGAGGGCGGGGCACCCCCAGCTGCGCCCCAAAACTGCACGGTCGGCATGCACATAGTCGGCACCATGGATGACGATCAGGCGCTGCTCAGCCAGGCTATTTTGCGGGCTAAGACCTTTCAGTTTCAAAGACAGCCCGTGCGCGCCATAATAGGTATTTCCGGTCACAAAGGCCCCGAGCGAGGTCATCTTGGAGCCCTCAATATTCGAGAACTGATCAGCAATTCCATCATAATCAGGGTCAGAGCCTCTACCATGTGCGACCAGGAAGGCTTCGACGCTCATATCCTTGGTGTCGATCAGAAAATAGCGTGGGACATTTGAGGGCGCGCGATAGTCAATGACGCTGAAATAGCGGTCATTGCGGATTTCGCTCTTCGCATCGGCCTTTGCCGCCAAGGCTTCCTCAAGCAGGGCTAGGCCTAGGACCTGTTCGGCCGGATCAGCCTGAGCCGGGCCGCTCGGCGCAGCGATCGTGATCAATAAGAGGAGCGTGCGAAAAGCAAAAAGCATGTCACAGATAATGACATGCTTTTCGGCGAAAATATGATTTGGGGCGTTTGACTTAGAAAACGCGCGGACGCTCAGCCTTATCGATGTGCAGACCGCATTCGCTTTTGTCTTGCCCGGCCCAGCGACCAGAGCGGATATCGTTCGGGTCTTCGGCAGGTTTGGTGCAGGGCCAGCAGCCAATCGAAGGATACCCTTGAGCCACCAGAGGGTGACGCGGGAGTTCGCGACGTTTGAAATAGGCCTGAACGTCTTCCTGGGTCCAACCCGCGAGCGGGTTCACTTTAAAGCGGCCACCTGCGTGTTCGAATACTGGCAAAGACATGCGCTCACCGCCATGGAAGCGCTTTCGGCCCGTGATCCAGGCTTCGAACCCTTTCAAGGCCGGCTCAAGCGGACGCACTTTGCGCAAGGCGCAACACGCATCCGGATTGGTTTTCCAAAGTGTGTTCTTTGGATCTTCTGCAAGACGCTCGTTCTCTGCAGGCGGGATCTCACGAACATTGGTCAGACCCAACCGCTCGATCAGCTCATCTTTGTAGTCGAGGGTTTGTGGAAAGTGCATGCCCGTCTCGAGGAACACGATAGGCAGATCCGGGTCGACATCAGCGATCAGCGCCAGCATGACCGCACTCTCAGCGCCAAAGCTGGAGACATATGTCAGTTCGCCCATCCACTCCCGCAGGATGGAGGCGCGCAAAATGGTTTGAGCCGAGGCGTCGCGAAGTTCATCGTTCAAGCGCGTGAGGCGCTGATCGACATCTTCTTCGATCCGCAATTTAATGTCCGAATAGGGCATGCGCCTTAGGCTTTCGTGTGGCGCCTTGAAAAGACCGATACATGGCCATCCGCGGCGGGTTGATAAAACGCTGAATACTCTTCCAGCGCTTGCACAACATTAGGTAGGTCGGCCCTGGAAGTCTGATAAGCGTCAAACCCTGAACGGTTCATATAGAGAATCTGATCTCTCAGGACGTGGCCCACCGCGCGGAGTTCGCCGGCATAGCCCAACCGCCGTCTCAGAAGCTGAGCCTGACTGTATCCGCGTCCGTCGGTGTACTTAGGAAAATCTATTTCAATCAGGGCGATACGGTCGAGAAACGGCGTCAAATCATGCGGATCGTTCGCCGGTTCGAGCCGCACACCAATCTGCTGATTTCGCGCCAGCAGTGCCTCAGATTCTTCTATTAGCTTAGCTAAAGGGACTGTTATACTTCCTGAAGATGGAAGATCGCCCTCCGCGATGAAGGTCCAGGTGTCTTCGGCTTCAGCGCCATCTTTAATCAGTGGCATAGATGGCCTCCTGGAAGGGTTCGAGACCAACGCGTTCAACCGCATCGATGAATTTCTCGTCTGAATTCGTGCGCAGATCGCGATACGTATCCACGATGGTCTTCACCGCGCCTGGCACTTCTTCATGGCGCAGCGCCTTTCCGATAATCTGACCGACAGCAGCCTTCTCATCGGCGCGACCCCCGAGCGAGATTTGGTAATACTCTTCGCCTTTGCGGTCGACGCCGAGAATGCCGATATGACCAACATGATGGTGTCCGCAGGCATTGATGCAGCCTGAAATGTTGATGTGGAGCTTCCCAACATCCTGTTCGTATTCCGGATCAGAAAAGACTTTCTGGATCTCCTGACCCACTGGAATGGAGCGGGCATTGGCCAAGTTGCAATAATCGAGGCCCGGGCAGACAATCATGTCTGTGATCAGGCTCTCATTCGCTGTCGCGAGACCTGCGGCTTCGAGCTCGCGATAGACATCGTAGAGATCGTCGAGCGCAACATGCGGCAAAACAACATTTTGCGCATGCGTGACGCGGATGTCATCGAACCCATAGGTCTCCGCCAGATGCGCCATGACCGCCATCTGGCTGTCCGTGGCGTCGCCCGCGAGACCGCCAATCGGCTTCAAGCTAATCGTCACAGACGCGTAGCCCGATACTTTATGCGGATGTAGGTTGACCTTGGCCCAATTGGCAAAGGCGGCGTCCGCTGTTTTGGCGCGTTCAAACGCTTCACTCGTTTCAGGTTTCTCCTCGAACGCAGGCGGCGCGAAATAGGCATTGACGCGATCGATCTCGGCTTGGGGCAGGGCGATCTTCTCGCTCGCTTGCTGAGCCGCGTACTCTTCCTCGACCAAGCGCGTAAATTCTTCAGGTCCGGTCTCTGTGACCAGAATTTTGATCCGGGCTTTGTACTTATTATCCCGGCGCCCGAAGCGGTTATAGACCCGCATGATGGCTTCGAGATAATCCAAGATCTCGGTCTCTGGCACGAACTCATTGACCATGGCGGCAATGATTGGCGTACGGCCTTGGCCGCCGCCGACATGAACCTCGAAACCAACCACACCGTCGCGCTCACGCATATGCAGACCAATATCGTGCACTCGGATCGCGGCGCGGTCATGCTCGGCCGCTGTCACGGCGATTTTAAATTTGCGCGGCAGGAAAGCGAATTCCGGGTGGAATGTGCTCCACTGGCGAATGATCTCGCACCAGGGGCGCGGGTCCATGATTTCGTCCTTGGTCGCGCCGGCAAAATGATCGGACGTGACATTACGGATGCAGTTTCCGGAGGTCTGGATGGCATGCATTTCAACTTCGGCGAGCTCTGCCAGCACATCCGGAATGTCTTTTAGCGCCACCCAGTTGTATTGGATGTTCTGGCGCGTCGTCATGTGACCGTAGCCGCGATCATAGTCGCGCGCGATTTTAGAAAGCTTGCGCATCCGCGCCGCATTGAGCTGGCCATAAGGAATTGCGACGCGCAGCATATAGGCGTGCAGCTGGAGATAGACCCCGTTTTGCAGACGTAGCGGCTTGAACTCATCTTCCAGGATCTCTCCCGAGAGGCGGCGTTCAACTTGCCCTCGGAATTGATGCACGCGCTCTTTGACAATCTGCGCGTCAAACTCGTCATATCGATACATTACAAAGTCACCCCTTGTTTGGGCATAGCGTGACCAATGGAAAGCGCGCCTTCGACGCGGCTGACCCATCGTTCGACATTGGGGAATTCGGCAAGATCAAAGCCGCCTTCGTGCGCGACCCGCGTATACGCCACCAGCGCGATATCCGCGCAGGTGAGGGTCTCCCCCACCAACCAATCCGTCCAGGTCAGCTGCATCTCCATGACGCCAAGGGCGCGGCGGCCTTTGACCATGAGTTGCGGATCGATCTCTTCATCCGGCAGTTTTAAATAATGCTTCTTGAACCGCCGCACAGCGATCGACGTTTCATGCGAGTATTGTTCCCAGAACAGCCAGGAATTCATCTGCGCGCGCTGAAACGTATCTTCTGGAATGAGGTCAGACCCTTCGGCAAGATACAGCATAATCGCGTTCGATTGCGGCAGGACGCGGCCATCCGGCCAGCGTGCGATGGGCACTTGTCCGACAGGGTTCAGCGACAGGAATTCTTCAGTTTGCGTGCCACCATCTAGAATATCGACTTCGACCCAATCATGATCAATGTCGAGATAATCGGCGGTCCAGCGCGGCTTTTGGCAATTGCCTGAAATGCTATCGCCATACAGCGTGAGTTTTGTGATCTCGCGATCGGTCATTTGATGATCACCCCATATGGTACAGTCGGGCCATTAGCGCGGATGCTTTCGCGTAGGGTCTCGCGGCCAGCAACTTTGCCGTCTTCGGTCACTTCCATGAAATAAGGGTCCGTAATCGACCCCTCCTGCGTTTTGGCATTTTCCAGAGCCGCTTCGGCAGCATCGCCCACAAAGACGCCGATTTCGCCCGCATCTTCGGTCCAGCTCTCGTCTTGCCGAAGCCAGACCACATTACCGGTTGCGGTGTCCCAGGCGGTCACGGTTTTGGGGGTCTCCGGTTTCAATTTCGGTCGAACGGACGTCATGCAGCGGCCTCCGATGAGAGTTTGGCTAAGGCTTCGGCCGGGATCGCGCTGACTTCTCCGATCACGAGCAGGGCCGGACCTTTAATGCCCGCGCGGGTGATCAATTGGGGAAGCTCGGCGAGCGTGCCGAAGACTTTGATTTCGTTGGCGCGGGTGCCGTTCTCGATCACGGCGACCGGGGTGCAGGTGGCACGGCCCGCATGGATCAGTTTTTCTGCAATCACGGGCGCGGTTCCAACGCCCATAAAGACCACGACCGTCTGAGCCGGTTTGGCGAGCGCATTCCAGTCCAGATCCGGTACGGTGCCAGATTTGGCGTGCCCGGTGACAAAGGTCAGCGTCTGGGCGTGGTCGCGATGGGTCAGCGGTAAACCGGCGGATGCGGCACATCCGAGCGCAGAGGAAATGCCGGGAACGACGCTTGCTTCGATGCCAGCGTCTCGCAGCGCTTCAACTTCCTCGCCGCCGCGGCCAAAGATAAACGGATCGCCGCCCTTGAGGCGCACAACCCGTTTCCCCTCTTGCGCGGCCTTGATCATCAGCTCGTGGATTTCGGGCTGTGGCACACTGTGATTGGCTTTCGATTTTCCAACAGAAACCCGGGTCGCGTCGCGGCGGACAAGGTCCATAATCTCATCGCTCACCAAACGATCATGGAAGACAACGTCTGCGTTCTGGATCAGGCGAAAGGCCTTCAAGGTGAGCAATTCTGGATCGCCCGGACCGGCGCCAACAATGTGAACGGTTCCGATCTGATTGTTTGGGGACGCAACGTCCAACAGCAGCGCTTCCATAGCGTCGCGAGCGGCGTCGAATTTGCCATTCATCGCAAGATCGGCAGGCGCGCCATTCAAGGCCGCTTCCCAGAATTGGCGGCGCTTCACACCGCTGTCCAGGATCTCGTAAACACGGGGTCGGAAGTCGCGCGCAAGCTCCGAAAGGGGCCCCATATTTTGAGGCATCAGGGCTTCGAGGCTGGTCCGCACACGCTTGGCGAGGACCGGTGCGGCACCGCCTGAGCCAACGGCGGCGACGATCTCGCCGCGCTCCAAAATGCTCGGCACCGTAAAGTCACAGATTTCAGGCTGATCCACCACATTTATAGGGACACCGTATTCGCGCGCCCAGATCACGGACTGATCGCAATTCTCTCTGGTGCGGCAGGCAATGATCGCAAATTTCGACCGGTCGAGCGCTTGGCCGGCCATATCGCGCGGGGCAATCGTGATGCGTCCGGCGAACTCTTCGGCAAAGCCCGGCTCGATTTCAGAATCGATGATAACCGTGATGTGGGCCGTCGTCTTGGCCAGAAGCCGCACTTTGCGCCGAGCTTCTTCGCCGCCTCCGAACACAGTGACGTGGGCATCGTCCGTATAGAAAAACGCAGGGAAGAGGCGCATGATGAATGGAAGTCCGTTGGGTCGATCGATGGCAAAGAAATGTGTTGACGAAGCGGTTTCAGCAACCGTATGGGCCTTATTCCATTGTTTAGAGAAACTACAATCAAAATCTGCTTATAGACCTGTATTATGTCAGATACGAATGATCGTCTCCCGCCCCTGAATGCTTTGCGCGCCTTTGAGGCTGCCGCCCGCCGACTGTCATTTACGAAGGCCGCTGACGAGCTCAACGTCACGCCCGGAGCCATTTCGCAGCATATTCGCCAGCTCGAAGATTATGCCGGCACTCCCTTGTTCAAACGTACAGGCCGGAGCGTGTTGCTCACCGACGCGGCGCAGGCGGCCTTGCCTCTGGTGCGCGAAGCGTTTGACCAGATCGCTGAGGCTGGCCGGATCATGCAAGCCCCGGCCCGCAAGGGCCGCGTCATGGTGAGTTCTGCCCCCAGCTTTGCAGCGAAATGGCTGGCCCCGCGGCTAGACCGGTTTCACAGTGCCAATCCCGGGGTTGAAGCCTGGGTCAGCGCCGATAGCGGGATCACCGATTTCACCACCGCCGATGCCGATTTCGCCATCCGCTATGGCGCCGGTGAATATGACGGTCTGAAGTCTGAGAGGCTCCTCGATGAAACGGTTCTGCCGATTTGCTCGCCGCAGCTTCTGGAAGGCCCTGACGCGATCCGCAAACCGGCCGATCTCGCGAAACATACGCTGATCCATGATGTCAGCGCAGAGGTCGATCCGTCTTGTCCCGATTGGACCAGTTGGCTGAAAGCGCGCGGCGCTGGCGCCGATGTCGATGGCACCCGCGGCCCGCGCTTCAATCAATCGGCGCTGGCCATCGAAGCGGCCGCCACGGGGCGCGGTGTGGTCCTCGCAAAGCGCGCCATCGCGGCAGCCGATATTGCTGCCGGCCGCCTGATCGCGCCGTTTGCCGATGGCTCGATCAGTGTCGATTATGGCTATTGGCTGGTCTGGCCAAAAGGCCGACACCTGACCGAGGATGTGCGCGCCTTCATCAAGTGGGTCAAAGCCGAGGCGGCTGCCAGCGAGGTTGCCGGCGTTTAATCTTGCAACAGGGTTTCATGCGCGGCTGAAATCATGTCTGCGCCTGCCGCGAGCAGGCGCTGCGCCAAATCTGCGTCCGCATGTCCGCCGCCAACAAAGCCAATGACGATCATGCCTGCACTGCGTCCCGCCCGCACGCCGTTGACGCTGTCCTCGATGACCACACAGCGCTCTGGTCTGACGCCAAGCTGTTGAGCTGCAAACAGAAACAAGTCTGGGGCCGGTTTCCCGTGCTCAACCTGCTGGGCTGAGTAGATGTGCGGCGCAAAAAGGGCGTGCAAGCCTGTCAAAACCAGCTTTCGGTTCAGACGCTCAGGCGGGGCAGAAGAGGCAACGGCAACCGGTTTTGCGGCGCGGTCGATCAGATCTGCGATGCCGGGCAGGGCGTCGAGCTCGGCTTCCATTCGCGGCCAGATTCGCCCGGTCAGTGTCTCATCAAAATCTGATGGAAAGGGCCGCCCAAGTCGGCTCTGATGATCCTGAGACAGCTGCGCATGAAAGTCAGGTGAGGACAGTCCGACAAACCGAGACAGATAGTCCTCATAGGCATAATCCAGTCCAAGTTCCTTTAGAAGCTGCAGCTCAACCTCGATATGGATTCGCTCAGAATCTACGAGCACTCCGTCATTGTCGAAAATGATGGCATCGAAATCAGTTCTGGTTAGGGAGCGTTCAGAGTGCGGCTCAAGCATGTAAATCTCCCCTAGTGTGGCTGCGTCTGTGCGAAGAATCGCGTAAGCCTCTCGCATGTCAAAACTGTATTTCACCTATAGCGCCATGAATGCTGGTAAGTCGGCAATTTTATTGCAGGCCGCTTATAATTATCGCGAGCGCGGCATGGAGGTCATGCTCTGGACATCCGGGCATTATGGCGTGGATGCGCGCGCCGAGACCGGCCGGATCGAGTCGCGCATCGGGTTAGAGGCAGAGGCTCACCTTTACCGCGCTGACACAGACCTGTTCGCGGCGATCGAAGCGCAGCATGCGAAAACACCGCTCAGCGCCCTGTTTTTTGACGAGGCACAATTCCTGACCAAAGCGCAAGTCTGGCAGCTGGCGCATGTCGGAGACCGCCTGAAGCTGCCGGTGCTTTGTTATGGTCTGCGCACCGATTTCCAGGGCGAGCTGTTTGAAGGGTCTGCCGCACTTCTCGCGATTGCAGATGACTTGCGAGAAGCGCGGACGATTTGTTTCTGCGGCAAGAAAGCGACGATGACCGCGCGTCTCGACGAGAACGGCAAAGCACTGACCGCAGGCGATCAGGTCAGCGTCGGCAAGGAAACCTATGTCTCGTTCTGCCGTTATCATTGGGAAGAAGCATTGGGGCGCTAAGACCGCAATACGTGCCCAATCCTGCCACAATGAGCCTATACTCACAAAGCCTGGGGCAACGAGACGGAGCACAGAATGCGTGACCGGAAGACGAGTGTGCGGAACAGCTTGATTTGCGGCCTCCTGGCGATTGCGACCTTTATCGGCATTGGCCTTGCGGCGAATGCGCAAGAGATTCCCGGATCCGCAGAAATCGATTTTGCCGGTTTCATGGACCTCGGCGATGAGGTGTTTGAGCTGCGCGAAGACCGCTTGCTCACACTGCAAGCCTTCAATGATATGGCCGAGACTCCAAACACCATCATTTTGGACGCCCGGAGCCGATATGCCTTTGAAGAGGGCCACATCGAGGGCGCCGTGAACGTGCCTTTCTCGGATTTTACCGACGAGAAACTCGCGGATGTGATCCCAAGCAAGGACACGCGCATTCTCATCTATTGCAATAACAATTTCAGCGATGATGCTGAACCGATCCCGCTCAAACGCGTTTCGCTGGCGCTGAACATCCCGACCTTCATCAATCTCTACGGCTATGGCTATGAGAACATCTACGAGCTTGGCGTTTTGACCGAGACCACGAACGAAGATGTGCACTGGGTGACAGCCGAAACCGGGCTTTAAGAGCGGGCCGAAATAGATTTAGCTCTTCTAATGCGTTCATTCGAACCCTTGCAAAACGCTGCCAGATCATACATCTGCGCCTCTTGAGAATCATTCTTAGGAGAATGCCATGACGGCTGCCGCCGAAGTGCCCGCGAAAAAAGTGAACCCGAACGCTCCCACCGAAGAGACGGTGTTATCGGTGCATCACTATACCGACCGCCTGTTCAAATTCAGGATCACGCGACCCGCGAGTTTCCGTTTTCGCTCGGGCGAGTTCATCATGATCGGGCTGATGAATGATAATGGCAAACCACTGCTGCGCGCCTATTCGGTGGCAAGCCCAAACTGGGATGACACGCTGGAATTCTATTCGATCAAGGTGCCTGACGGCCCGCTGACATCGAAGCTGCAAAAGATCCAGGTTGGCGACAAGGTGCTGCTCGGCAAGAAGCCTGTTGGCACGCTCGTGCATGACGCGCTGGTGCCCGGCAAACGGCTGTATTGCTTCTCGACCGGCACGGGCTTTGCGCCGTTTGCGAGCGTTTTGCGGGATCCAGAGACCTATGAAAAGTTCGAAGAGGTCATCATTACGCATACTTGCCGTGATGTTGCAGAACTCGCTTATTCGCACGAGACCGTGAATGCGTTTTTGAATGATCCGGATATCGGTGAGCTTGGACGCGGCAAATTACGGCTCTATCAAACCTGTACCCGCGAAGACTTCGAGAAGCAGGGCCGTGTGACGGATCTCATCCGGTCGGGCAAATTGTTTGAAGATATGGATGTTCCGCGTCTCGATCCGGCGACCGACCGGGCGATGATTTGCGGCTCCATCGAGATGACTAAAGAGCTCAAAGATCTGATGGAAGAGCACGGTCTGAAAGAAGGTTCGAACGCCGAACCGGCTGATTTTGTGATTGAACGCGCCTTCGTTGGGTAGCAAGATGCGGGCATGATTGTCCGAGACTACACCCCCGAAGATGCCGCCGCGTTTCGTGATCTCAACCTTGCCTGGGTTGAGGCATTTTTCACTGTGGAAGATGAAGACCGCGCCCAACTCGAAGATCCTCAGACCCATATTCTCGATAAGGGCGGGGCGATCCTGATCGCTGAGTATCAAGGCGAAGCGGTTGGCACGGTCGGCCTGGTTCCGGGTCATCATGAGGGCATGCTGGAGCTGATCAAAATGTCGGCCCGCAGCGACGTTCAAGGCAAAGGCATTGGCCGGGCCTTAATGGATGCGGCAGTGGCCAAGTCGCGTGAGATGGGCGCAACTCAGATCTGGCTGGAAACCAACACGGTGCTTGATGCGGCCCTGGCGCTCTATCGGAAGTCAGGCTTTCGTGAACTGACTGGCGATGAGCTCACTCCAACGCCCTATGATCGCTGCAACTGTCAGATGCTGCTGGATCTATAGAAAAAGCCCTCAAGCGGACCTTGAGGGCTTTTGAAAGCTGATGCCCGCAACCGCTCACCCCAAGCGACGTCTAAGGGCGAGCGCGGTGTGGACGCTTGGTCGATAAGGCCTAGAAGCCGTAGACCAGAGACACGCGGCTGATTGTGTCCGTGTTTTCAAAACCTTCGACCGGATCGGTGTCGTGACGCACCTCAAATGAGACGCGGGCGGACAGTGTGTCGGTCAATGAGGCTGTGATCGCTGCGATATTGCCGATCTGTGTCGAGGTTTCGGCGTAGAGCACAGTCGTGTCATTGGTGAACCCGACATTGTCGTTGAACTGGTGCGCGAAGTTTGACTGCGCCGAGGCACCGAAAGACTCTTCGGTTGAAGCCGGAGTGATGACGCCGGGCGGTGTCACGGTTGTGTCGAGGACGGCTTCCAGCTCATCGATTTTGAGACCGGGGCCGCCGCGCACCGTCCACGTGGTCACATCCCCGGCGAGAATCTCGTAGCCAAGACCGCCACCGATATAGGCGCGCGAGTCGAAGCCAGAGAATTCGTCCTGTTCGTAAGACAGCTGACCAAACCCGAACAGACGGTCATTGATTTGGCGATCAAGATTGGCCCCGAGGAAAATCCGGTTCTTGGTCTCGGCGCCATCCGTTTCACCATAATCGGCGGTCGCTTGCAGTCCGATCGTCCAGACATTCATCGTGCGGGCGACATCCACGCCGAGCCCGAGATCTGTCGTTTCCGTATTGCCGGTTGTCACGCCAGCGCTGAGAGATCCTTCGCCGCTCCAGCCATCAGAGGTTTCGTCCTGAGCATATACAGGCAACGCGAGAGACAATGCGCCAGCAAAAGTGGCGAGTTTCAGTGTTTGGGAGAATTTCATTCCTAGCTCCTGTTATTTATGCGCGCGACATGGGCGGATAAATGTGAATTCAGAATGAATTATGGCGGGTTCAGCTGCCAATCTGGGCGCGGTGTCGCAATTTTGCATCGGCTAAAACGCACGCCAACATGGCCTCTGCGACCGGGACGGCCCGGATCCCGACACAAGGGTCGTGGCGGCCTTTTGTGCGGACATCAACTTCTTCGCCATCGCGGGTAACCGATTTGGTCTCAGTCAGGATGGACGAGGTTGGTTTGATCGCGACGCGCACAATCAGGTCCTGGCCGGTCGAGAGCCCACCCGCCGTGCCGCCATTATTGTTCGACAGGAAGCGGACGCCATCATTGCCCATGCGCATCTCATCGGCATTCTGTTCGCCGGTAAAGCCAGCGGCTGCAATCCCGGCGCCGATTTCGACGCCCTTTGCTGCGTTGATGCTCATCATCGCCATGGCGAGCTCACTGTCGAGCTTGCCATAAATCGGCGCGCCCCATCCTGCAGGGACGCCGGAGGCTTGCACTTCGATAACCGCGCCGACTGAAGACCCCGCTTTGCGGACCTCATCGAGATAGGTTTCCCATTTGCTGGCCATTTCGGCATCGGGGCACCAGAACGGATTGTCGCCGGTGACGTCCCAATCCCATTTGTCCCGGTCGACTGTGTGTTCGCCAATTTGAACGACGGCGCCGCGGATCTGAATATCATCGCCCAATACCCGTCGGGCGACCGCGCCGGCGGCCACACGCGACGCGGTTTCACGCGCCGAACTCCGCCCGCCACCGCGATAATCGCGCACACCATATTTTTGATCATAGGTGTAATCGGCATGGCCCGGACGATACCGGTCACGGATTTCAGAATAGTCTTTTGAGCGTTGATCGACATTTTCGATCATCAAACTGATCGGCGTCCCTGTGGTGACTGGGCCATCGGTGCGATCGTCTTCAAAAACGCCGGAAAGGATCTTCACTTGGTCTGGTTCACGGCGCTGCGTCACAAACCGGCTTGTACCAGGGCGGCGCTCATCAAGGAATTGCTGCACCCATGCCTCGTCCAGGGCCAATCCGGGCGGACAACCATCCACGACGCAGCCGATCGCGAGCCCGTGGCTCTCGCCCCACGTTGTGACGCGAAACATGTGTCCAAATGTGTTATGCGACATGAAGGCCGATCCGTAGTTTTAGTGCTGGCGGTGTCCTATATGCAAAACCGAACCCTGCCAAACCCCTAACTCTTGCGCTGCGAATTCCATATGACCGACGTCCCCGTATCCATCCCGCGATCCCCAAGTGCAGCTGATTATGCTGCCGAAGGCGACCGCCCGTTCATTCCTGACACGGATAAACCCTACGCCCTGCTGGAAACCTGGCTGACCGAAGCCAATGCGAGCGAGCCGAACGATTCCACCGCCATGTCTTTGGCGACGGTTGACGCGGAGGGGATGCCGGATGTGCGGATAGTCTTGTTGCGCGGCCTTGATCCTGAAAACGGTCTGCAATTCTACACCAATTATGACAGCGCCAAGGGCGAGCAGTTGGCGGCGCACCCGAAGGCGGCGCTCTGTTTCCACTGGAAGAGTCTGCGCCGGCAGGTCCGCATCCGCGGGACGATTACGAAGAGCACTAACGAACAGTCGGACACATATTTCAGCCAGCGCGCGCCGCAATCGCGTATTGCCGCAATCGCCTCTGACCAGTCTCGCCCCTTGGACAATCGCGAAGTGTTCAATCAGCGCGTGGCGGAAATCAGTGCCATCTATGGCGACGATGATGATATTCCACGGCCCGAACACTGGGGCGGATTCCGCTTAAGCCCCACGCAAATTGAGTTCTGGCAGGATCAGGCGTTCCGCATGCACGATCGCCTGAAATTGATCCTCAAGGACGGTGTGTGGACGGGAACGCGTTTATATCCTTAGACGCGGATCAGCGCAGCCAGCGCGCACTCCAGGTTGCCAGCGCGTCCTGAGCGATGTCCTCAATTGGCGCGGCCGGGCCAGCTTCATCTCCGAGGATGAGGCCGCGCATCAGGATGGCATGCTCAATCATGCCTTGCAGCTGACCCGGGGCAGACCGGCGCGGCGCGTCAATCAGGTCTCCCGCGCTTGCAAGCGCCTCCACAGCTCGCTCAAAATTATCCCCAAGCCGGGATTTGACGGCGTGGTAAAACCGTTCCGCGAGATCTAGATTGCGGCCCGTCTCGGCGACGATCATGCGCACCATACCGATCGTATCCGGAGTGCTAAGGACCATCGCATAGGCATGGCAAAGAGCCGCAAGATGCTGCAA
This sequence comes from Pseudomonadota bacterium, assembly GCA_038527765.1. GTDB lineage: Bacteria > Pseudomonadota > Alphaproteobacteria > Caulobacterales > Hyphomonadaceae > Henriciella. The sequence continues at coordinate 36,994 of JBCBFK010000009.1, forward strand.
GGGCGTGCTGGATTGAGTCAGGCTGACTTGTGTCTCAAGCGCTTCAATACTGGCCGTTGCGACCGCTTCGAACAGCTCGCCTTTCGAGCGGAAGTGGCGATACAGCGTTGCCGTTGAGACCGAGGCTTCTCCGGCAATCACTTCCATACTTGCGCCCGCAAATCCGTCGCGTCGGAAGACCCGCATGGCGGCGTCCAGGATCGCAGACTGCTTTGCGGCAGAGCGGTTTTTTCTGAAGTCTTCCAGCGTCATAGTCGAAAGATGTCGTACTCCGCTTGACTTGTAAACGAAAACGTTCATTTTCGATAGGGAGTTAAATGGAGCGCAACATGGCAATTTGGAAATGGGGCTTGGCAAGTGGGCTCGTCCTCGGGGTCGCAGCTTGCGCCTCGTTGGGTGATTTTTCGAGCGATGATCCCGGTTTTGCTGAGACGGCTGGCACGTTTGAAGGGCGGTTTCTGGCGCTTTCAGATGCAAGCATGGCAGGTACTGCCTATGCCGACAATCAGCTCGAACCTTTTGCTGGTATGCGCGACGAGCTGACCCTGTTTGCAGACGGGGCGCCGCAATCCAGCATTGCAGCGCCGAATTCTGTGATCTCCTGGCCGCAAGTTCTGGACATCTCACCTGATGGCCGGTCTGCCTACGTCGTTGAAACCCGCGGCGATCTCGATCCAAGCGTCAGCCAAGTCGAGAATGTCTATTACGATATGCCGATTGCCCAACGCCTGCTTGTCTTCCGGGTTGAGGGCACGACTCTGTCGCCAATCCAGGTCGTTGAAGAGATCGGCTCGGCGCCGCAATCGGTGGAGGCGCCAGGGGCGTTTCCGCTGCTCTATATCGCCACCGAGGATACCGGCGCTGAACTCGTCACGTTCTCAGTTTTGCCGGACGGAACAGTCGAAGATCGCCGAACGTTTGATTTGCGCGCGCCGTATCTGCCCGAAGATGTTGAACAGCGCGTTCGCAACATCGTCGTGGCTCCAGATGGAGTCACCTTCGCGGCCAATGTTGGAAACAAACGGGTGCAGTTCTACCGGATGATCCTGGACTTGGATCAGCGGCCGCAAGAGATCGAAAAAATCGGCGACCCCATCGCATTTGGCGTGCGCCTCTCAACCATGAAATGGGCGCCGAGCGGTCGCTATCTGATTGTCACGGATGTGAATGCCTACGAGTCCAACCTCGCCATGCTAACCCAGCGCGGCGGACAGGTTTTCTCGATCCAGCCACCGACTGAGACGGCGCCTGCGCAAGTGATCGACCAAGTCCGCGTGGGACGGTTCGCCGAGGGCGTTGAACTTTCCGATGATGGCACCCTGATTGCTTCGATCGCAATGGAGCGGACCTATCTGCCACAGCTGCCGCCGCTCGCCTTCTGGCCACATCGCCGACAATATGCGCTGATGCTGATCGGGCTCGATCCGGAGACGGGCCGGCTTGAAATGCTCGATGAAATACGGGCCGCGGGCGTGCTTCCTGAAGACGTGATCTTCGACGAGACGGGGCAGAATCTGGCGGTCGCAACCTTCCATCGTCGCAAGGGCTCAGATCGCACCCGTGGCTTCATCGATTTCTTTTCAATTGAGAACGGCGCGCTAAAGGCGCAAAACAAAACCCAGGCCGTGATGCGCGGTCCACATGATCTGGTGAGGGTTCCAAGCAATGACTGATTTGAGCGCCTATGAAGACAAGCTCGCGGTCGTCACCGGCGCGGGCGATGGCATTGGTGAAATGTTGGCGGTCAAGCTCGCGGAGGCGGGCCTTCGCGTCGGTGTGCAAGACATTCGCGCCGAGGCGGCGACCCGCGTGGCTCAGGCGATTGGCGACCGCGCCTTTCCGCTGGTCTTTGACGTCTCGGACCGTGACGCATGTTTGGCTGCCGCTGAAGAGCTGAAGCCGCATGGCGCGCTGAGCCTGCTCTGGATCAATGCAGGAGTTGGGGTCGGGTCCCCGATTCTTTCGGGCAAGCCAAACGCGATCGAATGGGGGTTTGATGTCAATGTGCGGGGCGTGATCTGGACGGCTCAGGCCTTTGTCCCGCTGATGGAGGCGGCGGACGGGGATCGTCATGTCGGGGTCACCGCGTCGTCCGCAGCGCTTCGCTCTCCGGATGGTAGCTTTCCGCTCTATGCCACAACAAAGCATGCGACCTTTGCTGTTGGAGAAGCCCTCAAAGGCGAGCTTGCGGCCCAAGGCATCGGGACGACACTGCTCTGTCCGGGCTTGCTCAACACCAAGATTTGGGACGGCGCCAAAGCGCGTCCGGATCGATTTGGCGGGGTCCGGCATATGGATCCGTCCATTTCTAAAATGTGGGATGAGGCGAAGACTCCGGACGTGATGTGGCCAGAGATTGCGCGGACAATTGGACAGGGCGGTGGATATCTGGTCTGCTCAACCGATGGAGGCGGGATCAAAGCGGCGTTCGAGGCCCGCGCAAAAGAGATCTCGTCCAGCATTGTGGAGGTTTAATCAATGAAACTGGGGCTACAGATTGGGCTCGGCGTTCTGTCGCTGATCCCGCTTTTCTTCGCAACCATGGGCATTCTGAATGGGGCATCTTTCTTTATGCCTGATGGCGGCTACCCGGCAGCCATCGACAATCAACTTCGCTATCTGTCTGCGATTTATTTGCTCGTGACCATGTTGCTTTGGTGGACGATTCCCAATGTTGAAAAACATGGGACAGTTTTGGCCTTTATTTGTGCGGCCATCTTTATTGGCGGGGTTGCACGTTTCGTGTCCTACACCACGGTCGGGCCGGGCCTCGATCAGCAATTTGCAGGAATGATCCTGGAACTCAGCGCCCCAATCTTCCTGATCTGGCAAAGACTGGTTGCGAGAAAAGCCGCTGCCGCCTAAATCGCGGCGCATGACACTAAAACTGGCAATTTGGGATATGGATGGCACCATCGTGGATAGCCGCGAGGTGATCCAGACAGCGATGGTTCGGTCATTCGAGGCGCTCGATCTTGAACCGCCGCCTTATGACGAAACGCGTAAGACGATTGGGCTTGGACTTGCCGAGGCCTGCCAGATCCTGGCCCCCGACGTATCGGGTGCGAAACTTGACGAACTGGTCGAGACTTATCGTCAATCCTTTGTCCGATTGCGGGCAGAAGGCGAAGGCTTCGAGCCGCTTTATGATGGCGCTTTGGAAACCCTCCATCGACTTGCCAATGACGGTTGGTTGCTTGCCATCGCGACCGGGAAGGCGCGGCGAGGCGTTGAGGCGTTCTTTGAGCAACATGACACGCGCCATCTGTTCGACACCGCCTGGTGCGCCGATGACGGTCCTGGCAAACCACATCCCTTTATGTGCGAGCAGGCCATGTCGGCGCTGGGCGCTGAGCCGCACCAGTCTCTGATCATTGGCGATGCGATCCATGACATTCGTATGGGGCTGAATGCCGGGATCCATACGTTTGGCGTGAGCTGGGGCTTTGGCGAAACGGAAGAACTCGAACAGGTGGGGGCACATGAAGTGCACCATGAGTTCGCGACGCTCAACGCGAGTCTCGATCAGTTTGCAGAACGGGTGGCGTGATGGACAAAGTGACAATGCCAAAGCGCTTCTATAAGCAGGCCGCCGCCAAAGAGGGACCGTCTGGGTTCACCGTTGAGCTGGATGGACGCCCGATCAAAACACCGGCCAAAGCGCCACTGACTTTGCCCACTGCGGCGCTCGCTCAGGCAGTCGCTGACGAATGGCAGGCGCAGGGTGAAACGCTGGACTTGCAGAATATGACCCTCACCCGCTTGGCCAATGTCGCGCTGGACCGCACGCCAGACACGCGCGGCGATCTCGCCGAGGAGCTTGCTCGCTATGCTGGCACCGATGTGACCTGCTATCTTACTGAATCGCCGACCGAGCTTCGTGCGCGTCAGGAGGCGGCCTGGCAGCCCTGGCGGGATTGGGCGGGCAAAGAGCTGGGAGTCGTGTTGGTCCCGGTCATCGGCCTGATCGCCAGCCCGCAACCCGAGGCCAGTTTGGACGCTGTGCGCACATATGCGTTGGAGCTCGATGATTTTCGCCTGACCGCGCTGACCTGGGGTTGCAGCCTTTTGGGCTCAGCGGTTCTGGCTCTGGCGGTCGAACGCGCGGCGCTGCCAGCAGAACTGGCCCTGATGGCCTCCTGCGTCGACGAAGACTGGCAGATCGAGCAATGGGGTGAAGATGAAGAAGCCCAACAGGTGCGTGCCCATCGCTTGCGTGAGGCGAAGGCCCTTCAACTGTGGTTTGATACGCTGCGTTAGGACTCGCCTACAAAGCATTGTTCAACTTGACTAATTTTAAAATCTCGCGTCCTCTCAGCGGTCTTAGGAGGACGTTATGTTTCGTATCAGCATGTTGGCGCTCGGCGCACTCTGCCTTTCGGCGTGCGCTTCGGTGGGCAATCTCACCGCCGTCAACAAAAAAGAGACGCTGGGGTCTGGGCTGAATGGAAAGGGATTTGCACCGGCCGGGGTCTTCATCGACGCCGAACAACGCGCGGTGCTGTCAAACAAGAGATCGGACAAGGATATCCGTGTTGTCTGCGCAGAGCCCGCGCCGGATGCACTCTCTGCGATCGCAGCGCAGGCGGGGGTCAGTGTGTCTGACATTTCGAATGCGGTGGCTGCGGAAGGCGGAGTCTCGGAAGCGGCCGCGAATATCGGTTTGCGCACGCAGACCATCCAAACTCTGCGCGATGGCTTTTACCGCGTCTGCGAAGCATACATGAACGGTCTGTCGGAAGAGCAGTATTCGATCATGCTGCGCCGGTTCCAGACCAATATGATTGCGCTCTTGGCGATCGAGCAGCTGACGGGTGCGGTCAAAGGCGGGGATGCTGTGGTCAGCGCTTCGGCGGGCAGCGGCATGGATTTCCGTGAGCAATACTTGCAGCGGTCTGCCATCGCGTCGGCCGAGCAAGCGCGCCTGTCGAATGAAATCCTCGCAGTGGATGATGAAATCACGGTTCTGGAAAACGTCAATGACCAGTGCTTTGGCAGTCCCGATGCCCCGGGATGTTCCGGCGAAGCGGTGGAGCGCCGCGGTCAGGAAATTACCGATCTGAGATCGCGGCGTCGTGCTTTGTCCAATTCACAAGCCGCCGCAGCGGCCACTGAGCAGACCGCAAATCGCCTGGCTGAAACCGCGCCCTCAGCGCGAGACTCCAGCGCGGGCGGTGTGACGGGGTCCTGGCCCGCCAGCCCGGCCTTCCCACCCTCGATCGCGGTCGCCGAGGCGGTGCGCGATATTACGCTGTCTCTGGTCCAAAGCGATTATGGGGTGCAGCTGTGTTTCGAGCATTTGCGCTATATTGAAACCGAGGGCGAGACGGCTCTGTCAGAGCGCTGCCGACGGGTCATGGACACGTATATTACGCGGCTTGAGAACGCCAATGCGATCCAGCTGGAACGTCAGCGCGCCCGCACAGAGATTATGCGCGGTGTGGCAGAGGGACGCCTGTCCGTAGAAGATGCCGATTATCTGAACTCGGTGATGACCGAGCCAGACTCATCGCCTGCGCCGCCATCTGCACGTTCGCTTGGGACGCCTTTTGACAGTATGGATTTTGGCGAGACGACCGATCCTTCGGCCAATGCAGACGCGTCTGAAGACCAGACACCTTTTTGATCCATAAGGTCCTGGACAGAGGTGGCGCCTGACGATTGCCACAATATCTCTAGATCAGGTCTGCTGAGTATGCTCAATTCGGGGCCGTGGGGGCGAGTGCGTTGAGGTGGGGACCTCCCTTCAATGCCTAAGACTATGGAGTGATCGCTGAAATGATGATGCGTGCATTGTGTTTGGTGATCTTCGCGATCTTCATCCCGATTGTCGCTGCGGCCGAAGCCCGGATCGCGCTGGTGATCGGAAATAGCAAGTATGAAACGACGGGCTGGGCGCTGCTCAATCCAGAACGGGATGCGCGGCTGATGAAGGAGGCGCTCGAAGACGTTGGCTTCCAGGTCACATTGTTGCTGAACGCCACCGAAGACGAGATGGAAGATGCGTTTGCCGGCCATGGCATGCGCCTTCGAAATGGCGGTGCTGACGCCATTGGGCTGATCTATTTTGCCGGGCACGGCGTGCAATCTGAAGGCTACAATTATCTGATTCCGGTCGATACTAATGCCCGGACGGAGCAGGATATCTGGGCCCAGGCTCCGCGTCTTGGGCAAGCCTTGCAACATGTCCGTGCGGCTGGAAATGGCGTCAACTTTGTCATTCTGGATGCCTGCCGGAACAACCCTTTGCCAAGCTCCAGCCGTTCGGCGGGGTCTGGTGGCCTCGCGCCGGTTGCACGTTCGCGCGGTTTGCTGGTGTCCTACTCAACTGAGCCGGGCTTCACCGCCACGGACGGGGCGGGTCAGAACAGTCCATACACGCAGGCGCTCGCGCAGGTCATCCGTCAGGATGGGTTGATCGCCGAACAAGTGTTCAAGCGCGTAGCAGATCAGGTGAACCGGGCCACGAATGGGGCGCAGACGCCGTTTTACAATTCAGGTCTGATTGGGGACGATTTCTGCTTCGGTGATTGCGGAAAGCCCGCGCCTGCCGTGTCCACGTCCGTGCGAATTGAGTCGGGTTCGGCGACCGGGCGAGACATGTCAGGTAGTGACACGCCGACCGAGGCACCGATTGTTGAACCTGCGCTCGTCGATTTCGGTGCGTTCAAGGATTGCGAGGCCTGCCCGGAAATGGTGGTTTTGCCAGAGGGCACCTTCACCATGGGCTCACCAGACAGCGAAGCGGGGCGCTTCGACAATGAGGGCCCTCAGCGCGAGGTCGCGATCGACCGCTTTGCTGCGGGCAAGTTTGAAGTCACGTTTGGCGAGTATCGTGCCTGCCTGAGCGACGGCGCTTGTACGTATGACCCTGCCGCGGATCTCCGCAAGGACGCATTATGGTCGCTCGATGATCGGCCTGTGATGAACGTGAATGTGACGGACGCCGAAGCCTACATTGCCTGGTTGAACACCAAGGTCGACGGCACGCCGTATCGATTGCTGTCTGAAGCGGAATGGGAGTATGCGGCGCGGGCAGGAACGACGACGCCCTTCTCGACCCGCGATGGCATCTCGAGCACGCAGGCAAATTATAATGGACAACGCACGTATGACCGCAAACCCGCGGGCGGCCCCTACTTGCGTATGCCGACCGCCGTGGGATCGTATGATGCCAACGCTTTTGGCCTGCATGATGTGCACGGCAACATTGCCGAATGGACGGCTGATTGTTTTCGCAACTCTTATGTGGGCTTGCCGAAAACCGGCGCCGCGCTGCCTGGCAGTGAAGGTTGCTCGCGGCCTGTGCGGGGTGGCGATTACAGCAAAGTGCCATCCTATGTACGTTCCGCGATGCGGGGGGCAGAGCCGGCCAGCCGCCGGGATGAGCGGATCGGGTTTCGTGTTGCCAAAACCCTCGATTAGGCCGAGGGGAAGCCAACCGCTTGCTTCGGAGTAACGCGCAGTGTCTGAAAAACCGGATCGTGCTGACAAGGTCCTGGTCGCCCTTGGCCATTTTGACAGCCGCGCCGCTGCTCAGGCGGCGATTGCGGCAGGGAAGGTCAAAGTCGAGGGCCGGGTCATCGCCAAACCCTCCGAGAAGATTACCCCCACGACGAAGATCGACGCGGAGCGCGCGCATCCCTGGGCGTCGCGCGCCGGATTAAAACTCGCGCACGCCTTACAGAAATTTGGCGTAGATCCGCGCGGGCTGACGTGTCTCGATATCGGTGCCTCGACAGGCGGCTTCACCGATGTCCTGCTGGCCCACGGCGCCGCTTCCGTGATCGCGGTCGATGTCGGGCGCGAGCAGCTACACACGAGTTTAAGAGGACACGCGCAAATCCGGTCGCTCGAAGCCACAGACGCGCGCGATTTAACCGCCGAAATGATTGGAGGCTCGCCACAGCTTTTGGTCTGCGATGCGAGCTTCATTTCACTGCACAAGCTTCTAGCCGTGCCGCTCGCGCTCTCCGCTGAGCGCGCTCAGCTGATTACGCTGTTCAAGCCACAATTCGAAGTAGGCCGCGCGCATGTCGGCAAAGGCGGCATCGTTACGGATGCGGCGGCGATCGCGCGCGCCGAAGACGCCTTCGTGGACTGGCTAACGGCGCAAGGTTGGCACACCCAAGGGCGTGCCGATAGCCCAATCAAAGGCGGCGATGGCAATACGGAACGCTTAATTTACGCGGTGCGGGTTTAACCAGCAGGCCCACGCGGGCTTGGGCCAGACTGACGGCGATTGAGGAAAGCGAGGCGCTCAAACAAGGCCACGTCCTGCTCGTTCTTCAGCAGTGCGCCGTGCAGCGGCGGGGTCAACTTTTCTGGGTCTTGCTCGCGCAAGGTTTCCAGGTCGACATCCTCATTCATCAGCAGTTTCAGCCAATCGAGCAGCTCAGATGTCGACGGCTTTTTCTTCATGCCCGGCACTTCGCGCATAGAGTAGAATGTGGTCAGCGCATCCGAGACGAGTTTTTCTTTGATGCCCGGATAGTGGACGTCGACAATTTCTTTCATCGTCTGCTCATCCGGGAATTTGATGAAGTGGAAGAAGCAGCGGCGCAGGAAGGCGTCCGGCAGTTCTTTTTCATTGTTCGAGGTGATGATCACGATCGGGCGCTGCTTGGCTTTGATCGTCTCATCGGTCTCGTAGACGTAGAATTCCATGCGATCGAGTTCCTGCAGAAGATCGTTCGGGAATTCGATGTCGGCTTTATCGATTTCGTCGATGAGCAGGATCGGGCGCTTCTTCGCTGTGAAAGCCTCCCACAGCTTCCCTTTCTTGATGTAATTCTTAACGTCCTTGGCGCGTTCCTCGCCCATTTGGCCGTCGCGCAGGCGAGACACTGCGTCATACTCGTAGAGGCCTTGTGCGGCCTTTGTGGTCGATTTGATGTGCCATTCGATGAGTTCGCAATCGAGGGCTTTGGCCACTTCGATGGCAAGGACGGTTTTACCGGTGCCCGGCTCACCTTTGATCAGCAGCGGACGCTCCAATTGAATGGCAGCATTGACGGCGACTCTCAGGTCATCTGTGGCGACATAATTCTCGGTGCCTTCAAAGCGCATAGGGAGGTCCTCTGGATATCTTTACGTTTACGGTAAGGATAAGCCCCACGCTTGCAGAAGCAAGGACTAACGCGCGGGAAGGGACTGATTCGCGAACAGCCGTGATATTGAGACAATAAGACAATCGCTAAGCGGCTGATTGTAATACGATTTCAGTACGACGTTACGAAATTGAAAGTCTGCGTTAACCATTTGGGCGTACTTTCTGGTCCTATCAAGGAGCGTGGACCATGCCACTCAAACTGTCGCTAAAGCCAAAGGAGGCCGTCGTCGTGAACGGCGCCGTTCTGCGCAATGGCGACCGTCGTGGCACGATCCTGTTACAAAACCAGGCCCGCGTTCTCAGACAAAAAGATGTTTTGGAGCCCGAGGAGACGCAAAGCCCAGAAGAGCACCTTTATTTTGCGGTCATGCAAATGTACCTGACCGGAGAAACAGAGGGCCCGCTATATGACCAGACGGTCACAGCGATCGCAGCGGCTTTGACGCAGGCGGATATCGCGGAAACGCGAGAGTTACTACTTCAGATTTCAACGGCCTGTGCGGCCAGCGAGACTTATCAAGCTTTATCCTTGTGCCGCAAACTATTGAAAGCGGCGGAGGCGGGGAATGGCTGATACGATCACCATGAAAGAGCTCCCCGAAACCCCTCCACCGGTCACTTTAGACGATGCCATCGCGATGATTGAAGCGGGCGATGCGCCTGAGAATATCTGCGTCGATATTGGACACAACAAACTCTTGCGCGCAGACGGGGTTAAAGGCCTGCAGGGCTTGCTGCAGCGTTTGCGGGGATACCGCATGATTATGGCGCTGTCGTCTGGGGAACTTGCACCTACGGTCGTACCTATGCGATCCGGCAAGCCCGACATGCATCCCGATGTGGCCGCAATCCTCGACGCGCTCAAAGATCATCGATAAAGGCGAACCTTCGATTTTTTGAGGGAGCCGTATCATGCCCGGCGAGTTCATTCCTATTTTTGTCGCGTCTTTCGTGACCTTCTTTGTCTTGATCGACGCCCCTGGCGTTGCGCCAGTGTTTGCCTCGCTCACGGCGCGAGGTCCGGCCAGCTATCGCCGGTCCATGGCCGTGCGGTCTGTGTTTGTTGGAACACTGATCATTTTCGGGTTTGCGTTTGGCGGCGCTTGGCTGCTCAATCAGCTGCACATCACCATTGATGCGTTCCGTGCCGCGGGGGGTGTTCTGCTGTTCCTGATCGCCCTCGATATGGTGTTTGAAAAGCGCACCGAACGACGGGAGAACCGCGCAGATTCTGTGCTGGCCGATGTTGAGGATAGCAAAGAGCAGCTCGATGATGTCTCCGTGTTTCCCATCGGAATTCCAATGCTGGCCGGTCCAGGTTCGATTGCGACGGCGATGTTGTACATGTCGCAGCATGAGGATTGGATCGGCAAAGGCGCCGTGCTCAGCGCGATTGGGGCGAATATGCTGATTTGCTTGCTCGTGTTTCTTGCGGCGGGGCCTTTGGTGAAAGCCATGGGGGATAGCATTACCGGGGCGATCACACGGATATTCGGCGTGATCCTCGCAGCGCTGTCGGTTCAGCTCTTGATTGACGGCATCAAAGGCGCGTTTGGGATCTAGCGAAAGCGGATGGTTTCGGCCTGGGTCAGCGCCGACAGCGTGGTCCAGATCAAGGCCATCCCGAGCGCCATCAGCCCCATCACCTGAAACACCAGGCCTCGACTCCATTTGACGCCGATCTGCGCGAGCCCAAGGACATTCGGACCCATTTCCCGGGCGAGCGCAACGGAGCGATGTCCGCCCGCTTCTGACAACAACAAGGCGCGGCGCATATCCTCTGGTGTGGTCGCTTGTTCCACGAGCGTGATAGCGCCCGTTGAGCTGGTGAGTTCCGCAATGCGCGCGATGATCATCATGTCGCGTGCGAGGCGTGCTTTGGCTTGCGGTTGAAGTGCGGTTCGGAACGACGCGATGACCTCGACCGTCCGGGCTTCTGTGGTCATGACGGGTTCGAAGGCGCGAGTGAGCTCGGCGCGGAGGAGTTCTTCCGGAATGGCGTCTTCGACCCGACTGGTCAAATAACCGACGAAACGGTCATCGAGTCGGCCCGCCCGATACGCCGCCAGCAGAATTGAGGCGCTCTCAAACACGGCCTGGGCCTCTGGGCTGGGATTGTCTTGATTGAGCAAACCGAGCGCGCGTAGCCGCAATTGCAGGCTGTTTACGGGTTCGCCTGCGATCCATTGCTGGCTGCGCCGTGTGAGGTCCGCGGGATCGCCGAGCATGTAGAATGATCGCGGGGCTGCGAATGGTTCATCGATCGGGGCAAGCTGCACCCGGTCACCTGTGACACGTGGCGTGTCCGGAGACTCCTCGGCCTCGCCTGCCAGCGCCTCACCATTCTCAGCGGTGTCTGAATTTGTTGGGCTGACCGGCGGTGGCGGGGCCGTTGATCTTTGATAGCTGGCGCGCAATTCCTCCGGCAAGAAGAGCAGGGCGGCGCGCGCCAGCCTCTGGTCTCGGCTGCCCGAGCTTTCTGCGTCGGCGGCAGCGAGGACCGCGGCCGAGTCCTGTTTGTTCAGCATAAGAGGTGCTGCCAACAAATAGCCGCGTGCGGCGGAGAAGGCGCGTTCATCGATGGTCTGTTCGATGCGCGCGGCCCAGGCTTGGCGCTCGCGCCCGTCCTGCACCACGAGGTCCTGGAATTCGGTCTCGATTTCCTGACGCGTTTCTGTGCGGGCTTCGAGGCTCAACGGGTCGGTCGCAATGTCGGATGTGTAGGCGGCGACGATGATCCGGGCGGCGAATATGGGGAGCAACAGTATGAGGCTGTTGAACAGCAGGGACTGTCGCCAAGTTGATGGCCGTTGGACTTCACGTTGTCTCCATCGGGAGGTCATGTACTCGGCCCGGTCCTGTCTTCTGGCGCGCTCAATTTGCTACCCCTCTTTAGCGCACAGAGCGGCGGATGAAATCAAGTGTTCGTTACCGGTCAAACTGCAAAAGCCTTGTCCCAGCCCAGTCAGCGCCACATTTCAGAATAGGTTGCGGCTAATTGGTCTGAATATTGCGATTGCCTATCCCACGGGTCCGCAGTATAGGGCCCGCACACTCGGTAGAGGATTTGATTCCATGGGCGACTACGAACTGAATGGCTACACGCCGTCGGATAAAGAGGACTTCATGAACGGTAAGCAGAAAGCTTACTTCCGAAAAAAGCTCGAAGACTGGAAAGCTGACATTCTGGACGGCGCGAAAGTGACCATTGGGAACCTGCGAGCGGAATCCTCTAATCATCCGGACCTTGTGGATCGTGCGTCCGCCGAAAGTGATAAAGCGCTTGAGCTTCGTACCCGCGATCGTCAGCGCAAACTGATCTCTAAGATCGATGCTGCGATCCGCCGGATTGACGAAGGCACTTACGGGTATTGCGATGATACGGGCGAACCGATTGGTCTGCGCCGTCTCGAAGCGCGCCCGACGGCCACGCTGAGCCTTGAGGCTCAGGAGCGTCACGAACGTAATGAACGCGTGGTGCGCGACGACTAGTCGATTTTCCCCGAATCGGCGCACTTAAAATCCTAACGATTCATTAACCGTGTTAACGCACTGATAAGCTTTCATTGGTGACAGGTGCAGAATGCGGAACGGTCCCGACAGCAAACAGAAAGGCGACTGGCAGATGACCGCCGGTGACGATTCCGCTGTGGCTGATCAAGAGGCTGACGAGGATCACGTATTCCCCACCCCTCGCGGCGTGCTGAGCGCTGCGGAAATAGAAGCTTTGCTGCGTCCAAACCTAGACACTCAAGCCCTTGCTGATCCCCCGGAGACGATCGAACCACGCGCAACGCCGGTGTTTGATGAGCCAACGCCGGTCGTCGATACGCACGCGCAAGAACGGGATCGCGTTTTGGGCGCAAGGCTCTCGCGCGCCCTTGGCGCAGGGACTGGGCTCAAGGCGGCCGTGATCGCCTCGCAATCAGCGACAATTGTCCGAGAAGACTTGCCCGGCTTGTTGAATGGGAAATCGAGCGCTGTCGCGTGTATCGGACCGGACGAGACTGATATTCGCGCGCTGATCTGTTTGCCGCCTTTGCTCGCGGATGCGATCATCGCCAAAGCGTGCGGTGCGCGGGGGTCCACGGGTCGGATCGGAGACGGCTGGTCGCTGAGCGCGATTGATTGTGCGCTTTTGGGACAATTGCTGGTCCCGTTTGGAGAGGCGCTCGGGCCGGACCTTCGCTTGCAATCGATCGAAACCGATGTGCCCTATGTCAGCAGCTTGTTGCCGACACGCGAGGTCACGATTGCCGAGTTTTCAGTAGAAGCCCCGGGCTTGCACTCTGATCTGGCCGTCATTCAGACTGAAGGACGGGTCGCGGATGAAGCGCTTGCCGTGTCGGAGGCACCGGCGGTTCCGATCACAGCTCTCGTTACAGCGCGCCTGGCGCGTCTGACCGTTCCCTTGAGTCGGATCACGGAACTCAAAGCCGGATCGACCTTGCTCCTCGGATTGCCGGGAGACCAGCCGATTGAACTGCTCTCGGGCGATCGTGATGGCGAGCCCGCTTATGAGGGGCGCATGGGGCGCAAGGGCAACAAGATGGCCGTGAAAGTCACCAAACGCGTGCGCACCTTCCAGACTTAGATCAGTCGGTCCGCCGAAGCGCCCTTATCCAACATTTCCGTGCTTGGCGATATGCGCGTCGACCGCTTTGATCGCATCATCTGCCTTATTGCCCGCGCTCAGCAATTCCGCCTCCCGCTGGGCCCAAAGCCGCTTCTGATAATTGGTTGAGATGATGTCTGTGATAACCAGCACGCCCACGACGAGATAGAAGCTCGACTTGCTCATCGCATCGATAGGGAAGCCAAAGAGCTTCATATGCGCTAGGTGAGCACCCTCTGTGACCAGCAGCACGCCGACCAAGAACAGAATGAACAGGCCCAGCACTTCATACATGCGATTGCGCTTGAGGAAGTCGGCCACATAATCCGCGAGCAGGATCATCACGATGCCCGATGACAGGATGGCGATGGCCATGATCCAGACCTGATAGTCCTTGCCGGGCTCGCACCCCACAGCACCAGCAACCGGGTTGGCGATCAAATCAGCCTTGCACTGCACCACGGTGCCGGTGAACGTGTTGATCACGTCGCCTGATGCATTGACCACATTCGCCACCTCAACATTGGCAATCGCCATCGCTGACAGGATCGAGTCGAAAGAGAATACCAGGTTCATCGCGACGATCATGGCGATCGCCTGGAAGACCGATTTTGTCGCTGAGCCTTCGGTGTGCTCGATATGATCCACCGCCAGCAAGTGATGGATCTCCTTGATCGCCGTGTAAATGATGAATGCACCGCCCGCCAAAGTGACGAGCGCTTGCAGCGTAAACTCGCCTTCGAAAAAGCCGGAGAGGCCAACATTGAACAAAGGCTCGGCAAGGAGCGCGAACAAGTTCACGATGATGACCAGCAGCACGATCCTCAGGACCACCGCCAGCGCAATGCCCCAGCGTCGAACCATCGGTGCCTTTTCAGGGCCCACACGTTGCGACTCGATCGAAATGTAGAGCAGATTGTCAAAGCCGAGCACGGCTTGGAGCAAGAGTAACATGAACAGCGTGAACAAGCCACTGACGGAAAACACTTCGGCAATAAACTCGCCCATCGCGATACCCCTTTAGATGGTATTGAACCGGAGGAGCTTAGCCTGAGTCCGTGATGTTGAAAGGGCCCCGATTTTCATCGAGGCCCTCAGCAATCGTTTGGGAGGGGACGGAGGCTAAAGCGCCTTCACAATGTCCTCGACCATTTTCTTTGCGTCCGAGAGCAACATCATTGTGTTGTCGCGGAAGAAGAGCTCGTTCTGGATCCCGGCATAGCCAGAGCCCATGGAGCGCTTGATGAAGAGCACCGTGCCAGCATTCTCAACGTCCAAGACAGGCATACCATAGATTGGCGACGTCGTGTCGGTCTTGGCCGCCGGATTGGTCACGTCATTGGCGCCAATCACAAAGGCCACTTCGGAATTGCGGAAGTCGGAATTGATGTCTTCCAGCTCAAACACTTCATCATAAGGCACCTGGGCTTCTGCGAGGAGGACGTTCATATGCCCCGGCATCCGGCCCGCAACGGGGTGAATGGCGTAGGTTACATCAACACCTTCTTCTTTCAGCTTGTCGGCCATTTCTTTCAGGGCGTGCTGGGCTTGCGCCACCGCCATGCCATAGCCCGGCACGATGATCACTTTTGACGCGTTTTTCATAATGAAAGCCGCATCATCTGCAGATCCGCGCTTGAACGGACGGTCTTCCTGACCGCCAGCTGCAGCGGCAGCATCTTCGCCGCCAAAACCGCCTAGGATCACCGAAATGAAGCTCCGGTTCATGCCTTTACACATGATGTAGGACAGGATCGCACCCGATGAGCCGACCAGCGCGCCGGTAATGATCAGCGCGAAATTGCCAAGTGTGAAGCCGAGCGCGGCCGCGGCCCAACCGGAATAGGAGTTGAGCATCGAGACAACCACCGGCATATCGGCGCCGCCAATCGGGATGATCAAAGTGATGCCGAGGATTAGGGCAAGCACTGTGAGGCCCCAGAAGGCCCAAGTGGCGCTGCCACCGCTCATCACCAGAACGACGATCAATGCGACAATGCCTGCGCCCATCAGGATGTTCAGGACATGGCGTGCGGGCAATAGGATCGGTGCGCCCGACATGTTGCCGTTCAGCTTGGCGAACGCGATCACAGACCCGGTAAAAGTCAGGGCGCCGATGGCCGAGCCAAGCGCCAGTTCGATCAAAGACGCGGTCGCAAGATTACCGACAGAACCGATGCCGAAGCTCACCGGCGCATAGAGCGCCGCGGCGGCCACCAGCACAGCGGCGAGGCCGACCAGTGAGTGGAACGCCGCCACAAGTTGCGGCATGTCTGTCATTGGGATGCGGCGGGCGATCAGTGCGCCGATGCCGCCACCGACCAGCGCGCCAGCGGCAAGAATGCCCCACGTGGTCGCGTCGAGCGCGTTCCAGAACAGAGCGATCGTGGTGCCGACCGCGATGGTCATACCGATCATGCCATTGCGGTTGCCCGCGCGGCTGGTGGCTGGGCTCGAGAGCCCGCGCAGAGCGAGGATGAAAAGGATACCGGATGCCAGATAGAGCAGGGGTGCCCAGGTCGATTGGAACTGTTCCATCGGACTAGTCTCCCTTCTTCTTATACATTGCCAGCATGCGCTGGGTGACGAGGAAACCGCCAAATATGTTGACGCTCGCAAGCGCCACGCCGATGCCGCCAAGCGCTTTTGCGATCCAACCGCCTTCTACGGCGCCAGAGGCTGTGGCGGCGATGATCGCGCCGACGATAATCACAGACGAGATCGCATTGGTCACCGCCATCAACGGCGTGTGCAGCGCTGGTGTCACGGACCAGACGACGTAATAGCCGACGAAACAGGCCATGGCGAAGATCGCGGCGAGGTAAACGGTTGGGCTAATCGTGCTGCCTTCAGCAGCATAGGAGGGCAGGGCTATCGCGCCTGCCATGACCCCTAGGATCAGGGCTTTTCTCATGAGGAAATCCTCTCATTCACGGTTTCGCCGCCGCGGGTGAGCATCATCGCGGTGACGATTTCATCGTCAGTATCTAGATTGAGACTGCCATCCTCGGCTGTGATCAGCGGCAAGAAGGCAATCAGGTTCTTAGCATAAAGCGCGCTGGCATCGGCTGGCAAATGCGCGGGTAGGTTGGTAAAGCCTGCGACTTTCACGCCGCCCGCATCAACCACTTCGTCAGGCGCTGAGAGCGGGCAATTGCCGCCTTGGCTGACCGCCATATCGACGATGACGGAGCCCGGGCGCATGGTTTTGACCATGTCCTCGCTGACCAGAACCGGCGCCGGGCGCCCGGGGATGAGCGCCGTGGTGACGACAATATCCTGCTTGGCGATATGGGTCGCGACGAGCTCTGCTTGTTTCTTCTGATACTCGTCCGACATTTGCTTGGCATAGCCGCCAGCGGTTTCAGCCGCCTTGAACTCTTCGTCTTCAACCGCGATGAATTTCGCCCCGAGTGAGGCGACTTGTTCTTTGGCCGCCGGACGAACGTCAGTTGCGGTTACGACTGCGCCGAGACGTCTTGCGGTCGCGATGGCTTGAAGGCCCGCCACGCCCGCGCCCATAATGAAGACCTTGGCTGGCGCGACCGTGCCGGCCGCTGTCATCATCATCGGCATAGCGCGGCCATACAGCGTTGCGCCTTCAATCACGGCGCGATAGCCCGCCAGGTTCGACTGTGACGACAGCGCGTCCATGCTTTGCGCTCGCGTGATCCGAGGCGTGAATTCCATGGCCAGCGTGGTCGCTTTTTTACCATTGAAAGCGCCCGCATCGAACTTGAACGGATCCAGCAAGCCAATCACCGTTATCCCATCCGGGAGTTTTGACGTGTCCGGCGTGCGCACACTGAGCAAGACGTCGGCGCCCTTGAGTGCAGCGTCGCCTGATTTTTCGATCTTGGCTCCGGCTTCGGCATAAGCCTCATCGGTGAAGCCAGCAGCGAGGCCCGCGCCGGCCTCGATCGTTATTTCGTGACCAAGCCCGGCATATTTCTTGACGGTCTCTGGTGTTGCCGCGACACGGTGATCGCCCGCGGCCACTTCTTTTAAGACTGAGAGTTTCATAATTGCTCTGTTAGGGCATAAAATTGCGGCACGGCAACAAAAAAAGCTAAACGATGGAATGAGCTTTCCCAAAACCTTCCTCTAGGGGAAGACTGTTGCCATTTATAGTTGTACCGAAATCTAAGCCTCGACATTTTCCTCCAAGATTTGCAGTGGAACCGGGTCGTCCTTGAGCACAACGTCATGGAAGTCTCGGATATCAAACGCGTCCCCCAGGCGTGAGCGAGCATCTTCTCTAAGATCGAGTGTTTTGATCATGCCGAATTTATAAGCCGTCGCTTGCCCCGGCACCACGATGTAGCGCTCAATTGCTTTGCGGCAATCACCTTCAGGATTTGGTGTGTTTTCAAGCAGATAATCGATGGCTTCCTCACGGGTTGTTTTAGTGCTGCCCGATCAGGAAGGACGCGATCCCGGAATGGGCGCTGTGCATCGGGCTATGGATGACCCTGTCATTGAATTTCACCGCGAACCAGGCGTTTAAGCGCGCCCTCTTGGCGATTTTTTCAGCATCTTGCTCCGAATGAGCTATGTTTGTCCGAGAAGCGGTCTCGATTGGCGCGGATTGCCCGCTGCAGGACACCAAGCCGAGGCTCAGAATAGCAGCAAAAACAGAGGTGGCTGAGCGCATGGCAACCCTCTCGAGATCTGTAACAAAACCTGTATAATCCGTCATATAGGATTAACCAGTCTTCTTGTTTGATTAACCATTTCGGGTGCAAAAGGATAAATTCGAGCGGGGTTCGTGCGCGTGATGAAGAAGTCCTGCTACAATCGAACGCGAATCATCGGACTGTGCCCAGTCTGTGTTGGAGTGAAGTAATATGGCCGTTGAAGCGCCGGAAACCCAAGATCAGAAGCTGAGCGAGTCGATCCGAAAAATGGATTGGCTGCAAATGGGTTTTTGGTCTTGCATTTTGCTGGCGATCGGCGCCTCAAGCGCGAGTTTGGCCTGGCCGAATGCGGGCGGGCCGGCAGGTCTGATCCTGCTCATCGCGATGGCGTCTGGCGGCATGGTGTTCCTGCTATGGATCTTGCGCGGCGCCGGACGACGCATGGGCCTATTCCCAGAGCGCGGGGCCATGGCCGATGCCATGAAACCCGCCACCCCACGATTCTCCTGGATTGATGCGCTTGATGAAGCCGTCCTGATCTGTGACCGCGGCGGCGCGCCGCTGGCAGCCAACCCGGCCTATTCAGAGCTGACGCAAATGGCCTTGCTCGGCCAATCAGATGCAATTGGTCCGGTCTCTGTCGATCGGATTTTCAGCGCTGCCCCAGGTCTCGCCGCGCCAATTTTCCGTTTGTCCAAGTCTGCCAAAGCAGGTGAGACGCGTCGCGAAACATTGCCAGCAATGACGTTGGGAGCGGACGGACTGCCGGTTCAGTATGAAGCGTCTGTCGCCCCCTTGAAGGGTGAGCGCGTGATTTGGCGTCTGCGTCGGATTACAGGCTCTGAGCAGGTTACGGGTGCCGCCGATATGCGCGCGCTTTATGTCGAAGACGCGCCGATGGGCTTTTTCTCGACCGGCGCGGATGGCACGATTTCCTACGCGAATGGCTGGTTGCGCGAGCTCCTCGGCCTGTCGGATACCGCCAAGAATATTCGTCTGGACGACATTATGCGGCCGGAGTTTGTGAAAATGCTGCGCCGGGATCGCAAGTCGGGTGTACCAGGGCGGGCTGAGATCATGATCCGCTCGCGTGACGGCGTTGAAATGCCAGTTCAGACCATCACGACCTGGAATGGCAAGGGTGCAGACGCGACCGGACGCACCATCGTGCTCGCCAATGCGCAAAATCTGCTCGAAGGCGAAAGCCGCATGCTGGCGGCCTCGGCAAGCCGTCCACCGCGCCCTGAAGGCGATCCAATGTTCGATGATGCCCCGTTTGGCGCGGCGCGTCTCGAAGGACACTCACTCGAAGGCGCGATCATTACCGATAGCAATCGGGCGCTGATGGGACTGGCCGGAGGTGGTGCATCGCCGGGCACGCGGTTCATCGACCTATTCATCGCTGAGGAAGGCGAGGGCAAGCTGCGCGAATTGCTCCTGGATTCCATCGACAAACCGATTGGGTTGCGTCTGGCGGATGAAGATCAGAAGCACGTTAATGTCTTTGTTACGCTCGATGGCATGGGGCAGCCGGCCGTCGCCTACGTTATTGATATGAGCGAGCAGAAAGAACTCGAACTGCGTCTGGCGCAGGGCGAGAAGATGCAAGCCATTGGTAAGCTTGCAGGCGGCGTCGCGCACGATTTCAACAATGTTCTGACCGGCATCATGCTCAACAATGACGAGCTACTGACCAAGCATCCGGTGGGCGATCCGTCTTTTGATCACGTCAAGAAGATCCATGAGTTCTCCGTTCGGGCCAAAGATCTTGTCCAGATGCTGCTTGCCTATGCACGCCAGCAAACCTTCCGCCGCGAAGTGTTTGAGCCGGGCGACTTCTTGTCAGAGTTTGCCATCCTGCTGGGACAGTTGCTGGATGAGCGGATCGACTTCAATGTTGTCCACGGTCGCGACTTGCCCATGGTCAAAGCGGACCGCAATCAGCTCGAAACCGCGATTATCAATCTTGCCACCAATGCCCGTGATGCGCTGCTCATGGATGGTGGCACGGGCGGTAAGCTGACCATCAAAACCTCACGCGCGACCGAAAAGGACGCCCATAAGCATGGCTTCCGATATGTCGAAGACGGCGAGTATTTGCTGATCGAAGTCGAAGACACGGGGCACGGTATTGCGCCTGAGAATCTGAAAAACATTTTCAACCCGTTCTTCACGACAAAGCCCAAAGGCCTCGGCACGGGTCTTGGTCTGTCCACTGTGTACGGCATCATCAAACAGTCAGAAGGCTATATCTGCCCGATCAGCGACGTCGGCAAAGGAACGACCTTCCAGATTTATCTCCCGGCGCTGAAAGCCGACGAAATCCCGGAAGTCGACTTGATTGAGCCAGAACCGATCAATGCGGTGTCCATTCCGGTCGATATTTCCGGGCGGGGTCGTATTCTGCTCGTTGAGGACGAAGACGGTGTGCGCTCGATTGCAGCCTCACAGCTGAAATCACGCGGCTATGATGTCGAAGAAGCCTGCGATGGTGAAGAAGCGCTGGAAATGCTCGAAGAGAATCCAGGCGGGTTTGATCTGATCGTTTCTGACGTGGTCATGCCGGGGATGGATGGACCAACCTTGATCAAGGAAGCCAAAGATCTGCTCGGGACGGCGAAAGTCCTGTTCATGTCGGGCTATGCTGAACGCGATGTTGCGGCCAAGCTCGATGGCGACCAGGAAGTCGCGTTTATGGCCAAGCCGTTCACCGTCAAGCAGCTGGCAGAGCGAGTCAAAGCTGAGCTTGTCGCGCGCGCCAAAGAAGCTGCCTGATCGGAAAAAGCGCCCTAGTCGTTGTTGGCCACCAGACGCAGATGCGACGGCTTTCGCTCAATAGCGGGCGGATAGATCGCGGTGACGCGGTGACGCCAAACAGGACGCCCCTTAAGCACCGGATAGGCCTGCAGGATCTGATACAATCCAAGCAGTCGGTTCTTCGCTGCTGCCGATGGCGGCGTCGGTAGAGGTGCCAGCGTCAGTTCAATATTCACTTGGGTGCCTGTCAGCGTTTCACCGGTTGCGTGGAGAATGCCGGGCTTGCGGCTCTCACGCACGGAGTTGATCAGAGACTGCACCATGGCGCGATCATGCCCGGTCCAAAAGTCGAGGCAGTCTTGGTCCCCAAGGTCGCGGCCGAGCAATTCCCCCAATTGATTGCCGGCATTGCGAAACAACCAGCGGCCTTCATCGGACCGCTCGATGACGAACAGACACTCGAGAAGCTCTGGATGATCGCTGGCGCGCTCGTCTTCATGAGGTGCCGATGGCACGTCATTCATGCGGGCCCACGCGGACAAAAGCGTCTCAGTGTTCGGATGATGAGTTGTTATCATTCTTATTCTCTACAGTACTCTTTCTCACGGTCTCTTGCCTGACCGCCTCCAATTGCTGTTGTCGTCAGTGCCGCAATGTTCATTCCAGTTCGCGGCTCGCGTAATGAGCGAATGTCGATTCATTTTGGGGCCGGGTTCCCCGTTCAGGCGAAACTCGGCACGGAACCTGCTTCTTACCAGGCGAACTGTTTTGGAGTCGTCCAATGAACGTATCAACACGGAACACCCTGCTGGCAGGAGCCGGCTTTGTTTCTGTCCTGGTCTTGAGCGGAATGGCTTATGCAGGCGGGGGCTCTGGGGGGACGTCACCGTGTAGCGGCGGCGGATGTGGGCATACCCCACCGCCGCCAACCATGGTGCCAGGCGGCGGCATGGGTGGCGGACACTGCTGTAAAGGTCCAAAAGGACCGAGCGTCCATATTCCGGGTGTGCACGTTGCTGGTCCGAATGTCATGGTCCATGGCTCGAATGTGGTTGTGAACCAGGGCAGCGTCATCACCAAGACGCAAAGCTTCCTGAACACCAGTGTGGTCGGCGGAGACAGCAATGTCGTGATTGCGGGCGGTGGCGGATACTTCGCGGCGCAGGGCGTCGCGCCAACGGCGATCAATCAGCTGAACGTTTCTGGCGGCGACGAGACCTATATGGAGACAATCGTCGAAAAAGTCCCGCACACTGAAGAGTTCTGTAAGGACGAGATTTCCATCAAAACGGTCATTCGGCCGGTTCAGGCCGTTTGTATTGACGATAAGGGCACGCCGCATCCGGCTTCACGCGTGGATGCGAGCGATCGCGTGCCAACTGCTTATAAAGGCGAACTGTTCCGCTGCATGGCGGGGACCAGCATGCAGGTGACCCTTGGCTCAATCGAAGATGGCAAAGCGAGCTTCGCGCATGGTGAAACCTTTGCCTGTCGAAAGGGCGAGGCGCTTGTTCAAAATCGCGGTGGCAATCTGGTGTGTAAGATCCAGACGCCCGAGCGCGATTGTAATGAACGCTCCTTGCTGCGCCGGCATGGCCCCGGCATAAAATATGTCGAAGCGCAGGTGAAAAAGAAAATCTGTGTCCCACAGACCCGCACTGTTATGAAGTCTGTTGAACGTCAGGTCGAACGCACGCGAGCCTCGGCGCCGCAATCCATGGTCTTTGATGGCGGTGTTGGTCAGGGCGTTCAATAAGTCCTCACTGGTCTGAAAACGAGTCACAGAAAGCCTCGCCTGATCGGCGGGGTTTTCGCATTCATGTGTGGCGCAATTGCTGCGCCTGATCACGAACACGCGAAGTGTGCAATTGTCGCCTTGTCACGGGCTGCGAACTCTCTATCCCTCCCTCGCAAATCCTCCAAAAAGAGAGGAATCCCCCAGAACCTGTATTTCAAATTAAATTATCGGGAGACGTGAGTTTATGAAATCCACGAAAAAGAGTTTTGGTCTCAAAGCTGCGTTATCGGTCAGCGTCGGTTTGACCTCATTGATTGCCGGAACAGGACTGTCCGCACTCGCACAAGACGGCAGTGAAGAAGACGCCAAGCGCCTCAACACCGTTACCATTACCGCGACAAAGCGTGAGCAAACCCTTCAAGACGTGCCGATCGCTGTATCGGTTGTCGACGTCGCGGTCATAGAGAAAGCGCAAATCAACGACATTCTCGACCTGCAAACCGTTGTACCGTCTCTGCGCGTGTCGCAGCTTCAACAGTCCGGAAACTCGACCTTCATTATCCGAGGCTTCGGGAATGGCGGTAACAATATCGGTATCGAGCCTTCGGTTGCGGTCTATATTGACGGTGTCTATCGGACACGCGCGGCAGGCGGCTTGTCTGACTATGCTGACATTGAGCGGATCGAGGTCCTGCGTGGACCACAATCAACGCTGTTCGGCAAAAACTCTTCAGCCGGTGTGATCAACGTTGTCACGCAAGCGCCTGAGTTTGAGTTTGGTGGCCTGGTTGAAGGCACGCTCGGAAATTTCAATCAGCAGATCCTCAAAGGCCGCGTGACCGGTCCTCTGTCTGACACTGTCGCTTTCTCTTTGACCGGTAGCTACAATACGCGTGACGGTTATGTCGACAATATCGGCACTGGCAGCGAGATTAATGACCGCGATCGCTACGCGCTCAAAGGTCAGCTTCTGTTTGAACCGAATGAAGACCTCTCGGTCCGCCTGATTGCAGACTATGACGAGCTCGACGAGCTGTGCTGCTACGCGCCGAACATTTTCAACGGCCCGACCTCGGGCGCGATCACAGCGCTCGGCGGCAATATCATCTCTGATCCGTTCAGCTTTGTGGCCAATACCGACATTGATCCGACCAACGAAATCTCAAACGGCGGTCTCTCAGCTGAAGTTGAGTATGAGACCGACTTTGGGACGTTGACTTATATCGGCTCTGTGCGTCAGCAGGATCTGGTCAGCGACGCCGATGCAGACTTCACCAATGTCCAGCTCATCAACTCCAACCTCCTCGACTATACGATCGATACGTTCACCCACGAGCTAAGGCTCGCCGGTGGAACAGATTCCGTCGACTATCTGTTTGGGGCGTTCTATTTTGATGAGACGGTTGATCTGCAAAGCGACGTCACTTTTGGCCCACAATTCGCCGCCTATGCGGACTTGCTGGCCGGTGGCCCCGGAACCTTCGCCGGCTTGGAAGCCTTGCTCGGCGTACCAGCGGGCGGCTTCTTCGAAACCGATACTGGCTCTTTTGAATCTTTCGACCAGGACAATACGAGCTACTCGCTCTTCGGTCAGGTTGACTGGCGTGCCACAGATCGCCTGACGGCGACGCTCGGTCTCGCCTACATTTATGACGAGAAAGAAGTGACCGGCAGTGTCGTGAATAACGACCTGTTCTCAAGCCTCGATCTTGGCACCGCGCTGAACAATCAGTTCATCGTTGAAACACTGGCCGGCGCGTCTCTCGCAGACATCACGCTCGGCCAAGTGGCGGCAGGCGCGATCCCAGGGGTCGACCTTGCGACGTATCAGGCCCTTCTTGCAGGCGCTGGTGCGGGTGATCCAACTTCGATTGGAACCGTTGCGGCCATTCAGGGCGGTGTCCAGGCGGGCACAGCGCAAGCGATCGGTGCTCAGTTCGCAGACCTGCAATTCCTGCCGGGGTTTGTTAACTTCCCGAACGCTATCGAAGGCAACTCAACCGAAGATGACAAAGTAACGGTCACAGCGCGTCTGGCGTATGACTTCAACGAGAACATCAACTTCTACGGAAGCTATGCGACGGGTTACAAGGCATCGTCCTGGAACCTGACGCGCGATAGCTCTTTCTTCGCGTCTGATACAGCTGCGGTCACGGCCGCAGGTCTGGTGCCTCCAGGACGCTTGTCGGGAACGCGCTTTGCGGGCCCGGAAGAAACAGAAGTGTTCGAGCTTGGCGCGAAGCTGTCATACTCAAACTTCAATCTGAACCTGGCCGTCTTCGATCAGACGATTGAAGGCTTCCAGTCGACAATCTTCTCTGGCACCGGCTTTGTGCTCGCAAATGCGGGTGAGCAGTCGACGCAAGGGATCGAGTTCGATGCGACTTGGTTTGTCACGGACAATTTCCAGCTGACCACAGCGGGTATCGTGCAGGATCCACAATATGACGACTTCCGGAACGCCCCTGTGGCGACTGGCGGCGCCGTGGACCTCGCTGACGGCACGGCAGACGGAATTGGTGATCTGTCGGGTCAACAGCCCGCCGGTATCCCGGAAACCAGCTTGTTCTTTGGCGGTCAGTACACACATGACCTGACCGACACGATGAGCGGCTTTGTCCGGGCGGACTATGTCTATGAAAGCGACGTCCAGGTCGTCGACAATATCCCAGGGCTCGACCGTGAAGTCGGAACCTTCAATGCCAGTGTCGGTGTTGATTGGGAGAACGGCCTGAACGTTACCGTCTGGGGCCGGAACCTGAATGATGATGAGCAATTCACATCAGGCTTCCCAACCACAGCGCAACCGGGCAGCGTCAATACCTACCCGAACGCGCCAGCGACCTATGGCGTCACGGTGCGTAAGCGCTTCTAAGCACGGCGCTGACCTTCAAAACGAGAAAAGCCCCGTCACACTGGCGGGGCTTTTTTTATGCCTTTCGGGCCACCAGGACGGCTGAAATCAGAAACATGATCAACTCGTATCCGGCAAAGTACCAATTCGAGCTGCCGGCACTGTCGCCATAGACGAACGAGGCACCGCGTCCGACAATATAGCCGCCCATATAGGCTGCGATAAAGCAAAGCGCGGGAAACTCGAACCGGTCTCGCAACCCGCCGAGCAAGCATAAGGCCGCTGCCCCGAGACTGATCCCGCCATAAACGCCGCGCATCTCAAAGACACCTGATTCACCCCCAATGGTGACGCCGAGCTGGCTGGTCATGCCGACCGGATCGGTGATCGACCAGACCCCGAACGCGGCGAACATCAAGGCGGTCAGAAACAGGAAAATTCGCGTGATCATGGCGCTGCAAATAGAGCGCCTTGTGGATTTGTCGAATACGGGTCTCAGCTGATCGATTTTGGGATTGCCAATGGCGGTTGCATGCGAGAAATGTCGGCCAATTCCAACACTGAAATCAGTGTTCATTTCGTAGAGTACAGAAAGATCTCCCATGCCATTTGATATGCCCCGCCATGACTGGACCAAGGCTGAAATCGAAACGCTTTATTGCCAACCCTTGGATCAGTTGGTGGGACGCGCCCTCGAGGTGAAGCGCGCAAACTGGGCCGATGGCACGCTTCAGAAATCTCAATTATTGTCAATTAAAACAGGGGGTTGTCCGGAGGATTGCGGGTATTGCAGCCAGTCCGCGCATTTCGATACCGGCCTCGGCGCTGAGAAGCTGATGCCTCTGGATGAAGTGATTGCTGCAGCCAAGCGGGCCAAACACAACGGTGCTGACCGGTTCTGCATGGGCGCTGGCTGGCGGTCCTTGAAGGATCGCGATGTGCCAAAAGTGGCGGCAATGATTGAAGCGGTGAAAGCCGAGGGTCTCGAAACCTGCGTCACACTTGGTATGCTCGAAGACCGACAGGCCGAGGCGCTCAAGGACGCCGGTCTCGACTATTATAATCACAATCTCGATACGTCGCCGGAATACTATACAACGGTGGTGTCCACGCGCACCTATGCGGATCGGCTCGACACGCTGTCTAAGGCGCGCATCGCGGGCGTGAAATTGTGCGTAGGTGGCATACTCGGCATGGGCGAGAGCCGCGCCGATCGGATCGGTTTGATCCACGAACTGTCAAAGCTCACCCCGCATCCGGAAAGCGTACCGATCAATATGCTGGTACCGATCAAAGGCACGCCGCTCGGCGAAAGCCCCGCGATCAGCGTCACTGAGATGGCCCGTGCGATTGCGACCTGCCGGATTGTGTTTCCGAAAAGCTGGGTTCGTCTGTCAGCCGGACGTGAAGGCATGAGCGAAGGCGAACAAGCGCTGTGTCTCTTGGCGGGGGCCAATTCGATCTTTGTCGGCGATCGATTACTGACCACTGACAATCCCGGCGAAGACCGCGATCAAGCATTGCTCGATGCGGTCGGATTTGAAGCTGCTGCACATGGTGATATGCAACGCGCAGACAAAAAGACTTTGATTGACGCAAGATAGGACAAGACATGCGCACAGACTTACAAGCGGTGATTTGGGATTTTGGCGGCGTGCTCACGTCCTCGCCGTTTGAAGCGTTCACGCGCTATGAAGAAGAGCATGGCTTGCCTAAGGATTTTGTGCGGTCGGTGAATGCCGTGAACATACAGGAAAATGCCTGGGCGAAGCTCGAACGGTCCGAGGTGAATGCGGAAGAGTTTGACGTCCTGTTTCGGGACGAGAGTCTGGCGCTCGGACATGAAGTGCCGGGAAAAGACATTCTCGGTCTCCTGTCAGGCAATGTCCGGCCTGCCGTGGTCAACGCGCTGAAAACCTGCAAAGCCCATGTCAAAGTGGGCTGCATCACCAATAACGCCCCGGTCGGCAAAGGCGCGGGGATGAGCTCCGACGAGAGCAAAGCGGCTCAAGTTTCTGAAATCATGACAGAATTCCATCATGTCATTGAGAGCTCAAAGCTCGGTATTCGTAAACCGGACCCGAGAATATATGCTCTGATGTGCGAAGCTTTGGACGTTGATCCGGCGCATTGTGTCTATCTTGATGATCTCTGCATCAATCTGAAACCGGCACGCGCTATGGGCATGCATACGATCAAAGTGCTCAACGAGGCGCAGCTTTTGCAGGACCTGCGAGACGCAACTGGCTTTGAGGGGATATGAGAGCACTTGTCTTAGGACTGTCCTTGGCCGTTTTAGTGACGGCGTGTGGAAATGGAGACGGCACACCGCGTGTCCGGGTCGCTGTGGATGCCGCCCCTGCGATTACTGCCCCAGTTGAAGTCGAACAGCCGAAGATCGCCCTCAGCGCGCCGGTCGAGGCCAAGATTGACGATATTCGCGCAATCCTCGAACGCAACTCGCTGACCCGTCTGGTGCGCCTCGCCAATGCGGAAGAAAACTTTGTCTCTAACTTCGCTGGAGAGTCGCATCGCGTGCACTGGGACTTGCTCCGGCGGACCGGGTTTGACCCGCTCCTGCGTCTCGATGCGCTGCTCGATGGACCCTATGGCACCCGTCAGGTTGGGGATCAGACCTGGTTTATCTGGCCGAATTTTGCGGCTCTTGAGCCAGAAGACCTGTTGCCTGAGAAACTCAATTTCACGGACCGGGCTCGGCTAAGGGATCTGGTCGGTGAAACCGGGCTTGAGCGTATCCGGGCGGGCGAAAGATATCCGGGCATCCGCACCGCGATTGCCGAAGACGGGCGATGGCTCTACTTTGTTCACGAGACAGTTCAGGAAACAGAGGCAAGCGAATAATGGCAACAAAGATTGGCGCGGCAGCGGGCTTGGCGAAACTCTCCGGATGGACCGCTTTAGACGGGACGCGCGATGCGATCCAGAAAACCTATAAATTCGCAGACTTCAAAACTGCCTTTGGGTTCATGTCTTCGAGTGCGCTTAAAGCCGAGCAGATGGACCACCATCCGGAATGGTTCAATGTCTACAATCGTGTCGAAATCACTCTGACAACGCATGATGCCAATGGCGTCACCGAGCTTGATGTCGAACTTGCCAGCTTTATGGACGCGCTGGCTGCGAAGCTCGCCTAATCACGAGCAGTATTGCGCGCCGAGGATCGGGCCGAGCCGGTTGCCGCGCTTTTCCTGAATGATGACCGCGCAGGTCTGGCCCTCTCGCGGCGGTAAAACCTCCAGGGACACGGCGTCGCCGGTGTAGGATCCAATTTGCGCCATGTCCAAAACCACATTGCGACTGAACAGGCGCACGCCGCGATTTTCGCCTCTTGGCACCGAGGTCGATTGTTCTGGCAACAAGGTCACTTGATAGATCTCTGCAGGTCGGGCGAGCGGTGCGCTCAGCGCGCCGATTTTGACCTGTAAGGCATCGTTGTGAGCGGTGATTTCGATCTCAGTTGTCGCATGCCGGGCCGGGGTGAGGATCGCCTCGACGTCTGCGCGGCGACTGCCGACGCTTTCAGAGCTGCCATTGATGACCGCTTGCGGGGTGTAGACGCTGCCGGTCCGGCGCAGAGCGCGATTATACTGTCGTTGGCGCGCGGTATACGCCGCGCTGGAATACGGGTCTTTCCAAGCTCCGGCGCGGCCGTGAATCAAAGTGTCCCAATAGTCGACATGCCATTCGAGAATGATCAGATCGTCACGCTCTGCGAGCTCGGCAAACAGCTTTTCCGCGGGCGGGCAGGAGGAGCAGCCTTGTGACGTGAACAATTCGGCGACGATCGGGCTCGCGACAGACCCACGCGCCACGGGCAGATCTTGCAGAGTCTGCGCCCCGCCGCGCAAGGACAGCACCATAAGAACGCTGAGAATGACGGTGAGCGCCAAGAGAGAGATCCGCATAAAAGCCTCCAAATTCCTTGCGGCCTATGTCGCGAATGTTTGATGACGTCTCAAATCGCGATTTCTCAACTCAGCGTGAGCATGCGCCCCCGCGGCAGGGCTTGCGCCGAGTTTGGCGGCGGCGTTAGACCAGGCCCAGAGACAAGACAAAGGAGGGCCGTCATGGGTCGCGTATCAGGCAAAAAGGCATTCATCACAGGCGGGGCTCAGGGCTTGGGCGAGGCCACCGCGCGGATGCTGGCGCGCGAAGGCGCCAAAGTCACGGTGACGGACGTGAACGGCGAAGGCGCGGACGCGGTCGCTGCGGCGATCAATGCCGAGCTTGGCGATGGCACCGCATTTGCCTGGCAGCATGATGTAACGGATGCGGAGCGTTGGAAAGCCGTCGTTCAGGAAGCGCACGATGCCATGGGCGGGCTCAACATCTTGATCAACAATGCCGGGATTGGCTCGCTGGGCAGCGTCGAAGATGAAGACTACGGCATGTTCCAGAAGGTCATGCAAGTCGACGTGGATTCCATTTTCCTCGGCTGCAAATATGCCATCCCCTTGATGCGCGACCATGGTCTCGGTTCGATCGTTAACATCAGTTCGATTGCCGGTATCATCGCCAGCGGGAACTATGTGTCCTACAACACCGCCAAAGCCGCGGTCCGACATCTGTCAAAATCGATCGCCTTGCATTGCGCGAAAACGGGCGGACAGATCCGTTGTAACTCCGTGCATCCCGTCTTCATCAATACGCCCATCCTGGATCGCACCAAAGAGATGTTTGGCGAAGAAGAAGCGCTGGCCAAACTGGGGCGGCAAATCCCGCTGGGCAAAGTGGGTGAGCCAGACGATATCGCCTATGCGGTGCTGTATCTTGCCAGCGATGAAAGCAAATTGGTGACCGGTGCCGAGCTGAAAGTCGATGGCGGCATCAGCGCGATGTAGCGCTTGCAATTCAAATTTGTTCATGCAATGTTCTAAACCTGCAAAGGAGGTTAGAATGATTGGGTATGTGACTCTCGGAACGGCGGATATCGCGCGGGGCGCGGCATTTTATGATGCGATCGCCAAAGTCCTGGGCTTTGGCCGGATGATGGATGAAGAGACTTTCATTGCGTGGGGCGATTTTGAAGGGCCGGGCGCTGGCCTGTCGATCACCAAACCGTTTGATGGCCAGGCGGCGAGCGTCGGAAATGGCACGATGGCCGCACTGAACGCCAAGGATCCAGCGCAAGTCGATGAAGTTTACGCCACCGCCATCGCGCACGGCGGCACCTGTGAGGGCAAGCCCGGCGATCGTGGCGGTGGGTTTTACGCGGCCTATTTCCGCGACCTTGATGGCAACAAGCTCAATGCGTTTTGCGTGGTAGCGCCGGAATAAACGCGGCAGTTCTAGCCAATCGGGCGGCGGGCAACCACGGTTGCGGCATAGACGCCCAGAATTGCCATAACCACGGCGGACACATAGAGCGGCAAAGCAGATCCGACCTGGTACAGCGCAGCCCCCATGAGCGGGCCGAAGATGAAGCCCGCGGGTGGGGCTGCGGACAAGAGCGCAGCCGCAGAGCCCTGCTCATGCCGATCAACCGACAAGCTGCCAAGCGCGTTGGCGGCGGGGACGGCAAGGGCTGCGCCTGTGCCGACGATCAAGAAGGCGCCGCAGACCGCCCAAAACGGCATCACCAGATTGGCAATGACATAGCCGATCGCAACGAGAATGAGGCCCGTCGGCAACATCTGCCGCGGATCAGGTTTGCGCGGCTGCACATAGCCAAACTGAACCACCACCATCATCACTGCGAGACAGGCAAAGGCGATCCCGGCAAACAGCACGGTCTTTTCCTCATCAAGATCGTAACGGTCTTCGAGAAACCAGCCGAGGGTTTGCTGGATCATCCCGACCGCCACGAAATAGGTGAACAGGAACAAAAGATGCGGGAACACGCGTGGGTCTCGCATGGCAAGCGGCGGTGGTCGTTCGGCGCTCTGGCGTGTTGAGCGGGTTTTCGGCAGTGCAAAGGCAAGCAGCACACCGCAGGAAATACACAAGATGATCGACCCCCATAACGGTACGAGGGCCCCGAACGGGGCGAGCACGGTGGCGCCAGCTGGGCCAAGGATGGACCCAATGCTCATCGCCGCGCCGAGCATGCCGAGCCCTGCAGCTCGGTTAGCGGTTGTTGTGGCGTCGGTCATGGCCGCCATGCTGGCGGGCTGTAAGCCGGGCGACAGAAGCCCGAACCAGACTCGCACGAACACCAGCGTGAAGAACATTGTGAGGCCCGTGATCATCCCCGCCAGAGCCGCCTCCAGCGCGAATAGAAACGCCATGTTCGCAAACCCCATAGCCATCAGCGAGAACACCATCACCCGCTTGCGCCCGAACCGATCGGCCCAGCGGCCCCATTGTGGGATCATCAGCGCGTAAATCGCCGCCGAGAGCGTCAGGATTCCTGCAACCTGAATCTCTGTCAGACCTGCCTTGCGGGCGAGGGGCGCCACGACCACGAAATTGATCGTCATGCCAGCGCCCATCGCGACGCTGGCAAGCGCGATCATGCTCTGCTGGAACGCGGTCAGCGGACGCAGCGGCGTTTCAGGATTTGTGCTTGTGTCGGCCATGCCCAATCTCTCTCATTGGGAGAGTTACGAGCTTTGGGGTCGGCGGCAAGCACGACCTAAGGGAAAGGGCTTACTCTTCGCGTGGCCTGGCGAGGCTGGTCAGTGCTGCGCCTTTGACAAAATCAACCGCGGGCGCAAGCTTATCCAGCCCACTGGCTGAGGTGCCGTTTGTGACGTGGTCAAAGGTGATTTTCGTGCCACCTTCATCCAAAGGCTCAAGCGTGATGGTCCAGATCGATGTGACCGCGAGGCCCTGAAGGGGTCCAAACGGCGCCGAGAGCACCATTGATTTACCCGGTTGCGCCTGCAGCACCGTGCCATGCCAAACTGAGCCGCCGTCCCAGTCTTCTCTCCAGAGTCCGCCCGGTTGCGCATCAAGGCTGAGATTATTGGCGTCCAAAGAATAGGTGTGGTCTGATTGCCACCACTCAGCGGGTTCGATTAGCCGGGCCCAAACCTCATCTGGGCTCAGCTCGGCCGTGGCTTCAAGTTTCAGCGTGAAATGATCCGGTGCGGAGGCGACCACATCGGCCTGAGCCGATGAGATCGCGATCAGAGCCAGAGTCGCGGTCGTCATCAGTGTTTTCATCATGGTGCGATCTTACCAGTTAAAGCGAAAGCGGCAATTCCAGGTGCTCAGCATACATGTGATCCCGGTGCTTTAGAATGATCGGGTCGAGGGCGGCTGTGGTCTCAGCATCGAGGGTTTCAAAGGCTGCGCGCGTGGTCGCTTTCATCGCGCATTGCGTTTCGGGAAGGGGTGCAAAGAGCGCCATAAAGGTGGCGCTGTAGATGTCTGCTGCGCTTGGCTCGTCGCCGAAATAGTAAAGGCTTCCGGCCGCTTGTTGGGCGCGCAAACGTTCTGCAAGCTCACTAAGCAATTGGTGCACACGCGTCGCTGCTGAAGCGCCTTCGTCCGGTGTGTATCCGTATTTAGCGCCAATGTATTTTGCGACACCTTCGACAAACCCGCCTTCGCCTTTGAGGCCAGCATCGACCAATTGTAAGCGGCGAGCCCAGCCCAGACCATTCTCGCCAACCAGGTCATGACATAGCTCGAACATAGCCGTGGCATCATCAGCGATCAGGGAGGGCTGCGGCGCCAGGCGTTCGGCGAGCTCGAGGATCTCGCGCCAACCCGACCGCGGTGCTTCATCATTGTAAATCGCGATCGGACCGCTCTGCTCCTTCGCCCAGGCATTGAAGGTCTCATTGTCGTAGACCAGACGCACCGCTTTCCATGGGATCGATTTCATATGGAGGATGCCCTTCGCCGCCTCGCCCCAAGGAGACGGCACATTCCCGACAACCACCATGCGCAGACCCTTGGTCGATATGGCTTCCTCAGTCGAGATGTATTCGAACGGCACGGACGGGCTCCTTTAAGCGGGTTTGAAGGTCGGCAAGCGATCGATCCAGGGCTGGGCCTCTTCGAGTTCATAGGCGAGCGCCAGCAAAAGCCCATCATCGCCCCGCTTGCCCGAGAACATGGACCCAATCGGCAGGCCATCGTCGTTCCACTGCAGCGGTACGCTCATCGAGGCGGCGCCCGACACATTCATCGGTGCGGTGAAGGCCGCGAAGTTCAGCACATTGGCGCGTACGGTATCATAATCGCCGTCCGGAGCTTGCGAGCCGACTTTAGGCGGAACGGTTGAGACCGTGGGTGTGAGCAGGACGTCAAACTGGTCAAACCAGGCATTGTATTCGGCTTCAAAGGCCAGCAGATATGCGATGGTCTCGTCCATCTCACCCTGGCGGGCCACAAAGTCTGCGGCGAGGCCCAGCGTCCAAGGTTCGACAATGTCGGGACCGACCGGTTTGCCCGTGAAGGCGCTGGCTTGCTGCGCAAAAGCGGCGGCGCCCGCGGCCCAGTAGAGCAGGAAGGCATCAGAGAATTTCGATCCGTCTGAGGGGATGGTGAAATCAATCACTTCATGCCCCAGATCACGGCAGAGCTGCGCTGTGCGTTCGATACCGGCCCGCGTGTCGGCGTCGAGCGTGGCGTCCGTGATCGGCTCCGGAGCATAGCCGATCCTGAGCCGCCGGGTCGACGCTTCTGTTATGTTGCCGGTGCGCGGCAAATCAGTTTGAAGATCCACTTCTGTCGCGGCGAACAAGGCGGCGCTGTCACGAACCGTTAGGGTGACGGCGTGATTGACCGAAATGTCGACGACGCCGGAATCGCGACTGATCGGCAAGGCGCCGCGACTTGGCTTAAGGCCAAACAAACCACAGCATGCGGCCGGGATACGAATGGAGCCGCCGCCATCCGAGGCATGCGCGAAGGGCACAACCCGGGCTGCGACCAAGGCCGCTGCACCGCCTGAAGAGCCACCGGGAATCCGGCTGAGATCATAAGGATTGCGGGTCGCACCCGTGACCAGCGGCTCTGTCGAAGAGATCAGGCCCATTTCCGGAGACGTGGATTTACCAAGGCTGATCATCCCGGCTTTGCGCCAGGCGCTGGCAAATTGGGCATCACTCTGCGCAATATAGCCTCGAAACGCGCGCGAGCCGTAAAGCGTTTGATCGCCCTGCCAATCGAGCAGGTCCTTGATAAAAGTCGGTACGCCGCCAAAGCTGCCATCCGGGGGTGTGGCCGCTTGCTCCAGCGCCTTGTCATAAGAAGGTGTCGCAACGGCGTTGATCAGGGGGTGCGCCGCTTCCGAACGCGCAATGGCCGCTTCGGTCAAGGACAGGGATGTGGCGGCGCCCGAGGCCAGCATTTCCAGCTGCTCCAAACCATCCGGGATCGCAGTTGCTGAATAGCCACTGGCGGCTTCTGCGGGCGGCGGTGCCGCAGCTTCCTCGACTGGGATCTCCGGCACCTGCGCCTCCTCAGCGGTACATGCCCCAAAGGCGCCGAGCGCAGAAATGGCCGCGCCTGACCGCAACACGCTCCGCCGATTAA
The DNA here is from genome assembly GCA_038527765.1 of Pseudomonadota bacterium. Lineage (GTDB taxonomy): Bacteria > Pseudomonadota > Alphaproteobacteria > Caulobacterales > Hyphomonadaceae > Henriciella. The sequence goes on from JBCBFK010000009.1 coordinate 72,160, forward strand.
ACTGCGTCATTCTTCCCTCCAAATTTTGTTTTTTGCGACCCTGACCCGGGCTTGCGGCGATTGCAAGGCCGTCCTAGGGGGAGGGCTCGTTGCAAGAAGCTTAGGTCGCGCCATGCTGTCGGTCTTAGACTTATTTCGGGTCGGCCTGGGGCCGTCTTCATCGCACACCGTCGGACCGATGCGGATTGCCAAACGATTCCTGCGCGAGGCCCGTAAGTCCGGTCTGCTTGAGGCGTGCGCGCGCGTCGAGATCGAGTTGCAAGGTTCTCTTGCGCTGACGGGGGTCGGGCACGGCATAGATAAGGCCGTGATTTTGGGCCTACTTGAGTTTTCCCCTGAGACGGCAGATCCCGAACAGGCAGAAGCGGCGTTCGTGCGCACCGTCTCCTCAAAGACATTGGCGATCAGTGATGGCCTGACAGTGGCTTTCAACCCGATTTCCGACATTGTTTATCGCGGCGATATTGTGCCAGACTTGCACCCAAATGGTATGGTGCTGCGCTTGTTTTCAGAGGCGAATGCTTCGGATCCGAGCTTTGTTCGCGTTTACTATTCAACAGGCGGTGGGTTCGTTGCCTCCGCGCGGCGCCTATCGCGGCCAGCGCAGAATGATGTCATAGACGATACCGGCGGGTCGCCATTTTCATTCGGCTCAGCAGCTGAACTTCTGGCGCATTGTGAGCGTGCCTCGATCGCCATTAATGATCTGATCCTCGCCAATGAAGATCAGCGCCGCCCGCGCGAGAAAACCGAGACCCAGCTCGATTACATCTCTGATACAATGCTGGCCTGCATTGAGCGCGGCTTGCATACCGATGGCATTCTTCCGGGCGGCTTGGAGGTCAAACGACGTGCGCCTGATCTCTATCGCAAGCTGAAAACCGGAACCGGCGTGAATGAACGCGAAGCCCTCTTCGATTGGCTCAACGTCTATGCCATGGCGGTGAATGAAGAGAACGCTGCCGGGGGACGCGTCGTCACAGCGCCGACCAATGGGGCGGCGGGCATCTTGCCTGCCGTGCTGCGCCATTATTGCTGCAATGATGACCGGGAGCCGATCCGGTCGAAAGCGCGACGGTTCCTTTGTGTCGCGGGCGGGATCGGCCTGCTCTACAAGCAACGCGCGTCGATATCCGGCGCCGAAATGGGCTGCCAGGGAGAGGTCGGGGTCGCGTGCTCTATGGCGGCGGGCGGGCTCGCTGCGGTCTGGGGGGGCACGCCAACGCAATGCCTTGCGGCGGCTGAGATCGGCATGGAGCACAATCTTGGCCTGACCTGCGACCCGGTGGGTGGTTTGGTACAAATCCCCTGCATTGAGCGCAATGCGATCGGCACCGTCAAAGCCGTCAATGCCGCTCGGCTGGCGCTACATCAAAGCGGTGCGGGCAAAGTCAGCCTCGATCAGGTGATTGAAACCATGCGCCAAACCGGGCTCGATATGTCCTCAAAATATAAAGAAACCAGCGAAGGCGGGCTCGCAGTCAATGTGGTTGCGTGTTGAAGACCTAACCAAAGGGTAATGTTGTCTCAGGGCCAGGTCATCGATACATCAGGGCGTCTTTCATTGGTTAGGGGAGGTCCGACATGGGCACCTTGAAAACGGCATTTTCTGCACTTGCACTTTTGTCTCTCGGCGCGGTTTCCGCATGTTCCACAACAGCGACGTCTGCTGCATCGCGCGCGGATGTTTCAGCATCCAGCTCGCAAGCTTTGAACAAGCTCGTGCGGGAAAACCCTGCAGCCGCGGCGATTTCGCGGCAATCGCGGGCGGTCTTGATCTTTCCATCGATTGTCAAAGCGGGCCTGATGGTGGGCGGTGCCTATGGCGAAGGGGAGTTGCGACGCGGTGGCTCGACGGTGGATTACTATACGTCCTTTACAGGGTCTTGGGGGCTGCAGGCGGGCGCGCAGTCTTATGGCTACGCCGTATTCCTGATGAATGAGGATGCGGTTGAATATCTGGAGCGATCAGATGGTTGGGAGATCGGTGTCGGTCCGACCGTGGTCGTCGTGAATGCAGGCATTGCCGAAAATCTGTCCTCCTCGACCCTCCAGGACGATGCCTATGCCTTTATCTTCGACCAAAGAGGCCTGATGGCCGGGGTCAGTATCGAGGGCACCAAAGTCACTCGGGTCGAGACCCGATAAGTCTTGCCGTTTGGGCATGCCGCATGGTGACGGATTGGAGACGTCGTCTGCGCATGGCACACTCTTAAGATGGACGGATTTGAGGGCAAAACCGCAGGTCGACCGGCTTTGGACTACCCATTTGGTGAAACGACGCCAGGTGTTGGAGAAACCATGGAGGTCGCGCCCGGCGTGCACTGGGTGCGGATGCCGCTGCCGTTTTCTTTGCAATGGATCAATCTCTGGCTGATCGATGATGGCGCCAAAGGCTGGACGATTGTCGATACGGGCATGCCGCTCGATGACACCAAATCTGCGTGGCGGAAGATTTTCGAAGACAAGCTTGGTGGGCGTCCGGTCTGGCGGGTGATTGTCACGCATATGCACCCCGATCATATTGGCAATGCAGGCTGGCTCAGTCGCAAATTCCCGGACTCTGAGTTCTGGATCAGCCGTTTGGAGTATATTTCCTGTCGTATGCTGGTCGCCGATACGGGACGGGAAGCGCCGCAAGCCGGGACCGCGTTTTACCACCAAGCCGGTTGGACTGAAGCGCAGATCGAGACCTACAAATCGCGCTTTGGCGGTTTTGGACGCGGGGTGTCCCGTCTGCCCGACGCGTATCACCGGCTCGAAGACGCAGGCACGTTCGAGATGGCTGGCGAAACCTGGCATGTGATCATGGGCAATGGTCATTCGCCGGAGCATAGCTGCCTGTTTTGCCCCGCCATGAATGTGGTGATTTCCGGCGATCAGCTGCTGCCAAAGATCTCATCAAATGTTTCGGTGTTTCCAACTGAGCCGAACGCCAATCCCTTGGATGATTGGCTGAAAAGCTGCGAGAAACTGAAATCGCTGCTGCCAAAAGATGTCTTGGTGCTTCCAGCGCACAATGAGCCGTTCCGAGGGGCCCATCCCCGGCTCGATCATCTGATCAAAGGGCATGGGGTTGCGCTGAAACGCCTGCATCAACGGCTGAGCCAGGAGCCACGGCGGGTGATCGATATCTTCCCAGCCATATTCGGGCGCAAAATCGGTGAAGACGTTCTGTCCATGGCGACGGGAGAGGCGATTGCGCATTTGAACTACCTCGTCGCGGACGGGAAAGCCGAACGGCGCCTCGATTCGGACGGGGTTGCTTGGTATAGCGCAGCAGCCTAATCACGAACGGTCATTATATCGACAAGATAAGTGCGATAACGGGGCTATCCCGCCGCACGAGCGATTGTCAGGAGGCTATGATGCAAGAGAACGGGACGACGAAAGGATGGTTCACCATTGGCATGGTGCTGATCATTCTCGGCGGTGCCATTTATGGCCTATTAGTGCTTCTCGGAATCGGATTTGCGATCAATGAAGCGAGCCAGGCGGCCGTGGGGACGCCTTTCTGGGCTGTCTTGATGCTTCCGGGACTTGTCGGACTGGGCTTTCTTGTGCTTCTGGCAAAAGTAATTGTGGATCGACTGAATAATGCGGAAGATGACCATTATTCTAAGAACGTCGATAAGTAAGGACCGCGCTGTATGATCGTGACAATGGGCGAAACTGTGCCGGGACGCGAGGTGAGTGAGATCATCGGGACCGTCAAAGGCAATACGGTGCGTACGCGGTTTTTTGGGCGAGACATCATGGCCGCCTTGCGCAATCTGGTGGGCGGCGAGGTGCCTGAATACACCAAACTGATGGCTGAGGCCCGCGAGCAAGCAATCGACCGCATGATTGCCGACGCTGAGGCCAAAGGCGCGGATGCTGTGATCTCTCTGCGCGTCACCACCAGCATGATTATGGGCGGATCGGCGGAGTTGCTGGCCTATGGAACGGCGGTGCGTTTGTCATGAATGATGCAGTTTCACGGTCGGAGTCTCCGGACGACGCGCCTTTGACGTTTCAGGACAAGGTCAAGAAAGAGCTCCGCGAATGGGGCATTACGCTTTCGATCTTTATTCCGGTCTTCCTGATTTTTTCCGGCCTGCTTTATGAGTTGCGGGTGATCCCTTCCGAAAGCATGGTGCCGAACCTGCAGGTTGGTGACCGCGTGACCGTGAATAAGTTCGCTTATGGGTACTCGCGAAATTCCTTGCCATTCAGCCTTGGACGCTATGCGCCTCTGCCGGATGGGCGGCTATTTGCAGGCGACCCGAAGCGCGGCGATGTCGCCGTGTTCGAGCATACGCACACGCCGCGCGTGATGATTAAGCGGATCGTCGGTCTGCCCGGGGATCGTGTTGTGGTGCGGGACGGCCAGCCGGTTGAGATCAATGGCACCCCGATCGAACGGACATTTGTCCGTCGCGTACGCTATCGCCAGCATGATAGTGGGGCCTTCGCGACCGCGGCAGAGTTTACCGAATCCTATGATGGAGCGACTTGGCTAACCCACGATATTGATGGTGTGACCGGGACAAATATTTCGATCACCTATGACGTGCCGGAGGGGCATTTCCTGTTCATGGGCGATAATCGCGACAATTCCATGGATGGCCGCAACCCGACCGGTCATTGCCCGGCTGATGAGAACGGGGTCATTGATCAAGCTGGATGCCCGCCGCGCAATGGCATCTCGGCAGAGCAGGCCTCGGTCGGGTTTGTGCCGTTCCAAAACCTTATTGGTCGAGCCGATACCGTCTTGTTCTCATTCTATCGCTGCGGCCGTGCAGAAGCCGATCCGTGCATGAAACCACGCATCTGGCGCGGACTCTGATCAAATTGAACGGATCGCATTCACTCTAATTCGACCCCAATCCGGTATGTGATTTGCATGCACTCTCGGTGCGTGAGTTATGTGGGTCGACTAAGAGTGAAGTACAAATTGTACCGCCCTGGGGAATTGTCTGCCGAGCAATGGCAGATTTACGCGGCATTGCGAGATGCCCGATCGATCTATGATGACCCGTTTTTTGACCCTGATTTCACCCGCATGGTGGGCGAGGTGCGCGAAGATACGCGGATCGGGTTTGCCAGCGACCGGGAGGGGGTGTTCGCGGTCTGGCCCCTACATATTCGACCTGGGAACTGGGCCCGGCCCATTGGTTCGCCTTTTTCTGACTGGAATGCGCCCATTCTGTCAGCTGATACGAACCTGACCGCCTCGGAAATTCTTGCAGGTTTCGATATTTCGGGGATGACAACGCAAAGCTATATGCCGCCTTCTTTTCGAAAACCGACCAAGTTGAAGCGCGTCGGCGCAAACGTGACGGACCTGTCAGCGGGTTGGGACGCCTTCTTCGCGGACCAACAAAAACAGTGGCCGAAACACTTCAAAAAAATGCGGCGCGTCTACCGCAATGCCGAACGCGATTTCTCTAAGATTACGTTCGAGTGGGACGATCGGTCTGATGCGACCTATGAGCGGTTGCTTGATTTGAAGCAAAAACAGTTCTTGCGGACGGGCTATCACGATGTCTTGAAAGCGCCCTGGACGCGCCAACTGTTTGACCGTTTGCGCAGCTTTGAAGGTCCACGGATGCGCGGTCGCATGGTTTCCCTGTTTTATGACGACCGGTTCGCCTCGGCGGAGTTTAATCTCCAATCCGATCGTGTGATGCATGGATGGATTACGGCATTTGAACAGGATCTCGGGTCATATTCACCGGGCAACATGTTGGTTCAGGAAATGCTCCAGAAGATGTCTGAAGAAGGCCTATTGCTGTATGATGCCGGGCCGGGCGCGGATCATTACAAGCGCCACTACGCAAATGTTCAAAATCCGATTGAGAGCGGCGTGATCCGGGGCAATTCCAGTCGGCTCAATGCATCCCGCGTCGTTGGGCGCGCCTGGCGCATCGGAGAGCGGTTGATGCCGGGTAAAGCCAGCCAGATCATGGCACGGGCGCGGCGCCGCATGGATCAGATTGCTTCTGTTGAAACCACGTTTTCGGGCCGGGCGAGCGGTGTTTTCCACGCCTTGAATGCGCGGCAGATTTAGCCCGGACAAGCGCGTTTGCTGGCTTGCAGCGAATCCCTATCCTGTCTAATCGGCTTTCGGGCGCGGACAAACAAGGGGCTCACCATTAGTAAGAGCGACGAACCTTTTGCAGCACGACATGGACGCGGACCGATTATCGTGTCGCGGCATGGACGCCCTGCGTTGGATCGCTCTGCGGGCCCAAAACTCACCTGGCAGGAATATGTGGATTGGTGGGAGCGCTACGAAGCCGGCAGTCTGGCAAAGGACCAGACCCCGCCTGACAAGCTCAAATCCGTGGTTGCGAATGTAGATCTGGTACTGAGTTCTGTTCGACCGCGTGCAATTGAAACGGCTGAATGGGCCACCGAAGGACGAACGCCGGACCCGAATGCCGTGTTCAACGAAGCCCCATTGCCGCCACCCCGCTTTAAGACAAAGACCTATTTGCCAAAAACCTGGAATATTTTTGCGCGGACCTACTGGTTGCGCGGGCACAAGCTGGATGGAGAAAGCGTCGAGGAAGCAAGAGCGCGGGCCAAATCCGCCGCGCACGTGCTGCACGAGGCGGCGCAAGATAAGTCTGTTTATCTGGCGGCGCATGGCTGGTTCAATCGCATGCTGCGACGTCCGTTGAAGCGGCTCGGATGGGTCTGCGTTTATGATGGCGGCGACAAGTATTGGAGTTTCCGGGTTTATGAATATCGCGGAAAATCCTGAAATCGCCATTGAGGCGAGTGAAAACCAGTTCTAGGGTGCTCACAGACGACTGAGACACTGGGGCTGTTCTATGGCGGCAAAAGCGAAACCTGTAAAAGATATGAGCTTCGAGGAAGCTTTGGCGGAACTAGAAACGATCGTCCGCCAATTGGAGCAGGGGGATGTCGAGCTTGAACAGTCGATCGCGATTTATGAGCGCGGGGCGGAGCTCAAGAAGCACTGCGAAGGCCGACTCAAAGCGGCAGAACTGAAAGTCGAGCAGATTGTCCAGGGCAGTGATGGCACGGCCAAGACTGAACCTACGAGCTTTGACTAATGGCAGACGATGGCGACCCAGACTTCGGTCGGCGGCTTACAGAGATCGCTGATCGGATCACCGTCGCCCTCGATCAGTTAATCCCCCCAGCGCAAGGTCCTGAAGCGGATCTCATGCGGGCGATGCGCCACGCCGCGCTCGCCAACGGTAAGCGGATGCGGCCTTTCTATGTGATCGAAACCGGCGCCATGTTCGAAGCCCCGGAGAAAAGCCTGTTGCGCGCCGCGGCCGCACTAGAGTGCGTGCATTGCTATTCGCTTATCCATGATGATTTGCCGTGCATGGATGATGATGATTTCCGGCGTGGTCAGCCAACGGTACATAAGGCCTTTGACGAGGCGACCGCGGTGCTTGCGGGCGATGCGCTGCTGACGCTCGCCTTCAAGATCCTCGCTAATCGAGAAACCCATCAGGACCCACATATTCGTTTGAAGCTGTTAGAGCGCCTCGCGGATGCGTCTGGCCCGCTTGGTATGGTGGGGGGGCAAATGATCGATATGCTGGAAGGGGAGAGCCCGCGCGACCTCAATACGATCACGCGCATGCAGCGATTGAAGACCGGAGCGCTGATCTCCTATTCGGTGGAAGCCGGGGGAATCATTGGCGGTGCAAATGAGTCTGAGCGTCAGGCTCTGCATGGTTTTGCGCATGATCTAGGTCTCGCCTATCAAATCTCTGACGACTTGCTGGATGCGCTCGGCGATGAGGCCAATGTTGGCAAGCCTTTGCGCACGGATGTGACGGCCGGAAAAGCAAATTTCGTGACATTACTGGGCATTGAACAGGCGCAAGAGCGGGTGCGGCTCCTCGCCGCGCAAGCCAAGGAACATCTCGCAATCTTTCGCAATCGGGCCAATATTCTGTTACATTCGGTTGATTTTGTGCTGGATAGAAAACACTAATGAGACCGGCATAGGGCAACCGGATTGGGAGGCCGCCTGATGACAGACCTAAGAAACGCTCGCCTTCTGGATGAGATTATGACGCCGGATGACCTGAAAAACAGGTCGCGCGACGAACTCAAGCAGATTGCGGACGAGGTCCGTCAGGAAGTGATCGATGCGGTTTCCGTGACCGGTGGGCACCTCGGTGCGGGTCTCGGTGTGGTTGAACTGACCGTCGCATTGCACGCTGTGTTCAATACGCCAGATGACAAACTGATCTGGGATGTTGGTCACCAATGTTACCCGCATAAGATTGTCACTGGACGGCGCGATCGCATTCGAACGCTGCGCCAGGGCGGCGGTCTATCAGGCTTCACCAAACGCGCTGAAAGCGAATATGATCCTTTCGGTGCGGCGCACGCCTCAACCTCAATTTCTGCGGCGCATGGCTTTGCCACGTCTCGGGATCTGCAAGGGCGCAGCAACCACGTCATTTCGGTGATCGGCGACGGTTCCATGACCGCCGGTATGGCTTATGAAGCGATGAACAATGTTGGCGGCGATCAGAAGCGCCAAGTTGTGATCCTCAATGACAATGATATGTCCATTGCGCCACCGGTTGGCGCGATGAGCCATTATTTCTCACGGCTGGTCTCTGGCCGGTCGTATCGCGGCCTGCGCAAGATTGCGAAATCGGTGGTCAAGCCGATTGGCCTGACCAATCCGGCTCGAAAAGCTGAAGAATATCTGCGTGGGTTCGCAATGGGCGGCACCATGTTTGAGGAGCTTGGCTTTTACTATGTCGGTCCGATCGATGGCCATGATCTAGATGTGCTGCTCCCGGTTCTGGAAAACGTGCAGAAGATGCAGCGTCCGGTTCTCGTGCATGTGGTCACGCAAAAAGGGCATGGCTACGCCCCGGCAGAGAACAGCGCTGACAAGTATCATGGCGTGTCCAAATTTGATGTCGTCACAGGTCAGCAGAAAAAGTCTCAGGCAAGCGCGCCGAAATTCCAGGACGTATTCGGCAATACGCTCGTCCAGCTGGCGCAGACCGACGACAAGATTTGCGCGATTACTGCAGCGATGCCGTCCGGGACCGGTGTGAACCTGTTCCAGAAAGCTTTCCCGTCACGCGCCTTTGATGTCGGCATTGCCGAACAGCATGCGGTCACCATGGCGGCGGGCATGGCAGCGGATGGCATGAAGCCTTATGCGGCGATCTACTCGACCTTCTTGCAGCGCGGCTATGACCAAGTGGTGCACGATGTTGCGATCCAGAAACTGCCAGTCCGCTTTGCAATTGACCGGGCCGGGCTCGTCGGTGCGGATGGTCCAACCCATGCGGGCAGCTTCGATATCGGTTATCTCGGTGCCTTGCCGGGAATCATCTGCATGGCCGCGGCCGATGAAGCTGAGCTGGCGCGGATGGTGGCAACCGCCAATGAGATTGACGATCGCCCGTCTGCGTTCCGCTATCCACGCGGCGAAGGCTATGGCGTCGAAATGCCGGACGTTCCGACCCCTCTGGAAATTGGCAAAGGTCGGATTGTTCGTGAAGGCACCGCGATTGCGATCTTGTCTTATGGCGCACGGCTTCAGGAGTCTCTCAAAGCCGCGGACATGCTCGCCGCGCAGGGACTGTCTTGCACCATCGCAGATGCCCGCTTTGCCAAGCCGCTCGATGCTGAGCTGACGGAGCGCCTGGCCAAAGAGCATGAAGTGCTGATCACGATCGAAGAAGGGGCCCGCGGGGGGTTTGGGGCATTTGTCCTGCAACATTTGGCTGAAGTGGGTGCCCTCGATACAGGCCTGAAGATCCGCACCATGCACTTGCCGGATATCTTCCAGGACCAGGACAAGCCGGAGCTGATGTACGATCAGGCCGGGTTGAACGCCCACCACATTGCTGCCCAGGCGATTGAAGCGCTTGGCCGCGGTGATCTCAGCAAAATTGAGCGCTCCGCCAGCGCCTAAAACATCGATCACAGTCGCGGTCGTTTTTCCGCCTTAGTCGCCTGTCAGAGCCTCTTGCAGGGGACGACGGATCCGGCGAGGTGCGCACGCATGACAATTCGACTTCCCCTCATTGCGGCAGTATTTTTGGTTGCAGCGTGTGAAACTGTGCCATCGACCATGGACCCCACTGTGTTCACGACACAGATGGACGCGGTCTCGGAAAACCCGAGCGTTTTCGCCTCGAACGCTGCGCTGACCGCCCTGCTGTTGCGAGACGACTTAACGCCGGAACAACGGGCGGACGCCCTTTATTCGCGGGCTGAAACCCGCTTCGAAGGCCGCTTTGATTTGCCGGGCGCGCTTGAGGATTATGATGCGTTTTTAGCGCTCGTGCCCGAAGATGCCCGCGGCGCCTCTGTGGAGCGGCGACGTGTGTTTGCGGCGACGGAGATTGAAAATGCGCAAAGACGTTTGGCGCGCTTGCAGAACCTGCCGGACTGGTTCGATGATAAAGTGCTGATGGGCGAGTTTGAGGTTGCCGTGGCGCGCTATCGCAAGGCTGGCCTCACCCCGAATGACGCTCAACTCTATCTTCTGCGTGGGGCCGGGTTGGTCTGTACCCGCAGCGGGGAGACTGATGAGACGCAAGTGGTCGACCAGTTCGGGTACGTGCCTGATTATGCCGTTGATGCGATTTGGTGCCCTGATCCAAGCGTTTCCTGATTTTGGCCTTAGTCTCGCCACCGCGCGGCATGACCAAAAGATGTTGCATGAAGAGGGATATGATTATGCGTTTATTTTTCGCCGCGACCGCACTCGCGCTGACCACAGCCTGTGCTTCAACGTCTACAGAGACTGCGCCTGTGAGCGCCGACACACCCCCAATCGCTGAAACGGCGCAAATGAGCCCTTACGATCTTGCAATGGGGACGGTCGACGATTTGCTCGCGGCTGGAAATGAGCAAGCGGCGATCCTTCGGCTCGAGCAGCTGATCGGTATGCAAACGGCCAGTGATGAAGACCGAGCCAGCGCGCTTTATCGTATGGCTGAGCTCAAAATGTCGGACGGCAACCAGGTCTGGGGCGGGCTGCGGGCACTGGATGAGTTTATCGACACATATCCCGAGCATAAGAAGATCCCCGCCGCCATAGAGCTCCGGGACTTTGCGCGCGGCGAGGCGACCAGCCTGAATTTCCAACTTGAGCAGGGCGGCTTGTCGCCCATGGATCAATTCAAGGCGCGCTTCCGTCTCGGTGAACACCAGGATGCAGCCGATATTATGCTCGCCAATGCGTTGATGCCGGGGAATGAGTATCTGCTCGACATGTACCAAATTGGCTATCTCTGCGACGATGTCGAACTGACGGGGCCTCAATATCCCGTCACCGAGCCAGATGGAACAGAGCGCACCGTTCGGTTCTGCGATTTTGGAAAATAGACCCTTTCAAACCACATGTACTCGCAAGTCTGAGAGGCTCGTCTCGTCATAAAAGATGAGACCGGTCTCTCCGCGCCGAAAAAAGTGGTTAATAATTCTGTAAAAAGTAACTCGCTTTGCGCGCGAAGCTGGCATATCGTTTGCGACGGCTGGGGTAAGTAGAGTAAATGAGAGACATCTCAGATGCAGTCCTTTGTGACGATTTTTCTGGCCGGTCTGGCCACCTTTGCCGCGTTCTTCATGTTGAACCCCGAGCCTGTGACAGAGCAGGTCACCTTTACGTCCATGGAGACAATCAAAGTTGAGCTGCCAGATACCGGTCTGCCGAACTTTTTGATTGTTGCGGAATATCCTTTGGTGCTCGCGCTCGAAGCCAGCGCGGCCTATGAAGGCGCGATCGACTTTTCTGTCGAAGGTTTTCGCGCCGTTCACGACTAGTCTGCAGCGCTGACGTTCGTCGAAAAATTAAACCTACCGCAGCGTCGCCCCTTCCGTAGGGACGAGCCATGTCGCATACCCGTTGGCAACGATTATAAACACTGCGGAGGAACTCCATGGCCGTTGCTGCACTGCCGGAAGGCTGGCCTGTCATCTCAATCCCACAAGCCAATGCGGCGATTGCTGCGTCCGATACACCTTTGAAGCTGAGCGATGGGGTCGTCGATGGTGTCTCCATGAAGGTCTATGGTGATGCTCCGCCGACCATTCGCATGATCCTCGAACTTGGCGAGATGCAGTTCGCGGCGCGGGATTTCCTGGTTTATGAAAATGAGCGCATCACGTATTCGGCCTTCGCCCGTGCGGTCGAGCATTTTGCAAAGGCTTTGGTTGAGGACTATGGCGTCCAGAAAGGCGATCGCGTCGCGATCATCATGCGCAATTATCCGCAGTGGCCAGTTCCATTCTTTGCGGCACTGTCGATCGGCGCGATTGCGACGCCAATGAATTCCTGGTGGACCGGTGATGAGCTCGAATACGGTCTCAATGATAGCGGTGCGAAAGTTGCCGTCATAGATCCGCAAATTCTCGATCGGATCCGCGATCATCTCGGCAACCTATCAGGCTTGGAGTCGATCATCGTCGCACGGGGCGGCGAGGGCGAGTCGGATGCAAAAATGGTGTCCATGGAAAGCCTTATCGGCCCCGCCACATCTTGGGCCAGTCTTGAGAAAATTTGCCTTCCTGCTGTCGAGCTCGGCCCCGACGATGATGCCACGATCATGTATACATCCGGGACCACCGGCCGTCCCAAAGGCGCGCTGGCGACGCATCGGGCCATCATTTCCAATATGCTCAACTCGCTAACCTGCGTCATGCGCATGTATCTGCGTCGAGGAGAGGCGCCGCCGGAGCCAGATCCGGAGGTTCAGAACTCAACCCTATTGGCGATTCCATTCTTTCATGCGACTGGCGCATTTGCGGTGCTGGTGCCGACCATGCTGCGGGGGGACAAGATCGTCTCCATGTACAAATGGGATGCTGGCGAAGCGCTTCCGATCATTGAACGTGAAGGCATCACCAATGTTGGCGGCGTGCCGGCGATTGCCTGGCAACTTCTGGAGCACCCGGATCGCGACAAGTATGATCTGTCCTCGATTGCCGTGGTGTCATATGGCGGTGCGCCGTCTGCGCCCGAGCTGGTGTCGACGATCAAGAAACGCTTCCCGGACGCCTCTGCGGGCAATGGTTGGGGGATGACCGAGACTTGCGCGACCTCGTCGGTCAATATTGGCGAAGACTACGTGAACCGCCCCGATAGCGCTGGAGCGCCTCCGGGGGCGGTTGAATACAAAATTGTCGACCCTGACGGAAAAGTCCTGCCTGCTGGCGAAGTGGGGGAGCTTTGGTGCAAAGGCCCGATGAATTGCAAAGCGTATTGGAACAAGCCCGAGGCGACCGCAGAGACCTTCATCGATGGTTGGGTCGTTACAGGCGACCTTGCCCGGCTGGATGAGGAAGGGTTCCTCTATCTCGTCGATCGCGCCAAAGACATGCTCATTCGGGGCGGTGAGAATATTTACTGTATCGAGGTCGAGAGCGCGCTTTACGACCATCCGGCTGTGATGGACGCTTCTGTGGTTGGGATCCCGCACAAGATCCTCGGCCAGGAAGTCGGCGCGGTCGTGCAGCTGAAACCGGACATGGATGTCAGCGAAGACGAATTGCGCGCGCATGTGCGCAATCAAATCGCGGCCTTCAAGGTGCCGGTAGAGATTCAATTCCAATCCGAGCCCTTGCCCCGAAACGCGAATGGCAAGATTCTGAAGCCGGAGCTGCGGGATCGGTTCGAACCTCGCGCTTAAACAGGAGAGAGCGGAGCCAGGCGCGGATCGCGCTTGCTTGTCCTGATATCTCAATATGCGCCTGAGGCGTGATTGTAACTTTTAACGCGGCCGGTCGTGTGCCTTGCAAGAAAGCGCACACGAAAGGTCAGGCTGAGTGCGCTTAAATCTCACACGCGATCGATGTCTTTGGTTGCTCGCCCTGAGCGTGGCACTGGCATTCATTATGGCGCAATGGAGCCTGAGACCGCCCTGGCGTGATGAGTATTGGGCCCTGTACTTCTCAGAACCAGAGGACGATCTGGTTGCGTTGATTAGGTGGAGAATCTCAAATGATGTACATCCACCGCTCTATTTTTCGATCCTTCGCGCCTGGCGCCAATGGTTTGATGGCGAATATGCAGCGCGTGCGCTGAATCTCGTATTTATCTGTGTCGGTGGCGCGCTCGGTTGGGCGCTGCGCGGAGACCGACCGAAGGAGACGCTGCTCTTTCTGGGGCTCTGCGCGACGTCGTTCTGGTTGGTCTTTTATAGCGCTGAAATCCGTATGATGAGCGGGGTCTTTGTGGTCTGCGCTTTGACGGTCCTCGCAGGTCGAAACCTCACCATGGGGCATCGGGTCTGGGTCAATGCCTTTGTGTTTATCGGTCTTGGCGCGATCGCATCGCTGTCGCATTATTTCGCCGCTGTTTGGGTGGCGAGCTTTGGTCTGTCGCTCGGGCTCGGCAGCCTCGCGCGCGGGCATGCAAGAGCACTCATAGGTATTGGCACAATCAGTTTTGCCGCCATTTTGCCCACCGCTTGCTGGGTCTTGCTCTCGCGGCCAGATCAAAACCCTGGCGCACCGGACCCGGATCTTGGTGTCTTGCAAGCTCTGATGGATGGGCTCGAGCAAGTGTTGCGCGGGCTGATCATTAAAACCGGATTTGCCAATCTTCTGGTCGTTGGATTGACTTGGCTGGGCTGGCAGGCTGCACTTCGATCTGAGCAGCGACACGAGCTTCTGTGCATTCTCACAGGTGCAGGGCTTACGGTCGGCATCGTGTTCGCGATCCAACTGCTTTATCTGCCTTTCATCAAAGAACGCGCCTTTATCGTGATCATCCCGGCGCTCCTTTACATTGCAAGCGTCAGTCTTTGCGCGCTCAAACCGGAACAGGTCCGCGCCCAGCGATGCTTGAAATGGGTACCCGTGGCTGCGATCGCCTCATTGCCTCTTTTTTCGACGGAGTTCTTTAAAGACCGCGAGCAGTATGGCGATGTAAGAGCTTATCTTAGTCGAGCGCCGCAATGTGCTGACGTCGATATCGTCGCCTATGAGCGCCCATCAGAACAAGCGGTCGATTTTTCATGGTATTTCACCCAGCGGGTGCTGCGTGGGACGTATGATCCGGGGACCTTGTCTTTGCGATATCTCTATGGCGCCACGGATCGTCCTGTGCAGGATGCCTGTCCGGTTCGTGCGCTGGCCTTGGCGATGCCGAGGGGCACGTGGGGGACCGAAGAGATGTTGGCTGCGTTCACGGCCGCAAATCACCCGGTCGATGATTGGATCATGATCCGCTTTGGCGAAGGACGGTCTTACATCTTCGTCTCCGAGGGTAGAGAAGATCTCGCACAACCGTTTGGACAAACTGCCGCAGAGACCCAACCATAGCGGGCGCTTAGGGCTTGTCGTATGCGTTTCCTTTTCGCCTTTCGGGTCTTGCTATTGAGCCTGGCCAGCCTCGGCTATTTTGCCAATGGGGCGCAGGCGCATGTCAAGGTTCAGGCGGGTGAAACGCTGCAGCTGATGCTGTGTAGTGTGCACAGTTCAAACACCGTAAAAGTCGAACTGCCGAGCCCACCGATCGAAGAGACGGAGGACACGTGTTGCGGCGACTGCACCGCCAGCCTCGAGTTTCAGGTTGCGCCGCCGGTTTCGACCCTCATCGAGATCGCTTTCAAAAAGGCGACACCGCCCGGCGTCCCCGAGGCTGTATCGCCACGTTCGCCCCTTTGGCCCGGCGCTCCGCCCAACGGACCCCCTTTGTCTCACAGAGCTTAATCAACACGACCCAATCGTGGGCGCGGTCGCGCGCCTGCAAGCTTTGTGAGAAGACATATGAAATCCAAACTATTCCTGAGCGCTGCGGCGCTCTTCGCGAGCCTGTCCGCGGCGGCCCATGAAGGCGATGGCGGCATGGTGACTTATGCAACGGACCACGCACCGATCGGCGTTATGGCGGATCACCGCCACAAAAAAGGCGAGTGGATGTTCTCCTATCGCTACATGTATATGGACATGTCCGGCAATCGCGATGGCACAGATGAGCTGACGCCTGAGGAGATCGTCACCACCGCGCCAAACCCGTTCGCTAATCCTCCGATGATGCCTCCGACCTTGCGCGTGGTGCCAACCGATATGCCCATGCAGATGCATATGGTGGGTGGCATGTATGGCCTGACCGATCGCGTTACGCTTATGGCGATGGGCATGTATGTCGGCAAAGAGATGGACCACATCACTTTTCAGGGACCGATGGGGACAACGCGGCTGGGTGAGTTCACAACAGAAACGTCGGGGATCGGAGACACGACAATTGGCGCGATCATTGGCCTCGATGACGGGTCTTATGAGCACCGACAGATCAATCTTGGATTGGCGGTCTCTTTGCCGACCGGATCGATTGAGGAAACCGATCAGATCCTTACCCCGATGGGCACGACGCCCAGCCCGCGCTTACCTTATCCGATGCAGTTGGGCTCTGGCACATTCGATCTCAAGCCATCGCTGACGGCGCGGTCGCGGACCGGGAAGTGGAGTTATGGGGCGCAGGCCTCAGCCGTCATTCGGCTCGATGAGAATGATGAGGGCTACACGCTCGGCGATATTGCTGAAGCAACCGGCTGGCTGGCCTATGAGCCGCAGCCATGGATTTCATTCTCGGGTCGTCTGAAAGCGCGCAGCGTTGGCCAGATTGACGGTAATGATCCGCTTATCCGGGCGCCGGTTCAAACGGCGGACCCGGACAATCATGGTGGCGAGACTCTGGAGGCCTTGTTCGGCATCAACCTGGCGGGGCAAACAGGTTGGCAAAAGGGCAACCGCGTGGCCGCTGAAATCGGCTTGCCGCTATATCGTGATCTGAACGGACCGCAGCTGGAGACCGATCTGACCTTTACGATCGGGTGGCAGCGGGCCTTCTAAGACGCAACGAGGAGTGGGCGTCGGTTGGGCGCCCACTCATTATGGCTTGGCGAGGCTCTGTTCTTTGCTCGAAAGCTCGCGTATGAGCCGGCCATGACCGATGAAAACGCGACCTATCAAAAGACCCAGTCTGGGCAGCCTCTGGCACTCGAGCAGCGGGGTTTGGGCGAAGATGGTCGCCGCTTCTCACCTTCTATTGGACGCAATAAGGACGTCGTCCGTGACGCTTTCATGCGTGTGATGCCGGCTCGCGGCCAAGTGCTCGAAATCGCTTCGGGGACCGGCGAACATGGCGCGCACATTACTCAGGCGCTGGAAGACCTGCGCTGGGTCTATTCCGATATTGATCCGGTGAGCCAAGACAGCCAGGCCGCCTGGCGTGACTTTGCCGATCATGACCGCTTGTCCGGCCCGCTGACGATCGATACGACCGCGCCGCGATGGGCGGAGGCCGCAGAGATGGCGCGCTTCGATGGGCTATTCTGTGCCAACATGATTCACATCGCGCCGTTCACCGCCGCGCGGGGGCTGATCGCAGGGGCTGGGCGTCGATTGAGATCCGGCGGGCGTTTGATGCTTTACGGCCCCTTCGCCCGCGCGGGGGAGATTGCGCCATCAAACGCACGGTTTAGCGAAGATCTGCAACGTCGCGACCCGAGCTGGGGGGTAAGAGACCTCGATCTCGATTTGCTCCCGATCGCCAACGAAGCCGGCCTGACGCTGAAACACGTGATCGAAATGCCGGCCAACAATCTGAGTGTGGTGTTTGAACGTTAGCGAGACGATGAAGCGTCTGCGCGCTTATTCTCGACCCAACGGGCGCGGATTTCTTCTGTGCGATTATGGTCCCCATCCGGGCTCCAGCCGGGGGCATTAGCGGCGCGTTTGAGCCAGGTCAGCGGGCGAACGCCGTCGCGGGCGCAATCGCGCAAGAGGCCGCCAAACTCGTGAAACGCAACAATGATCGGGTTGTAGGTATTGAGCGGTTTGACGATGCCATAGTCCGGTCTGTCTTCGGCTAGCTCCGGGATGAAGGAGCCGAACATCTTGTCCCAAATGATCAACACGCCGGCATAGTTTGCATCGAGATAACGGGGATTGGTCGCGTGATGGACGCGATGATGGCTCGGTGTGTTGAACACCGCTTCGAACCAGCGCGGACACTTGTCGATCGCTTCGGTGTGGATCCAGAATTGATAGACCAGGTTGATGCCGCCCGCGATGCCAATAAAGGCCGGGTGGAAGCCTAAGAGAACCAAGGACCAACCGACCGCGATCAGGCCTGTGAACGGCCCAAACCAGGGCTGACGCAAAGCTGTCGAGAGATTGTAATGTTTGCTCGAATGGTGGGTGACATGCTCCATCCAGAACCAGCGCACCCGATGCGCGAACCGGTGCTTCCAATAGTACACGAAGTCATAGAGCACAAAGACGATCAGGAAGCTCCACCAGGTCGTCGGAACGGTCATCACCCGATATGGCCATGCCAGCATCAGGATCCAAAGGGCCGCAACGCCGGTCAGCGTGCCAATGATCGCATTGCCGAGCCCCATCGCCATGCTGGTGATCGCGTCTTTGGTTTCATAGCGGCCTTTGGCGCGGCCGGATTTTACCGCCCACCATTCCCAGGCGACCGAAAGGACAAAGATGGGCGCGAAAAGCGCTTCGATAGGAATGTCACCCGGCATGACTTACGCGGATACTTTCTCTTTCGCGGCAGCGCGGATCATATCGCAGGCCTTCTCCGCGATCGCGATGGTTGGCGCGTTGGTGTTGCCACTAACGAGGCGCGGCATGACCGAGGCATCGACAACGCGTAATCCTTCGACCCCGCGCACACGCAGCTGGTCATCGACCACGGCCATCGTATCTCCGTCCGGGCCCATTTTGCAGGTGCCAACCGGGTGATAGATCGTGCCGCCCGTCTCACGCGCGAACTCGAGCAATTCTTCGTCGGATTGCAGCGCGTCGCCGGGTTCCAGCTCGTGCTCGATGTACTTTGCCAGTGCCGGTTGAGCGGCGAGCTCGCGCGCCCAGCGCAGACCGGCGACGGCGGTTTGCTGGTCGAGGGGGTCGGACAAATAATTCGGTCGAATGGAAGGGTGCGCATCGTGTTGGGCGGATTTGACATGGACACTGCCGCGGCTCTCCGGGCGCAGCTGACATGGTGCGATCGTGATCCCCGGATGCTTTTCAAGCTCCATATCCCCGGTCTCGGTCATCTTTTGCAAATCCATGGTCGCGGGCAGGATGTGATATTGCACATCAGGCGTCGCGAGTTCAGGACGGGTCTTGATAAACGCGGCGACGTGAGCGGCGGACAGTGTAAGCAAGCCCTTGCGCTGTGTGAGATATTTGAAGACTTCGCCGATCATGGAGAGGCCGCGGGATTGTTCGTTCACAGACGGACTTCCTGGTTTCATCCGATAGCGATTGCCGAGTACAAAATGGTCCTGCAGATTTTCCCCAACCCCAGGCAGGCCGGAAACGACCTCTATGCCTTTGTCCTGCAAGAGCTCAGGATTGCCAATGCCGGACAGTTCCAAGAGCTGGGGACTGTTGATGGCACCACCGGCGAGGATGACTTCCGCGCGGGCTTTCGCGACTTTGGTTTGACCGTTCTGAGTGTACTCGACGCCGGTCGCCGTTTGGCCGTCAAACAGGACGCGTGCGGCGAGCGCCTTGGTCTCGATTTGTAGGTTAGGGCGTTTCTTTGCCGGGTTGAGATACGCCACCGCGGCGCTGCAGCGGCGGCCATTTTTAACTGTGAGCTGGTAATAAGCGACGCCTTCCTGGTCTTCGCCGTTCACATCGCGGTGGGGCAGTCCCATCGCTTTGCCGGCTTCGATCACAGCGTCGGAGACAGGGTGAGCTTCGGTCACATCCGAGACATTGAGTGGACCGCCTTTGGCATGGCCTTCCATGTCATCTCGTTCCTGATGCTGGCTGCGCAGGAAATAGGGGTGGAGATCATCATAAGACCAACCCCGAAGCCCGAGCTGAGCCCAGCCATCATAATCTTCTCTCTGACCGCGAATGTAGAGCAGACCATTAATCGAAGAGGATCCGCCGAGCACTTTGCCGCGCGGCCAGGTGTGGACCCGGTCATGCGTGCCGGGATCTGGCTCGGTCTCATAGAGCCAATTGACTTTCGGGTCTTTCAGGGTCTGCGCATAGCCAACTGGAATGTGGATCATCAAAGAGCTGTCTTTGCCGCCTGCCTCAAGCAAAAGCACGGTGGACTTACCATCTTCGGTGAGGCGATTGGCGAGCACGCAGCCCGCGCTCCCGGCGCCGACGACAATGTAATCAAATTCCGACATTTCAGACTCCCAGATAGAGCGGATCAAACCGCCGTCTTTTTTTGAAGATGACACAGGCGTCACCAATTCAAAAGGGGCAACGCGGCGTCACGGTTGACGTGTCGCAGTTCAGACCGCTTCCTGTCGCCAAACCATGGATAGGAGAGCGCAATGACCAGCCTCGGCGATTATGAGCAGATCAAACTCGAACAGGAAGGGCAAATCGCGATTCTGACGCTGAATCGCCCGGACAAAATGAACGCCTTCACCGGCAAGATGATGTACGAGATGATCGACGCGTTTGATAAAACAGATGCCAATGATGACATCCGCGCGGTGATTGTTACGGGCGCGGGCGAGCGGGCCTTTTGCGCCGGAGCTGATCTCTCTGAAGGCGCCAAAACGTTCGATTATGAAGCGCGCGCCGACACGGGCGAAGTTGGACGCACCAGCAAAGTTGATATTCAGCGCGATGGCGGGGGACGTTTGACCCTTCGAATCTTTGACAGCCTCAAGCCGGTGATCGGCGCGATTAACGGCGCCGCTGTCGGTGTCGGTGTCACGATGCAGCTGCCGATGGATGTACGCCTGGCGTCTGACAATGCGCGCTTCGGTTTCGTCTTCAACCGCCGCGGAATCAATCCGGAAGCGGCCTCCAGCTGGTTCCTGCCGCGCCTGGTCGGCATCCAGCAGGCTTTGGAGTGGTGCTATTCCGGGCGCGTGTTCCCAGCCGAAGAAGCGCACAAAGGTGGCTTGGTGCATTCGGTACACGCCCAAGCAGACTTGATGACGGTCGCACGCGCCATGGCGAATGAGATCGCCGAGAATACGGCGGCGGTGTCGACCACGCTGACCCGTCACATGATGTGGCGCATGCTGGGCGCGAGCCATCCCATGGAAGCGCATATTGTCGACAGCGCGGCGATTTTTTCCCGAGGCCAGACAGATGATGCGCGCGAGG
Organism: Pseudomonadota bacterium; assembly: GCA_038527765.1. Taxonomy (GTDB): domain Bacteria; phylum Pseudomonadota; class Alphaproteobacteria; order Caulobacterales; family Hyphomonadaceae; genus Henriciella. The sequence goes on from JBCBFK010000009.1 coordinate 93,244, forward strand.
GCGTGATGAGCTTTCTAGAGAAGCGCAAACCCGTCTATCCCGTGAAGGTCTCAGACGGCATGCCGAGTTTCTTCCCCTGGTGGGATGAGCCGGATTTCGACTGGATCGGCGAATAGATCGCTTCTAGGTCACCGCTGCGTCGAGCAAGAGATAGGTCGCTAAGCGCGCACTCGCATTCTTGTTTGACGCATGCGTGTTCTCGAGCGCGTTGAGCGCATCAGATTCCTCGAGCGCGAGGAAGTCGCGGGCCAGGGTCATCATTTCGAGATTGCCACGCAAGCGCTGACGCACCCGTTCGACTTGACGGCCAACCTGTTGATTGATGGCCGAGCGACGTTGCTCTTCGCCCTTGCGTGCCGCGACTGCGATTCGTTTTTTATCCTTTGGCCGGAAGATATCCGTAAGCTTGATCCCTGATTCTTGAAGCTGGTTGAGCAACGCTTCAGCGGTTTCCTCGCGCGACAGAGTTGAACGCTCATCGCGTTCCATATCGGCGATAATGTCACTGAGAGATTCAGCCGTACGTGGTGCGCTGGTCAACTCCACGCCGCCATCAAGATCAATCAGGGAGGTCTTTGAAGACGCGAAGACGTTCGAGTCTTTTTCCGTGCTTGGCTCCGCCGCGCCGTTCGACGTGTCGTGGCCATTGCTGCCATTCGCAGCCGCGCCGTTTGTTCGGCCGTCCTTCGCTTCCTTGAGCATGGCTTTCGCCATTCTGTCAGCACTGGCCTCAAAAAGGTCTTCTTCGACCGCGCGTGACGGTGATTGCACGGCGGGTTGCGGTGCTTCTACGTGCACCTCCGGTTCGATGTGCGGTTCTGGAGTGGGCTCCAGGATGGGGTCTTCGGCGATACTGGTTGGCTTCGTGACCCGGGCCTGCATCGTCTTGGTTTTTTTCAGGAGCGCCTGGCTCGTATTCGTCGCGCGGCGTTCGGCGATGTCCATTTCTGCACGCGCAGCCATACCTGCCGCTCGCACCGCGGCAGCCGCTTGCTGCCCGGCTTCTTTAAGCTCTGCGAGGGCGCGCGCAGCCGACTCTGACGCTTCAAATGTTTGGTTCTGGATCTCACTGCTGGCATCGCGGGCGCCATCGAGCGCGACTTTCACCGATTCCAAAAGGCGATCGCCCGTGGTTCCAGCAGCAGCGGCGGCGAGTTCACCCGCGCGCGCGGCCGTCTCAACGGTCTTACGCGACTGTTCGAGCTTCTCTTCCATGCGCGCAATCGCAAATAAAAGCGTCTCATTGCGTTCGCCCGCTTCGGCGGCGAGCGTATCCATGGCGGAAATTTTCTGAGCGAGGCTGCGTCCGGTCTGATCGAGGCTGGCCAAGCGCGCTTGCAAGGCATCTTCTGCGGCCCCGACTTCGTTGGCCGCGGCCTTGGCGGAGGCGACCATCATATCGGCTTGCTCTGGGATCGCCTCGTTCAAGAGATCGGTTTGTTCGCGAAGATCCTTGGCGAGTTGTTCCAGACCATTGCGTTCATTGCCGAGGCGCTCGGCAAGATCACGTGCATTATCGGCGCTGGCATAGGTCACCGATTCCAAGCGCTGACGCTCATCCCCGATTTCCGCTGACATGGCTTTCATGGCCGAGAGGGCATGCCCCATGGAGCGATCGACTTCTGCGCTGGCTTTCGACATTTCATCGGCGAACACTTTGGCTTCTTTGGCCATGGTCTCAGCCGGGAGCAGCAGACGCGCGGCGGATTCAAGAACCACGGCATTCGCCGCTGTCGCCCGCGCTTGCTCGCGCGCCATCATGCCAGCGAGGACCAACATCAGTCCCGGGAGGATGATCGCAATCAATCCCGCCACGATCAGAGCGGGCTGAACGTCGCCCAAGGCTTCCGGTCCGATCAGGGCAATGGTGCCGACAATCGCGGCGACCCACCACAAAAACGCCAAGCCCAAACCACCCCAAGCCAGGTAGCCCGAGGCCTTTTGAGCCGCTTGCAATCGTCCGATTGCGTCAGACGGTTTCATTTTTTCCGCTTCAGGTACTTCACTCATAGGCTTCATTATAACCTCGACTGGGGCAAAAATGCGAGGCTACGCCGCATTTCTTACCTGTCATGCTAGCAATGGTTGCGCCAACCCGACTTGTAAAGGTCTTGTTTACGACCGAACCATCTGAAAAGCCACAATATTTTGATGCTCACATACGGGTCGTTCCGCAGCTGATTTCTCCAGCGCAGTCTGTTCTTCAGACGCGATGAGCGTGGGTGTCTCGCGCCAAACGCGATTTTAAACGGTATTCCTCGTGTTTGGGGAGAATCAAGTTTGAGGCGTACTGAATAGTGCTGGTCAACTTATCTGAGTTTGGGCATGTTTGCATCATGAAACGCGCCATCGTTATTTACGCGATCATTTTGGCCGCTGCGGTCTTCCTCTTGGAGTGGGTTGAGTACCAGTACATGGCGCGTGTCTTCTCGACCGAGATCTATATCATTTTGATTGGATTGGGGTTCGCCGCCCTTGGCCTCTGGGTGGGCCGCGCCCTCACGCCACGCGCCGCGCAAGCAGAGTTTTCGCTGAATCAGGCCGCCCTGACATCCTTGGGGATCACTAAACGCGAACATGCCGTGCTCGAACACTTGGCGACGGGCCAATCGAACAAACAAATTGCTGAATCGCTTCACGTCTCGCCGAACACGGTGAAATCTCACGTCGCAAAATTGTATGAAAAACTGGAAGTCAGCCAACGCCTGCAAGCGGTTCAGAAAGCCAAGGAATTGAGCCTCATTCCTTAGGGCGATTTTGAGGTCATTCGCGAAAATCACCCAGATGGGTGATAGCAAAAAGGGGGTGGTTCGGATCAGCCTGGGCGCATGATTTGAACCAAAGGAGAAACGATCATGCTTCGGATTATGTTGGTATACGGCGGGATCGCCGGTGTCGTGATTATCGCGATCATGACTGCAGGGATTGTGCTTGGCGGTGGGAGCGGCTCTCAGGTCCAGGGCTATCTGACAATGATCATCGTCCTGTCTCTGATTTTTATCGGTGTGAAACGTTATCGCGATCAGACGCTTGGCGGAGTGATCAAATTCCTGCCTGCATTGGGTCTTGGAGCGGGCATCGCCGCCGTCGCGACGGTCTTCTATGTTTTGTCCTGGGAAGTGAGTTTGCAGGTCACGGATTTCGCCTGGATCGACGCTTACCGGGCTTCGCAAATGGCGGGCTATGAAGCGCAGGGCCTCGCTGAAGAGGCGTTGGCCAAGAAAGTCGCTGATCTCGAAGCGATGCTGACGAGCTATCGCAATCCGCTCGTCCGTATGCCGTTCACCTTTCTCGAGATTTTCCCAGTGGGCCTGATCATCGCCTTGATCAGTGCCGCGGTCTTGCGCAATCCGAAAGTGCTTCCAGCCCGCAGCTAGCACGATCACATTTTCACAATATGCAGGTCCTTCAGTGACGGGGGGCTTGCATTGTTGTGATGGCGATGGTTTGGCACTGCCAGCTAAAAGTTTCGCACAAGAAACGACCAAACTGACGATTGACTTGGCGAGGAATCGAACGATGTTCAGGCCGTTTGCCCGCTCGGCGGCGATGGCGAACATGGCTCAAAACGGAGAGGATCATCATGGCTGCGCAAGACACCCACACAAAAATCGACTTAATCGGGTTCAATCTCAAGATGCTTGCGCGGGGTCAGAAACGATCCCTACTGATCAGCGCCGGCGCCATGGAAGACAAGGAATTCCTGCTCGAAGCCTGCCGCCAAATGGCCGATATTGGAGTCGGCCTCTATGCCACGCCCGGCACCCATCGCTTCCTCGCCGAAAATGATGTTCCGTCGATTGCAGCCCGAAAGATTTCCAGCGACGAAGAGCCAAATATCAAGACCCTGATCCAAGACGGCAAAGTTGACTTTGTCGTCAATATTTTAACCGGCGACTCGACTTATGATGAAGCGTCGGATGCGGCCAGTATCCGCTCACTCTCGGTGAAGCACGGAATTCCGCTTTATACGGACCGGCAGGTCGCCCGCGATACAATTGAGCTGGTGATCTCGGATCTCGAGCAGGGCACCTACAGCTATAAGATCAATAGCGGCGACCGCCCTTGGGATTTGCGCACGCGCTTTCTGGAACTGGTGCGCGAGCGGGGCGGCTGGTCGAACCATCATGGTCACTTCGACAAAGCCTATCTGATCTCGCCGGAAAATCTCGCGCTTGGCTTCGCCGACATGGAAAAGAAGTGGGAACTCTATCGCCACTTGAAAGAAAACTACACGCACGAAGATCTAGTCGAACGCATTTCGCGTGCACTTCAGACCGTTGTCGATCAAGGTGCGCAATATTGCCGGACAATGGTCGATGCGGACAGCATCATTGGCCTCAAACCCATCCACGCTGCGGTCGAAGTCAAAGAGCGCTTCAAAGACAAGATCCGCTTCGAAATCGGCATTCAGCCGCTTGAGGGCGTGCTCGATGAAACGTCACGTGAGCAATACATGGAAGCTTGTAAGCTCGCTGATTTCTGTGGCGGTCTGCCATCGCGTGACCGTCCACAAGAAGAAAAGCACCTCGACATCGTCCTGCAGACCGCCAAGGAGCTTGGCAAAATGGTGGAGGTTCATGTCGACCAGGAAAACAATCCATTCCAGCACGAGACCGAATTACTGTGTCTGAAAACGATCGAACACGGTATGCAGGGCCGCGTTTATGGCATTCATTCGATTTCGGTCTCCGCCAAAGATGAGAGCGAGCAGGACCGCATTGTGGCGCTCTGCAAAGAGGCTGATGTTGGCATCGTGATCTGCCCGTCGGCAGCGCTGTCGATGAAACAGTTGCCCATGCAGGGCCCTTTGCACAATTCCATCGGACCCTTTGTGAAGCTAAAGAACGCGGGCGTTCGCACCTATCTCGGCATCGACAATATTGCCGATCTGTTCATGCCCATCGTAGATGGCGATATGTGGACCGAAGTTCGCATGTTGATGGAAGCCTGCCGTCACTACGATCTCGAGCAGATTGCCGACTGGGCGAGCGAGCCGCCATTGCACATCCTGAATGAGCAAGCGACGAAAGTTGCTGCTGAGTAGACTTCATAAAGTGCGGCCAGACGAAGCATTGTTTCTGGCGCCGACTTTGACATATTAAAACAGAATGGCGGACCCCAAAGGCCCGCCTTTTTGTTAGAGAAAGTGCATGCACGCAGAGATCGGACAAATCGCTCTTATCCTGGCGCTGGTGATCAGTGCGCTGCAGGGATGGATGGGCTTGCAGGGCGCGCATCAGAACGATCGGCGCGCCATGCTGTTCGCGGACCGAGCAGCGGTTACGCAAGCCTGGCTTTGTATACTTGCCTTCGGGCTGTTGGCGTATGCCTTCGTCATTTCCGATTTCAGCGTGAAACTTGTAGCGACGAATTCGCATACGACCAAGCCAATGATCTACAAGTTCAGTGGCACATGGGGCAATCATGAAGGCTCCATGTTGCTCTGGATCATGGTTATGGCGCTTTTTGGGGCGGCCATGGTCTGGTTCGGTAAGACTCTACCATCGGGCTTGCGGGCAAGGGCGGTTGCCATCCAAGGCCTGACGACGACGGGATTTCTCGCCTTTCTGATCTTCACCTCTAACCCGTTCGAACGTCTTTCGCCGGTGCCAGAAAACGGGGTCGGCTTGAACCCGCTTTTGCAAGATCCTGGACTGGCGCTTCATCCGCCATTTTTATACCTCGGCTATGTTGGCTTCTCAGTGGCGTTTTCTTTCGCGGTTGCGGCGCTCATTGAAGGCCGGGTGGATGCGATGTGGGCCCGGTGGATCCGGCCATGGGTTCTGCTCGCGTGGAGCTTCCTGACCATAGGCATCGTGCTGGGCAGTGTCTGGGCCTATTATGAGCTCGGCTGGGGCGGCTGGTGGTTCTGGGACCCTGTCGAGAATGTCAGCTTCATGCCGTGGCTCGCCGGAACTGCCCTGTTGCATTCCACGCTCGTGGCGCAAGCGCGCGGCAGCTTCATTCGCTGGACGTTGCTGCTTGCGATTACGACGTTCTCTCTAAGCCTGGTTGGAACGTTCATTGTCCGATCTGGGGTGCTGACCAGCGTGCATGCCTTCGCCGTCGATCCTGATCGCGGGATTTTCATTCTGGCGCTGCTGATCCTGTCGACGGGCGGCGCGCTCGCGCTCTACGCTTTGCGTTCAGGCAAAATCGCGCATGGTGCAAGCTTCGAGTTTGAAAGCCGCGAAGGCGGTCTGGTCCTGAACAATGTCATGCTGGTCGTGTCCACCGCAACGGTGTTCCTCGGCACGTTTTATCCACTGGTGATCGATGCGATGACCGGCGACAAAATTACGGTTGGCCCGCCATATTTCGAGCTTACCTTTGGGCCGATCATGGCCGTGCTGATTGTGTTTATGGCCGTGGCGCCGCTGATGAAATGGCGCAGCGACAGCTGGCGACGGGTTCAAAAGACCCTTTTGATTATGGCCATTGTCGCCATTCCGCTGACCATCGCGGTTGCCATGTTCGGAAACACTGTGTTCGGCGCGATTGGTATGGGACTCGCCGCCTGGCTGTTTGTTGGGACGGTCGCGAATTACGCTCGCAAACTGCGTGTGGGCGAAACCAAAAGTAATTTTGGCAATCTGCTCCAGCGGTTCTCGCTTTTGTCTGGGGCGACCCATGGATTTGCGCTCGCACATCTTGGCTTGGCCGTGTGTACGGTCGGAGTGGTTGCCATGGGCGTCTGGTCGGATGAAGAAGTCGACCGGCTCAAGCTTGGCGAGAGCATTTCGCTGTCGGGTTACGAATTCCGCCTCGAAGGCGTCGATCGGGCGGCAGGGCCCAATTACATCTCCGAAACCGGCCGAATAGTCATCGAACGCCATGGCCAACCGGTGGCGACGCTCAATCCGGAGCAACGTATGTACCCGGTCGAGCGGAACAATACGACCGAGGGCGCAATGGAAATCGGCGCCCTGCGAATTTTGTATGCGGCCAAAGGCGAGGGCAGTCCTGAGGACGGTTGGGTTGTCAGCGTCTATTATCACCCGCTGGTGATCTGGATCTGGATCGGCGCAATGATGATGGCCGTTGGCGGATTTGTCTCCGTTGCCGATCGCAGGCATGCTTACGCCCGCCGACGGGTGCCGAGCCCACCGGCACAACCTGTTGCTGCGGAGTAGTTCTGTGACTTGGTCTCGTATTGTCCCTGTTGGCCTGTTTCTGGTCTTGATTGTGTTTCTCGCAATCGGCCTGACACGCGACCCGAGTGTCATCCCAACGGAAATGATCGACCGCGAAATCCCGGCCTTTGAATTACCAGAATTGCGCGAAGACGATGTGATGGTCAGCGAAGCCGACCTTGTTGGCGAAGTGGCCCTGGTGAACGTGTTTGGCTCCTGGTGTGTTGCCTGTTTGCAGGAACATCCAACTCTGATGCAGCTCGCACGCGATGACAGCGTCAAGATTGTCGGTGTGAATTGGCGCGATGATCAACAAGACGCGCTCGATTGGCTTGAGACGCACGGCGATCCTTACGATACGATCATTTTCGACGCAGAGAGCGATCTGGTGATTGAGATTGGGGTCACCGGCGCGCCTGAAACTTTCGTGATCGATCCCAGCGGGCGCATTCGATACAAGCAAATCGGTCCGATCACACCGGACGTTTGGATCGACACGATCCAGCCCGTCATCGCCGCGATCGAGCAAGAAATCGCTGAGGCGGCGGCGTCTTCGTGAAACCCCTCTGGCTCTCCTTAATTGCTTTGCTGTTGATCAGCGGAGCCAGCTGGGCGCAGGACACATCCGCCCCACAAGACACGGACGTCGTGGACACAAGAACCGAAGAGATTTCCAAGACCTTGCGCTGTGTCGTCTGTCAGAACCAATCCATCTACGATTCCAACGCGCCGCTCGCCGAAGACATGCGCCGCCTGGTCCGGAAACGGGTCGAAGCGGGCGATAGCAATGATGAAGTGCGCGAGTATTTGCGGGAACGTTACGGCGATTACGTGCTGATGACACCGCCACTGCAAATGAACACCCTTCTCTTGTGGGCGGGCCCGGTGATCTTGTTGCTATTTGGTAGTATTTGGTATGTCCGGCGTCTCCGCAGGGCGTCTGCTGCGGCCGCGCCGCAGGAATTGACCGAACAAGACCGTGCGCGCGTCGCGGCGGCCCTTGCGAACAAGGATGCCTCCTCTTGATCTGGTTGATCTTTATTGGGCTCCTGGCGCTGGTCGGTCTGTATCTGATGCTGCCCTTCATCCGGGAACCCAGCATCGCCGCGCCGCAGGCGCTTGAAGAAGCCCGCCGTCAGCGAGATACGGTTGACCGAGACGAGGCGGAGGGGCGGCTCAGCGCTCAAGCGGCGCATGAGGCGCGCGATGCTTTGGATCGGCGGATTTTGGATTTGCTCGATAGGCCAGAGCAAGATTTGACCGGTGAGCGATTGAAATCCATGGCCATCAGCATCGTTCCGGCCGCTTTGCTGCTTGGCGGTGTGGGAATGTACTCCATCGTGGGGAGTCCGGGTCTGCAGCCGGTCTCTTTCGAAGAGTTCCAGGCGCAGCAAATTGCTGAACTCCCGGACACGTTAGAAGACTTGGTGGTCGAACTGCGCGCGCGCCTTGAAGCCGATGATGACCCGCCCGCGGACGGGTATGTGCTGTTGGCGCGCTCTTATCTAAGGCTGGGCGAGATCGAAACCGCGCTCGGTGCCTATGACACAGCGCTCGAGATTTCGAACGACGCAGAATCCATCGTTTCTGAGCGCAATCGCGTGGTTCAGATGCTCCAAGATCGCAGCGCGGCACCGCAGCTCGATCCAGAAACCCGCTCACAAATCGAAGCCATGTCAGCCGATGAGCAAATGGCGATGATCAACAATATGGTGGATGGACTGGCCGCGCGACTAGCCGAGGACCCGAGTGATTTCCAGGGCTGGATGCGATTGATACGAGCTCGCGCCGTCATGGGTGATTTTGCCCAAGCCCGCGCGGACCTCACCACGGCGCAACAGGCCTTCCCGTTGGACACCGAAGAAGGGCAAGCGCTGCAACGCCTTGCATTTGACCTCTTGCCGCCCGCGGCGGAGTCAGCTGAATAAGCCCCGAAAGCACGCGCAATGGGTGAGAGGCGTTGACATCGCTGTCACGTATTTCGTAGGGCTGACATAAGGACGAGCAAGATCTCGGTCCAGGGAGGAAAGCAATATGTCATTGGACACCATCGATCTGGTGATCGTCGGCCTGTACGCGGTCGCACTGTTTGCCATCGCTATCTTCGTGTCTCGCGAACCCGCAGGCGAAACGAAAGATACGGAAGACTATTTTCTTGCCGGCAAGGCGCTGCCCTGGTGGGCGATTGGGGCGTCCCTGATTGCCGCGAACATATCGGCCGAGCAGATTATCGGTCAGTCCGGACAAGGCTTCGTGGTCGGGCTCGCAATTGCTGCCTATGAGTGGCAAGCGGCTCTGGTCCTGATCATCGTTGCGGCCTTCTTCCTGCCGATCTTCCTGAAGCGGGGCATCTACACGATGCCGCAATTCCTCGAGACCCGGTTCGGGCCGAGTGTGAAGACGATTATGGCGCTCTTCTGGATCTTCTTGTTCACTGCTGTGAACCTGACGACGGTATTGTATGGCGGCGCGCTGGCGATCCAGGCGGTCACCGGATTGGGCGTGTTTACGGGTATGGCCATGCTGGCCGGGTTCGCACTGCTCTATTCGCTCTATGGGGGTCTGAAAGCGGTGGCGCTCACCGATATCATTCAGGTCGTCATTCTGATCCTGGGTGGCTTCGCCATCACCCTTCTTGTGCTTGGCATGGTCGGCGGCGATGGCGGCGCGATGGGCGGGCTTTCAACGCTGATGGGAGAGCTGCCCGGTCATTTCGAGATGATTCTCGATCGCGATCATCCGAGCTATGGCAATCTACCGGGGATCTGGACCTTGCTCGGCGGTCTTTGGGTGCTCCACTTCTCTTATTGGGGCTTCAACCAGTACATCATCCAGCGTGCGCTCGGGGCCGAAAGCCTGGCCGAGGCACAAAAAGGTCTCGCCTTCGCGGCCTTGCTGAAATTCCTCATTCCGCTGATCGTTGTGATCCCAGGGATTGCCGCGCTTTGGCTCGCACAGGAAGGTCTTCAGGGGCTCAGCCAAGAGGCGCTGAGCGCTCAGCCTGACAGCACTTATGGAGCGCTGATGGCGCTGATGCCCGTCGGTATTCGGGGCCTGATCTTCGCAGCCTTGGTGGCCGCGATCGTGTCCTCACTGGCCTCGATGATCAACTCCATCTCGACCATCTTCACCATGGATATCTATCGCGATTATGTCGCCCAGGATCGTGGCGAAAGACATTATGTGCTGGTCGGTCGGGTGACCGCAGCGACGGCGATGTTGATCGCGCTCTTCCTGGCCATTCCATTGCTTGGCGGCGGTACGAGTATCTTCCAGACCATCCAGGAATATACCGGCTTTGTTGCCCCCGGCATCGTCGCCGTCTTCCTTCTGGGCTTCTTCTGGAAGCGGACCAATACGGCGGGTGCCTTTGCGCTGTTAATCTCGTCAGTGGTTCTGTCCTTGCTGTTCTTCACCGCCTCTGGGTCAGATGGGGGCGGGGTCGCCGCCATTCTCGGACCGATCTTCAATCCCATTCTTGGTCTGGCAGACTTTGACGTGACGAACATGCCGTTCGTGGTGCGGATCTGGTTCATTTTCCTGATCTGCGTTGTCATCGGCATTGTCGTGTCGCTTTTGACACCACCGCCCGAAGAACACCAGCCGGTCGAATTGGGTGATATCAGCTTTGCGACGACGACGACGTTCAAGGTTGCAGCGGGTGTCGCGATTGCGATCCTGGTCGGGCTTTACATCACCTTCTGGTAGGTGACGCTGCGAGAGTATTTGCCAAGGTCCCCTCTGTGCGCCAGTTAGTGCGCAAGAGCTATAGGAGGATGCCATGGCAACTGGCCGCGAATTTGACGTCATCGTTTACGGATCAACCGGTTATACCGGCCGGTTGGTCGCTGAATATCTGTCCAAGACCTACAGGGTGGGCGGCGAAGTAAAATGGGCCATGGCAGGCCGTAGCGCGGAGAAACTCGCAGCGGTTCGCGATGAAATTGGCGCCCCTGCCGATACACCCTTTGTGGTCGCCGATGCCAATGATCCAGCCAGCCTGAGCGCCATGGTCGAGCGCGCGGGCTGTATCTGTACGACCGTTGGGCCTTATCAGCTTTACGGCGAAGCTTTGGTCTCAGCCTGCGCCGATGCGGGAACCGACTATGTCGATCTGTGCGGCGAACCTGCCTGGATGCATCAGATGATCGACAAGTATGATGCGGCGGCGAAGGCAAGCGGCGCACGCATCGTCTTCTCATGTGGTTTCGACTCGATCCCGTTCGATCTCGGCGTCTGGTTCACGCAGGAAGCGGCGAAAGAACGCTTTGGCGTGCCGGTCCCACGGATCAAAGGCCGCGTCCGCAAGATGCAGGGCACCTTCTCGGGTGGTACGGCCGCGAGCTTCAAGGCGACCATGGCGTCCGTCGGCAAAGACCCGTCCATCCTCGGGCTGCTGCAAAACCCGTTCAGCCTGACCATGGGCTTCCAAGGCCCGGATCAGCCGCACGGCATGGCGCCGGTGGAGGATACCGACATTGGCAGCTGGTCGGCGCCGTTCATCATGGCCTCGATCAACACCAAGAATGTTCACCGCTCCAACGCGCTGATGGGGCACGCCTATGGCGAAGACTTTGTCTACGATGAGATGATGCTGACCGGGCCTGGCGATGAAGGCAAAGCGATGGCTGAAGCGGTCGCCAGCATGGATATGATGGGCGGCGATGACGGCCCTAAGCCTGGCGAAGGTCCAAGCAAAGAAGAACGCGAAGCCGGCTTCTATGACGTCATGTTCCACGGCACGTCGGCCGATGGTCAGGTGATTGTTGCAGGCGTGACCGGAGACAAGGATCCGGGCTATGGTTCGACCTCAAAAATGCTCGCCGAAAGCGCGATCTGCCTCGTCCATGATGAGACCGGGACGGCCGGTGGCATCTGGACGCCCGCCCCGGCCATGGGCGGGCATCTGGTAAAACGCCTGAAAGAGAAGGCGGGTCTGACCTTTGAGGTCGAGAATTAGCCCTCGTAGAAACTTAAAGTCGGCCCTCATCCTGAGCACAGTCGAAGGACGAGGGCCGGAAGTGTTGAAGCAACGCCTCGTCCTTCGACTGCGCTCAGGATGAGGCTTTAGCGACTGTTGACCTTCACCCTGAACGCTGCCCAAACCCCATGAATTGATGTGCTTTTATGCATGGGTGTTCGTCATCGAAGCCTATCGGCGGCGGACGTAGTCGAATGAAACGCCATACTGGAACGCTGGAATCGATTCTGGCGGCGTGTCATCAAGCGGTGTGAAAATCCAGTCCTCCACGGCCTTCTTCACGGCCTCCCCGAATGCTGGCGTCGGTTCGCTTTCGACAATCTCAGCTCGATCAACTTTGCCATCCGGACTGAGCGTGATCAGCACACGACCCAAACCGTACTCGGAACTCACTCCTTTTGTTTTTGGGTAGATAACCCGCTTACGCCTCTTGACCTTTAGGATTACTTCGCGGCCGTTTTCCATTTTGACCGTGACCTGATTTCGATCCTCTCCGGCATTGGAGTTCCATGCAGAAATCTTCGCATATCGACGCCGCAAATCAGCAAGAAGCTCTTCTTGTTCCGGTTGCTTCGCGATCAATGCCATCGCTAGAACCATCGAAACCTCAGCTTCCTCATATCGCTCCAGGTCTTCGAGAGCTGTCGCTTCTCGCGCGAGGAGGGTTGCATAAAGGAGGTGATCCTCTTGATCATGGGCTGACAAAATTTCGCGTGCCTGCTGCGTGTAATCCAAGACACGTCGACGGTCAGCGTCGGCTGAAGCTCCAATCTCAAATTGTGGTGGGATATAGCTTTCCGCAAGATCCGTATAAACCAGCGCCGCAACAATGGTATCGGTCGCCTGCGCCGCTTTTAAAGCGCGTTCAGCGGACTTTAACCGATCGCGACTGGTGCCTGGTTGGTTGATGGATTTATACGATAGGGCGGCTTTGTGAGTGCAATCAACTTGTTGGGCCACGGCCTCGATCGCCTTGTAGTGCCGTGCGCATCGCTCAAACCAGATGGGAACTTCGGTCTTTTGTTCGAGCAGGGCCTCTATACTAGCCATAGCATAGGCGACGCGTCCTGCAGTTTCATCATTCTTCTGGGCATTGGCGGCATTGTAAAACTCAATTCCTATGACATGAGCGGCCTCAACATCGTTTGCAGCGAGTTGTTTGTTGAACTCGGATTCCATCGCCTGTAAGTCGGCCCAAGCGTACGCTGCTAAAAGCAAAAATAAAGTATTTGCCAATAAAACTCGAAATTTAAGCATGCCAAAAAACTCATATGATTATTATATTTATATGTGGAATGATGCGATTTTGAAATAGTATCTCACGAAAATTAATAATCAGCTCTGCTTACATGAATCTGTTTAGCCGCGTGCGTTGCCTTTAACCGCGCGGCTTCAATCGTCTCGGCATGGGCAATTGCCACGCCCATGCGACGCTTTTCGTAAGATACCGGTTTGCCAAACAGGCGTAGCTGCGTGCCGGGCTCGGCAAGCGCCTCTGCAACGCCCTCAAATGCCACACCCTCAGCATCTATGCCCCCATAGATCACCGCGCTCGCGCCCGGGCGGTTGAGGCTCGTATCGACGGGAAGCCCGAGAATGGCGCGGGCGTGCAGGGCAAATTCGCTCTGATCTTGCGTGGCCAACGTCACCAAGCCGGTATCATGCGGGCGCGGGCTGACTTCAGAGAACCAGACTTCATCGCCGTTGACGAACAGCTCGACGCCGAACACGCCAAGACCGCCAATATCATCGGTCACCTTACGCGCCATGTTTTGCGCGACGTTCAGAGCGGTACCGCTCATCGGTTGAGGCTGCCAGCTCTCGATGTAGTCGCCGCTTTCCTGGCGATGCCCCACGGGCGCACAGAAGCTTGTGCCCGCCTTATGGCGCACGGTGAGGAGCGTGATTTCATAGTCGAAATCAACGGCGCCCTCGACGATCACGCGGACCTGATTGCCACGCCCAGCTGTGAGCGCATGATCCCAGGCGTCGCCGATCTCATCCGCACTATCGACTTTCGATTGACCTTTGCCGGAGGAGGACATGACCGGTTTCACGAATACTGGATAACCAATCTTTTCCGCTTCAGCAGCGAGCGTTTCAGCATCACTGGCAAAGGCATAAGGGCTGGTCTTGAGCCCCAGGGTTTCGGCCGCAAGGCGGCGTATGCCTTCGCGGTCCATGGTCAGCTGGGTTGCCCGTGCCGTCGGGATCACGGTGGCGAGCCCTTCGGCTTCGATGGCAGCAAGTTCATCCGTCGCGATGGCTTCAATCTCAGGCACGATCAGCGCCGGGTCTTCCTGCTCAATCACAGCGCGCAAGGCGCTCGCATCTGTCATGTCGAACACGTGCGCGCGATGGGCGACCTGCATGCCCGGCGCGTTGGCATAGCGGTCGCAAGCAATGACCTCGACGCCGAAGCGCTGAAGCTCGATGATAACCTCTTTGCCGAGCTCACCCGCGCCGAGGAACAAGACCTTGGTTGCGTTTGGCGCGAGCGGCGTACCGATCCGTGTCATTTGCTGTCGGCAGGTTTGGGATTGCGCTTTTTGATGGTGCCGGAGAAGTTCAAGACCGGTCGTCCATCGCTGGTGATCACGCCGCGCACAAAGGTGATCGAGCGACCACCGCCCATGACTTCGCCGCGCGCTTCGATCAGTTCGCCTTCAAGGGCCCCGGCCAGAAACTCAGAGGTGAACGCGACCGTCACACCATATCCCTCATCGTCCCCGGAATGGGCGAGGGCAAACAGCGCAAAGTCCGCGAATGTCATCAGCGCGCCGCCATGGACCACGCCGCCCGCATTCATGTGTTTGCGCTCCGCCCGGAAGGCTGCGACCATTGTCCCATCTTCTTCCTTGCGCATATAGAACGGGCCTGCCGTGTCATGCTCAAACGGTTCGCCGGGCCACGTGTACCAGCCGGCAAACTCGCCGTCGGTAATGGTTTTAGTGTTCATGGCAGTTCTCCTTGCGGCCTTGATAGCGCCACGGACAAGTTTCACCAGCGTGACGATGCGTCAGGGTTCGACTTGTGGCTCAGCTCCGCTATTGTAGGGCGCAGGAGGATTTAACCGATGGCTTTTGATCCAGAAATTCGCGCCGCGCTGATTGATCAGGTGCGCCGCTTCGTGCGGGAACGCTGCGTCCCGGCAGAAGCCCAGGTGGCAGAAGATGATTTGGTCCCTGACGAGCTGGTTCAGGAGATGAAAGAGCTGGGTCTGTTCGGGCTCGCCGTGCCAGAGGCGTATGGCGGACTTGGGCTCGATATGGAGACCGAATGTCTGGTAGGGTTTGAACTCGGTTGGACCTCGCCAGCCTTCCGGTCGGCGGCGGGCACGAACATTGGCATCGGATCTCAGGCGCTCGTCCTGTTTGGCACCGAGCAGCAAAAAGAAACGTATCTGCCCGGCATTGCGAGCGGCGATATCGTGACCAGCTTTGCGCTGACGGAACCAGAAGCGGGATCAGACGCAGGCGGTTTGCGCACCAAGGCGACCAAGGATGGCGACGGTTACGTCTTGAACGGTGGCAAGCGCTACATCACCAATGCCAACGTTGCGGATCTCTTCACCGTCATGGCCCGGACCAATCCAGATGAACCAGGCGCGAAGGGTGTCTCGGCCTTTATCGTGCCGCGCGACACGCCGGGGCTGTCGGTCGGCAAGCCGGAAAAGAAAATGGGTCAGCAGGGCGCGCATATTTGCGATGTGAATTTCGACAATGCCGTGGTCCCGGCCGATATGATGGTTGCGGGCGAGGGCGAGGGCTTCAAAGTTGCGATGAGCGTGCTCGACAAAGGCCGCCTGCACATCTCGTCTGTCTGTACCGGTATGATGGATCGGCTGATCAGCGAAATGGTCAATTATGCCATGGAGCGCGAACAGTTCGGCAAACCGATCATGCAACATCAGCTGATCCAGGCGATGATTGCGGATAGTCAGGCCGAAGCCTATGCGGCGCGCTGCATGATCCTCGACGCGGCCAAGAAACGCGATGCGGGCGAACCGGTTACGATGCTCGCCTCGTGTTGCAAGATGTTCGCGTCAGAAGCGGTCGGCCGCGTGGCTGACCGTGCGGTCCAGGTCTTTGGCGGAGCGGGCTATGTTGCGGATTATGGCGTTGAACGCTTTTTCCGAGACGCGCGCATCTTCCGCCTTTACGAGGGCACCACGCAAATCCAGCAAATCATCATCGCGCGCGAGCTTAGTCGCGCGGCGAAGCGCGGAGAGATATAGATGGCCGATACCGAACACGAATTTGCGCCCGAAGATGTCGGCCTCAATGCCGAGCGGTTGGATTTCATTCCAGACTATTTCGACAAAGCCTATGTCGCGGACGGAAAACTGCCTTGCATGGCGACTCTGGTATCGCGTAATGGCCAGATCGTGCACGAAGCCTATCGCGGTAACACCCATCTCGAAGGCGGGTCACCGATCGGACCGGAGACGATTTTCCGTATCTATTCGATGACCAAGCCGATCACTTCGGTCGCCGCGATGATGCTGCATGATGAAGGCGTGATCCGGCTTGATCACGACATCTCGCGCTACATCCCCGAATTTGCCGACACGCAGGTCTGGGATGGCGGCAATTTGAAAGACTATAAGACCCGAGCGCCCGACCGCGCGATCACGGTGCGGGACGCCTTCACGCATACGACCGGGGTCACCTATGGCTTCCTGTTCCAGCACGAGGTGGACGCGCTGTATCGGGCCGAGAAGATTGGCAATCTCGGCGAAGGCGATGGTGAAACGCTCGGCGAGATGTGCGCGCGGATCGCGAAGCTGCCGCTGGTCTTCTCTCCGGGCGAGCGCTGGAATTATGGGCACTCGATAGACCTGCTGGGACGCGTGGTCGAAGTGGCGAGCGGAATGACGCTAGACGTCTTTTTCCGCGAACGCATCTTTGAGCCGCTGGGCATGGTCGATACCGATTTCTTCGTCCCTGAAAGCAAGCTTGACCGATTGATGGCGTGTTATGCGAAAAACCCGATCAATGGCGAAGTGAGCATGAGTGATGGGGCAGGGGCGGATAGCAAGGCCTACAAGACCCAACCCAAATTGCTCAATGCAGGCGGAGGCTTGGTCTCGACGCTGCGTGATTATCACCGGTTCTGTTTGATGCTGCTCCAAGGTGGCAGCCTTGAGGGCGCGCGTCTGCTCAGCCCGAAAACCGTTGAGTTCATGCGAATGAACCATCTGCCGGGTGGGAAGACGATCAAAGAGATGGGCGACCAGACCTTCTCTGAAGCCCGCATGGAAGGCAACGGGTTCGGACTGGGGGGATCGACCGTGGTCGATGTCGCTGAAACGCTGACCCCCGGATCGGTTGGGTCGTTCAGCTGGGGCGGCCTTGCGAATACGTTCTTCTGGATTGATCCGGTTGAGGAGCTGATCGCGATCCAGGCGACGCAAATGATCCCCACCGGCTGCTACCCGATCCGCCCGCAATTTCAACAATTGGTCTACGCCGCGGTTGACTGGTAATCCGTTTTAGGGTTTACGCGCCGCCGAGTTGTCATTCGTCGGCCGGGCTGAAAGGGTCCCGGGCGGTGCGGGCCGCGCTGCGGTGCCGTATGCCTGTCGAAGCAATTCATCCAGAACGGCCTTGAAAAGCCACTAACTTGCCAAGTTAGGTCTGTGTAGCTCATTGGGTTAGAGCATCTGACTTGTAATCAGACGGTAGCGGGTTCGAGTCCCGCCACAAACACCACGCCGCTCCGGCGGCACACAAAACCGGGATGCCGGGCATCCCTCTGCCGGTCGATCCAAACCCGCTAAGGGGGCGGTGAAACAGGCACCCAAAGATCGGCCGAGTGCCCCTGACGAACAGGGTGGCCGAAGAGACATCGGAGGGTCTGTCCAGGCGGTGCTTCGGCACCAAGTGCGCAGGCTCAACCCACTCTTCGCCCGCCTTGAAGGATCAAGTGGCCCGCCAGATCATTTGGAGAGGAATGCCCGGTCATCTCTTTTTTTACTTGCACTAACGTCGTCAGCCCTGTAAGGCGCGCGTCCCCGAAATGGGTCGGGGACCAAAGTCATGAGAGATTCATGACCTTCCAATTGGAGGATAAAACAATGTGGCCGCTATTTAGGTCCATCACGATCAACAGCACCGAACGTGGCGTCTTGCTGCGGGACGGACAGGTTGAGCGTATCCTCCTGCCGGGCCGCCATCGGATTCCGGTTGCCGGTCCGCGTACGGAGCTACGCAGATACGACGTGTCTAGACCTCTGGACAAAGAGGATTGGGTGCGAGCGCTCGAAGCGCGCAAACCTGATCTCCTGGAACAACACTTTTTGGTTGTTCGTCCGAGTGAGCAAGAAGTCGGTATCGTTCGGCTTGATGGCAAAGTGAAGTATGTCGTCGATCCGAGCGGTGATGTCGCTTTCTGGCAAGGATTCCGAGAGGTTTCCGCTGAGCTGGTCGATGTCTCTGGCGCGCCAAAGCTTGACCGCAAAGCGGTGAATGCTCTGGCAGCCGTGTCTCCGCGCTTCATCACGCGGATCACGGTGGCAAGTGGTTTTGAAGGTCTCATCTATGTCGATGGTGAGCTTCTCGATCGCTTGAAGCCAGGTGTGCACGCGTACTGGTCTGCGGTGCGGGATGTGAATCTCGTCACGCTCGACCTGCGGCGTCAGGCAACCGAAGTCACGGCCCAGGAAATCCTGACGCAAGACCGGGTCTCAATCCGGGTCACGCTGACGGCATTCTGGCAAATCATGGATACCGTGAAAGCGGGTGAAGCCAAAGATCTGAACGAACAGATCTACCGGCACATACAGTTTGCCATCCGGGATGCTGTGGCCAACCGGACGCTCGACGAGCTGCTCAATGCGCGCGGTGAGATCGACACGGAGCTGACCACGGCCGTCCAGTCTATGGGCGCGTTTGCAGACTTTGGTGTCGAAATCGCATCTGTCGGCCTGAAAGATGTGATCTTGCCAGGCGAGATGCGGGACATCCTCAACCGGGTGGTTGAAGCTGAGAAACAAGCGCAAGCGAACCTCATTCGTCGGCGCGAGGAAACCGCGGCAACGCGGTCTCTGCTCAACACGTCTCGGTTGATGGAAAACAACCCGCTCCTGCTGCGGATGAAAGAGCTCGAGACGCTCGAAAAACTGACCGAGAAAGTCGGCCGGCTGGATGTCAGCACATCTGCGCCGGGTCACGGTTTGGATGGCCTCCTCACCAACCTGGTGAAGCTGTCAGACAAAGCTGAGGCTTAAGGTCGAGACAATGAAGGTCGCTTGTTCTGCAAGCGGCCTTTTTCTCTTTTAACGAGAGAAGCAGAGGTATTTTCTGCCCCAAAACGAGAATACGAACTTTTTAGGTTGCGTGCCAGCGCTGTCAGGGTTGCCAAACCGCAAAAAATTACCATGTTCCGCTGCGTAAGTCCCGAAACGCGCCGGTGCTTCTTCCGGTAGACAGATAACGGGTCACCCACCGGAGGAATTGTATGACAAAATTGGACAACCCGTTCCACACCTATGTAGAAGACCTTTTCGCCAATCTTGGCCGGATCCGAATTCGGAAAATGTTTGGTGGTGCCGGGGTCTATTCCGGCGAAGACATGTTCGCGCTGATCGATAAGGATCGTGTATATGTCAAATCAGATGATGCCCTGAAAGCAGACCTGGAATCAGAAGGCGGCGAAGCCTTCGAATGGACCAATCCGAGTACCGGCAAGACCATTCGCATGAGCTATGTCTCGCTGCCTATCAATGCATTGGATGATCGCGAAGAAGCCTCTACCTGGGGCCGCAAAGCCTTGGAGGTCGCCGTTCAGGCGCGCCGTGCGAAGGTGAAATCCCCACGTCGGATGACATTCTAGTCCTTCAGATCAGCTGTGCCGGAAATTGGCCGGCCGCTTTTCCAAAAACGCTTTGACGCCCTCTTTGAAATCGGGCTGGCGACCGGCTGTGCGCTGAGCAAATCGTTCGGCCTGTAACTGGCTGTCAAAGTCATTGTCCTCAGCCTGCCAGACCAAGTCGCGGATCATGGCGAGCGCTTGTGTTGGGCCATCGGCAAGTCGTTTCGCATAAGCGCGCGCTTCGTCCATGAGCTGAGCATCCGGCACGACCCGATTGATCATTCCCCATTCGAGCGCCTGGTCCGCAAAGACTTTGTCGCCGAACAGGGTCATTTCCATGGCCTTGGCCCGCCCAACCATGCGCGGCAGCAAGAAGGTCGACCCACCATCTGGGACGAGGCCAATGCGGCGGAAGGCCTGCAAGAAGTAACCGCTCTCGGCAGAGATGATGAAGTCCCCCATCAGGGCAATCGAGCAGCCGACCCCGGCCGCTGCCCCATTCACCGCTGTGATGATCGGGTGGGGATGGGTGCGCATGGCTTTGATGAAAGGATTATAGTGGGAGTCAAGCGCCTTGCCGGCATCTGGCTTGCCTTTTGGCGCTTCGCCGGGGTTTGAGGACAGGTTCGCCCCGGAACAAAATCCGCGTCCATTGCCGGTGACGATCGTGCAGCGGGCTTCGTCTGCAGACTGTTCGATGGCGAGCAGTAACTCCTCGATGGTGTCCATGCCTGCAGCGTTCATGGTCTTGGGATCATTGAAGGCAATCGTGGCGATATCGTCGGACACTTCGTAAGTGATTTTCTGGAACGTCATGGTGCTCTCCCGTTTTCAAGCAATCTATCGGGCTCGCTGGCCAAGAAAACCGTGACGTGGGGGCAGGCCATTTTGTTTTGTATTCTACCGATTTTAGGTTATCCCTTACGTCAACGATAACACCTCGGAGGAACACATGGCCCTGGATGGACTTTCAGCGGATGGTATGAGCGCCATTCTTGCGAAACAGAAAGCTGCACATATTCGCGACGGGATCCCGTCTGCCGCGCAGCGCGAAGCGTGGATCGACAAGTCGATCGATCTGCTCATCACGCATGGTGACGCGCTTTCCAAGGCGATGGCAGAGGATTTCGGGCATCGCTCCGTCGACCAGTCCAATCTCACCGATATTGCGGGTTCTATTGGCGCGCTGAAATTCTCCAAGAAGCATATGCGCAAGTGGATGAGGCCGGAGAAACGCAAGGTTGATTTCCCGCTTGGCCTGCTCGGGTCGAAAGCGCAGATCCAGTATCAGCCGAAAGGCGTGATTGGTGTGATCAGCCCGTGGAATTTCCCGGTCAATCTGACTTTTGCGCCGCTCGCCAATGTGTTCGCGGCCGGCAATCGTGCAATGATCAAGCCGTCTGAGTTTACTGAAAAAACCAGCGAACTGATGGCGGAGCTGATCGCCAAATATTATACCGAAGAAGAAGTCGCGGTGATCACGGGTGGCCCGGATGTTGGCGCTGCCTTCACCAAGCTGCCCTTCGATCACATTATCTTCACGGGTGCGACCTCGATTGCCCATCACGTCATGCGCGCGGCGGCCGATAACCTCGTACCGCTGACACTGGAGCTTGGCGGTAAGTCGCCCGTCATCCTCGGCAAGTCGGCCGATGTTGAGAAGGCCGCAAGCCGGATCATGGCAGGCAAGACGCTGAATGCCGGACAAATCTGCCTGGCGCCAGATTATGCTTTTGTCCCGGAAGAGAAGACCGGCGAGTTTGTTGGCGCAGCGCAGGCGGCGGTCGGCAAGATGTTTGCGGACGGGTTGAAGGACAATGAAGACTACACGTCTGTGGTCAATCAACGCCATTATGACCGCCTCAACTCCTATCTCGACGATGCCCGCGAGAAGGGCGCGGAGGTGATCGAGATCAATCCGCAGAATGAGAACTTCTCCCAGCAGCCACATCACAAAATGGCGCCGCACATCGTGCTCAATCCAACCGATGACATGAAGGTCATGCAGGATGAGATTTTCGGCCCGATCCTGCCGCTGAAATCCTACACTGAAACCAAGGATGCGGTGGCCTACATCAATGACAATCCGCGTCCGCTCGGGCTCTATTATTTCGGCGACGACGCGGCCGAGCGCGAAATGGTGCTCAACAACACCACCTCAGGCGGTGTGACTGTGAACGATGTGATCTTCCATGTTGCGCAAGAGGATCTGCCCTTTGGCGGCGTCGGTCCATCGGGCATGGGCGCGTATCACGGCCGCGATGGCTTCTATGAGTTCAGCCACAAGAAGGCGATTTACACGCAGACCGGAAACGAAATCATCGCGATGATGCGTCCGCCTTATGGCGAAAAGTTCCGCAAGCAGGTCGAAGCGCGCATGAAGAAGTAAGCGCTTCGAGTGTCATTGAATGGTGATCGGAAAAGCCGCCCCTTGTAGGGCGGCTTTTTCTATTCAACCGGCAAGTGCTCAGAGATGAACTTGTCCATTTCGACAAGCGTTTTCATGCGCGTATCGGCGACAGATAGCCAGTGATCTTCACCTTGCAGTTTGACGAGCCTGACGTCCTTGCCGGCACGTTCCAGCGCATTCTTCATGCGTGTGCTCTGTCGATACGGGACCACGGTGTCGTCATTGCCGTGCAACAGGAGCACGGGCGCGGTGACATTCGCTGCAAAATTGGCCGGTGAGATGGACTTTAGTTTGTCGCGGCGGGCATCGCCCTCCGCCATGACATCTTCCCAATAGCTGACCACCCAGTGATTGCGGCCATAGTCGCGGCGTTCGCTGCGCAGCATCTGATTGAGATCGCTTACCGGCGCGATGGCGATCACGCATTTAAACAGATCTGGGGTAAACGCAGCTCCCGCCAGAGCCGCATAGCCACCATAGCTCGCGCCCGCGATACAGACCCGGTCAGGATCAACGATTTTCGCCTCCACCAGGGCGTTAACGCCATCGGTAATGTCGTCCTGCATCGCGCCGCCCCATTCGCCACGTCCGGCATCCTCAAACTCACGCCCGAAGCCGGTGGATCCACGGAAATTGGGTTGCACGACGGCATATCCGCGATTGGCGAAGTATTGCGCCATCCAGTCGAACTGGAAGCTGTCATGCGCCGATGGACCGCCATGTGGCAGCACCAGCGTGGGCATCGGGTCTGTGTTCCCGTGGTCATAGTTTGGGGGCAACGTCAAAATCGCTTGTATGGTGAGGTCATCGCGCGCTTGGTACTGGATGCTCATCATCAATCCGAGCGCGTCATACGGAATGTCAGGCCGAGCAGAAGACACCATGCCCAGCGTGTCCTTGGTACGGTTATGGATCATCCAGACATCGCCATAGGCCGGGCTAAAAATATTGTACAAAACCGTCTCGCGGTCATCCGACCAGGAATCCAGGATGATGGTCGAATCTGGAATCTGCGCGAGCACTTTCTCGTAGCTGTCCTGAAGCGCTTCATCCAGGAATGCATAATCAGGCTCCACGCCAGCATAGCGAACACCAATCACTTTGCGATTATCGTCCGTATAGATGTACTCGATCTCGCGATCCTTCAAAGGCAGGAGCGGTCCGGTAATCTCGCCATCAGAGCCGAGTTTCATCAGCGCGTGAAAGCCTTTATTGCGAGACACGGTTTGAATGAAAACGAGGCCAGTTTCGTCCATGGTGGTGCCGTAGATCGACATCGGAAGCATACTATCCTCTTCCTCATATATCGTCTCCCAGCCATTTTTGAGGCGCCACTGAATGCGATAGAGATTGCGCTTATTGCTATATCGCTCACGCGCCAGGACCTTGCCGCCGTCACCAACAAACCAATCAAGTGTGTCGCCGGTGCCCGACGCATAACCGCTCGCGCGGGGCGTCCCGAGTTTGGCACTCAACAGGTCGCGCGTTGGTTCTGCGGTTCGTTCGCCCATGAAGACCGGCATCAGCACTTCACCGGGTTTCTTGCCGCGACCGATAATGCGGCCGAGCCCACTTTGGGCCGGGAAAATGCCCCGCGTGCGATACAGCATTTGCGTAATTTCACTGTCGTCAAGCGCAACAGCGAAGGCGCCGCCATACTCATACTCTCCGCGGAAGCCGTATGTCGTCGTGGTCTCCGAGACGCGCAGAACCACGTGCTCATTGTCGTAAAAGTCCACCCCGCGGGCCTTGATGGAATCAATCCCGATCAAGTTGCCAATGCCACCCCCAATATTGAACACGGCCATGCGTGTATCTTCCGGGGAATTGATGATCGCGGCGATCTTGGTTCCATCAGGTGAGATCTCAGCGTCCGAGATTTGGGGCAGGGCGCCATAAGCTTCCAATGGCGGTTGCGGATAATCCTGTGCGTTGGCAATTCCTGCGAATAAAAGTCCTGACAACACGACGCCCAGTCTGCGCATGCTCTACCTCCCTGAAACACAGGGTCAGATTACGAAAATAATCGGGCGCGGCAACCCGTATAATAACCGGTTTTTGCAAAAACAGATGGAGCTTTTATTCGCCGCTAGTATGGGTTGTGCTTCGTTCGGTTTGCGCAACTCTTGCCGGGGGGTGACCTCAGTTCGCTTCCTTGAAGGCCCGTCGCATGGAGTCGCGGAGCGGTTGGATGAGGTAGTCGAGCACGGTCCGCGTTTCGGTCACGATCATCAGATCTGCAGGTATGCCTGGCGTGATCTTATCATCAATCTCGAGCGCTTCGAGGGTCTCGCGCGGGACACTCACTTCGGCGCGGAAATACGCCGCGCCTGTGCGCTCTTCGACCAGAGCGTCGGCTGAAATGCGGGTCACCGTGCCATCAATCTGAGGCAGGTCCCGGCGCAGGGTCGAAAATGTGACGCGCGCTGTGAGGCCAGGGGAAACGATATCGACATCGCCCGGCGCGACCTGCGCTTCAATGATCAGCTCATCTGTCAGCGGCACAATGTCGAGGATCGGTTCGCCGGGCCCGACGACGCCGCCAAGGGTCTTGTAGCGCAGCTGAACAATGGTGCCATGGATCGGCGCGCTGACCGTGGTCCGCGCCAGTGTGTCTTCATTCGTCGCGAAGACTTCTTCAGATTGCACGCGTTCACTTTGGATTTCCGCGATCTGCTCCGCAATTTGAGACCGGCGTTCGGCGACCATCTCAGTGCGCTGAACGACGACTTCGCTGATCTGTCCCTCGATCCTGAGGATGTCAGATTCACTGGTCAGGATTCGCCCTCTGAGCGACGCCTCTTCGCGTTTGAGGGCTAGGAGGCGCGGTTCTGCATAGAGTTGCTTCTCGACAAGGACTTGCGCCCCTTCAATCTCCTGATTGAGCAAATCACGTTGCTGGCCGAGGCTTTCGATCGAGGCCTGCAGGCCCTGAATTTCGGATCTGTATTGTTGCTCACGTTCGCGCAACAGCTCGATTTGGGCGCGTGACAGATCAATCGACTTTTCGAGCAATTCCGTTTCACTTCGTGCGACGTCTGACAGTCTCGGATCCGCGCTGAAGTCGATCTCGGACAGGTCCATGGTCCGGCGACCAGCCATCTCCGCCGTCAATCGGGCTTCCATAATCTGCAGCGTCTGAAACCGGGCGCGCGAGATGTTGCGATCGGCCAGCGCTTGCGTCCTGTTGAGGATGATCAGCGGTTCGCCCTGTTCGACGACGTCGCCATCGCGGATCAGGATTTCAGAAATGATGCCACCTTCAAAATGTTGGACGACGCGGCGGGATCCATCCGGATTGACCGTGCCGATCGCTACGGCACCGCCAGAGATCGGCACCAGCGCTGCAAACGCAAACAGGGTTGCGAACAATAAAAGGGCCACATAAGTCGCAATACGCGTCGTATAGCCGAAATCCGGGCGATCGGATTCGTTGATGAGCGAGCCAGCAGGGGCCG
This sequence comes from Pseudomonadota bacterium, assembly GCA_038527765.1. Classification (GTDB taxonomy): domain Bacteria; phylum Pseudomonadota; class Alphaproteobacteria; order Caulobacterales; family Hyphomonadaceae; genus Henriciella. Next base: position 119,044 of record JBCBFK010000009.1, read on the forward strand.
GCGTGATCGTTCCAAGTGCTTCAGCCATTGCCTTTGGTCTCCTTGGCACCCTGGACCACCGTCAGGCTGGCAGCGGGGTTGCTTGGGGTGAGGCCGCTATAGGCGGATGGCTGAGACGGTTTTGCCCCAGCTTTGCGCTCCTGCATGACGCCGGTCTGACCATTCAGCAGTAAAATGCGATCGCATAGCCGGACGATATTTGGATCATGCGTGGCGATGATAACGGTCTGCTTGTTCTCCAGCGCTTTGATCAGGTAAGCGACAAAGTGCTTGTTTCCAGCATCGTCGAGATGCGCGGTGGGTTCATCGAGAATGAGAATACGAGGGTTTCTGAAGTTTGCGCGGGCCAGGCCGATCAATTGGGTCTGACCGCCAGAGAGCCGGCTTCCGTGCGGCCCGACTTGAGTTGAATAGCCATCCGGTAGCTGCAAGATCAGCTCATGCGCGCCAACCGATTGAGCCGCCGCGATAATCGCTTCATCCTCAGGATTGGCTGCGAAATGCGCGATGTTCTGAGCGACCGTGCCATCATAGAAAACCGATTGCTGCGGCAAGTAACCTACGATTTCACCGAACTGTTCGCGATCCCATTGGTGGACGTCTGCACCATCGATCGTGACCCGGCCCCGGGCGGCAACATCGACCCCGGTCAAAATACGACACAGCGTCGTCTTGCCTGTGCCGGATGCGCCAACAATGCCCATTAGCGTTCCCGGCGAAGCTTCAAACGTCACATCGGAGAAAAGCGGTTCGCGTGTTCCTTCATGGGCAAACGCGACGCGATTTGCACTGACATGTCCTTCGGGGGCGGGCAGCCGGATGCGTTCGGGGTCGGGCTCGGTGCCGCTGGCCAGCGCTTTCAGTGAGGCGAACGAATCCTTGGCAGATTGGTAGCTGCGCCAGGCATTCATCGATTGTTCGACCGGGCCGAGGGCGCGGGCCATCAAGATCGACCCAGCAATCATGCCGCCAGCTGTCATCTCGCCGCGCAAGACCAGAACCGCACCAATTCCAAGTGAAGCTGATTGCAGCATCATCCGCAAACCCTTGGTCAGGCCTGTCGAGTTGGCGAGGGTGGACTGAACCTGGCGCTGGCGCTTCTGATAATCGGCAGATGCACTTCGATAGCGATTGACCGCAAGTCCGCGCATACCGGCGCTCTCAATATAATCCGCGCCCTGCAAGAACGTATCCGCCACCCGCGTGGCTTCAAGATCCGCATAGCGGACTTCTTCCGCGGCTTTGCGCGCGCGTCGGTCGGTCCACAATGCGATCGAAAACAGCACAATTCCGCCGCATATGGTCAGGATGCCGATATAAGGGTGCAGGATGAACGTCATCAGGATGAAGAAAGGGGCGAACGGCGCGTCGAAAAATGGCGTGACGGCATTGCCACCAACAAAGCTCTGAATTTGCTGCAGATCGCGCAGGTGCCGCCCTGACTTGTCGCCGGTGCGGATCGAGTCCTGCAATGACGCGTTCATGACATTGACCGATGCGCGTTGCCCCATCCAGGTGCCCAATTGAACAAGCGAGCGACTGCGAAGGGCGTCGAACAGGCCGAGGCCGATATAAGCGACGAGCGCGATAACTGAGACCCAGAACAGCGTCGCCAGCTGAGCCGACATCAATACCCGGTCATAGACTTGAAGCATATAAATCGGCGAGGTCAGCAACAGCATGTTGAGCATGCCAGACATCAGCGCAACGGGGACGATCCCCTTGCGTGCATCTTTGATTATATTGTCGGCCCAGTTCATTGGTCGGCGACCCCTATACGTCCCAGCGGGGGAAGGCGTTCATAAGTTTTTTTAGGAAACGTCCCACTCCTGAGGAAGGGTAAGCATATCTTCCGTGCCAGCGCCATCCGTCCAGTCCCTAAAAATGGACATGTTCGCAGTGTTTTGGCTGACAGCCGGTGCGAAATCGGGCGCACCCAATCCCATCTCCCAGATATCGATGGTCGTTTCTTGCGGTAATGCGGGTTCAAACAAGGTATTAAGCGCTGTTATCAGGTCCGCGGTCTCAGTTTCGAACTCCTTCACTGGCATCTGTACGGTCGGGGATGCATCTTTCACGCCAGATCCGCCATCCCCATACGCATCATACTCTTTGAGCGGTTCGTAGGGGTCGAACAGGGTCTTGGACGAGGCGCCGGCCTCAATCGGTCCTGAGCTTGCCATGGCCGACAGGGCCAGGGACGACAAGGATGAGCTTGGCGCATAGACGACCGAGTCGAGCACCTCTTCCTGGCTGAAGCCGTTCAGGTTGATCTTGACGTGGAACTCGCCCGCGCCGAAGCCCTCGATCAGTTTCAGGACAGTGCCACCCGAGATCGTCCGGATCTCGACATCGGCCTCGGTCAGACCCATGGCAGACAGATCAATAATGTCGCCCGG
>JBCBFK010000010.1:0-113406 GCA_038527765.1 Pseudomonadota bacterium
GGTTGATGTGGAGAGTGGTTTCCGCCGATGGGATATGAGTTATGAACAGAATTATTGTTTTTCAATAAGTCACATATCGTTTTTCGGTAATTAATTTCGAAAAACGATAAAATTCAGCCGCTTAGGCTCGAAACTTTTTTCCAATAAAAACAGTGTTACCGATAACATAAGTGCGGCAGGGGGCGGCCTATTCGCTCGGTATAAGCCGGATCTCACGCCCAATCAGAGCGGAAACCTCCGCCAACAGGGCCTCATCGTTCAGCTCAGCTGCGTCTTCTTTCCGTGCCGCCGCCAAAGCCACTTCAGCCTCAAGTGTGGCCAGAGCCTTATCGCGGCGGCGGCGCGCGCTCCAGCTGGCCACCAAGCGATCGGCCTGCGCGCGATCCCCGACCGCCAGCGCCGCGCGCACCGTCGCGAGCACGGATGCCGCAGAATCCGGTTCGACGCTGAGCTCTGGAGGGTCCGGACATGCCTCAGGTGATCTTTGCGCGGCGGTGAGATCTGCCTGACGAAAGCGATATCGTTTGGCCCATTGCGTATAGATCGCGCGGCTCAACCCGAGCGCGTCCCGAATATCCTGCGGCGCCTCCCCAGCCCGCGCCCGCCGTGCCGCTTCGGTGGCCAGCGCCCGGCGCTCTTGGTCTGACAAGGTTCGCAAATCCGGCACTCGGGCGAGCTTAGCCGACCCGCCTATCCGTCGGATTCAATTGACTGCATTCGCCCCGGTCGCATGCGCTTGCAGCCAGGTTCGGATGCGCGCCTTTCGGTCATTGGTCGCCACAGCGGTCGCGCCGGCCACCACTTCGGTCAGAGGCACGGCCGCGAGTGCGGCGCGGTAGACACGCTCGGCCTCGAGGAAGGCGGCCGCGATATCACACAAGCCCGGACACTCGGCTGGCGAGGCGCCGCAGGGGCCATTGCGGCGTATTTCGGTACAGCGGAAGCTGGGCGTGGTGCCTTCGAGAGCGGCGGTAATGTCCCAGAGAGAGATTTCCGCCGCATCGCGTGACAACCGATAACCACCTGCGGCCCCGCGCTGCGTGATCACCAGGCCGGCTCGGCTGAGCGCCTGCAGCTGTTTAGCCAGATAAGGCGGCGGCACCCCCAGATAATCCGCAAGGGACTCTCTGGAGAGGGCTGCCCCCGGTGGCAGGAGTGCCAGAACCGCGCACGCGTGCGCCGCCCATTCGACCCCTTTACCAATCTTCATGGCGGGCCCTCATTCCGATCCAAGCTCGGCCCGTAAGGCATCGACCCGCGCGAGATTGACGCCGGCATCTGAGTGCCCGACCCGGGAAGCAGATCGCACATGCACTTCTGTGTCAGTCAGTCGAAACTCAACATCATCAACAAAACCAAACAGGCTCGAGCTGAATTCCGCCGCGATATAGGCGTCGTCTTGAACCGTGACCTCGCCGCCCATCTCTGAAAGCGTGGCGGGCAAGCTTGCCCAATGCGCCAAAGCGAGCGGCGCAACAGACTTATCTTCCACCGTTCCGGCTTCACTCGACACACAGTTTGGCGAGTCGGGACACGCCGCGAGCAGACCATTTTGCAGGCCAAGAGCGGTCCCTCCTCGCGATTGCATACCCAGGAATGCAAAGGCGCCGACGCCTAGTAAAACCAGGCCAATCAAGGCGAACAACCCATACTTCAGAATCTTCATCGCAATTTTCCTCTCGCTATTTTGATTAATTCGGATATAAAGTATCCGTAATTAGAGTCCAGTTCATCTCACCGTCGCGGTATCGCCGTGCACACGACAAGGCCTGACCGACACATGTTGCAAGATCATCAACTTCCGCACCACCCCGCCATTTCGATCACTGCGCGGCTCCTGTTTACGTCGCTCTTCTTTCTCTCCGGCCTCACGCATTTCACCAATGTGCCCTATTATACCGATCTGATGCCAGATGTGATCCCGTTCCAGGTCTTCTGGATCTACATTTCCGGAGTGGTGGAACTGGTTGGCGCAGTCATGATTTTACTGAATTGGCGTCCGCGGCTTGGCGCTTGGCTGATCGTCTTATTTATGATTCCGGTGACAGTCCTGGTGCATGGCTATGAAATGGTGAATGGGGCCAGCGAAGCGATCCGCGCCGCCCAGCAAGCGCATTTCCTAAAAGGCCTCGCGCTGACGGGAGCAGCCCTTTTGATCACCCAAGTAGGCGTCAAATTTCGAGCTGATGCCGCAACCCCTTAGCACTTCATCTCTCGAACGGCTCACAGGGTTTCCAGAGACTCTCGCAAACCCGGCATCGCCCTGCGGCTGACGGGAACGACGTCGCCGGGCTTCAGCAGGAGCTCACCTGTCCCGCCGCGTCGTCGCTTCAAACTCGCAATCTGATCGGCATTGACGATGTGAGAGCGATGGACGCGCAAAAACCTGGCCGGGAGATCTTTTTCAAGATCAGACAGGGATCGACTCAGCATCAGCACTCGCCCGGACACGAGCTTTAGGTTCACATAATCGCCCGCCGCCTCCACAGCCAGGATTTCATCCGTGGCAATGCGTTCGATCCGACCGGAGTGGCGGACCGTGAGCGGCGGACGCGCATCCGCCGACTGCTCATCCAACACGTGCTCAAGCTGGCGTCGGGCGAGTTCACCTTTTTCATGGGTTCGGATCACTTCCACAAAAGCTCGCGCTTGAAACACAGACAGAAACAGGATCATGGCCGCCAGCATCGAAAAGTAAGTGAGATCGAGGAATGCGCCCGGGTCTAGCAAATTGACGACGGCGAAACTCGCGAACGCAATTGCATACAAAACACGTGTCCGATTGAGGCGGTGAAGCGGAAAGATCGAAACCAGACCCGCCACCAGGCTCGGCAGTAACATTGCAACCGAGGCCTTTTGATCGAAACCGTCGACCAAAACAACCGCACAGAGCGTGCCAAGCAGCGTACCCGCCAAAATCGCGCGCGGACGTCCCGAGCTGAACTGCCGCAAAGTGTGCGCGAGGAGGGTCAAACCAACCCCAAGACCACAGCCGATTAGAGCGAAGAGACGCAAGTCATGCACAAAGTATGGATAGGCCCACACCGCCCTTAGCGATTCCGCAATCACCTGACCTGCGGCGAACAAGGATGTGCCCGCGAGCGTCAGGGCCAAAGACTGATCCGTGCCATACCCGGCCAGCACGCCCGCATAGAGCGCAGATAAGAGGAACACGCCCAGCATCAACATACCAACAAAGGCCGCATCGCGTTCATGATAGGGCGCGCGTTCAAAAGTAAAGAACCCAAGCGTCAGAACCGAGCGGGTCGCCCCAGTCAAACTGTGATGTCCTGACATGGCGATCGCAATCTGATTGGGTCCCTCACGGAGTGTGGTTCGCGGGACGAATTGAACAAAGTCAATCGCCCCGGGCTGCTCGTCCGCTTGATCAAAACCGGGGACACCATTCTGCGTCAGCAGGCGACCGTTCAGGTACACCCGGCTCGCGGCTTTCGCAGACAGGGTAAAGCCGATCGGTTCGCTGTCCTGTCGCATGGTTTCAGGCAGCGTGATCTCGCCGATCACCCAAACGGTTTCACCATGCAGGTTAAGCTGCGCTTCGTCTCGGCGTTCACATTGGTCTGAAGCCGGGTCTGGCGGTGGCGCGTTCAAATCGGTGACCGCGCAAATGTAGACCTCGTTGCGATCAAACTGAACGAATTCGTCCGCCAGACTGAGCGGCAGAGCGAACAGGATCCAGATCAGACAGAACAGAGGCCGAAGCGCGCGCGACATACACTGCCGCTTAGCTGTTTTCGGTTTGAATTCCGAGCCCCGCTCACCGAAGAAATGTCACCGTTCACAGATTTGAGCTGCCGTTCCGCGCGCGCATCGCGCTAGACACGGCATCCATCAAGGAATGAGGATGCATGAATGTTTGATCGAAGCTCCGCTCAGTTTGGAATGGCGGCTTTCGCCCTCTTTCTGATGTCTGGCTGTCAGCCACAGCCAGAGCGCGTCGCCTCTCCGACCGCATCGGCCCCGTCAGACGAGGCATCCCTGCACGCAAAACTGTTTGAAAAGATCGATGCTGCGATCGAAACGGAAATGCAGGACAATCACATTCCGGGCGTTGCGGTCGTCCTCGTTCAAGGCGGTGAAACGATCTACAAGAAAGGCTATGGCGTTGCCAATATAGAGACGGGTGCGCCGGTTGATCCGGACACAACGATCTTTCGCATCGGCTCGACCTCCAAAGCGCTCAGCCTCCTGGCGCTGACTCGGCTCGTTGATGAGGCGCGCGTGTCCCGGACAGATGATGTGTCGGACTATTTTGCCGAGATTGAAAACCCGATGGGCTATACCGATCCCGTGCAAGTGGAGCACCTGCTGACGCACACGACCGGCTATGACCAAATCGGCTATGGTCGGCAGCTTGGCGGGTTCGAGTATTCGATTTCCGAACGACAGGCCGCGCGGCCAAGCCTGTCCGAGTTTCTCGGTGATCGTAACTTGCGCCGCATCAATCCGCCCGGGGCGATGTTTCGATACGACACCTATGGTCCGACCCTGGCCGGCGTCATCCTCGAGCGCGTCACAGGACTGTCCTTCGCTGAGGCGATGCAGCAGGAACTGTTTGCGCCCTTGGGGATGACCCGCACCTCCGTCGAGGTGCGCCCGGAGCATGAATCTGACCTCGCCAAAGGGCATGGCTATGTCGACGGCGCCTATGTCACCACCCCTTACGAGATTTACCTGACCCCGCCCGCCTCGTCGATCGACGCGACGGTTGCCGACATGGGGCGGCTTCTGGAAGCCCTGACCGGCGACGGCGCCAATGCGCACGGGCGTCTGGTCAGCGCTGAAACACAGGCCAAGATCCTCGCCCCGCATTATCAGCCCCGCGCCGGGTTTGCCGGCATGAGCCACGGACTGTGGGAATCCCTGAGCGAGGGTCGGGGACCCGATAGCACACCTTTGCGCACACTCGGTCATGGCGGCGACATGTGGGGCTTTAATGGCTCGATGACGCTGATCCCAGAGCTGGATCTTGCTTATTATGTGGTCGCCAATCGCAATGGCGAGGGCGGCGGTCCGCGCGTCAAAATCGGTGGCCCGGTCATGCGCGCAATTATCGAAACCTATCTCCCGGATCGCACGGCGGAACCGATGGCCCGCCCGGAACTCGACCCGTCAACAGATCTCAGCGCCTATGAGGGCGTCTATTATTGGAGTGTGTTCTGCCACACGTGCTCCGCAGAAGAGTTTGAGCTTGGCGCATGGCGACGCCCGGATCCGATCACAGTGTCCGCCGAGGCTGCAACCCTACGGATCGATGACCGCGTCTTCCTGCCCCTCGGCGATGACGTCTTTCTCGACTCCGAAGGCTACGACGAAATCTATTTCAAACGGGATGAGGCTGGCACCGTTACGTCTTACTCCTTCCGAGAAGACCCAACGACATTTGAAAAAGGCTAGACCGTCTCGACTTCTTTCGGCGCTTCCACCTTGCGGGTTTTTTTCTCAGCCCGCGGTTTCGGCAATAACCGAAAGCGCGTTTGGCACCAGGCAAACCCAACGCCGACATCCAGCAAAGCGTCTGAGCGTCCGCACGGGCACATGAAGGGCATAACCCCCCAGACACGGTAGGTTTCCCCTTGCACGAGGGGCACCGGATCGCCTGTCACATGATTGGGCTCAGCATTCACACAGAGCACCAAATCACCATTTCCAACATCATACGACATCTTTCCTCCATACCACAAAGCGAGAGGACGGCCTACTGTCGGAATCTACGAAATGTCGACACGATACGGGGTTCGTTAAGCCCCGTCACACGGCCTTCAAACCGCGGACACTAAGCCGTAACGATCCTGGAATGGCGCCAGCGCAGCAGATGCGCGATTGAGACAATGACCGCCCCGGTGACGGTCAACAGCGTTTCATAATCATGCCAGGCTTCGACAAACGCACCTGCAATCAGAAACCCTATACCCATCGTCACGAGTCCCCCGAACACCCAAACAATGTCAGACCGCAGCGACGAAAGGATCGCCGCGAACGAGATTGGAACTGTGAGCAGCACAAACGCTTTATGCAGCCATTCCGCCTCTGATATCGATGCAAACACGGGCAATGCTGAAGCCGCGATTGGCAGCGCCAGACAGTGGATGAGGCACAAGACGGACAAACAAACCGCCGCGCCATCCAAACGTACATCTCGGGCTGTCGATGCCATGTTCGCTTCTCCTCTCGCGCTCGGGGTCCGACATAATCTCTACCTCCCCTTTGACAATAGTTTCGCTTCATGAATTCGGCGGATGACGGTCTCAAGCCCCCAACTGGCGCTTGCTGCGGTCCAACGCGCGCTCATGTCTGACCAGGTAGGCATGGTCTTGCGCAAAACAGCGGAAAGGCGAGCGGTCCATTCCACAAAAAGCTCTGCCGTCCGCAATTGCATCCCGCAACGAGGGTGCTATCTGAGATCGACAATACCAGACAATCAGAAAACCTCCTGGGAGATCCAAGATGACCTCACTTTTTGGCAAGACTGTCCGCGCGCAATTGCTATCGACCTGCGCGGCCGTTGTCCTCGCCGCCCCCGTCGCTTTCGCCGAACGTCCAACCGACGAAACCGTCAGCGCAGCGATGGCCGAAAACCCCTTCTTCCAGGACTGGACGACGCCCTATAGCGCTCCGCCCTTCGCGCAGATCGACGCGAGCCATTTCATCCCAGCTTTTGAGCGCGCCATGGCGCTCCACAATGAAGAAATCGCCGTGATCACGGACAGCCAAGAGGCTCCGACTTTTGAGAACACAATTATTGCCTACGAACGCGCAGGCGATGATCTCGAGCGCATTCAGCGAACATTCTCCACGCTGTCTTCAACCGCGACCAATGATGATATCCGCGCGATTCAAAGTGAAATGTCACCGCGCCTGGCCGCCCACAACAGCGCCATCGCACTCAACGCAGATTTGTTCGCACGCATCGATGCGCTTCAGAACAATGCCGCGACTCTCGGCCTGGATGTCGAACAAGCCCGCGTCCTCGAACGCACGCATACTGGGTTCGTCCGCGCAGGCGCGAAGCTTGAAGGCGCAGATCGGGCGCGCCTCGCCGAAATCACTGAGCAACTCGCCTCGCTGTATACAGCGTTCAGCCAGAAAGTGCAGAAAAGCGCTGAAGGGTTTGCCCTGGTTCTGGAGACAGATGCCGACAAAGCCGGACTGCCAGAGTCCGTCCTCAGCGCCGCGGCTCAGGCCGGAAATGACCGGGGCATGGATGGCGAGCATGTGATCACCCTCGCCCGTTCGTCCTTTGAGCCCTTCATGACATTCTCGACGCGCCGAGACCTCCGCGAGCAAGCCTTCACGGCTTGGACCAATCGCGGCGACAATGACGATGAATTCGACAATGAAGAGAATATTCGTCAGATCCTGTTGCTGCGATTGGAGCGCGCAAATCTGCTGGGCTTCGAGAATTTCGCGTCCTTCCGCACCGCCAACACGATGGCGGGCACGCCAGAAGCGGCCCATGAATTGCTCAGCGAAGTCTGGGTTGGCGCACGCGCCAAGGCGGAGCAAGAAGAGCAGGAAATCCGCGCCATCATGGCGGATCTAGAGGCGGATCACCCGCTCGAGCCATGGGACTGGTGGTACTATTCGGAAAAAGCGCGCGTTGCGAACTATGCGCTGGATGAAGATGCAGTGAAAGCGCACCTGTCGCTCGACAATGTCCTGAACGCGCAGTTTGCTGTCGCCGAGCGTCTCTTTGGTGTCTCGTTCACTGAGCGCACAGACGTGCCCGTCTATCATCCGGATGTTCGCGTCTGGGAAATGACTTCGCCAGAGGGCGAGCCGCTTGGGCTTTTCTATGGCGACTATTTTGCCCGGCCCGGAAAGCGCTCTGGCGCCTGGATGGGCGCGCTGCGAACTCAACATAAACTCGATGGCAGCGTCACGCCGTTGATCACCAATGCGTGTAACTACAACAAACCGGCACCGGGTGAGCCTGCCCTGATCTCACTGCGCGAGGCTGAAGTTGTGTTCCATGAATTTGGTCACGCGCTGCACGGCCTGCTCTCAGACGTGACCCACCCGTCTATTTCTGGCACCGCGGTTGATTTCGACTTTGTCGAATTCCCAGCTCAGATTTACGAGCATTGGATGCGCGAACCGGCCGTGATCCAGGAATTCGCCTTGCACTATGAGACCGGAGCGGCAATGCCGACGGAGCTGCTGGACAGCGTGCGCGCCGCCGGTAATGCGACCTCGGGTTTCGACAATGTTGAATTCATCGCCTCTGGCTTTGTGGACCTTGCCTATCACCGCCTCAGCGATCCCGAAATCATCGCCAATCTCGACGTGAATTCATTTGAGGACGGCGTTCTGGCGCAAGTCGGCAAACCATTTGAAATCGAGATGCGACACCGCTCTCCGCACTTCCTGCACTCCTTTGCTGGCGAGCTCTACGCTGGCGGCTACTACACCTACATGTGGGCGGGTGTGCTTGATAATGATGGATATGCCGCCTTTGAGGATGCTGGCGATCCGTTCGACCAGGAACTCGCTCAAAAGCTCTATGACAACGTTTTCTCAGCGGGCAATCGCCGGCCGGCCATGGACGCTTATGTCGGCTTCCGCGGGCGCGAACCGAGCACCGGGCCTCTGATCGCCAATCGTGGTCTGGATGTAAGCGAAGACGAGTCTTAATCCCGGTCGACTTCAGGGCGCAGAGATTGTCATCACACGCTGCGCCCTCTGGTCTCTGAACCGGCAGAGCGCGGATCACGATATCCGGTGATGAGCTCTGCGCGCCGGTCCTAAGCGGACGTGTCGGAGACGTTCTTGCCAAACTTGCGCTCATGCTGCGCCGTCAGCTGGCTGAAAAACACGGTGATGCCGTGCGCCAAGAGGGGGATGGTCCACCAGGCAATGGCTATGAGCATATCAAGACCGCCGGAACTGAGCGCAATGACAGACGCGATGATAAGGGCGACTGAAAAGCTCGCAATGTGAGCGTAAAGGCCGAGCCGCATGCGCGCTTCGGCTTCCGCGACTTTCAGGTCGGCAATCTGTTGCGCCTCGGCTTCGGGATCGATGGACAAGGCAATGGCGTCAACACCGAACGCCGCTGCCAGCGCCATGATTGTGTCCTGAGACGCACCGTCTCCATTCTCAATCCGTTGCAAGGTCCGCACAGCAATGCCGGCGAGCTCCGCCACGTGTTCTTGCGACCAGTGTCGTTCCTCGCGCCATCGTTTGATCTTTGCTGCATCTGGTTTGAACGCCATTCGAAACATCCTTGTTCTAAGGCGCGAGATAAGACCGCGCCGGGGTCAGGTCCAGATGAGGCCTTCAGGTCGATACTAGCCACGACAGCCAGGCGACAGACACCCGACAGTCGCCCGACAAGGCAGACCGCCCCCGATGCGCGCCGGCCCGCGCCTTATACCACCGTCACCGGCATGCCGCAGCGCAGCACGGCGCCCGGTGTTCTCGCAATCGCGTTCATGCCGAACAGCACACCACGGCCCCAGTCGCCCGCGCGGGCACGCGTCTGGATCAGAGCCTGCATCGTCGATTGGCCGACCTGCTCACCGGTCTCCTGATCGAGGGTCGTCATCACACAGCGCGTGCAGGGTTTGACGAGATCAAAGACCTGCCCACCAAGATCGAGCGTGGTCCAGGTGTCCTCCAGCCAGGGCGCCTCGGTCTCGATGACAATGTTCGGGCGAAACCGATCCATCGGGATCTGGTCGCCAGCACTGGCCCGCAGCGCGTCGAGCGACCCGGTCGTGGTGATCAGATACGGAAAGCCATCGGCAAAGCTGACCTGGCTCGGGCTGCCAAACCGGGGATCAGTCGGCCGGTCCGACTGCGCGTCCATGAGGACCAGCTGCACCGGCTCGCCGAGAAAGTCTGACAGCGCCGCATTCACCGCCCCCTCCGCCACGCGGGCCGAGACCGTGTCGCCCCAGACCTGGACCTCAAGCCGCTCAGCGCCAAACGCCGCGACGACAGTGCGCCCGCCCAGCGTCAGCGCCAACCCCTCGTCCATGCCGACCGAAATCTGCGCCAGGTTCGGATGCGAGCGTTGGGTCAGGAAGCGCCCGTCCGGGTGCACAATCATCGCCCGCCGATCCCCGGCAAAGCCGCGCGCTTCGATCGTCGCCGTCTCCACCGACAGGCCACGACAGGATTTGATCGGATACAGTCTCAGGTCAGCAATCTTCATTGAAGCAGCTAAACCGCGCGCCCGCCGCCTTGTCACCTGATTTCTGCCCGCTCCCGCAAGCGAATGAATCAGCCTAGCGTGTCCCACAGCTACGGAGGCCCCCATGGATACACTCGCGCTGGTCAAAGCCTGGCATGACAAGTTTCGCGTCCCGGTGCTCGAGCGTCCGGACCTGCCCGCGGATCGCGTCGGTATGCGCCTCGACATTCTCGAAGAGGAGGTGCGCGAGCTGCGCGAGGCGGTCGCGGCGGGCGATCTGGTCGAAGTGCTCGATGCGTTGTGCGACATCCAGTATGTGCTCGATGGCAATTTCCTGGAATTTGGCCTGCACGCGCAGAAAGCCAAAGCCTTTGCCGAAGTGCATGCGTCGAACATGTCCAAGCTCGGCGAAGATGGTCAGCCCGTCCTGCGCGAAGATGGCAAAGTCCTGAAAGGCCCGAACTTCTTCCGCCCCAATCTGGCGCAATTTCTGGACCGCTAAGCGCCGCCTCAAAGCTCCACTTTCCGCCCGAGCAAGCGCGACAGTTCCTCGCACATCGCCGCATCGCTTGCCGCCTCGGCTTCGGCGTGCTCCGCCGCGGTCTCTGACGTCACCGCCGATTTCAAGACGTTCAGCGTCTTGCGGCGGCGGCGAAGATGGGCCCAGGCGGCGAGCATGTGATCGGCCCGCTCGACCTCGCCCGCTGCGAGCGCTTCGGTCACCGCGGCATGGACCGCGCCCGCCGCGCCGAGCAGTTCGACCTCGCGCCGCGCCTCGGCCTTGCGCGCCGCCCGTAAAAGACCATAGCGCGCCCGGCTCAGCTCAGGTCCGCCGCGCCAGGCCGGATGGTCCGGCCCATAGACCCGGCGGCCATCGCCCGGCCGCGCCGGCAGCCCGCGCAGCATCCGGCCCGAGCGCGCATAGCCGCCCGGCCCCGGCGGCAGCGTGGCCTGCGCCCCGGCCCGTTTCTCCTCTGGATGCAGATCACATTGCCGGAAGCCAAACAGTTTCGCCCAGGACGAATAGGCCCGCTGCGACACGCCGAGTGCCGCGCGAATGTCCTTCGGCGCCACCCCCGCCCGCGCCCGCCGCTCCGCCTCAATCGCAAGCGCATGCCGCTCTTCCAGGGTTAGCGTGCGAAGGTCTGGCATGCGAGGAGGGTATTATGGGGGAGAGGTAGGTCGGATTGGGGGAGGTGTTTAGACGTGAGCGCGATAGCGATCTCTTGCTAGTCGCGGACTAGAGATCGAATCTCATGAATATCTGCTTTGCGTTACCAAGGAGACCTTGGGCAAAAGTCGCGCGCTGACCGATAGTACGTTAGACTCCATTACTCGCGTCGCTCCAGAAAATACAAGTATATATTTACTATTTTAAATACTTAAAATAATTATCACAATACTACATTGAAATTCAAATTTGGGATTTTAAAATGAGGTGCAATAATTGCGGAGAACCAGCGATATCGTCTTGGAAGTTTTGTACAAAGTGCGGTGCTGAGCTTACAAAAAGTAAGACCTTACAACCCAACCCTCAAAAAAGGAGCCCCAAATCCGGAGTGCCTCGGAACACACAGGACAGACAAAATGGTGGTTTGGGTCGCTGGGTTTTTGCCGGAGCTATCGCCTGTCTTCTAATAGGTGTTATCGTATTAATTCAACCAAGTGGATTCCTGAATTCTCAAATTGCGGCGAAAACTGATGCCGATGCCGTACAATCTGTAGAAACTGATTTGAAGACGCTTCGCGAGTTGCTCGCGGATAAAAAAGTTGCTGAAATGCAATCAGTCGTTGCCGGAATGGAACCGATAAACAACGCCGAGCAGAAGCAACGGTTCGATGAAATGCGCCGGGACGCTTTCGAGGTAAGAATAGAAGAGCTATTGGCGGAAATTGATAGCCGTGAAGGAGAAACAAAGCGAAAATTGCAATTCTTGCGGCTCCATGTGCGATCTGCGAAAAGTGCTTTCATCGTCACTGAGCAAGGGGTCGCTTCGATAGAGCAAAAAGCGATTGAGCTTGTTCGGCCAGTTCCAGCATCCGACGCAATAACGAACGCGGCAGGATACCGTCTTCTAGCTATGTTGCGACCGGACAACCAAGAGTACGCTGAAAAATTGTCGGCCTACAAAGCTACTATAGCTCAGCAGCGCCAGGAGCAACGCAAAGCGGAAAGAGCAGAGCGCGATCGGCGAGAGGCGGCGAAATTGGCTGCTCGAAGAAAACCTCTCGAAGACAAGCGCCGGGCTATCTTATCTAAATATCGATTGGAAACTGACAAATTTTCCAAAACGACTTTCTACACGCACAAAAATTCGCCGAGGTTCCTAAACACTAGGAGCACGGCTTACCTGTACATAGGAATCAAAAACGACCGTCCGTATCTCCGAATGAAAATAATCTACACCGCTGGAGAATGGTTATTTTTTACGCGCGCTCAAGTCTTTGCGGACGGGGACGTTCGCACTCTTTATTCGGGCAACTGGCACGACATTGACCGAGATAACGGCAGCAGCAAAGTTTGGGAGTGGGTCGATGTTTCGCCAACTACTGCCCAAATTTCTGCTTTGCGGCTAATATCTACAGCATCGGAAGCGACGATCCGTTATGATGGTCGAGACTATCGTAAAGATGTCAACATGAGTCGAGCGGACAGGATCGCGCTGAAGGATATCCTTGCTGATTATGAGGAGCTTGAAGAGATTCTGTCTGAATTGCGCAGCATTAGGTAAGCCAGCCGCTACGCTCTGTCCGACTTGATTGGACAGCCCAGCTAGGAGTTTTGCAGCAAGATCGGGAGAGATCATTGCGCTCTTGGGCTCGGCTTGACCTTGCTGTGATGGACCCCACGGATAAGAGTGTGGGGAGCGCTAAGTGCGAAGGTTTGTCCAAGGTCGCTCATTCCCGCGCAGGCGGGACTCTCAGGGTTTTTAAGTCCGGACGTGCGACGCGAAATCCCCGTCTGCGCGGGGATGAGCGGAGACTGGGATGCGAGATAGGTGAGATTAGGACTACCGGCGATCCCAGCAGAGGCTGGGATCCAGGGAGGGGTGGGGGTCGCTTAAAGAAAAAAGGATTTGGTCCATGGACACCTGCCTGCGCAGGTGTCGGCGGAAACGATGAGGAGCGCAGGGATGAGCGGTCTACAGTCCCAGCTCAACCGATCTCCTGATCGATCCTCGATCGATCACAACCCCAGCTCTTCTTCACGCAATTTCTTCACCTGATCCCGCAGCCTCGCCGCCTCTTCAAACTCCAAGTTCGCGGCGGCTTCGCGCATTTGTTTTTCGAGATCGGCGACCACGGCCTTGAGATTGTGCCCCTGGCCGGGCTCGAACGCGACTTGCTCTTCGGCCACCACGCGTTTGCGGGATTTGCCGCCTTTGAGCTGGGTGCGGCCGCCCGGTTTCTCGCCGAGCTCGCCGAGAATGTCGGCGACTTCGCGCTTGATCGTGGTCGGGGTGATATTGTGCTCGAGATTATAGGCTTCCTGTTTCTCGCGGCGGCGCTCGGTCTCGTCCATGGCGCGTTGCATGGAGCCGGTCACCTTGTCAGCATAGAGAATGACGCGGGCATCGGCATTGCGGGCGGCGCGGCCAATGGTCTGGACCAGCGAGGTCTCTGAGCGCAGGAAGCCCTCCTTGTCGGCGTCGAGAATGCCCACCAGGCCACATTCGGGAATGTCGAGGCCTTCGCGGAGCAGGTTGATGCCCACCAGAACGTCAAACTCGCCGAGGCGCAGATCGCGGATGATCTCGATCCGCTCCACCGTGTCGACATCGGAGTGCATGTAGCGGACCTTGATGCCCTGTTCGTGGAGATATTCGGTCAGATCCTCGGCCATTTTCTTGGTCAGCGTGGTGACCAGGGTACGGTAGCCGGCGGCGGTGGTATTGTGGATCTCGGCGGTGAGATCGTCGACCTGGTTGGTGGTGCCGGTCGAGACGGGGCGGACGGTGACGGTCGGGTCGAGGAGGCCGGTCGGGCGGATGACTTGCTCGGTGAAGACGCCGCCGGTGCGCTCCAGCTCCCACGGGCCGGGCGTGGCGGAGACGTGGAGCGTCTGCGGGCGCATGGCGGTCCACTCCTCGAACTTGAGCGGGCGATTGTCCATGCAAGACGGCAGCCGAAAGCCATACTCGGCGAGCGTCCGCTTCCGCGCAAAGTCCCCTTTGTACATCGCCCCCAACTGCGGCACCGTCTGATGAGATTCATCGACGAAAACTAACGCGTTGTCCGGCAGGTATTCGAACATGGTTGGTGGGGGTTCGCCGGGTTTGCGGCCGGTTAAGTATCTGGAATAATTCTCAATTCCGTTGCAGCTGCCGGTCGCGGCCATCATTTCGAGATCATACTGAACCCGCTGCTCAATCCTCTGAGCTTCGAGGAGTTTTCCTTCTTTCTGGAAGTGTTCGAGGGTTTGCTTGAGTTCGGTTTTGATCTGCTCAATCGCCTGGTTCAGGGTCGGGCGCGGGGTGACATAGTGGCTGTTCGCATAGAGCTTGATCGCCGGCAGCGTCTCAGACTTGCGCCCGGTCAGGGGATCGAACTCGGTAATCGTCTCCAGCTCATCGCCAAAGAAGGACAGTTTCCAGGCGCGGTCCTCATAGTGGGCCGGGAAGATATCGATAATATCACCTTTCATGCGGAAGCTTCCGCGCTGAAACGCCATATCGTTGCGGGTGTATTGCAGCTCGACCAGCAGCTTTGCGACCTCACGCGGATCGATGCGCTGTCCGGCCTCAAGCTTGCGCGTCATGGACGTGTAGGTCTCAACCGACCCGATGCCGTAAATACAGGAGACGGAAGCAACAATGATACAGTCATCGCGCTCGAGGATTGCCCGGGTCGCGGAGTGGCGCATCCGGTCAATCGCTTCATTGATCGAGCTCTCTTTCTCGATGTAGAGATCGCGCCGCGGCACATAGGCCTCGGGCTGATAATAGTCATAGTAAGAGACGAAGTATTCGACCGCATTATCCGGGAAGAAGGATTTGAACTCGCCATAAAGTTGCGCCGCGAGCGTTTTGTTGGGCGCCAGGATCAAGGCTGGGCGCTGCGTCGCCTCGATGATTTTCGCCATTGTAAAGGTCTTGCCGGTCCCGGTCGCGCCCAACAACACCTGGTCTCGCTCCCCCAGCTGGACACCATCCACCAGCTCTGGAATCGCCGTGCGTTGATCACCTGCCGGCTCATAAGGCGCGTGAACCTTGAACTCGATCCCGCCTTCGAGCTTTTCCCAGCGCCGGTCAGGCCGATGTGGCGTCCACTCACTGGATGGCAAACTGCCAACGGCATCGCGCGCCGCGCCAGACCAATCAAAGCCTGCGGAGGCCTCGGATACGCCGGAAGAAGGGGTGTCTGCACTCATGTCAGCCAAGGTATGACAATCTCCGAGTCATACAACCAGCCATCCGCAACTCAGACCCCGCTGATGACAGTTTTTGGCAGCAGTATCGGACGCGATTTTCAGATAATTTGTGCGAAACCCGGTTTATCCACGCAATAATTTTCCGTGGAAACGCCAACTTACGGTCGAACGACCCAAGTCTCGTGTCAAAATTGTGGCATAATCAGCACACCTGAATAAGACATGCCTCTTCACGTGACGATTCTGTGATCTGTTAATTGACGGGCGTGGATTGAGGCCTCTATCCAGACGTACCTGCTTTAACAGGCAAACTGCGTGTACAGAAAAATCTGCGTTTTTCTATTCACATCTCGAGGGGCTCTCAGGAGTGGGAGCGCTCAATTCATTGGAGGACGATAGATCATGGCAAATGATCTTCTCAAGAAGAATTTATTCGCAACGACGCTGCTCGCCAGCGCTGCAGGCGGTATCTGGTCCGGCGCGGCCATCGCCCAAGAAGACGATGCTGTCACCGTTATCGAGGAAGTCGATAGTGGTGATGAGTCCCGTCAAGAGACTGTTGTTATCACGGGTTCGCGGATCGCGCGTCCAGAGATCGACACGGTCTTCCCAACCATTTCAACAGATGCGGAATTGCTCGACAAAGGTGCTTTCACCAACGTCGCCGACGCCCTGAACCAGATCCCGGCCTTTGGTGGCGGTATCGACCCACTGGGTGACCAAGGCGCGAACATCGGTGTTAACTTTGTTGACTTCCTCGACCTCGGCACACAGCGGACCCTGACCCTCGTCAACGGTCGTCGCTTCGTGTCTCAGAACTCTGCCGGTACCGGTCAGCAGGTCGACTTCAGCATCATCCCATTGCCGCTGGTTGAGCGCATCGACACCATTGGTGTTGGTGGTGCGCCGATCTACGGCTCTGACGCCATCGCGGGTACTATCAACGTCATCCTGAAAGATGACTTTGAAGGTCTCGAAATCCTCGGTCAGCTTGATCGTTCTGAGGCTGGCGATGCTGAGTCTCAAACCATTCAACTGGTTGCGGGTGCAAACACCTCAGACGGTCGTGGTAACGTGACCTTCTCTGCTGAGTACTTCAACTCAGAGGGTCTGCTTCAAACCGATCGTCCAGACATCTACATCGGCGAACTGTTCTTCTCTGAATCAGGCAGCGGCCGCGACATTGATGGCGACGGCGAAGACGATTCCTTCTTCGAGCCCTTCACCGGCGGACAAAACGTTCAGCTGTTCACCAATGGCGGCGTTATCGCACCATCGAACTTCTTCATTCCTTCGATCGGTGCCGGTGGCTTCGGTGCAAACGGTTTCTTCCAGTTCGCACCAAACGGTAACCTTGTTCCACTGGAACCAGGTACATCGATCCCTGGAACCTCAGTGTTCTTCGCCGAAGGAGGCTTTGAGAACGACTTCTTCGCAGAAGTTGACCAGATCCGTTCACCTGTCGAGCGCATTACATTCGGCAGCACGTTTAACTACGATCTGTTCGACAATGTACGCGCAACAGCGGACGTGATCTTTGCAAACACTGAGAGCATCGAGCTGATTGACCAGGGCGGCTTCCAAACCTTTGCGTTTGATGGCTTCTCCGACGGTCTGACAATCCCTGTCACGAACCCGTTCTTCAACACTCAGGCGCAGGGCGTCCTCGCTACATTGGGCTTTGACTTGAGCCCAGGTTCAACGGACACAGTTTCAGTTCAGCGTTTCAACAACGACATCATCGACAGTGCTAACGGTTCAGAGTCTACGACTTGGCGGATCGCAGGTGGCCTTGACGGTGACTTCTCACTCGCAGATCGCGAATTCCGTTGGGATGTATCCATGAACGCGGGTCAATTCACCAACGAGAACTTCGGTACATTGATCAATGACCGTCGCTTCCTCTTGGCTCTTGACGCACGTCAGCTGACAGCAGCGGACATCACAGCGCTTGGCGGACCAGTGAACAATCTGGGTGCCTCTGAAGGTGACATCGTTTGTAACTCGACGTTCCAGTTTGAAACGGGAACAGCGGCTGAGCGAACAGCTATCTTGGAAGCTCAAGGCCTCGTTGGCTTTGGCATCGAAGACTCTGCTCCTGTCGACATCACTCAGTGTCAACCGCTCAACATTTTCGGTGAAGGTGCGCCTTCTGCCGCAGCGCTTGAGTATGTTGTGGGTCAGGAATCGACAAATAACGACATCGACCAATCAGTCTTCACCGCAAACTTCGGTGGCGAGCTGTTTGACCTGCCAGGCGGCACGGTTGCGTTTAACGTCGGTTACGAAACCCGTCGTGAAACGGCGAACTTCCAACCCGCAGCAGCGAATGAAGTCGGCCTTGGTCGCGGCGCAGAAACGCCACGTACCGGCGGTAGCTACAGCACTGACGAAGTCTACGGCGAGATCCTCGTTCCGATTATCAGCCCAGATATGGAAATCCCATACCTGTACGATGCTCAGATTGAAGGCTCTTACCGGAACATCGACAACTCGCTGGCCGGTGAAGCAGAAGCTTGGACCGTTGGTTTCAAATTGTCGCCAATCGAAGGTCTTCAGTTCCGCGGTAACGCAACTGAATCTCTTCGTGCACCGTCACTCGACGAACTGTTCTCGCCAATCACAACTTCGTTCCAGTTTGCGGACGACCCATGTGATAACCGCTTCATCAATGACCGCCCGAACTTCCAGGCAAACTGTATTGCCGCTGGTGTTCGCACGGACGCTGACGGAGACGGTGTTGCAGACGGCGTATTCACTTCGAACGTTGCAAACGCAACCGCTCGTGGCCGCGCCGGCGGTAACCCGAACCTCGCCAACGAAACGTCAGAAGCGTTCACAATCGGCTTCGTTTATGAGCCAACTTTTGTGGACAACCTGATCATCAAAGCCGACTGGATTGACATCCGGATCGACGACCTGATCCAGGCCTTTGACCTCGAAACCATCATGCAAACCTGCTTCGACGCAGCGCCTGGATCGTTCCCGAACGATTTCTGCGGAAGCTTCAGACGTGATGCGAATGGC
Source organism: Pseudomonadota bacterium (assembly GCA_038527765.1). Taxonomy (GTDB): domain Bacteria; phylum Pseudomonadota; class Alphaproteobacteria; order Caulobacterales; family Hyphomonadaceae; genus Henriciella. The sequence continues at coordinate 18,558 of JBCBFK010000010.1, forward strand.
CAGGTTGTTGACTTCCTGACCGGTCAGACGAACGCTGACTTCTTGGAAGCCGAGTTCCTTCAGCTCGACGTCACCTACTCTTTCGACGTTGCTGATGCGATTGCTCTGGTCGGCGCTGGTGAACGTGGTGACTGGGGTAACCTGGAAGTCGACTTCTCTATGTTCCAGGTCATGAACCGTGACTCTGAAACAGCGGGCGTCTTTAACAATTCAGGTGACAATGGCGTCGGCGGCTTTGCTGACCCACGGACATCCGGTCTTGTTGACTTCACTTGGGACCGTGGTCCTGCACGTCTCTTCTGGCGTGTGATCTGGCAAGACGATGCGCTGGCCAGCACCACCGGTGACAACCTGTTTGTAGACCTCAACGGCAACCGCGTTGAGAAAACCGATGCGCACTTCATGAACAACATGTCGTTCTCTTACGACCTGTCTGCTCTGATGGACTCATACGACAATCCACTGATCGCTCAGATCGGTGTGAACAACGTGTTTGACCAAAAAGCGTCTGACGATCCAATTCGTCGCGCGCTGGGTGACTTCACAAACTCGGACGTTCTCGGTCGGACTTACTCACTGCGTCTGCGCGCAGTCTTCTAAGACCTACCAGAGACCTATCTCAGAAGGGCGGCCCCTCGGGTCGCCCTTTTTGTTGGGCAAACATTGGAGGACGCGCAGAAGGACAGGCCCGCATGGATACGCCTTCTCCGATGTATTCGCGTGCGAAATTATCCCAGTATCTCTCAAAATGTGGCATATCCATCACAATCCAGGATCAGAACTCTTTCAACATGAGAATTCCATCATGTTTCAATTGACCTATATTCAACCGTGTCTAGGTCGTTAGTTGCGTTTCTAAGTATTTATACAACTAGGGGACTCCTGGGGCCGTTCGGCTCCGATAAATGGAGAGAGACCCTAGATCATGAGAAACTCAGTTCTCAAGAATAAACTATTTGCGACCACGCTCCTCGCCAGCGTCGCAAGCGGCCTACACGCGGGAGTGGCGTGGACACAGGACGCGGATGAGCCAGTGATCATCATCGAAGAGACCGACGAAGACGATGTCGACCGCCAGGAAACTGTCGTCGTAACCGGATCGCGGATTGCGCGTCCAGAGATCGACACAGTTTTCCCGACCATTTCGACAGACGCCGAATTGCTCGAAAAAGGCGCGTTCACCAACGTCGCGGATGCGCTGAACCAGATCCCGGCCTTTGGAGGTGGCACGAGCCCTCTGGGTGACCAAGGCGCGAACATCGGTGTCAACTTCGTTGATTTTCTAGATCTCGGATCCCAACGCACTCTGACGCTCGTCAATGGTCGACGATTTGTTTCGCAGAACTCCGCTGGTTCTGGTCAACAAGTCGATTTCAGCATCATCCCACTGCCGTTGGTCGAACGCATCGATACCATTGGTGTTGGCGGTGCGCCCATCTACGGTTCTGACGCCATCGCGGGCACCATCAATGTCATCCTGAAAGACGACTTTGAAGGCTTTGAAGCCCTCACTCAGCTCGATCGAACAGAATCTGGCGATGCTGAGATTCAAACGTATCAGATCGTCGCTGGCGCCAACACGATGGATGGCCGAGGAAATGTGACGTTTTCTGCGGAATACTCGAATAGTGAAGGCTTACTGCAATCGGACCGTCCGGGTATATATGTTGGTGAACCCGTATTCCTCGAATCTGGGAGCGGTCGAGATATCGACGGTGATGGCGAAAACGACTCGTTCAACGAGCTTGCGTCCAATCGCAATGTTCAGCTGTTCACCAACGGTGGTACGATTTCACCTATTCCACCTGGACCGATCGCCTCGCTTCCAAACGCCACCTTCATTCCCTCCTTTGGGATTGGCCAAATCGGCGGTGCGTTCTGGCAGTTCGCTCCAAATGGGGACTTGGTACCGTACGAGGCTGGTTCACCCGACCCAGAAAGCGCGTTTTTCTCTCTCGGGGGCGAGCCGTATGATTATTTCGCCCAAGTGGATCAGATCCGCTCACCCGTTGAGCGCATCGTGTTCGGAAGCACTTTCAACTACGACCTTTTTGAGAATGTGCGCGCAACTGCAGACGTGATTTTTGCCAATACTGAAGGCATCGAACTGGTTGAACAAGGCGGGTTCCAGACCGGTGTGTTTGATGGATTTAGCGACGTGCTTACATTCCCAGTCACGAACCCGTTTCTCAACGATCAAGCGCGCGGCGTGCTAACCGCTGCGGGAATTGATGTCACCGATCCAGACACATACCTCAGCTTGAATCGCTTCAATAATGATATCATCGACAGTTCGACGGGTTCCGAGTCAACGACTTGGCGAATTGCGGGTGGGCTCGATGGTGACTTCGCATTGGGAGATCGGGATTTCCGCTGGGACGTTTCGATGAACGCAGGACAATTTACCAATGAAACATTTGGGACATTGATCAACGATCGGCGTTTCTTGCTCGCCTTAGATGCGCGCCAGTTGACAGAGGATGATTTTACGGCGCTTGGCGGCCCGGTTAACAATCTTGGAGCTTCGCTAGGTGATATTGTTTGTAACACGACATTCCTCTACGAAACGGGTTCGCCGGACGAACGTCAGGCGATCCTCGAAGCGCAGGGCCTATCGAACCCGGCGTTCAACCTGACCGATACAGCACCGGTGGACATCACGGCATGTCAACCTCTGAATCTATTCGGCGAAGGTGCTGCGTCTCCGGAATCGCTTGAATATGTTGTTAATCGGTCGTCGACCAATAACGATATTGATCAGACTCTCTTCACCGCGAACTTCGGTGGTGAATTGTTTGATCTGCCAGGTGGTACGGTTGCGTTCAACATTGGTTATGAAACCCGCCGTGAAACCGCAAAATTCCAACCCTCTGGAGCTGATGAAGTTGGCCTTGGACGCGGTGCCGAAACGCCACGAACGGGTGGTAGCTACAGCACGGATGAGGTTTATGGGGAATTGTTCATTCCGTTGATCAGCCCCGATATGGAAATTCCATACCTGTATGATGCACAACTAGAAGGGTCCTACCGGAACATCGAAAACTCTCTAGCTGGCGAAGCGGAAGCTTGGACCATTGGCTTTAAAGTGTCGCCAATAGAAGGTCTTCAGTTGCGCGGAAACGCAACTGAGTCCCTTCGTGCACCGTCGCTCGACGAATTGTTCTCGCCAATTTTGACATCGTTCCAATTCGCAGCGGACCCGTGTGACTTCCGAAACATTGATGACCGTCCAAATTTTGTCGCGAACTGTATCGCGGATGGCGTCAATGTAGACGCCGACGGTGATGGTGTGTTCGATTTCACTTCTAATGTGGTGAATGCAACTGCACGCGGGCGCGCTGGGGGTAACCCGAACCTTGCCAACGAGACTTCGGAAGCCTTCACAATAGGAGTAGTTTATGAACCTAGCTTTATAGAGAATCTGATCATTAAGGCTGACTATATCGACATCCGAATTGATGATTTGATCCAAACCTTCAACCTCGGCACGATCATGACGACGTGTTATGATGCTGACCCAGGGTCGTTCCCCAACGCGTTTTGTGGGCAGTTCACGCGGGACGCCACAGGTCAAATCGTTGATTTCCTCACCGGTGAAACCAACGCCGACTTCCAGGAAAATGAGTTTTTGCAACTTGATGTCACTTACTCTTTCGACATTGCTGACGCGATTGAGTTGGTAGGCACCGGTGAGCGCGGTGACTGGGGGAACCTGGAGATTGATCTTACCCTTTTCCAAGTGATGAATCGCGACTCTGAAACCGCGGGCGTCTTCAATAACTCTGGTGACAATGGTGTTGGTGGCTTTGTTGACCCTCGGACATCGGGACTCGTTGACTTCACTTGGGACCGCGGCCCAGCTCGCTTGTTCTGGCGGGTGCGCTGGCAAGACGAAGCCCTCGCCAGCACCACAGGCGACGATTTGTTCGTGGACAGTAACGGCAATCGTATTGTTGAAACCGATCCATATTTTATGAACAATATGTCGTTCTCTTACGATATCTCGTCTTTGTTAGATGCCTACGACAATCCTTTGATTGCTCAGTTCGGTGTGAACAATGTCTTCAACCAAAAAGCAGACGACGATGATATCCGCCTCGCGCTAAATGATTTTATGGTTCAGGATGTTCTTGGTCGAACGTATTCTCTGCGCCTGCGCGCGGTTTTCTAAAGCGGATCGAGCAACTCTCCAAGACTTCAGGGCGGCCTACTGGTCGCCCTTTTTTCATCTGCGGCGCCCGGCACTTCTATCTCCGAACCACCACAAGGTCGCCGCAGTTGCTGCGAAGGTGGCGGTTTCGGCGATGGGGGTGCGGGCGGCTTCGGCGCTGGCGAACCAGATGGCGGTGGTGATAGTCCAGAGCAGGAGAGTCAGTACGGGCCGGGTCAGGCCGCAGACTGCGTCGACCCATTTATAGCTTGCCGCAATGGCTGCGTCGGCTTGCAAGCTCGTTTCCAGGCCGGCCCAGCTGCCTTCGGTCTCGGCCAGACTTTGCTCGGCTTCCGTTTCGGCCGCGCGGGCCTCCTGCTGGAGGAGCAGCAAGTCCTTCTCATGCTGCCAGCGACGCGCTTCATGCGATTGGGATTGGCGTTTCTCGAAATAGCCCGCCACCCGGCCGAGCGCTGTGCCCAAGAGCCCAAACAGGCCCCCGCCAGCTGCGCTCGCCGCGACGCCGATTATGTCTGCCATAGCGATGCACTCCCTTTATAGTACCAGCTCGCGGGAACCGGTCTGAGATCAAGATGCAGAAACGTCTTGGCCATCCCAAAACCTCGAAACCCATGCGCCTTGGCCTGCGATAAAAGCGCTTGGCGGTCATGGCCCGTCAGGTCGATATCGACGGCCAGGCGCTTATGATGGGAGGCCGGCGCGCCGCCGATCGCTGCATTCCACAAATCGCAGCGGTGCGCCGAGGTCAGCCGCAAGGGCGCCCCGATCGCGTCTCGCAGGTTTTGGAGCCGGTCTAGAAACGCCGGCGCATGCCAGTACTCGCCCTTGCAAAACCGCCCGCAACAGCGGCAGGCCAGTTCAGGTATCGAGAAATTTGGCCAGCGCCATGTCGGGTCCAACGCTCGGTAGGCCTCGCTGACGGTCTCAAACCGCATAAAAAATCCTCGTCAATCCAATCGACTGACGAGGATGACCGAGGCAGACCCCCGGCGAATTAGTTGGGGTCCGTGACCTTAGGCAGAGGCCATGCTGAAGGCCCGCCGTTGATTGAGCGCTTCGATGGCGCCGAGGTATTCTGCTTCGAGCTTGTCCACGAACGCAGCCGTACTCATTCGGGATTTGACCGCGCCAATCCCCTGCCCGCAGCCCCAAATATCGCGCCAGGCTTTCGATTTCTGATTGCCGCCTGAGCCGAAATTCATCGCGCTCGGGTCGCTTTCGGGCAAATTGTTCGGGTCGAGCCCGGCTTGCGCAATCGATGGCGCGAGATAGTTGCCATGCACGCCAGTAAACAGGTTGGAATAGACAATGTCTTTGGCGTCGCTTTCGACGATCATGTCTTTATAGCCATCGACGGCCTCGGCTTCATCGCATGAGATAAAGGCTGAGCCGATATAGCCAAAGTCGGCGCCCATAGCTTGCGCCGCAGCCACCGCGCCGCCATTCGCCATCGCACCAGACAGCGCCAGCGGTCCGTCGAAAAACTCGCGAATATCCTGGATCAAAGCGAGCGGTGAAATCGTTCCGGCATGCCCCCCGGCGCCTGCGGCTACCGCGATCAGGCCGTCGGCGCCCTTCTCGAGCGCTTTGCGGGCGAAAATCGTGTTGATGATATCGTGCAGGACGATGCCGCCATAGGAATGGATCGCGTCGTTGACTTCAACGCGCGCGCCGAGCGAGGTGATGACGACGGGCACCTTGTATTTCACACACATCTCAACGTCATGATCGAGGCGGTTATTGGTCTTGTGGACGATCTGGTTGACCGCGAATGGTGCCGAGGGACGGTCTGGGTTCTTCGCGTCATACTCTGCGAGCTCTGTCGTAATTCGGTCGAGCCATTCGTCGAGCTGCGCTTCTGGGCGCGCATTCAGCGCCGGAAATGACCCGACAATGCCGGCTTTACATTGAGCAATCACCAAGTCTGGGTTTGAAATAATGAAAAGCGGGCTGCCGATAACCGGGATTCGAAGGTTCTGCAGGACGGGAGGTAGCGCCATAGGGGTCTCTCTGGTTTCCGTTTACGTTAGCGTTGAGGTAGCACCCAAAGCGTATTAGGCAAGTCCTTCCCACAGGGCATATCCGCGCCTTTGGCGTAGCGTGAGGCTTGCCAGCGGTCCCCCATTGATCCAAATCCGACACACAAGATTCCTTGCGAGGTCCGACACAAATGGCAGATGGCACGCTCTCTTTATCGCGCGGGTTTGATGACGCGACAGAAGCAGACTGGCTCGCCGCCGTTGAGAAAGCGCTGAAAGGCGGCGGGATAGAGCGGATTACCCGCGAAACGCGAGACGGCGTCAAAATCAGACCGCTCTATCGTGAAACCGATTTTGCCAGCAGAACCGACCTGCGCGCCGCACCCGGCGAGAGCCCTTATTTGCGCGGCCACACGTCAGAGCCGGACCCCTACCTACCCTGGGACATTCGCCAGACATTTTCGCATCCAGACCCCGCGGTCACCAACCAACAAATCCTGCGCGACCTCGAACGCGGCGTCACATCTGTCCATCTGGCGATAGAGTGCTCGGGTCAAACGGGCTGCATCATCACGAATCTCGCCCAGATGACGACAGCTTTGGATGGCGTGCGGGCCGATATTGCAGCGATCAGTCTTGGGCATCGCGGCGCGGGTTCGGGCGCCAGTGCAGCGGCGCTCCTCGCGGTTTGGGCGGAAGCCCAAGGTCGCCCAGAACAGCAAAAACTCGCCTTTAATATCTCACCGATCCGGCAGTTGATGCGAACAGGAACGGTCGAGGGCGGGATCGATGCGGCCATGGCCAAAACAGCTGCGCTGACGAAGGCCCTATCGACCAAGTTTCTTCAATCCACCTGCCTTGATGTTGATGCCCAGGTGGTTCACGAGGCGGGCGGCAGCGAGGCGCAGGAGCTCGGCGTTCTGATCGCCGGGGCCGTAGACCTCTTGCGGCGCCTCGATAAGGCGGGCCTACCCACAGAGGACGCCATAAGCCAGATCCAGTTCAAGCTCGCCGTGGATGCGAATTATGGCATCGGCATCGCCAAATTGCGCGCGGCGCGGCGGCTTTGGGCGCGCGTCCAAGATGCCCTGGATGTGCCAATCACGCCCATGAGGATCCACGCCGTGACCAGCGCCCGTATGCTCACGCGTTATGATGCCTGGGTGAACATGCTGCGGGGAACGGCCGCCTGCTTTGCAGCAGCCACGGGCGGGGCTGACGTGATCACGGTTCGCGCCTTCAATGAGTCTTTCTCGGTGCCGGAAGAACTTGGACGCCGGATCGCGCGCAACACACAGATCATGGCGATGGAAGAAAGTGGACTCGGTCGCGTGGCAGACCCGAGCGGCGGGGCCTGGTTCACCGAAACCCTCGCCGAAGATCTCGCGCAAGCCGCCTGGGACGAATTCCAGCGAACAGAGCGCGAAGGCGGGTTGGTTGATAGCTTGGTCGCAGGCCAGTTGCAGAGCCGAATTGCGGAAAAGCGCGCGGCGCTGATGAAAGATATTGGCCGTCGCAAAGTCCCGATCACGGGCGTCAGCGAATTCCCGCTTTTAGAAGAGATTCCCGCTCCCGTGGCAGACGTGGATGCGCCGCCACCGGGAAATGGCATCGACCCCATTGGCCTCACTTCTCTGATCCCGGACTTCGCGGCACCTTCAGGTGCCGACACAGTCGCAGAGCCACTGGTCTGGATCAGCTTGGCCGAACCCTATGAATCCCTGCGCGACCGTGCCGAGGATCATGAGGCAGCCACAGGTGCACGGCCGGGAGTGTTCCTCGCCACGCTCGGTCCTTTGGCAGAGCACACGGCACGCGCTGACTTTGCACGCAACTTCTTCGCAGCAGGCGGTGTTGAAGCCAAAGCCGCCCCGGTGCCGCCGAAAGACATTGCGGAACTCGCCGCCGCATTCAAAGCAAGCGGCTGCAAAATCGCGGTCCTGTGCGGCGCGGACAAACGTTATTCGGACGAAGCGGAAGAGGCTGCGAAGGCGCTCAAAGAGGCGGGTGTCGTGGCGCTCTGGCTGGCCGGGAAGCACGAAACAGACAGTGTTGATCGACACATCTTCATGGGCTGCGATGTCGTACATGAACTCACCGTCGCGCTCGCAGAACTGGGGGTAGAATAGATGACCAAGTTCCCAGACTTCACGACGCTGGATCTCGGCCCGCTCGAGCCGTCGAGCACAGACACACGCCCGCGGACGCTGTCGACACCCGAGGGTATCGACCTTGCGACCGCTTACAGCGCGGCCGACACCAAAGACCTCGACTTCCTGGACGATTATCCTGGCCTCGCGCCGTTCGGACGCGGCCCCTACCCGACCATGTACACCCAGCGCCCGTGGACCGTGCGCCAGTATGCTGGTTTCTCCACGGCGGAAGACTCCAATGCTTTCTACCGTCGCAACCTCGCGGCGGGTCAAAAAGGCCTCTCCGTCGCCTTCGATCTCGCCACGCATCGCGGCTATGATAGCGACCATGTCCGTGTCAGCGGCGATGTCGGTATGGCGGGCGTCGCCATCGACAGCATCTATGACATGCGCACGCTCTTCTCAGGCATTCCGCTTGATCAGATGTCGGTCTCGATGACGATGAATGGGGCCGTCCTTCCCATTATGGCGCTCTATATTGTCGCCGCCGAAGAACAGGGCGTTGGACCCGAGAAGCTCTCCGGAACAATTCAGAATGACATTCTGAAAGAGTTTATGGTCCGCAACACTTACATTTATCCGCCTAAGCCGAGCATGCGGATCATCTCGGACATTTTCGCCTACACCTCGCAGAATATGCCGAAGTTCAATTCGATTTCGATCTCGGGCTATCACATGCAGGAAGCCGGAGCGACGGCGGACCTTGAGCTGGCCTACACCATTGCGGACGGTATTGAATATATCCGCGCCGGCGTGAATGCGGGCCTTGATGTGGATGCGTTCGCGCCGCGGCTCAGCTTCTTCTGGGCGATTGGCATGAATACGTTCATGGAAGTCGCTAAGATGCGGGCCGCGCGCCTGATCTGGGCCAAACTTGTGAGCGAGGAATTCTCGCCAAAGAACCCAAAATCCAACTCTTTGCGGACGCACTGCCAGACCTCGGGGTGGTCGCTAACGGCGCAAGACGTCTACAATAATGTCATCCGCACCTGCCTCGAAGCCATCGCGGCCGCCGGTGGTCAGACGCAAAGCTTGCACACCAATTCCTTTGATGAGGCCCTGGCGCTGCCAACAGACTTCTCTGCCCGCATCGCCCGCAACACGCAGCTCTTTTTGCAACAAGAAGCGGGCGCGGCGCAGACCATCGACCCCTGGGGCGGGTCATATTATGTCGAGCGTCTCACGCACGATCTTGCTGCCAAAGCGCTCGAGCATATCGCTGAGGTTGAGACGCTCGGAGGCATGGCCAAGGCGATCGAAAAAGGCATCCCGAAACTGCGTATTGAAGAAGCCGCCGCCAATACCCAAGCGCGGATCGATAGCGGCGAGCAGACTGTGGTCGGCGTGAACAAATTCCTCCTGGATGAGGAAGAAGAAGTCCCGGTCCTGAAAGTCGACAATGCGACCGTGCGCCGGATGCAGCTCGACAAGCTCGCCCGTCTGAAATCCGACCGCAGCCAAGCTGACGTCGAAGCCAAGCTCGATGCCATCGCCAATGCCGCCTCGGGCACGGACGGGAACTTGCTGGCTCTCGCCGTAGATGCGGCCCGCGCCAAAGCCACGGTCGGCGAAATATCTGAAGCCGTCGAGCGCAGCCAGGGCCGCCACAGGGCCGTCATCCGATCGATCAAAGGCGTCTATGGCGCAGGCGTGAAAACCACGGACCGCGCCAAGGAAGCCATGGGGCTTGCCGACGCGTTTGAAGCCAAGCATGGCCGCCGCCCGAAAATCTATATCGCCAAGATGGGTCAGGATGGCCATGATCGCGGCCAGAAAGTCGTCGCATCTGCCCTGATGGATCTCGGCTGGGAGGTCGAGATCGGCCCTCTCTTCCAGACACCGGAAGAAGCCGCCAAGGATGCCCGCGCGGCGGGCGTGGACATTGTGGCCGCCTCGTCGCTTGCAGCTGGTCACTTGACCCTGGTGCCGGAACTCAAACGCGCCCTCGGGAATGAAGGCGCTGCCGCCACGCAGATTATTGTCGGTGGGGTGATCCCGCCGCAGGACTTTGACGCTTTGCGGGCCGCTGGGGCGTCGGCCATCTTCCCACCGGGGACGGTCATTGCAGACAGCGCCGTCGCGATGCTCGAACTTTTAACTGGCGATGGAGACATTCAGGCGGCAGAATAGGCGTATCCGTTTCTAAGGAGGAACATGTGACGTCACGTTTGATGGCTTTTGCGGTGCTCGCGATTTGCGCGGCCTGTTCGCAACCGATTGAACCCACTCCGGAGCCCGCGCCGGTCGAACTGTCCGGCCAGGACCAGGTTGAATCGGCGCTTCAACCGTCCTTGATCATCAAAGGCGACGATTATTCAGACTGGTCTCTGGAAGAGCGCCGCGCCTTTTATGGCGTGCCGTCCGCTTCGGTGGCGATCGCTAAAGATGGTGAGATTGAATGGGCGGCGGGCTATGGCGACGGCATAGATGCCGATACGCTGTTCCAGGCCGCATCCTTGTCCAAAGCTGTCGCGGCCGCCGGGATCGCGACACTGGCGGCTGAGAAAGGGGTCGGGCTTGATGAAGATCTCACGCCACTGATGAGCTCGCTCGATCTTGCAGCGATCAATGCCTCTGGCAAACCGGTGACTCTGCGCGCTTTGCTTTCGCACACCAATGGCGCGACCGTGTCCGGGTTTCCAGGCTATCCGCCGAGCGGTCCTGTCCCGACCAATCTTGACCTGATCCGCGGCAGCGAAAGCTCCAACACAGATCCTGTTACTTTCACACCGATAGAGGAGGGCGTGCGCAGATACTCTGGCGGGGGGTATCAAATCGCCCAGGCCTGGGCCGAAGAGGCGAGCGGTGAAGACTTTGCGCTATTGATGGACCGGCTGATCCTGCAGCCGATTGGCATGACCAGCAGCACATTTGCGCAGCCTTTGCCCGCTGAGATCGCTTCTGGAAACGTCGCCGAAGCGTTTACCGGTGACGCTGAAATGGTCGAGGGTGGGTGGCATGTCTATCCAGAGCAATCCGCCGCCGGCCTATGGACGACACCGTCCGATTATGCGCGCTTCATGCTGGCTTTGATGGGGGCCGCAGCGGGCGACGCATCGCTGGGGCTTGATCCTGCGATTGCCACAGAAATGACGACGACGGTCGCTGAAAACTACGGTCTCGGCATGGGCTTGCAGCGTCCGCAAGGCGATGAACGCCGCTGGATGCATAGCGGCTCCAACAAAGGCTATCGCTGCACGGCGATGGGCTTCCCGGACCGCGGCGATGTGATTGTGGTCATGACCAACCATCCGCGCGGGTTTCCGCTGCTCGGCGAGATCAACCGGGCTGGGAACCGAACATATGATTGGCCGCGCACCCCGCCTAAGGAGATTGAACGGTTCATCATGTCTGAGGCTGAGCTCACGAGTCTTGCCGGGGCTTACGCGCGCGAAGGGGAAACCGATATCCTGTTTGATGTCCGCGTGGATGGGCCGGATCTTTTCGCACAGGTCCGCGCCTATGATTATGCATTCAAGCTGATCCCGCTGTCGAAATCGACCTTCATCGATCCGGGCGATTTAGAGGAAGCCAGCTTCGAACAAGTCGACGGGCTTTGGGTCATGGAGTCGGGCGAGACAAAGTACCAGCAGATGGAAGAATGACCGACCTCGCCTCAAACGCTGGCTACGCTGAAGAAGTCGATCAGCTCTTTGTGCGCTATGAGATCCGCGATCCGGCGGCAATCCATGCGCCCTGGGCTGAGTTTATACCAAGTCCGCCTGCGAACATTCTCGACATTGGCGCGGGCACCGGCCGCGATGCTGCTTGGCTCGCCTCGCTTGGGCACAACGTCGTGGCCGCTGAACCGACGGACGCTTTGCGGACACGAGCCGCAGAGGTTCACCCCGATCCGACCATCTCATGGGTCGACGATATCTTGCCGGGCATTCCGGAGCTTCGAGCGCGCGGCGAGACCTATGACATGATCCTGATGCATGCCGTCTGGATGCATCTGACCGAAAACGAACGCCGGGTCGGTATGGCGAACGTCGCCAGCCTCCTCAGCAAAGGTGGTCGCCTCTTCATGAGCCAACGTCATGGCCCCATTCCCGAAGGACGGCGGATGTTTGATGTCTCAGGCGATGAGACGATTGCGCTGGCCGCGCCTTTGGGACTGACCAATCTTTTCCATCATCGCGGTGGGTCCATCGCCGCCGAAAACCGCGCCCGCGGGATCGAGTGGACGAAGCTCGTCTTCGAAAAAGCCTAACACGAGGAGAGGGTTTCCAAGCGCCCGCATCCAGTCCATCCTCCATCAAAAGATATGCGGAGGGAATGATGGACACGTATGCTGACTATGATGCAATGGGGCTCGCCGAGCTGGTGCGCAAGAAAGAGGTGAGCGCCAGCGAACTCTTGAGCGAAGCCGTTTCGCGTGCCGAAACGGCGCAAAAGGATCTCAATTGCTTCTCCGCCATGTTTCCAGAGGTCGGTGAACATCAAATCGCCGATGGTCTGCCAGATGGTCCGTTCACCGGTGTCCCGATGGCAGTGAAAGATCTGGGGTTTGAGATCAAGGGTCAGCCCATCACCAATGGCTCGCTCGCCTTCAGAGACAATGTCGCGACCTATGACAGCGTCCTGTGCGAGCGCTACAAGGCGGCAGGCTTTACCTTGTTCGGGCAAACCACAAGCCCTGAATTTGGGCTGACCACGACGACAGAAAGCCTGCTCTATGGCGCCACGGTCAATCCCTGGGACATAAGCCGGACCTCGGGCGGGTCTTCTGGCGGCGCGAGTGCCTGCGTAGCTGCGGGGATTATCCCGATGGCGCATGCCAGCGATGGCGGCGGCTCGATCCGCATTCCGGCGGGCTGCACCGGCCTGTTCGGGATGAAACCCTCTCGTGGGCGCACGCCTATGGGCCCGGCAACGACTGAGGGCTGGAACGGTCAATCCACCGTCCATGCTGTCTCACGCTCGGTCCGGGACAATGCTGCACTGCTTGATGCCACGCATGGCCGCGAGATCGGCTCTCGCTATGTTGCACCGGAGCCGGACAGCACATTCCTCAGCGCCCTCGACCGTGATCCAAAGCCGCTCAAAATCGCGCTCTGGACGACGGCCCCAAACGGCACGCGTCCTGATCCTGATGCGCAAACCGGGCTCGATCAGACCCGTGCGCTACTCGAAGAGCTGGGTCACCATGTCGAGGAGGCAGGTCCGGTTTTCAATGGAGAAGAGCTTGGCAAGAGCCTGATGATTACGGTCTCCGCCGCCATTGCCATGGTAATGGAAGCACGCGGCGAAGCGCTTGGCCGTGACCTCGGCCCGGAAGACATGGAGCCCGTCACCGCGCGTTTTGTCGAGTTCGGCAATTCGATCCCGATGAAAGAGCTGATGAAAGCCACGCAAGCCTCGATCACGGCCGGGCTCGATTATGAGCATTTCCTCGTCGATGGCGGCTATGACATGATCTTATCGCCGACGATATCGCGAGTCCCGGACAAGACCGGAGTCCTGTCGCTCGATCCTGCTGACATGGACGCCTATACCCAAGCAGTGACGACCTTTGCGCCCTGGTGCGCGATCTCCAACCAAGCCGGAACGCCCGCTATGTCGGTGCCGCTGCACTGGACGGCGGCGAACCTTCCGATCGGCATGATGTTCGGCGCCCGCACCGGTAATGAGTGGGAGCTTTATCAACTTGCAGGTCAGCTTGAACGCGCGGCGCCCTGGGCCGATCGGCGTCCACCTGTATGGGTCGGCTAGCGTCCCTGCAGAAATGTGTTCAGCGTCAGTCGCCCTGTGGCTGGGTCTGCCAGCAGTGGTAAGTCGCTTGGAATGTCGCCGGAGTGCAGGCGATAGCTGCGATAGATCACCATACGATTGGGCTTGGCTTCAACATGGCCGATCCGTTCAAATCGCGAAGTTTGGCCACGAAAATATTCAAAGGGCGGTGGCCCATCCGCGGCAACTTCATCCTGTACGGCCTTGGAGTAGAGTTCCAGGCGGTCGGGTGGCACAATTTCGAACCCGGTGGCCGCGTGGCGATAGAAGGCCGTCCCGCCGGTCTCGTCAGGGCTGAGATAATGCAACAAGGCGAGCCGTTTGGGATCGGTCGTGTCAAAGTGCGGCAGACGTTGGATTGGTTTCAGTTCTGTCGGCAGCGTCGTCACAATCGAAAAGGCGCACTCCACCATGCTGGCCCCCTGCCCCAAGCCGAAAACTTCGGTGAGCACGGTGCGCAACGTCTGCATACGCTCGCCCAGATAATTTGGGTCGGCCTGTGCTCGAATGCCGGGATAATGCGGGCTGGTAATGCCAAACTCTGATTGCGCGGCCAGTCGCCGGAGCCATGCCAGATCACTAAAGAAATCATCGATCACAACGAGCGGCTCTGCCTCATTTCCGAACGTTAGAATTTCAAAATCGTCAGACACTTGCGATCCAGATTGCTGCAGGGAGACACTGGAGTTATAGCGGCATCATGAAAGAGCTGAAAACCCATACTGGCGGTTGCCACTGCAAGGCGGTGCGTTTTGAAGTCGACCTTCCCGACGTGTTTGAAGTGGAGGATTGCAATTGCTCCATCTGCGCGATGAGCGGCAACATTCACGTGATCGTCCCCGCATCGCGATTTCGGCTCGTAAAAGGCGCCGATCATCTCAGCGAGTACACCTTCAATACAGGCGGGGCGAAACATCGCTTTTGCAAGACCTGTGGGGTGAAAAGCTTCTACGTCCCCCGCTCCAATCAGGACGGGTTTGCGGTGACGTGGCGTTGCCTCGACAATTGGATGGATCTGAATGTGATCATCAACAAGTTCGACGGCCAGAACTGGGAAGCCAATGCGGCCTCTCTCGCGCATAAATCGAAGGACTAATCCCGGTCCCTGAACGGCCGCGTCGGCGGTGGGCGACGCTCACCATCGCCTCGGAACCGTCGTCCATCATTCTTAGACGCATCGCGCAAAATGGCGCGTCTTTGCTCTACGCTCAGAGCGCCGAGTTGCTCGGCCAGCGCTTGGTGCATCCGGGCGCGCATGGCCGCGTCCGCTTCGCGCAATTCCCTAAACCCGGCTTCAACAGCGTCCGCGTCATACGGGTCCGCTCCGAGGAGGCGCCCCAGGCTCCGGCGCGCGTCTCGCACTCTTTCGCGATCCTGGCGGGTATCGGCGAAGGCCCGCCGGAAGGCTTGGCGAACGGCCTGGCGCTCCTGATTTGGCAAGGCCTGATCAATGCTTCGTATCAAGGCACGTTCATCTGTCGCGCCTGCACCGCCAGGCGACGGGCCTCCCTTGCGTTGCCCGAGACCGCCCCCAATCAGCAAGCCGATCAGTAAGGCGTTCACAAGCAGCGACACGATCAGCCATAGCGGCAATCTGGATTTGCTGGCTTCGCTCATGGCTTACTCCAACTCCAACCAGGCATCACCGCTATCAAACCCGAAGGCGGTATAATAGGCACTGTCGGCTGCATCATAGCTGGTGCCGGTCGAGGCATAGGCGTAGCCGCCAACCAGGCCCATCATCAAACTCGCCAAGGCCGCTCCGGCAGGCCAGCGTACACCCTGCGGGAAGATCAGTCTCCTCAGAGACTGCCAGGGCGTGCTCTGTACCGGCTTGGCGCGTGGGGCTGCCGCAAGAATTGCCTCGGCCAGCATCGGCGAGGGCTCCGGCAGGGCCTCTTCCATAAGCAGCGTATCGACCGCACGCGCCTCATCGAGGGCGGCCTGAAACGTCTCAGGTTCAGCTGCGATCAGGGCGGCTGCGGCGGCGCGCTCGTCTTCGGGCCACGCGCCCGGTTCCGCGCCGAACGCGTCGATCAGTTCCAACACGCGCTGTGGTGTCATCGTCATCTCTGTCATCCTGCTTCTCCTGCTCGAGTCGCTTGCAGTTTTGCTTTCATCGCCCGCCGGGCACGTGCCAGCAGACTTTCCAGGGCCCGAACGCTGACATCCATCGCGGCGGCAGCTTCTATATTGGTCATTCCTTCGAGCGCGCAAAGGGTCAGTGCTTCACGTTGTCGTTCGGGCAAGGCGGAAATCATCGCTGCAATGCCCGCCTGCGCCTGTTGCGAGGCCAGCGCTTCTTCCGGGCGCAGCGCCGTATCGACCCGCTCTGGCAGCTCATCCATCAGGACCGGTTTCTTTTTGCGCAGCCGGTCGCGGCAAAGATTCAGCGCGACGGTGCAGGCCCAGGTCGAGAACTTGGCTTTGGGCTGCCAGTCCGGCAGGGCCTTCCAGGCGCGAAGAAACGTCTCCTGGGTCACGTCTTCAGCCTCGGCGCGATCCTGGAGCATGCGATAGGCAACGCGGAAGACAATCGGCATATTGCGATTGACCAGAGCGGCCTGAGCCGCCCTGTCCCCGTTCGCTGCACGGGTAATCTGATCGATTTCGCTGATCCCGGACACGCAGATAGTCTATCGGATTCTAAAGCAAGCGCGAGTGGGAGGATGTATCGCGCTTGCTTCTTGATCCAGCGGCGGTGGAGTGACGTCCGCCGCCTCACACTAGCCCCGACGGCCTCGGCCACGTTTTCCACGACGCTCTTTCATCGCTTCTTTCGCCGCTTCGCGCTCGGCTTCGGTAATCACACCATCCCCGTCCGTATCGATGCGGTCGAACATGCGGTCCATGCGCTTCGCGGCCGCCGCATCATGCTCGTCTGCAGTGATCAGGCCATCGCCATTGGCATCAAGGCGCTCAAAGCGTTTCGCCTGGCGTTCCGCTTGTTTGCGTTCCCGTTCAGCCAGCGTGAAGGCTTCGAACTCGTCCGGAGACACCAGATTGTCGCCATTGGTATCGGCGCTGAAGAACCGCTCTGCGCGATGGGCAGACAGCTCATCCTTGGTAATGTTGCCGTCGAGATTGGTATCAACCTCTTCCAGCATCGCGCCTCCTGGGCCGCGATGATTGTCCGCCATGGCGGCATAAGTGAAACCGGCCAGGCCGACGGTTAAAAGTGCTGCAATCGTAAGTTTTTTCATGTCTACAAGTCCTTTCTTTTTGAACTCATAGATAAAACGCGCAGTGTTCAGCTTTCCGTCGCCATGTTTCCAATTTTTTTACCAAAAATATCAGCCACGGTTGTGCAGACCTGTTCCAGACGCTCGCAGAGGGCGTCAAATCCATCACAATCTGTGGCGCGGCAAAGTCTGTTCTTGAGCGCATTAGAGAGCTCGGTCTGGCTCACCACATCCTCATGCGCCATCCGCTGAACCTGCTGTAAAGATTGGATAAATCGGAACGCGCTCTTGAGGGTTTCATAGTCTTCTGACGACCAGATTCCGGTCTCAAATAGTTGCTTCTGCGCCTGTGGCAGGTGAGGCTTCAGCGTCTGCGGCACCGGCGCGGTTAAAATCGCATGTTGGGTGATGAATTCGAGGTCAATCAGGCCGCCCTGTCGCATTTTAAGGTCCCAGGGTCCGTTGGCGGGTTTGTCTCGAACCAGGCGCTTGCGCATATCAAGAACGTCGACTGTGCGAGCATCAGGGTCGCCCGTATGGATAGCGGTCTGCGCGATCGCTTCGATCTCCTGGCTGAGGGTCGCGTCTCCCGCGATGGGGCGTAAGCGTGTGAGCGCCATATGCTCCCACGTCCAGGCACTCGACTGATGATAGGTCTCGAACGATGACACCGAACTCGCGACCGGCCCGGACCGCCCGGACGGGCGCAGGCGCATATCCGTCTCATAAAGCCGCCCTTCGGCGGTTTCTGCTGAGAGCGCCGCGATCAAACGTTGTGTGAACTTGGTGAACCAGGTTTGAGCGTCCGATGCGCCCTGATCGTCATAGATCACGATTATATCGAGATCGGATTCAGCGGTCATCTCGCGCCCGCCCAGTTTGCCGAGACCGACAACGCTCCAGACGCCCGGCGCCGGACCGAAGCGGCGCTCGGTTTCTTTCGCAGCCGTGTCCGCCATGACTTGCACGCATGTGTCGGCAAGATCGCTCCAATCCTTCGCGGCATCGCGCGCGGCAAGCTGCCCGTGCAGCAATTGGTGGCCGATCAGGAAGGCCTGTTCGCCATGCCACCGGCGCACCAGATCAAGTGTCATCTCGAAGTCTGCATCGTCCGGCAATTTCGGCGCGGCGCTCCGGCCAACATTTGAGACCAGCATTTCCAACAGAGCCGGACGCCGGGCGAGCGTATTGGCGAGCCGCGGCGCAATCGCCAGAGTGGTCACCAAATCATCGGTCAAGCGCTCTTCGGCCACGAGCATAGACAGAAGCTGAACTCCAGACTTCAGGCCTTCGAAAAATCGCCCGAACTGGCGAAACGCCTCGTCCGCCTCCCCGGTTTGCGCCATGGCGGCGAGCAAGTCCGGCAAGAACGCGGTCAGCAATTCGCGTCCCCGCGTTGTGCGCGTAGCGGGTGTCCGACCACGATGCCATTGGCGGATGCGATCGATCACTTGCGCCGGCGCACTGAACCCGAGATCGGATAGCGTCTGCACCGTCTCTGGATCGTCATCCACCCCAGTAAAAACGAGGTTACCATCGACCGCACTGTCGCGTTTGCGCGTCTCGTCAGCAAACAAGTCGCGATAATGGCTATGCACGCTCTTGCGCACCGCTATCAGGTCGGCGTCGAAGCGATCGAGATCTGAATACCCGCACAAAGCTGCAACGCTGGCACGCTTGTTTTCAAAGGCAGGCAATGTGTGCGTTTGCGCATCGTCGATCATTTGAATGCGATGCTCGACCATACGCAGGGCCGTGTAAGCCTGACTAAGATCGGCCGCGGTTTCTTCGCTCACGCTTCCAAGATCGACCAGGGCTTGCAGACCCTCCAGGGTCCCTCGCACGCGCAAATCCGGATGCCGCCCGCCAAGAATGATTTGTTGCGTTTGGACGAAAAACTCGATCTCTCGAATGCCGCCGGGACCGAGTTTCAGATCTGCCGCGACATCGTGAAGAGACTTATCGCCAGCTTTGACATTGATCATGTTCTTGATCGCATGCACGTCGGCAATCGCCCAATAGTCGAGATGTCGCCGCCAGACAAATGGCTGCATCGTCTCCAGGAACGCGTTCGACGCGACCTCGTCGCCCGCCGCGCATCGGCCTTTGATCCAGACCATGCGCTCCCAGTTTTGCCCGACACTGTCATAGTAAAGCTCCGCCCGTTTGGTGGAGACCGCGACCGGCGTAGAGCTCGGATCAGGGCGAAGACGCAAATCAGTCCGGAACACATAACCGTCTCGCGTCCGGTCCTGCAGAATACTTGTCATTCGGCGAATGACGCGCGCAGCGGCATCAGCAGCTTCATAGTCGCCGCCCTCAAACCGGTCTGGATCGAAGAAAACGGAGACGTCGATATCACTCGAATAGTTGAGCTCAAAAGCCCCCATCTTACCAAGCGCAAACACAAACAGCCCGTCAGGCGCAAGCTCGCGTTCCCGCAAGGCTGCGCTCAGGGCCGCCTTCACGGCCGCATCAGCAAACTCCGTGATGGACTGCGTGGTCTGCGAGAGCGAAGCGCGTCCGCTGAGATCGCTCGCGGCAATGGCCACATGAGCCAGAGCCTTTGCCCTTCTTAGGTCGGCGAAGGGGTCGCCCTCTCCGGCCATCACGGAAGCACACAGCGCCATGGCCTGCTCAAGCACCGCCTCGGGCGCCGAGAGCCTGTCCGTCAGGGTTTGCAATTTGCCTAGATACGGAGAATGCGCGGCGGCAAGCGCAACCGCCTCGACCGGTTGGTCGGAGAGGGCAAGCAAATTGAACACAGTATCCCCTAAGACTTCGCAGGCAGAATCAGCGTCGCTTTTAACCCGATTTCATCCTGACCGCGAGCCAGCGTGAATTCGCCCGCATGCAGCTCGGCCACCGCATCCACCAATGCGAGACCAAGTCCAGAGCCCGGCAAAGTGCGCGCATCATCGAGCCGCACAAAGCGCTCCTTCACGCGCTGCAGGTCCGCTTCTGGAATGCCAGGGCCAGTATCCTCAATCGAGACGTCGATGGCAGTCCCGTGCTGGGTCGCGACAAAGGTGATCGATTTGCCAGACGGCGTATACTTTACAGCATTGTCGAGCAGGTTCGAAATCGCTTGAGCGAGCAATGTGCGGTCGCCTGCGAGGTTCAGTCGATTGTCGATTTCAGCAATGAACGCGATGCCAGCATCTTCACACGCCGGCTCGAACAACTCGGCCAACTCATCGCAGAGCTCGGACAGGTCGAGATCCACGAGCTTGCCCTCCGCCCCGGCATTGACCCGCGACAAGCGCAGGATGGCATTAAACGTGGCGAGCACGCGGTCGACTTCTTCGACCGTCTCACCCAGGGTTTCGCGCGCTGAGAGCTCATCAATCGGACCGAGCAAGCGAGCCTCCAGCTGATTGCGGAGCCGGGATAGAGGCGAGCGTAAGTCATGCGCGATGGAATCTCCGGCATGCCGGGTCTGGTCCATCAGCGTCTCAAGTTTGGCGAGCATAGCGTTCAGCTGTTCAGCGAGGCGATCGAACTCATCCCCAGAAGCCCCGACGGGCGCGCGCAAGGACAAGTCGCCCGACATCACGCCTTCTGCCGTTCGGGTCAGGCTTTCGGCGCGAGAGGCGGCATACCGCGCACTAAAGAACCCGCCGAGAAGCGCCAGCAGGAAGCCGATCGGAGCGGCGGTCGCCACCGCTCGGGTGATCCGGTTCACTTGCCGGATTCGTTCATCCATCTTGATCCCGACCAACAAGATGCTGCCATCACCCAGACGGACGATGCGTGCTTCGATCGGAGTGATATTCGCCCCGCCTTCCGGGCCCGGGCGTTCGATCTCAAAAGTGACAACCCGCGGCGTGCCAACCTCTTCAAGCGGCTGCACCGGCATGCGCGGCATGTCGCCGACAATGGTGCGACCATTCGGATCTTCGAATTGATAGGTAAAATCGCGCAAATCGACGAGGACGCGTTCAAGGAGGGATTGTTCCAGTCGTGATGGGCCGCCCGTGCGCCAGGCCACAGCCAGGGTTCGAAACTCAGCCTCCAGCCGCGCCTTGGCTTCAGACCGCATAGTCCCGACGGTTGCCTGAAATAAATAAGCAAGCAGTCCCGCCGAGAACAGCGCGAACAGGATTGAGTATACGAGCGCTAGCCGAAACGTTGTCGTTCGGACAAACGCGAAAGGGCCTGATTTCATGCCTGCAGGCAGTAACCTGCACCACGTACCGTCTGCAAGAGCTGGTGATCGAATTCTTTATCAATCTTCGCCCGAAGTCGTGAGATATGCACGTCGATCACATTGGTCTGGGGATCAAAGTGATAGTTCCAGACTTTCTCGAGCAACATGGTCCGCGTCACCGTCTGACCGGCATGACGCATCAGATACTCCAGCAGTTTGAACTCGCGCGGTTGCAAGTCGATCTTGGCCTCGCCGCGGGTCACTCTGCGCCCGAGCAGGTCCATTTTAAGATCGCCCACGCGGAGCACCGTGACAGGTGGCTCGCTGGAGCTTTGGCGTCGTCCGAGGGCTTCCACCCGCGCGACCAGCTCTTCCGGGGCAAACGGTTTGGCGAGATAATCGTCGGCGCCGACTTTCAGGCCTTCGACACGATTGTCGACATCTGAAAGGGCAGACAGGAACAGGGCCGGCGTTGTGCCGCCGCCATTGCGGAATTCCTCGACCAGTTGCAGGCCGGGTTTCTCGGGCAACATCCGGTCCACGACCAGAGCATCGAATTGATCCTGGCGCGCGCGGCTCAACCCGCCTGCGCCATCATCCACCGTCTCAACACTGTGCCCAGCTTCGGACAACACTTTCTCGATAAAATCCGCGTGTTCGCGATCGTCTTCAATGACCAGGACGTGCATGGACCCTCTCCTTAATCGTTACTCTAATTCACTGATATCCACTGTGAGGAATACCGTCCCCCGCTCACTGTGGATCGCCATCAATAGGTTTTGCCGACCGTCATCTTTGGCCGTCTCCAACTCTTGCTCCAGCACGTCAATGCTGTCGAGTTTCTTGTAGTTAACATCCAGGATCGCCATTCCGACGCGGACACCCTCTTCATAGAGCGGGCTATCCTGATCGAGTGCAGTGATCACCATGCCCTTCTCATCGGACGGGAGATCGAGACGCTCGCGCGACTCCTGATCGAGAGACTGAAGCGACACACCGAGCGGGCCTTCGCCGCCCTCCGGGGTTTCACCACCTTCGTCAGACGGAAGGGTGTTCACAGCGTTCAGATTGCCCGGACGCTCGCCGACTTTGACATCAATGGTGCGGCGCTTGCCTTCCCGGTACAACTCGAACTTATTGTTCGACCCGGCGAGCAGAGCGCCCACGACGCGGGTCGTGATGGTCGCGTCATCGACTTCCTGACCATTGATCTTAACAATAATGTCGCCGCGTTCGAGTCCGGATGTCTCAGCTGGGCTGCCTTCGGTCACGCGGGTGACGATCGCGCCTTTTGCGTCGCGCAAACCGACCGCATCGGCCATGTCTTCATCAATATTGGTGATCGTCACGCCGAGCCAGCCGCGGGAGACTTTGCCTTCCTGGATCAACGTGCTCGTCACCTGATCCACCAGCTCAGACGGGATCGCAAAGCCAAGCCCAATCGAGCCGCCTGTCGTCGAAGCAATCCAGGTGTTCACGCCAACAACGCGGCCATTCAGGTCAAAGGTCGGGCCACCGGAATTGCCGCGATTGATCGCAGCATCAATCTGCAAATAGTCAGTATAGGTCTGCGACCGACGGACATCACCGGGTTTTCCCAGCGCAGAGACAATCCCGGCGGTGGCGGTCCCAGAGAAGCCGAGCGGACTTCCGACAGCGACCACCCAATCACCGCGGCGCAACTGCTTTGATGAGCCAAAGTCGACAAAGGGATAATCGCCGGAGTCTTTGACTTTCAGGACCGCGAGGTCTGTTTCAGGATCGGTGCCGATGAGTTCGGCTTCCAGAATAGATCCATTGTCGGTGACAATCTCAATCTCGACGGCATTATCGATGACGTGATTGTTCGTGACGATATGACCTTCACCGGTGATGAAGAAGCCAGAGCCCTGACCCCGCCCTTCACGCGGCTCGGGTTCGTCTTCCGGGGGCGTGAGGCCAAACTGTTCGAGGAACCGCTCGCGCTGTGACAGTTCGCGGTCGGTCAGCTGCATTTCGGTTCGGACCCGAACGCCGACGACTGCCGGGCTAACTTGTTCAATTAGGTCTGCAAATGAGACCGGCGCGCCCGCAGGTGCCTCCAGGGTAATCGGGTTGGCGTCGGCGTTTGGAAATTGAGGTCCAAGCAAAACAGCGCCCGTCGCGCCCGCTCCAATCAAACCTGCAACCAATGCATTTCGGGAAATGCCAAACAATTTCATCGACTTCCATGCCTCCAAAGATGTGTTGTACCTATCTGGTACCAAAATTACGAAAGTAACAGCCTAACACTCATTAAAGATCATTAAGCCGGTTTTGTGACGAGGTGTGTTTCCACTTTTGCCCCGTGTTCTAGCGTCCTGTGGACAGGACACCGATCTGCCATTTCAAGCAAGCGCGCGCGCTGTTCTTCATCTAAGTCTCCTTCAATATCGATGTAACGGGTGAACACGTCGATTCGGTCGTTTGGACCGCAGTCCACGCAGTCTTCCGCGTGACGTTTCTCATGATCGAGGCTGACGCTGATCCGCTCAACCGGCCATTTCTTGCGGTTGGCGTACATGCGGAGCGTGATTGATGTACAGGCCCCAAGACCCGCGACCACATATGCATAAGGGTTGGGCCCCGTATCAGCGCCGCCAAGGCTTTCCGGCTCATCAGCAAAGAACCGGCGGCCATTCATCAATACTTCGTTCTGGTAGGGGCCGTTCTCTCCGGTCTCCCGCACCACGACTTGATTGTCTTTTTCGGCGGGCGGGACCTTGGAGGGAGCTGTGAGCTCCACATAACGCGCCGACCAGCCGGAAATCACGTCGGCAACGAAATCCGAATCCGCTTTGCCAGTCAGCAAATGATCGGCTTTGTCCAGGCTGACAAAACTCTTGGGGTGTTTCGCGGCAATGAAGAGATCGGTCGCATTGTCAATGCCAACAACCTCGTCGCCGGGCGCGTGTAAAATCAGGAACGGTTTGCGCAAGCCTTTTGCAGCTTCAATCACCGTCGTTTTGCCGATCTCTGTCAGGAACTCACGGCTCAGAACAAAGGGCCGTCCGCCCAAATTGACTTGCGCGCGTCCCTCAGCCTCGATTTCTGCGACGCTTTCGCGGAATTGTTCGACCACATGCCCTGCATCGGCTGGAGCGCCAATGGTCGCCACAGCTTTCACATCTGACAGATCCTTGGCCGCAACGACTGTCGCCGCGCCGCCTAGCGAATGCCCGATCATCAAGCTGACCGGCCGCCCCGTCGATGCCATCCAGGTCGCTGCGGCTTTTAGATCCGCGACATCAGAGGAGAATCCGCTGGTAGAGAAGTCTCCGCCCGACTCACCCAGACCGGTAAAGTCAAAGCGCAGGACGCCAATCCCGCGTTCGGCCAATCCGCGAGCAACGCGGCTCGCGGCCAAACTCTTTTTCGAACACGTGAAACAATGGGCGAAGATCGCCCAGGTCAGAGTCTCGCCCGCTGGCATCTCGAGGACACCGGATAACGGGTCGCCCTGCTCATTTGAAAATTCAACGCGTTGGCTTTGCATGCCTTAGGCTCCATCAACTGTTTTCAGCAGATAGGGCGTGAAGCCGATCGATGCCACTCAAGGCGTGATCCCAATTGCGTGAACTTATGTAGCTGTCTCGTTCGGGCTGAGCCCTTCGAGTTCTCGAGGCGTGTAGTTTTCGTCGTGCTTGGCGAGGATTTCTTCTGCCACAAAGACGCGAGAGCCTTGCTCAAACCGCCCGGTCGCGACAACCCCTTCGCCTTCCCGGAACAGATCCGGGACCAGGCCTGTATATGACACACGGACCGTCTCGCCGGAGCCATCCCCGATCGTGAACAGAATTTCCGCGCCGTCTCCGTTTTCGCGCGAGTTGTACTCGACGAAGCCGCCAATGCGAACGCGCTGACCTGGCTCAGGCATGCCGCGCTCGACGAGGAGTCCGGGCGTATAGAACAGGTCGGCATGCTGACGCAGGGCAGCCGTGGCTAGGACAAGGGCAGCGATGACCAAAACC
Source organism: Pseudomonadota bacterium (assembly GCA_038527765.1). Classification (GTDB taxonomy): domain Bacteria; phylum Pseudomonadota; class Alphaproteobacteria; order Caulobacterales; family Hyphomonadaceae; genus Henriciella. Next base: position 43,915 of record JBCBFK010000010.1, read on the forward strand.
GCTGCCGCACCGACCCCATAAAGACGTTTCGTTCGCGCTCTCATGCCACTCATATATTCCGTCCTAGCGGTTTTGCCCTGCGGCAGTTTGATCAGGCGCGGCGCAAGCGGACTGAGGCCCTTAAGCCGCCCATCTCGCTCTCTTTTAGCGCTAAATGACCGCCATTCATATCCGCAATGTCCGCCACAATTGAAAGACCGAGCCCGGTGCCGGGGGCCGTTTCGTCCAATCGCACCCCCCGTTTGATCGCTTGTTCGCGTTCGTCTGGTGAAAGACCAGGGCCATCATCCTCGATCCGGATCACCACCATACCGTCCTCATCGTGTGCTGCTGAGATGTGCACCTGCGTCGCCGCCCATTTGCAGGCATTATCGAGCAGGTTTCCGAGGATCTCCTCCAAATCCTGGCGTTCCGTGCGCACGAAAATATCGGCAGGAATGTCGACAGAGACGTGTTTGCCTTCGGCGGCAAAGAGCTTGTTCATGACGCGGGCTATCCCTTCAGCGGCCTCGAGCACCTGTGTCCGTACACCCAAAGCTTCCGCGCGGGCGGCGGCTTGAGCGCGTCTGAGATAGTGATCGACATTGGAGCGCATCGATTCAGACTGCCGCCGCACAACATCATCCAATTGGCTTTCGCCGGTCGCTTCGTTGCGCAAGACCGCGAGGGGCGTTTTCAGCGCATGGGCGAGATTGCCAACATGCGTGCGCGCCCGCGAAACAACAGCGCGGTTATGCTCGAGCAGTTTGTTGAGTTCTTCACTGAGGGGGGTGACTTCTGCGGGATAGTCGCCGGACAGGGCGGCCTGCCGTCCTTCACGGATCTCTGTAAGATCGGATTGGATCCGGTCTAGCGGACGCAAGGCATAGCGGAGCGCCAAAGCCATCGCCAGGAGCGTTCCGCTTGCAAGCGCGAGCATGGCCACCAAAAGAATGGTTCGCAACCGGTCCACGCCTGCCATTGACAAAGTTCGATCCGACACGGCCACCAGAAGCACCGGGTTTTGTCGCTCCGGATAGCTCGTCGCCTGGAGCGTGTAGCGCGCGGGTTCCTCGGCTGGACCGATCGCATTGGTGCTGACAAATTGACCGGGATTGTCGAGCGCCTCGCGCGTCGCTTGCGGTGAAAGAGACAGGGTCTCATCAAACACCGAGCGCGACGTGATATCGGCAACCCGCGCCCCTGTCTCATCTACGGCGACGATCATCCAATATTTGCCAGATAGCGGCACCGTAAATCGCGGATCTGTGGGATGGCGTTCTTCGATATCTTCGATCCGGCCGGTCCCGTCATCGAGCGGCCGGATGGCCCGGGCGAGCGTTTGGATGGTCGCTGCGTGCTCATCATCCAGCAAGTTCAGGGTCTCCGCACGATAGACCGCCGTCATCGCAAATACGCCGCCAACAACGAGCAAGATGCTCCACAGCGTCGCGCCGATCATCAACCGCCGGGCAAGCGAGAGTTTCTGGAACCGGGTTTTCGGGGCGTCAGCCGTACTCATATGATCCGACTAGCCTGATACGGCCTTAGGTTACAACGCCGGAACGTTCCGCTTCAGGCACAACCAAGCGATAGCCAAGCCCCCGTTCGGTCTGAATCCGGTCATTGCCGATCTTTTTACGCAGGCGTCCGATGAACACTTCGATCGTATTGGAATCACGGTCAAAATCCTGATCATAAATATGCTCAACCAGTTCGGTCCGCGGCACAACGCGGCCCTGATGATGGATCAGGTAGCTCAGCACCTTGTATTCGTGCGCCGTCAGCTTGATTGGCTCGCCATTCACGGTTGCCCGCGCGGCCCGCGTGTCGAGGCGGAGCGCCCCGGCTTCGATCGCAGCCACAGCGTGTCCTGACGCCCGACGCAGAAGCGCGCGCAAACGCGCCAACACTTCTTCGGTATAGAATGGCTTGGTCACATAATCGTCCGCGCCGGCATCAAAGCCAGCGACTTTTTCGCTCCAGCGATCGCGCGCGGTGAGAATCATGACGGGGAAAGTTTTGCCATCTTCGCGCCAGCGCTCAAGGATGGTTACACCATCCATTTTCGGCAGGCCCAGATCGAGAATAACCGCATCATACGGCTCGGTATCCCCAAGAAAGTGGCCATCTTCGCCATCTGCGGCGAGATCTACGGCATATCCGGCATGCGTTAAGGCATCGGCCAGTTGGCGACGTAGATCTGCTTCATCTTCGACAACAAGAATTCTCATATCTTTTACCTTAACTCGTGGAGAGGGTTCGTCCAGTTTTCGCATCGACAGTGATCCGCATGCGTTGACCTTTTTCGGTCATCCAATCGATCACATAGACTTGGCCGCGATCGCGATTGTAGAGATTTGCATCGATCTGATACCCGCCATAGCGCTCCTTGAGGCGGCGAAAAATATCACGAAGCGGGATCACATCACCTTTGTCACGCGCGTCACGCGCCTCATCGGCGGTAAATGAATTGCCCCATTGGCCCTGGCTATGCGCGGGCAATCCCGCTGCAATCATGGCGGCAAAAGCGAATATGGCGGCAATCGTTTTCATTACAGGATTGATATGCGCTACATCCTCTGAATGCTTGGTGAATATCCTGACTGGAATTCAGTCATACATCTTACCTTCGCGCCCAGTCTTTCAAACCGCCATCTTTCGGATCTTCGATGACGACTTCCAATCGCGCATAGAGATGTCCCGCTTTTCCCTTGGTCTGCACGCCTTTATTCCGAAGTCTCAGAACCGCGCCCGTATTGCTGCCTTCAGGAATTTTCAGCGCAATCGGTCCCATCGGAGTTTCGAGGTCCACTTGCCCGCCCAGGATTGCGGTCTTTAACGGCACGGACACGGTCATCCGGACATCATTGCCATCCCGCGCCCAAAGCTTGCTTGAGCGCACAATGATCTCAAGAATCGCATCTCCCGGTGGCCCGCCCATAGTCGAGCTTTTGCCTTGGCTTTTCAGACGCAAGGACTGTCCGGTCTCAATGCCCGCTGGGATAGCAATATTGAGTGTGCGGCCGTCGGCCATAGTCATCTCGCGCTTTGCACCCAAGACAGAATCTTCGAACGAGATCTCAACCCGGTAGCGCATATCGGCGCCTTTGCGCGGTCCGGGGCGTCGGCGCCCGCCCCCAAACATGCCGGAGAGAATGTCTTCGAAGCCATCAGCCTGAAATCCGCCTCCGCCTGGCTTCGCATAGCCATCGAACCCGCGCGCACCGCCAAACCCAGGACCTGGGTCGAATCCTTTTGGATTGCCGTCTGCATCGATTTCGCCACGATCATACTGACCACGCTTTTCAGCGTCGCCGAGGATTTCATATGCGGTTGAAGCGGACTTAAAGATGTCGGCTTTGGCGGTGTCGCCAGGGTGCAGATCAGGATGCGATTCCTTCGCCTTGCGTTTATACGCACGGCGGATGTCATCGGAACTCGCAGTCCGCGATACACCTAATACCTGATACAGATCTCTACTCATTCAGCCAGCGTGTTCCGAAACTCCTCGCAGAACACTTAAGGGGATGAAAGCGGAATTGAAACCCACTCTCCGCGGCGCTGATCAGCTCCAATCTTGGCGACCCGAATCTGGTCAGCGCTGCCTGCGGCGACGGAAAAGTGCGTCTCCGATTGCGCCGGGTGCTGTGTTTCGATCCCGGAGCGTACGGTTCGAACATCAAACTGAGACGCCGCAACTGGATCCTCAGAGTGATCGCCTCCAGCCAAGCATTCCCGGTGATTTGCAAATCGGTGTAAAGCCGCTCCCGTAAGGCCTGTCCGGCTTCATCTGGGGAAGGCTCAATCAGCAGAGTTTCAACCCGCTCATCGCTTGCCGTAAATCCGATCGAAGCAGCCGCTTCTGCGACCATACGCACGCAGCGATAAGCCACTGCATTGCCAATGTAGCCATCCTTGGCCAGCGATGCCGGATCTGCACGCCCCCAGTCCGCAATAGGCAGATGTGACAGAGCAATCATCGGCGGCGCGCTCTTGGTTTCAGATTTTGACCAGGGCAATTTCATTTATGTGTCTGGCGACCTCCTAGACGTCTCAACGCTAGTGAAATTGGACCAGGTTCAGCCCGGTCGGATTGGTTTCCAGTTTGTTAAGTCTTTTCATGTGTTTTGATCGGCAACACATGAGAAAGGTCCTCGCCATTGCGGGACCTCCGGTAGAGCTTTTACACGCACCAATGCGGTCATTTACGAGGGGGCTTAATGCTCGGACGCGTTATTTCTGTTGCCAATTCCAAAGGGGGCGTTGGCAAAACCACAACCACTGTATCACTGGCAGAAGCCTTTGCCGCTGAAGGCTATAAGACTCTTGTGGTCGACCTCGACAGCCAGGCCAATGCTTCGCTTTTGATCTATGGCGAAAACGGCGATGAACGGCTGTATGACGCCATCCATAATTACACCAATGTCTCGGATTATCTGCGCGAGAATTTTCTCGGCGAATGCTTTGCGCACATGACCAAATTTATCGTCCCGCATGCGAGCGACGTGACCTTTATGGGCAAACCACTGGATCTGTCTCTGGTTCCAGCCACGCCGGGACTAAGGCGGGCAGAACGCGAGTTGATCTACATTCTGACCGAGCAAGGTTACTCAATGACGGCGATTGAAGGCCGGGTTGGGCTGCGCCTGCGTCAGGATATGGCCGATCTGCGCAAACAGTATGATGTCGTGATTTGCGATTGCCCGCCTGGCATCTCTGCCATGACCGAAGCAACCCTATCAGCGTCTGATCTCATTATCGTTCCAACCATTCCGGATTTTATGTCGACTTTGGGTCTCGATCTCTTCACGGGCGACATAATCGAGAGCCTCAAGAAGCGCGGATTGACCAATCGGCCGGTCGTCCTGCCAACCAAGTTTGATGGCTCGCCGCATCAAAGCATCGTGCTTGAAGCCATGCGCGAGGGGGCCGCCGATCCTGAAAGTGAGTATGACATTTTCCAGACGGTGATCCCTCAGAAAGCAGAGTTTGCAGCCAACCCAGTCGAGCTCGGTCCTAATCCAACGCTCGCGCAAAAGTGGCCAGGGGATGCTTTGACAACTGTGAATATGCTGTATCAAGAAGTGCAGGCGCGACTCACGGCGCAATCGAAACACGCAGCGGCATAAATAATGGCACTCACTGGCAACGGACGCGACGCGCTTCTGGCGATCCTTCAAAACGACGCACTGTTTCCGAGGATCAAGGACCCAGACTTCTCTGCGGTCGCGAGCAAACTGGCGCGCAAACAGGTCACCGCCGCAGGGTTAGACCGCGACGATCTCCTCGAGATCAAGCGCGCGCTTGGCGCAGACGTGTTCGAGAAAACTCTGGAAGGGCTAAGCCCGCACCATATCAAACTCCTCGCCCGCCGCCTCGATAAAACCGCACCGGATATCGAAGTGAATACAGGTAGTTCAGCGCTGTCCTATGTCCGGCAAATTCTTGCAGGCGAGGGTGCCACGCAAACCGCAGCGCAGGAAAGCTCCGAAGAGACATCAACGCCCTCAGAGCCGCCCAAAAAGAACAAGTATCTTGGCCGCAAGGCGTTTCGCACCGGACGTTAGAGCGCTCTGATCCAAGGATCCCCTGAGCGATCCAGCATCAAGATCGTCACCGCCCAGACCAAAGCATCCACACGGTCGGGCGAGCCAACAAAGCCGGCAGATCCGAACCGGCACATTTCATCCTCCAGCGCATCGAACGCGCCGATATGCGACACCAGCCCGCGCGCATAAAGCGCCGCCACGGGCATGGCTCTCGCCCGCTTCCCCAGACGCGCATACACCAAACGGACCGGCCGCGTACAGCCGCCACTTTCGAGTATGGTGCGGAGCATCTCTCCACCCTGATTGGCCTCAGCTACGATTTCAGAAGCGCCAAACTCGTGCGCCAAATCAACCGCGCGCGTCGCCCAGTCCATAGGTGCGAGCCCCTGCTCTGTGGCGTCGGCGAGAATAAAGCACTTTGTTGGCGCCTCATCGTCGAAGCAGGTGCCCGCGGCGATCAGTCCGCAAGCATCCGAGTGCGCGTGACTGGTGGTCGGCGGATCAATCGCGACGACGATGTTCTCGAACCGCTCAGGCCGCTGATGGACGCGCTGGGCATCAATCGTTTGGTGCTGCCAGAGCGCCCCTTCCAAATCCTCAATCAGCTCACCGTTCAATTCCTGACGCGCGAGTGAGGTGCCTGCATAGGCGGCTTCAATCTGTGCGGTGAAGCTTGGCGCGAGATGCTCTTGATTATCGCGCGTGGCGCTGCGCGTCACCGCGGCATCACCGTTTAGAAGACGCCGCACAAGCGGCACAGGGCGCGGAGTTGTAGTCGCCAAACAGCGCGGCGCTTCGCCAAGCCGCAAGCCAAATTGCAAATTGTCCCAGACCGTTTCGCCATTGGCCCAAATCGCGATTTCATCACACCAGGCCGCATCGAATTGCGGACCGCGTAGACTTTCCGGGTCTTCTGCAGAAAAGACCAAACCAACCGCGCCATTTTGCCATTCGAGCCGGCGCCGCGAGACATTGTAATCCGGCCTGTGCTCGTCGAGCCCTTCGATTGCGCGCACGCCGGACGGGCCTTCAATCATCACCTCACGTGCATCGCTCAGCGTCGGTGCAATCAAGGCAATCCGTTGACAACCGCCGTGCAGAGCGGAGAACCGCACCCATTCGGCGCCTGCACGGGTTTTGCCAGCACCGCCCCCCCCCATGAACAACCAGGTGCGCCAATCGCCCCGCGGCGGGCGTTGCGCGGGACGGGCGGTCGACAAGAAAGGGTACTGCCGGAGCGCGTTCAGCTCCGCTCGTGTGTACTCTGTAGAGAGCTGGTAATGGTCATCCCACCAATCGTCCCAAGTCAGCGATGGGGCGCGCGCATTCTTCTCCATTCCGCTGTTCTAGAAAGTAAAGCACTCAGTCGGATTGGCTTATTCAGTGTTGCCTTAGAACCCCGATTTAAATCAGGTTTTCCTTGGCAAGGCGCGCTTTAGACCTCTTCGAGAGCGACCAGAATTTGACCTTCCGGCACTTGTGCGTTCAGCTCAGCACTCACCGTCTCGACCACACCATCGCGCGGCGCGGCAAGGGAGTGTTCCATCTTCATCGCTTCCATGACGACAATGGTCTGACCTTTTTCGACCGCATCGCCGGGCTTCACACTGACACCAATGATCTTGCCTGGCATTGGAGCTTTGATCGAGTCTCCACCGGCAAGCGCTTCGGCTTCGGCCTCAAAGTCGGGCACTTCGACAACAACGCTATCGCCCCCTGTCGTCACGGCGAAGCGTCGATCTGACAAGTCCGTTACGAGCGGCATGGAGATATCGCCCGCCACATCATTCGCGCGCGGGTCGAACCAGTCGGTATCTCCACCCACAGCTACCGCAGTTTTCATGACCGGCGCGGCATTCATTCGCCAGCCATCACGAATGCCCCAGGGGGTTGCCTCGCTGTCGCCCAAGAGCACATCGCACACCGCCATCACTGAGGCATGCTGGTGCGCATTTGGGGCAAGCGTTAGCGCTTCTCCCTGCTCAGCGATCCAATTCACATGATGGGTGCCCTCAATGAAGGCATCGGCCATCGCACACCGGCGAAGAAACCCGATATTGCCCGGCACGCCGACCAATTGCAGATGCGCCAATGTATCAATCAAGCGATCGTTCGCCGCCTCGCGATCTTCGCCATAGACAACCAGTTTTGCGATCATGGAATCATAGACAGCCGGAACACGGTCGCCGCTTTCGAAGCCAGCTTCCCAGCGCAGCCAGTCTGCGTCTTCATCGGCCAACATTCCAAATTCTTCGATCAAGCCGGCACCAGGACGAAACCCATCAGCTGGATCTTCGGCGCAGATCCGCGCTTCGATCGCGTGTCCGTTCAGCTCGATATCCTTCTGCTTGGCCGGCAGGGGCTCACCGCTCGCAACGCGCAATTGCCAGTCCACGAGATCTGTCCCTGTGACCATTTCGGTGACGGGGTGTTCGACCTGAAGACGGGTATTCATCTCGAGGAACCAAAACGTATCGAGGGCGAGAGGCTGACCTCCATCAACAATGAACTCAACAGTCCCAGCGCCTTCATAGCCAACCGCTTTCGCGAGTTTGACCGCCGCATCGCACATCGCGTTGCGGACCTCTGTTGGCATGCCGGGTGCGGGGGCTTCTTCAATCACTTTTTGGCGACGACGTTGCAGGGAGCAATCGCGTTCATAGAGGTGAACCGCATTGCCATGCTGATCACCAAAAACCTGCACCTCAATATGGCGCGGCTGCTCAACGAGCTTCTCGAGCATCACCCGTCCATCGCCGAACGCTGCTTCTGCTTCGCGCACAGCGCTTTCCAATTCTGCGGCGAGATCGCTGGCTTTTTCGACCAAACGGATGCCGCGTCCACCGCCGCCCGCCACCGCTTTGATCAGCAGCGGAAAGCCAATCCGCTCAGCTTCTTTTGTGAGCGCCTCAGCGTCCTGCGCCTCGCCGCGATAGCCGGGTAAGACGGGCACGCCCGCTTCCTCAGCAATCGCTTTAGCACGGTCCTTCAACCCCATGGCCTCGATCGTGTCGGCCTTCGGACCCACCCAGATCAAGCCGGCCTCCGCGACCGCCCGCGCAAAGGCGGCGTTCTCGGACAAAAACCCATACCCCGGATGGATCGCCTCGGCGCCAACCGCTTTTGCGGCCGCGATGATCCGTTCGCCATAGAGATAGCTCTCGGTCGCGGCTGAGGCTCCGATCCAGATTGCTTCGTCAGCTTCGCGGACGTGTTTGGCGCGCGCGTCAGCGTCGGAATAGACCGCGATGCTGCGAACCCCCATGGCGCGGCATGTCCGCATGATCCGGCAGGCGATTTCACCACGATTGGCAATCAGAAGTGATGTGATCATTAGGGTGTGCCCTCAATCTGTTCTGTGTGAGCTGGGCAACGAACCTTGCCCCCGTCTGCTGTTACGGCCTAAGCTAATGCTACGAAAAGTTTAAGGGGAAAACATATGGCTTACGCATCTGGAGTCCGTTTGAGCAGCCTAGCCGGCATTGTTGGCGCCGGGATTGGGGGATATATCGGCTACACGCAAGCGGCAAGTATCAGCGAACTCACACCGATCACCGGTGCTTTGATCCTGGGCGGCGTTGGCCTCGTCGCCGGCAGCGCTGGCGCGTTCATTCTGAAATCGCTGATGCAGTTTCTGATTTACGCAATCATGCTCGGGGTCGTTTTATTTGTGTTCCAATCCCAAATCGAAGCGCTGACCGGGATCAATCCCATCGAAGCGGCCACCGGTTTTCTGAAAGATATGGGATTGCCGGTCGGCGCGATCCCAGGCGTCGAATAACGGGGCTTGCTGCTCGCTGACGGCAGGGCTTAATCCCGCACAGACTTGATACATGTATTGCTGCGAAATCGGCAGCGATTGCTGAACTTTGTCGTCCCGCGTGACCAGTATTTCCAGGTGTTGCCGCTCGGATGATACTTCAGAGTCGTTCCGTCTTTCTTGCAGGATTTCCAACCGAGCTTGTTGCCGTGATCGATACGGTATTTCAAAAACACAACGTCGCCGGGTGATAGGCTCGCCTTGGCAAGTTTCCAGGTCCTCGACTGTCCTTGGGACAAAGTGCCTTCAAACGTGAAATCGCCGACCGAGAACCGATCAAGTTCATAAGCCCCCTGATTGTCGAACTTGAATTTATTGACGTAGCAAACACTCCCGCCCTCAATTTGCATCTCCTGAGAAACCGCGCTTTGAGACGTTACAAATGACGATAAAGTGAGCGCCATACAAGACAGCACAAAACCGGATACAGGATGCATGAACACCTCCACGGTGTCTGCCCCTCAAAACAGACACTATCCAGTAAGAAAAGGTCTCAAACCGGCCTTAACGAGTTGCGCAAAATCCCCCAGAACCGGCATATGTGACAGGACGCTTTGAAGCTTAGTTCGCCCAGTCGGGCTTTCGTTTTTCAAGAAACGCCGACAGCCCTTCTTTACCTTCATCACTGACCCGGCGCGCGGCGATGCGCTTTGCAGTCTCCTTGCTCAAGGTGGCGCTGAACGGCTCGCCGTTGAAATCAAGCACAAGATTCTTCGCGTCACGAATGGCGCCAGGCGCCGCCCCCATCGCCAAGCTTGCAATGTGCTCCTCCATGGTCGCGAGGCCTTCAAAATCGTCGACAACATATTGAACGAGGCCAATTTTCTCTGCGTAATCGGCGTCAAAGCCCTCCGCTGTAACGAACAAGGCCTTGGCCCAGCGCGGCCCGATCGCATTGATCACAAAGGGAGAGATAGTCGCAGGCGTGAGGCCGAGCCGGACTTCGCTGAACTTGAATTTCGTTCCTTTGACCGCGACCGCAACATCGCATGCCGCAACCAGCCCTGCCCCGCCGCCCATCGCGGCGCCTTGCACCAATGCCACTGTCATTTGCGGTAACTCCGCCAGTTTTCTCAGCATTTCGGCGAGCGCAGTAGCGTCTTGCTCATTGTCTTCGCGCGTCCAGTGTTGGGCCGCCTTCATCCATTCGAGGTCGGCGCCCGCTGAGAAGCTTTTCCCCGCGCCGCGCAGGATCACCATGCGCAAAGTATCCTGCTCCTCGAGCGTTTCGAGCGCATCGGTCAGCTCTTCGATGACCTGGCTGTTAAAGGCGTTGTGGCGATCGGGTCGGTTGAGTGTCAGGATCGCGATCCCGGCTCGTGTGGCGTCCAGTGTGATCGTTTCGTACTCGCTCATCATTCGCTCTTTCTTCTGAGGCTTGCCTGTAATGGCTATCCTGCCGGAGGGCTGGTTTTTCAACCCACCACCACAAGATAAAGCTCGCGGCAAAGACGAATATGGCAGACAGTGCAACTCCGCCCCAGAGCCCCGTCAGGCCAAAAACACCGAGTGCGATCAAGGTCTGCACAATCGGGAAATGGACAATGTACACGCCATAGCTGATATCTCCCCAGCGCGCCGCATTCAGCGCGGGTCCGGGCGAAAAGGCGACTCCCACGATCAACCCCGACAATCCCAGTACGCGCAACGCTTCCAGGCTCGGCACCAGCAGAGCCGCGCAGAGGGCTGCCGCGCCAATCATCATGAGCAAGGGTGCATGTGGCCTCAACCGCGGGCGCAACTTCCACAAGGCCATGCCCGCTGCGAAGAACATCATCTGGCCGGGCAATTGCCGCGCCAGCTGGTCGGCATATGGAGATCCCGTCAAGTTGACGAGCTCGATCCAGGCAAAGGCCGCGAGGGTGAGCGCGCCGATCCCGATCCACCACATGCCGCGCAGCTGCGACAGACCCCACGCGAAAACCGGCAATACCAGATAGAACAGGACCTCGATTTTGAGCGTCCATAGTGCACCATTCACCTCTGGAAATCGCTGCGCCTCGAACAGGCCCGGCAAGGTTGGTTGAAGAAAATTCAGAAAGATCAGGTTGGCACCGAGATAGCGCAGAATGCTCTCGAGCGCGCCGTCTTGGCCAAAACTGAGGATCAGGCTCACACAGGCCGGGATCAGAATGATAGTCGCATAGGCCGGATAAAGGCGCCGGACCCGTTTTCCAGCATAATCGGCGATCGAGGACGAGCGTTCCAGGGATCCATATACGAGCAAGCCCGAGACGATAAAAAAGCCCTGAATCGCAAGCTCCGCTATGATCGCCAGATTGCGCTCTAACACACTGCCCGACACCAGCGCGCTCAGCGCCACGGCATGGTACAGAAACACCAGACTTGCGAGGACAAGGCGGACAAAATCAAAGCGGTTAGACGTAGTCCCCATGTCTCATGGCTACGCCGCCTTGTCGGAGGAGACAAGCGCATAAAAGAAGCGCCCGCAGGGGAATGCGGGCGCTTCCGGAGCGAGGTCGCACATGTAGCGTTAAGTGGTGCGCTCTTTTTTCTTGCCGTCTTTTGACTTGGCTTTCTTCATCGCCCCTTCGAATTCGGCGAGGGAGAGTTCGCCATCATCGCCTGCGAGTTTCGCAAACTTTTCAGTTGCTTTTTCAGCCGAATATTTGCCGCCAGACGTTTTATAGGCGACATATTCAGCCTGGGTGATCATCCCGCTCGCGTCTGCATCGATTTTGTTGAAGTAATCGGCGGCAGATCCGGCATGCGCGACAGCAAACGCACTTGCTGCAAACAGACCAACGGTCACGGTTGTGAGTTTGAGTTTCATTGAATGTCCCTCCCTGGAACAGTTAGGTGATACGCCTGATCAAACTGGCGCGTTACAGTCGTAACAAGATATCATGTTACACTTGTAGTTACAGTTTCGTAATGCTTTCCCAGAGTCTCAAAAAAAGAGGCCCGCCGGAGCGAGCCTCTGGTCCTGCACGGGCAGGAAGTTGGGCAGCTACATGGGGGCCTCGGGGTCCATGTCCGAGGCGTCGTCGGCGTCCTTTGTGGCCATCGCAGCTGCCATCTCAGATTCCGAAATCATGCCGCTCGCATCGGCGTCAATCTTGATGAATTCCACCAAGGCGTCGGCCGCGGAGTACTCTCCAGTCGCGGTCTTCCAGCCAACGAATTCAGATTCTGATACGAATCCATCTGCGTTGGCATCAATGGTTTGAAATTGAACTTTTTCGCTCGCTGAAGCGCCGGCCGCGAAGATCGCGATGGCAGCCCCGAGAATGAAAGTTCGAGTCATGAACAACTCCCTCAAAACGCGCCACACCGTTATGGCGCGCCATCAAGCTGCCCAAGACTGCGCCGAAACACCCGTGACAATTCAGATAGCCGTCTCAACGCGCTTTAACGACTCTTCAGACAGGTCCGCGCCTATACCCGCCACTTCACCGGTGCGCGCCGCGAAGGGAGGCCCAGACCGTGCCGGGCGTCTCACCAACTTGTAATTTTGGAGCCTGTTCGGCGCCACCGCACTACATCCGGAACACGCCGAACCCGCGATCCTTAAACGGTGCGTTCAGGGTCGCAGATAAGGCAAGCCCAAGCACACGGCGACTGTCCGCCGGGTCGATAATGCCATCGTCCCAAAGCCGCGCGGTCGAGAAGTATGGAGAGCCTTCTTTTTCATAGAGCGCCCGGATCGGGTCCTTGAATGCCTCTTCCTCGTCCGCAGCCCAGTCTTCGCCGCGCCGCTCCATGCCGTCGCGCTTCACCGTCGCCAAGACCGACGCTGCTTGCTCGCCGCCCATCACCGAAATTCGCGCATTTGGCCACATGAACATGAAACGCGGACTATAGGCGCGGCCACACATGCCGTAATTACCAGCCCCGAAGGACCCGCCCGTGACCAAAGTCAGTTTCGGAACCGACGCCGTCGCCACGGCGGTCACCATTTTCGCGCCATCCTTTGCGATCCCTCCGGCTTCATACTTCGACCCGACCATGAAGCCGGTAATATTCTGCAAGAACAGCAAAGGGATACGTCGCTGATCGGCCAATTCGATAAAGTGAGCCGCCTTTTGAGCGCTTTCGGAAAACAGGATGCCATTATTCGCAAGGATCGCGATCGGCATGCCATAAAGCTTGGCAAATCCGCACACCAGCGTTTCGCCATAAAGCTTTTTGAACTCATGAAATTCCGAGCCATCGACCAGGCGCGCAATGATCTCGCGCGCATCATATGGCTCGCGTAAATCCTGAGGCACCAATCCATGCAGCTCTGCCGGATCATAGAGCGGTTCAGCCGGGTCTGACAGCCCAACCGGCTCTGGCTTTGGCAGATGCAGCGTGCGGACAATCGAGCGCACAATCGCCAGCGCGTGATCATCGCTCGCAGCATAATGATCAACCACGCCGGACTGACGAGCATGAACGTCCGCCCCGCCCAAATCTTCTGCCGAAATCACTTCCCCCGTCGCCGCCTTCACCAGCGGTGGGCCACCGAGGAAAATCGTCCCCTGCTTGCGCACAATAATGGTTTCATCAGACATCGCCGGCACATAAGCGCCGCCTGCAGTGCACGAGCCCATCACAGCGGCAATTTGTGGAATGCCTTTGGCGCTCATATTGGCCTGGTTGAAGAAGATCCGTCCAAAGTGTTCGCGATCCGGGAAAATCTCTGACTGGTGCGGCAGGTTCGCGCCGCCACTATCGACCAGGTAGATACACGGTAAGTGGTTCTCGAGCGCGATTTCCTGAGCCCGCAAATGCTTTTTCACGGTGATTGGATAATAGGTCCCGCCTTTGATCGTCGCATCATTGCAGATGATCATACATTCGCGGCCTTCGACGCGGCCAATTCCGGTTATGATTCCGGCGCCCGGCGCTTCATTGTCATACATGTCGAACGCCGCCAACGCGCCGATTTCGAGGAAGGGGGTTGCGGGGTCGAGCAGCTTTTCAACACGGTCCCGCGGCAGCAGCTTGCCGCGGGAAACATGTCGCTCGCGCGCCCGTTCACTGCCGCCCAGAGCCGCTTGCGCGGTCTTTTCCTGAAGCGCTTCGACTTCAGCCTCCATGGCGCGTCGATTGGCTGAATAGGCAGCACCGGCAACATCTAGTTTTGACTTCAAAACCGGCATGAATTTTCTCCCGCGAAGTATTTTGAACTGCCTTAAACGCGGTCGCTGACGCTGTCATCCCGGGCTTGTGACGCAATGTCATCAAATCCTTCACTAAATTGCCCCATATTGGTGGGCACACTGATCAAATGTGACGGAGAACAAAGCATGGGCCTATTTGGCGGCACGAGTTTGGACGTTGTCCCGGCCCTTGCCTCGATCAAATTCCTGGAAGACGTGCCCCGGCGGGCTTTGCGCGCGGCCGGCAAAGAAGCCCGTTGGTTTTCAGTCCCCGCAGGATGGCCCCTCTTCCGGGCTGGCGAGATATCGGATTCGATCTTTTTCGTGCTTTCCGGCTCATTTGGCGCGTTCAAAGCCATGCGCGACGGACGCAGCGAGTTTATGGGCCACATTCGAACCGGTGAGCCGGTCGGCGAAATGGCCATGTTCCAGGGCGGGATCGACATAGATGGCGACGGCGCGCCAGAAAATGTGCCACACACCTCCTCAGTCTATGCATTACGCGACAGTGAAGTTCTGGAGATTTCCCGCAAAGGCTTTGAGCGCTTAAGCGCGGCTGAGCCTGAAATTCTCAATGCCATGATCCGCCTGATCTTGTCGCGGCTGCGAGAAGGCAATCAGCGCAATCGGCGGACAGCCCCGAAAGTGTTCGCGCTGGTCGCGACATCGCCCACCATTGATTTGGGCTTGCGGGCCGAAGCTCTAAAGACCTCTCTAAAGCGCCTGGGGGTCAAATCGCGGATCGTGGAAGAGATTGAAGGCGATGAAAAACCCTCCGCCTTTTTCGACACGCTCGAGGCCGAAAACGACGTCGTGATCTTGATTTCAACCATGGGCGATAATGCCTGGTATCGTCTGTCCATGCGCCAGGCCGATCGCATATGGGTGGTTGCCCGCTCCGATGCCAAGCCATCCTATCCGCTCTTCCCGGAGGAAAACTCACCCGCACAATCGCTGAAACTGGTGGATGTTCTGCTGCTGCATCATGGCGCTGAGCGCAAAGCCTGCCGCCCGGCGGATTGGCTGCGGGCGTCAGGCGCTGCGCGCGTGTTTCACTGGCATCAGATGGAGGGCACACATTGCGATCGCCTCGCCCGCACTATGGCTGGCCGCAGCGTTGGCATCGTCTTTTCTGGTGGCGGGGCGCGGGCCTATGCGCATATCGGCGTTGTCAAAGCCATGCGCGAGCTTGGGATTCCAATCGATTTCGCTGGCGGCGCCTCCATGGGCGCGGTGGTGGCGGGCTGTGTCGCTATGGGCTGGGACGATGCTGAGATAGATTATCGGATCCGCAAAGGGTTCGTGGAGTCCAACCCATTGGGCGACTGGAACATTCCCGTCGTCGGCATGGTCAAAGGCCACCGCGTTGATGCCCGCTTGAAAGAGCATTTCGGAGAGGCCGAAATTGGCGATCTGGAACTGCCCTTCTTCGCGGTCTCAACCAATTTGACTGACGGGGCTTATCGCGTCCACCGCCAAGGCCTGCTCCGCCGAGCGTTGCGGGCGTCTATCGCCCTGCCCGGTATCCTGCCACCGGTGATCGAACAGGGAGAAGTGCTTGTCGATGGCGCAGTTCTGAACAATTTCCCGACCGATGTGATGCGCGAATTGCAGCGCGGATTTGTTGTCGGGTGCGACGTCGCGCGTGCGCCGGAAGGCCTCGACGCAAGCGAGTTTGTGGATGCGCCAGGCTTTTTCGGCTGGGTCGCGAAACACGGCTTTTCCAGCGCCCCGCCAATTGCCGGCCTGCTGATGCGGTCCGCCACGGTGAGTGTGAACCCCAATGCCGGACGCGAACTTGTCGATGTATTGGTCCTGCCTGCCCTCAAAGATATCGAGCTGAGGGACTGGAAGGCCTATGACGAGGCCGTCGAAGCCGGATATCTCGCGGCGATGACCGCTCTAAAAGAAAGTGATCTCGATACGCTGTGCTGCGCGATGCAGGTGGCTTAACGCTTACGCCGTTTCTGAAAATAGCTCGCGACCGATCAGGAACCGCCGGATCTCGCTGGTCCCGGCTCCGATCTCGTACAGTTTGGCATCGCGCAAAAGGCGCCCGGTCGGGTACTCATTGATATAGCCATTGCCGCCTAAGAGCTGGATCGCATCGAGCGCCAGCTTGGTCGCTGTTTCTGCCGCATAGAGGATCGCTCCGGCTGCGTCCTTGCGTGTGGTTTCCCCGCGATCGCAGGCTTTTGCCACTGCATAGACATAGGCCTTGGCCGCATTCATCTGCACATACATATCGGCGAGCTTGCCTTGCACCAATTGAAACTCGCCAATCGATTTGCCGAACTGCTTACGGTCATGCACGTAGGGCACAACAACATCGAGACAGGCCTGCATGATGCCGGTCGGCCCAGCAGAAAGCACGGCGCGCTCATAGTCGAGGCCGCTCATCAAGACTTCGACCCCTTCATTCAGAGGGCCCATGATATTCTCTTCCGGCACCTCGCAGTCTTCAAAGACAAGCTCGCCGGTCTCTGATCCGCGCATGCCGAGCTTGTCGAGCTTTTGCGCCACGGAGAATCCTTTAAAACCGCGCTCAATCAGAAATGCGGTGATGCCGCGTGATTTCTTGTCGGGCTCTGTTTTCGCATAAACGATCAGAGTGTCGGCATCCGGGGCGTTGGTGATCCACATCTTCGAGCCATTAAGCACGTAATGGTCGCCTTTTTTCTCGGCCCGCAGTTTCATTCCGACGACATCGGACCCAGCCCCGCTTTCGGACATGGCGAGCGAGCCTAAATGCTCCCCCGTTACCAGTTTTTCGAGATAACGGGTCTTCTGATCATCCGTCCCCCAGCGGCGCAACTGGTTGACGCAGAGATTGGAATGCGCGCCATAAGACAGACCCACGGACGCCGAAGCACGCGATATTTCTTCCATCGCCACGACGTGTTCAAGATAGCCGAGACCGGTGCCACCCCAGTCTTCCTCGACCGTAATGCCGAGCAGACCGAGCTCTCCCATTTTTGGGAGCAGGTGCCTCGGAAACACATCCGTTTTGTCGATTTCTGCCGCCAGCGGCGCAATCTCGTTTTGGGCAAATCCTTGCACGGTATCGCGGATCATGTCCGCGGTTTCGCCAAGGTCGAAGTTCAAAGTGGGATATCTATTCGGAATCATGTGGCGTCTTTAGCCAAATGTGCCTGAGCTGCCAATGACCCAACTTGTCCTATCCGTCAGAGTCCAAAGTCCGCACGAAATAATAGGCCATGGTGAAGAACAGCAACACGCCGAGTAGCATCAAAAAGGGCGGTAGGAAAATTGAGATTGAACTCGTCACCGTTTCGTTTGAACGGATCATGCCAAACTGTGTCGCAGCGCCATATCCGCCGAGCGCCGCACCGATCAGGGCCAGAAGGCCGAACGGCAAGGCCCCAAGGAGACCCTGTTGGCGGTCTTCAACCTCGATCGCATGGTTGATTTCGACCGCACGATCGATGCTTTCTTGGGACACTTCGACTTCTTCGAGATCATCAATCACATCTGCGCTCTCGATCGGCGTCAGAGCATCCGGAGCCCCGGTGAAAGTGTCCTCACTTGGCTCGGGTGCTGGCTCCGGAAACGGGGGTGGCGGCAAGTCTTCCACATTTGGCCACATCGATTTTTGTACGCCGTCGCCGCTGGTTTCGCCAGCGAGTTCGGAGATCGCTGCAGCGATCTCCTCAGGCGTCGTACCATCAGTCACAGCCGGCGGTTCGTCGAGCTCGGAGCTTTCTTCTCCAAGAATGCGGACCATTTGCTGACGCACAGATTCCGCCGCAGCTTCGGTGGCCGTGAGCTTTGCGGGCTCGGGATCGTCCTGAATCGAAACGGTTTCGCTCGGCGCTGGGATATGCTCGACCAGAATTTCGCGGGTCGGGGGCGGTGCCGGAAGCGCTTCACTGTCATGCATGGCGCGATACAGCCGTGATGAAGCCACCAGCGACCGACCTGGCGCGTTTAGGAACAGCGCTTTTTCCGCTGCACGTCGGCGCACCAGCGCATCAACGACCTGAACTCGACCGCCAATCTTAGCGCGCCGCCACAGATCAAACGCATGCGCGGCATCGAGCCGATTGCCGCCATTCAAGCTGGCGACCACATCGCTGCTCGCAAACGCTTTTGGCCCAATATTGAACGCCAGAGACACCAGGGCGTCGAACTCATTCTGCAGCATCGGCGCCAGCACGCAGCGCATCACAAAGCGCTCCACAGGCGGCAGATCATACTCCCGTAGCAGAGCTTCCGCTTCGACCTCGTTCACACGCACGCCCTCTTGCGCGCGGCGCAAGTGACCATAGCCAATGATCCAGCGACCATTGGGGAGCAATTCTGACTGTGCGCGAAACCCCTCGAACGCTTTTACAACGTCCAGTCCCGCTTGAGATGTGCGCATATTCAATGCCATCACCTGCTCCGGTTTGGGACAGATAAACTGCCTGACCCCGACAGGTCTGCAATCTGTGCGCCGACCCGAAAACCCGAATTATTACAATAAAAACAAGGTCGCGAGACCCAGGAAACTAAAGAATGCCATTGTATCCGTGAGCGTTAACACGAAGACCGAAGACGCAACTGCTGGGTCTGCTCCCATCCGTTTCAACGCCAGCGGGACCAGAATCCCGGACACGCCTGCCCAGATGAAGCTCGCGAGCATGGCGATAGCGAGGACAATTGAAAGCTGCAAATCCTGGAACCAGAATTGCGCCACGAGCCCCACGCCAATGGCAAAAATCACCCCGTTCACAAAGCCTGTCAGAGTCTCGCGAACCACCGCGCGGCGACTGGCTTTGCCTTCCATTTCACGCTCCGCGATGGCGCGCACTGCGACGGCGAGGCCCTGGCTCCCTGCATTGCCAGCCAATGCCGCGACCACGGGCATAAGAATGGCGAGCTGAACGAGCTTATCAAGCGTGCCTTCGAACACGGCAATGATGGCGGAGGCGACGAAGGCGGTTATCAAATTGATGCCCAGCCAGGGCGCGCGCGCCTTCACCGATTCCCAGACCGTGTCCGAGCCGTCAGCAGACGAAACATTCGCCAGAGCCAAGAGGTCTTCTGTGTTCTCTTCCTGGATAACATGTACCATATCATCGACCGTGATCATGCCGACCAGGCGGCCATCATGATCTTTGACCGGCGCCGAGGCGAGCGCATATTTCTGGAATTGATACGCGACTTCTTCCTGGTCCTGATCGACGTGAATGTCGGAGGTGAACATGGCCATGATATCGGCAAGTTTGACATCCCTTCGCGTGCGCAGGAGCTGCGACAGCAGGACGTAGCCAAGCGGTTTGTTGCCCGGATCGACGACATATATCTCGTAAAAGTCCGTCGGCAGATCATCGGCATTGTCGCGCGCATAATCGATCGTTTGTCCAACCGTCCAAAATTCGGGCGCGGCCAGGAATTCGCGTTGCATCAAGCGGCCTGCGCTATCTTCCTCAAACTCGAAACTGGCTTCCAGAACAGCGCGGTCTTCCGGCTCTAGCTCTTCCAGAATGCGCTCGCGGCGATCTTCATCAAGATCTTCAAGCACCGCGGTCGCATCATCGGTCTCGAGTTCATCGAGCGCCTCAACCACGGCCTCATCGCTCATCACCTCGACCGCGTCTTCGCGATACTCTTCGCGCAACTCGATCAGGATCTCGGCTGGCAACTCCCCGCCAAGCAAGTCCACGGCCGCTTCGAATCGCTCCGTGGAGAGGTGTTCAAGCAGATCCGACGCATCGGCAGGGTGCTCCGCCTCCAAGGTCTCACGGACAATTTTACTGGCGCCGGAATCAATCGCCTCGCGCAGGCCCACAGCGAGCGCTTCAAGGCGTTCTTCGCGATCTTCAGAAGGCATTTGAGGCGTCTCGGTCATAGCGCCTCTTTGGCTTGATCGCCGATCGCGCGCAAGCCGTTTTTAGTTCGTTTTTTTTGGTCCGGTTTAGCGCGCGAAGGCGTCAGCCAGCATCCTTGTAACCCGCCCGAGCCAGTTCACAGCGCGACCAGATGCTCGACAAGGCGCCCACCAAATGATCGACATCCGCATCAGAGTGGATCGGCGACGGCGTGATCCGCAGCCGTTCTGTGCCTTTGGGGACAGTCGGATAGTTGATCGGCTGCACATAGATCCCGTGTTCTGCCATCAATGTATCGCTGATCATTTTGCATTTCACGGGATCGCGCACCATGACGGGAACAATGTGGCTTGGATTCTCGAGCACTGGGATGCCGACTTCACGGAACTTTTCACGCACACGCTTCACCTGACGTCGCTGGCGCATGCGCTCCATGTCGCTGGACTTCAAATGTCGAATGCTGGCGAGCGCCCCTGCTGCGACAGCTGGCGGCAGCGCTGTTGTGAAGATGAACCCGGACGCAAAGCTGCGAATGTAATCGCAAATTGTGTTGGATGCGGCGATGTACCCACCGAGCACACCAAAGGCCTTACCGAGTGTGCCTTCAATAATGTCGATCCGGTCCATCAGGCCTTCGCGCTCAGCCACCCCACCGCCGCGCGGTCCATAAAGCCCAACCGCGTGGACCTCGTCGATATAGGTCAGCGCGCCATGGCGTTCTGCGACATCACAAATCTCTTTGATCGGGGCGATATCCCCATCCATGGAATACACGGACTCAAACGCCACCAGCTTCGGCACATCGGCCGGTAGCTCAGACAGGACACGGTCCAGGTCGCGTACATCATTATGCTTGAAGATGCGCTTATTGGCCTTGCTGTGACGAATGCCCTCAATCATGGAGGCATGGTTGAGCTCATCGGAAACGACCACACAATTCGGAATGCGCGCCGCAAGCGTACTCAGCGTTGTCCAGTTCGAGACATAGCCTGACGTAAACAAGAGCGCGTTTTCCTTGCCATGCAGATCGGCAAGCTCTTGCTCAAGCAGGACATGATAATGGTTGGTGCCGGAAATGTTGCGCGTGCCGCCGGCCCCGGCGCCACATTTATCGAGCGCGGCATGCATCGCTTCGAGAACCGCCGGGTGCTGGCCCATGCCGAGATAGTCGTTTGAGCACCAGACCGTCACCGTGTCCGGACCAATGTCGCCATGGTAGTCGGCCACCGGGAACGTGCCCTTGCGACGTTCGATATCTGCGAACACGCGGTAATTCCCCTCATCTTTCAGGGCCGCTAACTCGCTTTCAAAAAAGGCCTCATAATCCATCAGGTCCTCCCATAGTCTAACTTATCAGGTGTTTGTTTTGGTTTGGTCACGGCGTCCTTGCGAACCGCCCAGGACCAAAGGCGTTGATCTGGCAATGGTAGGATCAGCGCCAAATGCTCAAATACGGCAAGCAGCGCCAGCGTCCCCAAGAGGAGATAGCCGGTCGCTTCGATCATGCCGTTTTTCTGCGACAGTCCGTGATACAGAAGCACAATCGCAACGGCGCTAGTCAGCGCCAGGAAAATTGGAAAATACCGAGTCCGCTGGGCCCGATTGAAATAGGTCGATAGATACTTCAGATGCCCGGGCAGGAACTCGTCCGAAATGTTCGGCGCGCCAAAGAAGATCAATAGTTTAGCGCTGATGCGCATGCCCCAGAGCAAAGCAAACGTCGCCGCCGCAATCTGGTTATCACCACCAAGGCTCAACCAGATGATCAGCGCTCCGTGCAGCGCAATGAGCACTTCATGGTGGATCACCGCTTGCGCAGAAAACTGGAAGCGACGCCACCCCGTCGCATCTGGCGGACAAGCCGAGCGACGCGGACCGGAAATGTATCCGAATAACAGCATAGCTTCATGCCAGGCCCAAAGGGCCAGTCCGACGGCAAAACCGGCATAGACCCCGAACAGCGTCTGATCGTCCCGCAGCTCCAGGATTGCAAATGTCGCTGCAATCGCGAGCACTGTCAGGCCAAGTGCTGCAACTTTACGAACACCCCCACCGCGCCCGACCAACCAGATCAGGATGCCCGTGCTGACCCACCAGGCAAGCACTGCGACAAAAATGGGGGTGAACGTCTCGAGCATTACCAGACCGGCTCCAGACGAACGCGTACAGGCGGTCGGTTCTTCCGTGTGCGCATGAAGTATAAACCGATAAATTGCACGCCGCAGCGCATCGCGAGTCCCATGCGATTCAGACGCCCAAACATGCCATTTTTGGCTTTGGACTCTTCCATCTTGTCGGCCAAGACGCGCAGCTTCTCGAGCTTCTCGAAGAATTTTGGATTGTCGAGATCGAGCTCGATCGGGAAGACTTGCCGCGAAATCTCATTCGTCAGCTCAAACACTTCTCGATCATACGTCTTCGGATCCAATCCGAGGGCTTCATGGAAGACCGGGCGGCGATGATCGCGAATGTACATTGTGGCATAGACTGCGAGCAGAAAAAACCTGATCCAGAGACGGTTATGCCCTTTCAGGAGCTTTGGATCGGCGCGCATTAACAAGGCGAACGCTTCGCCATGCCGGAACTCATCATTGCACCATTCTTCAAACCATTTGAAGATCGGGTGGAACCGCTTGTTCGGGTGCTTTTCGAGCTGACGGAAGATCGTGATGTAACGCGCATAGCCGATCTTTTCTGACAGATAGACACTGTAGAAAATGAACTTTGGTTTGAAGAAGGTGTACTTTTTGGTCTTGGTCAGGAAGCCGAGATCTACACCAATGCCAAAGTCCCGCAGGACGTGATTGATAAAGCCAGCATGACGCGCTTCATCACGGCTCATCAGTTTGAACAGGTCGATAACGTCCTGGTTTGAAGCTTTACGAGCAATCTCGCGGTAGAGCACACAGCCGGAAAATTCGGCGGTCAGCGAGCTGACCAGAAAATCGACGAACTCCGCCCGCAAGGCCGGGTCGAGCTGATCGAGAATATCGTCAAACTCATCGGTTCGCTTGAAATGACCCTTATTCGGATCGTCTCTCATTTCCTGAATCAGAGCATCCCATTCGCCTCGAACGGAGGACACGTCGATCCGATCCATTTCGTCAAAATCGGTGGTGTAGAAGCGCGGCGCCAGGAGCGTATTGTCCAAGGCGGCATCATTCGTGTCGAACTCAGAGACGCGATCGCCGAGGGCTTCTTCTGCTGTCACATTATCAAAGCTCATCGCAGGATCTCCGTCGTAAAGTTGACTTCGTAAAGCTCGTCCAACTCAAACATTGAGCGGATCCGCACCCAGAGACGTTCAAGCGGATTAGCCCGCCGAATGGTGGCTTCACGTTCAATGGTTATGGTTTCACCGAAGGGCACCTGAACGGGTGCACCATGAACCGTGATCCGGTCCCCTATTTCAGGCTGCGTGTGCCCCGGAAGCTCGACATGTGCTTCCAGAGATTCCCAAGTGTGCGAAATTTTGATGATGCACGGAATGCGCAGACGCTTTTGCGTAGTCATGGCATTTCCCTTTCCGTTTGCATGGCAAATAATTGAGCGAAAACGCCCTCATTCTGCTCACCAAAGGCGCTCAGCGTGAGAGACTTATTGGTCGTAGGATCGAACAGGACGACATGTCCGGTGGCGGACATTTGAAGCTCGAATGGTGGCATCTTCCCGACACCAGCCAGCCGACGCTCAGCCGCCAGAGCGCGCAAGGCGACGCGAACAAAACCGCCTTGTCCTGGACCAAATATGTGGATGGCTTCCCCAGTCTTAGGGTCGTACACACCGACCCCGCCATCCCATTCATCTGCGAACCGGACCTCGATCCGATCCACGTGAGGTTCATTATCCAAGTGCGCGACCCCGATGCCGGTCACACTCGAAAATCCAACAAAGACCAGCACAATGGCAAGAAACAAACCAATGACAAACAAGAACGGATCTTGACCCTTTTTGGCAATTGGACGTGAAGACATTGTGAGCTCCCTATGCTGCCGAAATCGAAACTTCGGGGGTTAGGTCAGGTGCCGCTGGCCGATCGTCTTTTTCAAGCTCGATCTCAACCGCTTCCGGGGCTTGCGCAAACACCGCCTGCGCCAGAATGCGAGCCACTTCTTCTGGTTGTTCAACGCCGCGGATCATCGGCTGCGGCTTGCTGAAATTGAACGGTCGCACGAATGGCCAGAGATGCAGATAAGGGGGCTGACCCGGCACTTTCAGCTGCAAAGCAATGTCGCCAACCCGCGCACTTTTACGCTTCATCGAAGCGCTTTGAATCTGAGAGAAGGGCAGATTCACGTGCTTTCGAATGGCCGCACCGTATCGCAACACAACGCGCTTATCCGTGATCGTAAACAATGCGGCGCGGCTCATCGCGAACGACAAACCGGCAATCACCGCAATCGCGGCACCGGCGAACAGAAGCGAGCTTGTCGCAACGCCGGTCATTTCAGCCGTGCTGCCGCCATTCGCCCAGATATTCGCGGCACGGAAGAAGGTCACGACGGCGAAATAGATCATCACCCAACGCAAGCGGAACGCGTTGATGGCCAACGCCAACGCGCTTGGCTTGCCCTGCCAGATAATCTTCTCACCCTCCGGCAGTTCCTCTGGAATGCCTCGAACAGGTTCAGCCGGATCTTCTTCGTCCATGAAAATGTTCATAGCAACGGCTCCGCCATTTTCGGCGTGGCGTAGAGTTTCCCGGCGCCGAAGTAGCCGCTGATCCGATCTTCTTCGCGACGCGTGACCGAGAGGTCTTCTTTGCGTCTTGGTGCCGCTTGGAATTGTTTCGCAGTCACCGCTTCAACCAAAACACGCGCGCGTCGCCCGCTTTTGACTACCGCGAAGGGCATCGGCACCAGAACCGACTCGGCTTGACCCGAAGTCGTATGCTCTGCGGCGATTTCCACTTCGAGATAGCGCAAAATGGCTTCCGACCGGTCGACCCAAAGATCGACAACTTTTCCAGCCACTTTTTTGTCGAGGCAATAGACGTCGAGCCCTCTTGGGTCCTGGTCCTGTTTCGCGACTTCAAAGCCAGGGCTGTCGCGATAAGGCGCAATCCGCGGTATACCTTCGAGCGTCAGGTCCGGGAAATCCTGGCGCAGGCTGAACGAGCCCGGTCCTACGCCGTCTTCCATCGGATTGCCCGTTGGCTGATAAGGCGCACCCGGCCAAACCGCCATACGCTTCATCGGAAGATCGCGCTCATCACGCGGGCCAAATGCATACTCTTCCGTGCCGCGGCCATGTGGAAGATGGAACTTCTTTTTCCCTGGGCTCCAGAACGCGCCGGACGGTTCCTTTTTGCCGGTTGTATCCGACTCAAGCGGGTATCCTTCTCGGCGATCTTCTCGCCTGAGATAGAATAACAGTCCAAAGAAAAGTATTGTGAATGCCCAGAGGCAGATATCAACGAGATCTATCCCGGCTACATATTCTCCACTAAAAATCATGGTCCTTCTCCTTTACGGCGCCTTAGTCGGGGAACGCCGCCAACCCGAACTTGTTATCTTTGTCGACTTCTGTTTGTCGCGCATGCGCCGCGATCGGGCCCAACACGGCGAGCGTGACGAACAAAAGCAAAATCTCAAGGTGATAGACGACGCTGTAACCGACCGCCGTCGCGTCGAGTGACGTCCCGAACCAACCGGTGTTCACGAACGCTTCCACACCATCTTTGATCGCGCCGCCGATGGCGAGGGCCAGTCCGGCTGCACTGGCTTGCACCGCGCCCCAGGCGCCAAGGGCAATGCCGCTATCGCTGGTTTCTGCCAACTCCATTGCGGACACCAACATACAGACCGAGAACAGACCGCCCCCTAATCCAATCAGGAAGGTTCCGGTCTGGAAGATGATCGGAACGCCGAGCGGTTGTGCGAAGATGACCAGTGTGAACGCCGCCACGCCGATCAGGACACCAATCGCGCCTAAACGATGCGTTTCCAACCCGCTCGCAATTCCTTTGGCAGCCAAGGCGAAACCGAGAATGGTCCCAAACGCAAACAAGGCCGTCAGGCGAGTCGTTTCGCTGACCGTCATGCCCAACAATTCAGCCCCATAGGGCTCCAGCAAAATATCCTGCATGCTGAACGCCATCGCCCCAACACCGACCGCCATCAACAGCCGCTTGGAGCGGACATCGCTCATCAAGGTGCGCCATGAGGTCCAGAAATTATCCGTCTGCGCTGTGCCTTCTACGACCGCCTGATTGCGGGCTTCTTGCTTCCAGAGCGCAATCACGTTCAGCGCGATCACAATGACGGCTGACCCCTGGATGACCCGCACCAGCTTAGTGTGCGTGAAGTCTGCCAAGAGCGCGCCATAGACCAGCGCGCTGACGCCCATACCGACCAGCAGCATGACATAGAGCAACGCGACGACGCGCGGTCGTACCTCGACCGGTGCCAAATCTGTGGCAAGCGCCAGACCTGCGGTCTGTGTGGTGTGCATGCCCGCGCCAACCAGAAGGAAGGCCAGCGCGGCACCGGCCTGCCCGATCCAGAGCGGAGCTTCGCCCGCGCCAGAGAGGAGAATAAGCGCGAATGGCATGATCGCGAGACCACCAAACATGAACATCGACCCAAACCAGATATAAGGCCCGCGTCGCCAGCCGAAGACTGAAACATGCGCGTCTGATTTATGCCCAATCAGCGCCCGCAACGGCGCGAATACGAGCGGCAGGGAAATCATCAATGCAACCAACCAGGTCGGCACAAACAGCTCGACATTCATGACCCGGTTCAACGTGCCTGCGAGCAGCGTCAGGATCATCCCAACGCTGACCTGGAACAGAGACAAACGCAGAAGCTGGCTCAATGGCAAGTCCTCGCTCGCGGCGTCCGCGAACGGCAGAAACTTACGGCTCAAGCCTTTCCAAGCATCTGAGAATTGAGGTCTCTGAGCCTTCATTCAGACACCTCCATGGCATGTGAAATATAGAAGCCCGATTTGATCCGCTCCGAATTTAGGATCTGGTAATCGGCGAGGATGTCGCGCACTTCGCGTTCGGTATGCGGTTTGATTGCCGGCGACCGATCGCCTCGCGGGAAGAGTTTCCCTACCGTGTGCATAACGCTGAGCAATGGCGTGCTCGGTGCAAACGTGAACGCGCAGGATCGATCCGCGAGCGAGATCAGACGATACAGCGTCGCCTCGAAATCCTGCAAATCATAGTGGATCACAGAATCCATGCAGACCACATAATCAAAGCGATCCCCGGGCGGGTTCAGCATGTCGCCAACGCGAAAATCCACAGAGCCCGTCAATGGCAGCACCGCTGCGCGCTCGGCGGCGAGATCTACCAGGGATTTGGACAGATCCACAGCAACAACATCAGCGCCGCACAAGGCGGCTTCGATCGCCAATTGCCCCGCCCCACAGCCCGCATCGAGAATGCGCACGCCGTGTAAATCTGCCGGCAACCAGCCCAAGAGGGTCCCGCGCATGGCATCTCGGCCGGCTCTCACGGTTGCGCGCACACCGGTCAGCGGCTCATCCGAGGTCAGCCGCGCCCACGCCTCAGCGGCGGTGCGATCGAAGTATTCCTCGATCTCATTGCGACGGCGGAGATAATTGGTAGCGCTCATCTCTATTCAAACCCCAGGAAGTCAAAGATGTCGCGATCCTTCATCGGCTCGGCATCAAGTTCATCGACGCCGGTCCAAAGCTTCTCCGCGAGTTGTAGATATTCCTCCTGAACCGCTTTGAGCTCAGGTGTGTCGCCCATCTCGAACAGAGTCGATTTTTTCAGGCGCGAGCGTCGGATCACGTCCAAATCGGGGAAGTGTGCCAGGCGCTGCAAGCCGGTCGCGTCATTGTAGCGATCGATCTCGTCGGTCGCGGCGCTTCGATTAGCGATCACCCCGCCGAGGCGCACCTCATAATTCTTGGCTTTGGCTTTGATCGCCGCAACGATCCGATTCATAGCAAAGATCGAGTCGAAATCGTTGGCTGTCACAATGAGACCCCGATCGGCGTGTTGCAGCGGCGAGGCAAAGCCACCACAGACCACATCGCCGAGCACGTCAAAAATCACCACATCCGTATCTTCGAGAAGGTGATGCTCCTTGAGCAGTTTCACGGTCTGGCCAACCACGTAGCCGCCGCAGCCTGTGCCCGCAGGCGGCCCGCCTGCCTCAACGCACATAACGCCATTATAGCCTTCAAAGACAAAGTCTTCCTGGCGCAGCTCTTCGCTATGAAAATCCACCGCTTCCAGAGCATCAATGACGGTCGGCGCGAGCCGCTTGGTCAGCGTGAAAGTCGAGTCATGCTTGGGATCGCAGCCAATTTGCAGCACGCGCTTACCGAGCTTGCTGAAAGCGACGGACAGGTTCGACGAAGTGGTCGATTTGCCGATCCCGCCTTTGCCATAAATCGCAAAGACTTTGGCGCCCTCAATCTCCAGATTTGGGTCAAGCGATACTTGAACACTGCCTTCGCCATCAGGCTGAGATGTGCGCGCGCCCGGGCGGTCGATATCCAGTAGAGTCATGCGGCGGCTCCTTCTTGAAAGTTGAGACCCTCAACCCGATCCTCGAGTTCGTCTCCGGCTTTGCGGAGCGCCTCCAAGGTTTCTTCATCGGGCTGCCAATAAGATCGGTCGCTCGCCTCCAGGAGACGACCCGCCAAACGGGCACTCGATTTCGGATTAAGGTCAGAGAGTTTGCGGCGCATCTCCTCATCGAGGACAAATGTCTCGCCAATTTTCTGATAGACCCAGGGGTCGACTTGCCCGGTCGTCGCAGACCAGCCAAGCGTGTTTGTGACGTGCGCTTCGATTTGCCGAACGCCTTCATAGCCATGCCGCAGCATGCCTTCATACCATTTCGGGTTCAGCGCGCGTGTGCGGGTTTCCAGTGCGACTTGTTCATTCAGCGTCCGCACGCATTCATCGCCACTGGTTTGATCGCCAATGTAAACGGGAGGGGTCTCTCCTGTCGCAGATTTTACAGCTTGGGAAATCCCGCCAAGCGTATCGAAATAATGATCGATCGTGGTGATGCCGAGTTCGACGGATTCGAGATTCTGATAGGCGAGATCGACATCGGCCAGGATGCTTCTCAAAAGTTCGGGTTGCGCGGTCGGTGTATTCGATGCGCCATAAGCAAAACACTTGCGCTGCGCATACGTGTTACCGAGCTCGGACTCGTCGTCCCAGCATCCCGCATCGATCAATTGATTGACGTTGGACCCGTAGGCGCCTTCAGCATTTGAGAAGACCCGCAGCGCCGCTGTTTCAAGATCGCAATCATGCTTGGCTTGATAAGACAGGGCATGCGCGCGCACGAAATTCTGATCCGTTGGTTCGTCAACCGACGCCGCCAGCAGCGCGGCTTCGGCAATCAGCTTCGACTGTAGCGGCAGTAAGTCACGGAAAATGCCGGACAGGGTTACAACCACATCGATCCGTGGACGCCCCAGCTGATCAAGTGGAATCAGCTGCGCCCCAGCCAGACGCCCATAGAAATCGAGCTTCGGTTCCGCGCCGAGCAAAGCCAGCACTTGGGCCAGCTGCGCACCATCGCTTTTGAGATTGTCGGCGCCCCAGAGCACCATTGCGACGGTTTCGGGCAATTTGCCCTGATCGGCAGCCAGCCGATTCAGCAGGACTTGGGTTTGACGCGCCCCGTCGCGCAAAGCGAACCCCGTCGGCATCCGGCATGGATCTAGCCCATGAATGTTGCGGCCGGTGGGGAGAATATCGGCATTGCGGATCAGATCTCCGCCAGACACGGGTGGAATGAAGCGGGCATCAAGCGCACGAACGATCGCGTTCAGTTCGCGATTGTCACAGAGCTGCGCATCGATCTCAGCCAGCGCGCGGATGGCCTTTGCTTCGCGGCTGTGACGTTTGACAGCGTTGGTTGCGCCTTCTTGCACCAGGCTTTCAATCGCCTCGGCAGACACTGGGCTCTGCGCTTGCGCGCCGGACATTGCGGTCAGTAATTCAACACGCTCTGCAGGCGTCGGGGCTTCACCTGCCACATGCAATCCGTGCGGGATCAAGGACTCTTCGACATCCCGCAAATGCGCCCGCAAGTGCTCAATTTGGTCCGCTTTTGCGACGCCGCCATCAAGATCAAACTCAAGGCTTTCAGCCTGTTCCAGAATGTCAGCGGCAAGACTGTCGCGCAGAGTGGCGTTTGCCGGATCCGTGGCCAGCCAGCGGGCAATTTCGTCCTGTAACTCTCTCAGCTCATTGTAAGTCGACGCTTTGACGACCGGAGGTGTGAGATAGCTCAGCGTTGTCGCGGCCGAGCGACGTTTCGCAATCGCCGCTTCCGACGGATTATTCGCCGCGTAGAAATACAGGTTTGGCACATCGTCTATGAGGTAATCCGGCCAGCAATCTGCACTCATCCCGACTTGTTTGCCGGGCATGAACTCCAGCGCGCCATGGGTGCCAAAATGCAAAATCGCGTCGGCTTCGAAGGTCTCGCGCAGCCAACGATAGTAAGCTGCAAAGGCATGCGTTGGCGTAAAGCCCTTCTCAAACAGAAGCCGCATTGGATCGCCTTCATAACCAAAGGCAGGCTGCAGGCCGACAAAGATATTGCCAAAGCGGGCGCCGCGAATCTCGATCGATCGACCGCGCACCTGGTGACGCCCGGGCGCTGGGCCCCATTGCGCTTCAATTTCGTCCAA
Organism: Pseudomonadota bacterium; assembly: GCA_038527765.1. Lineage (GTDB taxonomy): Bacteria > Pseudomonadota > Alphaproteobacteria > Caulobacterales > Hyphomonadaceae > Henriciella. The sequence continues at coordinate 74,858 of JBCBFK010000010.1, forward strand.
ACGGGTTTCGCGCGCGACATGATCATCCGCGGTGACAAGGTCATGGATCCGCGCATCCGTCATGATCTGATCGCCCAGCACAGCGTCGCGCAAGGCGTCGGGCGACGCCGGACAGTCAATTGAATACCTCGCCCGCTGCAGGGTCTTGAATGTGTTGAACAGCGAGGCAAACACGTCGAGATGCGCCGCTGTGCCTGCGGCCCCGCTATTTGGCGGGAAATTGAACAGGGTGATTGCGACCTGGCGCTCTGCCACTGGCGTTTGGCGCAGACGGATAAGCTTGCGCACCCGGCGTGCCAGCATGTCTGCGCGTTCTTCATGCGCGCCCATTTTCAGGACGCCCGGAATATCCGGATGCGCAGAGCGCGCGCCGAACACCATCGGTCCGGTTGCACCATCAAGCTCGGGAACCGCGACCATCAAAGTCGATTCAATCGGGCTCAAGCCTTGCGGATTATCCTGCCATTCCTCAAGCGATTGGAATTCGATGGCCTGGGCCGACAAGTAGGGCACGTCGAGCTTGGCGAGGATCTCTGCCGCTGCGTCGGAATCATTATAGGCGGGCCCACCTACGAGCGAAAAACCAGTCAATGAGACGACGGCGTCCACCGTCGCTTCGCCGTCTTTGAGGAAATATGTCTCAATCGCCTCGCGCGAATCGAGCCCGCTCGCAAAGGCCGGCACAACGCGCATGCCCTGCGCTTCGAGCGCCTCAATCACGCCGTCATAGTGCCCGGTATCCTTGGACAAAAGATACGACCGCATGAGCAGCAGGCCGACGCTTGGCTTTTGGCTGCGCGCGAGCGGGAGCTTGCGGAGGGATGTTGTGACGGTCGGGGTCAAGCGCGGATGGTAGAGACCCGTATCAGGATACTCGACGGGCGGCCGTGCCGGAAGCTGACCCCGATAAATCTCTCGCGGCCCGGCAGCGTAGCGATTGACCAGGAAGCGGATCAGGTTCTCGATATTCTCATCCGATCCTGACAGCCAGTATTGCAGGCCGAGGAAATAAGCGCGTACATCCTGCGCCGTGCCGGGAATGAATTTCAGGATTTTCGGAATCTGCCGCAGCATTTTCATCTGCTGCGCGCCGGCTTTGGCTTTGTCGGAGGAGCCCCGCAGCTTTTTCAGCATGGCCAGCGGACCACTTTGCGGACGATCCATGCGGAAGCGGTCGAGATGAGTCAGCTTGACGATATCGCCCGCGGACAAGCAGCCCATCAAAGCATCGCACTCGCCCTGACGCGCGCGCAATGCAGGCAAGACGGCTTCGATATGGTCATTCATGAACAACATTGAGGCGACGATGAAATCAGCCTCGGCAATCGCTGCATTGCAGGCGTCCAGAGCCTTTTGGTCTTTGCCCCAATCAATCGCCGCATGAAAAGACAATTCAAGCCCCGGTAGGGCCTTTATCAGTCTCATCCGCGCCGTGTCCACCGCAGCTTCCAGTTGCCGATCCAACGAGATCAGAACAATTTTGACAGAAGGTCCGGAAGAGCGATTAGCGACCATAGTGCGCCTTTGCTTCATAGAGCGTATCGAGCGAGATCGTTTCGAGGTGCCGCTCGCGGGCAAACTGCTCGGTGTTTTTGCGGGCCTTGCCGCGGACAAAGAATGGGACTTTGCGCAATTCGGCTTCCGCCTCCGGCGCCCATCCCACCGCGTTTGGCAATTCCGTCACCGTCGCTGGCGCTTCGACATGGCCTGAAAGATGCGACGGCCCGGCAGCATCATTGAATTCGAAGTCTTCGCGGAACATCCCCAGCAGGTGCTCTTCCAAGCCCATGATCAAGGGATGGATCCAAGTGTCAAAAATAACGTTCGCGCCCTCAAAGCCCATTTGCGGCGAATAGCGCGCCGGATAGTCATGCACGTGGACGGGCGCAGCAATCGTCGCGCACGGCACGCCCAGCCGCTTGGCGATATGGCGCTCCATTTGCGTGCCGAGGATCAGTTCTGGCTGAGCTTTGGCAATTGCTGCCTCCACTTCCAAATAATCCTCGGTTATCAGCGGTTCGACGCCATAGGTCTTTGCCGCAGCGCGGACGTCGCGGGCGAATTCGCGGTTGTAACAACCAAGTCCAACAACCTCGAACCCGATCTCTTCGGTAGCGACGCGCGCGGCCGCGATCGCATGCGTCGCATCTCCGAAAATGAAGACCCGCTTGCCGGTGAAGTAGGTGGAATCAACCGAGTTGGACCACCATGGCAGATTGCTCTGATCGAGGTCATCGGTATCGAGCAAATTGCCAAGCTCGCGCACCTCATCGATAAACTCACGCGTCGCGCCGACCCCGATGGGAATGGTTTTCGTGTAGGGCTGACCGAAGGTTTTCTCCAACCAGCGCGCGGTGGTGTCTGCAATCTCAGGGTAGAGAACGACGTTAAAATCCGCGTGGCCAATCTGAACGATATCCGCAGGCGATGCGTGCAAGGGCGCAACAATATTGATGTCGACCCCGAGATAGGACAACAGACCAGCAATCTCGCTGACATCATCGCGATGCCGGAAGCCAAGCGCTGTCGGACCGAGAATGTTGCATCGCGGACGCCCCCGCACCGGCTTGGCGCGGCGCACGGTACGATCAGCGAGGTTGCGGACAATCTGATATAGTGTCTCCGCTGCGCCCCAATGCTCTTTCTTGGAAAAAGACGGCAGATCGAGCGGTACGACCGGTACCGGCAATCCGACCCGCTTGGCGAGCCCGCCGGGGTCATCCTGGATGAGTTCTGCCGTGCACGAAGCGCCGACGAGCACAAGGCTTGGGTCAAACCGATCAAAAGCCTCGTTCAGAGTTTTCTTGAAGACGTTTGCCGTGTCACCGCCAAGGTCACGAGCCTCGAATGTTGTATAAGCCACAGGAGGGCGTTCAGAACGACGCTCAATCATCGTGAACAACAAGTCCGCATAAGTATCGCCTTGCGGCGCATGCAGGACGAAATGGACGTCATCCATCGCCGTGGCGACTCGCATCGCTCCAACATGGGGTGGGCCTTCATATGTCCAGACGGTGAGTTTCATTAGATTGCGAGCCTCCGTTTCCGAACCAGGGGGCGCGCGAAGAGTTCAGCCGCATCGCCGGCTTGGTCGAAGCCTTGAATGGGGGAGAACATCAGTTCGATGGACCACTTCGTCACCAATCCACGCGCCTCCAGTGGATTGGCCAGACCGAGGCCACAAACTGTGATGTCAGGCTGAGCCTCAAAGCATCGGTCGAGTTGAGAATCGACATCCTGCCCCTCGGAGAATTGTGTGTCTGCTCCGAGCCATGAGAGCTCCTGCTCAAGCAACTCATGGTGCAAGTAGGGCGTCCCCACTTCGACCAATGACATTCCCATTTCGCGGCTCAAGAAGCGCGCGAGCGGCACCTCTAGCTGCGAATCGGGAAAGAAGAAGATCGATTTGCCGTTCAGGACTTCGCGATAGCGCGTCAGAGATTTCTCTGCGCGGCTGCGCGGCAGCTCTACCGCGCGCTCGAATCGGGCCGGATCGACGCCCCAGGTCTTGGCCGCAGCGCGCAACCATTCTGTCGTGCCTTCAACGCCGATTGGATATGGCGCCTGAATACGCTTGGCACCAAGCTCTTCCAGGCTGCGAGCTGTGTCGCGCAGGAATGGCTGGGCCAGCAAGTAATGCGTGTTGGGGCCAATCTCTGGCTGGGTACCCGCCGTTCGTCCCGGCAAGTAGCGGACATTCTCGATGCCGAGCGCATGGAATAGACGCGTAAACTGATCTTCAACAATATCGGCGAGGGCGCCAACAACGAGCAGAGACTTCTCTGCCGTTTGAGACGGCGTTATGTCCTGCGCCAAAGCAGCCAGGCATCCATCTTCGCCTTGTGTAAAAGTGGTTTCGATGCCCGAGCCTGAGTAGTTCAGAACGCGGACATCCGGCAGGAACCGCTTGGACAACCGCTGAGCAGCAACTGCCAGATCAAGCTTGATCACTTCTGACGGGCAAGACCCGACAAGAAATAGCATTTTGATATCCGGGCGGCGCGAGAGAAGGCGATCGACGACCTGGTCCAGCTCATCATTTGCATCCGCCAATCCGGCAAGATCACGATCTTCGAGAATCGCGGTTGCGAATCTTGGCTCCGCAAAAATCATCACGCCGGCGGCCGATTGAATGAGGTGGGCACATGTGCGCGATCCTACGACCAGGAAAAACGCGTCCTGAATCTTGCGATGCAACCAGACAATACTGGTTAATCCACAAAAGACTTCGCGCTGTCCGCGCTCTCGAATGACGGGTGACGCATTTTCAGCACGCGCGTTAGTTGTGATCAACGTCGTCATGCGAGCTCCCCTGCTTCTAAGATTCGGGGCTGCTCCAATCGCGCCTGGCGCAGCTTGTAGAGGAACTGCCCGGCATTGATGAGATAGGCCGCATACGCCGCGAGCGCGATCAACATCTGCGTCGTGGAATCAGTCAAGGCGAAGAATGTGACCGCGAGATAGAGCGTGTGCAAAGCCAGCACGAGCATCGAAAAAACGTCTTCCCAAAAGAAGGCCGGCGCAAACAGATAGCGTCCGAATACGACCTTCTCCCAAATCGCTCCTGTGACCATTATTGTATATAAAATCAGTGTTTTAAGGACGATTGAAAGAGTGGTAATCTCATAGCCTGCCCCGGTCATCAAATAGCGAATGACCAGGATGAGACTGACCCCGAAAACGAAGAATTGTAAGGGGGCTAAAATGCCTTGGACCAGAGTCCAAACGGATTCATCCCGCCGCTTTCGCTGGGCCGGTGTATAGAGACTGACGCCCTCCGCATTTGATCGTTCAACGATCGACATCTCTACGCTTCCAATCGTATTTTTTCACACGCTACTCGCGGAGGGAGGAAGGTGTCAACTCAGATTTACGTCTACATTGCTTGACGCTTTGCGAACCATGCGCAACTATCACGAGTAACAACCATTCCGAGTAAAGGTACTATCTCACTCGCGAATTATTTGTTATGGGTGCAAGATGCAACGTTCTGAACCATTCGGAATACTCCCAATGGCGAGACCCTTTCAGTTCTCGGAGCCTGCAACATACAACAACAATAGAGACGATAATAATGCGCAGACTCTGGCCGTGACCCCTCACGTCCAAGAACGCTGCGCGTGGGGCGCGCCAGACATCGCTTTGCCTTTGAGCATGGGACGGATTCAGACGCGACACGAGGCGATGGGATCCAGGAGACGGTGACGGTCTGATACAAGACGGTGTCGTCACATCGGGAGGATGAGGTGATGGACAAAACAGAGCGATACACCAGAGGTGTTGAGCCCGATGGTCTGGCGACGGGTGATTTGAGCCTCTCAGACATCCGATCCCCAGCGCCGCCAATCCCAGACCCGAACCCGGCGACCGATCTTTTGCAGACGATTGAGTCAGAAATCTTACCGAGGTTGATGCTGGTTCATGCCGGCGAAACCGTCGCCCCCGCACCCGCACCCGCATCAGATATTCACCAGTCTATCAGCGTCGACCAGGTGGCTCATTTCGTCTGGTTGATGACCGATCAGAGCGTTTCGGCCGGCCAAGACTTTGTCGACGAGCTGATCCGCCAGGGTCTATCACTGGAGCAGATATATCTCGACTTGTTTACACCCGCGGCACGCCGGCTTGGCAAGTTCTGGGAAGACGATCTGCGAACATTTACCGATGTGACGCTCGGCCTTTGTCGTTTGCATGAACTGCTCCGTGACAATGCAATGACGCCTGCGCATAGACAGTTTTTCCTGGGATCAGGCGCCCCGACAATTTTACTGGCGACCGCTTGTGAAGACCAACATGTTTTCGGTGTGCTCATGGTTGCCGAATTTTTCCGTAAAGACGGATGGCACGTAAGATGTGAACCGGGCGCCGCCACGGATGAATTGGCGCGCATTGTTTCACGACAAAATTTCGACGTGATTGGTCTGTCAATTGCACGTTCGATCGCTGTTAATAGAATTTCAGACGTGGTTCAAAAAGTGCGCAAGGCCTCCAAGAACAAAGACATCAAGATCTTGCTTGGCGGTGCACTGGTTCAACGCGATGAAACAATCGTGCAAAGCGTCGGGGCGGACGGGGCGTGCACAGATGCTGCTCAAGCGCCAAGTGCGGCGGAGAGTCTATTGGCAGACACACGAGTTGGCTGCTAAAGCGGCCAAATCTGCAACCATTGGTAGGAACATGGACGCCAAATCTTCCGATATTCCGCCGCATAAAGGCGAACGAGCCGGATTTACTGCGGCATCGGAATATTTGCAGGACCTGACGCCTGAGCGCATGGCGGAGCTCATCGGCGCGGCGGCGGATATTGCGCTCGTGGTTGAAAAAGGCATCGTTAAAGATGTGGCGCTGGCAGATGCCAGCCTGATCGCGCACGGCTATCGCGAATCGTGGCTCGACAAGCCCTGGATTGAAACGGTCACCATTGAAAGCCGACCGAAAATCGAGGCGTTGTTGAATCGCGACATTGATGAGCCTGCGTGGCGTCAGGTGAATCATGTTTCGAAGTCCGCTCTCGATGTGCCAGTTCAATACACTACGGTTCCAGTTGCGGGCGATGATCGGATTCTAGCCCTTGGCCGCGACCTCAGTGAACTCTCTTTGCTACAACAGAAACTGATCACTGCGCATCAGGATCTGGAGCGAGATTATTCGCGCATGCGTATGGCGGAAGGCCGCTATCGATTGCTGTTTAACACCAGCACCGAAGCCATTATCATCGTCAATGCCGAAGATTGGACGATCGAAGAAATCAATTTCGCCGCCGAGCAGTTGGCTGAGCGCGTTTCCGCTGGCCTGGTCGGTCAACCGGTGAGCGACAGCTTCACGACGGCCTCGACCGGGCGACTCAACACACTCATTGCATCGGCCGCCATGCGGGGACTTTCGACTGAGTCAGACCTCACGCTTGTCTCCGGGACGAATGTCAGCGTCACCGCATCAGCATTTGCTGAGAACGATCGTAAACGGGTCATCCTGCGCTTGAGCGACGAGCAAACCCAACTCAAATCGCCAAGCGATAATCCAGCGCTCGATAAGATGATCGATCACTTGCCCGACGGCCTCGTGATTGCGGACACCGATCAACGCATTTTGCGGATCAATGAGACCTTCGCCCAATCGGCGCAGCTTTCATCGACCCAGGACGCCAAGGGGGCTCCGCTGAGCTCGTATCTCGGCCGCTCGCCGACCGACATTAATGTGCTCTATTCGACATTGAAAAAAAATGGACTGGTGCGGAACTTCGCAACCATAACGCGCGATCGCTTTGGCAGTGAGGATCAGGTCGAAGTGTCCGCCGTATCGGCTCCGACCCAGAGCGGAGTTGTCTATGCCTTTTCGGTTCGCAGCGTCTCTCGCCGCCTTACGCAAAGCCCACGTCTTGATGAGAAATTGCCCAGCGCAACCACGGACTTTACCGAACTTGTCGGCCGCGTCCCTCTCAAGGATATCGTCAACGAGTCAACCATACTGATCGAGCGGCTTTGCATTGAAGCGGCGCTCAAAACCTCTGACAATAACCGCGCCTCTGCGGCGGAAATGTTGGGGCTGAGCCGACAGGGGCTTTACTCCAAACTGAAGCGGGTCGGGCTCGATCCCGGCGATTGACAAAAACCGCCCCAAACAGCGTCAACATGAATTGACACTCAACACTGTCCACCGTAGCGTGATGACATGTCGGGATCACTCATTCCATTGACCATGAATACGCGTCCGCATTGGCGCGATGTGTTGGAATTGTCCAAGCCCGTCACCTGGTTCCCGCCCATGTGGGCCTTCGCCTGCGGCGTGATTTCTACCGGCCAGGCCACAGCTGCGCATTGGCCCTTTATCATTGGCGGTGTCATCCTCGCAGGACCGATGGTGTGCGCCTCCAGCCAGGCCATCAATGACTGGTTCGACCGCCGCGTCGACGCGATCAACGAACCCAATCGACCGATCCCTTCTGGCCGAATCCCTGGACGATGGGGGCTGTACCTTGGCGTGTTCTGGTCAGCTATGTCGCTGATCTTGGGGGGACTCCTCGGAATATGGGCTTTCGTGGCCACCATTGTTGCGGTCGTGCTCGCCTGGACCTATAGCGCGCCGCCCATTCGCTTCAAACAAGATGGATGGAGCGGACCGGCCGTCGTCGGGATCGCTTATGAAGGCGTGGCCTGGTTCACCGGCGCTGCAGTGATTCTGCATGCTGCGCCTGGACCCTACATTCTCGCAGCGGTGCTGCTCTACTCGCTCGGCGCGCATGGCATCATGACGCTGAATGATTTCAAAGCGCTTGAAGGCGACCGCCTGTCGGGCGTGAAGTCGCTGCCGGTTCGGCTCGGGGTTGAGCGCGCAGCACAAGTTGCCTGTTTGATTATGATCGCCGCACAAGCGATTGTTATTGCAGGCCTTCTATACATCGAAATGTATTTACATGCGGGCTTGGTTTCAGCGCTCGTCGCCGCGCAGATCTGGTTGATGACCATATTGCTCCGCGCTCCAGAAGAGAAGGCGCCCTGGTTTAACGCGACCGGGACCCTGCTTTATGTGCTCGGCATGCTGGTCACGGCCTTTGCCCTCGGTTCAATTGATGGAGGTCCAGCATGGACGCTCGGCTAACCGCTCCCAATATTGGCTGGATTGGGATTTTCCGACTCGGTCTGGTTCAGGCGGCTCTTGGGGCAATTGTCATTCTGACGACCTCGACGCTCAATCGCGTCATGGTGGTCGAACTCGCCTTACCCGCCACCCTGCCCGGGGCGCTGGTGGGATGGCATTATGCGGTTCAGCTTTCCCGTCCGCGTTGGGGCTATGGCTCAGATGTCGGGGGCCAGCGCGCACCTTGGATTATTGGCGGCATGATCACGCTGGCGATTGGTGCGATTGCGGCTGCCGCATCAACCACTTTGATGGCCACACAACCGACCCTCGGTGTGCTCGGCGCGATTGTCGCCTTCTTCATTATCGGCGTCGGCGTCGGAGCCGCGGGCACCAACCAGCTTGCCCTGCTGGCGACGCACACCCTACCCTCTCGAAAAGCTGCCGCCGCTGCGATCACATGGATCATGATGATCATCGGCTTCATAATTACGGCCGGTGTGGCGGGCGCGATGCTTGAACCCTTTTCAATGCAGCGCTTGCTCGAAGTCACAACCATCATTTCCCTGGTCGCCGTCGCTGTGGCCGCGCTCGCCATCTGGGGCCTGGAAGGTCGCGCACAGATCGCGAAGCCAATGTCAGAGGCTGAGGACAAACCAGACTTTAGCGCCATTCTCAAAGAGGTCTGGGCCGACCAACAAGCCCGCCGCTTCACGATTTTCGTTCTGGTCTCCATGCTCGCCTACAGCGCGCAAGACCTGATCCTCGAACCCTTTGCAGGCCTGATTTATGGCTACACGCCGGGTGAGTCGACAAGCCTCGCAGCGACCCAGAATATGGGCGTCCTACTGGGCATGATCGTCACCGCCATCCTTGGGACGGTGGTCGGGAAATCTCGCGCACGCTTCATGCGACAATGGACGATTTTTGGATGTATCGCATCTGCGGTCGCCCTGGCTTCGCTCTGCGCCGCAGCTATGGTCGGACCGACTTGGCCTCTCAAGCCAACCGTGTTCGGGCTCGGGGTTGCCAATGGCGCCTTCGCCGTTGCCGCGATTGGCTCGATGATGACTTTGGCGAGTGCAGGAAAGCGTGGACGCGAAGGCACCCGCATGGGCCTTTGGGGCGCTGCGCAAGCCATATCCTTCGGGATTGGCGGCTTCCTGGGCGCCAGCGCGCTCGATCTGGCCCGCTTTGTTTTTCAACAAGTCGGCCCGGCATTTGCGACCGTTTTTGCCATGGAAGGCCTGCTTTTCATCGTCGCAGCAGGCTGTGCCTTCTGGGTCGGTGACCCCCAGGACGATGACGTGGATCTGCCAATCCTGCCCGCGGGTGAAATGGTACCAGCCGAATAAGAGGAGAGACCGATGCTAAGCCCTGACACAAGCAACACCGTTTACGATACCATCGTCGTTGGTGGAGGGCCGGCTGGAGCGACGGCGGCGCAACGCCTCGCAGACCAGAATCATAAAGTCCTCCTGATCGACAAACCGGGGCGCATCAAACCTTGCGGCGGCGCCATCCCGCCACGCCTGGTTAGAGATTTCGCGATTCCGGAAACGCAGATTGTTGCCCGCGCCAACACCGCGCGCATGGTGTCCCCAAAAGGCCGTATGGTCGACATGCCGATCAATGGCGGTTCCGTGGCTATGGTCGATCGCGAACATTTTGACGAATGGCTTCGACAACGCGCTGCGGAACACGGCGCGGAACGTCTCGATGGCGAGTTTGTTGGCCTCGAACGCGACGCTGCGGGACGCGCAATCATTGTCTGTCGCCCGCATGGTGCAGACCGCGATGCCCCGCCTCTTCGCCTTGTCACCAAAGCGGTGATCGGTGCAGATGGCGCCCGCTCGCGTCTTGCCAAGGAAGAAGTTGGTGGTGAGCAACCGAAAAGCGTCTTCGCCTATCACGAAATTATCCGCTCGCCGAAAGCCGCAGATCCGAACCGGTTCGAGGGCTCCCGCTGCGAAATTCGCTATGATGGTAAACTGTCTCCGGATTTCTATGCTTGGATCTTCCCGCATGGCGAAACCACGAGCATCGGCGTCGGCAGTGCTCAGAAAGGCTTTTCGTTGCGCCAGGCCGTGACCGATCTACGTGGCGAAGCTGAGCTCGACACAGCCGATACCGTGCGGACCGAAGGCGCGCCTATCCCGCTCAAACCGATGAAGAAATGGGACAATGGTAAAGACGTGATCCTGGCGGGCGACGCTGCAGGTTGCGTCGCGCCTGCGTCTGGCGAAGGGATCTATTATGCCATGTTGGGCGGTGAAGTGGCGGCCGCAGCGGTGCATGAGCTGCTCGAGACCGAGAATCCCAAGGTCCTCGCCAAAGCCCGCAAGCGCTACATGAAAGAGCATGGCAAAGTGTTTTTCATTCTCGGGATCATGCAGCATTTCTGGTACCGCAGTGACAAACGCCGCGAGCGCTTCGTAAACATTTGCGATGACCCGGACGTGCAGCGTCTGACTTGGGAAGCGTACATGAATAAGCGCTTGGTGCGCGCCAATCCGATGGCGCATATCCGCATCTTCATCAAAGACATGGCACACCTTCTAGGCTTGGTGCGAGTCGAAGACCAACGCCCTCGATGACACGGCCTCGGCCGATTTTAATCGCCAGCGGCGCTGCTGTTCTGGTGGCGCTTCTGGGTGGCTTGGCCTCGCAGCCCGGTGCTTGGTATGCGGCGCTTAATAAGTCCACACTCACCCCGCCCGACTGGGTGTTCGCTCCAGCCTGGACCTTGATCTATATCAGCTGCGTGATCGCGGCGGTGATTGGATGGCGCGCAGCGACAACTGCCTCAGGACGTGCTGGCCTGATCTGGTTGTTCGCCATCAATGGCACGCTCAACGTCATTTGGAGTGCTCTGTTCTTTGCAATGCAAAGACCGGATTGGGCGCTGATCGAGGTCGTTGGGCTCTGGCTGTCGGTGGCCGCTTTGATCGTCTATTTGCGCCCGCTCTCGGGTCGGGCTGCTTTGATCCTGGTGCCCTATTTGGTTTGGGTGAGCTTTGCAGCCTATCTGAATTATGAAGTGGTCGCCCTGAACCCTGCTTTTGGATAAGCTGACGGCGATGACGATAAGCCCGCACCTGATCGATGCCATTCTGGGCCTTATTGGCGTGGAGGCTTTAGGGCTTAGCATTTGGCTCTATCGCGCTCGTGGCAGCCGCCTGGTTCCAGCGCTGATTTGCTTTCTTGTATCCGGCGCCCTGCTCATGCTCGCGCTGCGCTTCAGCCTGTCAGGGACCGATCAGGATTTCCTCATCTTGGCCTGCATCACTCTGTCCCTGCCGATTCACATCGCGGCGCTTGTTCTGGCCTGGCGCGCCGTCCAGCGCGGATCCTAAAAAAAGCGGTGTGCCGAAACACACCGCTTAAGAGGTAAGGAAGATGCCGACCTATGATCGAAGAGAGGGGTGGAGTTCCCGGACCCAGACCAGGCCCCTCTCAAGCCGGCATTGCTTTAAAATCTCGCGAACCCATTATCGATTCCCCAAAGGAACCAATTGTCGACCACCGTGCCGGTCAACAGGATACCGATCCCGCCCGTAATCGGACAGAGAATAGCGAACCACCAGGCCCAGCGGTGAATGGATTCCATTGAGGCATTGAAGCCCATGGTCCAACGCCAGAACAAGGCGGCCCGTTCTGATGCAGTTCCGCGGTCAACAATCTGTTCAACTTCGCGCTCACCGCCATAACGGCCAACTGCAAGGATCGTCGCACCATGCATCGCGAACAGCAGAGCTGAGCCGTACAGGAACACGATCGAGAGCATATGGAACGGGTTGTAGAACAAGTTGCCATAGATCAGCGAGAAATTGTTGGTCCAATCGAGGTGCGAGAAGATCCCGAATGGAACCGCCTCAGACCAGCTGCCCATCATCAAGGGGCGGATGAACCCAACGACCAGGTACAACCAGATTGCTGCGGCAAATGCCCAAGCGACATGTGTGCCGAGACCCAGCTGACGGGCGCGGCGATAAATCCGAACCCACCACAAGATGATGGCGGCGGTCAGGAAGAAACCTGCCATCATCCACCATCCGCCTTCTTCAAGCGGTGGCATTGGATCGAGGCCATGCTCCGGCAGCGGCGCATCCAGCGATAGCCAAGGCAAGAGACCAACGAATTTGATCGGATCCCAATCGACCGACGCCAGCATATTGAGACCGATAATCTCGATCGCAATGAACCCGCACAAGAGCGAGGCCACGCCGAAGAAGCCGAGATAAACCGGACCGATCTGTGCGTCGCCAATCTTGCCCATAATATAGCTGAAGATCTGCACGCGCTCGCGTCGCCAGTCGCCTTTCGGCAACTCGACGCCAGGATCATAATGTCCGCGAACCTGAACCTGAGTGAAGATATTTTGATAGTCTGCCATGGTTCAGTCTCCTAATCCGCAAATATCGGAAGGTTACGCCAGCCATCCCACCACGTGACCCACGAGCCTTCATAGAGGGGGCCGCTAATCACGATACAGATCGCGCTCCAGAAACCCGCCGAAAGCGCCAGGAAGAGGCCAAGGCGGTGGATGCCGAGTGTCCCGACAGAATAGCCGATGGTGTCGCGGAAGAACGAGTTCTCGTGTTCCGGAGCTTTGACTTCTTCACCTTTGCCAGGGTTCACCGCGGACAGCACAGCGCCGCCATGCATCGCCAACGCCAAAGTGGTGGTGAAGAAGAAGGTGATGGCGATCATATGCGCCGGGTTGTAATGGAAGTTTCCATACGAATATCCGACATTCGAAACCCAATCCAAATGGCTCATAATCCCGTACGGAAAGCCGTGGCCCCATGCGCCCATCAGGACCGGGCGAATGACCACAAGCGTGACATACGCAAACACTGCGACGCTGAAGGCGAACGGGACATGATATCCCATACCAAGCTTTCGGCTGATCTCGACTTCGCGCAAAATCCAAGACCCAAATGCGCCGATGGCACAGAAGGTTATGATTTGCCAGAGCCCGCCCTCCGCGAGCGGTGCAAAGCTAAGACCATAGCTTAGATCGGGCGGATCAATACTGATCAGCCAGGGGTTCCAGGTATCCTCCATGGACGCGCCCAGAAAGATCAGGGCGGTTCCGAGGAAGGCGAAAAATGCGGTGGTGACCCCAAAGAACCCTACATAAAAAGGTCCCACCCAAAAATCGAACAGATCCCCGCCAATCAGGGTCCCGCCACGAATTCTATATTTTCGTTCAAAACTAAGTAACGCCATTTCATGCGCCTTTCGTATTGGCCAGACTGTCTCGATCGTGCGGGCACGATCCGTGGCGAGTCTGTCGTATACTGCGTTAGAGGGTGGCGACCGGCTTTTTCGGTGACCCGAAGCCGCCGATCACCACAGTTTGTCGATCCCTAGGCGGTTCGAACGTCAACGGTGAGTTCGGCCGTTGCGGGGGCCGATCCTCCCATTTCAAACCAGTTGTACTCATCCGTGCTCAAGAGCACGAAGTGGATAAGAACAGCCAGCGTGAACAGGAATACCGTGAGCGCAACGAGAACCCGCCGCGGATCAAAGATCATCCAGATTCTCCACATGGTGGAAGCTCCTTCTTTCTCGTTACCGTTAGGAAATTACGCCCAGCCATGGTTTGTAGTACCAAACCAGCATGTGCGCGATGAATGCCCAGAACATGAAGAGAAAGAAACTCCTCATGAACAAGCCGTGAAAGGCACGGGCTTCAGTCGCTGTCAGACCTGACAGTGACTCAGACCGATCATCAGTCTCCATGGTCATTTCTCCTTTATTTCTGACCATCTCTAGTGGCCACAATCAACGCCTGTGGCCGGGCGAAATGGCGATGCGGACACCGCCAAATTCGGTTGTGTCACCGCCCTGAGAACACCCAGGGCAATGCGCTTTGTCCCATTTCCCACGCCTCTCGGAACACGCTGGGGCGGCGATACTTAACGCCGCTGAATTTCGGACGGGTGGGGAGGATTCGAAGCACCACTGCCGCCATCAGCAGCATCGGGTAAGCGAGCATCATATAGATCGCGTACTCCGACCTCGGTCGGTCGTGTCCACGACGTTTTTCAAGCGATAAATCTGCCATTTATTTGCTTCTCCCTCTTAATTCCGCAGGCGGTGTTCGGGCGATCAAGGACATGAAATGCGTCATGACCGCCCTCCGCTGATGCTTTGGAAACTTGCTTCGACATGCGCGGCGGTCACCGCCTCGCTGCCGCTGGCTTGTGCCGCGGCTTCGGCTTGATCCCGCAGGCGCTTGGCAGCCGAAATACGCGTCAATACCGGATACCCGGACACAATTTTGTCGAGCGTTTTGAACGCTTCTGGCTCCCAGTGGAGCGTCTGGATATTGGCCGCCGGGGTCGCCTCGGAGCGGTCCAGATCCTGACCGAGCGGCAGGATATGGAACAGCGCATCGAACAAGGCGTTGCAGTACTCCTGAACGAGGTATGTTGCCCCAGCATAGCCCATGAAAGGCGTGCCTGTATGGCGCCGGATCACGGCCCCTGGGAAACTTGCGGGAATATAGGCGGCGCGGGCGTCAGCTTCTTGCATGTACATGCGCTCATTGAAGCTGCCGAACACAACGAACGGGCACTTTGAGCGAATGTCGGCGCTGACCGCATCATTGTCCGTCTTGGCGCCGGCCGTGCGCTCGTACGCAAAGGCGCAGGGCAATCCAAGTTCGTTTTCAAGGAAATTGCGGACCCCACGAGCATAGGTCTCGTTGGCGACAATGCCGAAATCTGCAGTCCCAAAAAAGTCCTGTGTCACCGAGCGCCAGAGATCCCAAACGGGTTTGATCGTTGAGTGCTTTTCAGACTCGATAAACGGCTCCGGGTCGAGGCCCGTCAGCTCTCCAAGCTTGCGCAGGAATTTGGTTGTCGAGTGCAAACCAATCGGCGCTTGCAAATAAGGCTGATCCAGGGCTTCGCACAACCGCCGTCCATACTCACGATACATGCAGATCGAGACGTCAGCATCGATCAGCTTTCGCGTGTCTTCGATATGGCTGCCCAGCGGGAAGACCAGATTGACCTCCGCGCCAATGCCTTCGATCAGCCGCCGGATTTCCGCCAGATCTGATGGCGTGTTGAACATGCCATAACCCGGACCGATAATATTGATCCGTGGCGCGTCACCCTCTTTTTTCTTGCGAGGTCTCGGATTGCGCCCTTTGGTTTGAGCAAATTCTGTCCACAGCCAGAGCAAGGCCCGATCGGCGCTTTGCCATTGGTCTTCATCAATCGTCCGCGGCAGGAAGCGTTTCACATTCGCCCCTTCCGGCGTGACCCCGCCGCCAATCATTTCAGCGATGGAACCGGTGACAACAACCGCAGGCAAAGCCGGATCCAGCGCGCCACGGGCGCGCTTCATGGCCTGCTCAGTGCCGAGCTGTCCGAGCTCTTCTTCGCCGAGGCCGGTCACCGTGATCGGTAACTCGTGGGGCGGAAGCGCGTCCGTATAGTGTAGAACCGACGTCACCGGCAGGTTTTCGCACCCGACGGGACCATCAATCACCACTTGCAGGCCCTTGATGGCGCAAAAGACGTAAGTCGCGCCCCAGTATCCGCCAGCGCGGTCATGATCCTGGATCAACATCCGACCGGCTCCTCTAGGTTGGCAGCACGTTTGGCAGCGAGTGCGAGTTTCCGTTCCTGCTTGGCGCGGAAGCCATCATTGATGCGAGGCGTATGCTCCCAGACACCTGCCGTATCGCCATTGCCAACGCCTTCGAAAAATTCGCGCATGGTTTCGAAGCGGTCCTTACCGGCGATTGCGGCGTTGACCACTTGCGCAAGCGACCCAGCTCCGGCAGGGCCCATGATCGGGCGCGCGGAAATCAAATTTGTGAAGTAAAGCGCTGGCGTGGCTTGTTCCTTGGCTTTCTGGACAACAGGTGTCGTGCCAATCGCAAGGTCGGGCTCGAACGCTTCGAGCGCCGCCAAATCGGTTTCGAGCGAGGCTCTGAACCGGACCTCGACACCGCGCGCCTCGAGCCATTCACAATCGGCTTGCGACCATTTTGTTTTTGGACAGGCGCTGCCGACATAGCGGACATCCGCTCCGCTTTCGCAGAGCAAACGGGCAACGAGTAATTCAGATCCCTCATAGCCCGATAGCGTGATCCGGCCCTTCACCGGCATCGCTGAAAGGGCGCCACGAATGGCTCCGATCGCCCCGTTCTTCGCCGTATCAATCTTATCGCGGGCAATCCCGCAGGTTTGACCGATGCGCTCAAGCCAATCCGCGGTGCCTTCAGCGCCGACCGGTGCCGATCCAACAATTGGGCGGCCCGCCGCCTCGAACTCACGAATGGAGGCGGTGTAGAAGGGATGGATGGCAGCAACCGCTGCGCCATCAAGTGCGGTATAAAGCTCACGCCACTCCCGGGTTGGAACCACGGCGCCTGTCGTCAGCCCCATAGGCTGCAAGAGGTGGCTGATCCCAATCGGGTCTGCCGGAAACATTTCTCCAAGCAGCGTAATCTTCGGCAAATCACTCTGATCACTTGGTGCGCGCTGCACAGCCCCCTGCTCTGCTTCTTTGCGCGCAAAGGCGAGCATCGCACCGGCCAGAATGTCTTTGGCTTCAGCATGCGTCGGTACGCCAAAACCAGGCACATCAATGCCAATGATCCGCACGCCATTGATCGTATCTGGGAGGAGGCGCAGCGGCACACCGGATGCCGTTGGCACGCATAGATTGGTCACAACGATCGCGTCATAGCGCTCAGGATCTGCAGTCTTTTCGACCGCTTCTTTTATGTCCTCGAACAGTTTGCCCGTAACCAGGGTCTCTGAGTTAAAGGGCACATAACCGACATTGCGCTTGGCGCCATAGAAGTGCGAGGTAAAGGTCAGGCCGTACACGCAGCAGGCTGATCCAGATAGGATCGTCGCCGTGCGCTTCATACGCAAGCCGACCCGCAGCGACCCAAAGGCCGGGCACATGCTCTGCGGTTGGTCGTGGGGACCGGTTGGATAATCTTTGGCATATTGCTCGAGCAGGTTCTGCTGGCCGGCCTTTTTGGCCGCCTCACGCAGGGTCTCGGCACCGCCATGACATGCGGCGTCCGAAGCAGACACAGGCGCGGGATCAGGGGTTTGCCCTGCACCTTGTTCGATCATGCCCTCCCGTTCGCTCATGCGCCCTTAAATCTCCTCGTAAATCACTTCCAATGATGGTTTTTCGACCGCGTTGACGCCGCGCATATCGGCGACTGTGGCGGGAATCAGGTTGAAGTCAGCGCCCGTTTCTTCCGCTGAGAACAGGTCCAGCAGACCTTCTTGCGTCAGCGGGGTCGGATGGATGGGCGGTGCGCTGGCAACATTCTCAGCAAGCGCTTCGAACATCGGAGCCCATTGTGTACCAGGCTTGCCGACAATCTGATAATTGGCCGACTTGCGCCGGATATCTTCATCGGCGGGAATCGCTGACAGGACCGGGATGCCGACCTCTTCTGCAAACGCGTGCGCCTCGCCAGTGCCGTCATCCTTGTTGATGACCATGCCAGCTACGCCAACATTGCCTCCGAGCTTGCGGAAGTACTCCACGGCCGAGCAGACATTGTTTGCAACATAAAGAGACTGCAGGTCGTTCGATCCGACCACGATCACTTTCTGACACATGTCGCGAGCGATCGGCAGGCCGAAGCCTCCGCACACCACGTCTCCCAGAAAGTCGAGCAAGACATAGTCAAAGTCCCACTCATGGAAGCCGAGCTTCTCCAGCAGTTCGAACCCATGAATGATGCCGCGCCCGCCGCAACCGCGTCCGACTTCCGGTCCGCCAAGCTCCATGGCGTAGACCCCGTCCCGCTTGAAACAGACGTCGCCAATAGCAACCTCTTCCCCGGATTCCTTCTTACGCGAAGAGGTTTCGATAATGGTTGGACACGCACGCCCGCCAAACAGAAGCGATGTCGTATCGCTCTTCGGATCACAGCCGATCAGCAAGACCTTCTTGCCTTGCTGCGCCATCATGTAACTGAGATTGGCCAGCGTGAACGATTTACCGATCCCGCCTTTGCCATAGATCGCAATGATCTGTGTTTCTTTGACCGGACGCTCAGGACGTTCCGACTCTGACCCACTGTCAGATGCATCATATTCGCCGCCAGACTGCGTTCCGCGGGAAGAATATGTATCAAGCAAGGTGGTCATGGTGCCCTCTCCAATCCAGAACCATTTTTAGGCAATCCGCTTCGGTGAATGCGGTCTTATAAGCGCGCGTAGCCTCGTGCGGCTCGGCAGTGTGCGTCACCAAGCCATCCAGGCTTAGCAGGCCTTTCCGACACAAAGTCAGAACAGCGTCGAGGTCCGACGCCTCCCACTCTGCCGCGATCTTGAAACTGATCTCGCGCATGAACGCGGCGGGGAATTCAAACGACACGCGGCTGGCATAGAACCCGGCAAGCACAATCTCGGCGCCTTTGGTTGCATGCTGGATCGCGGTATCGATCGCGCTCACATTGCCGCTCATGTCACAAATCAAAGCGTAAGCCCGATGATCGTCATGCGCCGGGTCCACAACCGAATAATGATCGGCGGCGTGTCGTGCGGAATTGGTTTCCCAGACCATTGGCGCTTCACCGCCAAGCGCGATCACGAGGCGCGCCGCAAGTTGTCCAAGCACCCCATGACCAATGATCAAATCCGGCAAACTGGTCTTCATCACGGCGTGATGAGCGGTCGCCGCTAGGGCGAGCAATACATCAGAACTCTGTGCGGTATGGCCGAGCCGAACCGCACGCGCTTCCGGTACGATTAGACGCGACGCCGAGGCGCCAAACAGTCCACTCGCCTCCTCAAAACAATTCGCGCCCGGCACGAATACATATTCGCCATGCCAGTCGGGATTGCCTTCCGTGTGGATCACGCGTCCAACCGCTTCATAGCCTGGCACCAAGGGATAGGCCAAACCCGGGAACGGCGGCATATCGCCGGACCAGAGCAAGCGCTCCGTGCCCGTACTGATTCCACTCCAGGCGACCTCAACAATCAGATCGCCCGCCTCAGGCGGCTTCAAATCGAGAGTTTTCATTTGCACCTGGCGCTGTCCGGAAAACAGGATGGCGTCCGATCGCAGCGCAATTTCACGGCTCAGCCCTCTCGGAAGATTTCCCGTTCTGGCTGCAGCGTCGGAAACAGAATGCGCTGAGTAAGTCATTCTGTCACCATAGGTTGACAGTGTCATATGTCAATTTTTATTTACGCTGCTTGTATGACGCGAACGAGATCCGGCACACCCGTCGAAAGGACGCGGATCTCAGTGAACCCGGTGCGGCGGAGCATTTCACTTAATTCGTCCGAAGTGCGCCCCCGTCCCGAGCCCATCGCCCATAGGTACAAGCCAAAATAGGCGTGTCCGACCTTGCGCGAATCGGCCATTGGCTCCGCCAGCAGAAGCACGCCGCCCGGCTTCAGCGCTTTGCGTGCACGCGCCATCAAATTTTCGACTGCATCATCGTCATGATCGAGCGCAACGCGGATGAGCGTGATCAGATCCGCGCCTTCCGGCCAGTCGTCCTCAAACATGTTGCCGGCATGCGATTCGGCAGTCACCCGGGCTTCGGTCAGACGCGTTCTAGCGATGTCGACAACGTTCGGTAGCTCGAAGAGTTTGAGCTTCAAGTCTGGCGCCTTTTCAGACGCACATTTCAAAAACGTCCCGTCTCCGCCCCCGACATCCATCAGACAGGCATGGTCCTGGAACTTGTACGCCCGCAAGACTTCATCGGCGACAACGTATTGGGTGTCGCGCATCAGATCTGAATACCTCTGCATAGCAGCGCGTTCTTCGGCGTCGCCATCCTTCGCCGGCGAATACCGCCAATAGCTCGCCAGCGCAGTGGTTTTCGTACGTTCCTTCAGCAGCGCCAATGGGTCAGCAAGATCGCGATAGAACAGGTCGTGGTGCGCGATCATGCCTTGTAGACCGGGATTGCCCAGCACCGCTGCACCAACGGCGCCGAGACCATATCGATCGTTCGATCGCGGTTCCAGGATTTCCAAAGCGACAGCACCGAGGACCAAACGCTTTGCGCCATCATTTGGCAGCTCACACTGCGCAGCAATCTCCTCCAGCGTCATGTTCTTGTCGCGCAAGGCCGCGAGCAGGTCCGATGTCACGCACGCGGTGAGGATCTGAGAATAGACAAAGCCATTACAAAGATCGAAGACAGCGGCCGCCCGCGAACGCGTAATCGGACGCGTCGGCCAGAAGGCGGCACAAAAAGTCTGAAACTTCGGATTCGCCAAAAGCGCCGAGCGGGCATTTTTTAAACGATCGAGAATCGTCTTCGACGAATTAGGCGACTTCTTGGACAAGGTGGTCCGGCGTCAGGCGAATGGCCTGCGCTTGAATAAGTTGGCGCAAACTCTGGGTCCCGTCACAATCTGGAACCGATTGAATCGCGGAATCGATGGCCGCGCGAAGACGTTTATAAGCTCCGTGCACCCCATACGATTCGACGGCGCTTGGACGACAATTGCGCATATCCTGCTTGGCGGGTTTTCCGAGCTCAGCCGGGCTGAGCAGCGAATCGCGCAAGTCATCCGCGATCTGATAAGCTTGTCCAAGGCAGGATCCGAGCTCCCGCCAGGTTTCGTCACTCGCACCGACAGAAACCGCTCCGGCCCGCGATGCCGCAATAAACAAGGCGGCCGTCTTGGAGGTATGGTAGGCTTCAAGGTCGATTTCAGATTCGACTTCCCAAGCTTGGCCCGCGGCGATTCCGTTTGGCGGCGCGGTCGCCTCAGCCATGACTTTTGTCAGCTCGCGAAAATGGGTTTGAGCGCCATCTGCAAGCGTTTGGAAGGCCAGCACAATCATTGCATCGCCGGCCAGTACAGCAATGTTTTCGCCATACTTCACATGCACGGACGGCTTACCGCGTCGCTGATCGGCATCATCGAAGCAGGGCAGGTCGTCATGCACCAGCGAGGCACAGTGCAGCAGCTCAAGCGCCGTTGCTGCCGCCAGCGTATCGGTGAGATCCGCTTCCGGGTCACAGGCATGCGCAACGGCCATGCAGAGTTGAGGTCGAACCCGAGCGCCGCCTGGAAATACGGCATGTTGTAAAGCCGATTGTAAGGTTGCGGGGCAGTTGGTGTCGGCACCGACCATCAAGGCTCGTTCCAGACACTGATTTATTTTGGCGTCAAAAGTCATATCGCCTCCCAAGTGTCACTTTATGTATACTTATAGATGTGTCAACATAGATAGACAATCGGATTGGTTGAACGCAGTTTGGCGCGAGCTCATGGACACGCACACGATCGATAATGCCACGGAAGGCCTTTCACGGACGCAGACGTTAGACGCTGGGACAGTCGACTCTCCGTTTGGGTTTCGGTTCGACTATACCCCGCCGAGCGGCGGATACGCCTGGTGGTACATTGATGGCGTCAGCGATGACGGGGCACATGCGATCGTCATTATCATCTTCGTTGGCAGCGTTTTCTCCCCCTATTATGCTTGGACGGGGTGGCGTGATCCTGCCGACCATTGCGCCATCAATGTCGCCCTTTATGGCAACCCATCGCGCTGGAGCATGACCGAGCGCGGGCGCAAGAAGACCGAACGAACACCTTCTACGTATCAGACCGGCGGCAGTTCTGTACGGTTTGAAGGGGATAACTTGATTGTCGACATTGATGAGATTTGTGCGCCCCTGCCCCGCCGCCTGCGCGGTCAGGTTCGCGTCGCCATGCCGTATCGTTTGAGCGCGGCGCACCAGCTTGATCCAAAAGCCCGGCATTTCTGGTCTCCCGCCTGCGCGCATGCCCACGTCGAGGCCCGTTTCGAAAAACCGAACCTCTCCTGGTCGGGGCACGGCTATGTTGATTCCAATTATGGACTCGAACCGCTGGAAAAGGGATTTGACTATTGGGATTGGTCTCGAACGCCGCTCAAAGACGAGAATACATTGATCCGATACGTCACCGATCCAATAGAGGCGCATCAACGCAATTTGCACTTGCGGATTGCTCCTGACGGCGCGGTCTCTGAGTCTTCCGGCGATCCGTCGCTCACCCTGCCGGGCACACAAATCTGGCAAATCAAGCGCCGCGCGGGTGGCCTCGCGCAGCATCAGCCAAAGGTGACCAAAACACTCGAAGACACGCCGTTCTACAGCCGCTCGATACTGCGATACAATGGCGGGGTCTCGGGCCTTTCAACGCATGAGACGCTTTCTGGGAAGCGCCTGAGATCGCCGATTGTTAAGGCTTTGCTGCCGTTTCGGATGCCGCGTCTCGCGCGTTAGCAGCAGCTTCTGCAGCATCCTTGCGGTCTTGCTCGACCAGCTTTTGAGTTTTGCGATAGTCCCAGTAAACCCAGGCCATGAACAGCCCGAAAAACCCAACAATCTCACCGAAGAAAATAACATTGCCCATAAACAGGCGATCTAGATCACACGTTCCTGCCGTTCAAGGCGCATGAAGAGATCAATCAGCCAATTGATCCGCGTCGGCGGAATTGGCGACGTTTCGATCTGCTCCTTGGCCGTGACAGCCGAGACCAGGTACTGCGTCGCAGCCGCCGCGGATTCAGATGAGCTCGGCTTGCTGGTTTGCTTGGCTGCGCCGATCAGAAGTCTGATCTTACGCGCCTTCGATACCACCGCTCGGTGCTCTACTGAATTATACTCCATCCGGCGTAGCTCAATCCCGATTTCTCGATAGATGCTGCCCGCGGCGCGGATCGAGGTTTGGCAATTCTCTGGCAAAAGAGACACCCCTGACAGCCCGCGTTCGTAGAACGGCTCGGCCGCGTCGAGCAGGCGTTTGGTGACAGAGCGGATCTCGGGTGTATTGCTCGGAGCGTTTAGGAAAGCTGACGGCTCAATGCCCGCCTCCCGCAACCAGTCGAGTGGAAGATACAGGCGGCCCGCGCGGGCATCTTCGCCGACATCCCGAGCAATATTGGTAAGCTGCATCGCGAGCCCGAGATCACAGGCGCGCGCCACGGCTTCCGGTGTGCGATTGCCCATTAAAACGGTCATCATTGCGCCAACGGAGCCGGCCACCCGCGCAGCATAATCCAGCACATCTTCGATCGACGTGTATCTGCGATTCTGCGTGTCCCAGAGCATGCCTTCAAGCAGTGCATCTGGCAGCTCTCTGGGCAGGGCGAACACCCGGACGACATGCGAGAACGCTCTGTCGATCTCATGATCCAGCGGTTTGCCGTCATAGATTCGATCGAGACGATCCGACAAACGTTCCAATGCCGCAGCCGGGTCTGCCCCCAAATCGATTTCATCATCTGCCAACCGACAGAAGGCATAGGTCGCATAGGCTGCCTGACGGACATTTGAGGGCAATAGCAGGGAGGCAAAGTGGAAGCTCTTAGAGCCATCTTTGATCACGCGTCGACAATGATCAAAATCACTCGGTAATCCAACAGAAGGCTGGGGAAGGATCACGGTCATGAGACATACTCCACGGCCCAAGCGACTCGCAAAACCGCTGACGGTCTCTTTCCGCCAACGCCCCGTATTTGCAACAATGCAAGTGTCCTCATGGTTGTACACCTAGCACTGTACACTCGTATTCCGCAAGCGATTAGTCGCGTTTGTTCGGGGGGTTATGCTCAGTGATGTGTCGCCGCATCCGCCAGACGCCATAGGCGGTCAAACCCAAGACGAACGGTACGGACACCCCAGTGATCAACTCTGGTTGCACCCTGTCATCGACCGTCGCGATGCCTTTTGCGAGGTAACTCACAATACCGATCAGATAGTAGCTGATGGCCGCGATCGACAGGCCTTCAACGGTCTGTTGTAGACGTAACTGCAGGGCTGCACGGCGATCCATGTTTTCCATCAGCTCCTGGTTTTGTTGCTCAAGAGAGATGTTTACTTTGGTAGAGAGCAACTGCGTCGCACGGTCGACGCGCTGGGACAGCGTGCGCATCCGGTTTTCGACCGAACTGCTGGTCCGCATGGCCGGTGCCAAGCGGCGTTCGATAAACTCGGCGATCTTTTGCATGTCTGTGACGCGCGATTCGCGCAGCTCCGAGGTCCGCCTTTGCACCAAAGCGTAGTAAGCCGACGCCGCACCAAACCTGAACTGGCTCTGTGCATAGCCAAGTTCAATCGCCGCTTGCAAAGACGTAAGCCGTTCAAGCAGATCCGTATCCGTGTCGGCTTCGGTCTCCGACATTTCAGACGTGATTTGCGACAGTGCAAATTCCCAGCGTGAGAGTTTCAGGATCAGATCTTGCGCCATGGGCAAGGCGAGCAATGCCATGATCCGATAGGTCTCCACATCGATAAGTCGCTGCACGGTATGGCCAAGGTCAGTTTGCGAAAGGCCATTGTCGAGAATAACAAAGCGGCTGAATCCATCCTCGTGCAATCTGAAATCTGTAGCGACCAGCCCCAGCCCGCCCGCCACTTCTGACCCAATCAGCGTGTCAGACCGGATCTGCGCCCGGGCGGATTTGACCATTGCCTCATGGCCATCTTCCCGAGTGATATTGAGGTGCACGGCGCTGATCAGTTCACCCGGCATATTGGCGAGCCAATCATCTGGCAGCACACTCAAAGCCGGTTCGCTGAAATCCTTCGCTTCGTCGACGATGACCGTGTAACGCATGAACTCTGTATGGTGTTCCCAGACCAGAACTGCGTTTGGCATCTGCACGATGTGATATTTTTTTCCGCGCTCTGGGGGCGGCACGTCGAAGACTTTGGTCAGCTCGTGAATGTAAGCACGATCATCATCATGGAAGGGCCGTTCCGTTTTTAACGCGATGCAAGAGACTTTCGATGGCGCTTTGATCGGATGCGGCGGACGGGCATGGACCTCATTGCTGAGCTCAAATCGTTTGGGATGGTCACGCGGCAGCTGAACCATGGTGTATGCCTCCCAAGCCATCGCCGATTCGGCGGGGCCTTTCATCTCATGTCAGCGCTGCATCTGTAACCGATCCCAATGGTCCAGTATCGCTGCGGCGACTCGGTCTGGCGCCTCTTCGTGTGCCAGATGCCCGAGCGCTTCAAATTCAAGGTAGGTTCCGTTCTGCGTTCGTCCAGCCGCTCGTTCGGACACCGCGCGCGGTACAGCCTGGTCTTCCACGCCCGCCAGGAAAAGGACAGGTACCCGCACATTTGCTTGCGCCCGCATCAAGGCGCGCAGGTCCCATTGCGCCATCATTTGCAGCGCGCCTTGGATATGCGCACGCTTTTGCAGGAGGACGGAGTAAGGCAATGGATCCACAAGATCCGGATCTGATCCAATATTGGTTACCAGTCGACGAACCCCCGCCACGTTCGCGGAATTGCGCGAAACCATCCACGCCGCGAGCCCGCCAAGCGTCGCCGCCTTGGCCGCGATGGGTGCGATGAATTGCATAACCCCTTCAAACGGTTCCAGGGCGCCATTGATTGACACCAGTAACTCAGGCGTCGTTTCAAGTTGATCTGTTAAATGCAAAGCGATCGCTGCCCCAGCGGAGTGCCCGACAATCATGCTCGGCGAGAGCGCCATTTCCCGGATCAGATTCGCGACCTCGGCTGACATATTCGGCAAGCTCGGCCGAAAACCAGGCCGAACCTGAGTAAATCCGTGCCTTGGCAAATCGAGGCTGATCGTATCGAACCGGCTGGCGAAGTGATCCAGAATTGGCGCCCACGAATGCGTGGCCGCGCCGGTGCCATGCAGCATCAAAACTTGTGGCCCGGTCCCACGGCGTTGGACATGCCAGACCGTGCTGCCGACTCGCCAAAAGGTGCTCGCCTCCCGGTGCGGCCAGTCTTTTCCGTCACTCGACCAGTTGGGCGCTCCAGGACGTGCTCGAGGGGGACGTTGGAGCCGTGGCACGGGTCGGACCTCCTAGCGCGAACCAATACGGTGTCGAACGACTTTTGAGACCGTGTCGCCATCGGCGTTCGGAAGGAATTGGTATTGTGCGCCAAGGTCATCGCTCAAGCGTCGAGTCCGCGGGTCAGGGCGTCTCGATGTGTCAAAGAACACGGCTGGGAACTGACCCTTGATCAGCGTCCGGCCCAATTGACTGACTTGCTCGGAAGACCGCGACCGATCCGCCGCACCGTCGAGCGCAATGTTGCCGCGACCATCGGTCAAGAACACCAGAAAGGGTGTTCGCCCGCGATCCTGCTCGGCTCGCGCCAGTTTGTAAGCCTCGACTACCGCATGGGCGAGCGGCGTCGCGCCGCCGCCAGCCAAATCTGAAATCTGGCGTCGCGCGCGCACCAAAGACCGCGATGGCGGTAAGACCACACTGGCCTGATCACCGGCAAATGCGATCAGTGAAACCATGTCACGCCGCGAATAACATTGCGATAAAAGCCGCTCCACCGCGCCTTTGGCCTCTGCCATTCGATGCATAGCGGCAGACCCGGACGCATCGACGACAAAGATCACCGAAGATTGTTTGCGCCGCTTGAAGCGCTTAATCCGCAAATCGCTTTTGCGAATGTGTAGGTCCTCATCGCCATGCTGACGGCGGCGCATGGTCTGCAGGGGTGAGGCTGCGCGAAGCGTCGCCAGAACGTCAATCCGCCCATGCCCGGACTGGCTCTTCATTGGCCGATCGGGTCGGCCGCGATCAAACGCGATGACATGTTCTCCAGAGCGCCCGGAAATCCCGGCGCGCTGGCGCCCTGCCCGGCGCCCCGGAGAGGCGCGCAATTCGACAGGCGCTGAGCTTGCCGCCTCGATAATCTGTGATTCCAGCGCAGACCCGGTCTCGCCCTGCCCTTCCGGTTCAGACTCAGCGCTTTCGCCGCTCGCATCCTCGGGCTCGGATTCAGATTGCGATTGCGGCTCCGGCTCGGGCGGCGGCGAGGTCTCTGGCACGGGTTGAGTGCGACCCGGCAAAACCAGTTGGCAGGCGATCGTGATGTCATCATCCGTCACGGCGCTGCGATCATCCAGGACGGCCATGGCCCGGGCGGCGTGCAGGCAAAAAATCGGCACTTGCAAAGAGCGCACGCCCAACGTCACACAGGCCGATGCCACAGTGGTAATCGCCTCATCGCTGGCTTTTACGCGGACCAGCTCGCTTCGCAATTTGGCGAGATCCGCCGCACCAAACACCGAAGCGCTGATATCAGCCGGTCGCAAGCCATGGAGGTCTGCGCGAAATGCGAGCCGCTCGGCGAGGATGGCCGACATCGAGGCTTCACCAACATAGCTCTCATCCACGCCAATGAAGGCGATGGGTCGTTTTGAGTTTTGATTGGCCTGATCCAGCGCATTGGACAGTAAAGCCGAAGCCTCATTGGTCAGACGTTCGACGCCATTGACGATCAGAGCCCGGCCTTCGGCGTCCTCGAGCAAGCCCGCTTGATAAATCGGACGCCCTTCCGTCAGAGACCGCGCAACGCTGAGCGAGGCTTGCAAGCGATCCGGAGACACTGAAGCGGGCAAGGTCAAAGCGGTCTCTGCCGCGGGGGTCAGCGCATCTAGCGTGGTGAGCCATTGCTGCAAGACTGGGCCTTGCGCAGCGCGGATCAAAACACCGCCAAATAAGTCCGGGCGGGCCAGGGTCAGTACGCCACAGAGCAGCGCGCGGTCCCAGGGCCCAACCGTGACCATCAGGCCAGGACCTCTTCGACCGCCCGTTCGACCCGGGCGATGGCTTTGGTCTCATCCAGCGGGTCTTTGCGCAGGCGATGGCTGAGGGCTAGCGGCGCTGCACGCCTCAGATGTGCGAGCTCAACTTGCGGCTTACCCGCAAGCGCTGCGAATCCTGTGGCAGTGCGGATCAATGCCAATTCACCACGCAAACCGTCTGAGCCAAGCGACAAACAGAGCGTCGCACACCGTTCGAGAATTTCATCGCTCACTTCGATCTCGACCCGGCGTTCCCGGGCGGTGATAATTCGTTTGCGCAAGGCTGCGTCTTTGCGTTTCCAGGTTTTGACGAAGCCTTCCGGATCATCATCAAAGGCCTGACGTCGCTTGATGATTTCGACCCGGCTAGCGACATCTCGCGGGGTCGAGACTTCAACAAAGAGCCCAAACCGGTCGAGCAATTGCGGACGCAGTTCGCCTTCTTCAGGATTGCCGCTGCCAATCAGCACAAAATCTGCCGGGTGCGATAGGCTCAGCCCTTCACGTTCAATCCGATTGATCCCGGACGCCGCTGCATCCAGCAGAATATCGACCAGATGATCGTCGAGCAAATTGACCTCGTCGACATAAAGAAAGCCGCGATGCGCGGCGGCCAGAAGCCCTGCTTCAAATACAATTTCTCCACGTCCGAGGGCGCGCTCCAGATCAATCGCACCAAGCACGCGGTCTTCAGTTGCCCCCAGCGGCAAATCTATCACTGGCGGCGTTTCTTCAATTGCTTTGAGCGTTCCCGCCTCGCTCTGCGTCTGACAATACTCACAGGATTTGATCGGCTTATCGGCGTCGCAGCGAAACTGACAGTCCTTAACGACCGTCTGCACCGGCAAGAGCGCCGCGAGAGATCGAATCATTGTCGTCTTCCCCGTTCCACGATCGCCAAAGGCAAGAACGCCGCCGAGATTAGGGTCGACGGCTGACACCAGAAGGGCGTCTTTTAAGGCTTCCTGCCCCACAATGGCAGAAAAGGGGAAGGCAATGTCAGGCAAAAACGACTCCTCAGAACGTCAACGCCCGCTTACATGAACAAAAAAGCCGCCGAGTTGCAACTCAGCGGCTCTTTTTACTGATATTTTTGGCTTTATTCGCCGGATTGCTCTTCCAGATAAGCAATCACGTCAGCGCGGTCTTGTGCACGGCGCAGACCTGGGAAGGCCATGTTTGTGCCCGGAATAAACCGCTGTGGCTGCTCAAGATAAGCGAACATGGTTTCTTCCGTCCACACGATGCCTGAGCCCGCATTCGCATCCGAATAGCGGAACCCTTCAACCGAACCAGCACTTCGGCCAATGATCTTGTAAAGCGACGGACCCGCCATGTTGCGGCCTTCCTGAACTGCGTGGCAGGACATGCATTGGGTGAAAACCCGGCGGCCATTGCCAGCATCACCGGTCAGCGCGGCGTACTCTGCGGCGACTTCAGGTGAAACCCGTTCGTCGAGCTCCGGAGCGGCCTCGGCGGCAGCTTCCACAACTTCTTCCGCCGCTTCGGTGACGTCTTCAGCAGCCGCCTCGACTACCTCAGCAGCGTCTTCGACGGTCTCAGTCGCATCAGCAACTGTTTCCTCAGCTGCTTCCGTGACATCCTCAGCCGCCACTTCAATCGTTTCGACCGCGTCGGCTGCGGTGTCTTCTGCGACCTCGACAACCTCTTCAACAACCTCTGTGGCTGCAGCCTCGACTTCAGTCGCGGCCGGCGTCTCAGTGCTTGCAGCGGGCTCAGAGCCGCCGCCACCACACGCCACGAGAAAGATTGAAAGTGCCGAAGCTGCCGCAGCTGACTTAAGCCCATTTCCGAGAAATTTCATGCGTATTCTCCTCCTGAAATTTTCTACGGAATTGGAACTAGATCGATTGGCGCGGGGTCAAACCCATTTTTGGTGTTTTGTGCTGTCGCGCCAGGCCGATCACGTCATCACAGCGATCCAGGAAGTGTGTTCCGAAGATGACAAAGCGCTTCGAAATGATGATCGAGATAATGGCGCAGCCATGCGGTTTGGTCTGAAACCGGTAGGTCTGAGCCTGATTTTAAGCTCTCAAGATCGATGGAGCGGACTTCGCTCGCTTCGTCCGGATTGAGGTTCGCCTCGCCTTGGGCAATGCCGACAAAGACATGCACCAGCTCGTTTTCAATCATCTCGCCGTCGAGCTCGGCCCGGTATCGGGCCAGGAAGCCGTATGTCAGGGTTGCGCGCAGGCCAAGTTCTTCAAACAAACGGCGTTCCGCAGCTGCTTCTATGGCCTCTCCGGGCCGTGGATGCCCGCAACAGGAATTCGCCCACTTGCCGCCGGAATGATACTTAATAAGCGCTCGGCGTTGCACCAGTGTTCGACCGTCCGCGTCGAACAGGAAAATCGAAAACGCCCGATGCAGGGCTCCGGCTTGATGCGTTTCAAGCTTTGGCCCTGTACCGATTTCCGCATCGCGCTCATCGACGAGGACCACACGTTCTAAAGTGTCAGCTGATATGGTCATAGCACAACGTATACGAGTATTGACTCCGCTTGTCATCACCCGTTCGGGATGCTCGTCTGACTGCGATCAACCCTGGAGGTATTGCATGATGACAGAAAAGTCCTTCTGCCCCAGCCCCTCCGCTGAGAGTGTCTCATAGACCTGCCGGGCCATGGCCCCAAACTGCGTATTGGCGTTCGCTCCCTCAGAGGCCCCATCGGCGAGACGCAAATCCTTCAGCATCATGTCGACAGCAAAGCCCGGCGCATAATCTCGATTGGACGGCGCGGTCGGGACCGGGCCTGGCGCCGGGCAATAGCTCGTCATCGACCAGTTTTGACCCGACGCTTTTGACGAAATGTCGAAAAAGGTCTGGGCATCGAGACCGAGCTTCTCCGCCAGCGTGAACGCTTCACACGTCGCAATCATCGATATTCCGAGCAGCATATTATTGGCGATCTTGGCGACCTGACCATTCCCGGCCGCGCCAGCGTGCACAATCGTCTTGCCCATGGCGTCGAGAATTGGATGTGCCCGCGCGAACCCAGTCTCCGTGCCACCCACCATGAAGGTCAGTGTCCCACCGCTTGCCGCCGCCACGCCGCCGGAAACCGGCGCGTCGACCATTTCAAAACCAAGATCAGAAGCCTGTTTTGCAGCCGTGCGTGCATCCTCGACAGCAATGGTTGAGCAATCGAGAAACAAAACGCCCGCGCCAGCATGCGCGGCGACGCCTTTGTCACCAAAATAAACGCTCAGCACGTGCTGGCCGGCGGGTAGCATAGAGACGACGACCTCGGCGTCCGAAACCGCCTCGGCCACCGAAGCCACCGCTAACGCGCCATCTCGCTCCGCCTGCGCCACGGCGTCTGCGCTCAGGTCAAAGGCCCGCACCGTATGCCCGGCTTTGACCAGGTTGGCGCACATGCCGGACCCCATATTGCCGAGGCCAATAAACGCGATTTTCATCACTGAGCTCCCTACCCCATTGTCGGAATGATAAACGCCTGGTCACCAATATCGCCTTCCGGCCAGCGCGAGGTGACGGTCTTGATTTTGGTCCAGAAGCGCACGCCTTCGGGGCCATGCTGGTTGGTGTCGCCAAAGGCAGAGCGCTTCCAGCCGCCAAACGTGTGATAGCTCACCGGCACCGGGATCGGCACATTGATGCCGACCATGCCGACATTGACCTGGCTCGCAAACTCGCGCGCGGCGCGGCCATTCGAGGTAAAGATGGCGACGCCGTTTCCGTATTGATGATTGCTTGGCAGGGCGGCCGCCTCTTCCAGGCTTTCAGTACGGACAACTTGCAGGACCGGTCCGAAGATCTCTTCTTCGTACGACTGCATGCCGGGCTTCACATGGTCGAACAGGCTCGGCCCGATAAAGTAGCCCTTCTCATGGCCTTGCAGCGTGTGGCCACGGCCGTCGAGTTTCAGGTCCGCGCCTTCATCAACGCCCATTTGAATGTAGCTTTCCACCTTGGCTTTGTGCGCGGCTGAGACGACTGGGCCATAGTGGGCTTCGGCATCCGTCGAGACGCCGACTTTTAGCCCTTGCGCCGCGGCCATCATCCGCTCGACGAACGCGTCGCCCGTCTTCTGGCCGACGGTCACCGCAACCGGCAACGCCATGCAGCGTTCGCCTGCCGAACCATAAGCCGCGCCGACAATGTCTTTCACCGCCTGATCCATATTCGCGTCTGGCAGGATGATGCCATGGTTCTTTGCCCCGCCCATGGCCTGGACGCGTTTGCCATGCGCGGTCCCGGTCGCATAGACATATTGGGCAATGTCAGACGAGCCGACAAAGCTCACGGCTTTGACATCTGGATGCGTGAGGATCGCATCGACGGCGGTCTTATCGCCGTTGACCATGTTGAGCACACCCGCCGGGGCGCCGGCTTCCATAAACAGTTCGACCATGCGCAGCGGCACGCTCGGATCTTTCTCAGAGGGCTTGAGGATAAACGTGTTCCCACACGCAATCGCGACCGCAAACATCCAGCAGGGGATCATGGCCGGGAAGTTGAACGGGGTGATGCCCGCGACCACGCCAAGGGGCTGGCGCATGGAATAAACATCAATGCCGGGCCCGGCGCCTTCGGTGTACTCGCCCTTTTGCAAGTGTGGGATCCCGCAGGCAAACTCGACCACATCAATGCCGCGCTGAACGTCGCCTTTGGAATCCGCGATCACTTTGCCATGCTCGGATGAGAGCAAGTCTGCGAGCTCATCCATATTCGCTTCGAGCAGGCGTTTAAACTCGAACATGACCCGCGCCCGGCGCTGCGGGTTGGTCGCCGCCCAAGCCGGCAACGCTGCCTTGGCATTTTCGATCGCCGCTGCGACCTCAGCTTCTGTGGCCAGCGCCACACGCGCCTGAACCTCGCCAATGTTTGGATTGTAAATATCGCCAAACCGGCCTGACGCACCAGACACTTGTTTTCCGCCGATGAAGTGAGTCACTTCGCGCATCGCGGTCCTCCTGATTTTGTTTCGCTCCCCTTACGATCAGGAGGGGCAGTGGTAAACGGTCAGAATAAGAAAACGCGGTTTTGTGATGCTAGATAAGCTGGCGGTTCGCTTCGTCCGGGGAGACAGACGGGAACAATTTGTGGATTTTCATGACCAGATTGAGATCACCATTGAAGCGCAGTTTGCGCCGGTAAAACGCTTGCGACCCTGTGGTGCGCCCGAGGGCCAAATCCATAAACGTCTTGGAAGACATCTTCATGATTGCATCAGCATGGCCGAGCTCACCCTCTTGAACGGTGCAAGCCTGATCCGAAATCGCCAAGGCATAATGACCGCCACCATCGCCGGAGAGCTGAAACCCGATAATTGCCTTCATCGCGCCCGTGGCTTGCGTGTCGAGACGGCTCGCCATGCCCTGAAACACGGCCCGCACAAGATCCGGAGTAATTGTATCAGCCATTTGAAAGTCTTAGCTCATTCCATCTCTGGTCGTAATTGTAGTTTGACAGGGTCGACTGTCCACGCTTGAAAAACGTTATGGCCGAAATGCTTGCGAATTTACGGTATGGGATGGTCGTTTTTATGATCGTCGTTCTGCCCGTGGTCGCAAGTTTTTGGTTCGTTATTCATGGCGCTATCGCTATTTGGAAGAAACGGCCAGCCTGGCAAGCTTACACCGTAGCTTTGTTTTTCATCATCGCGACGCTCACTTTGGTCCTCTCGAATATGAGCGCGGTCATCGGCGATGACCTGGGTCAAAACCTCGCGCTGATGATGGCAGGCGCCGTGATCTATCTCAGCAGTTTCCGGCTCTCATCGGTGGTGCGCGGGCATTTGAACTTCAGGACATTTGCTGGCATCCCGGAAATCGGAAATGAGGATACGGCGCTGATCGAAAGCGGGCCATTCAAGATTATTCGCCATCCGCGCTATCTCATGGTCGTTATCTCGACGATTGGCTGGGCCATGATCACCAACTATTCGGGCGCTTATGTCACCGCAGCGGTCTTTTTTGTCTGCCTGTTCGCAATCATCAAACTCGAAGAGCGCGAGTTAATCGCCCGCTTCGGAGACGCCTATCGGGACTACCAAACGCGGGTGCCCATGTTGATCCCGGCCCCCAAGAATATCGGGCGTCTATTTGTCTGAATTCCAGTCCCCTCGCACCAAGATCACGCTGAACGTGAATGGCGCACGACGTCTCGTGGAGGCTGACCCGACCGCACCATTGGTCGAAACCTTGCGTCAAGACCTGCGCTTGAAAGGCACCCATGTGGGCTGCCAGTCAGCGCGCTGTGGGGCGTGTCTTATTGAAGTCGATGGAGCTGCAACAAAAGCCTGCACTTTGCTAACCGGACAAGCCGAAGGGGCCAAGATCACCACTATTGAAGGGGTGGCGAAAAACGGCGCGCTCGACCCATTGCAAGAGGCCTTTCGGCAATGCCATGCGCTGCAATGCGGCTACTGCACGCCCGGTATGGTGATGGCGGTGCGAGAACTTTTGCGCACCACGCCCGCACCCAGCGATACTGAAATCCGCACAGCGCTGAAAGGGAATCTGTGCCGCTGCACCGGCTATCAGAACATCATCAAGGCCGTGCGCACAGTGATTGGTGATATAAACGCCGATCAAGCGGCCGGCCCGCCTGAAAGCTCCGGCGTCGGTGCGGCGATCCCACGCGTGGAGGATGAGCGGTTCCTTACCGGACGCGGGCAGTATTGCGCTGATATCGATCTGCCCGGCCAAGCCCATGCCGCCTTTGTTCGTTCAGAACTGCCACACGCCGAGATTGTCGAAATCGACACGCGGAAAGCGGCACAAATCCCGGGGGTGATTGCTATCCTGACCGGCGCGGATGTCGCCAAGGACGAGATCGGCCTGCTGCGGTGCGGATGGACAGTTTACTCACATACGGGCGAGCCCATGCAAGGGGGGGGGCGCCCGATCCTCGCCCATAAAAAAGTCCGCTTTGTCGGCGAAGCACTCGCTGTCGTGGTGGCCGAACGTCCTGAAATCGCCGACCGCGCCGCCCGCGCGGTGCAAGCTCGTTTAACGCCGATCGCGCATAACACCATCCCGGGTGAGGCGCAGGCCTCCACGGAGCTGCATGAGAGCGCCCGCGACAATCTCTGTTTCGATTGGCATTTCGGCGATGCATTTGGGACTGAGCAGGCGCTGGCGTCCGCCGCGCATGTCACAAGGATTGACCTGACCAATAATCGGGTCATTCCAAACGCCCTGGAACCGCGCGGCGCAATTGCCGACTATCGCAGGGCAACCGGCACAGCAACGCTCTACACGACGAGCCAGAACCCACACATGGCGCGCAAGACCATAGCCGAAACGATGGGCTTTATTGGCGAGCATGAACTGCATGTGATCTCTCCTGATCTAGGCGGCGGCTTTGGTTCAAGGATTTTCATCTATCCGGAAGAGTGTGTGTGCCTGTGGGCAAGCCGGCATCTCGACCGCCCGATCAAATGGATCGGCACACGGCGTGAGAGCTTTCTCACCGATGCGCATGGCCGCGACCATGTTTCGAGCGCCGCGCTGGCCCTGGACAAGGATGGCCATTTCCTCGCGATGGATGTGGACACAGTGGCCAATCTCGGTGCGTATCTGTCGAGTTTCGCCGCGTTCGTGCCGACCTATCTTTATGGCACCATGCTGGCGGGCCCCTACAAGACCGGATCGATTGCCTGCCGGGTGCGTGGCGTGTTCACCAATACTGCGCCGGTCGACGCTTATCGCGGGGCCGGGCGTCCAGAGGCGACTTACCTGATTGAGACCCTGATCGATGCTGCCGCAAAAGAACTGAACCTCGATCCGATCGAGCTGCGCCGACGCAATTTCATTCCGCCCGAGGCATTCCCTTACCAGACGCCAGTGGCGCTTGAGTATGATGTTGGCGATTATGACGCGCATCTCACGCGTGCCTTGGGAATGGCCGCTTATGAGGGGTTCGAGGCGCGCAAAGCCGAAGCAGCCAACCACGGGCGTCTGCGCGGCATTGGTGTGTCTTGTTATGTCGAGGCTTGCGGGATCGCGCCGTCAGCGGTTGCCGGGGCTTTGGGGGCGGATGTTGGCCTTTGGGAATCGGCTCTGCTGCGCTTCACACCATCGGGAGCCCTGCAAGTCTTCACCGGTGCGCATAGCCATGGGCAAGGTCACGAAACGACCTTTGCGCAACTGGTCTCAGAGCGCTTTTCGCTGCCGCTGGAGCGGATCACCGTGATCCATGGCGACACCGAAAAAACCCCGGTTGGGATGGGAACCTATGGGTCGAGATCGCTCGCAGTTGGAGGCTCGGCCATCCTCAAAGCGGCTGATAAAATCATCGAGAAGGGCACGCGGATCGCAGCGCATTTGCTGGACACTGAACCCGGCGAAATCGCTTTTGAAGAGGGCTATTTCAAAACCACGACTCGCAATGCCAGCCTGTCGCTCAGCGAGATTGTTCACGCCGCTTACGTCCCACATGACTATCCGGAAGACCTCGAACCCGGTTTCGAAGCCAGCGCGTTTTACGATCCGGTCAACTTCACATACCCGTCCGGTACGCATATTTGTGAAATTGAAATTGACCCCTCAACCGGCGCGATCGATCTGATCGCGTTCACCACGGTGGATGATTTCGGACAGGTCATCAATCCGCTTGTCGTAGACGGTCAGGTTCATGGTGGTGTCGCCCAAGGGCTCGGTCAGGCGATGATGGAAGAGGCCCGATACGATCCACAAACCGGGCAGTTGATGAGCCAGTCCTACGAGACCTACGCCCTGCCCCGCGCACCTGACTTGCTCAATATCCAAACCGATACCACCATAACCAAATGCGCATCGAATCCAGTGGGTGCGAAAGGCTGCGGCGAATCCGGAACGATTGGCGCTTCACCGGCCTTCATGAATGCGGTTAGCCATGCGCTTGGGATGCGGCTGGAAATGCCCGCCACGCCGCAAACTGTCTGGCAGGCCTGCCAAGCCTTGCGAGGTGGAGATGATTAAGCCGCGCTTCTCGGCCCCCGAGACCCTCGCCGAAGCGCAGGCCTTGCTGGCGGGATCCGGCGCTGCAGCCCTGGTGGCGGGGGGGCAATGGATCGTGCCACGCCTTCGCCGCGGTGCAGACCCGGCCGAGCATTTGATTTCCACGCATCGCTTGAACGAACTGCGCGGAATCAATTATGCGGACGGCCGATTGACCATCGGCGCCGCCGAGACTCATGCTGCGATCGCAACCGCCGACATCGTCCAGAACCAGTGTCCAGTGCTCGCCCAGATCGCGGGCCAGATCGGTGACCCGGCAACCCGTAATCGCGGTACGCTCGGCGGCGGTTTGTGCGCTGACGCCGCACGCAGCGATTACAGCCTCGCTCTTCTCGGACTGGACGCAGTGCTGACCACGTCCCGCAGACAAATCTCAGCTGGGACGCTGTTCGCCGCATCAGACACACCCGCGTTCGAACATGATGAAATCCTGGTCTATGTCAGCTTTCAACCCTCGACCCAAGCCAGCTTTCGCAAACGCGCCAATCGCGCCAGCAATTCCGCTGATGCCGCCATTTTCGTATCCAGACAGCCGGATCGATCCCACCGCGTCGCAGTGATGGGCGCGCATTTTCCTCCAGCGCGTCTGACCGATATCGAGACCAAACTCGATCAGGGCGCGGACGTGGAATCTCTGCAGCCCTTCCCGTCTGAGACGGCAAAGAGTGATTATTATACAAGCCAAATCAACACCTTATGGTTTGACTTGGTCGCTGAGCACCCGATCTAGATCGGACACTTCGCGCCCGAACGTTCCGTCAATCCCATGAAAAAACGCCGGCAAGTTAGACTTGCCGACGTCTTAGTTACTGATCGGGGCGTTTAGGCGAAGTCCCAATCAGATGGGTTGATGATGGTGTCTTCGGACGTCGTGACGTCGCCGAAGTCCACGCTCGTGGTCGCCGGCATGATATCCGCGCTACCGCCGGTCGTGGTCTGGCTGAACGTGCCAGAGAACCAGTCATCGAGGCCAATTGGCTGCGTCGCTGCCGCCGGTTCGAACAGGGTCTCGACCAGGGAGGTGACGGAGCTTGTGCCCACATCATACTCCTTGACCGGTGTCATCACGACGCCCCCGTCTTTGCCGCCATCCCCATACGCATCATACTCTTTGAGCGGTTCGTAAGGGTCGAACAGGGTCTTGGACGAGGCGCCGGCCTCAATCGGTCCTGAGCTTGCCATGGCCGACAGGGCCAGCGACGACAAGGATGAGCTTGGCGCATAGACGACCGAGTCGAGCACCTCTTCCTGACTGAAGCCGTTCAAGTTGATCTTGACGTGGAACTCGCCCGCGCCGAAGCCCTCGATCAGTTTCAGAACGGTGCCACCCGAGATCGTCCGGATCTCGACATCGGCCTCGGTCAGACCCATGGCAGACAGATCAATAATGTCGCCCGG
>JBCBFK010000011.1:0-51928 GCA_038527765.1 Pseudomonadota bacterium
CGCTCATGGGCTAACGATCGATCCGGTGGCTCGTTAGCCCGCTAGCTCTTGAGTAATCTTCTGAGCTTCCGCTTTTGGCACCTCAGAATAGTGGTCGAACTGCATGGTGAACTGTCCGCGTCCTTGCGACATGCCGCGCAGATCGCCGACATAACCGAACATGTTGACCAGCGGTACAAACGCATTGATCGCCGTCACATTGCCGCGTGGCTCAGACCCTTGGATCTGACCGCGGCGAGAGTTCAGGTCACCAATCACGTCGCCCATATAGTCTTCAGGTGTCACCACCTCAACCTTCATCATCGGCTCCATCAAGCGCGGATCGCCTTCAGATTTCAGTTCACGGAAGGCAGCCCGCGCCGCGATTTCAAACGCCAGCACGCTTGAGTCGACATCGTGATAAGCGCCATCCGTCAGGGTCGCTTTGAAATCCGTCACAGGATACCCTGCCAGCAGACCATTTTCTTTCGCCATGCCGAGACCTTTCTCGACACCTGGAATGAATTCTTTCGGGACATTACCGCCAACGATCTTGCTTTCGAATTGGAACCCAGATCCCGCTTCGAGTGGCTCAAACGTGATTTTCACGCGCGCAAACTGTCCAGACCCACCAGACTGTTTCTTGTGCGTGTAATCGATCTCGGCTTCCCGGCCGATCGCTTCACGGTACGCCACTTTTGGCTGACCAATGTTCGCTTCAACTTTGAACTCGCGCTTCAGACGATCGACGAGAATGTCGAGGTGAAGCTCGCCCATGCCCTTCATGATGGTCTGGCCAGATTCCATGTCGGTTTCGACTT
This sequence comes from Pseudomonadota bacterium, assembly GCA_038527765.1. Taxonomy (GTDB): domain Bacteria; phylum Pseudomonadota; class Alphaproteobacteria; order Caulobacterales; family Hyphomonadaceae; genus Henriciella. The sequence goes on from JBCBFK010000011.1 coordinate 801, forward strand.
GGAAGCTTGGATCTTCCGCCGCGAGGCGTTGCAGCCCCACCGACATCTTCTCCTGGTCAGCTTTCGACTTTGGCTCAACCGCAATCTCGATCACTGGATCCGGGAAGGTCATGGTTTCCAGCACAACGGGGTCGTTCTTCGCGCACAGCGTGTCACCCGTGGTCGTCGCTTTCAGACCCGCGAGAGCGATAATATCGCCAGCATAGGCCTCTTCGATTTCTTCGCGGTTGTTCGAGTGCATCATCATCATCCGACCAATGCGTTCCTGCTTATCCTTGGTGGAGTTCAGCATGGATCCGCCTTTGGTCATGACACCTGAATAGATGCGAACAAAGGTGAGCGAGCCTACGAAGGGGTCGTTCATGATCTTAAAGGCAAGCCCTGCAAATGGCTGAGCGTCGTCAGCTGAGCGGGCAATGTCGCGCGTTTCCGTTTCGTCGCCTGGCTTAAAGCCCATATAGGCAGGCACATCGAGCGGGCTCGGCAGGTAATCCAGCACGGCGTTCAACATTGGCTGGACGCCTTTGTTCTTAAACGCAGACCCACAGATCACGGGGACAAACGACATCTCAAGCGTGCCCTTACGGATCAGCTCGCGAAGTTTCTCATTGGTTGGCTCGTCGCCTTCCAAATAGGCTTCCATCGCGTCTTCATCGAGCTCAACCGCGAGTTCAACCATTTCCGCGCGCATTTCTTCGGCTTTGGCTTTCAGTTCGTCGCGAACCTCACGCAATTCCCAGGTCGCGCCGAGGTCTTCACCGGCCCAAACCCATTCTTGCATGGTGATCAGATCAACGTGGCCTTCCAGCTCGTTCTCAGCGCCGATTGGCAGCTGAACCGGCAGAGGCTGAGAGCCTGTGCGGTCTTTGATCATCTCAACACAGTTGAAGAAGTCAGCGCCGATCTTGTCCATCTTGTTGACGAACACGATGCGCGGCACGTGATAGCGGTCAGCCTGACGCCAAACGGTCTCTGTTTGCGGCTCAACACCAGCATTGGCGTCGAGCACACAAACGGCACCGTCGAGCACGGCCAGTGAACGCTCAACTTCAATTGTGAAGTCAACGTGTCCGGGTGTGTCGATGATGTTCAGGCGGTGCTTTTCGGTCTGAGCCGTTTCGCCATCTTCTGTACGCTCCCAGAACGTGGTGGTCGCAGCAGAGGTAATCGTGATGCCACGCTCTTGCTCTTGCTCCATCCAGTCCATGGTTGCAGCGCCATCATGCACTTCGCCAATTTTGTGCGACTTGCCTGTATAGTACAGGATGCGTTCAGACGTTGTGGTCTTACCGGCATCAATATGCGCCATAATACCAAAGTTACGATAGCGCTCCAGCGGATATTCGCGGGCCATGGGCTTTACCTTCGTAGTTGTGTTCCGGGAGGAAACGGAAGCTCTTTAAGTGAAATCTACCAGCGATAGTGCGAGAATGCGCGGTTGGCTTCCGCCATCTTGTGCGTATCTTCGCGCTTCTTGACCGCGTTGCCGCGACCTTGAGAGGCGTCCATGAGCTCTCCAGCGAGACGCTCACGCATGGTGTTTTCGTTGCGGCTGCCAGCAGCGGCAGCAAGCCAACGAATGGCCAGCGCTTGACGGCGCTCTGGACGAACTTCGACCGGCACCTGATAGGTCGCACCACCAACCCGGCGGGAGCGAACTTCTACAGCAGGTGAAATTGCTTCGAGCGCTTCGTGGAAGACCTCGACAGGGTCTTTCTTGGCGCGAGACTCAACCAGGTCGAGCGCGCCATAGACGATGCGCTCAGCAGTCGACTTTTTGCCGTCCTGCATGATCTGGTTCATGAACTTGGAAAGGACAACGTCCTTGAATTTTGGATCAGGCAGGACCTGACGTTTCTCTGCGCGGTGACGACGAGACATGTTTTAGCCCTCCCTTACTTCGGCTTCTTCACGCCGTAATGCGAACGGCGCTGCTTACGATCTTTCACGCCCTGGGTATCCAGAACGCCGCGCAGGATGTGGTAACGCACACCTGGCAAGTCTTTCACACGACCGCCACGGATCAGGACAACAGAATGTTCCTGCAGATTGTGGCCTTCACCCGGAATATAGCAAAGCGATTCAAACCCCGTCGTCAGGCGGACTTTTGCCACTTTCCGAAGCGCCGAGTTCGGCTTCTTTGGCGTGGTCGTGTACACACGGGTACAAACACCGCGACGTTGTGGGTTGCCCTTCAGGGCGGGGGTTTTGGACCGCTGCGGCTTAGGCTTGCGCGGCTTCCGGATCAGCTGTTGAATCGTCGGCATAGGGGCCTTGATACTCTCTTGTTTCGTGGCCCCTGTCGGACCAATTTCTGGTGAGACGCAAGACGGGCCGTGAGTTCCCTGCTCTGCATCCGCTCAATGTAGTGTGTTTGCCAAACGGGCAATCCCCAAAAGGATTGCCGGGCAGACCCAAAAGGACCTGCCCAGCCAGCATGTCGCGCGTTTAAGCTGCCGAATTCGCTACGTCAAGTCTTGGCGGCAGAGTGCGTGACTTTCTATGCGGTCGTATCGATCAGTCGACGCAAATCCCGGCTCAATTTGGCTTTTGCATAGGCCGCCCGACGCCGCGCCGCTCTATATCGGTTGACCCGACCCGATAAGAGCGATCGATTGCTGAGAACGAACTGTTCTCGCGAGATATCATAGGGGTTTCGCAACATGTGTTGAGCGCGGACCAGATCATACTGAAGGGGTGTGAAATAGGCGCACCCTTCGAAATAGTAATGTGTCACCTGACTGTAGCGGGTAAGCGCCGGGTTTTTGCGCCGAGCGCCCCCATGCACGAGATTGGCCGCCCAGATCAATGCCTGCCCCTTCTTCAACACAGCCAGTTGCGGCTCGAATCTGTTTTCGTCTAACAGATCCACCACGTGATGTTCGTAATCGCGATAGGTGCGCTCTCCCGGCAGCTCTGTGCGCGACGTCGAAGCCAGCCGATGGCTGCCTGGATAGTAATAGACCGGGCCTGCCTCCGCGGACACATCTTCAAGCGCCACCCAAACTCCACACATGAAGCCTTCGGGCTTAGCATTGAAATGATAGGAATCTGCGTGCGCGGATTGCTGACTCCCAAACTCGAAATTGAGCGTCTGGAACGGGAACGCGCGGCGGCCATAAAGCGTCGAAAGCAGATGAAGCATCGGCGCGTGGGTCGCGATGTTGAAGATCGCATCAGACCGGGTCCATCCGTCCGCGATCCGGCCCTGTTTGATCACAGCATCTGCCGTATAGGTCCGCGCCGCATCGAGAACCGCGTCGGACAATCCCGTTTCAAGGATGGCATATCCATCCGTGCGCAGAGACTGAATAGCGTCAGCATAGGCTGGATGCGCCCGCGCGAGTTCACGTACTTCTGGAGAATCGTTGAGAAAAATCGGCGAATTGGTCGCCGTCTTAATGCTGCGCATGGGGCCCTACCCATCAGAATGATCATCAATCTGTCCCCATGTGGTTTTACCGGTAGCAGACTTTCGCCCGGCGTCTATTCAAAAAAAATCGCCGCCTGCAGTGTTGCAGGCGGCGACGTTTTCTGAGTGTCTCAGAAGGGCTTATTCAGCCGCTTCTGGCGCCGGTAGAGACGCAGCCGCTTCTTTCGCAGCCGCTTCGCGCTTGTTGCGAAGTTGCTGGTCGCGCTGGGCTGCGACTTTGCGCATTTCGCGCATGCCGCCGCCGGTACCGGCCGGGATGAGGCGTCCAACAATGACGTTCTCTTTCAGGCCTTCCAGCGTATCGACTTTGCCTTGCAAGGCTGCTTCGGTCAGTACGCGAGTCGTTTCCTGGAACGAGGCGGCTGAAATGAAGCTGCGAGTTTGCAGCGAGGCTTTGGTGATGCCGAGCAGAACCGGAACCGCCGTTGCTTCGCGTTGGTCGGCTTTCTTCGACTTACGCACCGCGGTATTGGCTTCTTCAAGCTCAAGTGCATCGACATGCTCGCCTTTGATCAGCGTCGTCGTGCCGGCATCCGTGACCTCGAACTTCTGCAGCATCTGGCGAACAATCACCTCGATGTGCTTGTCGTTGATCGGCACACCTTGCAGACGATAGACCTTCTGGACTTCGTCGACGAGGTAATCGGCCAGAGCTTCAATACCGAGCGTTGCAAGAATGTCCTGCGGCGCCGGGTTGCCGTCGATGATGTAATCACCGCGCTTGACGTAATCGCCGTCCTGAACGTCGAGGCGACGCGCTTTCGGCACGAGGAACTCAATCGGATCCTTGCCCTCTTCGTCCGGGACGATCGCGATCTTACGCTTCTGCTTATACTCGCGAACAAACTGAATGCGTCCGTCCATCTCTGCGATCACAGCATGATCTTTCGGACGACGGGCTTCGAACAGTTCGGCCACGCGCGGCAGACCCCCGGTAATGTCTTTGGTCTTCGCACCGCCGGTCGCGATACGGGCCATGGACTCACCGACTTTGATCGTATCGCCATCTTCCATCGACAGGATGGCCCCTGGCGACAGCATGTAACGCGCTTCATTGCCGTTTGGCAGTGCCAGCGCTTCGCCTTTGTCATTCACGATCATGATCGATGGACGCAGGTCTGCGCCTTTCGATCCACGACCATCAATAATCACGCGAGACGAAATACCGGTCGCTTCGTCCGTTTCTTCGCGGGCAGTCAGACCGTCCACAATATCGACGAGGCGGATCGTGCCTTCGACTTCCGAGATCATTGGCTGGGCAAATGGATCCCAATCCGCGATCTTGTCGCCCGGCTTGACCTTCTTCTTGTCTTTGACAGAGAGCGCCGTGCCATAAGTGGGCTTGAAGGTCTGACGGGTGCGCCCATCAGCATCTTCAATCGAGACGACCATGTGGCGTCCGGTTACGATCAGAGCCCCGTCTTCGCGTTTCACGAAGGTTGGGTTCTCAAACTTGATCTTGCCTTCGACCTGCGCTTCGGCAGAGCTTTCTTCCGCCACGGACGCCGCGCCACCAATGTGGAAGGTCCGCATAGTTAGCTGCGTACCCGGCTCACCGATCGATTGCGCCGCGATAACGCCCACCGCTTCGCCTTTATTGACGATTGTCCCGCGTGCCAGATCGCGACCGTAACAGGCGACACAAACACCAATCTTGGTTTCACAGGTCAGTGGCGACCGCACTTTGATGCGATCAACGCCCGCTTCTTCGATCGTGCGCGCCAGCACTTCGTCAATGTACGTGTTCGCAGGGGCGACCAACTCATCAGACTTTGGCGCTTTGACGTCTTCGCCGGTGACCCGGCCAAGAATACGCTCGCTCAGCGAGACAACGACATCAGCGCCTTCCATGACCGCAGACAGTTCGATGCCTTGATCCGTGCCGCAATCATCTTCGGTGACGATGCAGTCTTGCGCGACATCGACGAGACGACGGGTCAGGTACCCTGAGTTCGCCGTTTTCAAAGCCGTATCTGCGAGACCCTTACGGGCGCCGTGGGTGGAGTTAAAGTACTCCTGAACGGTCAGACCTTCTTTGAAGTTCGAGATGATCGGCGTCTCGATGATGGAGCCATCCGGACGCGCCATCAGACCGCGCATACCAGCGAGCTGCTTCATCTGGTTCTTCGAGCCACGTGCACCAGAGTGCGCCATCATGAAGACCGAGTTGGTCTCTTCCTGGCGACCGGTTTTCTTGTCGGTCTCAGCTTCGCCCGCCGCGTCCATCATCGCGTCTGCGACTTTGTCGGTACAGGTCGACCAGGCGTCGACGACTTTGTTATACTTCTCACCACGTGTGATCAGACCGTCAGCATATTGACGCTCATACTCGGACACTTGCTCTTTGGTTTGCTCGACGAGCTTCACCTTCGCGGCCGGAATTTTCATATCGTCTTTACCGAACGAGATGCCGGCTTTCGCCGCTTCCCGGAACCCGAGCGCCATGAGGCGGTCAGCAAAGATCACCGTCGCCTTCTGACCGCAGTGACGATAGACTTCGTCGATCAGTTTCCCGATATTCTTCTTGACCATGACTTCGTTGAGCAATTGCTCAGGATCGATCTTGTGGTGACGTGGGAAAATATCGGCGATCATGTAACGACCAGGGGTCGTGTCGATGATCTTCGAAATGTCGTTTCCATCTTCGTCTTTCGAGTGGAACATCGCCTTGATCTTGGCGTGCATCGCCAGCTTGCCTGACGACAAAGCATGCTCCAGCTCAGCCATATCGGAAATGACCATGCCTTCACCGGCTTCGTTCGGCTTGTCGAGCGACAGATAGTAAAGCCCAAGCACGATGTCCTGAGACGGTACGATGATCGGCTTACCATTGGCTGGCGATAGAATGTTATTGGTCGACATCATCAGGACGCGCGCTTCCAGCTGGGCCTCAAGGCTCAGCGGCACGTGAACGGCCATCTGGTCGCCGTCAAAGTCAGCGTTAAACGCTGCGCAGACGAGTGGGTGCAGCTGGATCGCTTTGCCCTCAATCAGTTTCGGCTCAAACGCCTGGATGCCCAAACGGTGCAGCGTTGGCGCACGGTTCAGCAATACCGGGTGCTCACGGATGACCTCTTCGAGGATATCCCAAACTTCCGGCTTCTCTTTTTCAACCAGCTTCTTCGCGGCTTTAACCGTACCGGCCAGGCCTTTGGCGTCGAGGCGGGCATAAATGAACGGCTTGAACAGCTCGAGCGCCATCTTCTTCGGAAGACCACATTCATGCAGTTTCATGTTCGGGCCAACCACGATGACCGAGCGACCAGAATAGTCGACGCGCTTGCCGAGCAGGTTCTGACGGAAGCGACCGTGCTTCCCTTTCAGCATGTCTGAAAGCGATTTCAGAGGACGCTTATTGGTGCCCGTAATTGTCCGGCCGCGACGGCCATTGTCGAACAGAGCGTCGACAGATTCTTGCAGCATCCGCTTCTCGTTCCGGATGATGATGTCCGGCGCGCGAAGCTCCATCAGGCGCTTCAAACGGTTGTTCCGGTTGATCACGCGACGATAGAGGTCGTTCAGGTCAGAGGTCGCAAAGCGGCCGCCGTCCAGCGGCACCAATGGGCGCAGATCTGGCGGAATGACGGGCACAACGTTGAGGATCATCCACTCTGGCTTCGCCCCGGACGCGAGGAAGGCCTCAACAACTTTCAGACGCTTGGAGTATTTCTTGGTTTTCAGCTCAGAGGTCGACTCCGCGAGATCTTCGCGCAGCTGGTCTGCGAGGAGGTCAAGATCAAGCCCTTCCAGGATCTCTTTGACCGCTTCAGCACCAATCATCGCGGTGAAAGCGTCTTCGCCATGCTCGTCCTGAAGATCCATATACTCTTCTTCAGTCAGCATCTGCTTAGGCTCGAGCGGGGTCAGTCCAGGTTCGGTGACGACATAGCTCTCAAAGTACAGCACGCGCTCAACGTCTTTCAACGTCATGTCGAGCAACGTCGCGATCCGGGATGGCAGGGATTTCAGGAACCAGATGTGAGCCACCGGCGAGGCCAGCTCAATGTGTCCCATACGCTCACGGCGTACTTTGGCGAGCGTGACTTCCACGCCGCATTTCTCGCAGATAATGCCGCGATACTTGATCCGCTTATATTTGCCGCAAAGACACTCATAGTCTTTGATCGGTCCGAAGATCCGCGCACAGAACAGACCGTCGCGCTCAGGCTTGAACGTCCGGTAATTGATGGTCTCTGGCTTCTTGATTTCACCGGAGGACCAACCACGGATCTTCTCCGGGCTGGCGATCGTGATCCGGATCGCGTCGAAGGTTGGGACTTCTTCTTTTTGTCTGTAAATGCTGGCTACATCTTGGCGCATATGTTTCCACTCCTTGGGAGGGTTTGGTCGGCTTTCTCGCCGAAAATCCGACCTTTTGAACCTGTTTACTCTACTGCCTTACCTCAAGGCGCGACGGCTATTCAGCCGCCACGTTTGAGTCTCCGTCATTGTCTCCGATCAACTCGACATTGAGGCCGAGGGATCGCATCTCTTTGATCAACACGTTGAAGCTTTCCGGAATACCGGCTTCGAATGTGTCATCACCGCGAACGATGGCTTCGTACACTTTCGCACGGCCCGCCGTGTCATCCGACTTAACGGTGAGCATTTCCTGCAGCGTGTACGCCGCGCCATAGGCCTCAAGGGCCCAGACTTCCATCTCACCGAAGCGCTGACCACCGAACTGAGCTTTACCGCCCAGCGGCTGCTGCGTGACCAGAGAGTAAGGTCCGGTTGAACGGGCGTGAATCTTCTCGTCGACCAGGTGGTGCAATTTGAGGAGATACTTGTACCCAACCGTGACCGGACGCTTGAATTGCTCGCCGGTGCGGCCATCAAAGACCACCGACTGACCAGATCCGTCCAAGCCAGCGCGTTCGAGCATTTCAACAATGTCTGGCTCGCGGGCGCCGTCAAAGACCGGCGTCGCAAACGGTACACCTTTGTGCAGGTTGCCCGCCAACTCAACGAGGTCCTCTTCCGACTCTGGGAGAGGCTCATCATTACCATAGACTTTGCTCAGCGTCGCTTTGAGCTGCTTCACATCATTCGTGGCCCGCCACTCTTCGAGCGATTCCGTCACCAGCTTGCCGAGGCCCGCTGCCGCCCATCCGAGGTGGGTTTCGAGAATCTGCCCGACATTCATCCGCGATGGAACGCCGAGCGGGTTGAGCACGATGTCGACCGGGGTGCCGTCTTCCAGGAAGGGCATGTCCTCGATCGGGTTGATCTTGGAGATCACCCCTTTGTTGCCGTGACGTCCGGCCATCTTGTCGCCTGGCTGTAGCTTACGCTTCACAGCGAGGAACACTTTGACGACTTTCATCACGCCCGGAGGCAGGTCATCGCCCTGCTGAACTTTGTCGACCTTGTCGTTAAAGCGCGCATCAAGCTCACGGATCGCTTCGTCGAACTGCTCGCGCAATCCGTCAATCTCGGCTTGAGCCTTTTCAGACTTCAGCGCGATTTCCCACAGATCGCGGTTCGACAGCTCTTCCAGGTCACCCGCAGAGATTTTGCCGGTCTTGAAGCCTTTTGGCCCTGCAGCCGCTTCCTTGCCGGTCAGAACCTTGCGCAGACGATCATAGGTGTTGCGCTCAAGGATGGACTGCTCGTCTTCCTTGTCTTCTTGCAACTGCTCGATCTGCTCACGCTCAATCTGCAGCGCGCGCTGGTCTTTATCGATGCCGTGGCGGTTAAACACACGCACCTCGACAACCGTCCCCGCATCGCCCGGAGGCACACGCAGAGATGTGTCGCGCACATCAGACGCTTTCTCACCAAAGATCGCGCGGAGGAGTTTCTCTTCCGGCGTCATTGGGCTCTCGCCCTTTGGCGTCACTTTACCGACGAGAATGTCGCCCGCTTTGACCTCAGCGCCCACGGCCACAATGCCCGCTTCGTCCAGGTTCCGCAGAGCTTCTTCACCGACATTTGGAATGTCTCGAGTAATCTCTTCAGGGCCGAGCTTGGTGTCGCGCGCGGCGATTTCAAACTCTTCCAGGTGGATCGAAGTGTAGACATCATCGCGCACGATGCGCTCAGAGATCAGGATGGAGTCTTCGAAATTGTAGCCATTCCACGGCATGAACGCGACGAGCACGTTCCGGCCAAGCGCCAGTTCGCCGAGATCTGTCGACGGACCATCAGCGATGATATCGCCCTTCTTCACCTCGTCGCCCACTCTTACGATTGGACGCTGGTTGATGCAGCTATTCTGGTTCGAGCGGCGGAACTTGGACAGGCGATAAATGTCCACACCGGACTTGCCTTCCAGATCATCCGTCGCACGGACAACGATCCGAGTGCCGTCGACTTGCTCAATCACACCGGCGCGAGACGCCACAACAGCCGCACGGCTATCGCGGGCGACAACGGATTCCATACCGGTCCCGACCAGAGGTGCATCGGTTTGCACCAGCGGCACCGCTTGGCGTTGCATGTTTGAGCCCATCAGAGCGCGGTTGGCGTCATCATTCTCCAGGAATGGGATAAGCGCCGCCGCAACAGAGACAACCTGCTTCGGAGACACGTCCATATACTGAACGTCCTCTTTCAACACGAGCATCGCCTCGCCATTCACACGCGCATTGGCAAACTCATTGATCAGCTCACCCTTGCCGTCGACCTGCGTATTGGCCTGAGCAATCTTGTAAAGCTGTTCTTCCATCGCAGAGAGGTAAATGACCTCATCGGTCAGCTTGCCGCTCTCGACTTTCCGGTACGGGCTTTCAATGAAGCCATACTTGTTGACGCGCGCATGCGTCGCGAGCGAGTTGATCAGACCAATGTTCGGGCCTTCCGGCGTTTCAATTGGGCAGATCCGGCCATAGTGGGTTGGGTGCACGTCGCGCACCTCAAAGCCCGCGCGCTCCCGCGTCAGACCACCTGGGCCAAGCGCAGAGAGACGACGCTTGTGCGTAATCTCTGAAAGCGGATTGGTTTGGTCCATGAACTGCGACAGCTGCGAAGAGCCGAAGAATTCACGCACAGACGCGACCACTGGCTTCGCATTGATCAGGTCGTTCGGCATCACCGTGTCGATGTCGACAGAGCTCATGCGCTCTTTGATCGCGCGCTCCATTCGCACCAGACCAATGCGGTAATTGTTTTCCATCAGCTCACCGACAGAGCGAACGCGGCGGTTGCCGAGATTGTCGATATCGTCGACGTCACCCTTACCGTCTTTCAGGTCGAGAATGACCTTCATGACGCCGGTAATGTCGTCATTGCGCAATGTGCGCTCGGTGTCTTCTGCTGGCTCATAGCCAGAGACCGCCACTTTCAGACGCGTGTTCATCTTCACTCGGCCAACAGCCGACAGATCATAGCGCTCGCCATCGAAGAAGAGCTGATTGAACAGAGCATCCGCCGCTTCCTGGGTTGGTGGTTCACCTGGACGCATGACGCGATAAATGTCCGACAGCGCTTCGAAGCGCGTGTCATTCTTGTCCGCTTTCAGCGTGTTGCGCAGCCACGGGCCGCGACCGCCGCCATCTACGTCAAGAACTTCAATCGCTTTGATTTTCTGTTCGCGCAGCTCGGCCAGCAGCTCTTCCTCAAGCAGATCGCCGGACTCACCGTAGATTTCACCAGTTTTGCGGTTGACGATGTCGCGCGCCAGGAACTTGTTCTCAAGCGCTGAAGTTGGCAGCAGAAGCTCTTCCGTGCCGCCTTCCTTGATCCGCTTCAGGGCCAGTGCGGTGATCTTGCGATCGGCTGGCGCGACGACTTTACCCGACTTGGCATCCACCAGATCGAAAGTCGGCTTCACGCCTTTCCAGGCATCAGGATTGAAGCCCGTGATCCAGCCTTTCTTGTCCATCCGATAGATCGAATGGGTGTAGAACATGTCGAGGATCTGATCGGAATCATAGCCGAGCGCCATCAGCAGGGTCGTGGCAGGCAGTTTCCGCTTGCGGTCGATCCGAACGTTCAGAATGTCTTTGGCATCAAACTCGTAATCGAGCCAAGAGCCGCGATAAGGAATGATCCGAGCCGCGAAAAGCAATTTGCCGGACGAGTGCGTCTTGCCTTTGTCATGGTCGAAAAACACACCTGGCGACCGGTGCATTTGGCTGACGATGACGCGCTCGGTACCGTTCACGATGAACGTACCCTTATTGGTCATCAGCGGGATATCCCCGAGATAGACCTCTTGCTCTTTGACTTCTTTGACCGACTTGGCGCCGGTGTCTTCATCGATGTCGAACACGACCAGCTGCAAGCGCACCTTCAGCGGCGCTGCATACGTCAGATCACGTTGCATACATTCTTCTGTATCGAACTTTGGCGGCTCGAACTCATACGAGACGTATTCGAGCGACGCGCGCTCGTTGAAATCGATAATCGGGAACACTGACTTGAACACGCCGCCCAGACCATCATCGGTCCGTTCATGCTGCGGAGTATTCATTTGCAGGAAGTGTTCGTATGAGGAGCGCTGAACCTCGATGAGGTTTGGCATATCGATGGCTTCGGGAATTTTGCCGAAGGATTTGCGGATGCGTTTCTTTTCAGTGAAAGAGAGTGCCATCTTGTCTTCCGTTTTGTGCCACTCGGCCCGTCGACCAAAGCGGCGTGTCGCCTAGAACGCGAGGACGCGGCAAAGCCAATAAGGCCTTGCCGCGCTAAATACTTACGAGTTGGCGCTTCGCGCAAACACCATCCCGCACTGTACGCGCCCCGTTTCGGGGCAGAAGCTTACTTGAGCTCGACGGTTGCGCCGGCTTCTTCGAACTTCTTCTTGATTTCTTCGGCTTCGTCTTTCGCGACGCCTTCTTTGATTGGCTTCGGAGCGCTTTCGACGAGCTCTTTTGCCTCTTTCAGACCAAGGCCGCCCACGACTTCGCGGACAACTTTAATCACGTTGATTTTCTTGGCGCCGGCATCGGTGAGGACGACGTCAAACTCGTCTTTCTCTTCTGCGGCTGCGCCGCCAGCGTCACCGCCAGCTGCCGGACCAGCGACTGCGACTGCAGCTGCTGCTTTAATGCCACGCTCTTCGAGAAAGTCGTTGAGCTCTTTTGCTTCAAGAATGGTGAGGCCCAGGAGCTCTTCACCGAGTTTTGCGATATCAGCCATTTTCTGATTTCCTGTTTCGGGTTGATGTGTTTGCTGGTCTTTGCTGTGGAATTGACCTTACGCTGCCGCCTGTTCGCCGATGGCATTGATCGCGCCTGCCAGGCCTTGACCTGGTGCATTGAGACGCTGACCGAGCTGGCTGGCTTGTCCCAAGAGACGCGCCACGACAGTTGCAATTTGTTCCTCGCGAGATGGCATTTTCGAGAGCGCTTCCACACCCTTCGAATCCAAGATCTCGTCGCCCATCATACCGCCAACGATAACGAGCTTCTCATTATCTTTGGCGAACTCCGAAGTTCCCTTTGCCGCAGCAACTGGATCATCGGCGTAAGCAATGACAGTCTGGTCAACAAACATGGCACTCGCCGCGTCGCCGCCTTTCCCATCAAGCGCTTTCTTGAAGAGACGATTCTTGACCACTTTCGCTGTCGCGCCCTGCTCACGCAGTTTGCCACGGAACTCAGTCATCTCCGCAACTGTAAGACCGGTATAACGTGCCACAATGACACTGCCTGAGTCAGCAATAACGCCCTCGAGCGTTTTGATGGCTTCGGCTTTTCCGGCTCTATCCATTACGGATCTCCTTCAAACAAGGCGACCGGACCATCCGGGCGCCTGGGGTTGCCGTCGATGACGCCTTGGCGCCATGTCGAGCGCCTGCCCAGGGCATCCGCAGACCAGTCCAATCTGTGAAACTCACAGACCAACCTGCATCACCCCGTCTATCAAGGGATTTACACTTCGAACAAAGCGACCCATGGTCTCGGACAGGAAACGGGAGACCGACGAATCGCCAATCTCCCGCAAGCCGGGTTCCTTAACCTTTCATCCACAGGCGCGCAAGTCCTAATTTCAGAAAAGTCAAGCCTTTTGCGTTTTTATTGATCCGACGGGCTTAGAGGGCGCTTTTCCCCGTCAAAGACGACCCACTAAACCTCGATCTCTGGCCAGGCAGCGTGACCACATAAGCGGCCGGGGAGATCATCTCATTTTTGCCCTGCAGCGCATCAAAAAAGCCCGCCAGACTTATCCAGCGGGCTTTCGATGAAGTCGCGGGCGCGTCGCTTAGCTTGCGATCGCGTCGCCTGTATCCACGCCCACACCGGGGCCCATTGTTGAGCTAAGGGCAATCTTCTTCACATAAGTGCCTTTGGCGCCTGAAGGTTTGGCTTTCATTAGCGCATCGACGAAGGCACGAACGTTCTTCTCAATGGCATCTTCGGTGAACGATGCTTTGCCAATACCCGCATGGATGATGCCGAGCTTTTCGACCCGGAACTCAACTGAGCCGCCTTTGGCGTCTTTGACCGCTTGGCCGACGTTTGGCGTCACGGTGCCAACTTTCGGGTTTGGCATCAGGCCGCGGGGCCCGAGGATTTTACCCAAGCGACCGACAACAGACATCATGTCCGGTGAGGCAATCACACGGTCAAAGTCAGACTTGCCGTTTTGGATCTCTTCCATCAGGTCTTCCGCGCCAACGATTTCAGCGCCGGCTTCGCGGGCTTCGTCGGCTTTCGCGTCGCGCGCAAACACCGCGACCCGGACGTCTTTCCCGGTGCCAGATGGCAGCGAAACAACGCCGCGGACCATTTGGTCGGCATATTTCGGGTCAACGCCGAGATTGACGGCGATTTCAACCGTCTCGTCGAATTTTGAGGTGGCGTTTGATTTGACCAGCTTTACAGCGTCCGCGACCGTGTAGAGCGTATCTACATCAATGGCTTCAGCGGCGGTGCGATAACGTTTTCCAGCCATGCTCTTACTCCACCACTTCGAGACCCATTGAGCGCGCAGAGCCCTCAATGATCTTGGTTGCTTGATCGAGATCGTTGGCGTTCAGGTCGACCATTTTCGCTTCGGCGATCTCGCGGCACTGGGCGCGGGTCACTTTACCAGCGACGGAACGACCAGGCTCCTGGCTGCCTTTTTTCAGTTTCGCCGCTTTGCGCAACAAAACAGACGCCGGCGCCGTCTTGACGATGAAGGTGAAGGACTTGTCTTGATAGTAATCGATTACGACCGGCAGCGGCAGGCCCTTTTCCATCTTCTCTGTCTTGGCGTTAAACGCCTTACAGAATTCCATAATGTTGATGCCGCGCTGACCGAGCGCCGGTCCAACCGGGGGCGATGGGTTTGCTGCGCCGGCAGGAATCTGGAGCTTCAGCTGCCCCAGCAGTTTCTTAGCCATGATAGCCTCTCTGGCAAATGCGGTGTCTGGTGGTCTTTCGATCCAGACGCCAGGGTTTAGAGGGTTCGTGGTGCGGGCTGGCAGCCCCTGCCACAAACGATTTTGCCACTCTGACGAGTGAGCGCAGGCGTAAAGCACCTTGGATGCGCGCGGTCAAGCGCGGCAATGTGTTCAAATCATTCTAATTCAGTAACAAATACTCATCAAATCCAGTCCTAGGGTTGCCAGAAGTGCGGTTTTTGTGTTCGCAATAAAATGTGGGAAAGACGTTAGATAGTGTGTGGAGTCAGGGCCCGATGACAAAGTCGAATATTACCAAAATTGCGGCTGCGGCTGCCTTATTGGCCGGTGGAGCAACTCTTGCTGCGTGTGGCGGCGGTGGTGGAGGCGGTGGTGGCACGACCACGCCCGTCGCTGTGTCTCCGCCTCCACCGCCCCCTCCTCCGCCGCCGCCGCCTCCGCCACCGCCACCTCCACCGGCTGGATCAACTTGGACGCAGGGTGTGTTTGAGGCTGCGAGCTCATTTAAAGACCAGTGCGCGAGCCCGCGGACAGGTCAGGACATTGAAGGTAATTTCTTCCCGGATCAGGCAGGATCTTTATTGGACGAGCAGCTTTGGCTGCGGTCCTGGACGAATGAGACCTATCTCTGGAATGATGAGGTGGTCGATCAAGACCCGGCCGGGTTCTCGACCGCTGTCGCTTACTTCGACGTCCTGAAAACCGATGCGATCGAACCCTCGGGCGAAGAACGTGATGACTTTCACTTCAGCCAGCCCACGGACGAGTTCCTCGCAGCTCGCAATTCTGTCGGCAACCCAGGCTATGGCGTCGAATATGCCATCCTGGCCGGCGCGCCCCCACGGGATATCCGAGTTGCTTACTCAGAACCAGGCTCCCCGGCCGGAACCGAAGTCTCAGGGCAAATTCCGCTGCCCCGCGGCGCCAAGATCCTCGAAATCAATGGCCAGGATGTCGTGGAGGGCTTTCGGACAGAGCCTGAGATTGACGCGCTGCTTGAGCTTCTCTTCCCCTCCCAAACCGGACTGTCGCGGACATTCCTGGTCGAGGATACGGATGGGTCAACCCGCACCTTCAGCCTCGTCACCGAGGATATTGTTGCACAGCCCATCCTCACCACACGCGTGATCACGGACGGCGCTGACAAAATTGGATATGTCGCGTTCAATACGTTCAGCCCCTTCTCTTCAGAGGAGGCCATCATCGACGCCATTGATGAAATGGCGAGCGAGAATGTTTCAGATCTCGTCCTGGATTTGCGGTATAATGGCGGCGGCTTGCTCGCGGTCGCGGCGCAACTGAGCTATATGATCGCCGGCCCAGCTCAGACGAATGGGAAAGTCTTTGAGCGGTTCATCTACAATGACGATGCCGGTAATCGAAACCCGATCGATGGGTCCCTCAACGAGCCGTTTCCATTCATCGATTTTGTGATCAAATTCGACGATAATGCTTCCTTGGTTGACGGCGCGCCCTTGCCGTCTCTCGACTTGAACCGTGTCTTCATCCTCGCGACCGAAGATACGTGCAGCGCCAGTGAAGCGGTCATCAACGGACTTCGCGGGATTGATGTTGAAGTCGTCCTGATTGGCGACACGACCTGCGGCAAACCTTACGGGTTCTTCCCTCAGGACAATTGCGGCACGACCTTCTATACGATCCAGTTCCAAGGCGCGAATGATAAGGGGTTTGGCGATTTTGCGGATGGGTTCATCCCGGCAAACTCGAGTGCAAGCTTTGGCATTAGCGTCCCTGGCTGTCAGGCCTCGGACGATTTCACCAAAGTCCTAGGCGATGAAACCGAAGGCCTGCTCGCGGCGGCACTGCAATATCGCACCGCCGGAACCTGTCCTCCTGTCACCACGAAAGCGACCCAGTTCGTCGCCAGCAAATCCGGTCCCGGAGACATTGGTGCCGACGTGCGGCGCGAGGATTATTATCTGCGCAGCGTACGTGACCTGAGGATGCCGAAATGATCCGGTCCGTCGCGCTCGTACTCGGCCTGGTCGCAGCAGCGGGCTGTCAGCATGCCACTGAACCGACCGTCCCGGCCGTCCTGGTGGACGCCTCCGACACGACGCTGGAAACGTTAAAGACCCAACTCAGAACCGCCCTCGGGAAAGACGATTACAAACTCGGCGCGGACGATCTGACCACCGAGTCGACAATCACAATGATGCCACCACCGCTTGGTCCGGATGAAACGCACAGTCCCGTCATGCCAATACGGTTGGAGCTCATGCTCGAGGGGGACAGCTGTTATGCGGTTCGCTCAGACACGGGTGAGAAGATCGCGCTTGACGGGATCAGCTGCAGAGCCGTGTAGCCGCACAGCCGCACAAGAAATCAAAAGCCCGCTCCGGATGAGAGCGGGCTTTTTTACAATGTAAACAGTCTTCGCTAGATGAAGGCGTACCCGCGCGCATTGATGTAATTGATCAATTCCTGCTTGCGATTGCCTGGTTCCGGGTGGGTCGACATAAACTCTGGTGGACGATTGCCCGCGCTGCGTTGATCCATCAGATCCCACAAACGAGGCGCCTGCGTGACGTCGTAGCCAGCCTTCGCCATATAATCGAGACCCAGTCGGTCTGCTTCGTATTCGTGGCGACGACTATAGGGCAGCAACACACCGAATTGGATTGCAGCGCCGCCCAGGGCCGCGATTGTATTGCCGTACTGCTTGAGCTCATCGGATTGCGCGATCGCGATCGATCCTGCGACCATGGCGACTTGCCCGGCGACTTGCATGGAGGCGCGCTCTGCAGAGTGCTGTCCGTCAATGTGACCGGCCTCATGCCCAAGTATGGTGGCGAGTTGGTCATCATTTTCCGTCAGTTCGGTGATGCCGCGATACACGCCGACCTGCTGACCCGGCATCACAAACGCGTTCACGACATCGGTATCGAAGACCGCGATTTCCCACTCATCCGGGGCGTAGCTGGAGTCTTGGTTATAGATATCACGAAGCGCGGTGGAGCGCCCTCTGGCGGTTCGGTCCCATGTGGTCAGGACGCGTCCGCGCAGACGGGAATCCCCGGTTTGCGGGGTCTGGGCTTTCATATCCGCCCAGGCGGCTTGGGACATTCTTGCCAGGGACGCATTGTCGAAGCCCGGAATAATCAACTGGTTTGCTCCGGTCACCGGGTTGGTCGCGCATCCCACCACCAACGGGACAATCGTACCCGCGGCAAGGCCGGATAAAATGCGCCGCCGCGACATTGGAATGCGTTGCGCGGTGTCCATAAAGTCGCGCGGCGCATCAATGCGGTCGCCGGTTTCGATCATTTCATCTGTAATCAGCAATTTATTCATCTGCCTGTCTCCTCAATAGCCGCGAGACTACACCCGATCTCTAGTCGAGGCAAAATACACGGTTCTCCAATAACTTACGACCAGTTTGGCATGCGGCAGGTGAATGCGGGATGAAGTAAGGGATCGACAGGGTTCAGGCGGGGGACACCAACTGCTTGGCTTGCCCGACCCAGTTTTCGCGGCTCACACGACCTTTGAACGAGAGGTGGTTTTCGATCCAGGTTTCGTGCTCGGGCAACCATCCCGCAATCTGTGAGTAATGCCAGATGCCCAGTCCATTCAGCACCTCGGCAATGCGCGGACCGATGCCCGTGATCACCGTGAGATCATCGCCGCCTTCAGACGGTTTGTCGATTTGCTCCGGCTGCACGCCTTCGAGCTCGGCAAGCATGGCTTCAGACGGATGAATGTCCGGTTCCACCTCTGGCGCAGCCACCGGTGCCTCTTCTGTCTCTGAAGCGGGGTCAGGGTCTGCTGCGGAATCCGGTTCAGATTCCGGCTCGGATGCTGGCTCGGAGGCCGCAACGGCTTCTGGCTCGGGCTCAGGATCAACCGGGGTCTCAACCGTGTCGTCCGCCTCGACGACTGTCTCGACCTCATCCTCAACGCTCTCTTCAAAATAAGCCAGCCGGCCTTCCAGATAACGATTTCGCCACCGCAGCCGCGCCAATTCCTCGTCTGCAGCAGCCTTTTCAGCATTGTCCACAATGGGCGCTGGCTCCGGCGCGGGTTCTGGTTCTGGCTCGGGTACGATTGCGGCAGTCTCAGGCGCTGGCATGGGGGTGAGCATGGCGGCCGCCGCAGATCCAGCAATGATCTTCCGCTCAAGGGCGTCGACCCGCTGGCTTAAATATGCGCTCCGCCAGGTTAGCTTTTCGTGGTCGGCGCCATCCGTTTGAACGTCTGCCATGACAGGAACAGCGACATCATCTGCCGTTTCAGCATGTGCGACTGAGACATCAGCTTCAAGCGCCGTCACGCGCTCTTCCAGCCAAGCATTGCGATCCTTGAGCTCTGTCAGTTCTTTCTGATCGTCGTCCGACAGGACAGCGCCCGCCACGGCACCTGCCGCAGCTGCCCCGACATTTTGCAGCACATTCGTATGGTCATCTTTTTCAGATTTGAGCGCTTCCAGTTCAGCCCGTGCGGCGGATAATTCGTCGCCGAGAGACGAGATCCGCGTTTCACGATCTGAAAGCTCAGCCCGCAAAGACTCATCCACGCCTACCGACTGGGCGTCTTCTTCTTTGCGCTTACGCTGCGCGCCATAGAGCGCGTCGATCTCGGCTTTCGCTTGCGTGAGCTCTGTCTTTGCAATCTCCCGCTCGACCCGCGCACGACGCACGCTATCGCTCGACAGCAATCCCCGGAACGAGAATCCAAAGAGCAATCCGAGCAGGGTAGCAGCAGCAAGCGCCATCCACATGTTCGCAATAATCCACTGCATCTACTCGCTCCGTTCTTGAACGTTGAATTCGATTCTTCGATTCGCAGCGCGGCCCGCCGCCGTCGCATTGTCTGATTCGGGTTGGTCGGGACCATACCCAGTTACGATCAATCGCGCGACATCGAAGCCTGTATTCTGCATGTAATTCGCAACCGCTTGGGCACGCGCCTCGCTGAGCACAATGTTCGCGTCGCGAGCGCCCGTATTGTCCGTATGCCCACCAACCTCAAATACCAGGTTGTCAGCACAAGAGACCGTCACGGCCATGATCTTATCCAGCGTCTCGCCGCTCTCACGTGAGATTTCGGCGCTGCCGGTTCTGAACACAACTGAATTGGCGTCCATGATCAGATCGAAAGACGTCTGACAGGCCTGCAAAGGGTCATCACCCAGCTCCACACCGGCAATTTCATCGAGTTGAACAGTAACGGTCTCGGCGGCGATTTCGACCGCATACTCGCCGTCCAGTTTTGCCATGTCCTCACGCAGGAATTGCAGCGTAGAGCTCGTCGCTTCACCGTCAAAACTGAACCCGTCACCTTCAGGCTGGAACTGCATTTCACCGCTCTCAAACTGGCTGAAATGCGGCAGGCCGAGGCGAACCCCTTCGATCCAAGGGTCGTACTCACTGGCCGAGACGCTCATCTGGTCGATCACCGGTCCCTCAAAATAAGTCTCAGCGATGGTTGCGATCTCTGCTTTGTCCTCTGCGGTTTCGCAGCTGCCAGACAAGACCAAAGTTCCATCAATGTGCTGCGCCTGCCAGTGGCTCGGGCCATCAATATCGGCAATGCCAGTCCAGGGATCGGACAGATTAGACACCGAAGCGGTGGCCTGAATCCGCGCGGTATCTTCCATGGCGATACCGCTCAATCGCAGTTCATGATCGGTCAGACGCGCCTCGCCGCTATCGAGCAGAGAGAGTTGATCCAGACCAAACTTGGCCGTGCCAACCCAATCGCCTTCAGGGACGCCTAGCGCCAACTGCGCACGATCGTCGAGGAACAATCCGCCCAGACCCTCTGCATATTCCGCAAGCTCAGCCTTGATCGTATTGTTCGGCACCGATCCGACCAGAATCAGGTCGCCGCCAGGACTCTTGATGGCGCGCCATTTAAATGGGGAGGCAACGGGCAGCTCACGAATCTCTGAAAAACTTGTAGTTACGGACAAGACACCGCCCTGCAATATCCCGCCGGGTCCGGACGAGGTCAGCACCGCGATTCGCGCCGCTTCGGCAGCGTCCACAGATGGGGGCTGCCCGCTCAACAGAGCCCGCGGACCATTCATTTCCAGCGTCGCCCAGCTCTGTCCGGACTCGGCCAACGCCTCTCGTGCAGAGGCTTCAAGCTGCGCTTGCATTTGAGCAGCGTTCAAATGGTATTCAGATGTGCCGTGAACGGTCACAATCCCCAATACTGCAAGCGCCGCGCCGCTGAGACCAGCGGTCATCGTATCATAGGCACCCATCGCGCAATCTCTCCTTGCAAAGACTGCATTAACCCTTGAGTCCTGCCTTATCCCTTGGAATCAGGCAAGTGCATGTTACAGGGCGGTCATGAAAGTCGAGTTCGATCAAATCACGTCCGCGAGCAATCCGCTGATTAAGCAGCTGCGGACTCTGGAGCGCAAAAAGGGCCGGAATGAGACCGGACTGTTTCTCGCGGAGGGGGCCCGGCTGATCGAACAGGCCTTGGCGCAAGCCTGGCACGTGGAGACACTCATTGTTTCAAATGCTGGGGCCGAGCGTGACTTTGTCCAGACCCTTGCCGGGCGCGCTCAGGCTCAGGGCGCAAGGGTGATCCAGGTTCCGGATCGACTCGCAGGATCGATCGCGCGCAAAGACAATCCGCAAGCCGTGATCGCCGCCATCCGGCAACGCGATCTGGTCCTCACAAATCTGGACGCGCAGGACAAAGGCCTTTGGATCGGACTTTACGAGTGCCGCGACCCCGGCAATCTCGGCACGATTTTGCGGACCGCAGATTGTGCTGGCGCTGCGGGGGTGGTTCTGATCGAGACGTGCTGCGATCCTTACAGCATCGAATCCGTGCGGGCCTCGATGGGCTCACTGTTTGATGTCGCTCTCGCCCGCGCCGATTTTGAAACCTTCAATACCTGGCGGCACGCCGCAGGCCTGAGCATGGTCGCGGCCAGCGTAAACGGCGACACGCCTCATGCAGGCGTCGATTTTGTGCAACCGAGCTTAATCCTGATGGGCAACGAGCAAGCGGGTTTGCCCCCGGCAATTGAAGCCCAGTGCGATCAGCTTTGCCTGATCCCTATGCGCGGCGGAGCGGACAGCCTCAACCTCGCCCAAGCCACGGCAATCATGCTCTATGAAGGCTGGCGGCAAAGGGGGTTTGAGCAATACGCTTCTACTCAATCGACTGCGTAAAGCTCTGGATGAACGATCTTTTGGTCGAACTCCAAAACCATATCCCCGTCGTGAAAGCACCGGGTCGTTGATGAGATTTCTTGTCTGTAGGCTGTTGCTCGAGACAATAATGCGTACTGAGCATTGAAAAAGCGTCGAGTGCCAGCTTCGAGTGTTAGTGTGAAAGTCGTGACGGACACGCTTTCGTCTGAAACTGAGTCTGGATTTCCATAATACACGGGCACGCTGGTCGTTTCTTGGCAACTCAATTCTAAAGTCTGAGCGAGCTCATCGTAACTAAACTCGAACCCATGCCAGGTGCACGATTTCCATTCGCCCCCATAAATGCACTGTCCTTGCCCGGTCACGTTTATAACTTTGCTCTGAAAGCAGATTTGTTCTGGTGACATAAGAAACGGACGCTCAACCAAAGCCTCGGCGCATGCATAACCAGCCTTAAAATTATGGATCGAAAAGTCGCTGTTTTGACGCTCTGGCCAAGCGTTCAGTGTGAGCGACCCAAAAAGGCAGAACATGCACAAAGCACGATTGATTTTCATTTTATGTATCCCAAACGTATTCGATTTACCGTATGCGGGGCGCAACTAACAATTCAGAATCAATCGTATCGCATAACCCTTGAAACAAAAGTCAGTTCTTTTCCTCGCCGATCAGTGGGACCCGGGTCAGTATGCGCTGCTCGATAGCGGCGATGGACACAAATGGGAGCGGTTTGGCGCTCAGACCGTGATCCGACCGGATCCGCAGGCCTTCTGGCCCCCAGCAAACCCTGTCGAGACCTGGCAAGCCGATGCGCGCTTCGATGCCAAATCCGGCGAGGATGACCGCGGCAATTGGCAGGTGATCAATCGCGCCGCGCCCGACGCGTGGCCAATGACCTGGCGCGGGATCCATCTGCAGGCGCGGCGCACACCGTTTCGGCACCTCGGCGTATTTCAGGAACACAGCGTTCACTGGGCCTTTGCCCAAGATCAGATCCGCGCAGCGGGTCGCAAAATCCGCCTGCTGAACCTGTTCGGATATACCGGAATGATGAGCCTCGCCGCCGCGCAAGCCGGTGCCGAGGTGACGCATTTGGACGCCAGTCCGAAATCTAACGGCTTTGGCAAAGAGTATGCAGACTTGAGCGGTTTGGGCGAGGCGCCGATCCGCTGGATTGCCGATGATGCGATGAAATTCACTGCGCGGGAGATTCGACGCGGCAACACCTATGATGCGATCGTTCTCGATCCCCCAAAATTTGGGCGCGGCACCAAGAACGAAACCTGGCGCTTCGAGGAGGATTTGCCCGGCTTGCTTGCCAATGTGCGCGCTTTGCTCAGTGATCAGCCGCTATTTGTGATCCTGACGGCCTATGCGGTGCGTCTCTCACACATTGCTTTAGCGCAAGCGCTCGCGGGGCATTTGCAAGGTCTTAGCGGGTCCATCGAAATGGGCGAGATGGCTCTGCCGCATGCGGAAGACGCGCGTCTCTTGCCGACCTCGATCTGTGCGCGTTGGAGCGCCAGCTAAGCGCGTTCCGTCGCGATGATTGCGGCGCAGCTGATGATGACGATCACAATCGCGGCGATCCAAATCGGGTCTGCCGCCGCGCGCTCCCAAAGGCTCGCATCGACCGGTTGCCACGACGCGTTCAGCTCTGCGGTTTGCGTCCGTATGGCGTCAATCAAGCCACCCATTTGCGACACGGCGGCGCCGAGGCCAATACCACCTGCACCGAAGAGGAGCGGCGCTCGCCAGCGCGCCCGCTTGTGGATGGGGCGCATGACCTGTTCGACAAAGGCTTCATTTTCCAAAGCCGCGTCTTGCGCCTCAAACAGCGCGGTCAGATCGTCATATCTTTCGTCTGTTTCCATCGTTCCTACTCCATCACGCGACATGTTCAGTGGCAAGCTGTTTACGAAGGGCCGCAACGCCGCGATTGACATGCGATTTGACTGTTCCGAGTGGATACCCCGTGGCGGCAGACGCCTCAGAATGGCTCATCCCAGCGGCCACGCATAAGACCACGCAGATCCGCTGGGCCTCGGGAAGTGTGCTCAGCGCTCGATCCAAATCCAGTTGCTCTGGTAAGCGCGCAGCGGACGTATCGAACGCGATCACATGCGCACTTTCATCAAACGTGACTTCCGGCTTGCGTTTGCGGCGTGCCTGCAAGAATTCGCGATAGGCAATCGTACACAGCCAGGATTTGAATGACCCGCCGCGATAAGACCGGATCTTTCGCCAGGCGGTCATGAAGGCGGCTTGGGCCACGTCATCCGCTTCCGCAGCATGCGCCGTCAATCGCCGCGCGAGCCCTCGGACCATGCCCTGATGGCGTCGGACCAACGCCTCGAAGGCCGCCTCTTGTCCAGAGGCTGCCTCCTGCGCGAGATCCAGATCGGATTTCACCCTGGTCACTCGTGTCCGTGCTTATCGATCGTGGCTGAATCGCCAGAGCCCGAGATAGGCCAGCCCCAAGACAATGGGGAAAGATGAGATGGCGATGATGCCGCGCAGGGCTTGTTCCTCTTCGTGCGGCATGATCCCACCGAGAAGGATGAACGCAACGCCGAACGCGATCAGTAAAATGCCGCGGCGCAGATCGGACTTGATCGGGTCATTCATGGCCGACATGCGCTCGACCAGTTCCGGCGAGACCTCCTGACCTTTTTCGACAGCCAGCCGCAGGGTCTCATGCGCGGTGTGGCGCTTTTTGTAATTATAGTGGCTGAACAACCAGATCGTTGCGACGATCGCGGCGAACAGAAAGATCGGAATCAGCGTTTCTTGCATCATGTTTTGTCCTTGTCGTGGCGCCCAGTGTGTGGGCTCACAGACTAAGATGCAATCAACAGATGATTTGGATGCAGCGCTTTACAGTTTTGCTTCAGACGCAGCTTCTGACACGGCCAGCCAGGCAGCGCTCATATCCTGTGACCAGGCCTCGCCTGCGAGCGCTTTGAACACCTCCGCCATGACCTCATAGAAGCCCTCAAACACGCCATCATCGATGCCATAGCCTTCATGGTTCATGCGTTCTGCCGAGACGAAACTGATTGCCACAGGGTCGGCTTGCAGCAAGCCTTCCGCCATGGTCAGGGCCTCATTCAACATATGCCCCCGGGCGCCATGATCGATATCGAGGACGAAGAGTTTCTCATGCTCTGGAAAGCGCTCGAACAGCGCCTCATAGACCGGTGGGACAACATCCTCGCAGCGGGCTGCGACCACCTCGAGGCTCGCATTAAAGGCTGTTAAATGGCTCATACCTTCCCTCATGGCTTAAAGCATGGCAGGCGATCAAGACCGCTCACTGCCGCAGGGGAGGCCTATGGATACGACGAACACGCTCAGGCGTTACACCTCACTGTCCGTTCTCATCGATATGATTCAGAGAGGCGCAATCAGTTTCATGAATCCGGCCTTTTGGGACGACCGAAATGATGCCTTTTCGCTTGAGCGGTTTCGCGAGCTCGAAGGGTGTGGATCGGTGCTCGCTTTGTGCCTGACCGGCGCTGAGGAGACCTACCATCATTGGAAAGTGTTCTCGCCCGGCATGGAGGGCGTGTGCATCTGGTTCGATCGGGAAGGATTGATCGAGCAGTTTGAGCAGGACACCGAAGAGCTCCTGCATGGGGATGTCACCTATCACACGATCTCAGACCTCAAGACGATGCGTCCAGCGGCGGATCGCATCCCGTTCCTGAAACGCATCCAGTTTTCCGATGAGCAGGAATATCGCTTCCTCATCACAGAGGACGAACGGCACATTGATCGCTGCGAACAGGCCATCGATCTCGCTTTGGTGACACGCGTGACGCTGAGCCCCTGGATGCCCGTGTCCATTGCCGACAGCGTCAAGCAAGCGATCTCAAATGTCTCTGGCGGGTCCATCCGCGCCTATCGCTCAACGCTGGTCGAGAACCGGCAATGGAAATCCATTCTCAGAAACATGGGCTAAGTCCGCGGCCAAACCAGGGCCTCATCCTGCGACTGCCCAGGCCTCATCCTGAGCGAAGTCGAAGGGCGAGGCCGGTGCGATTAGAGCGCCTAAGCGTCCTCTCATCATCCTTCGACTCCGCTCAGGATGAGCCTCCCGCCACGACGTAAATCTGCGCTTTGATCACCCCACCCTCCGTTTCAACATCGACGGGCACCCGTTCATATTCCTCCCCCTCAAACGCGTCGAGGCGCGTCCAGTGATCGGGGAGATCGGCCGACTCCAGCACCTGAACCTCGACTGCGTCGCCTTCCGGATCAAGGCGAATGCCGGGAAAGCCATAGGTCGCGCCCCAGCCATCGTCGCTCAAATAGCCGCGCACGACGCCTTTGACCCAGGTCGCGTCGATCATGCTGACATGATGATGGTTCACCCGTCCCGGTGCGAGCGTGCCGTATATGGCAAGCCGGTGGTGGGCGCGTAGGTCACTCATGCGCAGGGGTCTTTAGTTGATATTGAACTCAAGAGGATACGTAATGCTCGTCATTTCATAAGCAATGCCATCAATCACCAGTGGCTCGTAGCGCGCTCTTTTGAAAGCTTGGCGTGCGGATCGTTCGAACACTGAGTTAGAACATTCTGCTTTTATTTTCTTTGGTTTGCCCGTCTTCGAGATATCGAACTTCACGTCGCAAGTGCCGTTTAGGCTGCGTCGCGCCGCAGCCTGCGGGTACATCGGTATTGGGGGCTTTGTGATGGTGACTTGATAGCGTGTGCCGGTATCTCGGGCGATCAAGTTGTCCAGCATATCGCCTTCAAACGCAGGCAGTGGCCCCGGCATCGAGACGCGCCCAGTCCTGTTGGTCATTTCTGTTTCCAGGCGTGACTCCAAATCGCTCACGCCTAAACGCTGTGATAGCGCCAAGGCGTATCGGAGTTCATGCCGTGTGAGCGCGGAGCGATCCAGTTCGAACTGAGTTTGAAGAAAGTCGAGTGCGCGTTCTGATTCCCCCATTCCAATCAAACCGATATAGAAAGAGGATTCCAGAGCGTGGCGATGATCCGGTTTGATGACATCCATATATGTCTCACCCAGTATCGCGAGTTCAGAGAAGGCTTGCACTTTTTTGTACTGTTTTGAGAGACGAAGGGCGTCATTTGACCAGCCGGAATTTGTTTCCGGTGTCGTGTCTCGAACAAACGCCTCGAGGGCCGGGATCGATGTCTCCGGATCTTTGGTCCTCGCCATCACCCGATGTCTGACTTGCGAGATGTAAGCCATTTCGCATTCAGAAAACTCACCGGCATCTATAGCTATGTTTACGTCTTTGAGAACGTCGTCAGCTTGACCCCAACGCCGACTTTCGCCCAGCCATGCGACACCCCTGTCTTGAATTTTTTTGGGAACATCACTCATCTTGCACGAGGACGGCTCTGCGCTTTGAGCGTGAGGCAAAGCCGCAAAAAGAGTGACAAATACAAGTAAAACAAATCTCATCACAAAGCCCCCAAAACGAGATATTTTATTTGCGAACTTTATCGGCGAGGGGCCCCTTACTCAACACAGGTGTTGAACATTTGAACAGAATTTCAGCGCGAAATCACCCGCGCGGGGCCATGCCGTGCACGAGAGTCAGATAATTGAGCACCGTCCCGGCCCGTCTATGCTCTGAAAGGGCCTGATAGTCGGGGTCGTCATACCAGGCCTTGGCGGCGGCTTCGCTCGGGAACCTGAAAATGATCATCCGGCCTTTCGGCGGCGCCGCGCCCTCAAAGGTTTCGTGTTGATCATCAAACGTCACAAACTCCCCGCCATGCTTTTTCAAGATCGGGAAGAAGCCTTTTTCATAGGTGCGATAAGCAGCTGCGTCGGTGATCTCAGAGAGATTCACGACCATAAAAACGGGGGTGTCAGACATGGTCAGGTCCTTTCCTAAAGCGGAATATTATCGTGCTTCTTCCAAGGGTTGGTCAGCTCCTTGCCCTTGAGCGTGCGCAAGGCCTTCGCCACGCGCCGCCGCGTCGAGTGCGGCATGATGATGTCGTCAATATAGCCCTTCTTGGCGGCGACATAGGGATTTGCGAAATTGTCTTCGTAATTCTGTGTGTGTTCGGCAATCTTGGCCTCATCGCCAAGGTCTTTGCGGAAGATGATCTCGACCGCGCCTTTGGCGCCCATGACCGCGATTTCAGCTGTCGGCCAGGCATAGTTCACATCACCGCGCAGGTGTTTGGAACTCATGACATCATAGGCCCCGCCATAGGCTTTGCGGGTGATCACGGTGACTTTCGGCACGGTCGCTTCAGCATACGCGAAAAGCAGTTTCGCGCCGTGTTTGATGAGGCCACCATATTCCTGCTTGGTGCCCGGCATGAAGCCCGGCACGTCGACAAAGGTCACGATCGGAATGTTGAAACAGTCGCAAAAGCGAACAAACCGCGCGCCCTTGCGTGAGGCATCGATGTCGAGCACGCCGGCCAGCGTCATCGGCTGGTTCGCGACAAAGCCGACAGTTGAGCCCTCCATCCGGCCAAAGCCGCAAATGATATTGGCGCCAAAGTTTGGGCTGATCTCAAAGAAGTCGCCCTCGTCGACGGTCTTCTCGATCAGCTCTTTCATATCATAAGGCTGGTTCGGATTGTCTGGGATCAGGCTGTCGAGGCTGTCATCCTGGCGTTCAATCGTATCATAAGTCGGGCGCACCGGCGGCGCTTCGCGGTTCGAGCCGGGCAGGAAATCGATCAGCCGACGCATCTGGGTGAGCGCTTCAATATCATTCTCGAACGCGCCATCGACGACGCCAGATTTGGCCGCATGCACCGACGCGCCGCCCAGCGTTTCGTGGGTCACTTCTTCATTGGTCACGGTTTTGACCACGTCCGGCCCGGTTACATACATGTAGGACGTGTCTTTCACCATGAAGATGAAATCGGTCAGCGCCGGGCTGTAGACGTCGCCGCCTGCGCAGGGTCCCATAATGACGGAAATTTGCGGGATGACGCCCGAAGAGAGCACATTCTCCATAAAGATGTCCGCATAGCCTGCCAGGCTGTCGACGCCTTCCTGAATTCGGGCACCGCCAGCATCGAAAATGCCAATGACCGGCGCGCCGACTTTGGCCGCGGCCTTTTGGACTTTCACAATTTTCTCAGATTGCGCCAGCGAGAGCGATCCGCCGAACACGGTAAAATCCTTGGAGAAGACATAGACCAAGCGGCCATTTACGGTGCCATGACCGGTGACCACGCCGTCGCCCGGAATGCGCTGCTTTTCCATGCCGAAATCGTGGCTGCGGTGCTCGACGAACATATCCGTTTCTTCGAAAGAGCCTTCATCCAGCAAAAGCGCGACGCGTTCGCGGGCGGTGAGTTTGCCTTTTTCGTGCTGGCGTTCGATCCGGGCCTTGCCGCCGCCCAGACGGGCTTTCTCTCGGCGCGCCTCAAGGGCTTCAATCACGTCCTGCATCTCGCTCAGACCTCCAGCATCATTTTGTCTTTGTTGGGGGTTTTAAAGCGCGAACCGCTAAGAGCAAGTCGACCGGGAACGCAAAACGGGCCTCCCCAAGGGGAAGCCCGTCTGACCTTTCCTTCTGAAAGTTCAATCCAGTCTTCGACTAGTAGCGATACCCGCTATGGCGGCGATTGTGGCCGCGTTTGCCAGGGATCGGGATGCCGCGAATATCGCGCACCTGGTCTCCGCGGCGGACAATACACGTCACAGGACGCTCAAAGTCTCGACGGAAGCCCTCAAACTCGACTTCGTTGAAGGTTACGCGATAGCCGCGCGGACCGATCTGTTCGGCATAGCGCCCGTCATCGAAATCGACATCGCGGAAGCCAAGATAAGCTGCTTCATTGCGGATTGCCCGGCGGCATGCCCGGATCGCCTGTCGCTTGGCCTGACGGTTATTGTAACGATAGCCGTCATAGCCATACTGGCGGCTGGTCGAATAACCGATAGACCCGTAGCCATTCTGGCCAATGCCAAAGTGCAGCGCGCCGTTCTGGGTTTGGACAGACACGCTGCCCGTAACGCGTTTATGCGACTTGCCATGGTCAGCAAGCGCCGGCGCGGCGAAGAGCAGAGGCGCCGCAAGGGCAAGCGCGGCTGCTCGAGGTTTCATGATGCGTTTCATCATGGGTGTAGGAATACACAAGTGATTTCAACCTGATATGAGCGCCGCATTCGGGTCTCATTCATCTGTCTCCGACCCGCCCGAAGATTGCCATTATGTCATGGAAGTTTGGCACATGGACACGGTTCGCGTATCAATGAACGCGGAAGAAAGACGGGGTATCAGAATGAAGTCTCTCGTAATCGGCGCGCTCGCCGCAAGTCTGTCCGTTAGCGCAGCCGCACAGTCCGCGCCACAGGAAGATCTGATCACTTCAATTACGCTGGAAGACATTAAGAGCCTCGTCCATGGCGAAGGCCATACAGCGACTCAAACCCTGCAGAGCGGCGTCGGCGTCGGTGCCGAGGACCCGGACGGCCTCAACTATGTGATCCGGGGTACCGCCTGTGGTGAGACCACCACCTGCCTCGGGATTGAATTCATGATCATGTATTTCGGGGCCTATGACCCCGCGTTCGCCAATACGATCAATCAACGCTTTTCGGCCATCAAGGCGACCGTGAATGAGGGCAATCTCATTCTGTCGCGTTATCTCATTCTGGATGCAGGCCAAACACGTGAGAACCTGTCCGTAAATCTGCGCAATACGCTGGCAATTGCCTCGCAAGTTCAGAGCGGGGCGGATTTCGTGACCCTTGCCAGTGATGTAGCCCCCGCCGAAGACGATGCGGCGCCCGTCGAGGTGGCGATCGATTTCGGAGACGACTCGGGCAGCTATGCCAACGATCAGGCCTGCGATGATGCGCGGTTTGTTGAGGATGGCGACAATTGGAGCTATCAGCGCGCGCATGTGAAACGCGACGCCACCGATTGCCAGACCCTCTATGATGCCGGCGAGCTGACGCTGTACATCGACTTCGGGGACAATTCCGGACCCTATGCCAATGACAATACGTGCGACGACAATCGATTTACGGGCGAAGGGCGGTCCATTCTGGAAACAGACAGCCATGTGCGACGTGATGCGGTCGACTGCGTGACAGCCTACCGGGCGGGCACGATCAACCGCCCATAAATCCATTTGAAACCAACCGCTCCTGCCCTATATTTTCGTTCGAAAACAGGGGACTAAACATGACTGATCATACAGACCCGGACGCGCCCAAGACGCCTGCTGGGACAAGCCAATCGACCAATCTTGTCGCGTTTCTGGTGACGTTTGGATTTGTCTGGTTGGTGTTTGACAATATGGCGCTGGCCTTGATCTTCGCCCTCCTGATTGCGGGCGGGTCCGAAGCAGCCCAGCGCGCCAAGAACAAGCAATCCGATTAGAGCCCTACTCGTCGCGAGGCACTTTCCCGCGCAGCGCTTTTACAGCCCCGCGCTGTTTCTTTTCATTCAACCGCCGACGAACAGACGCGCGCGTTGGCTTGGTCTTGATCCGCTTTCGCGGCGGTTCGGCCACAGATCGGATCATTTGCGCCAGCCGTTTGCGCGCCGCTTCCCGATTGAGCGCCTGACTGCGATGGTCCTTTACTTCAAGGATCAGCTCACCTTCTTGCGTCAGCCGCGTCCCATAACGACGTTTGAACCGGGCTTTGACCGGGGCCGGGATAGAACTCGCCAGAACGTTCCAGCGCAATTGCACCGCGGTCGAGACTTTATTGACGTTCTGCCCGCCTGGCCCGGAGGCGCGAACGAAGCGCTCACTAAGCTCCCATTCCGGCACCCGGATGGTTTCCGTCACAAATACGTGATCGCTCGCCGACATGAAAACTCCGTTCAGGGTCAATTCAGGCTGATTGCCTAGAGATGTATGCAAGGCTTGTCACGAGCAGCCGAAATCGAGGGTGCCAGGGGGCGCCGAACCCACAGAAAGGAGGACGACCATGTCCATCCTCTCAAAACTCACCAGCGGCGTTGCCGCCATCGCCTTGAGCGCAGGCACACTGGCACCTGCGGCATTTGCCGAACGCCAAGACCGCGAACGTCGTCCATCGATCAGCGACAATCGCGGCGTCGAACGCGGAGATCGACGCCGGAGCGAAGTCCCGAGATCTGAGCGCCGTATCCAATCAGAACGCCGCGTTCGCTCGAACGATCGCGTCCGTGATCGCGGAGAACTGCGTGGCGGCGAGCGGCGTATGGAGCGCCGCGACAATCGTAATTTCCAGCAAAGACAAGATCGTCGGTCTGAACGTCGTGTCGAACGTCGAGACAATCGCCAGTTCCAACAGCGCCAAGAGCGCCGGACGGAACGCCGCGACGAACGTCGTTTCGAACAACGCCAGGATCGCCGGGCCGAACGACGCGCGGACCAAAGGTTTGAAAACCGTCAGGATCGGCGAGCTGATCGACGCTTCGAGCAGCGTCAGGATCGTCGGGCCGAACGCCGGTTTGAGCAACGCCAAGATCGCCGGGCGGACCGCCGGGCCGAGCGTCGGTTTGAAAACCGTCAGGAGAACCGCCGCATACGCCGCAATTCCTATGATCGTGGCTACAATCAAGGCTATCGCAATTCCCGCAGTGACTATCGCTCAAGGCACTATCGCCACTCGGATCGTCACTATCGGCATCATCGGAACTTCAACCGGTATTACCGTCGACACAGCAATGGCTACCATTACCGGCATGCGTTCCGTCGGCATAATTTCCGGCACTACTCGCCGCGCGCATTTTACTGGGGTGGACACCGTCCATTCTATTATTACTCGCGCCCGACCTTCCGGTTTGTCTATGATCGGCATTACATCCCGAGCTATCGGATCGGCGGCTATTATGGCTACCACACCAATACGATCATTATCGGAGATTATGATTATTGGGGCCTCTACGCGCCGCCGAGCGGATATCACTGGGTGCATGACTATGATAGCGGCGACGCCATCCTGGCCTCTATCGCGACCGGTGCCATTATTGGACTGGTGATCGGCGCCCTCGCCGACTAAACTCAACCTCGGCGCTTCCCTCTCGCGCCTAAGAAACACCCACTGAACTGCGTCAGTGGGTGTTTCGCTATGCAAGGATCAAATTTTTGGGGCTGCCGGGCAATATTCATCTTTCATTAGGCATGACTCATGCTTAGTTGATCCTGTCCGGTGAAAACGTACGAGTTCCGGACATAGTCGTTCAACAGCTGAAAGGAGGTGATCCAATGTCGAGTGAGAAACCAGGAACGGTGATTGGATCCGTTTGTGTGAAGGTTTTTTTGGAGCAGCCTCTGAAAACGCCCTAGCACTATCTTGAGGCTGCTGGAGTGGGGTGAGCCCCAGCCAAGTTGAACGCAGCCAAGGATTCAAGAGCCAACCGGCTCACGGACCCCAGCCGAGACCCGGCTGGGGTTTTCCTTTTTCTGTCATCTGATTTTTGTGACCCAGCGCAGAGTGACCTATCGGCGTGGTCTATAGCTTCTATCAGAACTATAGATTTTAAATCGACCTCCTCTATACCTACCTGCAAAACCATAGAAAATGCCTATGCGGATCAAGCTGCAAGGCCCCACCTGATTAGGAGACAGACTATGGAACAGATTGATATTGGCATTCATGAAAACGACCGGCGCGACGTTGCGAACGGCATGAAAACCCTGCTCGCAGACAGTTACACGCTCTATCTGCAGACCCATAATTTTCATTGGAACGTAACGGGTCCGCAGTTTCGCGAACTGCACCTCTTATTTGAAGAACAATACACCGAACTCGCCACCGCCGTCGACGAAATTGCCGAACGCATTCGCACCCTGGGCGACGCAGGCCCGGGCACGTACCGGGCCTTTGCCGAGCTGAGCTCGATCGAAGAAGTTGATGGTGTGCCGGACGCACGCGATATGATCGTCGCGCTGCAAACCGCCCATGAGCAAGTCGTTAAATCTGCCCGCGCCGTCCTCAAAACAGCGCAGGACGCAGATGATGAATCGTCTGTCGCGCTGATTTCGGACCGCATGCGCATTCACGAGAAAACAGCCTGGATGCTGCGCTCGATGCTGTAATTGCGCTGCAAGCGACGACCCAGAAAACGGCTCCTTTCCCCGGCAACGCGTCCCGGAGAGAGGAGCTTTTTTGACAATCTGCCGCCTCTCTAACCCTCAAGACCTTGCAGACTCGGTCCGCCCGCATACCTCTCAGTTTGCGTTCTCTCAGCAAAGGATTTCCGCCGTGGCCACTCCTCCCGCAGACGTTAATTACACTTTCAACGCCGATCAGATTGAGATCCTGAAATCCTTTGGGGACGTCCGGCAGCATGACGCCGGTGCAATGCTGACCAACGAAGGTGAGACCAAGCAAGACCTGCTGATCACCTTGTCTGGCGAAACGCATATATTCATCGAGATGCCCGAAGGGCAAAAGCGCCTGGGCTGGATGGAACCAGGCCAGTTTGCGGGCGACATTTCGGTCATCACGGGCGCTGCAGCCCTCGCCATCACGAAAATGGGCGAGCCCGGCGAAGTCCTGCACATCCCTTACAATCGTCTCCAGGATCTTCTGGTCGCCAATTCTGAGCTGTCCGATATTCTGGTTCAGACGCTAACCGCGCGGCGCGCCTTCGCTCATGCGGCAGATCATAGCGCGGTCATCGTGATCGGTGCGGCGCAAGATCGCCTGGTCTTCACGGCGCGCAACCTCTTGTCCAAGTCCGGGGTGCCCCACAATTGGCTGGATCCGGATTCTGATCCACTGGCCAAACGCCTGATGGAGGCAAAAGGGCTGTCGCCTGAGCAATTGCCAGTGGTCATTCGCGGCGGATCGCAAGTCCTGTCGCGACCCTCTGCGAACGAACTCTCCACCGCGTTTGGGTTTGATTTGCTCGCGGACGGCGCTTCGGCAGACGTGATTGTCGTGGGCGCCGGTCCAGCCGGTCTTGCCGCCAGCGTCTATGCTGCCTCGGAAGGCCTCAGTGTCATCACGATCGATTCCGAGACCCCCGGCGGTCAAGCAGGTACCTCTTCCAAGATTGAAAACTATCTCGGCTTCCCAACCGGAGTATCAGGCCAGGAACTCACCGAGCGCGCCGTGATCCAGGCCGTCAAGTTTGGGGTTAGCCTCACCGCGCCGGTCAAAGCCTCCAACCTGGAACGCGATGGAGACAGTTTTCGCGTGTCGCTGACCGACGGCCGCGCCATCTCGTCCAACGCGATCGTCATCGCGACGGGCGCGCAGTATCGACGTCTGCCGATTGAGCACATCGAACGTTTCGAGGGGCGCGGCGTCTATTATGGCGCGACCCCCATGGAGGCCCAATTGTGCGGCGGGTCGGAAGTCGTGATCGTCGGCGCCGGAAATTCTGCAGGTCAGGGCGCCGTCTTCCTCAGCCAATCGGCCGCCAAAGTGCACATCATGTATCGCCGCGCGGATATTCGCGAGACGATGTCAGAATATCTCGTCAAACGCCTGGAGGAAACGCCGAACATTATCCTGCATCCTGAGACCGAGATATCCGCCCTTCATGGTGTGGATGGGGCCGATGAGTTTGATGACCGATTGATCTCGATCAGCCATAAAAACAGCGCGACGGGCGTCGAAGACACATGCGATGCTCCATTCGTTTTCCTGTTTGTCGGGGCAAAGCCGTTCACAGACTGGTTGCCGCAAAACATGTCGTGCGACAAAACTGGCTTCGTTCGAACCGGCGCGGATTTGCAGAACATTGATCTTGTTAAAGCGGGTTGGGCTCTGGATCGTATGCCGAGCGAATACGAAACAAGCTGGCCGC
Source organism: Pseudomonadota bacterium (assembly GCA_038527765.1). Classification (GTDB taxonomy): domain Bacteria; phylum Pseudomonadota; class Alphaproteobacteria; order Caulobacterales; family Hyphomonadaceae; genus Henriciella. The sequence goes on from JBCBFK010000011.1 coordinate 36,400, forward strand.
GGGTCTATGCTGTCGGCGATGTAAAGGCAGGCTCGGTAAAACGAGTTGCCTCAGCCGTTGGACAAGGCTCTGTCGTGGTCAGTCATATCCACCGGGCGCTCGCCGAAATGGCCGATCTTGCCGAGGCAAGTTGACCCGCGCCGACAGCTCTGACTAAGTCGCGCAATGCGCTTCTTGATTGGATTCTTGCTCACCCTGACCGCCGCTTGCGCGCAAAGTGATTTGCCACCTGAACCCGATAATCTCTGCGAGGGTCCGGGGGCACGCTGCGTCAGCGCGCCCGTGCGGGATGTGGTGGCGGTCGATGGCGATACGTTTGAGCTCCAACGCCTGACCGACCGCGGCACGGAACGGATCCGGCTTCGCTTGATTGGCTGGGACAGTCCGGAAACGGGCAACAGCGCCGAATGCGCCGCCGAGCATTCCCTTGGCGAACAAGTCGAAGCCCGGGCCAGAGCGCTGTTCGAAGACGCGCAAACCCTGACCTTCAAACCGGAAGGAAATGACCGGTTTGGGCGCACAAGAGCGCATGTCTATCTCGATGGTACACATATTGGTTGGCTGCTCGCGCAGGATGGGCTGTCCAAGCCCTGGCTCAGTGAAACCGTAAAGCCGACCTGGTGCGACTAGCCCCTCGCCCGAGGGCATCCTTCCAATCTGGGCCGATCCTGTCCTAGAAGACCTGTAAAGAGCACAACTCGCAGACAGGATTTTCGCATGCCCGCTATTTCTATGACCCCGCAAGACGTCTCCGACTATATCGCCCAGGCCGGCCGTGATGCTTGGCTCGTCCCAGACGTCCCGGCCCACACGACGCGCCGCCCGATTGAAAAAGTCGGCGTCATCGGCGCCGGAACCATGGGCGGAGGCATCTCGATGAATTTCGCAACGGCTGGGATCCCGGTCACAATCCTTGAGCGTCAGCAAGAGGCGCTGGATCGCGGATTGGGCGTGGTGCGAGGGCATTATCAGCGCAGCGCCGACAAAGGCCGTTTCCCGGTCGAAGAAGTTGAGGAACGCATGGGCCGCCTCAATGGCACACTCACCATGGACGATTTCGCTGATTGCGATCTGATCATTGAAGCCGTGTTCGAGGACATGGACCTCAAAAAGCAGATCTTCACCGACCTCGACCGGATCGCAAAGCCTGGCGCGATCCTCGCAACCAATACGTCCGCCTTGAACATTGACGAGATTGCCAGTGTCACCAAGCGCCCGGAAGACGTGATCGGCCTGCACTTCTTCTCCCCGGCCAATGTCATGAAGCTTCTGGAGATTGTCCGGGCCGACCACACAGCCGACGATGTCATTATGACCAGCATGGACCTCGCCAAGACAATCAACAAAGTCGCAACGCTGGTGGGTGTCTGCCCTGGATTTGTTGGCAATCGCATTCTGTTTGCGCGGCAGGCGCAAGCGCAGAAGCTCGTTTATCAAGGGGCGATGCCTTGGGATGTTGATGCTGCGCTCAACACGTTCGGGTTCCGCATGGGGCCCTACCAAATGTCAGATCTCGCCGGGCTCGACATTGGCTGGAAGAAAGGCGCGACCACGGCCAATCCGATCCGTGATGCTCTGTGTGAGCTCGACCGCCGCGGTCAGAAAACCGGCGCCGGCTATTATGATTATGATGAAAACCGCCGCCCGATCCCGTCGGACGTCACCGCGAAAATCATCGCCGACGTCACGGGTGTCGAACCCGGTGGCGCGCCCGGACAAGAAGAAATCATCGCCACCTGCATCTATCCGATGATCAATGAGGGCCTGAAGATCCTTGAGGAGAAAAAAGCCCAACGCGCGTCTGACATCGATATTGTCTGGCTCAATGGTTATGGCTGGCCTTCGGACAAAGGCGGCCCGATGCTCTATGGCGATATGGTCGGCGCCGAAGCGGTGCTCGCCACGATGGAAAAGCTCGGCGCGGATGATGATCGTTTCGCCCCGTGTGACACGCTGAAAGAGCTCGCGGCGAGCGGTGGCCGGTTCATCGACGTTCAACCCGGCTGATGCGTCCGTTTGCTGGCGATTATGATTATGTGATTGTCGGCGCTGGAAGTGCGGGCTGCGTTGTCGCAAATCGACTGTCCGCCGATCCGCGCAAGAAAGTCCTCTTGCTTGAAGCGGGCGGGACCGACAATTGGATTTGGTTCCATATTCCTGTCGGCTACTTGTTCGCGATCGGCAACCCGCGTTCGGACTGGATGTTTGAGACCACGGCGCAAGCCGGGCTCAATGGGCGCAAGCTGAACTATCCGCGCGGCAAAGTCTTGGGCGGATCGTCCGCGATCAATGCGATGATCACAATGCGCGGTCAGGCCGAAGACTATGATGCTTGGCGCGATCTTGGCCTGCCTGGCTGGGGATGGGACGATGTGCTGCCCGTGTTTCGCGATCTGGAAGACCACTTCCTCGGCGAAAGCGCGCACCATGGCATCGGGGGAAACTGGCGGGTGGAACCCCCTCGCGTACGCTGGGATATTCTAGACGCGGTGCGCGACGCGGCGGCGGAGATGGGCATCCCCAAAACACCGGACTTCAACACAGGTGACAATCACGGCGCGGGCTATTTTCACGTGAACCAGAAAGCTGGTCGCCGCTGGTCCGCCGCGCGTGGCTTTCTCAAACCGGCCTCAAACCGCCCCAACCTGCGGGTGGAGACCGGCGTTCTGGTCGACAAAGTCATGCTCGACCAAGGCCGCGCGACAGGTGTCCAGTTTCAACAGAATGGCGAGCATTTTGAGGTCACAGCCAATGCGGAGATCGTGCTCTGCGCGGGCTCCATTGGCAGCGTACAAATCCTGCAACGCTCAGGGATTGGCCCAAGTGAAACGCTAGCCGAAGCGGGCGTGAAAACTCAACACGAACTGCCCGGGATCGGGGCCAATCTGCAAGACCATCTTCAACAGCGCGCCATCTACAAAGTCGCCAACACCGTGACCCTGAACCAGACCTATTACTCGCTCTTCGGCAAAGCCAAGATGGGGCTCGACTATGTATTTCGCCGCCGCGGTCCGTTGACCATGGCCCCGTCACAACTTGGCATTTTCACGCGCTCCTCGTCGGACCATACTCGACCCAATATTCAGTTCCATGTGCAGCCCTTATCGCTCGACAAGTTCGGCGATCCTTTGCACCGCTTTGCGGCCATCACGGTCGCCGCGTGCAATTTGCGACCAAGCTCGCGCGGGACGATCAAAATCAGCTCGCCCGATCCGAAGGCGCCGCCAGTGATTGATCCGAACTACTTGGCCACAGAGGCCGATCAGCGGGTCGCCGCCGATGCGATCCGCGTGACGCGCAAGCTAATGCAGCAACCCGCGCTCAAACCGTTCACGCCCGACGAAATGCTCCCAGGACCTGCCTTTGCCGATGGCGACCTTGCGCGCGCAGCAGGTGAGATCGGGACGACCATCTTCCATCCCGTCGGGACGGCAAAAATGGGAAATGACCGCGATCCAACCGCGGTCGTGAACCACCGACTACAAGTCCGCGGCGTCGACCGGTTACGCGTGATCGACGCATCGGTGATGCCGTCGATCACTTCGGGCAACACCAATACCCCAACCCTGATGATCGCCGCCAAAGGCGCGGCGATGATCGCGGACGGATAAGCTAGCCAAGCTGGGCGTCGAACAGCGCCAGCATGCGGCCCCAGGCGCGTTCCGATTGCTCTGGATTGTAAGCTCTAGAGTCAGTGGGTACCCAGCCGTGCATGGCGTCATCATAGACTTCGATTTCGGCAGGCACATCGGCCGCGGCAAAGGCTGAGACGAGTTCGCCTTGCGCTTCCGGCTGCCGCTCATGATCATTCTCAGCGATCGCGATCAGCACGCCGCCCTGGATCTGTCCCGCGAGGCGATGCGGGCTGTCCGGCTCTTCGGTCACCAAGCCACCGCCATGGAAGGAGGCCGGAGCCTTCACCCGGCTGGGCATGGAGGCCGCAGCGCGGAGCGTCCAGGATCCGGTCATGCAGAAGCCGATCGCGCCAATCCCGCGATCGCTATCGACCACGTCTTGCGCATCAAGCCAGGCGACGATCGCCGCCGTATCGGTGATCACAGTGGTGGGTGACAAAGACGCATAGTGAGGTTCGACAAGCTCCCAACCGCCTTCGCTGCGGATGGTCTGACCATCCTGAAACAAGCGCCCGGTATATGTGCGGTAGTACGGATTGGCGGCGACAACGCTATAGCCCTCACCCGCAAGGCGGCGTGCCATGTCAAAGAAGGCGGGCCGAACGCCATGAATATCCGGCCACATGATCACGGCGGCATGCGCGCCAGAGGCCGGGTGAATGAACAACGCATCAACGGTGCCATCGGGCGTTTCAATTGTCACCTCAGACTCGGTGATCGTTCCAGGCTCCGGCAGCGGAGTCGCGCAGGCCGGGAGCATGAGGCCAGCTGCAGCCAGTGTCGTGGTCGCGCCAACCGTAAACCCTCGGCGGGTCACCCCTTTGCGTTTTAGCCAGGCCTCGAGTTCGCGTTCGGTGGTATCATCGCACATAAGGGGTCCTCCATTGAGTGTAGTTGTCGAAGACATGGCACATTCCGCGCCCGCTTCAACCTCACAATTGTGTGCGACAGTTCATCCGTGGCCATCATCGGTCTCAGACCTAGGTGGGAAATTCACCTATTCGGAAAAGAGGCCGGCTATTTCCAACCTAATTCTTATCCTCGGCGATCAACTGTCGCCCAACCTCGCCGCGCTCAAAGCCGGTGATCCGAGCACCGATCGCGTGCTCATGGTCGAGGTGCAGGAAGAAGCAACATATGTCCGCCACCATAAGAAGAAGATTGCCTTCCTCTTTTCAGCCATGCGCCACTTCGCTGAGGACCTGCGAGGGTCCGGCTGGACCGTCGAATATGTAAGGCTCGATGATGCGGACAATTCGGGCAGCTTTACTGGCGAGGTCGCTCGAGCCCTCGAGACGCACTCGTCTGCAAAGATCATTGTCACGGAACCCGGCGAATATCGTGTGCGCGCTGCCATGGACGCATGGGCGGAGCAATTCGGCTGCGCAGTGACGATTCTGGAAGATGACCGGTTCATTGCCACGCACGAAGAGTTTCGCGCTTGGGCAGATGGGCGCAAGCAATTGCGCATGGAGTATTTCTATCGCGACATGCGGCGCAAGACCGGCCTCTTGATGGATGGCGACCAGCCGGAAGGCGGCAAGTGGAACTACGATTCCGAAAATCGCAAACCGGCCAAGGCGGATCTGTTCATGCCGGTACCACAGCGCACCGAACCAGACGCGATCACCCAAGACGTCTTGCGCCTGGTTGCCAATCGGTTCGACAATCATTTCGGCGATCTTGAACCGTTCTGGTTCGGCGTCACGCGCGACCATGCCCTCGCGGCTCTCGAGTACTTCATCGAAGCCGCCCTCGAAAAGTTTGGCGATTATCAGGACGCTATGCTGGAGGGCGAGAAATTCCTCTATCACTCGCTCCTGTCCTTCTACATTAATTGCGGCCTGCTCGATCCATTGGAGGTCTGCCACCGCGTCGAGGCGGCCTATAAAAACGGCGAAGCCCCGCTCAATGCGACCGAAGGGTTCATCCGTCAGATCATAGGCTGGCGCGAATATGTGCGCGGGATCTATTGGCTCAAAATGCCGGACTATGTGGATCAGAATTTCTTCGGCAACACCCGCGCCCTGCCCGATTTCTATTGGACCGCTGAAACCGACATGGCGTGCCTGCACGCTGCGATTTCCCAGACCAAGGAAGAAGCTTATGCCCACCACATTCAGCGCCTTATGGTGACTGGGAATTTTGCCCTGCTTGCCGGCGTCGACCCCAAACAGGTGCATGAATGGTACCTGGCGGTCTATGCGGATGCCTATGAGTGGGTCGAGCTCCCCAATACACTCGGCATGAGCCAGTTTGGCGATGGCGGCGTGCTCGGCTCCAAACCCTACGCCTCATCAGGCAATTACATCAACAAGATGTCCGATCACTGTAAGGGCTGCACCTATAGCGTGTCGCAAAAAACAGGGGACGGCGCTTGCCCGTTCAATCCCCTTTATTGGGACTTCCTGCATCGCAACCGCGACAAGCTCGCTGGAAATCCGCGCATGGCTCAGATGTATCGCACCTGGGACAGGATGAGCGACGAGAAGCAAGCCGATTATCTCAACAGCGCCGCAAACGTGCTGGCAAAGCTCTAAGCCGCGACGGGCTCGTTCGGGAACAGCTCCGTCGTCACACTGGCTTGGCCCATTTTGCTGTAACGCGGGCCAGCAATAGCGTCCGGTGCAAAATGCGCGTCGAGCGCGGCAATATCTTCCGCAGCGAGTTGCACTTTGTTCGCACCGAAATTGTCTTCCAGATGCGCCAGGCTTTTTGTGCCGGGGATTGAGACAATGGTCGGGTCTTTTGCCAGCCCCCAGGCGATGGCCAATTGGGGCAAGCTGCACCCGATCCGGTCGGCCATGTCACGCGCGAACGGCATCAGCTTCATGTTCTCTGAGAAATGCGGTTCGGCCAAACGAGGGAAGAAAGCCCGGCGCATGTCGCCTTCCCAATATTGGTCTGGTTCAAGCGGGACTTGCGAAAACATGCCTCGCCCGACGGGCGAGAACGCCACTAAGGCTGTGCCATGCGCCTTACACGCTTCGATCACCGCGATTTCTGGATTGCGCGCGATGAGAGAGTATTCCGACTGCATCGCAGCGATCGGGTGAATGGCCGCGGCGGTGCGCAACATGTCCGCTGACATTTCCGACAAACCAATCGTCTTGATTTTGCCCGCTTCCACGAGTTCCGCCATCGCGCCAACCGAGTCCTCCAGAGGCACGTTCGGGTCTGGTCTATGCATGTAATAGAGATCGATCACGTCGGTCTGCAGGCGTTCAAGGCTCGCATCGCACGCCGCTTTGATCTTCTCCGGTCGTGCGTCGAGAACCCGGCGTCCGTCTTCGAAGCCCAGCACACACTTGCTGGCGAGCACGAACTCATCCCGGCGGTGTTTCAGGAACTTGCCAATCCGGCGTTCGCTTTCCCCCATCCCGTAAATCGTCGCCGTGTCGAGAAAGTCATAGCCGAGATCGAGCGCGCGATTGAGCAGACGGTCTGAGTCCTCTTCCGCAATCGGCGCATTATAGGCGTGCATCATATTCATGCAGCCCAAGCCCACCGGATTGATCTCAAATGGACCAACGTTTCGTCTTTGCATGAATGTGCCTCCTCGTCCCTGTCCGTGCCCCGACTGTCACCGCTTAACCCTGCGAAGGAATTCGCCGCGCGTCTATCCTATTTTCGCGATTTCTTTTCGCGCCGACACCGCTCGGAGCAATACACGATCTCATCCCAGTTGCGCGCCCACTTTTTGCGCCAGTTGAACGGGCGCTCGCAGACCGGGCAGACTTTGGACGGCAAGTGCTGCTTTTTCATGAGGCCACCTCATCGCTCGGCAGGGGCAAGGATAATTGCGCGTCGACCGGTTTCGTTTTGCGCCGCTGTCCTCGCATCGGGATGCCCGACTTGCGGCTGCCATGCTTCTCCTGGATCGCGCTGGCGGTCTGGCGAAAGCCAATGCCTTTGCGGATCGCCCAGACCTTCTGGCGCGCCTCGCGGGCCGCCTGCAAATGGTCAATGATCGGCATCGGATAGGATTTGCCCAAGACCGCCGCTGCTCCGTCCCAACCCCAAGGCTCATGAATATGAGCCTCTGGCACCTCAGCCAATTCAGGCAGCCAGCGTCGAATGAACGCGCCATCCGGGTCCTGGTCTCGGCCTTGTTTGACGGGATTGTAGATCCGGATCGTATTGATTCCAGTCGTACCAGACTGCATCTGCACCTGCGGCCAGTGAATGCCAGGCTCATAGTCGGTAAACTGGCGCGCCAGATGCTCGCCAGGTTGGCGCCAGTCGAGCCAGAGATGATAGCTCGCAACCGCCATCAACATCGCGCGCATTCGGAAATTCATCCAGCCCGTCTGGTTCAGCGCGCGCATGCAGGCATCCACGAACGGCAATCCGGTTTCGCCCGCTTGCCAGGCGGCGAGGCGCACCTCATCTGGCGCGCTAGGGCGCAGACCGTCGCAGGCGCGATGCAGGTTGCGAAACTCAAGGTCCGGCTGATCTTCCAGCTTCTGCGTGAAGTGATCGCGCCAGTGTAATCGCCCCTGGAAGGAGGACATGGCGCCGCGCCATCCGCCTTTCACGCCATCGGCTTTGAGCTGTCGCTGGCGTGCCCAACCGGCTTGCGCGGTTTCGCGCATGGAGAGCGTGCCCCAGGCGAGATGTGGCGACAAACGCGAACAATGTTCTGCGCCGGCCGCCGGGCTCGACATGGCGCGCCGGTAAGGGGCCCCGCGAACATGCAGGAAGCTCTGCAACGTGTCGAGCCCGGCGGCGCGCCCGCCCCGTTGGCGCCCCAGACACGGATCGGATGGAAGCTCCAGATCGTCCGCGCTCGGTAGCTCGCCCGGATCTAGGCCAGCAATCGGCGTTAAGGCGCGCGGCGCCTCCGCTTCGGGTTCGGCCATGAACGCATCCCAGCGTTTGGCCCAGCCATTGCGATTTTGCAGACGGCGAATGACCCCCGACTGGCGGACTTCGGTCCATTCGACGCCGACGGATTTTGCCCAGGCTGCAACTTTGAGATCGCGGGCATAAGTCCAGCCATTGCCCGTCTCTTCATGCGACCAGAGCGCGGTCACGCCAAATTTTCGACGCGCGCGTTCGAGCACCTCAATAATCTCACCCGTGCGCACGATGAGCGGTTGGCCCAAGGCGGTGAGCTCGCTGCGCAGTTCGGCGAGGCTTTCGGCAATGAACGCCCATTGCCGACCCGACATGTCCGGCTGCTGCCAGAGCTCCGGTTCGACGACATAAAGCGGCAAAACGGGTCCGCGACGCGCCGCCTGAACCAGCGCGCGATGATCGTGCACGCGCAAATCGCGCTTGAACCACAGAATTTGAACCGCCTGTTCACTCATGGCACGAGACATAGTCTGATCGCGTTATGTTCCGAGCCAAAACAACTGCGGCGAGCGATCCAATAAAGTGGTTCAACTGAACCCAATGCTTGTGCTAAGAGCAGCGCCTCGCCGCGCCCAGAGAACCTCTCATGACGACACCGCCCCCTTTAAGCACACTTGGTCCGCGCATCATGGTTATGGGGCCCTCGAATGCCGGAAAGTCGACCCTCGCAACCGCCTTGGGGCATCGACTAGACTTACCCATTGTGCATCTGGATCAGCTCAGTCATCTGCCCAACACCGACTGGGAGCCCCGACCAAAAGACGAATTCGCCGTGCTCCACGATCAAGCCATTGAGGAAGAGCGCTGGGTCATGGATGGCAACTACTCCCGTCTCATCCCCAGACGATTTGAGCGGGCGACCAGTGTTATCTTGATTACGTCAAATCAATGGCTCCGCCTGGCCCGCTATTTCAAACGTACTCTGGCGCACCCCTCGGCGCGCCTCGGTCAGCTGGAAGGCGGACAGGAAAACCTCAAATGGATGATGGTCGACTGGATCCTGTTCAAAACTCCGCGCAATGCAAAACGCTATACTAAGATGATTGAGGCGACCTCCTTGCCTGCAATCTACTGTAAAACCGCCAAGGACCTCACCGCCCTTTACGACCATTGGGACATGGAAATCCCCACAGCGTAAGCTGGAAACAACCTCGACCGGTCCATTTCGTTTGCAAACCTCGCGGGCGCACTAAGTCACTGCTCACTTTAGATGTGCCAGAGGAGCGGCGCCCGTGGTCGACAAATCCATCGTGTCCGAAACCCCAAAACGCAACGCGTTCAGCCGCTTTCTCGACGGAGTCGAATGGCTCGGAAACCTGCTCCCGCACCCGGTGACCTTGTTCGCCATACTGGCGGCGGGAATTGTTGTTCTGTCAGGCATATTCGGCTGGATGGGGCTCGCCGTCGTGGACCCGCGTCCAGCGGGCGCGCCCGGGGTTGCCGAAGACGGTATGATCCGCGCCGTCAGCCTGATGAATGGCGATGGGCTGCGGCGGATCTTCACCAATCTGGTCGACAATTTCACCAGCTTTGCGCCGCTTGGCGTGGTTTTGGTGGCGATGATCGGCGTCGGCGTCGCGGAAAAGTCCGGCCTGCTCTCCGCGGCCGTCCGCAGCATGGTGCTCGGGGCACCGCGGCATCTGGTGACCGTCGCGATTGTCTTCGCTGGTATTGTTTCAAACACCGCTTCTGAAGTGGGATATGTCGTTTTGATCCCATTGGCGGGAGCGATTTTCTACGCCCTGGATCGACACCCTTTGGCGGGCATGGCCGCGGCCTTCGCAGGTGTCTCGGGCGGGTACAGCGCCAACCTTCTCATCGGTACGATCGATCCCTTGTTGGCAGGGATCACCGAAGAAGCTGCGCAATTGCTGGACCCCACCTATCAAGTGGTCGCCACCGCCAATTGGTACTTCATGGTCGCCTCTACCTTCCTGATCACGCTGGTCGGATCGCTGGTGACGATTTTCATCGTCGAGCCGCAGCTCGGCAAATATGACAGCTCGCGCGCCGACAAGACCATTTTGGACAAAACCATGATGGAAGAGTTGCAGGACAAGGAACGCAAAGGCCTCGCCTGGGCCGGTCTGGCCTTGCTCGGCGTGCTTGTGGCCATGGCGTTCACGCTGCTGCCGCGCGAAGGCTTAGCGATCCCTTGGACGTCCTTCGTGCTGGGAGGGGAGTTCATTCCGGGCTGGGGCGTTTTGCGTGATCCGGTCACGCAAGATCCGATGCGCTCGCCTTTCTTTGGCGGCTTCGTCGTTTGGATCCTGATCTTCTTCATGGTCACCGGGTACACGTATGGGCGCGTGGCTGGCACGATGAAGGGCGACCGGGATGTAATTGACGCGATGTCGGATGCGCTCGCATCGCTCGGGCTTTACATCGTCCTGGTCTTTTTCGCGGCGCAGTTTGTCGCGTTTTTCGGCTGGACCAATCTCGGCGCAATCAGTGCCGTGACGGGCGCTGAGTTTCTCAAAGAGAGCGGACTGACGGGCCCCATCGTATTTTTCTTCTTCATCTTCATGTGCGCCTTGATCAATCTGTCGCTCGGCTCAGCTTCGGCGCAATGGGCGGTCACTGCGCCGATCTTCGTACCCATGCTGATGCTGATCGGATATTCGCCTGAAGTGATCCAGGCGGCCTATCGGATCGGCGACTCCACGACCAATATCATCACCCCGATGATGAGCTATTTTGGCCTCATCCTCGCCTGGGCGACGCGTTATGATAAGGATCTGGGCGTCGGAACACTGATTGCGATGATGCTGCCTTATACGATCTTCTTCATCATCACCTGGTCGGCTTTCTTTGTGTTCTGGACATTTGGCCTGGATTTTCCGGTCGGTCCGGGATCCCCAACCTATTACGCGCCTTAATGCCGCCTCACCATGGACTGATAATTGCATTTACAGATTTCATCCTATCTGGCGTCCGGTAGGGACGTGCATTGTAGAGTTTTAACATAGGAAGCATCGCGTGAAGACTTGGGGACACCCCATAGGCTGGGCCGTTCTGTGCGGCGCCGTTTTGTTCGCTGCCACGTTTAGGGCGCAAGCCGATAACGCGCTGGCCTCAACCGCCTATGCCTCAGACTCGAGCACGTTCGAAGAGACACGCGACTTTATCAACCAGCTGCCCAAGATGAGCCCGGGGATCATTCGGATCGGTCAGTATACGCCCGAGGGCATGCCGGACGATCGCTTCGGGGTATGGCTCGAATATGAGACAAGCCGGACCTATTATGTCCGCCTGCGCGATTTCACCAGAATGGAGCTCGGCACAACATTTTCCGGCGACTGCCGGATTGTCTTGTCGGGCGACAAGCCGTCAATCGGTCATCGCTATAGCGCAGACGAAGGCTGGCAACGTGACCGCGGGCAAGTCTTCATTCGGTCCTCAGATTGCGAGACGATCAAATCAACCGCCCGTGCCTATCGGACCCTGATCGAAATCGACGGCACGACACCGGACGTCACGTCCAAACTGCCCGGCTTCGAATAAGGCAGCCTCAACGCACCCAAGCGCCGGGCGCATTGGTGCGATAGCCGAGGGATTGATACGCGGCGTCGACGACGCTTTGACCGCGTTCATTGAGCAGCAGGCCCGGTCCCATCTGGTTCATCGTGTAGCTGAAGGCGAGACCGCACTCAGGATCCGCGAACCCGATCGAGCCCCCCGCCCCGACATGCCCAAACGCAGTTTCGCCCATGATGGCGCTCTTTTGATCGCCTTGCGGATAGGCGCGATTGTCCATGGACTTCATGAAGCCGGAGGCAAAGCGTGAAGGCAGCAGCAAGTTAGCATCGATCCCGGACGCGGTGGTGACGCGCGTCATCGCGGCGAGGCGATCGGCAGAGACCAGACTGCCATCATTGGTCGCCAGCGGCGTGTACCAGGCCACCTGCCCCCGCGCATTCGAGATCGCACCGGCACCGCCAATCTGAGCCTTTTGGGCTTCCGGATCATTCATGTTCCAACCGCCCGTGTTCAGGAAAGACAGAGACTGCAGCGATTGCGGTTCGGTGAGGAGCTTGATCGTGAAAGCGGTCGGCTCGTCACCGTCCTTGGGTTCGTACAACCGAATTGGAGCGATGGGTTTGTCAAAACCCTCCGGAACGCCAATCCAGAAATCGGCGCCAGTCTTGCGCGCCACTTCATCGGCGAAGAATTGTCCGAGCGATTTGCCCGAGACGCGGCGCACGAGCTCCCCTACGGTCCAGCCGAAATTGATCATGTGATAGCCATTGCGCGTGCCGGGCTCCCACCAGGCCTCTTCCTCCTCCATGCGCGAGATCATGTAATCCCAGTCCAGGAAGCCGCCTTCGCGGATCGGCTCGCGATTGGCGGGGATGGCGCTCTCATGATTGAGCATCATCTGCACGGTCGTGTTTTCCTTGCCGTTCTTTGCAAAGCCCGGCCAATACTCCGCGACCAAAGCGGCCGGATTGAGCAACCCGCGATCAATCAGAATATGCGCGCACAAAGCGGTCGCCGCCTTGGTGCAGGAAAACACGATCGAGACCGTGTCCTCTTGCCAGGCCTCGCCTGTGTCCGGATCCGCCATCCCGCCCCAGAGATCGACCTTGGTTTCACCATCCACGCTCAGACAAACCGAGGCCCCGACTTCGCCGCGTTCGGCAAAATTACGTTCAAATTCAGTGCGAACGCGCTCAAACTGTGGATCGCAATGCCCTTGGATCTGGCTCATGACGGGGCTCCTCCTATATGTTGCAATGATAGAAGCAGGGTTTCGGGCACCGCGCGAGGCTGACTTTGGGGCACGCTGCGCGCGAGGGACTGAATATGGCAAACAAGCAGGCGATCTTTTTGCAAGGCAATCTCCTGCGCCACATCATCATTATGGCCTCGTCCGCAAGCATCGGTCTGGTCTCAATCTTCCTTGTCGACTTTGCGGATTTGCTTTTCATTTCCATGCTCGGGGAAGCTGAACTTGCGGCCGCGGTCGGCTTTGCCGGGACCGTGCTCTTCTTCACCTTCTCCGTCTCAATCGGCATGACCATCGCCACCAGCGCCCTCGTCGCCCAGAGGCTGGGCCGCGGCGAACCGGACGAAGCGCGCAAGATCGCGACCAGCGTGATCCTGTTCGGCATTGCGGTGACCAGTGTGCTCGCGACGCTGTGCTGGATCTTCGCGCCGCAATTGCTCGGCTTGATCGGGGCGCAAGGCTACACGCAGGATCTCGGCGTGCGCTATTTCCGGATCGTCGTCGCGGCGATGCCCGTCGCGGCGGTCGGTATGATGGCGAGCGGCATCCTGCGCGCGCATGGTGACGCCCGCCGCGCCATGACCGTCACCCTGGTCGCGGGCGCGGTGAATGCGATCCTCGATCCGATCCTGATCTTCTGGGCCGGTATGGGCCTCGATGGCGCCGCCTATGCCTCTGTCGCCGCCCGGTTCGCCACCCTGATCACGGCACTCTATCCGATTTTCAAGCATTATGGCGGCTTCGCGAAGATCGATCTGCCGCGCTTCAAGACCGACCTGAAACCCATCGTCGCCATCGCGGCCCCGGCCATGCTGACCAATGTCGCGACGCCGATCGGCAATGGCTTCGTCACCCGCGCGATCTCAGAGTTTGGCGATGCCGCCGTGGCCGCCATGGCGGTGACCGGCCGCCTGACCCCCCTCGCCTTTTGCGTGATCTTCGCCCTGTCTGGCGCGGTCGGTCCGATCATTGGCCAGAATTTCGGCGCCAAGCAATTCGACCGGGTTCGCGGCACTTTGATCAAGGCGGTCCAGTTCACCGCGCTCTACGTTGCCGCCATGTGGGCGATCTTGATGCTCGCGCACGGCTTCATCTCGTCCAGTTTCCAGCTCAGCGACGATGGCGCAACCATCGTCTTCTGGTTTGCCTTGGTCGTCGCCCCGCTCTTTCTGTTCAATGGCACGCTGTTTGTGTCGAACGCCGCCTTCAACAATTTGCGGCGCCCGTTGTTCTCGACCTTTTTGAACTGGGGCAAGAATACGATTGGCGTTGTCCCCTTCATTGCCGTCGGCGGTGCGATGGGCGGTGCGCCCGGCGTCCTGATCGGTCAGGCCATTGGCGGGGTCCTGTTTGGGATTGTTGGCTTCTGGCTCGCCTATCGATTGGTCAATCGTTATGAGAGCGGCAAATCGGATCCAGACAAGGGCATGCAAGTCCCCCTTATGCGCCGCCGTGCCGAGGCACCATTCAACTCGCCAAGAAGTTAAGTTAACAGAATTCAAAACCACAAATTGATTTGGTTAACCATTTGTACTTTCGCAACACTGATCAAAAAACCCTTAATATTAACCATAAAATTTGAATACTGAGACACACCAACAATGATCTCACGATGATTTGATGTCAGCCAAAGCCTTCAACCGGACGAGGGCAGCGCTCGAAGACAGGCTTCGAAGCACTCCTCGCGCACATGGAGGAATCCGATGTTGAATAGATTACTTGATGTTCGGCACGGTAAGTGACCCGCGCCGAAGAGCTGATCAGCACCAATACCAATGGCATCGCGGATAATCTGGAAGCGATTACGGAGAACACGACCACTATCCGCTCCAATAGCCAGAACATTGCGCAGCTGAATAGCGGCTTTGAGAATTTGGGCTTCCGGATGGATGCGCTGGGGCAGCAAGTGTCGCGCAATTCGCACAGTATTGATGCCAACCGGGCCGGTGTGGCGATCGCTAATGCTCTGGCGGGTACAACCTGGCTGCAAGCGAACGAGACCCATGCCTTCACCGGCAACTGGGGCTATTTCGACAGCACCAATGCCTTTGCCTTCACCGCGACCCAGCGGCTCGATCAGAACTGGTCGGTCAATGGCGGCATCGGGTTCTCCACCGATGAGGGCGAAGTCGGGGCGCGCGCAGGCTTCCGTCTCGGCTGGTAAGCCGCGGTCTGCCCAATCCTATTGGCGCTGAGGTGATCTCCTCTTCCTTTGCGCACCTTGGCCTCAATAGAAAAGGCCGTCTCTGGGAGGGACAGAGACGGCCTTTGTTTATGGGTAAGATATGAAACTTAGTGGCGGTTG
>JBCBFK010000012.1:0-37244 GCA_038527765.1 Pseudomonadota bacterium
CTGCAGGACGATGGTCTCGTGCGAGATTTACAAAATTATCGCAAACTCACAGGAGCATTGATCAAAGCACAAGATGTAACTTTAAGACCCGCTCGGAATCGCGCGATAGACGTAGGCGTAGAGCACGGCCTGTCCCCACACTATGGTTTGGATAAAGCAAAATTTTTGAGTTTAGTTTCGGAGAGCCCACAACTCATTGCCACTCTGCGCACCCAAAGTGGTTGGGCGCATGAGCATCTAACTATACTCGGCGGCGCTCACCACAGCGCCACGTCATTGCTAGAGCAAATAGAATTGCAATTAGGCGTCACTGAGAACGACGATACATAGTTCGATCAGCAGTCTTGCGACCTGAATGACTAAGAATGTAGCGCCAACCGAGCGGCTTAAATTCGCCCCAGAACGGTCTCTGACCTAAGCGGCAGGATGCGCCCTGAATAAGACGCTCACAAAGGATAATACGATCACTTTGCATTTGAGAACGGGCTTAAAGTCTCTACGCTAATGATCTTCGCTTTTGCATGAAGGAGTAACGACATGCGGAACTTCCTTTTGGCACTCGCGGGATGGGGGCTGATCAATTTCATATGGATTACGATTTCGATCGGGGTAATCAATTCGTTCTTCCTGCCTGCCGATCATTGGGTTGGTGCTCACTTCCAGAGGATATGTGTGATCACCGTCTTCTGCGTCACACTAGTCATATGCGCTACGAGTTGGGGACGACAGATGGGAAAGAAACTCAGTTCTTTATGGAGCTACACGAACTTCTAAAGTATTTCATCATGTCACACGCCCTCTTCTCGAACGCCTTAAACTCGCCCCACAACGGTCGCTGCTTGAGGGGCGCTGAACTCCTTGAAATGGGCGCTCAATATTTGGAGAACACACGCGGGCATTTTTCAATTGTCGGCGCTCCAGCACCTATTTGAATCCAAGGCGATTGATCGTGCGAACAGGCTTGATGACTGATATGCACGCCAAAACCAGTCAGGAGTGATTTTTGATACGTTTGCCCGAACTCGTTACGCACTATCACTCCCGCCTCGATCCTCCTTTCTTGAACTTGAGCGACTTGCCATCGGATCAACTCGACGAAGTGATTGAGCAGTTGAAGCAGCGCAAAGCGGGTAACCCAAATTATAAGCGCGTATTTGGGAAACGATACATGGACTTCCGAAAACAGACAGAATCCAAACTCCGCCAGCTTTTTGAGGAGCGCGGCGGCAAACCTGAACGCCAGTCACCGCATTACTTTGTTCTGGGCGAGTGCCCATGGTTTTCTAAGCTATATCCTGATGCTGAGATGGTGCAGCTCGATTGGCGAACACTTCCTAAAGAGCAGACCAGTTTCACTTATCCCGACAGTTTTGTGTCTATGCGGCTTGGTCCGAACTATGGACTTCCGCCGGAACCGCAGCAATCTTACCATGAACGCATTTTCTTCATGGATGAACTCGCATGCATTGTAGCCAAACACGGGTTGCCTGATGGCGGAATTGATGAGGATTATGAGGGGTATCAAAACCGCAAGTTCGAGAAGTACATTGAGGTTCAGCTTTGGGCCGACGAGCCAGTCAAGCAGTACTTAAGAAACAGCCGTGGATGAAAGTGGTCAATCAATACCATATGCGAGCGGCTTAAACTCGCCCCATAACGGTCGCACCAGCCTTCTGAAAAGCGGGCAAAACCGGGTATGACACTTTGATAGCAGCAATCGGAACAATTAAGGAACATTTTAGTTTCGCTGGCCTGGCACCATAGAGGCGCTTCGACCCGATGCAGAATCAGATTCAAATACCGATTGAGTGAATTGAAAATATTTGGAAGACATAAGCGCGATGACGCTCGATCCCGTACAAAGGACCCATTATGGCTACCGGTTTGAGCTGGACTTTCTGAAGGCTCAGGCTCAAGCGTTCGAGGATCTTTTCAATCGCATCATGGCGCATCGCTATCAAAGTGATTTTCAACCAGTACGCGCCTATGGCAACCAGGGCGACAAGAAATCCGACGGCTATCTGACAAGAGAGAAGACCGTTTTCCAGTGTTACGGTCCGAAAACGACGAAGCAGTCGGAGATGCTGGCCAAAATCGACGACGATTATGCGGGCGCTCGCAAGCATTGGGGCGAGCGCATGCGCCGTTGGCGGTTTGTGCATAATGACCACGAGGGATTGCCGCCTGATGTTGTTCAGCGCCTGACCGATCTCAACAATA
This sequence comes from Pseudomonadota bacterium, assembly GCA_038527765.1. Lineage (GTDB taxonomy): Bacteria > Pseudomonadota > Alphaproteobacteria > Caulobacterales > Hyphomonadaceae > Henriciella. The sequence goes on from JBCBFK010000012.1 coordinate 2,221, forward strand.
ATGACGACCCAGTCGACGTCGATGCATTTGGTTATGCTGAACTTCGCGAGCGCGTGTTCGAGCTAACCTTGCAGCAATTGGAAGATCTCTTCGGATTTGCGCCGACCCGCTCTGCGCTGGACGGGCTCGACTTTGAAGCGCTTCGCCCGGTGCTTGAAGCGATTGCCCGGTCCGAACCGCCTCCGACGCCCCCGCTAATGGCTCCGACAGCTGAGAAGCTGTCTAAGAACGATATCTCTAAGGACGCTGCTGACTTGCTCCGTCAAGGCCGCGGCCGCCAGCGCCTTGTGGAAGCGTTTTTCGGTTCTTATCCTGACCCTGATTTCGGAGAGGAGATCGCCCAAGGCTTTCGGGACCGCTACGCAATTTTGAAGGGGCAGGATGCCACTCCGGATAAAATCTTCACCGAGCTGCAGACGTTTGCGGGCGGGATGGAGGGAAGCCCGCAGCGTCAGGCAGCGGTTTTGGCCGTTTTGTCTTACTTCTTCGACAGCTGCGATATTTTTGAAGATGACTTGGACGCGCGGTTGGAGAGCGGTGCATGATTCTTCCGACAAAACACTTAAGACCGGAGCGTGCACTGATCACAGTTGGCGCGGAGATGTTGGTCAAGCTTAAACGTCCCGCCACCGTGTCTCGCCTTTGGGACGATATCCGAAAGGACCGAAGTTCCGACAATGACCAGGCGAGCATCACCTATGATTGGTTCGTGCTCGCGCTCGATATGTTGTTCATCATAGGGGCGGTCACCTATGAGCGCGGCGTATTGAGAAGGACGCAGCAATGATCCGCGCCACCTCCTCATCGCTCCAAGGCTTCAAGGCTATGACGTTTAAGCCTGGACTGAACATCATTCTTGCCGACAAGAGCCCCGGGGCGAATGAGCGACAATCACGCAACGGCGCGGGCAAGACGAGTTTCATTGAACTCGTGCATTTTTTGCTCGGAGCTGATGCCAAGCCAAAGGGTATTTTTCGATCAGAGGCGCTGGTCACCGAGAGTTTCTCGCTAACGCTCGATGTTTTGGGACAAGCCATCACCGTAACACGCAGCGGGTCCAAGCCGTCCAAAATTGAGGTTGAAGGCGATGCCTCGTCCTGGCCAGTTCAACCAGATTTGAAGGAGGACACAGGCGAACAGATCATCTCGAACGAGAACTGGAAGACCGTTCTCGGCGAAGTTTTCTTTGGACTAAACCCGGTGGGGCAAGACCGGTTCGGGCCGAAGTTTCGTCAGCTATTCGCATATTTCGTTCGGCGTCAGGAAAGCGGTGCCTTTTCGAATCCACTGCAACAGGCGGCCAAACAACAGCTCTATGATCAGCAAGTCGCTGTCTCAACATTGCTAGGACTCGACGGCCGCATCGCTCAAGAGTTTCAGGAGTTGCGAACCCAGGAAAAGCTGATCGGGGAGCTTCGCAAGGCTGCTAAAGGCGGCGCGCTCAGAAACTATGTCGCCACGGCCGCTGAACTCAGAACGGAGCTCGCCATCGCGAAAGCCAAGGCCGAGCGTTTGGGCGCGCGCGTTGATGAATTCACGGTTGTCGATGAGTACGGCGAACTTGAACGCGAAGCCAATGAGATCACCCAGAAAGTATCGGCCCTCAACGACCAGAACACCCAGGATCGGCAGCTGATTTCAAGGCTCGAAGATTCGCTTCAATCGGAAACACCTCCCGAGGTCGGCAATCTCGAAAAGCTGTACCGTGATGCCGGTGTGCTGTTGCCTGACAATGTTCAAAAACGATTTGATGAAGTCGAAGCGTTCCACCGCGCGATTGTCGAAAACCGAAAGCAGCACCTGGCAGCAGAGCTCGACTCGGCCCGAGAGCGTGTGGACACTCGCAATGCCGAGCGCGAGACCGCCGATGACCGCAGAAAACAGATCATGATGATGCTCTCGTCTGGCGGCGCTTTGGAACACTACACCAGTCTTCGCGAAGAGGCGGCCCGGGTTGAAGGTGAAGTTCAGACACTGAGTGATCGTCTTGTCGCGGCAGAGCGAATCGAAAGCACAAAAACAGAGTTAGAGGCCGAACGGAACAAGCTCTATGCTGCGCTTCAATCGGATTACCAGGAACGCGCTGATATTGTTGCCGAAGCCGTCCTTGCTTTCGAGGATTTGTCTAACGCGCTTTATGAGCGCGCTGGACGCCTGACCATCAGTCCCACTCGCAATGGCCCCGAGATTACTTTCGACATTGAGGGCCAGCGCAGCAAGGGCATCGGCAATATGCAGATCTTTTGTTTTGATCTGATGCTGATGGATTTGGTGTCCAAGCGAAATAGCGGTCCGGGCTTTTTGATACATGACAGCCACTTGTTTGACGGCGTGGATGAGCGCCAGGTCGCGCGAGCGCTGCAGCTTGGCGCACGGCACGCAGAAGAGATCGGCTATCAGTACATCGTGACGATGAATTCTGATGCACTGCCAACCGAAGGCTTTGATCGTGGGTTTGCGATCGAGGACTATTTCAATCCGGTTCGCCTTACCGATGCCGAAGAAACCGGCGGGCTGTTTGGCTTGCGTTTTGGTTAGTCCCCATCCATCTGGATTTTGGCTAATTTGGCTCACCAATAGCGGCGCGACCAAGTTCACGCCGCCGTCTGCGAATTGCTGTCATAGCCAGTCCGGACCATCTCGCCAATTCTATTCTGACGAGCAATGCTTGTGACTATCCAGCTTTTGTATCGCCGCAATTCTTATTGTCGTTAGCCGGTTCTCGAATATCGACCCTGACGGTCGTCGTTCCGTCAGGCTTAACCTCTGTAGACACCGCCTCAATCCGCCGCGCAACAGCATCCAAAACGAGCTTATAGATTTTTGACGCTTCAAAGCCGGCGCGCTTCGAAGCCTCCAAGAAGGTCCCCAAAGCTGAAGACGCAGCGCCTAGGACAGAAGCGTCGTCAAGACCATCAAATTGCGCCAACCAAGCATCGACATGCTTTTGCTCTGCGGCCAAGTCGAGCACTTTTTCTGGAGGCGCGAAGGCGAGGTGCATTTGCGATCGCCAAGAATACCGCCCAGGAAGCGCGAGACGCGCTTTGTGCCGTATGTCTTCTACAATGCCTTTCGGTCTATGGTCCAAACGAAACCCGCTTTGTCCCAAGTCCTCAAGCGTCGCATTGTTGATACGATCTATCTGTCCATTGCCCGTTTCGAAGTAGCCAACCCACAGACCCTCCAGAGAAGAGCCATGCTCTTGGATCGCGCGTTGAGCGCTCTCGATATTCATGAGCCAAGCACTTGGCAACGCCCGTTGCTCGCTCACGGGCAGTCCTGGAATTTGAAGCGAAGCATCCACGAGTTCCAACGGGGACAGAATGCCAACGCGCTCCACGAATGTGTTTCGCCGAGCTATTGAAAAAGTTGCGACCACGTCGAGGTCTGTTTCTTTCTTCTTTATGATCGAGTGCACCGCTCGATAGAGCGCATTATGACTTGCGCCGGATTTTGCAAAGTTCCGCACACGGGTGCGGTCCTTGTTTTGTCCACGAATGCCGTACTGGTCCTCCGTTACTGTTACGGCGTACATGGCTCTTGCGGCGTCGAATTTAAGGTCTTCTCTCATGATCAACTCCTATTCAGTATTGGTTTGAGACGGCGGACGTTTCGGCTGCGCCATTGTCGTTTGAAATCTGGCGTTCCGGCTCTGCGGTGTCTCACGGCCATCATCGCCCAAAGGCTTAAGCGCGGCGGCGTTTTGACGAGCCAAACGAAGCAAAGCTGCTGAGATTGAGCCTTTTGCTTCTTGATTGAGTTCAGTCATTTTATTCTCCATTAATTGGGTTGGCGGACCGTTCCGCCACCCCCTTCATGGGAAAAAAAAGCGACGCCGCTAAGCCCGAAAACGTTCCGGATAGATACATCGAACGCTCGATTCCTGGCCGTCTGGTCTGCAATTCAATGGGGGACCGCCCAGACTCTCCACTAACAGAGAAGAAAACGGTGACACCGTCGTCATTTCTGACGAGCCGCCCATAGACTCCGCAGGGAAAGCCAGGATTCAGAGTAGAAATGGAGAATTCTGCTTGATGCAACAGGATTTAGTTTTAACAGTAATAATCTGTAAGCAACGGACTAAATGCTGATAACATTCGCTCAATCTGCCTTGGTTGTGGAGAATCGGGACGCATTACTAGAGAATTCTGAAGAGGAGGCGATGCATGGAAGAAACCGTTCTATCCATGGACGCCATCAACTTAGATGCGACCTCCCAATTGGTGCATTACAGCCTAAAGCTCCACGGCAAGACCCAACCGGCTTATGCCAAGCACTTGGGATTCCCATTGGTGCGTGTCCAAGAGCTTCTAAAGAGGAAAACCACCAATCCTTTCAATGAATATGACCGCTTCAAAGAGGCGCTCTATACGATCTGGACTGATCTCAAATCGTCTAGTCCGCACCCTGAGTATATGCGATCAGTGTTTGAAGCTCTGTTTAAACCTTTTTCTGCAGCGGACCTCCTGCCCAAAGAAGAACCCGACGAGGAGGAGGAGGAGCGTTCCTGGGCTATAAAGGACAAGCGCATTAGAGACCGGTTCAGTGGCTTCGCCGAAGACCTTGCTGATGCAAATGACGTCCAGTCCCGCTACGCAAAGCTTCAAGGGCTGTGCTTTTTAATACGTCCCTCAAACGAAACTATTGAGGTCGAAGACGACAACGGCGACCCAAAGTATGTCAGCGCTACTTCGATCTCCGTCGTGAACCTTGTCCCTGAGCAGACGGAAAAAGGTAAGCATCATCCGCTCTTTAAACTCTATCAGGAATCTGAAGAAGGCATCCGCTTGACCGTCGAGGGTAACGTGCTTGTCCGTAAGGACCGAATTATCCTGTCTGGGCGCGATCGAGATTTCAAACGCCTTGCGGTACTGTCCTTTCCAGTTGGAGAAGACGACTCTGAGGAATTTCGCTCAGATGATCATGCGCCTAAGACACTTATGGGCGTGATGCTCGGATTATCGACGAAGAAGAGCCAATTTATTGCCCCGTTCATATTGGTCGCTGTCCCGCTACTGAGCGTGAAAGAGGCGAGGGATCACGCCGCCAGCTCAGAAGCCGACGATGATGAAACAGCACAGTTTAAAGCAACCGATGCAATCGCTCGAAAAGTTGCCGGCGTTTACCCCGATGATAAAGCAGCCGAGCAGCTGGCCGAATCTGGCATAAAAAACCTCGATGAAGACATCGCAGAACTGTTGAGACGCGCGAGACGCTTTCGAACCATCTCAGTTGGTTAGAAGATCCACCTTCGGTGAGCATTTGAAAACAGCTAGCGCGTTGCCACCAAGACCAACTTGATGTGCTAAGGGCAATATCAGACAGTTTGCTTTATCGCCTCGCGATTAAACGGGATAACGTCTGCATTCTCCTGTCCAGTCACATAGTTCGACCAGCGATCCATCATTTCACGCCGTTCGAAAATGGTGCTGCTAATGTCCGCTTCTAGGAATTTACTGCCCTCGCGGTCGATGCCGATCGTTTGGTTGTCAACGCAGTTTCCCTTCTTTAGTCGCAGACGGTGCATCTCTTTGGTCATAATGCTCCGTTTGCGTGGGAGAGGGGAGGCGTTGCATCATAAAACATTGAATAATAGAAATAAAACTCATTATCAGATTCCATTTGCGTGTCAGAAAAATATATGCTATTTTCTGACATGAAAGGAGTGCGCCATGAGCGTGGCAGCGATAAAGCGCCGGATTATTCGAAAAGGCCGTGGGGCGGTCTTTACCCCGTCAGACTTTCTGGCGCTCGGGTCACGTTCGGCTGTCGATAAAGCGCTCTCTCGTTTAGCTGCGGACGGGGTGATCCGCCGTCTTACGCAAGGTGTTTATGACTATCCCAAAGTTAGCACCCGACTTGGTGCCCTCGCGCCTAACCCGGATGATGTTGCCGCAGCTATCGCAGCAAAAGGCGGACATGTCGTTCAAGTCTCGCCTGCAAAGGCGGCCAACCTACTCGGGCTAACAACACAAGTTCCGGCAAAATCAGTCTATCTGACCGATGGGCCTACGCGTTCAAAGAAGATTGGGCGTCAAACCATCTATATGCGCAATGCCGCGCCTAAGAATCTAGTTGCCGCCGGCAAACCCGCCGGACTTATTTTCCAGGCATTGCGCTATCTCGGCAAAGACTGCGTGGATGAACGGGCTGTGCGCCTTTTATCCCAGAATTTGGATGCAGCGACGCGAAAAGCGCTTGTTAAAGATAGCCAATATGCGCCGGGCTGGGTTCGCCCTATCGCACATCAAATCGCTGAGGCAGCCTAGCAAATGGATGCATTTGCACAGGAAGCCGCAGAAGTCCGCGCAGAAGTTTTCAACGAGACCGCTGCGAAGATGGGGATTGGCGCGCCAATCATCATCGAGAAGGATTTCTGGGTCTGTTGGGCGCTCAAGCGTGTATTCGAGCTAGAAGCCCCCAAAGCCAGCATCATCTTCAAAGGCGGCACATCTCTGTCAAAAGCATATGGCGCGATACATCGCTTCTCTGAAGACATCGATTTGAGTCTCGATCGTGCCGATTTGGGGTTTTCAGGAGAAACCGATCCTGCAAACGAAAACCTATCCAACAACCAGCGAAAAGCTTTGTTGAAAGATCTATCTGAGATCTCCGCCGATACAGTCCAGGGCTCGCTCAAGGCAGCTATTCAAAGCCAAATGCAAAGTGCGCTTCCGAGCATGGAGATTGAGCTTCTTGTCGGTGATGACGACCCGCAGACGCTTATCTTCAATTACCCAGCGAGCCTGCCGCCGCCTCCTGGCGGCGCTTATTTGCAAGACAAAGTGAAACTCGAATTTGGCGCGCGGTCAGATCACCTGCCGGCCGAAACCCGAACGGTTACGGCCTACGCGGCGCAGGAGTTCCCCGATGTGATTTCCGAGGTGGACGTCATGGTCAATACCTTGAGCATCGAGCGAACCTTCTGGGAAAAAGCGACCGTTCTTCACATGCTGCACCATATGCCAGACGAAAAAGATCTCGGGAAGAACATGTCCCGACATTATTACGACATGAGCCAGCTTGCATCACTTGATGTGCGTGACACAGCGCTCGGGAATCTGGAACTTTTGGCAAAAGTCGCGGACCACAAAACACGTTTTTTGCAGCCGCATGGGCTAAATACGGCGAAGCTAGGCCACCAACGCTGAAACTGTCGCCTGGCCCGGCGCTCGAGAAAAACTACGCGCAGACTATTCCGCGATGGCTGAAATGATCTTCGGAGATGCGCCGGCATTCGATGATGTTCTTGCCACGCTCGCTGAGCTAGAGGTTAGCATCAACGCGTTGGCATGAGGCGCTACAGGACTGACTAAATCTGCGTGCAATTCTCAAACTTTTGCGTTCAGTTCTGAAGCCGTCTTTGCGGATCGAGCACAGCCGGCCCCAAGTCAGTGTTTGGCGCGCGGCCAGAACTTTTCACCAGATGGACTGTCCAAAAATGCGCGTTCTTGTTTCGACATTGCGCCAGAATCCACTAGTTGATCCAGCGCTTCATTTCGAGGTGTTGGGTCCTCGGCAAGAAGGTGCAAATAGCCAGTATTTGTGAACCGATGTGCGCGCTTGAGATGCTCTTCCACGATCCATGACGGATCCACCGCACCGGTATCTCCCCAGATACCCGCAACGATCTCAGCGTCGGAGCGTGTCTGATGTCAGATGGCGATGTTTTTACTTTAGGCGTATGCTGAGACATGCAGTCTCTTAAACGTGCATCCATGAAAATCTGGCAAGGAACACATATCAAATTTCACGCTTATTTGCCGTCAATTGGTTTGCGGACAGCCCGCTTATGCGCGCTGTCTTTATTGAAACGTTCCCCAGCAGCCGGTCTGGGGCGGACGGCGTGTCTACCCGCGCCGGGTCCGCCCGCAAGGCGGCGGTGGTTGAATCCGTTTGAATCTGCAAAAGTCCTCCTACCTTGTCCGCCTTGCAGCCGGCCCTTATGCGCCCGGGCTGCCACTTGTCTCACCGCCCCATCCCGTCTGCCGGGAAATGAATGCGAAGGGGTGAACCAAGGAGGTGAGCACCATGGGCCAATCGCAAAGACCAGGACCTCTTGTCGCGAACACCGAAATCAGACCTCGTATCTACTTGGCATGCCTAGTGGCCTATAATTCAGGGCGACTCCACGGGGTGTGGACGCTGTGAACGCTATGCCGCGCGCGATTTCCAATACCGCACAATTGCTCGGGCCACGGCCACGCTTGCGGCTCGTTGTCGAAGATCAGTTCGTCCGAGAAATCTGGGTCGAGGGCCGCGCGCCGATCATCACTGTTCATGATTATGATTGGGGCGAAACTGACACGGATCCCGCCTTCGACGAAGAAGGTTTCGCCTTCTCGACGATCAACTGGAGAAGGCCCGCTTGGATGCTCGGGCTCTCTTTTCACCCGCCATTCCATGCCGATCAATGGAGTCGCGTTCGAACCTTGTTTGAAACCAAGAAAGCGCAAGACGGGATCGTGGTTGACCAGTAGGTTCAGAATCGCCAAGCAGCTTTGCGCTTTCATACTCTCGTCGAAACCTTGCACTGTTTTTGCGTAGGATGAGACGCTGAACCACTGATGCTTCAAGAATCATCTCATTCTCGATGCCAGTATCAGTCTCCTCGCTTCACGCCTTTACGCGCGCCAAAACCAGCTTGTTCCCGTCTGATGCCTTAGACCTGGGCGCTGCCTGTCCGGCTCGAAACTGCGCGGGAGCCGAATTTTCCTCTGCGTCTTCGACGCATTCATCGCGAGACAAAATTCGGCTCCCGCGCAGTGCTCCGCTGGCGCTGCGCCCTGACGGTTCAACCCGGCCCGCCATCGCCCAAACGGTCCGGCGTCGACAGGGACAATCAGGTTTCTGAAGACAACATGGAAACGAAAGGAACGACACCATGGCTAATGCACTCGGATATGTCTCAGAAACCAAATCAGGGTTCGAAGGCACACTCGCAATGATCAATCTCACCACCGCAATCCGGCTCGAAAAGAACACTCAAAAAGACATGGATGCACAGCCCGATTATCGCATCCTCGCTGGAGAAACTGCTTCGGAAATCGGAGGCGCCTGGATCCGAAAGGCCAAAGCATCAGGCCGGGATTATATCTCGATGACGCTCGCCGACCCTCAAATTGGACCTCGCCGGATTTACGCAAACCTTGCACCCGTTAAGGGTAAGAAAGGCCGCCATGTGATCCTCTGGAACCCCAATTAAAACAACGATTTCAAGTGTACGTGATTGGCCGCGCCGGATGATGAATCCGGCGTGGTTAATGTGTGAACTATTTCTCTAATGATCAGATTTGTCCTTCAATTAACCATCGCCGTTTGTCTTGATCCTTCTCGAAGGGGCTATTTCTCAGCGCCCTTCGCAATCAAATGAAGGAGAAAACCATGTCATCTGAAGACAATAAAAAGGGCTCGAAGAAAAACAAAATGCCGCGCTATCTTTTGCCGAACGAGGCGGCTGAATACTTGCGCGTAAAAGCCTCGACTATGGCTAATTGGCGTTGGAAGGGTGTTGGTCCTAAATACCGCAAACATGGCGGGACCGTTGTCTACCCATTCGATGAAATCGAGCGGTACTCTGGCGATGATGGCAAATCTCATGTCGGATAAACTCACGCTCGTGATGCAAGCTTGGAGAAAGAGGCGGAGGAATTACCGCCTCTTATTCGGGACACCCCACCGCGAGGTCAGGTTGAACTGGCAGCGCAAAATTGCAGCCTTCCAACCGGGCAGTATCTTCGCGTATGAGCGCTGGGAAGCCGACAAATATGGAACCCAGCATTGGTCGATTCAGATACTGCAAGCAGCTCTACCGGGAGATGCTATCACTCGCGTCCACGGCATAAATCCCGGCGCAAAAATTCTCGCAACACAAAGCGGACGAACCAACTGCAAATCACTTCTCAGTCTATTTGATGAGTTCGGTATGCGAGGATTGATTGGGCAAGTTCAGCCGTGTGACTGGCCGCGTCTCAGCCATCAATTGCAGTCTGGTCAATGCCCCGAACAGATCGTTGACGATTGGCTTGGCAAGCGATGAAGATGCGCGCTTCCATACTGGCAATTGGAGCAATAGGCCTGGCTTTACTGGGCTTTTCTCTACACGAACGACCGCCAAGAATGCTCTACAATCCAAGCCCAAGCGCGCCGATTGGTTGGTACAAAATTGTCGCGAAGGGCAGCTATGATAGAGGTGATCTGGTTGCTGCTTGGCTCCCAAAACATGCTGAAGAGTTAGCATCGAAACGCGGATATCTGCCGAAGAACATACCGGTTATAAAACGGATAGGGGCTGTCCCGGGCGACACATATTGCATCGAAGCTGACGTTATAAGACTTTCTGATGGAACGTCATACCAGATCCTTTCCACTGACAGCCAGGGGCGGGAATTGCCGGGATTACTTGATGGCTGTCGTAGCATCTCGGCGGGCAAATTTCTTATTCTGTCGGATCGGGTCAGCAATTCGTTCGACAGCCGATATTTCGGAGAAGTCGATGTTCAGGCCGTTCTGGGAATGGCAGAATATGTCGGTGATTTCGGAAGCTTGATAGCACCGGTAAGTCGGGAACAGGGCGGGGCGCGGGGCCAGGGCGCGCAGGGCAAGATAAAAGAGGTTGGTGCCAACCCTCCGCTAAAGCCTTGTCTGCACATCGATTTTTATGGTGTTAAAGTAGATATTTTGGAACTATCGCTCACCCAGATTGCCCGTGACTGCTGGGATTCGGGAAGTGTCACTTCACGATCATTCTCCCAAGATCACCCGGATTAAAGGTGGTGAAAAAGCGAAGCGAAAATCCTTTTGAACCACGGATTGGACGGATGCGATCCGGGGGGAATGCAAGGCGCGGAAAAACGTTCATGTCGAAGGTCGCGCGATCGGTCAGCAGAGCCGGACCGGCCAATCGAAATGCGCGGCGACAATCTCGCGCGCAAATGAAGTCCCAATATGCACGGAGAGTCATTGTCAAAGCCCGCTTCGTTCGCACAGCCATGTCATCGCCAAAAGCGCTCGCCGAACATTTGCGATATATCAGCCGCGACAGCGCCACGCGCGAAGAAGATCAAGGCCGCGTCTTTGATGGTGAAACTGACAATGTGGTGCGTGACGAGTTTGCTGAGGCTGCAAAAAATGATCGTCACCATTTTAGATTCATCGTCTCGCCCGAAGACGGGACCGAGATGGCCGACCTAAAACCGTTCGTGCGCGACCTGGTTTCGACCATGGAAAAAGATCTTGGGACTCGTCTGGAATGGGTGGGCGCTGTGCATGACAATACCGATTACCCTCACGCACACATAGTGGTTCGCGGCAAACGAGATGATGGAAGAGACTTGGTCATTCCAAGGGCTTACATGTCGCATGGAATTCGAGGGCGAGCCGAAGAGCTCGTCACCTTTGAACTCGGACCGCAAAGTCAGCTTGAAAAAGATATCAAACTCGCTCGTCAATCCGGCGTTGAACGATTGACCAAAAATGATCGGTCGCTTGCACGGCTGAGGTCGCCGAACGGCGTTATCAATCTAAGAAATACGCCGCCCCGATATCGTGCGGTGAATGCTTCGAGATTGCGTAAACTGCAATCACTTGGCCTCGCACACCATATCGCACATCAAAGTTGGAAACTCGCCGATGGGTTTGAAATAACTTTGAAAGAGCTTGGCGAGCGCAGTGACATCATCAAGCAAATGAACAAAGCGCTGCGCGGTAAATCCGATCGCGCGCTTGATCCTATGCGTTCGTTTGCAACCCCGGGTCCTCACACCGTGAAGACCGGTATGGTTCTGCAGACCGGATTGCGCGGTGAAGGTCACGATCAGCCTTATATCATTCTGGATGGATTAAACGGCAGAGTCGTCTCTTTTGATATCGACCCAATGAACCGACCAGAAGACCTACACCGCGGAATGATTATCGCGGCGCGCTCTGCGGATGTGGCTCCTCGACCCGCCGACGAAACAATCGCAGCAATTGCCCGAGACCATGGCGGTACATATTCTGCTTCGCTTCACCAGTCTGCAAACCCACGTTCATCTCCAACATTCATCGCAGCCCATGTTCGCAGGTTAGAGGCAATGCGACGAGCAGAAATAGTGACGCGCCAAGTAGATGCGACCTGGCAAATTCCACCTGACTATCTCAACCGTGTTCAAATACTTCAGGAGCGCAGAGCTTTGAGGGCAGGCGCTAACGTCGAAGTCCTCGCTTGGGGAGATCTTGAGAGTCAGATCAGCGCCGCAGGTTTGACATGGTTGGACGAAACACCCATGAGCGCCAATCCCGCTTATGGCTTCGGCAAGGATGTTCAGAACGCGCGATCGGCTCGAAGACATGTGCTTGTTGAACGAGGGATCATTTCTCACGCCGAGAAGGAGCTTGATCCGCAGACACGCGCAGCCTTGCGCCAACGCGGGCTCGACGCAGCTGGAAACGAACTCGCTCAGCGTTTGGCTAAGCCATACCATCCACTCACAGATCGCGGCGCCGTGGCAGGTGTCTACCGCGAAATGATTGTCCGTCCTGAAGGTAAGTTCGCGGTGATTGAACGCCAAAGGTCATTTACAATCGTACCATGGCGCAAAGCCATGGACCGCTCACTCGGACGCCAGGTATCAGGTGTGGTTCGCGGCCAATCGATTTCCTGGAACCTTGGGAAATCAAAGTCCATCGGAATTTAGCCCGTCGTTTCTTGATAGAGCATTCTATATGTGTCGCCTGAGGTGAAGAAACTGAACAGAGCCCTCAGTTCCTCAACTAATTTTGCGCCTTTAATTCTCGATTCTTCACGCGCTTTCTCACCGCATAATCTGGCGTAATTTCAGCTCATTATTCTCACTGATAATGCGCGATTTTCTGCCTAGCGCAAGCACGGTCATGTGTTCCAGCCTAAGAGCATGAAACTGACGACCACCATATTCTGGCAAGTGCTCCTGGTTCTATGCATCGCGGTTTGCGGTGTTTGGATTGCGGCTCAATGGACAGCAAGCCAGCTGGCATATTCGCCGCGCCTTGGCGAGCCGTGGTTTGTTCTGTCGGATACGCCCATCTATGAACCATGGCGCTTCTTCGGATGGTGGTACTCATTCGAAGCTTACGCTCCGAACGTGTTCAATAAAGCTGGATTGATCGCGGGTGGCGGCGGAGTGGCGGGGTTGTTTGCCGCTATTGTTGGAGCGGTCTTGCGATCACGCGAATCCAAAACCGTTACCACTTATGGATCTTCGCGCTGGGCCAAACGTGGCGACATAAAACGCGCAGGATTGTTGACCACAGATGGTCTGTTCTTAGGCCAAATTTCGGGCGCCTATCTTCGTCACAATGGACCTGAACATGTCATGGCATTTGCGCCAACCCGTTCGGGCAAAGGGGTCGGTCTCGTGATCCCGACGCTCCTGTCCTGGCAACACTCTGCTGTTATTCACGATATCAAAGGCGAGAATTGGGAACTCACTTCAGGGTGGCGCTCCAGTTTTTCTCGGACCGTCCGCTTTGATCCAACTCACCCAAATACGCTGCGATACAATCCTCTACTCGAAGTGCGCAAAGGCGAACACGAAGTCGCAGATGTTCAGAACATTGCGGACATTCTGGTCGATCCTGAAGGTGGGTTAGAACGCAAAAGCCATTGGGACAAAACAGCAAACGCCTTGCTTGTCGGGGCTATCTTGCATGTCCTATACGCTGAGGAAAACAAGTCGCTTGCCGGCGTTGCGCGCTTCCTCTCTCACCCGTCGCGGAGTTTTTACGCAACGCTGGAGCGCATGCTCTGTACGAACCATCTTGGCACGGGACTCACGCCCAAGACGCATAAAATTGTCGCAGAATCTGCGCGTGAGCTTCTCAACAAATCTGAAAATGAGCGCTCGGGCGTACTATCGACTGCGCTAAGTTTCCTTTCTCTCTACCGCGATCCGATTGTTGCGCGGGCAACCTCGGTATCGGACTTTTGCATCCAAGACCTCATCAGCGGCGACGCCGCGCTTTCGCTCTACCTGGTGGTGCCACCATCCGACATTTCACGAACACGCCCCCTTGTGCGCTTAATGCTCAACCAAATCAGTCGGCGTTTGACCGAGGAGCGCAGTAAGCGCGAGGGCCGGCGTCAGGTTTTGCTAATGTTGGACGAGTTTCCAGCGCTTGGCCGATTCCAATACTTTGAAGACTCGCTCGGATATATGGCTGGTTTCGGAGTACGCGCTTTTCTGATTGCTCAATCTCTCAATCAGATCACCAAAACCTATGGGCCTGACACGTCGATACTAGATCATTGCCACGTGCGAGTCGCGTTTGCCACAAATGATGAGCGGACCGCAAAACGTATCTCTGACGCGCTCGGAACCACCACAGAACTGCGTGCCATGAAAAACTATGCAGGCCACCGCCTCGCCCCTTGGCTCAGTCATGTCATGGTGTCGCGCCAAGAAACAGCTCGTCAGCTCATGACGCCCGGCGAAGTCATGCAACTGCCGGCAGACGAAGAGATCGTGATGGTCGCGGGCACGCCTCCAATTCGCGGAAAAAAACTGAAATACTACGAGGATCGCAACTTCACTCCACGCGTGGTGCCACAAGTCCGTCCGGCACAGTCAAATGATGGAGCCGATTTTTCAGGGGCCGGAACGGCTTGGGCTGGATTGCGTGCAGGCATTCATGAACAACTTATAGCTGAGGCGAAATCCTCCGACGATGAGGGCGGACATCAACAAACGCCCCGAATTGAACAAGACCCAAACCTCGCGCCCGAACCGAAGACAGAGCCCGACCCAAGCGCTGAGCTGGATAGTGCACCAGATCAATCTGATGCGCGCCAGAAGGACTTGTTCAACGAGCCTGTCACTGAGGCCGATGCCTTTGACGAGTTAACGACAGCAAGGCTCCTGAAAGGGAGAGAAAGATGAAACCGCGTATCAATATTTATCTTTCCGAACAAAATTTTGCGCGCCTTCATGCCGCCGCTGGACGGCCAGGAAAAACGCTAAGCGGCATCATTGATGAGGCGTTAGACGATTATTTCAACGGCGCCCGGCAAGATGAGCGCGAATCGGCCATGCTTCGGCGCCTGGACCGGATGACACGCCAGTTTAACCGGATTGAGCAAAAGAACGTCGTAAATGGTGAGGCGCTAGCGTTATACATACGCTACTTCCTAATGGTCACACCGCATTTGCCGAGCGACCAAATCGATGCAGCGCGCGCTAAAGGCGATCAGCATTTCGATCAGTTCCTAGAACAATTAGGCCGTGACCTACAAAGCGGCAAAAGGCTGCTTCAGCGCGCGGTCGATGATGTGATTGCTGAACAGGCTGAGTTTTTCACTGAGGAAGATTTGGAGCGGCTGCATCAGCCGCTGCCAGAAACATCGAAGCGCGAGGCAGGCCATGCGTGAGAGTGGTAGCATTAAACGAACGTCTGAAATGTTGGCGACGGCGCTTGGTGAACAAATAATCGCAGCGCTGCGCGATCCCGCCGTCATTGAAATTATGATGAATCCCGATGGGCGACTTTGGATTGAGCGCCACGGTGATGGCCGAATTGATACCGGGTCAGAGCTTTCACCACATGAAGTTGAACGGGTCATCCGCCTCGTGGCCAGCCATGTCGGTCGGAGCGCCACCCAGGATGCCCCCATTGTCTCCGCCGAATTGCCATTGAGCGGCGAGCGTTTTGAAGGGGTTTTGCCGCCGGTCACCCGCGCGCCATGTTTTTCTATTCGTAAACCAGCTGCGCGGATCATTACCCTCGATGAGTATGTGCGACATGGAACAATGAGTGCGCAAACTTCGATCGCCCTCAAAGACGCTGTCCAATCTCGCGCCAATATTCTGATCGTAGGTGGCACCGGATCAGGAAAGACAACGCTGGCGAATGCCTTGCTTGCAGAAGTCGCCGCAACTGGCGATCGCATTGTTCTGCTTGAAGATACCCGAGAACTGCAATGCGCTGCGGACGACACGGTTGCCCTTCGCACGCAGCCGGGGACGGTTGAACTCGCTGACTTGGTGCGCTCAACCCTGAGATTGCGCCCGGACCGTATTATTGTCGGTGAAGTGAGAGGGCCTGAAGCGCTTGATATGCTCAAAGCCTGGAATACCGGGCACCCGGGTGGCATCGCGACGCTGCACGCCAACTCCGCCGAGGCGGGGCTCCATCGATTAGAACAATTGATCGGAGAAGCTGCCCACAACGTGCCCCATGATCTGATCGCTGAAACCATTGACAGGGTAGTGTTCATTCGGCGCGTGTCAGGTGGCCGACAAGTAGAAACGCTACTCCAGGTCGGCGGGCTTACACGGCACGGCTATGAGCTCACGCCGATAACGACCAGCCCAAAACCCATCTCATCCATACCCATGACGTCAAAAGAGAAAGGACGCCCTCATGAATAAGTCTATCGTAAAAGGTGTTGCCTTGACGGCATTCGTCGCGATCCTCGCGCTGCCCGCCCATGCTGCCGGATCAGGTATGCCATGGGAGGGACCGCTGCAATCAGTATTGGAGTCGATCGAAGGCCCAGTCGCTAGAATACTCGCAACGATCGTCATCATACTGACTGGGCTGGCGCTGGCCTTTGGAGAAAGCGGCGGCGGCATGCGTAAACTGCTGCAAATCGTATTCGGCCTTTCGATCGCGTTCGCAGCGACGAGTTTCTTTCTCTCCTTCTTCTCATTTGGCGGCGGAGCGGCGTTCTAATGCAATCCGTTCGAGAGCTTCCACCTGGATATAGCGTGCCTCTGCACCGATCACTGACTGAGCCAATTTTGCTCGGCGGTGCGCCGCGCATGGCTGCAATCATAAATGGAACGCTCGCCGCAGCACTCGGGCTGGGCATGCAACAATGGGGCATCGGTATCGTCTATTGGATCTTGTCTCACGGCCTCTGTGTCTGGGCCGCAAAACGCGACCCTAAATTCACCGAAGTGCTCACCCGTCACATTCGCCACAAGGGGCTTCTGTCATGCTAAACCTGTCAGAATATCGAAAACGGCCTCGCGGCATGGTCGACTATTTGCCATGGGCCGCGATTGTCGCTCCGGGCATTGTGCTCAATAAGGATGGCGCGCTGCAACGCACCTGCCGATATCGCGGGCCCGATCTGGAGAGTGCCACGCCAGAGCAATTGGTGGCCTATACCGCGCGGGTCAATAACGCACTACGACGGTTTGGATCAGGCTGGTCACTGTTCTTTGAAGCTGTGCGCAGACCTGCTCTTATCTATCCTTATTCGCAGTTTCCCGATCCGGTCACCTGGCTGATTGATGAGGAACGTCGAAATACCTTCCTCCAAGCTGGCAGTCATTTCGAGACGGACTTTTACCTAACTTTTTGCTGGCTGCCGCCCGCTGATAGAGCGAGCCGGGTAGAGCGAGTATTGATCGATGACCCAAATGATGCACCGCGCGCTTTTTGGGACAATGCCAAGGATGTTTTCATCAATCAGACAGATCGAAGTCTCGATCTCATCCAAACGCTGATGCCAGAAGCCGAATGGCTGAATGACGATGAGACGCTGACCTATTTGCATGCCTGTGTCTCAACCAAGCGCCACCCCGTCCGGCTGCCAGATACGCCCATGCACTTGGATGGGGTGTTGACCGATTGCGCCCTCAAGGGAGGCTTATCACTGCAGCTTGGGGAGAGTGCGCTCCGCGTCATCTCACTTCAAGGGTTTCCAGGTGCAACAGAACCGGGACTTCTGGCGGAACTTGATCAACTTGGGTTTTCCTATCGCTGGGTCACGCGCTTTTTACCGCTTGATAAAACAGATGCGGAAAAGACGCTGAGCCGATACCGGCGTCAATGGTTTGCAAAACGCAAATCAATCATGACCATCCTAAAAGAGACGTTGGAAAATGAGCCATCACCGCTTGTGAATAGCGACGCGGATAATAAAGCCGCGGACGCTGATGAAGCGTTGCAAGCGCTCGGCGCTGATCATGTTGGGTTCGGATATCTAACCACCGCAATTGTGGTTTCGGACGCAATTCCCAACATTGCTGATGAACAAGCACGCGCGGTCGAACGCGTTCTAAACGCACGCGGGTTCACCACCATCAATGAAACACTGAACGCGGTTGATGCCTGGCTGGGAACCCATCCCGGAAACGCTTATGCAAATGTTCGCCAACCACTGATCCACACCCTAAACCTTGCGCATATGGCGCCGCTATCGGCCGTTTGGGCAGGCCCAGAGCGCAATTCGCATCTGGACGGGCCGCCTTTGATCATGGCGCGTTCAAACTCCAACACGCCATTCCGCCTTGTCACCCATCAAGGCGATGTTGGTCATACGATGATTGTGGGGCCGACCGGCGCAGGCAAATCAGTCCTGCTTTCGCTAATGGCAACGCAATTTCTGCGCTACGACAAATCTCAAGTGTTCGTTTTCGACAAAGGGCGTTCCGCCCGCGCGGCCATGCTTGCAATGGGCGGCGCAGATTATGATCTCGACCCGGAAGGCGCGCTTGCCTTTCAGCCGCTCTCAAAAATCTCAGACGATGGCGAGAAGACATTCGCCCAGAACTGGATACTCGGTCTTCTGGAACAAGAAGGGGTAAGTTTGACGCCGGCGGTCCGAGACGCGGTCTGGAGAACATTGGTAAATCTCTCGGACGCACCGGAACGTCAAAGAACGATTACAGGCTTCTGCGCCTTGTTACAATCATCAGATTTGAGGCAAGCGCTGCAGCCATATACGCTGGATGGTGCTTTCGGATCATTGCTCGATGCAGATGAGGATGGTCTGGAAACAAGCAATATCGCCGTCTTCGAGATGGAAGCCTTGATGCACCTGCCGCGACTAGTTGCGCCCGTGCTTTCCTACTTGTTCCATCGCCTTGAAAATCGGTTTGACGGATCTCCGACGCTTTTGATCCTCGATGAAGCCTGGCTATTCCTCGACCACCCAATGTTTGCCTCGCGCTTGCGCGAATGGCTGAAAACACTGCGGAAGAAAAATGTCTCGGTAGTGTTTGCCACCCAGTCCTTGTCCGATGTTGCAAATAGCGCCATCGCTCCGGCGCTTATCGAGAATTGCCCAACGCGGATTTTCCTGCCCAATGCGCGTGCAACCGAGCCTGGTCAAAGCGAGACTTATGATGCCTTCGGCTTAAGTCACCGCCAGACTGAGCTCATCGCGCGAGCAACGCCAAAGCAAGACTATTATCTGCAATGTCCGGCGGGGAACCGCCTGTTTGACTTAGAGCTTGGCGAGATTGGCCTCGCCTTTTGCGCCGCGGGCTCCAAGCAGGATCAAAAGCAAATCGACCAAATCCTGCAATCGCAAGCCCCGGGCGAAGCATTTGCTGCCGGCTGGTTGCAGCAAAAAGGGCTCACATGGGCGGCGGATCTAATCCTCGAAAATAGCCTGGGAGGTGTGCCATGCGCAGCCGAGTAATATCTGTCCTTCTTGGTGCAACTGCACTGTCGCTGATATCGCCCCAACCCGCAGATGCATTGTTCGGGGTCGGAGATGTCGTGATTGACCCAACCAATCTCGTTCAAAACGTCAACACCGCCGTCAACACGCTAGAGCAAATCAACAATCAGATCCGCCAATTACAAAACGAAGCGCAAATGCTGATCGATTCTGCGGAGAACCTCAAACGGCTTGACCAAAACTCGATCAACGAGCTTCGCCGGATATTGGAGCGCATCGATGTGCTGATGCGCGAAGGCGATGAAATCACGTATGAGGTGGAAGAATCCGAGCGTCGGTATGAAGAGAATTTCCCGGAAAGCTACGAAGACCTTACTAATCAGGAAATCGTTGTTCGCGCGACTGATCAATGGAAACTCTCGCGCGGCAATTTTGGTAACGCAATCCGTGTTCAATCGGCAATCGTGACATCAATATCTGAGTCCAAAGAGACACTGACCACATTGGTCAACCAGAGCCAAAGCGCAGCGGGAAACCTGGAAGTCAACCAAGCCGGTAATCAGCTGCTCGCGCTCGGTGTTGAGCAACAAATGCATATGCAGCAGCTCATGGCTTCGCACTATCGGATGCTGGCGGTGGAACAGGCGCGGCGCGCCGCGATCGAAGAACAAGCGCGCGTGCGCCACGTACGCTTCAAGGGCGACGGATCCGCCTATACGCGGAACTAAGGGGACGGCGAGATGGACGACCTAAATGTCATCGATCAGTTCGTTGCAACCTTCTCGACTTATGTTGATAGCGGGTTTGGCCTTCTACAAGCCGATGTCGCCTTTCTAACAACGGCACTGATCACAATCGACATAACTCTGGCAGGCCTCTTCTGGGCTATGGGACCAGACACGGATGTGGTCGCGAAATTTCTTAAGAAGGTCCTCTATGTCGGCTTCTTTGCGCTCATCATCGGCAATTTTGGATTTTTGGCTGACGTTATATTTACAAGTTTTGCCCAGCTTGGTCTCACCGCCACGGGCGGTACCATCACAGCAGGCGATATCATGCGGCCCGGATTTGTCGCCGCAACCGGATATGATGCAGCGTTTCCGCTCTTAGATGAAATATCCAAGCTGACCGGCCCGATCGCGTTCTTTCGCAACATTGTCATCATCACGGTTCTGTTTCTGGCCTGGCTGATCACGCTTCTGGCATTCTTCTTTTTGTCCATTCAGCTCTTCATCACCATCCTCGAATTTAAGCTGACCACTCTAGCTGGCTTTGTTCTGATACCATTCGCGCTTTGGAATAAAACCTCATTCCTTGCTGAACGTGTGCTCGGTAACGTGATTTCAGCAGGCATTAAACTGATGGTGCTCGCTATTATTGTCGGCATTGGCTCGACCATATTCGGGTCTATCACGTCTACTTTTACACCCGACGCCGTGACGCTCGAGCAGGCTGCATCCGTCATCCTTGGATCGCTTGCAATGTTGGCGCTCGGCATTTTTGGACCTGCCATTGCGACCGGGATAGTCTCGGGTGCGCCGCAGCTTGGGGCAGGGGCGGCCATAGGAACAGCAGCAGGCGTTGCTGCTGGGACTGTCGCCAGCACATCGGTTGCACGCGGGGCAGTGAGTGCGGGCGCAAGAGCTGCCACTAGTTCTGTCGGTGCAGCCGCCTCCATGGCGGGCGGTGCGCGCACATCATATGCCCTGGCAAGCACCGCATCGGGTAAATCAGGAATGGGCGCGATGGCCGCAGGAATGGGCGGCGTTGCAGCCGCAGGGATTTCTGGCGCGCGCCGATCTGGCAGCCGGTTTTTCTCACGCATGACGGGACGCCCAGACGAACGGTATCGCGCGGGCGGTCAAGCCGCGTTCGCCGCGACAGGCGGAACTGGTGGACCGATGCCGTCTCCGAACGCTGCCAATGACGCGTCCGGGCCTGATTGGGCGAAACGTATCCGGCGTAGCCAGTCAACCAGAGACGCTGGAATGACCGCGGCTGCAGCCGTGCGTGACGGTGACCGACCCGGCGCAGGCGAAGTGCCGCGCCTGAAAGATGAGGAGTAGAGGAATATGATTTGGAAACGCCAAACTAATGCTTACGGGGAGACACCTGAGCCGGTCACGCCTTATCAGCGCGCGCAACAAGCTTGGGATGACCGAATAGGGTCGGCTCGTGTACAAGCCAAAAATTGGCGTCTCGCCGCGCTGATCGCACTTGGTATGTGTTTTGTGCTGACATGCGGCTTACTGTGGCGATCCACTCAGTCATACGTCACACCTTATGTCATTGAATTGACGACCGACGGTGCGGTGCGCGCTGTCGGGCCTGCGGACGCACAATATGAACCAACCGATGCGCAGATCGCGTATCACTTGGCGGGTTTTATTCAAAATACGCGATCAATCTCAATTGATCCCATCATTGTGCGCCAAAACTGGCTCCAGGCTTATGCCTATGCCACCGACCGGGCAGCCGCGACGCTCAATACATATGCCCAAGAAAACGATCCGTTCGCAGAGATTGGCAAACGGTCGATCTCTGTTGATGTGACCAGCGTTGTTCGAGCCAGCGATGACAGTTTCACTCTGCGCTGGCGCGAGACTGCATATCGCAACGGCGCCGAGATAGGCCGCGAGAATTGGACTGCGACCCTGTCCGTTGTTCGCGATGCCCCGCGCGACGCTGAAACACTCCACCGCAATCCGCTGGGCCTCTACGTGCACGGCATCAATTGGTCGAAAGACCTCAACTAGAGGAGGCTTCCATGACGAAGACACATCTCATCACTATCTTGCTCGGAGCGGTCTCACTGACGGCCTGCGAAAGCCTGGATCTCGGTACAAAAGCCCCCGACATCGTACTTGACGATGAACCATTCATCGAAGCGGTGTATTTGTCCGAACCGGATGGTTTGGAGGTCGCTCCTGGAAGTGAGGTACCTGCTGCGCCAATCGTTGCGCGGACGTTTGGGCCGAGCGTAAGCCCTGCTGAGCTCGCGGGCGCCTGGGAAGATGAACCGCTTGCGCCGCATAAAGCGATAGATCGCGCCAATGCGTCAGCCGCAATCGAGCCATCATCAGCGAACTATATGAACGCGATCCAGATTTACCCCTATACGCGTGGGGCGCTTTATCAGGTCTATGCGGCCCCGGAGCAGGTCACTGACATCGCACTTCAGCCTGGCGAAGAATTGATGTCGGTCTCAGCCGGCGACACCGTGCGTTGGGTCCTTGGCGATACGGTTTCTGGGACGGGTGATCAGGCTCAGGTCCATATCCTGGTCAAACCTATACAGCCAGGGCTTAAAACCAATCTAATCATCACAACGTCACGGCGTGCCTATCATTTAGAGCTGCATGCGTTTCGCGAAACCTACATGGCTGCAGTCTCTTGGCGATATTCCGATCAACCACTGGTGCGCCGGACGTCTCAAACCAGCGGGCAAGCCGAACGCGCGCCGCAAGGCTTGCAGCTCGACCGTTTGCGCTTTCGCTATGAGATAAGCGGAGACGAACCGCATTGGCGTCCAAGCCGCGTCTTTGATGATGGCCGCAAAGTCTATATTCAATTTCCTGCGCGGCTTGATCAGGGCGAGGCTCCGCCGCTCTTTGTTGTCGGACGAGACGGCAAGTCGCAGCTCGTAAATTATCGCATGCGCGATAATTATTATGTGGTCGACCGCCTGTTTGCATTGGCCGAGCTTCGCCTTGGTGAGAAAAACCAGGATGTGGTGCGGATTGAACGCAATGATCTGCAAATGGCATCGCGATGACAGAGGTAAACCCCAATACCGCGCATAAAGACCTTGAGATCCGGGCAGCGCCCGCTCCGGTCAGGCGGTTCTCCAAGAAAGCTCTGGCGATCGTTTTAGGGTTAGCCGCCTTGATTATTCTCGGGAGTTTCTCACTTGCCTTATCACCCGCCAGTGGCGACGCCTCAGCTTCGAGCAAGGAACTTTACTCAACGCAGAACAAACCGAAAGCTGATGGATTGGCATCGCTGCCCGTATCTTATGCAGATATTGAGCAAAACACGCCCGCCCCAGAACTTGGTCCGCCCTTGCCCGGTGATCTCGGCGCGCCCATTCTAAAAGCAAAGCGCGAAGGCCGGTATGGTTTCGAGGAGCGCTTGGAATCCGCGCCAACCATCGATGAACAGGCTGAGCAAATTGCGCAATTGAAAGCTGATCGCGCCGCAGCCGCGCGCGAAAGTGGCCTATTCTTTTCTAATACCGGCAAGCAGGCGGCACCTGTTGATCAGGTCGCAGCCCATAAACCTACCCAGCTCGGCGATCCGTTTGAAGTTTTGAATGCCTTGGGTCCGCTGTCTGCGAGTTCTAAACTGGCTCAAGATGCGAATTATCAGCAGCGCAAAGAAGAGTTCATTGCCGGTTCGCCTGATAGCTCGATCTACAATCCCTACCAAATCGAAACGCCGGTTTCGCCATGGCAAGTCATGGCAGGAACTGTTATCCCGGCGACGTTGCTGACCGGGATAAATTCTGACCTGCCTGGGCAGATAATCGGGCAAGTGACCGAACCTGTCTATGATACGGTGACTGGTCAAACTGTGCTCATCCCGCAAGGGAGCCGCATTGTTGGTCGCTATGACAGCGTGGTTGCCTATGGACAGAACCGGGCGCTCATCGTCTGGAAGCGCATCATAATGCCAGACGGAACCTCTATCCGGATCGAGAACCTTCCGGGTGTTGATGGTCGCGGCAATGCAGGTCTTAAAGACCGAACCAACAATCACACGCTTCGGATTTTCTCTGCCGCTGCGCTTTCAAGCTTGATCAGCGTCGGCGCTGAGCTGTCTGATGATGATGACGACCGAATTGCGCGGGCTTTGCGAGATGCCACCCATGATGGCGCGTCTCGTGCCAGCGATGAGATTATTCGTCGGCAACTGGCCGTGCAACCCACAATCACCGTGCGGCCTGGTTGGCGTCTGCGCATCCTCGTTCACCAAGATATTATCCTACAACCATATGGAGGCCGCTGACATGCCGAACCCAAAACTCAAAGTCGGTCCACTTATCGATCGCACGCCTGTCAAACTGTCCATCTCGTGCGATCCGCAGCTTCACGCTGATCTCAACGATTATGCGAAGGTCCATGCTCAGACATTCGGCAAAGATGTGTCTGTGGTTGAACTCGCTCCGCATATGTTGCGCGCCCTGATAGACAGCGACGCCGCGTTCAAACGCTCGCGGCGAGTATTGGATCAGTTGTGAAGGAAAACTCCCATGGCAAATATTGGATTTTTCACGCGAACCCGGCACGGGTTCGAAGGTAGCATCTCGACGCTGTCACTTTGTTTATCGGCTCGGTTTGTTCCCAATCGCAACAAACGTGGCGAGAACTCACCGGACTATTTTATAAAAGCCGGCGACAGCGATTTGGGCGTAGGTTGGAGCGCTCGATCGAAAGGCGACGATCCCAAAGACTATATAAATTGCTTGCTTGATGATCCGAGCTTTGCCGCGCCTGTTCAGGCGGCGCTCTTCATCAGGCCTGATGGAGCAGACCTAGTCTGGAAACGTCAAACCTCAGCTGATTGATGCGGCTTCATCCATGAGCGTACACTCAATGGATAATACAATTTGCCTGGCAGTAACGGCAGAGAACCGCACAAAAGATTGATCGCTTCACTCGTGCTGTGCTGTCTCAATATTTCTGCAGGGCATAGGTGCCATAATCAAACCAAAACCGAACGTGATATCATGTCCTGCCTCGCCCAAGTCCTGTACGTCTTTCGACAACGCCCCTCGAACGCTTGCGACACTCCTCGCCTGTGCCATGCTCGGATCTCCTGCAATACGCAGTGTCACGAAAGGGGCAGCGACTGAGGTTCCGGACAAGTACTGACCGCTCTTGCCGTCGCCGATAAATACGTCGACGCCAGGTGCGCTGAAGTCGATAGACTTTCCCTGAACAGCCTCGGTGTAAACTTTTGCGTCTGCATCCACGGCCGTTACCGCGAGCGTGCTTTCAAATGCCGCCGGATATTGAACTTTGTTAGCGGGACCCGCATTTCCAGCGGCTGCAACAATGATCGCACCTTCTTGAGCGGCTCTTTGAAATGCGCGGTCTAGTATTTTATTGTACGGTCCCGCCAAGCTAATATTAATGAGCTTCACGTCTTTTTCGATCAGCCAGTTTAGTCCTTTTAGCATTGAGTCAACGCTTGCGACCTCTCCCAACGCGCCGGAAACTGAGACGACGTCGGCGTGATAAACAGTCAACCCATTTAGCATGCCTGATGAAAGAAAGAGTTCGAGAATGGCAGTCCCATGAGCCGTTCCCTCGCTGGCGCCCTGCACTCGAGAAAAGTCAGCGTTCGGAACACGATGTTCAGCCAAAAAAGAAGCGTCCGCTCCTGTATCAAGAACACCAACTTTTGATCGCGCTTCACATCCCAGATTGTTCCAATCCATAAGGGCCGACGCATATCGTGCCCGGCTCGTCTCCATCTCGGATTGCGGTGTATAAGCGTGGTTTACGCCCGCTGTTAGCCCAGCTTCCAATCGCTCTAGCTCTCTAATGGCAGCTCCGCCATTTTGACCTTTCGGGATCAACATGGTGAGCATTACAAGGTTTAAACCATCAAGTTCATCCTCGGATTTAAGCCTGTAACCAAGCGGCATTGATTTTCTCACAAGACTCTTTGCCGCCGCCCAAGATGGACTGATCACAATGATTTCCTGGCGATCCACGACTTGGTCATCCGAAGCGCGGATCTCGCCATCATCGGGCAGCGCAAGTGTTGTCGTCTCGCAGGCTGCGATTAGAAATGCGGCGAACAGTACGGTCCACGAAAATCTCATCATATTGTCCTCGAAGAATGCGATCTTAAACAAGAGACGCACGAGCAATCAAAAAGGTTCAAAAACGTCTGGAAAAAGTCAACCAAGCCTTGGAAGTGTCCGTCCCGAAATTTGATGCGCGATAGGTGGTTGCCGCAATGCCAAGGCGCGTGCCCCCAAGACTTGATCCAAGTGTGAGACCAAATTCTTCCCCAAAATCAGTTTCTTGACGGGTGCTTCTGAACACATTGTAGGTCGCATTTAGACTCGTTGCTCGAAGTTTTCCGAAAGATCCAAGCCTCCATGTCACGCCCAACTGGGTATCTTGAAGTCCATCATCTGGCGTAACCGTGAACACGTCGGCTGCGCCTTGAAACTTATGAAGTGTTCCAAGCGGCGTTTGAAATGCGCGACCATCGTCACTCCCTAAGCGCTCATACCGCCCCGATAGCGTTAAATCGCGCCATTCGAACTCTATCGCGCCCAAAGCATACATTGGATCGCTATCCGCGACGGCTTGTTTCGCAGCGCCTAACTGCCAATACAATCCAAACTCTTGGTTCCAAAAATGACGCCCCGCATACCGAAAACCAGTCGTGTTAGACCTATGATCATCGCGTCTATCTAAAGAAAACGAATAGTGAAAAAGAGTCGCTTGTCCGACTGGCGTAGGAATGCTGGCGTTAAAAAAAAGGCTATCACTATTCTGGCGTCCATTTGGCTGCCTTGATCCAACAAAACGATTAACTTGCCAAATGTACCCTACGTCCAAAGAAGCCCCGCCAGGATGTGTGAAGGAGCTTGTGATCGCATCATAGGTTTGCTGGTTCTGCCTAAAATCTGAGATCCCAATGAAGCGCTCATCGTCCAACGAAATATGTTGACGCCCCAGGTTGAAGCTCCAGTTGTCATTCATCGCCCAAAGGATCTGCGCTCGATTAAGCTCTATCCCCTCAGTATCAGGGATAGCAGGCTTCAATCCGTCAGAAAAAAGTCCATTACGTTCGTCTGACAGCAATGCGCCGATGGCTTCGATTTCAGCAATGATACTAATATTTTTGGCCGGTTTAAGTTCTAAGCTTGGACGCATTCTGATTGTCCAAGCGTCAGCTTGTTCTGGCAACGCATCGGTTGACGCTGTCTCCCATCGTGACCGAACGTCGATACTGAAATTCGTGAAGTTCTGGTCGGTCTGCGCCATCGAGACTTGCGAGGCCTCGATCAGAGAAAAAGCCAGAACGCAGCAAACTGGCTTTGCAAGCTGCACTACCATCTCATCTCCATAGATTTCGATATTTTTTTCGTTTGGAAAAAATAAAATTTTTTTTGAACCATAATGGAAGTTTGTGCGACTGATCAATATCCCGACCATTCGGAACCCTTGAGTGAGACCTGTAATGTCAGAAGAAAAATTCAATACAAAGATCCTACTTGCATATTTGCAAGGACAAGTGTCACGACAAACGGCCGACCGCATTGAATCGGAAGTTGCAACCAATCCGCAACTGGCAAGCGAACTGGCGATCATGAAAGGCGTGCGACGGTCGCAATCAAGTCTTATCGACCGCGAATCTCCCGGCGAGCTTGGGTGGGCAAGACTGTCGAAATCTATCGATGGTATTGAACTTGCTGGTGTTGATAGCGAATTGAAAATCGCTGCAGGTCAAAGTTCAAGTGTCATTGCCGTCGGTCGCTTTTGGTCAAAGCGTATGGAACTCTGGCAGGCCGCAGCTTGCGCAATGCTTTCCGTTGCGGTTTGGCATACCCTTGCCCAGCCTATTTTTTCAAGCGCTTCTCGCGATGCCTCTTATATGCCGGTGACAAGCGAAACGGTCGACCACCATCACATGCGGATCATTTTCTCAGAACAAGCCACCGAGGCCGAAATGCGGCGCCTTATTCGCAGCCTTGATGCAGAAATCATAGCGGGTCCAAGCGCAATCGGATTTTACACGCTTAGATTTCAAAGTGAGGAGCTAAGGAAAGAAGCCTTGGAAATACTCCGGTCAGAACAAATTGTCACTGAGATCCAATAGGTTTCTTGCGTCTTCTAAGGTTTTGAAAGACAGTGCATTAAAAGCTTCTTAGCGTAATGAATACGAGATTTAACTGTACTTTCTGAAACACTTTCAGTCTCAGCAATTTCCCGATACGTCATTTCTTCAAAAAAAGATAAAGTGACCGCGGCTCGCTGCGCGTCAGACAGTTCAGAGAGACAGTGTTGGACGCGCTCCGCGTCCTGTGCGTTCGAAACGATCGTCTCGACCGCAGGTCCGTCATCGACGATTGTTTCATCGGGTTCTGAAGCGATGACTTTGGCCGACTTTCTGATGCGATCAACGGCCTTGTTTCGTGCAATCGAGAACATCCAAGATCGAACGCTCGCACGGGCTTCAAACGTGCTTGCCTTGGTCCAAACTTCTAAAAACGTTTCTTGAACCACGTCTGCTGCTTCAAATGGATCTTTAAGGCGATTTCTTGCGAACGCCGTTAGTCCGTTGGAATGGCGCTCATATAATACTCGCATCGCGGCTTTGTCGCCCCGTTCGATCCGTCGAATAAGCGCGTCGTCAGAATTGTCGACGTTTTCTCTTATCATTCGAACGAGTCTTTTTTTTAGTGCCTTCAGCTTCTTTCGAAGTTGCACGCTTGGCCTTCTCCAGGGACGCTTTCAACTTGTTCAGCGGCGCCGCCTTCTCGATCAGATCCAGCGCGTCTTTTGCTGCGCGGTCTTCGGGCCGCGTAGGTTCAGCACCGTTGTCTGTTGGAGGGGGCTCTTTATCTTTCACGTTCGTGCACTTTTCTGCCTTGGTTCTCTTCTCATAACACCTCACGGTTAAAAAATATTCGGTGTATGATGGGCCTTTGTGTTAAATCTTAGAGATGCATCCCTGATTTGAGCGATTTTCGAGCGGCGAACATTCGGCTCATAACTGTTCCAGCCGGAATTTTTAAGATCCCGGCAGCTTCTGCGTGAGTTAGGCCTTCGACGCCGACCAATAACATAACTTGGCGTTGACCCTCCGGTAATAGATCTATTCGCGATAGGGTTTGAAGCAAATATACTCTCGTTTCA
Source organism: Pseudomonadota bacterium (assembly GCA_038527765.1). Classification (GTDB taxonomy): domain Bacteria; phylum Pseudomonadota; class Alphaproteobacteria; order Caulobacterales; family Hyphomonadaceae; genus Henriciella. The sequence goes on from JBCBFK010000012.1 coordinate 31,483, forward strand.
TCGTTACAGTCTTCAGCCTCTAACAGGGCGTCACCGATCTCCACCAACCCGGCCCCGCGTCGAACTGCACTCGAGCGAACCATATTTCGCCAGATGGAGCTGAGGATTGTGAACAACCAAGCGTCTAAATTGGTGCCAGGGATAAATTGCTCCGCACGTTCTAACGCCCGTATACAAGTAGATTGAACAAGATCATCTGCGGCAGCTTGATCTCCGCTCAAGATCAGCCCAAAGCGCCAAAGCCTTGTAAGTCTTTGTTCCAATCCGAGCTCAATTTCTTTACGTGCCTTGCTCATAGTTTACTCCAGAAACATCGCCCTATGTTCAAGGCATTTGAACTTTGGGCCTGTTTGCGCCTTGGGCTTTCGTTTGACGTGCCGATGGCAAAAAAGGTTCAAAAAAAAGGAAGAATAAAAGCAGCTGAATCATGCTCTGCAGTGCTTAAAAAATCTAACGTCCACTCTGCGTTCTGAATTGCGCATGCAGGACGAAGAGGCGCCAAATTCTCTATCGTGGTGTGTTCAAGACCATCTGAGCCGAGGCGATGCAGATCGTACTCTCAAGCACGCCGTGCTTCTTGGCGAAAATCATCACCATCGGACCATTTCACGGATGAAGCGGTCGAGGCGGATTGATCAAGTGAGCGAGAATGGGGCGGTTCCATTAGAGCGTTTGCGTTTGGAGCTCTTTTTGCCAAAGCAAGCGATTTGCGCGCCGCTGATAAACGGCTCATAATGGTTCCGACAGGGACTTCTAAGATACGCGCTGCGTCCGCATAGCTTAATCCTTCAACACCAACCAATAGCATCACACCGCGTTGGATCTCCGGCAGAGCATCAATCCGCTTTAGTGTCTGGATAAGCTCCATCCGAGTATCGCCGTCGCAGCCTGCTGCTTCCAGTTCGGTTGTACCAACATCGACAACACCATTACCTCTGCGTACCGAATTTGCGCGCAGCATATTTTTCCAGATCGAACGCATAATTGTATAGAGCCAGGCATCCAAGCTGGACCCGGTTCGATATTGAGCGGCCTTCTCAAGCGCCCGGATGCAGGTCGCTTGAACCAAGTCATCTGCAGTGGCCCTATCTCCGCAGAGTGATAGGCCAAACCTCCATAAACGAGTAAGTCTTTCTTCAAGGCCAGCTTCAACCTCTGCTCGCACCCGATTCATTCTGTCGCTCCCGCGCTATAATCTAACTGCCTGACAAGTAGTATCTTCGAGCAACCTGTCGCGAACTATCAGGCGTCGTTTGGAGCGCTCAAAAGGTTCAAAAAAAAATACGTAAAAAAAATCTGAATAAATTCCGTCGCTGCGCTGTTTCCCAATTGATCCACCCGCTTTCCGGTCGTTCGGCGAGGGTTGGACAACCAAATTGGTCTTCATCAAAGGAAACTGTTTTATGGCCTACGATTCTCAAACAAAGCGGCCAAAGATCTTAGGATCTGTCGCTGCCCTCGCGGCTTTTTTGGCTTTTGCCGGTCGCGCTAATGCGCAATCCTACAGCTCGGACGCACAAGGACTGGTTGACCTTGCCAATATGGATGGCGTCGCATCCGTCATGCAACAATCCGATGGTTCGGTTCTAGTGACCATGGACAACGGTGAAACGATCACGCTGGCGGCCGGCGAGGTCGTTGTCGAGAATGGCGTTATTTACGCCGATCCTGCCGTTTTTGCTGATGTCGGCGCAGCAGCCGGCTTGGAACTCAACCCTTATCTCATCGGAGCCGGCGTCGCAGGCGCACTCGTTATTGGCGCAGCGTCAGGCGCATATGACGACGATGATGATGATGGCGGTGCGGTGAATGCCGCTCCGGTATTTGTGTCTGGCGAAGCAGTTTCTGTTGACGAGAACAATGTAGTCACTGGCTACACGGCGCAAGCGAACGATGCCGATGGCGACAATGTCACATTCGCAATCTCTGGCGGTGCTGATGCGAGCCTGTTCACAATCGATGCTAATACAGGTGAGCTTTCTTTCATTGACGCCCCTGACTTCGAAACACCCGCGGATGCCGACGGGAACAACACATTTATTGTCGAAATTTCTGCTTCCGATGGCCAAGCGACGGCAACTCAAACAGTTACAGTCACTGTCAACAATTTAAACGATAATGCGCCTGTCTTCATTTCGGGCGACGCCGTTTCGGTTGTTGAAAATGGCACCGATGCCTATCAAGCGCAGGCTGAAGATGCCGATGGCGATGCCATTACGTTTTCGCTTTCCGGCGCAGATGCAGCGCTCTTCACGATTGATGCAGCCACAGGTCTGGTAACCTTCATTCAGGCACCTGACTTCGACTCACCAAGCGATGCTAATGGCGACAATGCATATCAAATTACTGTCTCTGCAAGCGACGGCGAAAACACAACCAGTATCGACGTGACAATTAGCGTGACCGATCAGGTGGAACTGGTCGGATCGGATCAGGCCGATATTCTGACGGGGTCAGATCAGGCCGATATCATCGACGCCAATGGTGGTGACGACTTCATCGATAGCCTCGCAGGTAGCGATCAGATTAGCACTGGAACGGGCCGAGATATCCTGAACTTTTCTGGTGACCCATTCGAGGGCGCAGATGTTTCTGCTGAAGGTCGGCAAATCGTTGGTGGTGAAGACTTCATATCGGATTTTGATTTCGCGAATGACGCCTATCAGTTCGATGCTGAAGACTATGGTGTTTCTGGCGACGTTGTCTTTGCCTCTCTCGATGCGAACGCCGACGGAGCAGCGATACCGGCTGGCGCAAATGTTATTGTCTTGCTCAACAGCGATAATGACGGTGATGCCTCAACGCCATTTTTGGCTGGAACAGCTGCGGCCCAAATTGCTGCACTTGTCGATGATGCCGGGCCTGGCTTTTTCGTCTACTTCAATTCTAACCTTGGCGTGAACCGTCTGGTCTACTCAACCGACCTATCAGATGCGACAGCCGACTTACGGATTGTTTCTCGTCAAACAGATTTAGACGGCCAGGACGCCATAAACGCTCTTGCAGACTTCTCAGCCGAGAATTTTGTCTTCAATTCCAATGTTGAAACTGGCGACGCTGAGGCAAACTCTATCATTGGTTCAGCTGAAGCCGACTTCATTGATGCAGGTGCTGGAGATGATACGATTGATGGCGGTGCTGGCGCAGATACAATCAGAGCTGGCGACGGAAACGACACAATCGTGCTCAGCAGTTTCGACGATGGCGAATCGATTGATGGTGGCGAGGGTATTGACACACTTGATGCCTCCGCTCTCGACTTGGATCCTGACGCAACCGTCGTCTTTGATCTCAATCAAGCCGCAACCTTAGAAATCGAGGGCGCAGCAGACGCTAATACGAGTGCCGTTTCATTTGATGAAGCCATTGGCGGTGACCTTTCGGACGACAATCTTAACCCAAGTGAACTGGCTTTGGGTGAAGGCGATAATATCGTTACCTCGGGCCAACAAGGTGATCCGCGTGATATCGATTATTTCACGATCACGGTTCCTGAAGGCCAAATTCTCACAGAGATTGTGCTTCAGGACTATGAGGCCGGTGCGGGCAACTTGGCTTTCATCGGTATTCAGCGCGGTGAGCAATTTACCGTCGATGCAGCTTCAGCCGCTGCAAGCGATCTGCTTGGTGGCCTAACTTATGGCGCTGCCGAGGAAGGCGGCGATATTCTTGCCCAAATGGGACAGCTTCCAGGGTCGGAAGGGTTTACCCCGCCACTGGAAGCTGGAACCTATACAATTTGGCTCAACCAAACGAGTGCGCCATCTACCGCAACACTGAACTTCGTCCTCGAAGCGTCTGGGCCTGCGGCATCAATACAAACCGTGGAGCTTGAAGGCATAGAGAATATCGTTGGTACCGAAGGTGCTGAAACGATTATCGGTACAGATGATGCTAACCGTATTGAGAGCGGTGGCGGCTCTGATACCATTATCTCGGGAGACGGAGAAGATGTTCTAGTCTTCGCTGGCGACCCATTTGATGGTGCAGACGTCTCTGCAGCTGGTCGTCAAATTGTTGGCGGCGAGGATTTCATCGAGGATTTCAGTTTCACCGATGATACAATCTCTCTGAACGCTGCAGATTTTGGTGTTGAGCAGAATGGAATCGAAGGTGATGTTGAGTTCTTGTCATTGGATGCGAACGCGGCTGATGCGGTTATCCCTGCTGGGACGAACGTGATTGTTCTTCTCAACAGCGATAATGACGGCGATGCTTCTACTCCGTTCCTGGCTGGGACAGCAGCGACGCAAATCGCTGGTCTGACCGAGGCAGATGGAGCAGGCTTCTTCGTCTACTGGAACTCAAACTTGGGTGTGAACCGTTTGGTTTACTCGACCAACCTGAACGATCCAGAAGCTGATCTGTCTATCGTTGCCCGTCTGACCGACCTTGAAGGTCAAGACGCCATCGATGCCCTGGCAGACTTCTCAGCTGACAACTTCGTGTTTGAAGATGTCGATGCAACCGATGACACAGTGGTCGTGGATGCTGTGACCGATGGAGATACCATCGCTCTTGGTGCCAACACTGTCGAGAATGCGGATGAAGCAGGTGATATCGTTACCGGTGATACGATTGATCTTTCTGGTTTGGATGCGGGTGTCTCAGTTGACCTTGATGCCTTCAACCAAGCAGCGCTCAACCCGGTTGCAACGACCCAGCAAGGTCGTCTGTCTCAGGGCGAGAACACTGTCACCCTGGTTGATGTTGAGAACATTATCGGCACAGAGTTTGATGATACACTGTTCGGCAACCAGGAAAGCAATGTCATCCTTGGCGGCGCTGGCGATGACAATATCCACCCATTTGGTGGTGTTGACTTTGTCGATGGCGGCGAGGGCACCGATACGCTGAACCTCTCTGCAGCAACTGGTGTTACTGTTGACCTTGAGACCGATACGGTTGGTCCAAACACATTTATCAACTTTGAGAATGTGCTTGGCTCGGTCAACGGTGATGACACGCTTCTCGGTGATAGCGGTGTGAACGTTCTGAACGGCCGGGATGGCGACGATGTCCTGAACGGTCGCGGAGGCTCAGACACACTGATCGGCGGTGCAGGTGAGGACACATTTGCGTTCTCAGGTGATCCGTTTGATGGTGCAGACGTCTCAGAAGCGGGTCGTCAGATCATCGGAGACGAGGACTTCATCGAAGACTTCAACTTCGGGACTGACACAACGACCATCACTGTGACTGAAGGTGTTACGTCTCAGGACGTTGTCGATGCAGCCGACGCTGGCAACATCTACTTCAACATCCACTCTTCGAACTTCCCAGCTGGTGAAGTGCGTGGGCAGCTTGAACTGTCAGAAGACAATCGAGATGCAGACGGATTTGGAGATGTGACCTTCACAGCGGTTCTGAACGGCGAACAAGAAGTTCAAGACCCACCGGTTGAAACCGAAGCTGAAGGGACAGGAACTGTCACCTTCTCGATCGCTCCAGACGGAACGGTGACCTACACAACCAATATCGAGATCACTGACTTTGATGTCGATACGCTGACAGTTGGTCACTTCCATGAAGCCCCAGCGGGCCAGAATGGACCGGTTGTCGTCGATATCCTTGCGGATGCGAACGTCAATGGATCGATTGAAGGCGACGTCGTCGAGGTAGAAACCTTCTCTCTCAATGCGACGGACTTCGAGGTCGAAGGTGATGTTGAGTTCTTGTCATTAGATGCGAACGCGGCTGATGCGGTTATCCCTGCTGGGACGAACGTGATTGTTCTTCTCAACAGCGATAATGACGGCGAT
>JBCBFK010000012.1:37342-40549 GCA_038527765.1 Pseudomonadota bacterium
TGCCCGTCTGACCGACCTTGAAGGTCAAGACGCCATCGATGCCCTGGCAGACTTCTCAGCTGACAACTTCGTGTTTGAGATGGAAGCACCGTTAATGCTATCCGAGGCAGACGAAGTTGATCTTTCAGCGACGATGATGACCTTGGAAACGGTCAAGCTGGAGGTTGCCGATGAGTTTGCGCCAATCAGCGAGAAGCCGACACCTGAAGACATCTCGGTCGCAGACCAAAGTGTCGAAAGTGTGGACGCTCAGTTTGGCTCAGACCTAATCCTGCCAATAGACGAAGATGCGATAGAAGCTTCGTCTGCCTTCAACCAAGCCATCAACCCGACAGATGGTTGGTAGTCTTTCCTCCTCGCTAAGCCGTCCCTTCCCCCATACGCAAACGGCTTAGCGAACTTCGTCGATCCGGAAGATGCACCCTCAGCTTCCGGGTCGACGACCCTTTTTCATTTCCTGTAGATCAATCGGAGAGACCCATGGGCTCAGACAAACCTAAACCGCCATCCACTTTTGCCTGGCTATGGCAAATGGCAGGTAGCGTACCCCGCCAGTTTCGAGGGCTCCTAGCATTTAGTTTTGCAGTGAATCTATTGCTACTCGTCTCCCCACTGTACATGCTCCAAATATATGATCGCGTTCTGTCCTCCGGATCATTTGATACGCTAACCTGGCTGACCGTCATCGCGGTCTTTCTTTTGTTTGTTTACGCTGCCGCTGAAGCGGGCCGCCGCAGACTTTCCAATATTGCCGGTCGCAAGCTCGACGCGAATTTCTCCGCGAAGGCATTCGCGCGGTTCGAACGTTCGTTGGATTCCAGTTCCAGTTTGCCGCGAGATCTGAGCAATGTCTCCAAACTTCAAAGCCCATTCCAGCACGCAACTCTTTTAGCTTTCTTCGATTTACCCTTCGCGCCGCTGTTTATAGGTGTCTTGTTTCTCATTCATCCCATGCTGGGTTGGCTGAGCGTGGGAGGTGCTGTCGTCGTTCTGGTTGTCGCCGCACTTTCAGAATTGCTGAGCCGAAAGCCTGAAGCAGAGGCGTCGGTTGCGACAGCGCGCGCAAGCCTATTTGCGGACGGTTTGTCGAGCCAACGCTCCGCCCTAGTCGCCATGGGCTTGGTTGAACGCGCGTTCGAAACGTGGAAGTCAGTTAAGAAAGAGGGCGAGGCGCACTCAGCGAAGGCGTCGCGAACCGAAAGTGGTTTTACCGCGGTCTCCCGGGCTCTGCGCCAAGTATTGCAGGTGCTTATTTTAGGGGCAGGCGCCGCGTTAGCGCTGTCACAGCAATTATCCCCCGGCGGGATTGTTGCGGCGTCTATTATCTTGTCTCGCGCGCTCGCGCCAATTGACATGATTGTCGGGAGTTGGCGCTCCATCGTCCAAGCTAAGCGTGCATGGGGCGAGGTTCACGCGCGCCTCAGCCATATTCAACTTAATCAGGATTATACTGAGCTTCCGCCGCCTTCAGCTCGTTTAGCCATTGATAGACTGGCCGTGATGGCGCCAGGTGGAGAAACCCCCCTTATAAGGCCGTTCACCGTCGACATCGAAGCCGGCAAAATGGTTGCGTTAGTCGGGCCAAATGGGTCGGGAAAAACGACTTTATTGCAAACGCTCGCTGGTGCATGGCCGCTTGAATCCGGCCAGGCTGCACTTGGAGGGCGAAACATCCATGATTGGCCGAGCGCAGACCGAGGCAGACACGTCGGATACGTTCCGCAAAATGTCGAACTCTTCCCGGCGAGTGTTGCGGACAATATTTCAAGATTCGGGTTGGGAGCTGAATGCGACTTATTCCACTCGACCCAATTGGTCGGCGCTCACGAATTAATCTTAGCGCTACCCAATGGCTATGACACCATCGTGGGTCCGAACGGTATGCATCTTTCCGCCGGTCAGAAGCAAATGTTGGGCTTGGCGCGAGCGTTATATGGAGCGCCAAAACTCTTGCTCCTCGACGAACCCACCGCCAATTTGGACGAAACCGCTCGCAGCAATGCGATAAAGGCCATGAAACAGTTTGTCACTGAAGGCGGGATTATTTTGGTGGCCACCCATGACGGACAATTACTCGACGAAGTGGACATGGTTTTCCGCGTTGCCAACGGCACGATCACTGCTCATTCGCGAGATCATTCGTCGCCATCCATGAACGTTACGAAAATTCGGAGTGTGCAAAAATGATACAAGAAAAAGTCCAAGATTCTGATCGGCTTGTTGAGATGGCAAAGGCATTTTGCTTCCTGGGATTGACCACATTTGCGGCTTGGGCGGGCCTCGTCCCGCTCGAAGAAGGGGTCGCAGCTTCAGGTCAAATCATCGTTGAGAATGACCGACAAGTCGTTCAACATTTTGAAGGCGGTATCATTGATCAGATCAATGTGCGCGAAGGCGACAAGGTCGAGGCCGGGCAAATCGTTCTAACTTTGAAAGAAACAGCCTCATTGTCCAGCCGAGATCAATTGCAAACGCAGATTGCCGCGCTCGTCGCAAGAGAAGCGCGCCTTCAAGCGGTGTTAAAAGGGTTACCTGAACCAGATTTCTCCGAGCTTCACGCCCTTGAACTCAAGGACGCAAATGTCGACGCACTCATTGCTGAAGAAGTAAACCTGTTCATTGCGAACAAAAGTGCTTTAGACACGGAAATCTCTATCCTTTCACAAAGGGTTGGCGCTTCCAAACGAACAGCCAACCTCAGAGCCGCCCAGATTGGAGATACACAAAATGCTTTGGACGTCGCGCAGAGCGATCTTCAGATGAACACTGCTTTGCTAGAACAGCAAATGGTTCGACGTGATCGCGTCAGCGGTCTGCAAAGAGAGGTTGCAAAGCTTCAAGCCGATATCACACGTCTAACCTCAGAACGCGATGAGGCGAGCGCATTGGCGAGCGATGCCGAACGCCAGATTGAGCAGCTGTATGCGAATCTCAGACAAACCGCTTCGGCTGACTTGCGCGATGCGAGTGCTGAGCGGCTCGCTGCAAGCGAGAGCTTAAACGCTGCTCAAGATATCTTGGACCGGGCCGTCATCGTTGCGCCGGTCTCTGGTGAAGTCTTAAACTTGGAATTCACGACCCCAGGCTCGGTTGTGACATCAGCGCAAACGATTATGGAAATCGTCCCGAAAGAACAACAGGTCGTTGCCTCTATAAAAATAAGACCAACAGACCGGGCAACCGTCTTTGAAGGACAATCTGTTCGTA
>JBCBFK010000013.1:0-36698 GCA_038527765.1 Pseudomonadota bacterium
TAAAAACCGAGAAGCTGACTCTCGCCCACGAAAACGAGTTTTAAATCGACCTGCATGGATGGCCGCTTTGACGCCAAGAGCGGAACATCAACCAACCGAAAAACCTTGCTGACGCGCTAGGCGGACGCGCGGGTCTCTGTCGTTTGAGTTTGATCAGCGGCGAGCGATAGAATCTCGTCGACGCAAACGGGGCGACTGAAATAGAACCCCTGCCCGTATCGAATTCCGGCTTTCATCGCTAAGGCGTGCTGCTCAGTGGTTTCGATGCCCTCAATGATCACATCCATGCCGGTTGCTTTGGCCATTCTCACGATGGCGTCGATCATCGCATAGCCTGCGTCCGTTCCAATTTTGCGGGTGAATGCGATATCGATTTTTAAGGTGTCGAAGGGCAGGTCTCCCAAGCGTTCGAGGGACGAATAGCCGGTTCCGAAATCATCGATCGCGAGCTTGGCACCGAAGGCGCCGAGACGGTCCAATTTGGGAAGCATACCGCCATCCTGAGCCGCGCTGGATTCTGTCACTTCCAGTTTTAAGTTTGTCCCAAGGGCAATCGCCTTGGCGACGCTGGCTTCCAAGCGCGTCCAAGCGTGGATTTGTTGGGGGGCGACGTTCACGCTGACAAAGAAATCAGCATGCGGGCTGCTCTGGCACAGTCGCGCATGATCTTGGCTTGCCGTGTCCAGAACGTAGGCGCCTATCTTGTCGATGGCACCGGTTTTCTCAGCGAGAGGAATGAACTCAGCCGGCGAGATAAAGCCGCCCTCTTCATCTTTCAGTCTGACCAGAGCTTCCGTTCCCGCCAAACTGTTCGTCATCATATCGATGATCGGCTGATGCTGAACCACAAGGAGGCCATCTTCGGCGGCCGTGTCCAATTTGGCGATGAGCTCATTCTGTCTCGTGATCCAGGTTTCAAATTCTGAATCGAAAATTTGGATCTTATGCGCTTGATCAGCGGCAAAATCTAACGCGCGCTCCAGATTGCGAAGGGTTGTCTCTCCCGATTCCTGCACGCGCGCGGCACCAATTTTCACGGCAACTTTCGTCGAAACGATCTGTTCGTCTGCATATTGCTTGAGGAGTTCCAAGTGATGCCGAAACGCGCTGTCATCCTCGGCGCAACGTTTCCAGAGAATGATGGTATCAGACTCATACTTCGCGGCCAGAATGTGAGGAACGGGCGCGCGCAGCACGGCTGCGGCAACGTCTTTTATGGCCGTGTTGGCAGCGGATTTATTTTCATTCGCCAATGCGTGCCAGTCTTCAATTTGAATAGATATGAGCGCTGTACGTTCAGTTTTGATGCGCCCCGGCAAGCGGCGTTTGAAGGCTTCAACGAAATCTCTTTTCTTGCGCAATCCAGTCAGACCATCTCTTTGATAGGCGTTCACGACGGCCACCGAGACCACAGTCACGAGCAGAATCGAAATCACGTGCTCGACTTGCGCCCCAATCAGGATCTTTCCCGACATGGTATACTCGGCAAACTCGCGCGTAATCCCGGGCGAGCCTGCGTCGACGATGGAGAGGATCGTGAGTCCAACCCACCCGATTGCGGCGCTAATACCCGTCCAAGCGACCAATCGAATATCGAACAATACGACCCGCGCAATGATGAACACATATAACAAGTTCGCCGTTGGGGCCTTCAGGCTGATGGCAAAAGGGCTACCATAGGCGAGCGGAAGGATCGTCAAGAATGCATACAAACACCCAATGTCGAACAGGGCGCTGCCGATCTGGAAGCGGTAACTTCGCAGCCTATTCCATCCTGAAACCAAACGGACACCGCTCCCCAGAAGGAAAAAAGACAACAGGCCGAAATGAACGAGCGCATTTTGCAAATCGCTGGCCTTGGGAGACAGAGCGAACGCTGAGAATAGAAAGGCTGGCACCAAAAATGAAATCGTGTCCAAAACGCGCTGGCCCAGCAGGACATCCCACTTTACCAAGCCGGCCACAAAGCTTTCGTTTTCGACATTCATCGGCAGCGCACTCTAAACTTGAAATCCGTTCAAACAGCCAAAATACAACGTGTGAGTGAATATCTCGTTATGTTTGCTTTTTGTCTTTCAATGGTGATCGCTCAGCGTTCGCGAGCGCTGGCGTCACCGCATTTGAGGGACGAGACCACACGTCAGCATTGCACTGATGCGTAAGACGTTCCATGGAGACACTGAAAAGTGCACACGAAGAGGCGCTGCGGTAAAGTAAGACCAAGAGGGAGCCTTCTTATGCGCTTGGGATTGAAAATTTCCATCGGGATAGTGGTTCTCATACTGCTTGGTATCTTCGCTGCGTCGATGATATTGCCGAGACTGAATGATCGACAGGTCAGCGGGCAGATTGAACTGTCGGCGCTCGATGCGCCGGTGCGCGTCGTGCGCGATTCCAATGCAACGCCCTACATCTACGCCGAAACGCTTTTGGATGCTATTCGAGCGCAAGGGTTCGTCATGGGACAAGACCGGCTGTTTCAGCTGGAAATTGCCAAACGGGCGGCGACAGGGCGTCTCGCCGAGGTTTTGGGGAGCGGGCCGCAAGATGCCATTCTAGACCTCGATCGAGAAGCGCGCACGATTGGGTTCAGTCGGCTTGCAAAACGGCAACTCGAGCGTCTTTCACCGGACTCCCGCGACATTGTCACCGCCTATGTCGAAGGATTGAACGCTTACATTACCACCCGCTCCGATACGCACCCAATGGAGTTTGGCCTGGCAGGGTTCCAGGCAGAACCCTGGACCGAAGCCGATGTGCTCAGCTTTATGTTCTATATGGGATGGGGCAGCTCCGCCAATTTCGATGCCGAGCTTATCGCGCACGAGATCATTCAGGCCGTTGGACCGGAGACTTTTGAAGAGATCGCCCCCATCGCCATCAACCCGGATGATGATCCAGAGCTGGGGGAAAACCGTGCTGCATCGCTCGAAACGCCTCCGCGTTGGACGGGCCCAGCGACCCCGCCGCTTGGATGGACAGAGACAGGATGGCGCCAGCTCGGGTATGGCGGCAGTAATAACTGGGCCGTGATGGGTCAAAAGGCGGGACAACCCGCCGCCATCGTCACCAACGATCCGCACCTGGACAGCCGCTCGCTGCCCGGGCCATGGCACCCTGTCGCAATGATCACACCGGAGTTTCGTGTTGTCGGGGTATCGACGGGACATCCCGGCATCGTGGTCGGGCGCAATGAGCATGTCGCCTTTGGTGTCACCAATGCTTATGCCGATGCCGTTGATGTCTATGTTGAGACCATAGACCCAACCAATCCGGATCACTATCTGGAAGGCCAGCAGTCTTATCCGTTCGAAACCGTGACAGAAGTCATCCGAGTTAAGGATGAGACCCGCAATGAGGGCTTTCGAGAAGAAAATCTGACGGTCCGGACAACGCATCGCGGGCCTGTCATCTCTGATCTTTCGAGTTGGCAAGTCGGCGACTCTGTTCTCACGGTCCGGTGGGCATCTGCGGAATATATGGGCAGCGATCTCGGTCTCGATGCGATTATGCGCGCGACATCGGTCGACGACGCGCTTGACGCCATCAACTTGGTGCGCACCGTCTCGCTGAACTTTGTTGTTGGAGATACCAGCGGGCGGATCGCACGTCGCGCGAGCGGTGCGGCGCCGATCCGATTGCGCGGCGATGGTATGACGCCGTTTCCGGTAACAGATGGAGAGGACAATTGGGCCGGCCCGATTCCCGCCGATGAGATGCCGGGCAATGCGGACCCGGAATCGGGTTGGACCGGAACGGCCAATCATATGACGGCGCCCGCGGACTACCCTTATGTCTATACGACCTTCGCATCTCCCGGTTATCGCTATCGGCGCATATCTGAACTGCTCACAGGGGCGTCAGTGACCGCTGACGAGGTGTGGTCCGCACAGTATGACACGCTGAACGTTTTTGCGCGCGACCTGGCACCTGCATACATCGCCGCATGGACGGCATCGGATGATCCGGCGCTCCAGGAGCTCGCCACGCGGTTGGCCGACTGGGATTTCCATGATCGCGAGGACAGTCTTGCCACCACAATCTTCCAGGAAACGACCCGGCATTTATCGCTCATGACATATGAAGATCAGCTCGGGAGCGAGATGACCGACCTGTACTTGTCTAACTGGTATGTCTGGCAAGAAAGGTTTGGACGGATGGTTCAGGCCGGCGCTTCGCCCTGGTTCGATGACGTCCGCACCGAGGAGACCGAAGACCTTGCTGATCTCATCCAACGTGCTGGCCTTGCGGCAATTGATCGACTGACAAACACGTACGGCGCAAATCGTTCGAAGTGGCAGTGGGGCCGCGTCAATCAAATGCGATTCACAGGTCCCCTGCGCCGGGATGGGTTTGTAGGGTCTCTCACCGGAAACCGTGATCTTCCAATGTCAGGGTCGGGTGAAACCCTTAAGCGCGCGCTCTACCCGTTTCATACGCCCTTCGATACACAGTGGACGGCTTCCCTGCGAATGACGGCTGACTTGAACGACCCCGACAAGGTTCGCGCAGTCTTACCAGGCGGCGTGGTTGGGCGAACCTTTCACCCCAATTTGAACGATCAAGTGAAGCAGTGGGCGGACGAGACGACCGAAACGTATTGGTGGTTCAGCGATCAGGCCATCGCGGAGAACGAGCGCTCGTCTTTGACCCTTACAACGGGAAAATGAGTTTTCACTCTTTCGGGACGGGTTTGGAGCTCGGCCAAACTATAGCGCCCGATGCATAATCAACGCGTCGAGATAGCCCTCCGAAGGATGATTGAATGCTGCGGGAAGCCGTCCAACCTCCTGAAATCCAAATTTCTTCCAAAGCCGAATAGCGCCCAGATTGTTGCTCACCACAAAGTTGAACTGCATTGCCTTGAAGCCACGTGACTTTGCGAAGCTCAAAGAATGCTCACACATAGCGCTTGCGATCCCTCGCCCTGTCGCTGCGCCATGCGTCATGTACCCACAATTGCAAATGTGACGACCGCCTCCAGCCTGATTGGCTTTGATGTAATAGGTTCCCAAAACCTCTCCATCTATCACGGTAACGAAGGTTGTTTTGTCGGGGGCGGTCCAATACGCGATGGCGTCCGCTTCACGAATGTCTGGATCGATCGTATAGGTCTCACCGGCTCTAAACACGGGCATGATAATGTTCGCGATAGAGGAATGGTCTGCGACGGTCGCATGTCTGATGTCCATGCAAGCGATGTAGCAATATGCAGAATGGAAGCAATTGCGAACGGACTCCGTGTCTGCTTTTGCCATTTGAAGCTCGATATGCTCGACAAGGCTGAGTGCATCTTCGACGCCACGCGGAGATAAGAAGTCGCACACGTGGAAACCCGCCCTATCATTAATGGCAGAACGTGCTATCTTGATGAGAATTGGTCTCATTCTCAATTGGGAGCTTCAAAACATTATGGTTTTTTTCAATAAACTACTCGTGGCCGGCGCAGTCGCAGTCTCGCTCAGTGCCGTTGCCTCGGCGCAAGAGCGCATTGTATCGGTGGGCGGTGATGTCACGGAAGTGATTTATGAGCTCGGTCTGGGCGATAAAATTGTCGCTGTGGACACAACGAGTCTGTACCCCCTGTCCGCGCTCGCTTTGCCAAAAGTTGGATATGTCCGGCAGTTATCTGCCGAAGGCGTCCTCTCTGTGGAACCGGACATGATCATTGTGAGCGGTGCAGCAGGCCCGATCGGCGCGGTAGAGCAGTTACGCGCCTCCGGCGTTAAAATGGTCGAGATGGAAACCAGTTACTCGATCGAGGCCACTTTAGAAAAAACCAGGATGATTGCCGAAGCCCTTGGCGTTGAACAGGAGGGTGAAGTGCTCGTCGACAAAGTAGAGGCCAGTTGGGCAGAGGCATCCGCGAAGATAGAAGCGCTCGAGTTCGAACCCACAGTCTTGTTTTTCACGGCGGTCAGCGATGGTGCCCCGCGCGCTGCTGGCGTCGAAACCGCGGCGCAGGGTGTGATCGACATGATCGGCGGCATCAACGTGTTTGGAGATTACTCCGGATACAAACCCCTCTCATTGGAAGCAGCGGTGGCCGCGGATCCAGACATCATCCTCGTCATGGCGCATAATGCGATCGAACTCGGTGGCAAAGACAAGGTCGTCAATCACCCTGCTCTTTCTCTGACGACCGCGGCACAATCTGGAAATGTGTTTCTGATCGATGCGGCCCGCGTGATGCAGTTCGGCCCCCGAACGCCAGAAGCCGCTGCCGATCTGGCCGTGGAAATCAAAGAGAACATGGTCGCAAATGGGAGCTAGCCCACTAGCCTCCGAAACCACCTCAAGCACAGACCTGAACACCAATCGCGAACGGATTGGTGTTCTTGTTTTGGTAGGTGCAGCGATCCTTGCCGTGATTGGCATGGCGATCGGTGTTCTCGTGGGGCCGCTAAAAATCACCTTCAGCGAATTTTCCTCTGTCGCCTTAAGCTGGGTCGGGATTGGGGACGCCGAAAACGTTTCACGGGTCAAAACCGGCGTAATTGAGAATATCCGCGCCCCACGCTCCTTGCTCGGCGCTTTGGTGGGCGCGTCGCTCGGCATCGCAGGTGCTGCCATGCAGGGATTTTTCAGAAACCCGCTCGCCGATCCGGGATTGATTGGCGTGTCGACCGGAGGCGCTCTAGCCGCTGTGGCCGTGATCGTCCTGGGCGGCACCCTACTGGCACCGATCCTCGCATTCCTCGGCGCCTTTGCTCTGCCCCTCATCGCTTTCCTAGGTTCGCTGGTCACCGTCGCCATCATCTATCGTGTATCTGTGTTCGATGGACGTGTGATTGTCGCGACGATGCTGCTCGCAGGAGTCGCAGCAAATGCCGTGGCTGCCTCGGGAATCGGATATTTTACGTTTCTTGCGGACGATGCACAGTTGCGGGATTTGACGTTCTGGACGCTCGGCTCGCTGGGCGGCGCGGTGTGGGACCGAGTCCTGCCTGCCGCTTTGTTGATGCTTATTTCGATCGCAGGACTTTTAACCCTCGCCCGTCCCCTCAATTGCTTGCTGCTCGGCGAGGCAGATGCCGAAACGCTCGGCATCAATGTCGAAGCGACCAAACGAAAAGCTGCATTCCTCACCGCGCTCGGAGTTGGTGCGGCCACAGCTGTTTGCGGGGTGATAAACTTTGTCGGACTGGTGGTGCCGCATGTGGTGCGCCTGATCACGGGTCCTGATCATCGGTTCGTTTTGCCCGGCTCAGCACTTTTAGGGGCCGCTCTTGTCATGTTCTCGGACCTTGTGGCGCGGATCTCCGTGGCGCCTGCTGAATTGCCATTAGGCGTTGTCACAGCCGCCATCGGTGCCCCCTTCTTCTTTTGGCTTCTGATTCGAGACAAACGCGCAAGCGGGCTTGGCTGATGGTTGCTCGGCTCGAACATGCGAGCGTTATTCGCTCCGGCCGCGCGATCCTGGACGATGCGACGGGCGAGTGCCAACCCTCCCGGTTTACCGCATTTTGTGGACCGAACGGAGCCGGCAAGACAACGGCGCTTTCTGTCCTGACAGGGGCTTTGAAACCGGACCGTGGCCAAGCATTGTTAGAGGGGCAGAACATCCGCTCAATCGATCGCGGGATCCTGGCGAGACAACGCGCGGTGGTCGCACAATCGAGCGCTTTGACGTTTCCGTTTCAGGCTTACGAAGTCGTCTCCATGAGGCGCGCGCCGCATCTTGGTCGCACAACCCGACACGTGGATCTCGACATCGTCAATCAGGCCCTTGAGAAGATGGATGTGACGCACCTCGCTGAGCGCAATTACCTGACTCTATCAGGGGGTGAGCGCAAGCGTGTCGATATCGCGAGAGCCCTCGCACAAATCTGGGATGCGCCCGAATCTGGTGGCACACGATGGCTGTTTCTCGACGAACCGACCGCGGCGCTCGATTTGAAATACCAAATCTCACTGATGCGGGAGTTGCGAGATTTGAAACACGAAGGCTGGGGGATCATCGCAGTCTTGCACGACCTGCACCTGGTCAAAAAGTATGCTGACGATGTCTGGCTGTTTAAGAATGGAAAGGTCGAAGCCATCGGCGAAGCGAACTCGCTTTTAACGGCCGAGCGAATCCAATCCGTGTTCGAACTCGATGCGCCTTATGCTATGCCTTAGCCGGTGAGGCGCGCTTTCAACGCATCGAACCGTTCAACCTGATCAGATAACAATTCTCGTGCCTCGTCCCGGCGCACGAAAATCTTCAAGATGCTCTCACCTGCCGTATCGAAAAGCTGCAAAGACTTCGACAGTCGGTCGCCACGTAGGCGCTCAATAAAGACGATATTCTGGCAGGCATCGACGCGCAGGTGTCCTCCGAATGGATGGCCGCCGGCAAAGTTATAGTGTCCGCGCGCAACCGACGCAGCCGGTAGGTGTGAGACGATTTCAGCCACGATCGCCCCGGTTTGAACAATGATGAAAAGTTCGCCCCAGTGGGTCAGATCCTCGAGCACTTCCGATAAGCGATCGGCGTCAACAATTGTGCGCGTTGTTTCTGGCAGTAACTCAACAACTTCGAGTGTCGACAAGGCGTTGTCACGCGCAATCCATTCCAGGAACCCGTTCTGGTTTTCCGCGAATTGCGCGCGCAGCTTTTCCTTGATCGCGGTGGTCATGCGTCTGCCGTGGCAATCTGCTCCATGACAGGTTCAAAGCCTTCAAACTCCGGATGCCCGAGGTAAACGCCTTTATTGTTCCCGGCAGTCTTATGCGCATTGCGAAAGGCCTCGGATTTTGTCCAATCCAAAAAGGCCTCTTGCGATGCCCAGATCGTGTGAGACGCATAGAGCGTATGATCTTCGCGCTCTGGCCCTTTCAACAAACGGAACTCTTGGAAACCGGCGACAGAATCGAGATGTGTTTCGCGCGTTTTCCAGATCGTCTCAAACGCTTCCTCTTGCCCGTGAGCAATTTTGAAGCGGTTCATTGCGATAAACATATGTAACTCCTCGGAGATAGATTAGGATTTGCAGGTCTGACAGTAGACGTAGCACGGCCACAAAAACTTATCATGCGTCATTCTTGTTTTCTGTATCGACCGTAACGCGTGATCGACTGCGAAGGTTTGGGCTGCAGCAGAGTGCTCAATCGAAATTGCTGGAACGATTGTGCATGGCATGCCGGAGGAGCGGCAGCTCCGCCACAGCCCAAGAGGGTTACGCAGGTGCCTTTTCGACTGGATCGTTTAAAATCGCGATTTGCGTTTCCAGCCATAGGCGGTGCAAGTCGATTTGCACCAATCGCGGCTGGTGCGCGACGCCTTGATCGACGAGGTCTTCACGCCATTGGAGAAGCTGAGAAAGCTCACGCTCAAGGCGATCAATGGCATCTAAACGCGTTCTTGGCATCTAACACTCCTCACCTTCGACTTCACTGCCTTACCCTACCTGAGAATGACTATCAAGAGCAATCGAGACTTTCCCACAGCGTTTTAAGCTAAATTCCGTGAGCTCAAGCGACGGGTCTCTGTGATGATTGAAGTCGACAGGACGATCGGCCATTTTACTGAACTTGGATGGGTCAACGTCGGCCGCATCGGCCATGGCATTGCCTGACAAAGCGGCATCCGCCATGGCGCGTTGGGCCAAAGGGTGCATGCTTAGTCGAGGTTTGCCAGCGTGGTCGTCGGACGCAGTCGATCTGCCAGCAAGCCGACGTCGGGGGTCACAAAACTATTGATGACGTTGCGGGCTTCTTCCAGCGCCGGCTCCAATTCCTTGTCTCCCATCTGGACCTCCATCGCGAGCGACAAGAGTGGCATGTAAAGGGCGTCCGTTTCCCCTTTGATCGTGATCGCGAACCGGTCATATTCGGCTTCAATACGGTTCCATTCCGCTCGAATGCCGGCCCAATAGGCTTCCGTTCCCTCCCAGTATTCATCGGCGGCGGAGACTGGATAATCATCAAAAGCGCGATACGTGTTGATACCAAATTCACGGACCAATGCCTGCGGGGTGCCATCCAGCATCAGCTTGGAATTGTCTTGCTCATGCACCCAGCCCCAGGGTGTGATCGCATGCCGATTGACGGCATCGACGGCATGATAATCATCGCGCGTTGTCATGTCGCGACGCGGCAGCGGACGCCATTGCTGCGGCGGAGTCCATTCGGCGATGCCATCTTCATAGGTCCAAGTCCCGACAGCGCCATAGCGCGGCGCATCATCGACCTGATAGACGGTTTGAGACCACGTCCCTGCCCGCTCCGAGGCCGGCACCTCCTGCCATTCCCACGCGTTGCCGCCAATGAAGGTCAAGACGCGTGCAGGTTCATATTTCCAATCCTGACGCCAGTGCTTGACGACAAACGGAGACTCATCGGGCCCGACGACCAGCAAATGCTGCATGCTGATATAATCGCCGCGATCTTCGATCACGCGAACCGACTCATGCCCGCCCGAAATCTTGGGTTCTTTGAGTTCATAGCCGTCGACAAAAGAGACGGTCTCGGTGAAATCGAAAGTGACTTTATAGTCGCCCGACATGGCAAGAATCGATGCGCGGTCTTTGTCAAAGTTAGACGGGGCTTCAACGACACTTTCCGCTGCAGGCTCAGGCGCAACAGCTGTTGCACAGGCTGTCATCGTTAACATTGCAAAGGCTGTGGCGGACCAAACGCCGGTCTGGGGAAATCGCATTCTTGTGCTCCTGAAAAAGTGCTCCAGCTGAACCGCTGGCATGTTTTGCCTTATGTTAATACAATCGCGAATGACTTGCAATTGCGGAAAGTTACGTCTACCGAACTTATCGCGAATGAGATTTATTCTCAAAAACTTTGATCTTATTAGGGACCCTGAAATGTGTTTGCCTCTCGATGATATCGCGATGATCTGCTGGCTGAAAACGCAAGTTCGCGTGATTGAGGCCTGGCGCGAAGAACTCGCGTCGCGCCCCGATATCGACATCCAAGCGTTGATGCGCCTGGAGACACACTATGCCTGGCTCACCTCTGAAGTCACGCGTCTGGAATCCCCTTCTTCTCGGCAGGCCGCTTAAGTCTCCTTTTGGTCTGTCTACTTTGGCTGCAGCCCTTCTGCCTCATACTTCCTTCAAGATTGGAGGGCTGCAGCACCTTTTTCACATCCTCCAACAAGCTCGCTTGAGCGGTTTCAGTCGAATTCCCCTCATTCGAGTGCCGACAGAGAATCCGTGACAAGGATTGGTATCAGTGAGACTGATAATCAGTTGCAATACTATCAACGGCCTTGTATGGCTCTTCGGTCACAACAAAGGGAGGCTCGGATGAAGCCACTGAAACTGAGTTTATTTTTCTTTGGCGCTGCAGCGCTGCCAGCCTTTGCGCACGACCATCCCACCCCGCACACGCATGATTTGCCAATTTGGGGTCTCGCTCTGATCGGTCTTGCGGCGGGTGCTTTTGGCACGTGGGCAACGATGAAATGTCTCGACCATATGAAAGAGAAATCATGACAGAAGGCCTTGAATTCTCACTGTCGGAAGGCTCATCGGCACCTGAATTCGACGCACGCTGGAAAAACCTCACCCTCCAAGCCAATGCTGATTTAAAGCGGGGTGACCTCGTCGCGGCCGGAGCCGCCTATGACCTTGCTTTTCACGAAGCGCGTATGATTTTTGCGGAGGCTTGGAATGGCCACGCACGCGTGCAACCGCACGCGCCCCCGATGTTGATCGTTTCCGCCACCAATACGGCAAACCATCGGCGCATCAGAGGGGATAAACGTGCGGCAAAAGAACAGCTCGTTTCCGCCGTTCGCATTTTTACAGAGGCGCTTGAAAGCAGCAGAGCTCCAGAAAGCCTGAAGCGCGGGTGCGCGGAACACTTGCCGCGTCTTCTGGCGGACGTCTCAGCCCATCACAATGATGCTCTCGCGATTGTCGAAGAGGCTCGATCCGCGGCGCTCGCTTACCTCAAAAAATCTGCTAACTGAGCCAGCTCCTTATAAGGTACAAAACTATGATCTACTCCATTTTGAATTTTCTCGACAGCAAAGGCTTGGTTAGCCGGGCCTCTGCACACTGTGACATCCCTTGCGGAATCTACGATCCCGGCCCGGCTTTGATCGCTGCGGTCTCTGTCGTTCGCCTTATGGATATTGCGCATGATGGCGCGAGCGATGATCCGGTCGCGCTAGCCAATCTTCGGGCGCGCTGCACGCTCCGCAAGGAAGAAGAGGCCGAAAAGGTCAAGCAGGAAATCCGTGTCATCTGGGGCGACTATTTCAAGGCGCCCTTGCTCGAAGCCCATCCCAATGTGCACGGCCTCGTTCATGCGATTATGCAAAAAGCCAGTGCATGCAAACAAGACGTCCACCGCGAAGATGGCCTGGCGCTGGTTGACTTGGTGAATGAGTTTGCTGAGATCTTTTGGGCAACCAAATCGGTCGAAACCGTTCGCAAGACCTGCCCGTATCCGCCACAACTCAAGCTCGTCTATCCGGTGCTTGCCGATTAAATGCTCGGTTGGTCTTTGATCCGCATCGTTGGGGAAAGCATGCGTCCGCTGCTGAAGCCTGGCTCGTTCGCGGTGTTCAAACGACAATCGACTTATGCGAATGGCGATGTGGTGCTGGTTGACCACCCGCGCTTCGGAAAAATCGTCAAACGCGCAATTGATGTGACTCCTAAAAAACTCTGGCTCGAGGGGGCGCATTCAGACTCCCTCTCTCGAGAAACCATGGGCCCTGTTGAACGCAGCTGTGTAAAGGGTAAGCTGGTCTACCAAATAAAACGTGGAGCTTAGCATGGTTGCAAACGTGGCAGCTGCCGATTGGTCCGGCGAACGCGGCGAAGCCTGGCGGGACTCCATGGGACCGTTAGAGGCCATGCTGGCGCCAGTAAATGGGCCCCTCATCGACGCCCTTGATCTCGACGCCCCCTACCGGATTGCCGACATTGGGTGCGGTGGGGGCGAGACAAGCATCGCGCTGGCAAGAAATGCTTATCCAGGCAGCGCTGTGGAAGGGTTCGACATTTCGCCGGCGCTGATCGACGCGGCAAAAGCAAAAGAAGCTTACGGGCAGGTGCCGATCCATTTCAATGTCGCGGATGCCGAACAGCCGCTCAGTGATACCGCGCTTTTTGACCGTCTGACATCGCGCTTTGGGATCATGTTCTTTCCCAACCAGGAAACGGCATTCGCAAATCTCGCGACGTGGCTAAAGCCCGGGGGCCGTTTTGCGTTCGCCGTTTGGGGGCCTGCCCCCGACAATCCTTGGATGTCCAGCATCAGGGCCGTCCTCAAGGATCACATCGTCCTGCCAACGCCGGATCCCGGCGCGCCGGGTCCGTTTCGATATGCGGAGGTCGACGAATTCGTATCCCTGCTTCAAGACGCTGGCTTTTCAGGCGTCGAAAGCCACAGCTGGAAAGAGCCCCTTTCGCTGGGTGGCGGCTTGGGCGCGGAGGCGGCCGCTGACTTTGCGCTGTCCGCTTTTTCGATTGGGCAGCTATTGAATGAGAGCGATCAACTCACCGCACAGGCCGCGCGATCGGATCTTGCAAACCTGTTTGCTGAGCACGTCACTGACGGTCATGTGCGCATGGACGCTCACGTTCATATCGTGACCGGTCGGCAGGCCGAGGCCTAGCGTCCTCTTCTCAGGTTTTTTCGCGCCGGGCCTTCCAGCGGGCAACTTGCTCCGTTTTCATCTCGCCGCTTAACTCGCGAGACAAAAAGACTTTGAACATCGGCTCGCCGCTACCATCATAAAAGTGGATGGAACGCGAGTTTCGATTCTGGAAATGACGCTCAATAAAAGCGATATGCCGACAGGCGTTTTCCTCAATGTGACCGCCAAATCCACCCTGGCCGAAAAAGTGATAGTACCCGTCTTTTAAAAAGACCTGCGGGAGTTCCACAGACATGCCGGTGATCACTGCATTGCCTTCGGTGATGAACAGAACCGCGCCCCACTCACCAATATCTGTGAGCAGCTCAAGCATTCTATCGCCATCGACAATCTTGACCTGATCATCTGGCAGGTGACGCACCAGGTCGAGCGTGGACATACCATAGTCTTTTGAAAGCCGTTCCAGGAAGCCGTCAAAAGTCTTCAAACGCTCTGCGAGCGGTTCAAGGGTTGCTGTATCTGTTGCCATAATTTCCTCCCGTAACACACGCGGATGCTTAGCTGAATGGACGCCCCAGGTACCAGTATCCCATGGTCGACACGGCGCTCTTTGGCAGGTTGCAATCCTTCATCAGGGCGTGCCGAATGTATTTCACAGTGTTGCCCTCGGCCGCCACCCAAGCATAGAACGGACCTTCGGTCTCTGAGGACGGGTGCCACATCCGCTCATCGGCCGCGACCCGCTTATCCAGGCCGTGCAACTGTTTCAGCCGAGCAAGCTCCGGCATTTGCGAATAGCCTAAAGCGCGTTTCAGCTTCGTCCCCGGCCCGTCGCCATCGCGCGGCAGCCAGGTAATCTGGCTCGCCACGTCGCCAGCAGCAGCGTCGTCGCCCGAGCGTGGGACTTCGACAAAACACTCCACCGACGTCGCGGTGTCAGGCAAATGCGTCAAGATGTTAGAAATCGCTGGCAAGGAGGTTTCGTCTCCCATGATCAGCAGCCGTGTAACGTCATCCGGGGGGCGCCATTCAAAGCCAACGCGCCTTCCTTCAAAAATCCCGCTGGGATGAGCGATTTGCAACAGGTCCCCGACCTTTGCATGAAACGCCCAGGCAGACGCTGGCCCTTCGACGCCGTGATCCACAAAATCAATATCAAGCTCGCCGGGCTCGGGTCGAATGAACCGGATGGTGTAAGAGCGCCGGGCGGGTCTTTCCTCAGGCGAAAGCTGACCCCAGGCCGTATTCCAGTTTGTCAGCGGAAGTTTTGGAGCAACCTGTCCGGGTTCGGGCAGATAAAGCTTCACGCGTTGATCGGGGCCCCAAGTGTCAAAAGCAAAGCCATCTTCGCTTTTAAACGTGATCCGAATGAAAGACGGTGAAAGCCGCGCGCGTCCGACAACTCGAAAGGTTGAGAGAATGTAGGTGGCGTCCTTAGGTGCTTTCTCAAGCAGGTGAGTTTGCATCAATTGCCTCCTCTTCTGGTTTGAAAGAAATGAACATGAGGGCGATTAGGGCCAACAAAAGGGCAGCCCCGATCAAGGCGGCGGCATGAAGCGGTGAAATCTCGTAAAGCGCGGTCCCAGCAAGTGGACCAACCACATAGCCGCTCGCCATCATCGCTTGCATCAGACCGGCTACAGACCCCTGACTTTCCGACGAGGTTCGCAGCGAGGCCGCCGCCATCAACCCCGGATTAACAAGCCCAAACCCGAGGCCCATCAAGGCCGCTGCGATTACGATCTGTATGAAGCTCACCGGCAAGGCATAGCAGACGACCCCCAAAACCATGATCGGCAATCCCGCGCGCAGAAGGAGCCCGGGACCGGGCTTCAGCACTTGGATCAGTCCGCCTTGGGCCAAGAGCGTCAAAACCGCCATGGCCACGAAGCAAATGCCCGTGGCCCGTGCCGCGGTTGCGGCATCGGCCTGAAGAAAATCCTGAACGAAGAAGGCCATTGTCTGTTGCAGCGCCGAGGTCGCAGTGAAGACGCAAAGGCTTGCAAACATGATCGGCAGCAAGGGCTGCAGATCTATCTTTTCGTTTGTCGCCTTGCGGTCCGTTTTTACTTTCTTCTCTGGCTTCAGAAAAATCGCAGCGATCATGCCGCTGATCAGACCTAGCCCCGCAATCGCATAAAGCGGCACCAAGACTCCAAAACCGACCAGCAGCGCCGCGGCGGCCGGACCCAAGATCATTCCAAACCCAAACGCCGCGCCGACAATCGCGACAGCAGAAGCCCGGTTCTCTTCGTCAGACAAATCCGCCATCAGCGCGACAGATGAGGGCTGAATCCCTGTCCCAAGTGCGGCGTATAGCAATCGCAGCCCCAAAAGCGATACAAACACAGCCATCGCCCCGAGCGTGCCCGAGAGCCCAAGGTCCATAATTCCTGCGAATGCGAAACTGATAATCGCGTACGTAAACAGCCCGAATAAGATAACGGGCTTACGTCCCCAGCGGTCAGAAATCCGCCCCCAAATCGGAGACGCGATGACAAAGACGAGCGCCGCGGCCGAGACAATCAGCCCGAGTTGGAACTCAGATAAGCCGATGTCTCTGATCACGGGTCCGGCGACCGCGAATAACACGGTCTGCCCCATAGAAAATGCGATTAGTCCAGGCGTGAGCGCAAACGCCGTTGCCTTCAGGCCCTGGCGCTCTTTTGGCAGGAGATCTGGCTCACTCACGAGCCACCAAGGAAAGCGTCGGCGGAACACCACGAACATCCGGAGCGCGCCGGGTTCGGACCTCCGGGCTTTCAACAAGCATATCGCGCGCTGAAAAGAAGCTCGCAATATCCGAGATGAGGTTCATCTCTTCACTGCGCGGGGCGCGCGCAAGCAACCACGTCATATGCGCTCGAGACTGCGCATAGGCACCCTGTTGCATGGACGATATGGCGCTCAAAACAGACGCCTCATCATGTGTGAAGCGAACGGCGTTCGGAACCGTGAGGTCAAGCTGGCGGAACCCATTGCTGCCAAGACTTTCAGCCAGTCGCATAAAACGACCCAAGACCCGCCCGCCGGAATCCTCGCCAAAGAAGTCTTTGAACATATTCAGCAAGCAACAGCACTTTGTGTGACCAAAGGCACAGGCTCGAAACCCAAACATCGCAACTTGAGAGCCGGGCCCAAGGTCGGCAAGCGTTGTGTCGGCGACGAGACTTGAATTCATATTCTGGGTCCTTGTTTGGAATTGGGCTGCAACATGTTTCTCAAGCTCTGGGAGGAAAATGCCGCTGAGAGGCTGACGCCGGAAAACACAAGACGTCAGACATGTTGCAGCCCAAAGGGGGTTAAAAAGCGTGGTGTCGTTTCGTTGCCATGAGGCGCGATATCTGGCCCTCAAGCCAGCTTCGGTGGAGATCGATTCGTTCGAGTTGACAGGTTTCGCAGCTCCCCTCTCCGATCAGGTCTCTGCGCCAGATTTCCAGTTCTCGCAGCTGATTTTCGAGCCAATCAATTGTATCCGCGTGCGTCCCGAGCATTTGGGTCTCCCGTATTTCTAGTGCCGACCAAATCACACTTGAGAATGATTATCAAGTGCAAAATATTGCGACATTTGTCTACGTTTTGAGGCTCGGCCAAAGGCGCCCTGTTCTCTCCATATAGGCGTCATAGGCCGCCCCGAATTCCTGCTGCATCATTGATTCCTCGACCGGAACCCGCACGGCATACATGATCGCGAACGTCAGGATCCCTGCAGGGCCAACGATCCAATTGTGGATCAGGAACGGATACGCTAGAAAGATCAGCCAAATGGCAGAATACATCGGGTGCCGTATGTGCTGGTAGACGCCATTGGTGATCAAAGAATGCTCTTCCCGAAGCTCGGTCGTCACACTCCAATTGCGTCCCAAATCAGCATGACTGCGCCAGAACAACCAAAGCCCCGGCACAAGGATCAGAAGCCCAATCGCTGGAAGCCAAGTCGGCGCCTCAAAGTCGGCAAAACTCAGGACGCCCGTTGAAAGATGGATGGCGGGCAATATCGATCCACCGAGAGAAACCAGCCCCAGTAAAACACGCTCAGTGCTGACCGCGAATTTTTCCGTGATTTTGTTGGCTTTGTTTTTGGCCTCATGCGGTGATCGAATGATCATCATCAGCAGAGCGGTCCCCAGCCAAACGAT
This sequence comes from Pseudomonadota bacterium, assembly GCA_038527765.1. GTDB lineage: Bacteria > Pseudomonadota > Alphaproteobacteria > Caulobacterales > Hyphomonadaceae > Henriciella. The sequence continues at coordinate 17,695 of JBCBFK010000013.1, forward strand.
CGACCCCCAACCATTGATTTGCCAACGCCAGAGGATGAGCCCGCAAAGTGCGAGAAACACGGCCGTCATGACCAAGCGAAGGACCATGACCGGTTTCATTCGATCGGAACCCCGTACAGCTCAACCTTGTGATCTCTCAGTTCGAAGCCAAGTTTCTTTGCGATACTGACTTTGAGCGCCTCAAGCGCTTCATCCTGGAATTCAATGATTTCACCGGTTTCCAAATCGATCAGGTGGTCATGCTTTACTTTTTCGCTTTCCTCATAGCGCGCCCGACCATTTCCAAAATCATGCTTTTCGACGAGGCCAAACTCCTCGAGCGCCCGCATCATTCGATAGACTGTGGCTTGCGCGACCGTGGGATCGATCTCTTTGGCGCGTTCATGCAAGGTCAAAGCGTCCGGATGATCTTCGGAGTCCATGAGTGCCTGCAATATCGCCCGACGTGGCGCCGTCATTCGCAGGCCTGTCTTGGAGTATTTCCTGATTAGGTCGCTCATCTCTGGCTTACCCAAATTCGTTTTGCATATGCAATTCATTCTCATAAAGCGTCGCGCAAATCAACCAAAGAATAAATGGGCTTGAGATTCCGCCCGCCGGGTCCCGAGGTCAGATGCGGTTGTTTTGCCGGGCGTTTGGATTGAGGGAAATCCGGTTCTGCGCACATATTCGATCGCGCGCCTTGTTTGGCATCAGGAAGAGCCTCGAATTCCTACTTGCGAATGATTTTCATCATGGCCATACTGTCCGCAGGCTTGAAGCAAACAACTAGGATATCATCGATGACGACAACCCTAAAACGCTGGTCACAATTGGGGCTCGGCGTCGCCCTTGCCAGCGGCACGCTTGCCGCCTGTGGCAGCCCAGAAGAGACCCCCGCCCCATCCGAGACAGAGATTGCTGCGGAGACTGTGCCTATCGAAGCGCCGGAGCCGGCAGCCACAGAAGCGGGCGAAGGCGAAGGTGGCGTGGTGATCACCGAAGCCCTGACCGATCCGGTCGTGTTTCTGTCTATTCTCGCAATCACCGAAGCGCACATCATCGCGGCACGCGATGCACATGCGCTTGGAGAAAATGATGCTGCGGCAGAAATGTTTGCGCACCCCGTTTCTGAGGTTTTGCTCGAGAGCGCGGATGTTTTGGAGCAACTCGGCGTCGAAGATTTCAGTGATTTGCTAACGCAAACATCAGCGGCAATCTTCGCGGGCGAAACCCCGGAACAGATCAACACGCGCGCGGATGAGATTATCGCAGCGCTTCGCGCGGCAGCCGAAAAAGCACCCGCCACGGATGCGAGCGCTGCCAGCGTGGCTGCGGGCGTCGCGGTCGACCAAATCGAGCGCGGCGCGGACATGTACCGCATCGCTCTGGAGTCTGACGCCTATGAGCCCTATCTCGACGGCTATGGCTTTTTCAAAGCCGGTGAAGCGGTCTTCCTCGAAAGTGCCGACGCGATCGCTGCCGAAGATCCAACCGCAGCTGCGGCCATCACCGAAGCGATTGCGAAACTCGGGGAAGCCTATCCGAGCGCTGTCCGTCCGGACGCGCTGGAAGCAGACCTTGCATCGGTTACAGTGGCGGCGTCAGCAGCTGTTTTGGCCGTTCAAAACTAAGCGAGCTTCGTAAAACTCACTCAGCAGGAACGGCGGTGGCATCATTGTCAGCCGCCGTTTCTTGTTGGGCTCTCGCGGCTTTCGCGCGGCGCGCTTGCTTGTCGAGGCGCTCAGCAGGTGCGAGCACGCCGGCCAGCACTGTCAACGCACCGCCCACCAACATCGCGACATCCACCCACGCCGCGGTCGAATGGTCTGCGCCGACAAAGGCTGGGAACCATTGCCCCGTGACCAATCCGTTCAGAACCGGAATGCCCATGGCGAGGACGCCTGTCGCGATCAGCAATTCACGCGTGGTTCGGTAGTCGTTCCGCCGTACGCATGAATACAATAGCCCGAGCCCCCAGACGGCGAAGAAGGTCCACCCTGTGGCAAAAATCCGCGTGGTTTCAGCTCCGACATAAAGCTTATCAAGATAGAAGATCGCAATTGTCGCAACCGGCAGTCCCATGACAATGCCTGTGTTGAAATAGCCAAGCCGATTGTAGAAGGTCAGAGTCTTCTCGCCTTCATTGCCATTCTTGCGCCGCTCAATCCACATCATGGAGCCGAGCGCGGTGACGACCGCCAATGACATCCCTAAAGCGAAATACAAGAGTTTTAGCCAGATCCCGCCATAGGTCCCATAATGCAGCGGCGTGACGGCGTTCGCGACGCGCATCGCGGCGGTTTCTTCTCGGAACGCATTCGGAGGACTTGGCTCACCTGTCGCACCATTGATCCAGATCACATCGGAGAAAGTCAGGCGGCTAGAGGCCGGATAGAAAACGTCGAACTCGGCAGCGGTATCGCCATAATTGCGCATGATCACCATGTAGGGCTCTTTGCCAGAATCCGGGTGTTGCATCTCGCGCAATTCATCCAGGCTGATCATCTGAACTTGTTCGCCATTGGGCTGCGTTGTTGGCCCGAGCACGGACTCAACCAGCGCTTCAACATCGCCTTTATAAGCGATCGCCGCAATCAGCTGAGAAACGATCACGATCACACCGAGATAAGCGCCGGTGAAGGCGATCATGATGTAGAATGGCAGCCCCCACAGTCCGACCACCTTGTGACTATCTTGCCATTTCAAGCGCTGAGAGCGCTTCAGGCGCATCGAATAGGCTTCTTCGCGGATTTTGGTGTGAGCAATAATACCGGTCAGAATGGCCAGCATCAGCACGATCCCGACGATGCCGACAAGAGACCGACCAACCGTGCGTCCGCCAAGAAAATCAGGCCACATGAAATCTCGGTGGAAATCGAGCAGCCATTCGCTCAGGCCACCCCCTCTAATCGCGATCGGCGCGCCTGTGTTTGCATCCCATCTCTGCGAGGCATCAAGATGGTTATCCTCAGCGTCGTGCCAGTGAACGATCCCGAAATAGTAGGGCGAATGCGTCGTTGGGTAGTCGAGCCGCATAAACTCGGTCTCCGCGCCGCCGGTTTGGTCTTCGATCCACGTCGTGAAGGTCTCATTGATCTCGATCGGAGTCTCATTGACCGCGATCCGCAAAGCCGGATCTTCCCAGGTTTTGATCTCATTGTCGAACAGCGCGAACGATCCGCTAAAGCAAACAATGTAGACAATCAGGCCTAGCGTAATGCCGGCCCAGGAGTGGAGGTCATAATTTCGAAGATGACGTGCGCGATCCATAATCCGGTCCCCTTTAAGCTGGCGGCGGCGTTGTGAAGACAATGTACCCACTTACCATGGATACGACGATCAGTCCTGAGGCTACGCGCCAACCGTGTTTGTCCCAATAGCACCAAAACTGGAAGGCGACCCAGATCAAAGAGACGGCGAGCGCCATCCAAAGCGCCAATGCTCGAAATTCGACCGGCAAAGTCAGCATCAATGCCGCACTCAGTAGCATTGACGCCACAAGCGACCATAGGATGACACTGGTCAGCCGCGGCGCATGTACGGTCCAGGCCGTCAGCGCCGTGATCAGACCAAACGTGAACAGTGCGCGTCCAGCGCCACTTCCCGGGAAGCCCAAGACCACACTCACAATGATGCTGACGAGCATAATCAGGAAAGCGGTAAAGCCCATCCAGCGCGGCCGAGCCGCCATAAAACGGGTTAAACCGACCCCTAGACCCAAACCGGCGAGCAATGCAACGACGAGCAAAATGAGTCCCATCATATCACCAGGGCTCCCAGTCCAAGAATAAGGCCAATGACCCCAAATGCCATTGCGGCTTTGGGATGCCAATCGGGTTTCTGAGCACTGAGAAACAATCCAGCGACAAAGGCAAAGCTAAAAATCCCCAACCAGACCGGAACGCCGAGCTCCCAGCCTTGCAGGGTTGCAGTCATCATCAAGGTCGCAACGAAGACGACAATTGCCGAGATCCGCATCCCCATGCGCAAGGATCGCGAGTCTCGAACATTCGCATACGCAGAGCGTCGCTCATCCGCCTGGTAGAGCAATGCACATCCAGAAAACAAAAGGCATGTCGAAGAAATGACTGTGAGCATTCTGTCATGGGCCTTTGGGGGCGCCCACACGCCCCCGCGAGCCACTCCCCTTTAAAAGTTTGCCTCGAGACGAACACCGACAACCCTTGGATCGCCAAGCCGGCCATTCACACCATCAACGCCATTCGCCCCCTCAAACGGGCGATTGACTTGGGTCAAATAGTCTTCGTCAAACAGGTTGCGTGCGTAAACCGTGACGCGCGAATAGTCGTTGATTTCATAGCCAATGCGCGCATTCACGATCGTATAGGCATCAACGACATTGAAGGACTGGTTTTCATTGGTTGTAAAAACCTCATCGCGATAGTTCACATCAAGGCCGTAATAAATCCCGTTGTCCAAGAACTTCGCGAAGCCAGCATTCAATGAAAATTCCGGCGCGAACGGGAAGGTGTTTCCATCAAAGATTACAGGGACTCCCGTGTCAGGGTCGGGAAACTGGAAGTCCTCAAACTCTGCCTTGGTATATCCAAATGAGCCGTAAACATCGAGGGACGGCGAAACCGAATAATCAACCTCCGCTTCAACGCCCATGAGCGAGGATTTACCAGCGTTCTCGGTGCGCGTCAGCGTCGGCGTCAATGGATCGATCGGAACCGGCACTTGCTGGTCCTGCCAATCTCCATAGAACCAGTTCGTGTTAATTCGAAGATCGCCATCAAGCAGCGTCGACCGGGTCGAGAACTCGTAATTGGTCAGGAACTCGGGATCAAAATCATTCACAGAGCCATCGACAATATCAAGCTCTGAGCCGCCAGAACGGTACCCTTGCTGAACCACGAACGCCAAATTTGTGTGATCTGCGATAGCATATTGGATGCCCAGTTTCGGCAAGAACGCCTCAAAGTCGCCCTCTGTAAACGACAGCTCCGTGCCTTCTACAGATTGCAAGAACGCCGTAATTTGAGGCGGTAGCCCTGGCGGAATTCCCGGAATGAAAGCAGTTGTCGCGTCGCCCGTTTCCGTCGCCTCTTCCCAATCGTATCTCGCCCCGAAAAGGAGGCTCAGCTTATCGTTTACTTGATACTCACCATCGAAGAAGAGCGCGAAATTCTCCGCGGTGTTCTCGAACACGGAATCTCGACCAATCAGCAAGCCAGCGAGCAATGGATTGAGGGCAGACGCGTCAATCACAAATTCATCCGAAAATGAGTTCTCGGTGTCGACATAATAAAGTCCAGCGAGCGCGTCCAAACGATCGCCAGTATATTTCAGTCTCAACTCCTGAGAGAGCGCCTCATCGGTTCCGGTCCGGTCCAAAAAGCCTTCATCCACCGGTGAAGCGTCAAAGTCCTCAATCCGCACATAATCGGTCGACTGGTGAGTGGTGATGGACTGGAGCTGCCAGAGGTCATTGATATCCCAGGTCACGTTGACCGCGTTCAGAAACGTCTCCGTGCCTTCTCGGCCCGCGCGGTTGTACTGCACCTCGCGCACAAAGGAATCATCCGCATCGATGGGGACAAGGTCCTCTCCGGCAAAATTCTCCGCATACGTGGTGGTCGTTACAATTCGCAGGTTTTCAGTTGGCGTGAACAGCAGTTTCCCGCGAATATTTGAAAGCTCTGCTGCGTCCGCATCCTCGCCCAGGAATGTGTTGTCGATAAAGCCTGCGCTTTCACGATAATCCCCAGACAGTCGGAACGCTAACGTGTCTTCGATGAGCGCCGTGCCGCCCGCCGCCGATATTTGATAGGTGTCAGCTTCGGCAATCTCCGCGCGCAGTCTCAGATCAGGTTCAAACTCGGGGTCCCGCGTGCGAATGTAGATTGCGCCCGCCAAAGCGTTTCGCCCAAAATTGGTCGACTGAGGTCCGCGAAACACTTCGATCTGCTCGACATCCCAGGACCCTGTTGGGCCGAAGAAAGTCGTTTGATTGCCAAGGGGGGCATCGTCGACATACGTCGTGATGGTAAGGCCGGACCCGCCTCCACCAATGCCTCTTTGGTCGACACCCCGAATTGAGAACCCCTGTTCTCCGAACGCGGCCGTCACATTGGGAATGCGCTCAACGATATCATAAAGGTCGGCGATCGGTTCGCGTTCGATCTCTTGGGCCGTCACAACGGAAACACTGTCAGGTGTCTCCATGAGCGACTGCTCAAATTTCGTCCCTTGAACGATGATAACGTCCTGGCGCGCTTCTTCCTCGACCTGACCGTCTTCGACGCCTTGAGCGAAAGCCCCTGCCGCGACAAACACAAATACAGACGCAGCCGTTGTAAACTTGATCATTCCGATCCTCATTCATTTTCCAATCGGCCGTACGGCTACACTTCAAAACTCGTAAATGCAACATATTCTCAATCGCAGGTATATGCTTTCGCGACCGCCACATGTGATTGTGATCGCGGTGGAACAGATCCGACCGACTTGGCGGCCAGAAGCGCCAGCGCGTTAGCGGCTTTGGGGCATGAAAATGATCGCGCAAGGCACGCTGAGCTCAAGCTTGCCGAGGGTCCGCATTGAGCCAGGCGCAGAGACTAGCACCCGATGTAATTTCCGTCTCAACTGTGGTATTGAGTGCAAGAAAAGTGATGACTCGTCGAGCGTTTCTGGAGGCGGTGTTTGGAGCTCAAGTACAACTGGTCAGCGAGTATGTTTCGAGTGGCGGTTGGCGTGTTCGCCACTCTCGCGGGACTGTGGTTTTTCTCTCAGGCTGTTTCATCGGGGGATGTAGCCAACGCCATAATTCCTGGTTTCTGGGTGTTCCTTTTAGGCGGTCTTTCGGTGCGTGAAGCCTATCGTGCGCAAACTGGAAGACTTTGGGCGCTTCTCGACCCTAAGGGTGTGACGGACTACGATGGCCAGTTTTACGCATGGGATGAGTTTGATGAAATCCGGTATCGTTTTGGAGCGCTCTGCTTCGGCGAGGCCAATAACCTAACACCTCGAATCGCGTTGCCGGAGCGCGTATTGGGGGAAGAGCAGCTAAAAGATGCTGAACGGTACATTCGCTCAAACGCACCTGGGCACCTATTGGAGAAGTTATAACGGTTAAGTACCGAAAGGACGCCGGAATCTGACGCAAAGATCAAATACAGATAAAAGCGGATGAGACATCCTGCAGGCGGAACCCATGAGATTTGATTTGTACCCAAGAATTGGTGTTGGTCCCTTAAACTTCGGATTGTCTCGTTCGGAGATAGAGTCTGTCCTGGGGATAAAACCGCATAGCTTTCTCAGAAATCAGTTTTCGCAATCGATGACCGACCATTTCGAGATGCTTAGATTATTCGTCTACTACGACAAATTTGATTGCGCGGAAGCTTTCGAATTTCCGGCAGACGCAGACCTTGAGCTGAAAAATGTACAGCTTTGTGGTCTCTCCGCTCAAGCTTTTGCTCGTGCGGTTGAGTTAGACAGCGCCTTTGAAGTATCCGAAGATAGTGTGGGAAGCGAGCGTTTGTGCGTTAGCGCCTACTATCCTGGACTCAGCAAGGATCAATCTGCGCCTCAGCAATCTGTTATTGTCTACAAGCCGGGTTACTTTAACTGATGGCGAGTTATGTCCGCTGTGACGCCGAAAGAAGACGCTGACGTCACTCTCTTCGAAACAAGCTTGCAATACGCAGTATCGCAAACAGTACGGCGCCGCAGATCATAGAAATCGCAAGAACGGAGACTTGATTCAAATAGAGCAGAACGCTGGCAGAAATTACTATGGATATCACTCGGATCACTATGTCATTACCGCGCGAAACAAAGATGGAGCCAAAGCTGTAAACCACCGTCAGTGAAGCTGCAAAACTGATTGCGACCGATATTCCTCTTTCAAATCCGATGACCAAAAGAGCTGCAGCGCCAACGGATAGAACGACGCGATTCAATTGGTTCTCCGTCTTGGTATTTTACCAACGTCTATTGTTTTCAGGGACCATCCGCAATGTCCGCATTTGACGCCAATAGCGAACAACCGGCGAGTCACTCGGGCCTGGCGCGTTTCGGACGCTTAGTCGAACTGTCTGATGTCGATCGATCGTTGGTGATCCCGATAGGCGCAAAATACAGCCGCGAGAAAACTCAGTGCGGCAATCATGCGGACGATTGTCAGAAGGCCCGCGATCAAGGCAATCGCGCGTGCTTCTGGTAGCTCTCCGGAGGCCATCCAATCATTCCGCACATAGCTTACCCATGTGTAGATGGCTTGGGCGCTCAAATGACTGCCAGCGTGAATCCAACCGAAGACAACGACTTTTCGATCCGACGTCGTTCTCAGCAGAAGCATGTAAATCACCGCGACCGTCAGGTTCGCGAGAACACCTGTCGCAATTGATGGAAGCACACTCAAAGGTCTCTGCGGCAGTGTCTCGCTGAACAATGGCCAATGAACGAGAAACGCTGACAGAATCGTGACGCCCGTGATTACGAGCCAGAAAAAAGGGAGCGACGATCTCATCAGAGCGATAAAGGCAGGTTTCGGTCCTATGACAAGATTGTTCGCGTGCAACGCGACGAGTTCATCACACACAGCGGTTAAGGGGCGGGTTTAAGTCGCTGAGCTCGCGATTGCGTCGATCGCGAAGTCGACAAGATCTTTATGATCCGCCCAGTCATACCCGCTCATCGTGACCTGCGTATGTGCAATGCCATGGAGCGTGGCGAGTAAGAAATCCACCTTTTGCTTTGCGGTTTGATCGGTCGTCTCGACCCCAATCGTTTTCGAGACCAAATCAAAGATGTGTTCAAAGTGCTTAGATGTTCGTGGGTCGCCAATAAAAAGAGAGACGTCTGATTGAGATATGCCCTCTGCCATGAAGACCATTCGATATCGCTCTGGATGGTCGATCCAGTATTGAACATAACCAGCAGATAAAGTGCGAAGTTGCGCCCGAGGCGTGGTCGCATCAGAGGTGTCGCGCCCAACCTGTTGAAACAAATCAATAAAAACCTGCTCCCATAGCGACCGCAAGAGATCCACTTTATTGTCGAAATATGCGTAAATCGCCATCGGGGAGCATCCGACGGCTTTTGCGATGCGCCGCATCGAAATGGCGCTATAGCCTTCCGACTGAAACAAGCGCGCGGCGGCCCGTTCAATCTGATCGCGCATATCCTGGCGTTGCGTTTCTGATCGCCGCGGTCGTCCTCTGGATCGTTTCGGCGCGTCGGTTTCTGGCATGCGTTGCTCCTTGGCCTGTTCTCAAAGTCTATTGACGACTCATGATTTGTATTAAATATACGCGTATATTATAATAAGAGCAAACACATGATTGATATATTGAACACCCTCTCCACCGCTATGCTCGGATTGCTGGCAGGTGCGCTTTTGACTGAGGGAATGATCCTCGTTCCGTATTGGCGTAAGATGGATCCTGCGGAGTTCTTCCGACTGCATGGCGACATGGGACCAAGTTTGTTCAGGTATTTTGCGCCGTTAACGACCGCTGCCGTTTTGTTTGCAGTCTTGGCCGCCATCATGACGCTGACCAGCCCAACCCTATCCTACGCAAGGCTCATCGCAGGCGGCGGTGCTATGCTGACCCTGATGATCTTCTTTATCTATTTCAAAACTGCCAACCAGTCATTTGCCGATCAAAGTCTCTCACATGACGCTCTCAAACCGGAACTTACGCGATGGGCCACCTGGCATTGGATCAGAACGGCAATCATATTCACGGCTTTCGCGTGCGCAGTCGTGGCAGAAAGCTCGCCCGATTTGAGCTAACTGAGACCTCACACGTCATCGTCCGCACGCAACCTGGCTCAAGCAAAGCGAGTGTACGCCGCTCGATTCATATCAGGATCAGGTCGGTGGCGGCATCAAAAAGAGATCGGTATCCTGAGTGGAAAGTCCGAAACTTGTTATCAGCGCATGCACCTGGCCTCGATGGTGCGTTTGGTGATTGAAAAAGTGGGTGACCAATCGCCAGGCAGGTTGTGTCGCGGCCACAGTGCCCGCTGTATTCGAACACGTAAAATCAGCCGCCAACCAGGAGTCTTCGAGCCCAGCAGCCCAGTTTTGGATCTCGCCATCAAAGGCGGCTCTTGAGTCTTTCAGGGTGTCCCAGTCATGGTAAGCCGCACCCCGACCCTGCTGATCTTCTGGGCGGGTTGGAGGTGTGTTCGCAAAGCGATTCATCCACACCCGATCTGCCCATAAAATATGAGCGAGCGTTGTGTGAATAGACCCGAAAAACGCCCCCTTATCTTCTCGGCGCTGGTGATCGGTCAAAGCGCTTGCAGACTTGTAGATCGACCGATTTTGCCACTGATTGTACTGAGCCATCGTTTTGGCATGAAGTTGAGATATCATCCGCGAATAGTCTGATATTGCGGTCACATACGCAAGTCGACCAATTCTAAAACCGTCCTCTGGCGGTTTGAGATCTTCGAACGTCTTAGCTGGGGCGCGAGCTTTGATGTATAGCAACAACCGTTGTGGGTAGGTTTAGGTTGCTGAGCTAATGCCCGCTCCCGGCGTCATTGGAGACGTTAGGGGGGGTAAAACGTCCAATCAGGTAGACTATGGAGCGCTATTCTAGTGGGCGGATTCGCGGTCTACTTGCCGTAACGGCCATTCTTTATGTATCGTCCACCTCAGTAAATCAGGGGACGCCAAATGGTCCGTCGCGCACTTGTCACCGTCTTGTGGGCTATAGCAATGCTTGCGCCATCGGCTGTGGCTCAGGCAAAGCGCGCTTTCATCGTCGGCGTCGGCGCTTATGAAGAGCTGACCGATCTTCGCAAAACGGTCGGCGATGCCAATGGCTACGAAAAGCTGTTCGATGACACGCTGGGCTTTCAGGTGACGCGCTTGACGGGTTCCCAGAAGCGGCGAGACTTCGTGGCGGCGTTCGACGCGTTCGTCCGTAGCATCGGCCCACGTGACGAGGTCGCCTTCATTTTCTCCGGCCACGGGTGGAGCGATGGCAGCGACAATTACCTCTCTCTCGCGGATACGCCGCGCGGCGTATCAGAGGCGGTTCTTCAGAATGAGACCATCCCTCTGCAGCGGATGGTCATGGCACGCCTCAGATCGCGAAACCCCAAGCTCATTCTGGCGATCATCGACGCCTGCCGGGATGAGCAATATGGCTCGCTCACCAAGTCTGCGGGAGCCCTCGATAAAGGCATCGTCCGCATCAGCGCGAATGAGGGTGAGCTGATCCTTTATTCCTCCGGGGCGGGGCAGACCTCGCTCGACCGATTGTCAGACGCGGACCCGTCTCCCTATTCGGTGTTCACCCGGGCTCTGTTGCCGAAATTGGCAAATCCCAACCGACCGCTCGCCACGATTGCCGATGAAGCACGCAGCGAAGTGCAGACGCTCGCTGGTTCAATCTCGCATCCGCAACGGCCCGAAATGATGATAGGTATTTCTTTGAATTATTGCCTTTCAGGGAGTTGTGTGGCTCCAGCAGCGCCCGGTCGACAGCTAGCGCCGCTTGACGCCGACACAGCGCTCTGGGTGGAGATCACTAGCTCCCGGCGAAGCGGTGCACCCTGCGATGATTATCGCCGATACCTTGAGGCGTTTCCGGATGGCATTAACTCCGGCCGGGCGAGGGGGCTGCTAAGCATTCCACCGTGTGCGGCACCGGCTCCCGAAGCGCCTGACCGCGCACGCGACCCTGGTTCCGGGCGAGAGGCAGCGGCGGACACGGCTGCCGTCGCAACGACCGTTGAGTCATCTCGGCAGAGAGGCGTTACTGGCGCGCGCGAGATCCGCACACTCGCCGCCACCGACTGCTTCGATAATCCGGGCCCAGCCGGGAACGGTATTGATTGCTGGCTGATCAGCATCGCTTACAGCCCGGACGGTCGTCTGATCGCAACAGGTCATGCAGACTATAAGGTTCGGCTATGGGATGCGTCGGATGGTAGGCTGCATGCAACACTGCAGGGCCATAGCGGCAGGGTCCGATCCGTTTCTTTCAGCCCGGATGGTCGCGTGCTCGCTAGCGGGTCTGAGGACCAGACCGTCCGGTTGTGGGATGCAGCAACAAGCCAGCTAAGCTCCACGTTGGTGGGGCATGGGAGTTTGGTCTCCTCCGTTTCTTTCAGCCCGGACGGCCGCGCGCTTGCGAGCGGCTCATGGGACAATACTGTCCGATTATGGGATGCGTCGACTGGCCAGCACAGCGCTACGCTGCGAGGGCATAGACGTAATGTGAAGTCCGTTGCATTCAGCCCGGACGGTCGCGCGCTTGCCAGCGGATCTGACGACGGTACTATCCGATTGTGGGATGTATCGGAGAGTGCGTCCCGCGCTACGCTGGAGGACAATCAGCAGAGCCTGGTCCACTCCGTGGCATTTAGCTCCGATGGTCGCACGCTTGCCAGCGGGTCCAACTTCCATACCGTGCAGCTGTGGGATGTGTCGACCGGCCAGCCCCGGGCAACTCTTACGGGCCATAAGCGCGATGTCCTTTCCGTCGCGTTCAGCCCGGATGGTCGCACGATCGCCAGTGGTACCGAGTACGGTATTGTCCGCCTCTGGGATGTCGCCACTGGCGAGCTTCGTGCCACGCTGGATGGGCATGTGAGCCCGGTCAACGCTGTTGCTTTTAGCCCAGACGGGCTCACCCTCGCCAGCGCGTCTGATGATGGCACCGCGAAGCTCTGGGCGCTGGAGTTCGCTGAATAGACAGTTCATGACCCAAAGCTGATATTACGAGCGACCGTTTTAGGGCGCTTTGCGTCATTGGCGCAGAGGCCGTTCTGGGGCGAGTTTAAGCCGCTCCAAAGGGCGCTTGGTTCCTTAATGTGGTACCATTCAACTAATGGGTGGGCTGCAGCTCGCGATCGTGGTCGCAATCAGCTGAGAAGTCGGTATCTGATAGCTCTCGGTTCCATCGATAACTAGGTTGAAATGATCACCGTCCTCACCAAGCGCTTTTAGCCAAGGAGCCGCCGGACTTATTAATAGGTCAGGCAGACGACCACCTCCTCCAATCAGTTCGCCAGTGAATTCTCCACCCTTGCTCACCACCTTTACTTTCCATTGTACAGGCTGGTCTTGAGAGATTTCGCGTATTCGCTCTGCGCCGCTTGGAACTGCTATGAGCCGGATTTTCTTTTCAGTTTTCGCACAGTTGAACACGACCATCCCCGAATAGTAATCCCCCGGTTCTAGGGTGAAGCGGATGTTTTGCGCCTTAGGAGAGACCCATTCTCCTGCTGAAACCAATGGCTTAAGGTCGTCTCCTGGACGCTCGCCACTTGCCCAAGGAGAAACCGACAATAAAACCGCGAGCAGTCCCACGCTCTTTTTCATGAGGTAATATCCAATTGAAAAAACCAAATTTGGAAATGAAGCCAAGTTTCAGTTGTTCGCAAGTTTTAAGTTGCATTTCATAGCTGCGTCTGTTGTGGAGCGAATTTAAGTCTCTGAGCTGATAACCGCTTTTGCTCGCGTTTCAGCCAGTTCATATCGGGGTTACACCAGTGATATAGGAGGTCTGGTTCCAAACTAATTAGCCATTAACGGCGAAAAGCGACGTTCTCGATAAATGACTTCTCAAGATGAAGCTTTGATCTCGAGTAACGTAAGTTCGAAATGCAAATCTTCACCAGCCAGCGGATGGTTTCCGTCGGCAAGGATGCTAAACTCGTCCACTTCAATAACGACAAACTGAATTGTAGAACCGTCCGGCTGGCTTGCTTTTAAGGACATGCCGGGCTTTGGGGCGTCTCTAGGATCGATGCTCGAAAGCGGTATCCGAACGAGCAAGTCGTCTCTTCGTGGGCCAAAGGCGTTTTCTGCTAAAATAGAGATCCGTTGCGTTGTGCCGACTTCCATTTCTTCCAACGCGGTTTCAACTTCAGGAAATACGTCCGAATTGCCAAGCTTTACAGTTTGTGGATCGCCTTCGTCGACTTGCCCAAAGACGCGGCCTTCACTCGAGCGCACCACATAGCGTATCAGTACCGTGTCGCCCTTTTTTGCTTTTTGCATCGCAGACCTTTGTTCTTTTAATGTCGCTAGGAGTATCGCGTTAGTTGGCCGCGACGCATGTGTTCAGTTGTTGCTCGAAAGCAGGGTTGCAGTTCCAGCTGTCTCCAGCGTCCGTTAGATGTGCGTTCTCCGGAACGATCACCGGAACACATTGTGAGCCCCGCGCAGCGAATCCACGAGTGCACTCCCAACCTGAGCCGTAAGACACATTTGTCAGATATCCGTTTTCAGGCACAGGGATCGCATCGCACTTGCCCCCGGCCTTCCGATAACCCCGCAAGCAATCCCATCCTTCGCCATAAGAGCTGCCTGACAGAAAACCGTTCTCCGGCACGGCGATCTTCTCGCAAGCTTCGTTAACTCGTCGATAGCCACGTTCACATTCCCACCTCCGACCATCGGCTTTTAGGTAAGCGTTAGCGGGGATAACTATTTCTCGGCACGCGCCGTTGATTGTCTGATATCCGCGCAAGCACTCCCAACCGGGGCCGTAGCTTCGATCATTCAAGAAGGCATTTGCAGGCGCAACGATCTCGTCACAGACCTGATCAGACTCTCGAAAACCTGGGTTGCATGTCCAGCCTTTGCCATATGATTGCGGGCTTGCGTTTTCCGGAATAGCTGCATCTGACGTTACCTGGGCACTTGCGGGCAGTATTCCGGTCATTGTTGCGATAGCGCACAGGGCGAAAGCCGCGAAAAAAGGGGTAGCAATACTCAGTCGATTCAACATGAAATTTTTCATTTGCTGGTTGGTTTCTTTTGCTGGGGAAGGCCTGCATCGCTGCGCCGTTTGGCTTCCAGACACTGGTCCGCATCTTTAGCGATGGCTTTGTCCAATTCGTCAGGGTCGACTGCCCAGTAGTGCGTTGGACCCGGCTTACCCTTTGGAGGTCGAACGACTAAAACCGTTTCGACATGCCGGAAGTGAACGATTGACGAGCCAGGGATAGACTCTTCCTCTGTCTCGATTGTGTATTCGCCAGGGGGGAAAACTTTGCGGATTTCGTCGATGGCAAATGGAAACTGGAAACTGATCGTTTTTTTGTGCGTTCGACGAACCATAAAAGCACCCTTCGGGTCAGACTCTCGGGGCCGACCATTCCGCAGGAGCAACCGGGCGCTTTAAAAAGCGCACCAACCAAAACCCGAGTAAATTTTGGATTTCATTCTCACAAGTCTGAGTACCGGATCACATGGCTGAGGTGTGATCGTGGTGAGACGACATCTTTGCACCACATTAGATGGGAATGAATGACCTCAAAAGCAATGAGCGCCCCCGATGGAATTTGACAGGTTTGGATCGCAGAAGATCATTCGGTTAGAGCCACCTTAGATAGGACACCTAAAATGGCTCTACTTAGGACTTATGCTTCCGCGATCATATCGACGGCTTCTTTGCCTTTGCGCTTATCAACGGCAGTCGTGAAAGTCACTTTCTGTCCTTCGCTTAGCGATCGCATCCCGCAGCGCTCAAGCGCGCTGACATGCACAAACATGTCGGCGCCGCCATCGTCGGGCTGAATAAAACCAAAGCCTTTTTGGTCATTGAAGAATTTAACGGTACCTGGTGTCATAGAACACTCCATTAGAAATTATCGCACGCTGAATTGCGGGCGAGGCGTCGATGCTTTTTTGGGAGTTGTCTAAGATGCGTCGGCGATGCCTAAATGGCGCGCCTTCGGAGCCTGATAGTCCGGCGAAAGGTCGAGCGGCGCTTGTCTACTGGTTTTGATCTTAACGCAAGGAGAATTGTCGGTTCAACGAATATGTCGAGCTTTTTTGGACCAATAATGTATTGGCAAACGAGCTTGAGCTGACCTCTGCTTCAACTCAAAACGATCCAATCGAGCGTCTTAATTAGGGCGCTTTGCGTCATTGGCTCAGAGGCTGTTGTGGGGCGAATTTAAGCCCCTGGTAGTTGATCTAATCCATGTGTCTTTAGCCTATCAGCAGTATTAATCGTTTCCCACTTGCAAGGCACTCCTGTACCAATTCAACAGGGTCTGAGAGCAACAAGGGGCTGCGGATGAAGTTAGACTTCTTACAAGCTAATCTGGAGCAGCATCGCGAATTGCTCATTGATTTCAATGTCGCATACATCGATTGGGCCGGTGATTGTATTCAAGAACACTTCGGGCTCTCGCTACCCAGTCTATTGGGGATGTCGATCCCCGACTATGCTGACAGTTCGTTGGACAAGCTGTGTGAGGAAAAGCCGCCACATGGCATCTTCTATATCGTGTTTGATGAAGAAGTCGCGCTTGGCATGGGCGGGCTCCGCCGCATGCGGGACGGCGTTGGGGAGATTAAACGCATCTATGTCTCCCCCGCCAGCAGAGGCGGCGGCGTAGGCGCAAAGATCTTGGCTCGGCTCATGCGGGATGCAAAGAGCTTTGGCTATAATGAAATCATGCTCGAAACCGGCCCTTTCATGACCTCAGCTCACCCTATTTACGAAGCGGCTGGGTTTATGGATATCCCGCCATATGCTGAAGCAGAGGTGCCTGAAGCGCTGCGTCATGATTGGCGCTTTATGCGCTGCCAGATCAACTAGTTGATCTGCAGCCTTCAGCCAGCTTGAAGACAGCCCAAGTTTAAAGGGGATTGTCACCGTTCACTGGCGGCAAGCTTCTTTTGGATGTCATTGACGCGGCCACTGATCCGCTCTCGCCACAAGGTAAGACCGCTATGCACGAAAAGTAATTCCTCTACTGCATTGTGGAAATCTCGGTTCGCGACCAACGCCTCGAAGTCGTAAGAGACGAATCGCTGCCCATGGTCGAACGAAGTAATGAGCTCTTCAGAAAACCGCAAATCAGTGTCGTACTCGAACGCACCCTTGTAAGGGTCTGTCATGAGTAACACCGTCTCAACGTAAAAAGCCTGCGCAAATGCATAACGTTCGAGAAAATCTTCGTAATCGACAAGCGTGTGAAGAAGGTCTCGGTTGCGCAGAATATTGCCTCGGCCTGAGGACATAAGCTCCGTAAAGCTGCCGGCCCGGTCCGCACTTGTCTGAACAACAGTCCCCAATAGCAGCGCCCGTTCAAATGCAGGAATATCATCATCCTGAAGCTCGCCGGATCGCAGGGATCGTAACACGGTCCGGATATCCTCAGTCATTTGTTTGTGAAAATCGAAGCTTTGTTCTGCGTCCGCCTTAACCCGTTCAAAGTCGGACTGAAGCCGTTCAATAATTGCCGCTTCCTCGCGGCGCTCAAATTGTGACGCGTTCCAGTTCGCCACCTGAATACCGATGAAGACACCGACTACGACGATGAAGAAGTCGATCCCGACCGCAAACCAGTTTTGCTCTTTAACGTGTTGGGTGATGCGACGCAGAAGCACTATCTAATTCCTTCAAATCATTGTCCCGACGAGCGCCCGATGCATACACGGGATGCCTTATCAATCTGAACCGTGACGCAAGACAAGCGTTTGGTTGTGTTTCGTGATGCTTTCAAAACTGTCGCTCATCCGTTTTCATTTGATTTCCGCCAATCGGTCCCAAAGGTCCGTGGTCTCAGCACCTGCAATCATGCCATCGACCATCTTCACGAAGTCGGGATTGAAATAGACAGAACAGATTTCCCACAGGGCACGCGCCCGTTCTGTTCCTAGAACGAAGTAGATCACATCACGGTACGTTTCCCAGGAGCTTTGATCCATTGCCCCGCTTTTATATTGCAGCCATTCATATTCCCGCGCGCGCATTTGACCGATCATCCAAAAGAATAATTGGGTTTTCTCAGGAAACGTAGGCGTCTCTTTTTGTGAGAAGACACGCCCCAGTTCGGGGAACTCGACGAATTTGTAGACACCCGTTTGGTCGTTCTCGAGTTGTGTTTGACGCGTGTCAGACCGGAGTTGAGCCGTCCCCTGCCTGATTTGGATCGTTAGGTAAACGAGGGTGATGGCAACCACAATTACGCCGATTATCTGCGCAATCTGGGCGATTTGATCGAGTGTCATTGAGTCTCCTCTAGCCTGCAAAAGATGGAGCGTCTTTTACGATGCCGTCTCTGTTTCGATTCGATCTATCAGAGTCTGCGCCGCTTCATTCAGACCGTTAAGAGATTCAAGATGAAAGGCCGCAAACTCTGCGATTGTTCGTATACCCCCCTGCATCTCTGGATCGAGGCTGACGATCTCAACCAAGACATCGAGGTCGGTATCTGTGAATGGGCTCAGACCATGTTTCTGACCCACAAAAACGGTTTGATCCCTGAACGGCCGGTACGTATTGTCATGGCTCGCCATCACATTTGTCCAATACGTCCTATATCGCTGCAAATCCCTGACGATTTCGCGGTCTTTGACGATTGAAAAACTGCCCGTAGCGATAAGCGCATTTAGAGCAGCGTCATTCTGAGCGGGAAAGTATCGCGTCGTGATGTGCGTCCAAAACGCTGTTGCCTGATAGTCATCCAACGCGTCCGGTGGGGACACCAACATTTCGGTGTTGGTCTGGGGATTTTGGACCGGAAAAGAAACCCGAGTGACAGGTTCCAAGCCAGCTTCATCAAGAACGATATTCGCTGCGTCTATAGTAAGCTGTGCTGCCTCAGAAGCTGAGGCCAACTGGAGCGAATCCTGGCGCAGATCATCTAATAATTCGAGGAGCACCTGCTGCTCCCTCTGCGCATCATTTCTAGCATCGTTCCAATTGGCGACCTGAATACCGATAAAGACACCAACGACAACAATGAAAAAATCGATGCCGACCGCGGTCCAGTTTTGGTCTTTGACGTGTTTTGTAATGCGGCGAAGCAGCATATCGATTCCCAGGTCCAGTATCGGAGAACCATGAGGCAAACTTGTCTAATTGCAAAGCTCTAAGCGGGAAAATGGCTTTGAACCAATGCGGTGAGCGTCCGCTTTAGGGCGCTTTGCGTCATTGGCTCAGCGGCAGGTTCAGGGCGCTTCCCGCCTCTGGGCAGGGGCCGTTCTGGGGCGAATTTAAGCCGCTCGGTTGGCGCTACATTCTTAGTCATTCAGGTCGCAAGACTGCTGATCGAAC
>JBCBFK010000014.1:0-27599 GCA_038527765.1 Pseudomonadota bacterium
CCCTGGACAATGGCTCGTCCGAGCTCCTGGTCGGTCAGCAGATCCCGGTCGCCACGGGCGAGACGCTGGGCGCTGACAATAGCAATCCGTTCCGGACCGTGACCCGCCAGGATGTCGGCATCAAGCTGAATGTCACCCCGCGCATCACCGCCGATGACACGATCCATCTCGACATTTTCCAGGAAGTCTCGAGCATTTCCCCAACGCTCAGCGATGGCCTCGATGATTTTGTCACCAATCTGCGCCAGATCACGACCACAGTCCTCGCCGATGATGGTGAGATCATTGTCCTCGGCGGCCTGATCGAGCAGCAGCAGACCACGGTCAGCCGCAAAGTCCCGGTGGCCGGCGATATCCCGGTCGTGGGCAACCTGTTCAAGTCTGAAAACACCGACAATCTGAGGACCAATCTCATGGTCTTCATCCGCCCGACCATCGTCCGCGACCGCGACGATGCAAGATCCGTCACCCAACGCAGCTACCGCTACATCCGAGCCGAAGAACTCCTCAATGACGACACGGACGGCGAAACCATCTCAGACCTCGATGCCTTCTTTGAAGAGGTGCTGGGTACCGAAATTCCAAATGAGTAGAGGGCGCTAGACGGCTCTCAAACCGCATTGAAGGATAGCATGAGTGCATTGAAGTCAGATCTGTCTTACGCCTTTGCTCGCGACAAAGGGCTCGTGGTGCTGGAAGGATTTGAAGATCAGGTCCGCCTCGCGGTGCGGCATGGTGCCGATCCTTTTTCGCTGATAGAGGCCCGGCGCGTGCTTCGCCGCCCCTTGCAATTGCAGGCCATGGGGCCGCAGGAATTCGAACGAGCGCTAACCGAACACTATGCGCGCGAGGGTGTGTCTGGCGATGAAGCGGAGGCCGCTTTGGACAGCCAAGGGCTTGCCAGCCTGGTCGATGGCATCCCCGAGACCGCCGACTTGCTCGATGGCGAAGATGATGCGCCGGTCATCCGACTGATCAATGGATTGATCTATGAGGCGGTGAATCGCAAAGCCTCTGATGTTCATATTGAGCCTCATGAGGAGACACTGTCAGTGCGTTACCGCATTGATGGGGTCTTGCAGGAAGTCCTGACTCCGTCTCGCCGACTTGCCGCGCCGCTGACCAGCCGGATCAAGGTGATGGCACGCCTGGACATTGCTGAAAAACGAGTCCCGCAGGATGGCCGGATCTCGCTGTCGATCGGTGGGCGCAGCATTGACGTGCGCGTGTCGACTTTGCCGAGTCGGTATGGCGAGCGGGTGACGATGCGCTTGCTGGATACGCGAAATGCTCTGCTGGGGCTGGATGAGCTCGGCATGGACGAAACCACACTGTCGCGTTTTCGGGACATTCTTGCCCAACCAAACGGAATTACTTTGGTCACTGGGCCAACAGGCTCGGGTAAGACGACAACGCTCTATTCTGCGCTTTCCGTGCTCAACAATGGTGAGCGGAATGTGATGACGCTCGAAGATCCCATCGAGTATGGGTTAGAGGGCATCAGTCAGACGCAAATGCACCACAAAGTTGGATTGACCTTTGCGGCAACCCTGCGGGCGATACTGCGCCATGACCCAGACGTTGTCATGGTTGGTGAGATTCGAGACTTGGAGACGGCCAAAGTCGCGTTTGAGTTTGCCTCAACCGGCCGCCCGGTCCTCTCAACCGTGCACACAAATAGCGCCGCGGGCGCCATTCAGCGGGTTAGAGATATGGGGATTGAGCCCTATGTCCTCGCCGCGACCCTGAAAGCTGTGATCGCCCAACGCCTGGTGCGTAAACTCTGCGAGCATTGTCGCCAGCCGCACGACTCAACGCCGGAAGAGCTGTCTATGTTCGGCCTGCAAGCGCACGAGGCGCCGCAGCTCTGGCGACCAGTTGGTTGTATGGCGTGCGGCAATAGCGGGTATAATGGCCGGCTCGGCGTATACGAATTGATCACTGTGGATGGCGGCCTGCGCGATCTCATTCGGGCCGATGGCTCTGAAGACGATATTCAAGACATGGCATTCGCACAGCACGACACGCTGTTCCGGAATGCGGCGCGTTATGTGCAGACTGGGCAAACCAGCGTGGAGGAGGTTCTGCGTGTCTGCCGCCGCGAGGAGGAGCGCTAGACGATGGCGGTCTTCGACTATGTTGCAATCGGCGCAGACGGCAAGCGTGCAACGGGCGTCATAACGGCGGACTCTGCGCGCTCGGCGCGCAAAGAACTGCGTCTCAAGCAGCTTTCACCGCTTGAGGTTAAAGAGTCGAAGCAAAAATCAGCGGGGCTCGGACCACGCGGCGGATCCCTGTCGGGCAAAGACCTGGTCTTGGTCACGCGGCAACTCGCGATGTTGCTGAAGTCGGGTGCGACGGTCGAAGAAGCTGTTGGCGCGATCGCTACGGAGGCGGAGAAGCCGAGCGCGCGGCGTGTTCTGATGAATGTTCGCGGGAGTGTACAGGAAGGTTATTCTTTCTCGGAGTCGCTGACGAAATCTTCCAAAGCGTTTCCGCCTTACTATCGCGCCGTGGTTGGGGCAGGGCAGGCGTCTGGGCGTTTGGGCGATGTCATGGACCGGCTCGCCACGCACCTCGAAAAATCTCGCAAGCTCAGAAGCAAGTTACTCTCCGCGCTGATATATCCAGCTGTGCTGGCGGTTGTTGCGATGGTCGTTGTGATCTTGTTGCTGATCTTTGTCGTGCCTGCGGTCGTGGAGCAGTTCGAAACGGTTGGGCAAGACTTGCCGGCTTTGACGAATGCCGTGATCGGCGTCTCAGACTTTATGCGAGGATGGGGACTCTTGCTGATTCCCGCCATTGGCGTTGGCGTCTGGTTGCTGCGCGGCGTGTTTCAAACACCTGCGATCAAACTGGGATGGGACAGGTTCGCTTTGCGTCTTCCGATGCTCGGTAAAGTTATCAAAAACGCCAATGCCGCGCAGTTCGCGCGGACGTTTGCAACGCTTTCAGGGAGCGGTGCGACGGTTCCGGATTCACTCGTCGCAGCGCGTGGATCCGTCGGCAACGAAGTGTTTCGCCAAGCCGCGACCAAAGTTCGGCGTCAGGTCGAAGAAGGGCAACCCCTCAACCGTGCCATGCGCGCTACGGAGGTCTTTCCGCCGATGCTGGTTCATATGGTAGCGAGCGGTGAACGCGGCGGTGACTTGCCCGCCATGATGGGGCGCGCGGCCGATTATATGGAAGATGAGCTGGATAGCAGTGCAACCGTCGCCCTGGGGCTTTTAGAACCACTTCTGATCGTCTTGCTCGCGGGCGTTGTGGCGTTGATTGTACTTGCGATTATGCTGCCCATTCTGCAGCTCAATACGATGGCGATTGGAGCCTAAGGAGAAGGATTATGACGGATCAGCAGAAAAAGCGACTGAAACGCCAGCGCGGCTTTACGCTCACAGAGATAATGGTCGTGGTCTTCATTATCGGCCTGTTATCGAGTGTGGTGCTGTTCAATGTGCTTGGCGCGCGCAGTGATGCGCAGGTTAAAACGGCGCAGGTCAATATCTCCGCGCTCTCACAAGCGCTCGAGCAGTATGCCTTGGACGCGTATGACTATCCGACCCAGCAGCAGGGGCTGGAAGCGCTGGTTGAACGTCCAGATAATCTGCCAAATGGCGCGAGCTATCGTACGGGAGGGTATCTGCAAAAAGGGTCCGTTCCGCTCGATCCCTGGGGCCGTCCATATGTCTATGAACGTCCGGGTGATAAATCGGGTCGACCCTATGACCTTTATTCTTATGGGGCCGATGGTCGAGAAGGCGGAGAAGATCTCGACGCTGATATTGGCAACTGGGACTAAGGGCGAGGCGACGCCGTGAAATGGCTTCTCCGATCTGATTGCCGATCCGAACGCGGCGCGACCATTGTCGAAGTGCTGATGGTTGTGTTCATCATTGGGCTAACCGCAGGGATTGTAACTTTGACAATCCCGCAACGCCCAACAGCCGAACAGGCCAGTGCGCAGACCTTCGCGCAAGTTTTGGGGCAGGCGCAAGATCAAGCCATCCTATCCGGCCAACCCGTTGGGCTCAGGCTCACAGAAACGGGTTATGCGCTGGTCCAGTGGCGCCAGGACCGGTGGTGGCCCGCCGGGCGCGCCGAGGCTTTTCCCCGGCGTATGGACATTACGCCCGTTCTGGAAACTCCGGAGATGCCTGAAGGGTGGCCAGACTTGGTGTTCGACCCGACCGGCATTGTCCCAGCCGCAGAATTCCAATTGCGCGGACGCGGCGTGCGGATTGATATCGCGCTCAGTGAAAACGGCGAGGTCAGTCTTGTCGAACGCTAAGCCCAAATCACAAGCCGGGTTCAGCCTGGTGGAGACGATCGCTGCGATGGGCATTTTGGCGCTCGCGGCGATCCCATTGCTCCAGATCTCTTCGGATGCCACGCGCAACTCTGCGAGTTTGGAAGCTCGCGTGTTGGCCCGTATGGTCGCTGAAAACATCATGACCTTCTCATTGGCGGAGCCCGGCGCGTTGGACGCGGGAATCGCCGTTGGCACTGAGACACAAATGGGCCGGGCTTTTGCCTGGAGCCGAACCAGCGGTCCAGCCTCACTCGGAGAGTTGCAGAACCTTGAGGTCACTGTCCGACGCGAGGGTGATGAGCAGGTTCTCGCGCGCCTGGTCGCGCTAAAATACATCCCCGCAGCGCTATCGTCCTATTCCGAACTGGATGTTGAACAGCCTCCCTCAGAGGAGGGCGACGAACGATGATGCCAAACGCATCCTCTCAATCCGGGTTTTCCCTGGCCGAAACACTCGTCGCGCTGTTCATTCTGGCGTTGGTGTCGTCGGCAGGGGCGAGCCTCCTGATCGGGGCGACCGGAGCGGGTCAGCAGGTTCGCGAGCGTGAGGCTGAAGCCCGACAGATCGATATTGCGCAACGTTTGATCCGACAGGATATCGCCGCCCTGAGTGCTCGGGCGATTCAACCCGATGACGGGTTTTCGCCTGCGGCCAATCTGATAGGCGAAGCGCCGCGCGGCGAAGATCCATTTCTGACTTTTGTAAGAGGTGGGTGGATCAATCCCGGGCGTTTGGAATCACGAGGGTCACTGCAATCTGTCGCTTATTCGTTGCGCCAGGGGCAGTTGGTGCGCGAGGTGGCGTTAAGGCCGGATGCCACACGTAGCACGCCGACCATATCACGAGTTTTGCTTGAAGATGTGCGCGCGGTCGAAATCGGGTTCTTCAGAGGTGGAGACCGCTCCGAGTTTTGGCGTGGGGACGTACTCCAGAACCGCTCAATTTTACCAGATATTATTGAACTCGGCATCACCTTTGAGGACGATACTACGCTCAGGTTGGCGGCGATTACAGGAGGCCGATCATGATCGGGACAGGCCGCAAATCCGAGCGCGGTGCGGCGCTCATTACCGTGCTTATGATTATTGCCGCCATGTCTGTCGCCGCCTTGGCGGTGACGCAGGCGGTCACAAGCGCGACGCAGCGGGCGCGGGCGCTCGATGCACAAGCCCAGCTCAGTTTCCACGCCATCTCAGCTGAGGAAGTCGCGAAAGCCCGTCTCATGACCATTCTTGAGCCCTTGGAAAGTCGCCTCAGCGCAGATTTGCCCGGCTTTGGAGAGCCGCAAATTGTGCCTATCGATGGCGGGGCATTTGCCGTCTCGGTTCGCGACGCGACCAACTGTTTCGATGTCAATAAACTCACCGTCGGAGCCGAAGGTGGTGCACGTGTGGCGGACCAAGCCGTGCAGGAGAGCTATCGCCTGCTCCTGGACGGGGCCTTAGAAGAAGGCTTTACCTCGGACATTGTTTCGCTCGTATCCGCGCTAACGGATTGGATGGACGACAATTCCGTACCGGGTGATGGAGGCGCGGAGGATTCCTACTACCTCAGCGAGGTTCCATCGTATCGGACCTCCAATCAACCGCTAGCTACGATAGAGGAGTTGCGGGCTGTTCGCGGGTATACGCCGGACGTGATTGCCGTTCTTCATCCTTTATTGTGCGCGCTGCCGTCTGAAACGAGGCGGAATACTTCGGCTTTGAACATCAACACGCTCGAAGACTATCACGCGCCATTGCTGCAACTCGCTTTCGATGGTGCGATTGAACTTGACCAAGCAAGAGAGCTCATTGTCACGCGTCCGCAAGGCGGGTGGGCGTCGGCTCAGGACCTTCTCGAGGACCCAATTGTGCAACGAATTGACCCAGAAAAGATTAAGGTTGAACGTCTTGGTGTTGTCACAAGCTTGGTGGAAGTTACGGCGAATGTGTCTTATCGCGGACATGACATGACCATGCGCTATCTCTTTGAGGCTGAAGCCGGGCGACCAATTTCCACCCTCAGACGGGAACGGATCGGTTGATGGCGCGGCTGTACACTCTCCTAAAGCCAGATGGCTCCTTGTTGTGCGCCCGCCAAAAAGGGCGTGATTGGGTGATTGCGTCCGGGCTGCCGGGTGCCGAAGCGAACGGTCGAAATGTCACCGTCTTTTTGAACGGTCTGGATGTTCTCGGTTTGAGTGCCGTGATCCCGGCGCGGAATGAAAACCAGGCGCGGCGCGCGGCCCCTTTCGCTGTCGAAGATGATCTGGCGGAAACCGTCGAGGCCAGTCATGTCGCGCTGTCACCGCCGGATAAATCCAACCCGTCCTTACCTCGCCGGATCAATATCGCATCGGTCGACGCATTAACGGAGCTGACGGAACAGCTGTCTAATCTTGGCCTGAGCGAAGCGGAGATCGTGGCCGCCCATAGTGTGCTTCCGACGCGCGATATACTGGTCGAGGCTCCGGGACTCCTTCTCGGCCGTTTGGGCGGTCGAAGTTTTGCGGTCGATGCCTCGATCGGGCGGGACGTTGTGGTCGGATTGCTCGACAAACATGCGGATGCTGAGATCCACGGGGCCCATCTTGCCCAAGCCGTAGGGCGAAACGCTCAAGGCGAGGGCATATCATCGCTTGAGTCCTTTCTATTGACGCTCGCGAACTGGGCGGAGGCCGGAGACACTGCGATCAATCTGCGACAAGGCGCCTTCGCACCGCGCCGCAGCGTGGATCTTGGAGGGCTCCAGCAATGGCGTTTTGCAGGTGGTCTCGCGGCTGCCATGGCCTTGGGATGGTTCGGTTCCATGATCATCGAAACAGGGGCGATGAATACGCGAGCGGTCTCTCTGGAAAATCTCTCGACTGAGTTTGCCCGCGTCGGCTGGCCCGAAGCTGACGGGGATGTTCAGCAAGTGCTCGCGCTCAGTGCAAATACGCGTGTCACCAATGCCCAGAAATTTCCACCGCTCCTGGATGCCAGCGCGATTCTGTATGATGCCTTATCGCAAGTTGAAGGCAGCGAGCTCAGGACCATTCGATACGATCGGCTGCGCGGACAAATGACCGCGAGCGTCGCCTTCGAGAGCTTTGCAGATGTCGACCGCCTAACCGCCATCATAAATGGGAGCGGCCTGGAGGCGCGATCGGGTGACTCGCGTCAAAGCGGCTCTAAGGTTATCGGCGATCTGACGCTGGAGAGTGCCTCATGAACGCGTGGTGGTCCAGCATGGAAGCGCGAGAGCGTCTGTTAATTGCGATTGCAGCATTGCTGACCATGCTCGTCGTGATCTGGCAGTTCGTGCTTGTCCCCGGCATGCGTGCAAATGCCGAAGCCCGCGCCAATCTGGCCGACGCCGATCGCACCCTGTCGCGTATTCAGGAAAGCTATATGCTGAAACGTGCAATTGGGTCTGCCGCCCCGACAAATGCGCGCCCAACTTCGGCAAGTATTGAAGACTTCAAAGCCGCGGTGACCGGGTCTGCCGGCGATATCGGGTTGTCGATCTCACGGCTTCAGGGAGATGATACGACATCCGTGCGCCTTGTTTTTGAGAATGCCGACCCGCGCATGATCTTTCTTTGGCTCGAAGATGTTCAAGCTAAGCATAGCGGACAAGTCACTCGGTTTAATATGGAGCAAGCCGGAGGCGGCCTGGTCCGGGTCAATGTCGATCTGGTCGCTGGAGGTTTGTGATGCGAAAACTGTTCCTTCTCCTCATCTTCGTTCTGGTGCTTGCGGGCAGCCTTTTTGCCTTCACGCCGCTCGGTTTTGTCTTGAGGCAATCCGGTATTAGTGGTGCGACGGGGGTGGGCTGGGCAAAAGCGGATGGCACGCTGATGAATGGACGTATCAGTGGGCTTTATGTAGGAACCCAGCCGCTTGGCGATGTCAGCCTGTCCTTGCGTCCAGCCTCGTTGCTCACACTGCAACCTTCCTATGACATTCAATGGGGAGGTGCTGGGGGTCGGGGCACGGGCGTCTTGACGCTTTCGCGCAGCGGATTCAGCGGCACGGACATTCGCATGCAACAAGAAATAGGCGCGCTGGAAGGCCTCGCCCCGCCCGTGCGGGCCATGGGCGGCAGCTTGCGGCTGAATGATGGAGCCTTTCGTTTGACCCAAACCGGTTGCGAGAGTGCAAGTGGGACGCTTTCTTCTAACACGCTTTCAACCTTAGCCGCTCAATACGGTCGTCAGTTTGGCGATGTCTCCGGGCCGATTTCCTGTGATGCCGGAGCGTTTGTGATTGATCTGGAAGGCTCATCAGAAGCCGGCGATCGTGTTGTCATTGACGCGCGAGCATTGCTGAATGGGCAGGGAGAGTTCGCGACCGAAGTCGAAACCCAAGATACACAAATCATTATCGCTCTGCAGCAAGTCGGATTTGTCCGAGAAAATGGTCGTTTTGTGTATCGCCAATCGCGCGCAGGAGTCCTGCAAAGATGAGACAAATTACGATTTCCATGGTCGGCGTTTTGATGCTCCTGGTTGGCTGCGCGTCTACGCCTGACCTTACGCCTCAAGAACAGCGCGCGCTTATCCTGGCGCAGCGCCCCGCAATCGACAGCGTGCCGAATTCAGGCCTCGGTCCGCAAGAGCTACCTGCCGGAGAATGCGGCTTGTTCTTATGGAGCAAAACCGATCTCTCGAAGTTTATCTTTTTCTCAAAAGCTCTGTCGGGTGAGGCGACATTCGCGCAAAATGAAGAGCCTATGCTGTTGATCCAAGCGACAGCAGGCGGTGATATCTTCGGTCAATTCAATACTCGCATGTTTTATGTTTCGAACGATGGACGTACGGTGGCGCTGACCCTTGAACCCGGTGCAATGATGAATGGTGGGCAGCGTTTAGAAAGCGGATTGATCACCCTGGTCGATACCGAAGGCTGGCAAACTGTGCTTCCGGTTCTGGGTGTGCGGGCGTGCCAACCGGAATGATTGCGGGCGTCTTCAACAAGGTCCTCACGCATGATGCCCCGGGTGAGTTTCGTGCCGTGCTCTGC
Source organism: Pseudomonadota bacterium (assembly GCA_038527765.1). Taxonomy (GTDB): domain Bacteria; phylum Pseudomonadota; class Alphaproteobacteria; order Caulobacterales; family Hyphomonadaceae; genus Henriciella. Next base: position 9,299 of record JBCBFK010000014.1, read on the forward strand.
GATGGTGAAGATCGACCGGTCGCCTTGTTCTCGCAACGTTGGCGCGGCACCGGGGAGCGTGTACGGTTTGGCGATGTGGTCCGCGCGCGCGTTCGCACCATTGCTGAAGATGCGGGAGGGGCTTTTCTTGAATTTGCGTCTGGTGAGGAAGGCTTTCTGCGACTGAAGTCTCGGGCCGGCATCACGGAAGGTGCAATCGTCAATGTCGAGGTCCGCAGCGAAGCCCGACACGGCAAAGTCGCACGCGTCAGTTTGACAGAACGCGCCTCGCGAACAGAGTCCGCGTTCGACAATTGGCGAAACGCCTTTCCGGGCGCAAAACTCCTCATTCCGGACGAAGCGCCGATCTTGGTCGAAGACGCGTTTAATGATGCCAGTTTCAAGTCCGTTTTATTGCCGGGAGGTGGCCAACTCCATATTGAGCGAACCCGCGCGTTGACAGCTTTCGATGTTGACACATCGGGTCGGGTGAGCGCTGGGAGCGCTGGCGCACGCGCGCTTAAAGTTAATCGGGAGGCGGCCCAAGAAATGGCGCGGCAAGCGGTTCTGCGCGGGTTAGGCGGGGCCCTGGTCCTCGATTGTATTGATCCGCTCAACGCGGCTTCGCGGGATCACATCCGCGATCAAACACGGGAGGCATTTGCCAGCTATGGCCTCGCCGGTGCCAAAGTTCTCAAGCCCTCTCCCTTAAACTTGTTGGAAGTATCGATCCCTTGGCGTTTTATGCCGATCGAGGATCAGATGAATATGGATTCCGGCGAGACCATGCTGTTTCGTCAATTGCGCCTGCTGCAGCGAGATGCAAAAGCGAATTTAACGCACTTCTACACTTTGGCGCTTGGCGGGTCGGCCTGGCAGGCCTATCAAGCTCAGAAAGCAGAAGCGACCCAAGCCATAGATGCGCATTTTGGCGGGCGCGTGACCGTGGTTCGAAATCCGCAAAACACAAGCGAGTTTGTAAAGCGATGAGTCAGAAGAAATGTCCGGTCTGTGAAGTTCGAATGGTGGCACCAGAGTTTAAGCCATTTTGTTCGAAACGCTGTGCGGACGTCGACTTATCGCGTTGGTTGAAGGGCAGTTATGCCATTCCGGGCCGGCCTGCTGATCAGGCTGAAGAAGTGCCAGGCCGACCGGATCCTTCTGACGCTTAGACGATCTAATTGGTGTCCGCGTAAAGCGTGGTCGCTGGCGTCGGCTCACCATAAACCATGCGCATAGACTCGCGGATGTAATCACTTTCCATACCCGAACTGGTCTGTGTCATGGCAATGAAGATGATTTGATTATGCGGGTCGACCCAAAACCAACTTCCCAGCGCGCCATACCAATAGAACGACCCCTCCGGGGCCGCCATATCCGAAACGACAGAGTCTTCTATCGTGCCAACGCCAAATCCGAAGCCGAGGCCTTGTCGCCGGCCGACACTCGCCATAGCGCCGGGTCGCCCGCGATATTGAATGGCATTGATTGAGAACGACTCAAGTGTTTCAGGCTTGAGAATCTGCCGTCCTTCCAGTCGCCCCTGATTCAGCAGAAATGTAAGAAACCGAAAATAGTCGGCTTGGGTTGAGTACAGGCCATGTCCGCCCTCATGATATGTCTGCGATTGAATTGAATTGTGAGCGCCTTCAGAAATTGAGAACGCCCGCTCCATTTCACGATTCTGCAATACACCGCTGAGACGATCCGTGTCCTTTCGATACACAAAAAACCTCGTATCTCGCATCCCGAGAGGGTCAAAGAGCGCTTCTTGCAGGAACGTCCCAAGACGCTGACCGCTGACACGCTCGATTATGGCACCCTGCAAGTCAGAAGAGACGGAGTAGTTCCATTCTGCACCAGGCGCTGCGATGTAGGGCACACTGGTCGCGATGCCGATGAATTCATCAATCGTACGCGCGGCTAACATGTTTGCTCGAAACATCGCCGTTTCGGCTGGATTGTAGGACGGCCTCGCGTTCCCAATACCAGCTGTGTGGCTCAGCAACTGGCGGATTGTCGGGGGCCGAGGTGGGCGAAACGTGAACATCTCGCCGTCCGCCCCGATATCTGCAATCACCTCAACGTCTTCGAATTCTGGCAGGATATCTGTAATCGGATCCTCCAAATCAATCGCGCCGCGTTCGGTCAGGATGAGTATCCCAACCGCTGTAATCGCCTTCGTCATGGATTGGATGCGAAAGATCGTATCATCCGTCACGGTACGGTTATTGCTTGGATTGACCGGGCCAAAGTAACCCTCGCGTATGAGCGCATCCTGCTGCCAGATGCCGTAAGTGAGATTGCCAGTTTGTTGCGTGTCGACCAAATCGCGAAGCGCCCGATCTAAACCGTTCAGGGCGTCATATTCCAGATCGAGTGTTGGGCGTTGGGAAGGCTCTGCCAAACCGGGTGGAGCGGATAAAATCAGAAGCATGGCAGCGACTACGGTCACGGCGGTTTTGGGGAAGATCATACTGCGTCGCTTTCGGGTCTAAACGAAATTCAACGCAGTAAGTTTCGTCACTGGATGACCACAAATCGCTGCATTCGACAATCGTGCGAGCCTTGCGTGTCGAAATTGTAATGTCGTCGACGTGCGGTTGCGACGCGATGAATAGGGTCCGTGCCGCGTAAATGCTGGGCGCCCTCAATCGCGACATAAACGGGGCTTGCCCTTCCGAAGTGACTCAATTAGGGAGCCAAAAAGGGAGCCCCCCAATGAACATCCGACAAGCGATCACCTTCGATGACGTGCTACTTCAGCCCGGCGCGAGCGAAGTGACACCCTCAGAAGTCGACGTTTCGACACAGCTCACGAAAGCTATCGCCCTAAATATTCCGCTCATTTCTGCGGCCATGGACACCGTAACCGAAGCGCGGCTTGCCATCGCTATGGCGCAGGCCGGCGGCATCGGTGTGGTTCATCGAAACTTCTCTGTCGAGGAGCAGGCCGCACAAGTCACGCAAGTAAAGAAGTTTGAGAGCGGCGTGGTCATGTATCCAGTGACGATCGAACCCTCTGCCAGCCTGGCAGAGTTGAAGGCCCTGAAAGACCAGACTGGGTTCTCTGGCATTCCTGTGGTTGAGAATGGCAAGCTCGTCGGAATCATCACCAATCGCGATATGCGGTTTGCGCCGGACTTAAACCAACAGGTCGGTAGCTTAATGACGCGCGAAGTGGTCACCGTGACCATGGACGTGCCGATTGAGGAAGCCCGCACTCTCCTTCACAAACACCGCATTGAGCGGTTGGTCATCGTTGATGAGGCTGGCAATTGCATTGGCCTGCTCACGGTCAAAGATATGGACAAGGCAGCGGTCAACCCGAATGCCGCGAAAGATGATGGTGGACGCCTTCGTGTTGCAGCCGCCTCGACGGTCGGCGACGCTGGGTTCGAACGAACCGCGGCTCTGATCGAAGCCGGCGCCGATGCGGTGATCATTGATACTGCACACGGGCACTCGAAAGCCGTTGGCGAGGCGGTCACACGTGCCAAGAAGATTTCTAATGCGGTCCAGATCATTGCTGGCAACGTCGCCACGGGAGACGCGACCAAGGCGCTTATCGATGCCGGCGCGGATGCGGTGAAAGTCGGGATTGGTCCGGGGTCGATTTGTACGACGCGGATCGTAGCGGGCGTCGGCGTTCCGCAACTGACGGCCATTGAAGATTGCGCCAATGCGGCGCAAGCGACCGGCACACCGATCATTGCTGATGGTGGGATTAAATTCTCCGGAGATTTCGCCAAAGCTCTTGCCGCCGGAGCATCGACCGCGATGATGGGATCGATGTTCGCAGGGACGGAAGAAGCCCCTGGCGAAGTGTTTCTGTATCAAGGGCGCTCATACAAAGCCTATCGCGGCATGGGCAGTCTCGGTGCGATGGCGCGCGGGTCTGCAGATCGCTACTTCCAAAAGGATGCGGCGAGCGACAAGCTTGTGCCCGAGGGCATTGAAGGGCAGGTGCCGTTTAAAGGCCCGATCGCGCCGATCGTCCACCAGATGGTCGGCGGTCTTCGGGCTGCGATGGGCTATGTCGGGGCGCCGACCATGGCCGAGCTTCATAAGCGGGCTGAATTTGTTCAGATCACGGGCGCCGGTTTGCAAGAGAGCCACGTGCACGATGTTCAGATGACGCGGGAAGCGCCGAATTATTCTTTGAGCCGCGGCTAAGCTTTGCCTGACCCGAAAGATCCAATTCGGAAGCAAGTTGCGATGTTCAATTGGATCTCGCTCGTTTTGAGCTTGGGCGGGTTCATTGCACTTGTTGCGACTAATGGCTCCCCGTTCGGCTTTGCTATGTTTATGGGTGGACTCACCACTCAATACGTCGCGGTGTTCGGATTTCGATGTCAAAAGTGCGGGAAAGCCTGGTGGTCTTGGACCCGTGAAGAGCGCGATAAGGTCCCAGGCTATTTGTTTCCAAGCATCAATCGACGCAATCCAGGCATCGTTTTCCCGCTCAAAACTTGCCAACACTGTGGGCAAGAGCGCGCTTAGGATTTCGGCTCCCGCCACATCGGTTCCATGATCGGGCTTCCGTCGCCATCGATCTCGAACACGCCCATCCGCTCGAACCCGTGCGCGCCGTAAAATCCCGTATTGTCCGGGTTGGAATTCTCCAAATAAACCGGCATGCCAGCCGCGTCGCAGGCTGAAAGAACTGGCGCCAGCAGACCCTTGCCCACACCTTTCCCTCGCGCGTCCGCTGTGGTCCCGATGGCGAAGAGATAGAAGTGCGGATCGGTCGGATGCCACTCTTGCATAAGGTCGGCGAGGGCCATTCCGCGCTTAATCGCGCCGGGCGTTCCGTTGATCAGCTGCCCCAGAGCAAATTTTAGCAAGCCAAATTGAGACGGGGCAGCCTCAACACCAGGTGGCATCCACATCGTCGCGCCGCCGGACGGATGAACATAACTGACACCGTGCGGCAGGTACATTTCTCGCGCCATCACTCGATACATGGACCGAATGGATTTGGGTTTGCCAAAAATGTGCTGATTGACGGGGTCGTTCGCGAAGGCTTCGGCGGTAATGTCGGCGACAAGGCGCCAATCCTCGCGTCGGGCCTGGCGCAACGCACTGTTTGAAAGGTCGATTTCCATGAGGGCCATCATTTAGATACGCCGCTCGATTGCAAGAGATATTCGGGACCTCAACCGCGTGCTGCAAAAAGTTCAGCCGCGCTCGCAAAGAAGGTTGCCAGCGCAATCGCTCGTAGTTATATCGGCTCCTCGACCGCGCGCTCCCTTCGTCTATCGGTTAGGACGCCAGGTTTTCAACCTGGAAAGAGGGGTTCGATTCCCCTAGGGAGTGCCACTTTTACAACGAGTAACAAAAGTTCCGTATGTCCACTGAGTAATTCAGCGTGACAGAACCATTTCGTGAGTCTAACAAAATGGTTAATGCGGGGTGGGGCCATGAGTAACGCGGCTGAGCAAGTATCCAAAGTGAGTGCAGAACCAGGAGTTCGACTGATTGGCCGTATCAAATGGTTTGATACGGTGAAGGGCTATGGATTCGTCGTGCCAGAATCCGTTGAAGGCGTTATCCTGCATCAGGACGTCATGATGCATGTCTCCTGTCTGCGCGCCTATGGTGAGAGCGCGGCAGATGAAGGCGCCCGTATCGTCTGCGATATTGTCGAGCGCGAACGCGGGTGGCAGGTTCTGAACATTATCGAGATGGATCGCCCCAAAACGTCCATCATGCGCGATGAGGGCGAAGCCGTTGTTTTTGAACGGGTTGTTGTGAAATGGTTCAATGCCGCGCAAGGCTTCGGCTTTGTAAATCGACCTGGCGATGCATCAGACATTTTCATCCACATCTCGGTGATGCGTAAGGCAGGGATCGATGCCCTTGAAACCGGATCGGAAATTGATGTCGTTACAGGGCGCGGCCAAAAGGGCGAAAACGTCATTGTCGTCAAAAAATAGGCGTTCAGTGTGTCCTTGGCTTGCCGCGATTATAGGCTGCGGCTAGACCTGAAGGCATGAAACAGATCTTACTGTCTGCCGCCGCCATCCTCGCCGTCGCCGCACCCACCGCGATGGCTGATCCCATGGACGTCACGCCCCTGACCATCGTTAGCGCGGAAGCCTCTCATGAGTTTTCCGTCGAAGTCGCGAATGATCGCGAAGAAATCAGCTTCGGCCTCATGGAGCGCGAAAGTCTGGATGCCGACAAAGGCATGTTGTTTGACTTCGATCCTCCGCGCGAACCGTCTATGTTCATGAAGAACACGCTGATACCGCTGGATATGCTGTTTATTTCTGATGATGGCTATGTCGAAATGATCGCGCGCAATACGGTTCCGGGTTCTCTGCGGACAATTTCGCCAGGTGTTCCGGTGCGAGCGGTCTTGGAGATCAATGGCGGGCAGGCCGCTGAACTGGGGATCCAACCTGGCGACACGGTTGAGCACCCGCTTTTTGGAAACGTGGCTGCCGACGCGCCTGCTGAGTAAGCCTGTATGCGCGAAGAAGATCTGCCCGCGCATTTCGTCGTGCCGGACGGATTTAGATTATCCAGATCACGTGGGGCGTTCAGCAACCACAATGGGCCCGTCTACGAAGCGTCCGCGGAGGGCGACGTCCGATCCGGCCTCTTCGTCCTCGACCGGCATTGCAATAGTATGGGATTTTTACATGGCGGGATGGCAAGCGCCTTTGCGGATCGCTCTCTCGCTATGGCGGTTTGGGCAAAGGCCCAACGTGCGTCTGTGACCTTGAAGCTCACGCTTCACTTTCTGGAGACTGTGCGCCTGCACAACTGGCTGGAGGCACACCCGCGCGTGTTGAGTTACGATAAGGATCTCGTACAAGTAACCGCCGATTTAATGATTGGTGGGGAACGGCTGGCCGCTCGCGCAGATGCAACTTTTCGGGTGCTTCGGCGCCGATCATCGAGCGCCTGAAATAGAGTGAAAAAAGCGCTTGAATCGGAAAAATTCGCCGTTATACCGGCAGGCCGGAGCGTGGCGCAGTCTGGTAGCGCATCTGGTTTGGGACCAGAGGGTCGTAGGTTCGAATCCTATCGCTCCGACCAGTTTCTTCTCTGGGAGATGGTCTAAAATGGATGCCCGTATCTACAAGCCTGCGAAGACTGCCATGCAATCCGGCCGCGGCAAAACCAAAGATTGGGTCCTCGAATTCGTCTCCGGAGCCAAGCGTGCCAGCGATCCCGTGATGGGCTGGACCAGCATTGATGACACGACTGGACAAGTTCGGTTACACTTTGACAGCCGCGAACAAGCGATCGCCTACGCCAAGCGCGAAGGTTTGACCTTTTCGGTCGAAGAGCCTCGCAAAGTAAAGCGCCTTGTCAAATCCTACTCGGAGAATTTCTCGGCCAACCGCAAGCAGCCCTGGACCCATTAAACGAAGGCGGGTCCGCCGCTAAAGTTTGAAAGGTTTGGTAATGCCTCGGCGATTTCGCCATCCGTTAGCCCGAACCATCGTCCCAAAGGCTCTGCAAATTGCTCGACCGACGTTGTCGGGATGAGCCGCCCACTGCCCGCATCCTGATCGTGACCCAGCGTGTATGGCGGCATGTCGCCATAGATTTGACCACCCTGTACCGCATCGCCAATGACAAAGTGGTGGCTGCCCCAACCATGATCGGTACCATCACCATTAATCGCGAGCGTTCGTCCAAAGTCGGATGCTGTGAACAGGGTCACATCGCTGCCGAGCCCGAGTTCTTGCATGGCTTGGTAGAACGCGACCACGCCGCCATCGATCTCGCGCTGCAGTCCGGGAAGGTCGTTGACCTGATTAGAGTGCGTGTCAAAGCCCCCAATCGCGACAAAAAAGACCTGCCGGTTCACGAGTAAGGCGTCGCGGATGGCGATTGTATTCGCCACCGCTTGCAGCTGTTGCCCGAGGAAACTCTCCGGAAATGCGGTCGCGAACGGTTGTATGGTCTCATAGGCCTGGTTGAACGCCTCATTGGTCGTCAGCGCGGTGCGCATCGAATTTGCGACATCGCGGTCAATCAAATTGGTGCTGTTAAAGTCCATCGCCTCGAAGTGATCGCGAAGCTTTTGATAGATCTCGTCGCCAGCTGGCGTGTCGCGACCTCCGGCGAAGAAGTTCAGCGCGTCGATCTCAGGCGCGCCATCCAATCCGATCTGATAGGGTAGGGCATTCACACCGGTCAGAAAGAGTTCATTCCCCAGGCTGGTAATGGTCGTGAAGTCGCGACTGCCCGAGTTCGCTCCTGCCGCGAGAGAGGCATCTGCGAACCTCCCGCCCCAGCCAAACTGTGCCCCTTCTGGCGCGCTCGACATCCAGGTCGATTGTTGATCATTGTGCGAAAACAGGCGCTTCGGTTGCGGCGCACTCTCATTTTCAAATTGCGTGCGATTAAGCGGTTGGATCAGTGGCCCGACATTTCCAACAATCGCGGCATTTCCGCTGTCAAACAGACCTTTAATCCCGCTGAGCTCCTCTGGAAGGGCAAACTGTCGCCCGCCAAAGTCTGCTGAATTGCCCGGATTGAGTTGCAATAGGCGGTCTCGCGCCCGCGTGGATCCGCCCTGCATATTGGCATACTGATTTAAGAGCGGCGCACGGATCGTCGCATATTGATCGTATGAGGCTTCGTCATAGGGCAGAACGGTATCATGACCATCAAGCCCCCCGAGGAAAAACAAGCAGACGATCGCTTTGTATCCAGAGGTTTCAGCCGCATTGGCCTGAAAGGCGGCAAGCGAACTGCCAAGCCCGGTCAAAGTTGCAGCGCTCAAAGCGCTCGCACCGGTAAGAAAGGTTCTGCGTGTCGGTTTCATCGTCTGTCCTCCTAGCGCTGCACAGTGTAGTCGGGCGATGTCATCATCATCAGAACTGCCAGCGAGACCCGAAGAAACGGGCCGTTGTAATCAGGATCGCTCGGATTTTCGAGCGCCACGTCATCTATGAAGGTCACAATCGTGGCCTTGGTTTCTTCCGTGGTTGATCCGTGCGTCAGCAACAAATCGAGATGATCAATGAGCGCTTCTGGATCTTCGGCGAGCGCCAATTCATCGCTATAATCCGGGATGAAGCTCGCGGCCGCCTCTGCTTCTTCGCCATTCGCCGCGAAGGCGAAGACGAAATAGGTCATGAAGTTCGCATAATTGGAGATTGAATTGGCGTTGACCAATTGCAGCTCCGGCATCGTCAATCCTGCCGCGCCTGTCTCGGTGCCTGGCGCGACATAGCCAGGTCGGTAGAAATTGAACACCGAGGGAGACTTATAAGGCGCTTGTGCCAGACCGCCTCCAAACGTCGTGTTGTAGAGCGGGAACGTGTGCTCTGGAGTGACCGTACCAGCATCAAAGGCGCGCGCCCATTGAACGAAGCGCAATATCGGTTCTCGGATTCTTCCAAAGCGATCTTCATCTCGATTGGCGGCGTCTCTCGCGTCCGGGTCGAACAAGACCGCAGCAATTGTGGCCGAGAGATCGCCGCGCCGACCATCGCCAACCGTGGTCCCGTTTGGCAGCGAATATCGCCCGCTCGCAAACGCCGCTGAAACGCGTCCGATATAATCGGGTTCTGGATGGCTTGTCACAAAGCGCTGGATAAGCTGCCGCGCGATAAAAGGGGCCGTGTTGGGGTGGTCGACCAAGGCATCGAGCGCAAGATCAATGCTTTCCGCAGGGCCGGTGCCGGCTGGAATCGTCGTGCCGAGGAAGGATTTTTCGAGCTCCGAGTGCCATTCGGGGTAGACTTCCATTGGCGAGTGGAGCGCGTCATCCGGTAAGTCTCTGAAATCAAACCAGAACTCGCCGCCCTTAAGGCTGAGCCCGGTAAACACTTTGGCGAGCCCGGTCACATCTGCATTGTTGTAGGTTTCAACCGGCACACCATTGCTTGTGACAACTTCCCCATTCTGCTCGAGTTCGACCAAGCCGATCGAGAACAATTGCATGACTTCGCGCGCATAATTTTCATCTGGCATCCGGCCCGTGTCGGGATCGCCTTTAATGTTCTGCAGGTAAGTCAGGTACTCTCCCATTGCCGGTGAGTAGGTGACTTCTTCGAGCAAGTCGCGATAATTGCCAAACGCGTTGCGGACCAGAGTGTCCTGGTAGTGCGCCACCGCGTTGGGTGCTTCGAAGAGAAAATTGCCCTCCGCATGTGAGATGACGAGGATCTGAGACAGCGCAAACGCCATGCGTTGGCGCAATTGGTCCTCCCCCTCGATCGCGTTGATCCAGAACGAGAATGTCGGCGTGTTTAGCTTCTCGTAACTGAGTTGGCCCTCATCATCTCGTGCGCCAGGTTCAGTAATCTCCGTCAGAACGTAACCGAGGTTCAAACTGGGCGCTTTGTTGAACTCCGCGATAACCCACTCCGATGGTGACGTTCCTGTCAGTTGGTCAATATCGGTCTGAGTTGGACCGAACGTCGCTTGCGACAGGAACAGAGCCGTCGAGGCCGCGGTTTCAAAAGCTGTGCCGCTGGGTGGAGGAGGGGGAGGCGGAGGTGGCGGCGGAGGCGGAGGCGGAGGAGGTGATGTGCCGATACCGCCCGGCACAGTCCCGCCGCCGCCTCCGCCTCCGCCGCCACAAGCGGCGAGGCCAAGCACCAATGCCAAGGCTGCACTTTGAGCCAATCGCGATACACTACGTGTCCGCATGCCGTCCTCCCTAGTCACGTCTACGAGTGTCGCTCGAATTCTTTAACGAAACCCGAGGTGCCTCGCGGAGTTTTTGCCGTCCAAATGACAAAGGTTTAACGCTGCTCGGCGCGAATTCCGTCGCTCTCAAACATAAGATGCCTCAGAGCTCATGTTTGGATGCAGCAATCTCGGCTTTAAATCTTGTGACTTTCAGATTAAGGCAGGCGCTCAAATGGCCCCTTAGCTCAGTTGGATAGAGCACCCGACTTCTAATCGGACGGTCGCAGGTTCGAATCCTGCAGGGGTCGCCAGCCACTTGTTTGATTACAAGCGGTTAGGCTGAATTTTCCAAATGCAGGTAGCAAATAGGTCATCAATAGAATCGTATCGGACGAGAATCCTCATTGCAAGCTCGTCGGCTTGGCGAGCAAAAGCGGTCATTGTGTATGCCGTATTTGGCGCGCGCTACCTCAAGAGGTCTTCGACATTTCTTTCCGGGTCGGCGATCCAGTGACCCGTGGCCTTCAAAATGTCTTCAACCAACTCCACCGACAAGCGATACTTCTTGGATGTTGCCAGGATGCCGATTTCCGCTACATCTCGCACAACGGGGCGGTATATTCTTTTGCCTGTGAATCCGTATCTACTCTTTATTCTCTCGACAGTCGAACGCGATAACCGAGAGTACCGCACCGCAGGACCATTGCCGTACCTTACAACATATCTCAGAACTCGATCGATATCTTCATCGGTAAGTAACGAGGGGCGCCCTCGCTTTTTTGAGCCGATTTGTATTGTCATCTTCGTGGCCCTTTATGAAGTGATATCACTTCTTAATTCGCCTTTTTTGAAACATCCCGGTAAATCAACCGTTCGCTGAGCGAAAGAAACGCCGTCAGCAACAACAAGACAGCAGTCAAAAGTTCCATATTCCATGCATGCGCATGTTTGGCGTGTCGTGCAAGGCAAAACGACCCCATTTAATTCATTGAATCAGAAGGCACGGAAAATTCCCGCTTCGGAATCAAGCAGCGCCCTGCTTATGTCTGCTTTTAGTAACTAACAGAGCAAACCCATTGATCTATTTACGATTGTCTCCTCTGCGCGCAATCGCTCGCACAGCTCGTCGTACCGCCGCTTGTGCATACCCTTAGGTCGCTTCAGACCGCACCATCCTTCCCAGCTGAATCTGCCCAGTTGATGACTGGCTTTGTCCCAACGCCGAAAGGCCCGATCGACTTCGCGCTCTCGCTGCACCTTATAGGTCAGACCAGCACACTTGCGGCAAATGAAGCGTTGGCGATGGTCCAGATATAAATGCTGCCGCAGCGTCCCGCATTGCGGGCATTCAAATAGCTTCGCCTTACCGCCCACATGGCGAGCCTGGTCTTGCAGTCTAATCGACTGCGCCAACGCATCCGGGAACCGGCTACCCGCCGCTGTCGCATCGCAAATATGCAGTCTGCCGCCTTCGTTGTGCAGCAGAAGTTCAAGCACCAACATACCGCCAGCTTTCCAGGTCACCTTCTGCGGCGATCGCGCCACCAAAATGCCCTGGCGATGAAGCCAGAATGCATCGATCCGCAGCGTATCATCGATTGTTCCGTGGTACTTCTTGTTCCAGCCTCCACTGCCTACCCCGCCCATGGTTGTCTCCCTTCGTCGAAAAGACCGACGGCCTTTGCCGAAATACCCCTTTTCATAAGCGAACAAGGTCAATTGATTTGGAACAATATGACGTGTCATTCCGAATTATGACTATCAGCGCCAATAGCGTCATTAGCGCCAATAGGTCCGAACAGGAGCGGATTAACGCGCCAATCTTTCTTTCTTCTACCTTTGGAGCCGCCTTGGCGGGAGAACTCATCCAAAAGCCAGCCTGCATCGCGTAGAAGAAGGAATGGGCATTCCCCCTTTTTATGGTTTTCAAAGAGCCCTTCAGATTTGAGTTTGCGCTTAAACTCGCGTTCGTTGATTACGCTAGTTCCGCTCTCTTTGGCCTCCAAAAGAATGCGACGTGCAGCACGGTAGTGTTTGGGAAGTAGGTGGCCAGCAAAGGCGCGTTCCGTCATTGGCAGAAGATATTCCTCCCATAATCGAATAGCCCGCCGAGCATATTCCAAGGGAAGGTGTTTGGGGTATCGTTGGCCGGGATGCATTAGCACCCAATCTAGCAAGAAAAGTACTGTTGTAAGGCGTGCGACCAAACCGGGCGCTTTGCCGACCCAGCCGGCCATTAGACCCTCGCGCGCGCCTGCTAACGTTCTTATGCGTTTTCGAAATTCGAAAAATTCGTCTGCGGCATCATCTGAAAAGTCGAACAAGTAGTTGAATTCGTCTGTTTCATTCTCTGCCTGCTTTGGTGCCATTCGGAGCTCTTTCAGAGCATATTTAAGAGAGCCGTAGTCGATATCTATTTCCGTATCATTTAGGAGAGGGATGTCCGGAGCGACATAGATAAAACGTGCGAACAGGCCATCATCAGCGCCTCCCACAACCTCATCTAAGCGATCAGGTTGAATGCCTCCCAATATTGATACAAGTGCGTTCGTAATTTTGAGGCGTTCTTCCCGGTTTTTACGGTCGACTATAACGGTTCCGCCATCATGAAGCTCCAACCACATTGGTTGATCATTGCCATTTGAGTAGCGACCCATGTTTATGAAAAAGCCATAAAGCTCTTCTCGGTATACAAGCACGCCATTTGGATTTTCGTTCAGAACGTCGGCCAATTTTTCAATGGTGATATCCATGACCCTGACGATAGGAACATTTATCTTGGGTGGTGGTATAGAATCTTTCGGCCGCTCATCTGGAGTCTCACCTTTTTTGATCGCATTGCGGGTTTCTTGACGCCATACTCTTTCTTTGATCTTTGCGACTTCCGCTACAGATTCTCTTTCGCGGATTTTGGGACGATACTCGTCTTCAAAATTCTGTTCGATCTCGCCGATAATCGTTTTGAAGGGTTGTAACGCCGGCGTCTTACCAGACGAGGGAGGGCCAACCAAGGCAGTCCATAGGGCGGTCGGCGATACCCAATTTGGTGATCTCTTCGGAGAAGGCCGGACTTTAATTAGATTTCCTATTAAGCCCGCCGCATGTGTCAGAAACCCGAAAGCCACGTAATCTGGTGGCGCGCTAGCGGAGAGCGCCAATTTTACGATCGTTGATTGCCAGGCACCAAAACAGTCTAATGGCAGAGTAGGAGCTGGAGTACGTGTAGGCTGGATGATATCCCAGTCCGGGTTTTCCCATCTCGCCCGAGCAGCAAAAGCTTCAGTCTCAGCTTTGTCTACGTTTATTTCTCTGTGACTATCGGGCATAGCGGTCTCCACAGTCGATTTTTCTGGGGGTCGCCAGCCCACGGCGCCATCCGCTTTCGATTGTTGCAATGCAGGAACGGCGACCATCATCGCGGGTAAGCCCGCACACACCCGCAGCACGAACCAAAGATTGTCGGACGTCAGGAATGATCCGAGCGGCGTGTAATGAGCCGAGTTTGGCAGACGCGACGAATAGAGCGTGATTTCGACTACCCGCGGTTGCCATTGAGACCCTTCGTAGCTCGGCTTCGAGAGCGGATTGGCCATACCGCGTTGGGTTGCCTGAGATTCTCAGTGTTGCACCCTCTGGCGAAAGCGTCGCGCGGGACTTTGGACACAATGCGCTGACGAGCGCTTTTGGCGCTAACGGCACTATTGGCGTCCAGGAACTCCAAGAATAATCGCCGTCGCCACGTTTCGATGGGGGTAGGGTGGCCAATCCACCATTCGTACGGATGTCTACGCAATCAATCGGAAACCTTCCGTGCTGCGAGGTCCAATTTCTAGCAGTTACTCCTTCGGGCAGTTTGTACCATAAATGCACGCCGCCTTTTGGGGTTCTAACTGAGCACGTTTCTGGCAAACCAAATTCGGATTTTAGCTCTAATACGATTTCAGAGCACAATCGGCTTTTTGGGTCGACATCTAAGACAACGATATTCCTCGGAAGCTTTATGCACAAAAGAGCGTCGGGCCATTCACGAAAATACTCAGACGCAAGATCAGGTGTAGGTGACGATTTATTTGCGTACTTTTGATGGGCACCTCTTCGGTCGGCACGCATCGGTACTACATGCCATCCAAGCTCTGCATAAGCGGATGCGGCGTTTGGGAGGCTTTTGGCAGGTACTTTTGGGAGCCTAGTTTTCATTTTTCGGCTCCATCAGAAGGCGTCAAGCTTGGTGCATTGAAGCCTTGCTCGATGAGATGAAACAAATCCCGCCGTCGGATGTAACGTCTAGCACCTACATTGGAGTAGGGGAGCTCACCACTTCGCATGAGCTCATAGATGGTGGACTTGGCACATCCGAGAATTCTTTCGGCATCTTCGCGGGTAATGTACTCAGAGAGCACGCGAGCGCGCTCGGTGGCCTCCAATTCTGCGCCTTGGTTAACTGAATGCATATTAGTCTCCGGAGTTACGTCCAGATTGGTCTGAACGGACTCAGAGTGGATCACGAAAGTCAACGAAAACGGGATACGGGAAGATTTTTCTTGAAGAGTGTTTTCTCGTGCTGCTACTCAATCAGCAGGGCGATTTAAATCACCAACTTGCCGCCCGGCCATCCTGGCCAAAGTGCTAAAGCGGAGGACACGAGATGTCTGACGATACGATTCCTAGAGGTTTGAGGGCCCCTGACCCCATAGATTTAAAAATCTACACAGGCGGATGGTTGGGAGCCTGGTCACTTCGGGACGTAATTGACGGCGATTTGTTCAAGACCATCTGCGAGGCCAAAGAGATCGCATTCACGAGGCATGGTTTTCACGAGCAGATCAGCCAAACAATCGAAGGGCTACAAGGGCGGACGGCGGCTTTAAAGGAGCTCTTGGAGTTTGGTTCTCTCGGTATGGAGACGCTCGAAGCGAAGGGAGATGTGCTTCACGTTAAAGCGAACTGGAACTTCGTCGGGTGATCATACGCGATCATAATTGGTACCGAAAGGCTGATGTCTGCTTTCGGCGTCTAAGCGGACATTAATCGTGCTTCCGATACAACTCGGCTTCCAAGCGATCTAGGACCCGAAGCGCTGCCGCTTGTGCATTCCGTTTGTCCTCACTGGCGTTCGACTTAATGGCGGCGCGCCGTTTAAGCTCATCCACCAGTTTTGATAGTGTCGATAGCTTTGCTTTAGCGAGTCGAAGTTCTTCGTGCTCATGTTGCCAAGCGTTTTCCAATCCCGACACACGCTCACTAAAGTCTCGCAAATCATAAGGAACACGAGCCGTTCGAATTTCCTTTGCATTAATGCTAACTTCCTGCGGGTTCAGCGTGCTATCAATCAACACTGTGGAATCCAAGACAGTCACCTCGACTTCTTGACCAATTAGCGCTGCAATTTGTTCGACCGTCACACTTGCCCCAATGAGCTCTATTTCGAGCACGCATTCGAACGCGGGTTCGTTTTTAAAGGAGAACGGGTAAAACCTCATTTGAATCCCAGACGGCGAGTTACTCACTCGGCCTAGAGTTCCGTAAAATTCTGGTGTCTCTTGAGGCATCGGTGAATTGCTAGAATGAAAGCTGTGCGCAACGCAAGGCTAGAAGCCGCGTTATGTCTCCTCCTGACCCAAATCGGACGTTAGCAGTTTAGTTATGTCTGCTTTGGGTCAGAAGCGGACCTAAGCGAGAGCGTGACTAGCGCCAGCTGTGAGTCTGGAGGGACGCTAGCACCGAGTAATATTTCGGAGCTCAACGAAGAAATGTTCTGCTCGCTGAAAGAGGCAAAAATACTGATCGAGCAAAGACGTCGCTCCACAATGCGGCGAGACCTCATTCATCACTCGGCTATCGATCACCAGCACCCCGAACGAAATCATCCTTCCAAATCCACGGAGGAAACACCACACAGAAACTGGCTGCGCTAAAGGTGGCGGGTCACACTTGCTGAAATACTGTACCATGCTTTTGATCGTATTGGTATTTACCTTCTTCCGAATTCGGATGAGTGTTTAGGTTTTTGAAAGTTGCCAGCGTAAGCCATATTATGTCAAAAATCTTCATTTCGTATCGCCGCGACGACAGTCAGTGGCAGACTAAACGGCTCTACGACGCGCTTTGCGATCAAGTACCAAAGCCCAAGCAGAACATCTTCTATGATTTGGACTCCATGCGCGTGGGTCGTGATTTTCGGGCAAAGATAGATGCAGCCGTATCGCAGTGCGACTTGATGATTGCAGTCATAGGTAAAAACTGGTTGTCGCAAGTAGATAATGAGACCGGTAATCGGCGCATTGACGATCCCAACGACTTCGTAAGAATTGAAATTTCGACAGCACTTCGACGAGAAATACCCGTCGTGCCAGTCCTGGTGGACGAAACGACGATGCCAAAGGCAGAAAAGCTGCCTGAAGACTTGAAAAGCCTCTCATATAGGCATGGGGTCAAATTGAGGTTGGATAGTTTTCACAGCGACATGGATGCGCTGTTGAACGGGTTAAATCTCACCGAGCTGGTCGGTAGGAAACCATTTTGGTCAGGGAAGCGACTTGCGGGTGGGGGCGCAGCCATAGTTTCGGCTTTGGCTTTAGCACTGCTCGTGTGGTCCAAAATCCCGTTTCTCCCGCTTTCCGAGGGAGCAACCGGGTCGTTTGAAGGGGCAGGTATCGACGATCTCTCTGGTGTTGCTCTTATGACAGCTGAGGCGTGTTTAGCGAGAAAACCCTCTGAGTGCACCCAAATGGGCTACCTATTCGAAACTGGCGGAGAAGGTTTAAACCCGAATGCTTCGCGCGCCGCCTTGTTCTACAGAAAAGCCTGCGAAGGCGGACACGCTTTGGGATGCTCGAAACTGGGATACCTGCATCGAACAGGTAGTGGTGTTGAGCCAGATGACGATTTAGCTGTTCAATTTTATCGCACGGGATGCGATGGCAAAGATTCTTTAGGGTGCTCGAACCTGGGTTTCATGTACATAGAAGGATCGGGCGTTGAGCAGAACTACAAATTGGCCGAAACTTATGTGCGCATAGGATGTGAGGGTGGTGAATCGATTGGCTGTCTAAATCTCGGTTATTTATATGAAAACGGATATGGGTTGAAGCAAAGCTACTCAATGGCCTCGCACTACTATGAAAAGGCATGTGAAGGCGGCCAACCCATTGGATGCACCAATCTCGGATTGCTCTATGAAGATGGACTCAATGGGCCCAAAGACTTGGCCCGTGCAAACGAATTTTACCGAAAAGGATGTGATGGTGGACACCCGCGAGCGTGCCGACGCCTGCCATGAAACAACTGAGGATTTCGAGCTTTTTTGCGCCTAAATCCTGCTGTGCATGGGTTATCCTTCAAAAATACTGAAAGGAGGCTATCCATCGCCCGCTGGTGCTTACGAGCAGTCAAATGACTCTAAAAGGGCGCTTTTTGCCGCTCTCTAATGTCCGCTTAGACGCCGAAAGCAGACAACATTGATCAATCGACCTGCCAGAACGTCAGCTCAGAATCCAAATAACCACTAGCCAAATCGTCGTTTATTGCGATTTCAAAATTCCGATTGGGAAAGTCTCTCGAAAGCTTTAGCTCATGTAGGTCGCGTAAGACCATTCCAAGATATTGGACTTGCTCCTCACTCGGCATTCCATTGTCTCTATGAATGTCGCCCAAATCAATAGAGTTCATGACCGATTCGACGGTCGCTCTGTTGTTATTCGATTGTTTTTCG
>JBCBFK010000015.1:0-27055 GCA_038527765.1 Pseudomonadota bacterium
CTGACCTTGAGCCGTTTGCGATTACGCTCGTTCCACGCTCTAAGGGTGTAAGTTCTGATTTCGGCAAACCATATCGCAGATCATGAGCGTCCCACGTCAGAGCATAGGCACCGGTGGCTCGATTAGCCTCAAACTGCTCGACGGTAACCGGATTGTGGTCTTCGCCTCCCGCTGATGCAGGTCTGGTAATATCTCTCCGCAAGAAATGCACCCGGGGGTCTTTCGAGAATGCGACACGCGCGCCGTCGAGAAGCGTATCCTTCCCGACCCCTGATGGGCCGACAACGAAGATTAGCGTTCCCGTCATGCGCGCTCAATCTACTCGATTATTGGTACTTTTGCACGAAGGCTTCAGCTTCAAGTTCACGAAAGTCGGCGAGTGCGACAGCGAGTTTATCGTGCTCCCAATCCCACCAGGCGAGGTCGAGAAGGCCTTGTTGAACCTTTTGCGGAAACCTCTCTCGAATAGGCTTTGCAGGAACACCAGCCACAATGGTGAATGGCGGCACATCTTTGGAGACCACAGCACCCGCCCCGACGACGGCGCCTGTTCCAACTTTTACGCCCGGTAGAATCGTTGCGCCATGCCCGACCCAGACATCATGGCCAATATCGACTTGGTGGTCTCGCCGCCATTGGAAGAAATCATAATCATCTTCCTCGCCAAGCTCGTAAGATACCGCTCTGTAAGAGAAATGATGCTGGGCGGCGCGCCAAGTGGGGTGGTTGCCTGGATTGATCCGTGTTTGGCGTGCAATCGAGCAGAACTTTCCGACCCGCGCATAAGCAATTGAGCTATCATTCACGATGTAGCTATAAGCTCCAAATATCGTCTCGCTCAAAGACGTACGCGCTCCAATACGCGTCCAAGGGCCGAGAACGGAGTCTCGTACAGATCCGCCTGGTGCGATGAACGGTGCACCGCCCGGTGGATATCCTTTTGGCGCATCAGGATCATCAGGGACCCGCTGACTGGCGAAGTATTCGTAGCCGGTTTCAAGCGGATGATCCGCGAGCAACATGCTCACGCCGCACTCCCCACAACCGGTGGTTCTGTGATAGGCACCAATGTCGGCTTGATAAGCTCTTCCGACGCGTCACCGTCATAAATTGTTTCCAATGCTTGATCTGTCAGTTCGCTCATTGCGCCGTCGAAGACGACTTTGCCGTCGCGAAGCCCGATCACACGGCAACAGTATTCACGTGCAATATCAATCGAATGGAGATTGACCAATACGGTGATGCCGCGCTCTGTATTAATCTCACGAAGCGTCGACATCACCGCATGTGTGTTGCGCGGGTCCAGCGATGCTACAGGTTCGTCAGCTAATAGGATATTTGGATCTTGCATCATTGCGCGAGAAATCGCGACCCTTTGCTGTTGACCGCCGGATAAAGTCCCTGCGCGCTGCAACGCCTGATCTTTCATACCGAGCTTGTTCAACTCGATTACGGCTTTGGCGCGATATTCAGCTGGGAAGTATTTGAACATAGAGGCCCAAAACGGCCGCCCACATAGCGATCCGACCATTACATTGGTCAGAACATCAAGCCGTGGAACTAAGTTGAACTGCTGAAAAATCATCGCACAACGCGCGCGCCACTCATTCAGCTTTTTTCCCTTCAGCGCCGATACGTTTAGCTCGTCATTCGTGATTTCGCCCTGGCTTGGGGCTTCAAGCATGTTGATGCATCTCAGCAGCGTTGATTTTCCCGCACCGGATCGACCGATGACCGCGACCATTTCACCCGTATCGAATTTCAGAGACACATTATCCAATGCCTTCACGGCACCGAACGATTTCGTAAGCGAATTTATCTCTAGCAACTATCCCGCCCCTCGCTCCAAATTGTTGCATAGAATAAACCACAATTAGCCTGTGGATTTTAGTCAAACTAATGTGACAGTACGCCGATTTGTTAGGACTCTTTATTTCGATGCTGGCGCATTTTTTTGCCGTAGAACCAAGAGGTTCGCACCTATAATCATGACCGCGCCGAGCCAAAAAATGTAGCTTGGCACTTCCTGAAAGATGAAAAACCCCAGCAGAGTGGCTGTAATCAATCTGGTAAAGTCGACCGGTGCAAGACGACTGACATCGCCGATGCGATAGGCCAGCAGATTGATCGGCTGCACGCACAAAGCAATCACCCCCATCAAGACGAACCAGATGAGGTCACTCGATTGCGGAGTTTGGAATACAAACAGTGTCGGAATGCTTGCAAACAAACATTGGAAGAGCGCGCCATGGGTCATCAATGTCTGACGCGAATGTGTCGCGACCAATATTTTGACCATGATCGTACTGATTGAGAAACAAAACGCACTGGCTAGCGCATAGAGCGCAAAGCCATTTAAGCCCGTTTGCGGCTGAGCGATCACGACAACCCCCACAAAGCCCAGAATAATTGCAAACCAGCGTAGCTTGGTGATTTCTTCGTTCAAAAATATCAGCCCGAGCAGTGCAATCATGAAGGCTCGAGAGAAGCCGAGCGCTTGCGCTTCCGCTAGCGGAAGATTGATGATTGCCAGAACACCGAAAACCTGGCCAGCGAAACCTGAAACAGCGCGAACAAAGATCATCACTGGACGATCCGTCTTCAATATTGAGAACCCTGTACGCAGCATAAGAGGTAACAGTACTGAAAGGATCACACAGCTCCGAATGAAGACGATTTGGAACGGTGAAAAGTCGTCGCCAAGGAAACGAATGCAGACAGCCATACCGCTGCCGAAAAAAATCCCGCAAAGCAAAATCAGTGACGCACGAATGTTGCGATCTTCGGGTAGCCTTGTCGAAACCTGAAGGCGGACAAATTCCAGATATGTCAAAATCTGCGTCCCTACTAAAGGGACTTAAAAGCGAGATGCGCCTCACTTGGCAAGCGAAAAAGGCTCGATAAATGGCGCGATTTTTAGTTTTTGGATCAGTCGGCTGGGATTGCCCGGTTTGGCTGGATCAACCGCTCGATTCCGGACGTCGAATATTGGCATTTCGCCCGCAACCTGAGCAAGCAGGCCTGCGCGAAGGTAGGCTGGGCGGCGGCGCGGCGAATGCAGCCGCTTGCCTGGTCAATGCCGGACATGATGCGGCTGTTTGGGGCGTGATCCCTAACTCACCTGTTAGCGATCAAATCGAAAACGCACTGTCTGCGATTGGTATCGACTATTCCTTTCTTAAGCGCGCGGATCTACCGAACGGAACAACGCTGATCTTGATAGAGCCGAGTGGCGAACGCACGATTATGTTCGAGCATTCTGATCCGAATCTAGACCGCTCCATCCGCCGCATGATGAAGCAAAACATCGGTGAGATTCAAATCGGGCCCGTCCAGGTCCATCGCCCAGATGGGCTATTTCTTCGCGCACTCTTTAAGGGCTTCGAAGGATTAGCAGAGCTTGAATCGGTTCCGATCGTCGCACACTGGCCGCAATCCAAGGCGGTAGACTCGATACCAGCAGACGTCTTGATCGGATCAAAAGACGACTTAATCGGAGCTGACCTTTATCCAAACGCCTTTCATCATGGTCGCAAGGCGTGTACCCGTCGGCTCCAAGCTGTGATCGTGACGGATGGTCCACGCGGCGGAGAAGTCTTTCGTGCAACAGAACACTCCGTCTTCGAAAGCATCGGCGTTCAACAAGTCGACGCAACAGGCGCTGGCGATTCCTTTGCTGCAGGCGTTCTAGATGCCCTCGCATCAGGTGCCCCAATCGAGGAAGCTGCAGCGCATGGTGCGCGATGGGGCGCGATGACAGCGAGCCTGCCGGGCAGCGCAGAAAAAAGAGCAGTTGCAACTTACAAAAAGTGGACGCGCGAGAATTGCGTCATTTAGGCGAGCTTGCCTCTCAGATGACCCGAAATCGTATCCAAAAAGGCGACAGCAATCATAAAAAGCAAAATGATGAAGGCGACTTCGTCAAACGCGAAGATACGGATCCGTTCTTCAAGCTCAAACCCAATCCCGCCCGCTCCGACCACGCCGAGGATAGCAGCATTCCGGAAATTAGATTCCAGATAATAGAGCGCTTGGCTCAAAATCACCGGTGTGACTTGAGGAGCGACACCATAGCGGATGACATCCAGCCGCCCACAGCCTGCGGCACGTAAACCTTCAATCGGCTTGCGATCGACATTTTCGATGGCTTCTGCATAGAGCTTGGACAGAACCGGGATATCTGCGAGCGCAAGCGCAATGACGCCTGCGAATGGCCCTAACCCAAAAGCCGTAACCAGGATAAGCGCCCAGATCAGCGCCGGAATGCCTCTGAAAAAGTCAAAGATCCGACGGATGATGAAATGCACGGGCCCGAATGAAACAATGTTTTTCGCCCCAATAATACCGAGCGGGACGGCGAAGATCACGCCCAAGAACGTTCCCGCAAATGCCATCCCGAACGTTTCGAGGAGCGCGTTGAGAATTCTGGGCGTTTGACCACCAGAACTCGGTGGGAACATGTTCCCAAGAAAGTTTCCAAGTTTCTCGAAGCCTGCCAAAAAGGTCGCAGGAGAGATATCGATATCAATGCAAATCCAAACAAAGACCGAGAGACCGACCAAAAACGGCGCCACTGAGCGCAGGCGATCTAGCAGTGTACGTTTCACAAGGCCTGGGACCAACGCTTCGGCGTCTTCTATCATCGAGGCTTGCGACGCACTGGTCATTAGATGGCTCCGCTCGCTGAGACGCCGATCAAACGGTGACGGATCCACTCAGACAGCATGTCGATGACAAAAATCATGCAGGTCATCAGCAGTAAGATTGCGAGGTAATCCGCAAAGAGCGTGTAGGTAATCGCGCGAGACAATTCGATCCCAATGCCGCCAGCCCCAATGATCCCGAGCGCCGCCGCCGCGCCAATATTGCCCTCAAACTTGAGCATCGCGTATGAGGCATAGTTTGGAACAACCTGTGGAAAAATGCCGTACCGAACCTGGCTCCACCATCCCGCACCTGTAGATTTCACGCCTTCGAGTTGGCGCATGTCGGCGTTCTCATTCACCTCGGAATAAAGCTTTCCGAGACGCGCAGTGGTCGAGAGGGTAATGGTAATAATACCCGCGAGCGGTCCGACTCCGAAGGCGGCAACAAGGATCAGCGCCACGATCAAGTCCGGTAGCGTACGAATTGCCTCAAGTAGACGACGCAGGAAAAAACGTACCGACGCAATCGGCATCAGATTGCGGGACATCATCATCGCGATTGGTACCGCAAAAATGGCCCCCAATACTGACGCTATGATTGCGATTTGTAGAGTCTCCCACAGTGCAGAGAACCACAATTGCCAACCGTAGAACCAACTCAGGAACGATCCTTCTGTCGTTGCGTCTTCGAGCAGGGTTTCGGTTCTAAGATTTGGGTTCATTCGCGCAAGAAAGTCGCCCAGCCTCGATAATGGGTCAGAACTATGCGGCGTGCCGATAACCTCAGAGATCGTGAAAGACCAAAGGAATAATGCGCCAATACCCAAAAAACCGAAGGCAAATCCCATACGCCGACGTCGGAGCATGGCCTGGCGGTCGGTCTCAAATTGCTCAACGACCTCTCGCGAAGATCCACCTGGCATCCCGCGCACCATCGTGGCTGTTGTGGCTCCCGTATCCGACATGCTTAGAACGCGACGGCTCGATCGGTTGATTTTTCGTTCATTGCCGAGGCCTCAGTCGGCTCAAATTCGAAGCCTTCTCCTTGGCGCAACCAATCGTGAGCCGCCGGCAAATCTAGGTGCAGCGCAATGTGCACGCCGATCAAGCGATAAAAACGCTCTCGATCTGTATCTGTGGGAAGGATGAATCCAATGTCCGCGCGTTGGCGGTCATAGAGCATGACCTCAAAATGATCGCAGAAAGTCGCATCTGGGTCGAGCACGGCACAAACGCGCCCCCAGGTTCCGGCTTCAAGAATTCCGGCAGGAATCTGTTCAGTTTCAACGGCCTCGAATAAGGCTTCGTGGGTTGGATATGAGATAGGCTCTACACCATTGTCTCGGAGCAGATTAAAATCCTTCAAAACACGCTTGGCGAGATCGATGTGGAGCGCTTGGGGCGGGCGGTCAATCAATCCGATATCACTCGCCTGCAGCGCTGATAAGTTCCCGACTGACTGGCTCCCTTTCAGGGTGAACATAACAAATGGAACGCGGCCCAGACCGTTTTCATACCGAAGCGTCAGTGCCGGCCTCCAATCGCCAAGAATCGGAGCCGCCGCTTCCTTGGTGACCCAAGCAAAGTTAACCTCGCCCTCTTGCGCGAGCGCCACGACCTCTTCGGGCGTGTCGGTCAGGCAAATCGTAACGTCCGTGTTGAACCGGTCTGCCAATAGCTCGGCATAGGACTTTGCAACTGGGTCAAGTAAATCGGCGCTGGATTTACATCCAACGCCGTCTTGAGTTTGGTTCGCGAGAGGTAGTCCGACCGTAATTGGCTCAACCACAAAGGTGTCGGTTTGCGCTTCGGCCGGATTCAAACACCACACCCAGAACGCCAACATCCCGAGCCAAAGATAAACCGAACGCGCAAGGTGAGAGGCCATGATCTTACTTTCCTCCAGCAATCGCGCGTTTGCGGTGCGACGCGATTTCCTCGGTGCGCATTTCGAATAGGTCGGTGTAATAGTCGCGGCTGACTGCTTTATAGGCTGTGCCAGGAAGGCGAGCCATGTCGTTAAACGTCTCGGGTTCCTCAAACGGCATCGCCGCCAGCGCGCCACTGATCAGGTCCCGCATTTCTCTTGGAGCATCTGTGCGAATAACGAATGGCGAATTTGGGACAGGACCCGCGTGCCAAATCGTACGATAGTCCTCAGGCGCTATGATACCGCGCCACTGGAGTCGTTTCAGCGTTCCACCAGCGAACCCGATTTCCGGATTACCGCCATTTGCCAGCACCACAGTCGCGTCGAACTGCCCATTAGAAAGCGCCATCACTGATTGTAGATGCCCACCCGCCATCGCAGCTTCGGAAAAGAACGTATCAGGCTCAATGCCTTCATTTCGCATTGCCCAGCGCGGGTAAATATACCCAGAGGTCGAATTGAAATCGACATAGGCGAGCGACTTTCCTTCGAGGTCCTCAATACTCTCATAAGGACTTTCGGCTTTCACAACGATGGTCGAATAATAGCCAGAAATCCCATATGAGTCGCGCCGCACCAGAAACGCTTCAGCTAGTTCGCCGATTTGCGCTTCGACATTAGAATAAGAGCCGCCGCCCATGGACGCGATTTGGATCTGACCCGATGAAATCGCCTGGATCACACCATTATAGTCGCTGGATTGATAGACTTTGACCGGGATGCCAAGAATACGCTCCAAATAGTCTTGGCGCGTTTTGATACGAAAAAGCGCCAGAGGCGTGTCCTCTGACGCAGTTGTGCCCATTTCCAGACGAGGTAGCTCAGCACGCCAATCATCCGGATGTTGACGTTCTGTCGGCCCCGACGCACCCGAACAGCCAAAGAGGGCGATCGAACATACAATCCCTGCAAAAATGCGTGTCGACTTATTAGGCACCAAAACCAATCCCCGATTGATTGCTGGCGTCTTAAATCCTCATCATGTCACCCAGATGAAATTCCTTAACAAGGACAGCCACGAACAGAAGATTTGTCTAACTCCTTCGAGAATCCCAAGACGTGTGCGTCGATTTGAGCTTGACGAAATCGCCTGCTCGTCGCCGACTGGGAAGAGATATGAGGGGTTCAAGCCATGCCCGTTCTTGTTTCCTTTTCAGGGCTACCTGGGGTTGGTAAAATGACCATCGCCAAAGCGTTGTGCCGCCGGACCTCCGCTGTCTTTTTGCGCGTAGATGTGATCGAATCTGCCTTGCGCGAAAGCATTCTGAAAATCGATCCATGTGAAGATGCAGGCTACCTAGCTGCATGCGGAGTGGCGCGCAGCAACCTACTTTTAGGCCGCAATGTGATCGCCGATACAGTGAACCCTGTCGAAGCTTCTCGCAAGCTCTGGAAAAGTGCCGCTGAGGCCGCCGACGCGACTTTGTTTAATATTGAAGTGATCTGCTCCGACACTGACATGCATCGAAATCGCATCGAAACCCGCACAGCCGACATAGACGGTCATCCTCTGCCCAACTGGCGCCGGGTCCAAACACGACGGTATGAGCCTTGGGAAAACGTAGATCTCAGAATCGACACCGCCGTGAGCCCCGTTGCGCAGTCCGTCGAAACCATTCTCAACACATTGAAGCCCCATCACCTAGACTTCGTATAACCGTAACAACTGTGTCACAGCGGTTTCGTACCGAAGTTCGGCTTAGTTCGAACGGGGGGCGTCACGGTGCGCGCAATTCTTCTTTCTTTAGTCTCAGGAATACTTTTGAGCGTGACACCTGCATTGGCCCACCCGGGCCATGATGAAGCGCCATTAGAAGCGGAATTGGAACGCACTGCAACTGTCCCACAAGGGCTCATTAAGGAGTGGCTGTTCTGGCCCACTTATATTCTGCCGGGCCGCTCGGGAGTCCTTTCAAACGGGGTTCCGATGTTCGATACGCTACCCGCACCGATTTCAGATAGACTGTCGCCGCCGCGAAATTGGCTCGGTCAAACAGCGACGGATCGACAGCGTCGCCTTTTGAGATCCGATCAGTTGCCCAAAGAAGATTTCACGATCGAATTCTGGGTCACCTATCACGTCGATCAACCCGTCGGTGGAGGAGCAATGGCGTTTGATGCGGACCACAATCTACCTGCCCTCTGGCAGTTTGGATTCTGGCAAGGCGATCTACAATTTAGCGTGGGTGACGCCTCGATCTCAGCGCCAGTCATGGAACTCAAAACCAACCGTATCCAACAGGACCTGGAAAGCGGTGACTATAAACGTGGCGTCGATCGGTATTGGCATCACCTGGTCGGCGTCTTTGATGGCGACACGTTGAAAGTGTATCATCAAGGCGACCTCGTCGCGACGCAGAACGCAGGACAAGCCACCGTCGCTTATCCGAGCGGAACAGAGTTTGAGATCGCCGCTTATCTGGAAAACGAGCCATATATGGAACTCGGCAATCTCATTAGAAAGGTTGGTCTCTACGATCGCGCACTATCTCAGGCGGAAATCGCGGCGCGTTTCGAAGACCATCGAGAATTGGTTCAAAAGGCGGTGCATTTTCGAGGCGTCTTCCATTTTACAACGGCTGCACCACACGTGGCGTTGCCAACCACATCTAGCATTCAACTCAGCTGGGAAGCGGATCGCCGACATGAGACACTCATCGAATGGGGCACGACCCCAGCCCTTGGAAACGCAACGCGGTTGCCGCTTTCGAGCGGTCGTATGACCAAAACCCAGCTGACAGATCTTAAAGCCAATACGGCCTATTATTACAGAGTTGTCCTGACCGACTCAGAAGGTGAAGAGCTAAATTCTGGCCTTCTCTCGTTTCGAACCGCTGTAGAACCAGGCGATCCGGTGATTTTCGCCGCCATTTCAGACACTGAAGCACGCCCCCACGTAAATGCGCACCTGGCCGAATTGATCTGGCGAGAAACGCCGCACTTTTTGATAAATGCCGGTGATCTGACCGATGGTGGACGGCACGACCAAAGAGTGGAATGGACGCATGAATATTTTGCCGCCATGGGGCACTTAATGGCGCAGCTGCCTGTGCTTCCAGTTATGGGAAATGGTGAAAGCGACTATATTTGGTTCGATCGCTATCACGCGGATCGTGGCCCCGCGCGATCGTATTATAATTTCCGCTATGGCGATGTTGAAATATTCGTTCTCGATTCAAATTTGACGGCGCGCGAGGATCAGCCGAGCTTCCGAGAAGATCAACGTGCTTGGCTTGACGCCGCACTTCGCCAGTCCGATGCGAAATGGAAGATTGCTACGCATCACCACCCCGTGCTTTCTGAACGATATCCTGAACTCGTTTCGGACTTTGTAGATTTGTATGAAGCTCACAAGGTCGACCTCGTTTTGGTTGGGCATCATCACAACTATCTTAGGTCCTGGCCATTGCGCGGTGACATGCCAGTCGCAGAGGACGGCGTAATTTACATTCAACTCGGAGGCGGAGGTGGAAATCTGTCTGACCGCCCTCGCCAACCAGACCTTCGATGGGCAAAAACGTATCAAGGATATGGCTATTCGATCATCTCAGTTTTCGGCGATCAGCTTGACTATCGCATGCATGATGATCACGGCGCTTTGCGGGATACGCTGACGATTACGAAGTAGACAAATTTCAGTAAAGTTGTGTCGAAATAGCCACACGCAACCACACAAATCGCCTGTGTTTTCAACACAACCAAGCGTTTCGGGAGTAGGCTAATCACTCCTTCGACAAATTAACTATTCGTTCATGTTTGGCGATGGAAATTTTCTACAAATCTTCGCTTAACCGTCGTCTTTCTTTTTGAAGCGGAAACTACTCGTCCCTCCCTGAACGTCTCCGTTCCAGGACAATCAAGAGGGAAGTCCATGAAATCTCTATTTAAGAAAGCAACGCTTGCAACCGCTGCTCGAAGTCTTGCATTGGGTGGCTTGGCTGCCGCCTCAATCTCAGCCTTGACGGTACCCGCCACGGCGCAATCAACGGATATTGGTCGTGTGAATGGTGTCGTGACAGATGCGGGCCAGGGATCTTTCTTGCGCGGCGCTTCGGTTCAAATCCCATCGCTTAATCTGACGACCGAAACCGACTCCGAAGGTCGGTTTGCTCTTCGCCGCGTGCCCGCGGGCACGTATGATGTGGTCATCTCCTATGTTGGTCGTGACGATGTGGTTCAATCTGTGACGATCGCTGGCGGGCAGGTTGAAACGCTCGATGTTGCAATGGTTCGCACCGGCGACGATCTCGTTCAAGACACCATCGTGGTGCTTGCACCAATCGCCGATTCAGAAGCGGCCGCTTTGTCACGTCAGCGCAATGCCGATAATGTTTCAAATATTGTGGCGTCAGACTCTATTGGACGTTTTCCAGACAGAAACGCAGCTGACGCACTTGGTCGTGTTGCCGGTATTTCAATTGAAAGAGACCAGGGTCAAGCGCGATTCGTAAACGTGCGCGGCGCGCCTGCGGGACTGTCCACTATCGCGTTCAATGGTGTCGCCGTTCCGTCTGCAGGAAACGGCGCGACCCGGTTCGATACCATCCCGAACGATGTCATCGGTTCGATCGAAGTCGTCAAAGCGATTACGCCGGACTTGCCAGCGGACTCCATCGGTGGCTTCATCAACATTGAGACGTCGGGTGCGTTCGACAAAGGCGAAGACCTCTCAATCGATGCCGAGCTTGCCCTCGGTGTGAAGCAACTTGGCGGTGGCGAGCTCTTCAATTCGCAGTTGACCGTTTCCGACGTTTTCTTCGACGGAAAGCTCGGTGTTTTGGCATCAGGCAGCTTCTTCCACGACAATAAAGTGACCGACAACACTGAGAACCGCTTTATTGGCGAAGGCGACCGGCTATTCTCTCGACAGGCAGATTACCGTCTCTATCGCCTCGAGCGGCAGAACACATCCGGGAATCTTCGCTTCGATTTCCGTCCGAATGATAATCACAGCTTCTTCTGGAATACGGTGTTTTCATCCTTCTCGGATTTCGAGCAACGCGATCAACACATCTATGACCTTGATGACGCTCAGTTCGGCGAGATTGGCAGCGATGAGTCTCTGGCGATTGGTAACACACCGGTTCAGGGCGTTGTCTATGGCGTCGAGTTGGACGCCACATTCAACATGCGCGAAGATATCGAATCGATCTTCACCACACAGCTCGG
Organism: Pseudomonadota bacterium; assembly: GCA_038527765.1. Lineage (GTDB taxonomy): Bacteria > Pseudomonadota > Alphaproteobacteria > Caulobacterales > Hyphomonadaceae > Henriciella. The sequence continues at coordinate 11,746 of JBCBFK010000015.1, forward strand.
CGGTGAAAGCGATTTCGAACGGTTTAGCCTCGAATGGAACGCTGGCTTCAACGAATCCATTTCTGAGCGTGATCCAGACAGCGCATATTGGGAATATGACATCAACAATTCGGATGACGGCATCTCGGTCACGTACGATTACTCAAATCCCGACGCTCCGATTGTCCAAGTCTATGACTCAATTCTAGATCCTGCCGCCGTGACCGCAATCAACCCAGATGGATATGCACTCGGTGACCTGCTCACCGGCCCTCCAGTCTCTGCCTTCATTTTTGAAAACTTGGAGATCTCCGATACAGAAGAGGCGGTAGAAGAATTCTACGGACAGTTCGATATCGAGTATCCATGGGCGCCATTCGGTTTAACATCAGACCTGAAGTTTGGCGGCCGTGTCTCTCTGGCAAACGCAACGCTGGAAGACACGGACCTGGAAGTTAGCGATGACATCAACGATTTCGTCAACACAGACTATGACCGTATTCTCACGGATCGTTTGTCGCGTGCGACCTTCCCACAGCCAGCTATGTTTGAGTTTGGTGAAGATCGCTCGTTCAATGGTAGAGATGAAGTGTTCGCAGCAGCCCGTGCGAACAATTTGATCCTCACCCAAGCCAATGTCTGGGAGAACTTCTACGACGTCGATTTTAACGTCTATGCGGGCTATGTCATGAATACGTTCCGCTTTGACAATTTCGACATTCTCGTCGGTGGACGCGTCGAACTCACTGATTGGGAAGCGACTGGCAACAATGCTTTGAACGAAGATGCGCTCGAGGAAATTCTTGAAGCGGGTTCAAACCGAGGGATCACCTTAAACGAGCTTTATGCGGCGCGTGATGAGGACGGCAATCCAATCCTCGAGCAAGTGGTTGCGTCTGACGATTACATCGATTTTTTCCCGAGTGTGCACTTCAACTACCGCCCCCGGGAAGACCTAGTTTTCCGCCTGGCCTACACGGAGAGCATCGAGCGACCCGGTTATGAGGACCTTGCGCCAAACCGTATCCTGGATGATGATTCAGACGAGAACCCAGGCGGCATCCTTTTCATCTCGGGTGGCAACCCTGCCCTTGAACCTCTGCGCGCAAGGTCGTTTGATGCCTACGCCGAGTGGTATTTGCCGCATCGGGGACTTTTGAGCTTCGGCGTGTTCCACAAAGATATTGATGACCCAATCTTCAATGCGGTCCAAGAGCTCGACGGCGCTGCATTTGGTTTTCCACAAAACCGGGTGCGTCTATCCGGACCGTTAAACGGCTCGGATGCTTCGATCACAGGTTTCGAGTTTAACTACTCTCAGCAATTTGGCTTCTTGCCGGAGCCCTGGGACGGTTTCGGAACGTCAATCAACTACACGCAAGCTGAAGACGAAGCGCAAACACCGCCTTTGTTTAATGAAGCGACAGGTTTGAATGATGGTGCTTCACGCGAGAGTGGTCTGGCAGGCGCTTCGGATGAGACCTATAACCTCTCGATCTTCTATGAGAAGTACGGCATCTCTACACGCCTAACCTATCAGTATCGCTCGGCCTGGTTGAACGCCATCAATCTGAGCAATCCTGACCAGGATCGTTTCTGGGATGAGCGTGCGTCTTTGGACTTCTCTTTCCGCTACGCTCAGAACGAGAACATCACGTACTTCCTGGATGCCAATAACCTTACGGATGAGTTCGGACGTCGTTACAATGGCAATACAAACAACGTCTACGAAGTCGAAGGCTTCGGCCAGTCTTACCTCGCTGGTATCCGTGTTTCTTTCTAAGATACGATTAGTGATCTAATGTATAACGCCCGGCCGAAGGTCGGGCGTTTTTATATTGGCGAATTTTGGTCTTCAACTCAGTAGAACAGTTTGCGCAAGCGAAGGGTAAAGACGCGTCCCTGCGGGTCGAGCAAATCCGCCTGGTAGCGGATCGGTATTGTCCCAGCTGCGTCTTCCGCGTTCTGCTTCTCATCGAACAGGTTATCCACTCCTATCGAAACGCGGGTACTATCGAGGAATGGATAACGCAGAAGTAAGCGCGGATTATTGCCGAAATTGTATTGAAGGCGTAGATCCGTTGTGCCCAAATCATCGAACCGCAACACATTACCCCTGCCATCTTCTATCTCGGTTTCACTTTGCCAATTGAACCGCACAAAGCCGCCAATGGCTCCTCGATTTACCCCGGCCTGAGCTGAAACCTGATGCTTTGCGGTGCCGCCCTGATCACTGATCGCATCACTGTCAAGCAAGTCTAACCGCGCATCACCTGGGTTTATCAGAAGTAAGTCTTCCAACACCCAAGTATGGTAAAGTGAGGCAAACACCCGGTTGCTGCCGCGACCACCACGGCCCCCGCCCCTTCCTCGTCCACGCCCCTGACCTAGACCCGTCCCTCGCCCCGCACCAGCGGATCGATTTGCCTCCCGCTGGGCAATGCGCTGCTCAGCCCGCGCGCGATCTTCTTCATCCAATCGACGGAGAAGGATTTGACGCAGTTGCTGACGCTCTTCGCGGGTCAGATTATTCTCGGGGCGCGGCAAGGGAAGCGACCAATTGAAGCCATATCTCAAACGCTTCGCGGTCCGTTCAGAGATATTTATAGCGCGAACATCGAGGCTCAATAGGGCTCCATCCAAGCCTCGGACAACACGATCAGGAAAGGCCCTTTCGATTTCGGGGGATAAGCCCGGGAAATCGAGAATGGCATTGTCCGTTTGAGTTTCGATAAAAACGAGATTCAGCGTAACATCATGTTCGTCAAACGGTTCCCAGGACAGATTGACTTGATGCTCAATTCTCGTCTCTGCCTCAAGGTCTGCAATGCCGCCGTTGATGCGGGTGACGCCTTCGACGGTTTCGCCAGTGCTAAAGTCGAAAACTGTGGCATTCTCGGTAACTGAAATCGGGTTGGCTAAAAGCCTGAGACTTGGTGAGAGCTCCGAACGAGCCGTCGATGCAATAATTTGAATCTTCCCAGACGGCTTCCATGTGACACCGCCGCCATAGGTTGATAGGGTCCCGACATCAGAAACTTCATCCCATCTGATATTACAATTGAGTGTCACAACACCGAGCGGATTGGTGGCCATGCTTCTGTCGAGCAGCGGCAAATCCAAATTGGCTTGCAGGCTGGTCTCATCACGTGACAAATCCGTTCGGCTCGTAAGACCGGACTGATCTGAAAAACTTGAAACGCTTTGTGTGTCAAAGCCTGCCTTTATAGTAGTAACTAAGTCACCCGCAGGTAGCGACATGAGGTTTCGGAATACGATACCTTCAATACTGAATGTCTCAGCGGTCGTATCCGTAGCCTCCTCGAAACCCGAGATCGGATCTCTCGCCGTTTTACTGTTTTCGTCCTGATAGGTATAGTTCGTGTTGAGCGTCCAATTCCACTTATCATGCACTTGGTTCAGAACGCTGCTCGCCTCGAACCCTAACTGGTCTCTGTCTCGATCAATCGTATCATTGAGATCGCTTTGGGCGATTGCGCGCTGTTCTGAAATCGCATCTGCGCCTAGTGTGTACGTGGCGCTGATATCGCCAGGCAAGAAATGACTGAGACTCGCGGTTAGACCGAGCTCATGCATTTGCGGCAGCAATGTCCGGTCCGCGCCGGTAGAACCGATCTCCCGGATCACATCTCGATCGGACTCAAACAGCGCGTCTTGGTATTCATATTCAATATCGATGTTCCAGCGATTATCATTTCGGATCCTCAGGTTCGATGCTTCGGCTTCTCCGAGCTTTTGCCTGCCATCCGTCGGACCGCCAAGTCGAGACCGCGTGGACAAGGCATGAAACCGATCGCGCAAAATGAAGTTGGTGACTTTCTGGTCCGCTCGAAACCCGAATTTTAGGGCGACAGCTTCGGGCAGAACTTCAACCCGTGCCAAAGCTTCAGGGGGATAGTTCCGAATTTCACGGAGGCTCGATATGCGCCGGCCGTTCAAAAGAATGGCGGGCGGGCCTCCGCGGGCGCTTTGAGTGAGAGGCGCAAGGTCAGCCAAAAGCTCCTCAAGACTATCGGCTCCATAGGCGCGGATCTCGGCAAAATCCAAAGACACTTCGGGGGTAACTCCACTTAGCATCGGATTGTTCCGGCTCCCCGAAACGATCACCGTATCCTGCAAGAGCGGATCTTCCTGCGCTATAGCGATACCCGGCAGCAGGCTGCAGTGAATGATTACAACTATCTTGTAGAAATTGGATCTCACGTCAGCGATCCTTTTCATCAATGTTGGAGGAGGAATCTGTTCCTAAAACGAATAGGATTCGGTTCTCCGTCTCGGAAATACTTAGCTAGCGAGGAATTGTGACCGCAGAACACGCGGCTCAAGGTATTGGTTTGAACAAATTTGGAACTTGTCGCGATTATTATCGCTTATTTCGAACGCACAGATTGCGTGCCACTAGCAGCGCCACTCGAACTGTAATGAACATTGATAATCAGACGGCCTACCAAGTTCGTTAGCGTTACAGAGTTTATCGCGCCACCACGATTCATTTGTCCCTTTTTGCCAATTAATCGTGGGGTCATGAGAGGCTTCAACGTGTAACGCAAGTGTAACGCAAACTATGCTTTTTTGCGGTTTTGCGTGACCCTTTACGATCGCAGTGGATTGCGAAGCTGCTGTTTTTATTGTTTATTTTTCTTTGTTTGTTTTCCGGAATCTGACTCATAATCGTGAGGTCGGGAGTTCAAGTCTCCCCCGAACCACCATTTATGTCCCTGACTTTCAATCACATTCAATTTAGCGATCACGCCTTGCGAGCGTGAGACAAAACGCAAGTGCGACTTGGACAAGATGATCGAATGCGCCAGCTCTCGAAAAGCGGGCGCTGGACAGTTTCACCTGTATTTATCGTTATGCAGACGTCAAAATACCAAGTAACTGCTCGCGCTTGGAACCTCGCTGTCTAGCCTGGACCCTGCGGGATGTTTCCATGACTGTCGAAAGTCCAGAAATGAAAACCGAGTTTGAGATCGCTGCACCGCTCGTTCAGGCGTTTGCTGACAAAGGGTATGAGGCTCTAACCCCCGTACAAGAGGCGGTCCTTGATCCTGCCCTGTCAGGGCGCGATTTGTTGGTGTCTGCCCAAACCGGATCCGGCAAGACCGTGGCCTTCGGACTTGCCCTGGCCACCTCGATCCTGCGCGATACAGTCGTCTTCCCTGATGCGGAAGCGCCCGCCGCCTTGATCGTCGCGCCAACCCGCGAGCTTGCCCAGCAAGTCACCAAGGAGCTGCAATGGCTGTTTGTTGGAGCAAAGGGACGAGTGGTCTCTTGCATTGGCGGTGTTGATATTCGGGATGAAATGCGCGCGCTGAAGGCAGGCGCTCATCTCGTTGTCGGGACCCCCGGTCGTCTGGTGGACCATATCCGGCGGGGGTCGCTCGATCTCGATGACCTCCAAGCGGTGGTGCTCGATGAAGCGGATGAGATGATGGATATGGGGTTCCGCGAGGAACTCGAATACATCCTCGATGCGGCGCCCGAAGACCGACAAACGCTGATGTTCTCCGCGACGGTATCCAGGCCCATCGCGAGGCTCGCAGAAACTTACCAGAACCAAGCGGTTCGCTTGAACACGATTTCAGAGGAATCCGCGCACAGCGATATTTCCTACCAAGCGATGACTGTGGTTCCAATGGATGTCGAGAAGGCAGTCATAAACACACTTCTTCTTCACGATGCGCCAAATGCGATTGTCTTTTGTTCGCGCCGGGACTCGGTCAACAAACTGACGGCCCGGTTGCTCAATCGTGGATTTTCCGTCGTCGCGCTCTCCGGAGAATTTAGCCAGAAAGAACGCAGCAACGCGGTCATGGCGATGCGGGATGGCCGGGCGCGGGTGTGTGTCGCGACTGACGTGGCCGCGCGGGGTCTGGATCTACCAGGATTGGATTTGGTCATTCACGCCGATCTGCCACGCAACAAGGAAGGCCTCCTGCACCGCTCAGGCCGCACCGGACGTGCCGGACGAGCCGGAGTTTGTGCGCTCATCGTTCCGGTTCGGGCCAGACGCCGAACCGAGCGATTGCTAATGGATGCCAAGGTCACCGCGGAATGGCGCCTGCCGCCGTCTGGAGCTGAGATTGAAGCGGCTCTAAACGCCAAACTCCTGGTCAATGAGGTGCTTCAATCGCCGCCAGATGCCTCTGAAGCTGACCTCTCAAAGGCGCTTTTGGAACGCTACAGCGCGGAGCATCTTGCGGCTGCGATTGTGCGGCTGACGCGCGCGACGGACTCAGCACCAGAGGTCTTGCAGGATCCTGGTGCCCAAAAGTCCAAGAAACCGCGCTCAGACAAATATGATCCCGATCGCGAATTCCCGCGTAATGAAGCGCGCGAACATGGTGGTCGCCGCAAACCCGATTTTCCAGATGGCCAGTGGATCAAACTCGGGGTCGGTCGCAAGAAAAAGGCAGATCCCAAATGGCTCATTCCGATGCTGTGCAAATCCGGGGGCTTTTCACGCAATAGTATCGGCACTATTCGGATCGACGCCGACGCGACGCACGTTGAGCTGAAACCGAATGCGGCCCAAAGCCTGATGGAGGCGGCAGGTGAACGCCAGATCATCGATAAAAGCATTTGGGTCGGCCTGGCGCACGAACCTGAAGCAAATGTTTCATCGCTGAGGCCAAAGAAGGATGCGAAACGCCGGGGCCCGAAAAAAGTCAGGCGCCCCACGTCCGGAAAACCTGAGAAAAGGAAGGGGCGACCAAAGCGAACAGGCCCCAAAAAGCCGCGCGGCCCCAATGGCGAGAAGAAACGCAGCAAAGCAAAGTCGCGCCAAAGCTGATGTCGATTCAAAGGGTTCCCCGTCTGTTGAAGACTCCGTCTCCCGACCGCCACTGAAATTCGCTTCACACTTGATCTTATTTGGTTGCCGAAGCGAAAAAAAACTCTACTTCCTGAACACGTCGCGAGGAATTGCACCAGACTGTGCAAGCCACCAAGACGACTTCCGAGCGGACGTTCTTGGCGACCGATCCGTTCGAAACGAGAACCCCAGCTTCTAAGGCTGGGGTTTTTGTTTTTCGCTGGTGATACGGGCCCGGAATGAATTCTGTTTTGGGTTTCGCCTCGCACGGGATCGGCGCTTTCCAAGTCTTTAGAATGTGTTAGCGTGCCATCATCTCAAGAGTGGCGGAGGGTTGAATGACAGTGTTGCGTGGATTTGTGGGTATCTTGTTTGCGATCGTTTTATCGCTGCCGGTATTTGCCCAATCGAATGATGAGGAAAGTTCTCCACTCTCAGCGCCAACTTTTGACGCGTTCAAGCTTCGCAGCATTGGCCCGGCTTTCATGTCAGGGCGAATTGCCGACATCATTATCGTCCCGGATGATCCCGCCACCTGGTATGTCGCGGTGGGGTCCGGCGGCGTCTGGAAGACCGAAAACGCGGGAACAACGTGGACGTCTCTATTTGACGGCCAAGGGTCTTACTCAATCGGATCCTTGGGCGCAGATCCTTCAGACCCAAATCGAATTTGGGTCGGGACCGGGGAGAACCATGGCGGCCGACACAATGGATTTGGCGACGGGATCTACAAGTCAGATGATGGCGGCGCGACATGGGAAAAGAAGGGTTTGGACGCCTCTGAGCATATCTCAAAAATCATCGTCCACCCGGAAGACTCGAATACGGTCTGGGTTGCCTCTCAAGGTCCACTTTGGTCTCCCGGAGGCGAACGCGGTGTGTTCAAAACGACCGACGGCGGCGACACGTGGACGAACGTTCTGGCCTCAGGGGAGTATACCGGCGCGACGGATCTCTTGATCGATCCGCGCAACCCGGATCGCCTGTACGCTGCGATGTGGCAGCACCATCGGACGGTGGCCGCTTATGTCGGTGGCGGGCCGGAAAGCGGTCTCTGGAAATCTGAGGATGGTGGTGAAACCTGGACGGAGCTTGAGAACGGCCTTCCGGACGGCAATATGGGCAAGATTGGCCTCGCCATTTCACCGATACAACCAGACGTCGTTTACGCCGCGATCGAGCTTGATCTGCGGGAGGGCGGCGTTTGGAAATCAACCGACCGTGGCGGCAGCTGGGAAAAGAAGTCTGACATGGTCAGCGGCGGCACAGGCCCGCACTATTACCAGGAACTCTATGCGAGCCCGCACTATTTCGATCGCATCTATCTGATGTCGAACACCAGCCAAATCTCAAATGATGGGGGGGTGACCTGGACCCCGTTAAACAATGATCTCAAGCACGTTGATGACCACGCGATTGCCTTCCGCCCGGATGATACCGAGTATGTGATGTTTGGATCTGATGGCGGGCTTTATGAAAGCTATGACCACACCGCGACGTGGCGTTTCATCAACAATTTGCCGGTGACGCAGTTCTACAAAGTCGCCGTCGACGACGCTGAACCGTTTTACTTTGTGTATGGCGGGACGCAGGACAATAACTCGCAAGGTGGGCCCTCGCGGACCGACAATGTTCAAGGAATCCGAAACTCAGATTGGTTCGTGACGCTTTGGGGGGATGGCCACCAATCGGCAACCGAACCCGGCAATCCCGACATCATGTATGCGCAATGGCAGCAAGGTAACCTCACCCGCGTTGATCGCATTACGGGCGAGTTTGTTTACATCAAGCCTCAGGCGTCTCCTGGCGATCCGATAGAGCGCTGGAATTGGGATGCGCCGATCTGGGTCAGTCAACATGATCCCAAACGCCTTTATTTCGCGTCACAGCGCGTCTGGCGGTCTGATGATCGCGGCGATAGCTGGACAGCCATTTCCGGCGATTTGACACGCGATGAGAACCGCTTGCGCCTCCCCGTGCAAGGCCGTCAGTGGAGCTGGGAAGCCGGTTGGGACCTCTTGGCGATGTCGCAGTACAATACGATCACATCGCTGGGAGAGTCGCCGTTCAATGAAAACCTAGTATATGCCGGAACCGATGACGGTCTCATCCAAATCACTGAGGATGGCGGCCAGAATTGGCGGCGGATCGAAGTTGGGCGGCTGCCAGGGGTTCCAGACACAGCCTTTGTGAATGATATCCGCGCGGATCTTTTTGACGAAGATACGGTTTATGTCGCGCTCGATAATCACAAATATGGCGACTACAAACCGTATTTGCTGAAGAGCACCAATCGTGGTCGCACGTGGCGCAGCATCTCAAGCAATCTTGAAGATCGTCACTTGGTTTGGCGCGTTGTGCAAGATCATGAAAACCCCAACCTGCTGTTCACCGCGACCGAGTTCGGATTGTTCTTCACGCTGGACGCGGGAGAGAAGTGGGTAAAACTGACCGGCGATGCACCAACGATTTCATTCCGAGATGTGACCATTCAACGCCGGGAAGATGATCTCGTTGCAGCAAGCTTTGGTCGCGGATTTTACATCGTCGATGATATCTCGCCGCTGCGGGCGCTGGCAGAAGACAGCCTCGATCAAGACGCAATGCTCTTCGCGGGCCGTGATGCGTTATGGTATATTGAGCAGCCTTCCTTGGCGTTCTCACCCGGTGGGTCGCAGGGGAACGGATACTTCCGCGCGGAAAACCCGCCCTTTGGCGCGAACTTCACGTACTACCTCAAGGACGACATAAAATCGTTGAAGGAACAGCGTGTTGAGCGGGAGAAACCCCTGATCGAAGAAGGCGCGAATACGCCGATCCCGGATTTCGAGACGATTACGGCTGAGTTGCAGGAGGTTAAACCAACGGTTTGGCTCACAGTTCGAGATTCAGATGGCAATGTCGTCAGGCGCCTCAAAGGACCAGCCAAAAAAGGCTTCCACCGCGTGAACTGGGATCTTCGCTATCCATATGCGGGCAGCGTTGAACTTGGGGACAATGAAGAAGACGAGCCCACAGGGTTCTTGGTCGCCCCGGGCGAATACTCGGTCTCTCTGTCGCAGCGCGTTCAAGGGCAAACGACTGAGCTCGTCGGGTCGCAAACATTTATCGTGAAACCGCTTCGAGATGGGGCGCTCCCCGCTCAGCCTGACGCCGCCGCCTTCTGGGCAGAGGTGTCGGATTTTGATCGATCAGTCACAGCCGTAGGTATGACGGTCGGTGAGCTGAACGGCAAAGTTCAATTGCTGGCACTCGCCACCGACCGGGCCGTTGGGAGTGATCCAGTCCGACTGGAAAACCGCCTACAGGTCATCCGCGATGAGGCAAATGCGATCGCGGAGCTGGTGGGTGGAAACGCCGCGCGCAATGCCATTTCAGAGCGAACCCAGCCAACGGTTCGCAGCCGCCTTGGCTTCGTCCTGACCGGTGTTGGTCGTTCGACCTATGGCCCAACGGCGTCGCACCGAGAACAATTGGCCTTTGCCAAGTCCGAATTTGAGGACATCCGGCAACGCTTAAGGACGCTCGTTGAAACAACCATTCCGGCTTTCGAACGTGAGTTGATCGCAGCGGGAGCACCGTGGGTTCCGGGAGGGATGATCCCTTAAGCTCAACGTAAACGACTTACCCGCTCAGCCTAGGTGTCTGAGCGGGAGCCTGCGGATGTAAAGATGAAATTGAACCTGAAACGCTTCCTGCGCCAAGTTCACTATTGGCTATCGCTTGCGGTCGCGGTTCCGACTGTGATCATTCTCGTCGCGGGCATCTTCCTGATGCTGAAGAAAGAAGTCGCCTGGATCCAACCGGCCACCGAGACCGGTATCGTTTCTGGAGAATTGCCAGCAATTGGCTTCGATCAAATGCTCGAAGCGGCGCGAAAGCATCCGGAAGCCGAGATCGAAGAGTGGACCGATATCGACCGCATCGATTTGCGCGTCGGGAAAGGCATCGCGAAACTGCGCGCGAAGTCTGGATGGGAAGTCCAAGTCGATACGAGGTCCGGCGAGGTGTTGAACGTTGCGTATCGGCGGTCCGACGTGATTGAGCAAATTCACGATGGCTCGTTTTTCTCAGACGCGGTGAAGCTCTACATCTTCCTCCCGACCGGAGTCTTGCTCATTTTAATGTGGGGCACAGGGCTGTATCTCTTTTTGCTGCCGAGATTTCGGAAAAAGAAGAAGCTCGTTGCCAGGCCTTAAAGCGCCAAGCGAAGACGCACGCGCACCTCGAAGTCGGGCGCAGCCTCGCTGACACCGCCCAGCACGTTGAGCCGATATGAAAGTGTCTCCGATAGCGATCCTTTGACGACGCCTCCCACAGAGTGACGTTGTGTTTCAAAGGATCCAAACGCTTCGGTCGTATTGTACCGATTGAACACTTGAGCCCCGGCGCGAAGATCCGACCCGAGCCGCCAGGTGGCTTCCGCACGCGTTTCCAAGGCGAGGCCATCGCTTCGATCATCGCCAAATTCTTGAGAGGCAAGACCTATCAAGCGCAGCTCCGGGCCATTCTCGGGTCGCCATCGATTGAGCCAAGCGACCCGCACACGGTCGGGACCATCATTCCCATCCGCCACCCGGGCACGCACTTGTATGGCACTGTTCCAACCTGTCTCGCTTGAGGCGAATTGATACATCGCTTCAGCGGCAAAGCGTCGATACCGGTACGCCCCGCCCCGATCATTGAAGAACAGAATAGCCCTCATTCGCCAGCCATCAGCAACGGTGCGTTGATAGTCCAGCCGGTGGGCAAAGCCTTCAGCGTCGTCTTCAATAGCAATCGCCGCGGCGAGACTGATGGACGAGCCCGGTTTTACAACGGGGTTGCCAACCGTGCCGGTCCCCTGCGCCAGAGCCGATCCAGATAGACATAAAATAAACGAGACGAGGCAGGCACCGTATCGTTCGGGATGCCACCTCGAATGCTCAGGCAGACTAATCTTCAAGTCTCCAGTCTGGAACGCCTCGCCCAGCCGTGAAAGGTGCGCCACGGTCCTCGAGGGCCTGCTCGACTTGAGCAAGTCCGGTCTCAATTGTGCGCATTTGATGAAGGGCCGCATCGAGTTCTGTTTTCGCAATGTCTAAGGCGTCAACATTCGAACCGGTCGTTGGTGCTTGTGTGTACCAGCCCCATCCGCGGATTTGCGAGACCCTTGCCGCGATTGACCAGGGTGCGGGCTCATTGCGCCCCGAAATCGTACGATCACCCGTAAGAGCCACATCCACATCATCAAGCTGAGTCTCAAGCGCTTGGATTTGAGCCAGTATTGACGTGTTGTCACTCTCAATGGACTTCGCACCGAGTTTCAGGTGTGCGAGCCGGTTGCGCAGCTCAGCGGCTGTGTCCGTCGCGCCGGCGACCACGCGGACAAGCTCAGCCGTGTCTCGCTGAAAGGCGAGGACAAGGTCGCGATCGCTGGAGGCCTCCGGAGTGTCGTGGAGCGGTTTGAGCGTAAACGTCTGTGGGTCCGAAATCGTCGTCACAACGCCATTGATCCGCTTTGCGAGCGTTACGCTATACTGCCCAGGCACTGCCAAAGGCCCAACGGGCGGATTGCCGAACGCTGAAACGGGTGGCGGCGTCAAGCGCACTGCATCCGGCGCAGGATAGCGCAGATCCCAGGCGACCCGATGCAAGCCTTTGCCGCTGGGCCCGGTCAAACGACGGACCACATTGCCGGCGGTATCGCGCACGATGAATATGATTGCGGGCTCATCTTCGCGGTCTTCCGCGCGCAGCGTTTCCCAAGACGGGTAAGGCGTATCTCCGCCTGCTTTCTCGATTTCGATTTCGCGTTCGCGGCGGGCGTCTGCTTGCGTTTGTAGGCCGTCGCGCAGGACGTAAGAAAATACCGCCCCGAACGGTGGGTTCTCGGCATACCAAAAGTTGTCGCCATTAAACGCCTGCGCGCCCCCGGCGGGTCCCCAGAGATCACCTTGCACATAGATCCAGCTGTCTCTGACCGGAAAAAGGGTAGCTTCAGATTGCGAGAGCGTTTCTGCGCGGGTTCGCAATGGCGAATAATCATCCAGAATGTATATGCCCCGCCCAAACGTTCCGATGACGAGATCGTTTTCGCGCTTCTGAATTTCGATATCTCTGACATCGATCGTCGGGAAATTCGTCTTCAGCTGCGTCCAATTACGGCCGCGATTTTGACTGTAAAACAAACCAAATTCTGTACCGACAAAGAGCAGGTTTGGATCTACATGATCCTCCGCAATGGTGTGCACTGAGCCCCATTCCGGCAAATCACCTGAAATGTCACGCCAGGATTGGCCGCGATTATCTGTCCGGAACAGATACGGTTTGTGATCATTGCGTTTGTGATTGTCGAAGACAGCGTAAGCGACGTCAGCATCATGCGATGAGGTGATAATGTCCTCAACCAGCGTCATCTTCGGCACACCCCGCGTTTCTTCGCTGCGCCGCCACGTCGCTCCATTGTTCTCCGTGACAGAAATGACCCCGTCATCTGTGCCGACATAAATCAGTCCTTGGACGAGCGGACTTTCGCTGAGCGCAATTGCAGCGCCATAAATTGACGTGGAGTCGTTCTTGGCGATCGCGTCCACACTCCAGACACGGCCCATCACTTCAAGCGCGTTGCGATCGATGCCGCTGGTCAGGTCTGGGCTGATAGTCTGCCAATTATCCCCGCGATCATTCGATGCGAACAGATACTCTGCCGCATAATAAATCCGGTCTGGATTGTGAGGACTGATCAAGAGCGGGGTGTTCCAGTTCCACTTATAGGCCGGCTCTCCAGCCGGAGGTTGCGGCGTCAGAAATACGCGCTCATGGGTGCGGCGATCATAACGAACGAGCCCCCCATACTGATACTGCGCATAAACGATGTTCGGATCGCGCGGATCGATTTGAGGTTTATAACCGTCTCCGCCGAGGACAATATGCCAGTCCGAATTGGTGATCCCGTGTTCGAGGTCCGTCCGAGAGGGACCGCAGAGCGAGTTATTGTCCTGTGTGCCGCCGCAGACATTGTAAAATGGCTCAGCATTATCCGGTTGAACACGATAGAATTGAACGATGGGCAGGTTGTTGGTGTGCTTCCAAAGCTCACCCCGATCCCAACTTTCATAAATCCCGCCATCGCCTCCGATGATCATATGATCGGTATTATCAGGATCGATCCAAAGCGCATGATCATCGACATGCCTGTGCGCGGCGCCAATATTGGTGAAGGTTTTGCCGCCATCGATGGATCGTTTCGTATACGTGTCCAAGGCATAGAGCGTGTTGTCATCCTTCGGATCGACCACGATCTCATTATAGTATTGTGGGCTCGTGGTCATGTGATCAGAGCGTTTTTCCCAATTCTGCCCAAAATCGGTGGATCGATAGACCCCTTTTTCATCGGGTTGGGCCTCAATGATCGCATAAATCATATCCGGGTTCGACGGCGCGTTCGCCAGTCCGATGCGCCCCATATCATCGGTCGGGAGACCTGCGGTCATCTCCGTCCAGCTTGTGCCTCCATCCGTGGTCTTGTGAATGCCAGACCCCGGGCCACCATTAATCAGCACCCAGACATGACGTCGACGCTGATAGCTTGAGGCTATAATCGTGTCGAAATCATCTGGATCGACAATGAACTCGTTGATCCCGGTATATTCATCCACTGTAAGGATGGCGGTCCATGTCGCGCCACCATCCGTCGTTTTATACAGGCCGCGGTCTCCGCCATCCGACCAGAGTGGTCCTTGCGCTGCGACGAGGACCGTATCGGGGTCGTCCGGGTGGATCCAGATCTGACTAATATGGCCGGAGTCTTTGAGCCCCATATTCGTCCAGGTGCGCCCACGATCTGTCGATTTGTAAACGCCATCGCCAAAAGCAACCGACCTTTGCGCGTTGTTTTCGCCCGTCCCGACCCAGATAATTTTTTCATCTGACGGCGCAATTTCGACCACGCCAATGGCATAGGTGCCCTCATTGTCAAAGATCGGCGTCCAGGTCGTTCCAGCGTTTTGAGTGTGCCAAAGGCCGCCAGAGGCAACCCCGACCAAATACTCATGATGACCGCCTGAGAAGAACGCAAAATCGGAAATTCGACCTGATGGATAGGCGGGACCAATCAACCGCAAGGGCAGAGATGCGAGCGGAGAAACATCCTCAGTGTCATCAGACTGCGCGCTCGCAACAGGAGGCCACGCCATCCCGAGCGCGAGCAACAATATTCCAATAGAGACGACTCCAAACCTAACCGACACCATTTACTTCCCCGAACTGATCCTCGTATCGAAGCTTCAGGGATGTCCATTGAAAATGCAACAGTTTATGACCCCGCAGCCCTGACGCGCGGCTCACTCGGATGCCTCAACTGGCCGAGCGAAACCGCGGAAACCGAAGCCTGGGCCTGCTGGAGGTCTCTGAGTGAATGACGAAAGTCCGCTTAGGGTCAGGAGCAGACATAAACTACGTGTCCGCTTTCGAGTATATCTAAACCGTCAATGCCATTGAGAGCTCTTATCA
>JBCBFK010000016.1:0-25454 GCA_038527765.1 Pseudomonadota bacterium
GCAAAGGGCGCGCGATTTTGAAGAGCGGGCATCGAAACCAAATCTTGGGCCCGATGAGCGAACCCGGTTGGAACAGGATGCGCGCCAGCTCGCGCGCGAGGCAGAGATTGATCCGGGCCTGGCCGAAGAATTGGGCCGTACCCGGTCGGAATCGGCCCAGCAACGCCTCACAGTGGCTGCAAATCAACGCGCGCACCCTTCGAAAGGCGAAGCCTATGTCGATCAATTGAGGGGTCTGACGGCGCAAGTCAAAGACCCTGCCCGGCAAGCTCAAATGGCAAAACTCGTTGAGCAAATGGGCGCAAAAATGGGAATGAACCGCGAGACAAGCTCGCAAGCGCAAACAGGCCGAGATTTTGAGGCCGAACGCTGAGCTTTAAGCGATTTGCTTGCGGACCATTTTTGTTGACCCGTCGGCCTGGATTTCCGGAACTTCGATATAATTGCTCGCAGCTGGCGTGGCCGGCACCTGGACAGGTTTCGGTTTGATCACCGCGACGTTCTGGATGGCAGGTTCGGGTTTTGGCTTTGGTGCGGCTTGCTTCGGTTTGGAGGGTGCCTTTGGCTTTTTCTGCTTGGCCTTCAACTCTTCGAGTTGGCGCTCCAGATCGGCATTTACAGCTTCGGCGCGCGAGAGTTGTTCGCCAAGTTCAGCGACCTTTTCTTCAAGCACAACATGCTCGTCGTCACGAACCCGCTTCAGCTGAACCGTCGCCCAGAGCCCCATCAGGAAGAGCACGATTTTGATGGCTTCGGCGTAGAAGGTGTGAAGAAAAGCGCGCGAATTAATCGAGAAGCTGGCGAGGAAAACCGTTGGTGAAAAGACACCCGATTCAATAGCTGTTTGCTCGGAAGTCGCCAGGGTCATCAGGGCGTCTATCGTATCTTGTTTTTTGGCCTCTAAAGCGTTGATCGCTTTGTTTGTGGCCAGCCGGCCCTGGACATCTGTGGTCAGACATTCGTCTCTTGAGACTTGTCGGCACCGCTCGAGCAAAGCTTCGAGCGTGGTCACATCCTCGCGCCCTACCCCTTCAAAGGTTTTGAGCTCGCTTTCATAACGCGCGAGGTCGGCTTGTAGAGTGTTTCTGAGTGTCGAGCTCGCTGACGTCTGCGACTGCGTAATGGCGCGATCGTCGATCGTTTCCCAATACATGTAAGATCCGACATAGGACACGCCCCAGGAGACCAGCATCGCCGCTGCGACGACTAAGATGGCGGCATATGTCCCGATGCGCTTATGATTGGAGGTCGCCATGGCCGCGATCGTGAAGATGAAAACCACCGCCAGAATTTCTGGCAGCGCCCCCATGAGGGCCCCGGTCAGAAAATCTGCGTCCGGACCTGCATTGGCCCAAAATAGACAGCCTGTGACCAGTGACAGCCCTGCTAGCGCAAGTGCCATCAGATGCGACACGCCCTGAATGGCGCGCAGTTTTCCGGTTTGGTTTTTCGTACTCGACATGGACCGAGAATTAGCCGCATAGCGTTAAGCCTGCTTTAACGAAGCGGTTAGGACTTCGAAAGCTTGTGAAGTTGTAATTTTCAGAGGTCCAAAGATCGCAAAATTGCAAAGTCGATTTGTTTTAAAGATTGGAAGTATGAATTTTTCAAAGATCTGAAGTTCAGAGGTTGCCAGATACCAAGGTTGCAAAGTTCATACTTTGATACATTGCGACGTAGCAAAGTCTCGATAATGCGAAGATCAAACCTTCAAACATTTGAAGGTTTGGAGGTCGCAATGTCTGGAAATCGAGAAGCCGCAACTTTGTGTTAATGCGACCACGCTAAATCTCGAACATTCAAAGAAAGGGTGTTCGAATGTTCACCATTACGGTTCTCAATCAAAAGGGCGGGTGCGGTAAAACCACTCTGTCGCAATGCATGGCGGCGGCTGCCTATGCGGCCGGCCACCGGGTCGCGGTTCTAGATCTCGATGAGCAGGGGGCGAGCCACGGCATCTTTCGGGATGAAGTCGAGCCGGGCCGCTTCAAGAAAGAGGATTTCTTCGTGGCCAGTTTTAATGGCCGAGATGCGGATCTCAAATCATATCGAGACCTCTGCCAGATTTTTAGCGATCAGGGCTATGATTTCTTGATCTTGGATCTGCCGCCAAAGCTCGTGTCGCAGGAGCACATCGTCTCGACGATTACCGACATCACTTTGGTGCCGATGTTTATTTCAAACCAAGATTTGAAATCGACGCTTAAGACCGTTGATGTTCTGAATGCGGCAGGGGTAACCTCGCTCGTCATTCCGTCGCGGGTGCCGACCTCAAAGTCCGATAAAAAATATCCCAAGTACCAGGATGTTCTGAAAAGCCTCACGGCGCATGATGGAGCCGCCGTTTCAAGTGTCGAGATCACTGACCGCGCAGAGTATGTCGATGTTGGCGATGGATTGTTCCCGCCGCTCGATGCGCCGAAGACGGCAGCGGGCAAAGAGACAGTCAAACTGTTCGCCTTGATCCATGAAATGCTGAAACGACTAAACCAATTGAAGGCGGCCTGAAAATGACAAAACCAAAGCCAGATATTCAAAGCCTCGTCGATGCCGTTTCCAGCGATCTCGAGACCGGTGAGACAACCGACATCAAACTCGTAGAGGAAGCGCCTGCAGAGGCCGAGCCGGATGATTATATTGATTTTGGCGCGCTCTCGCACGAAGCCAAGGTGCGCCTGGCGAGCGATATTCGAGATTGGGTTTCTGAAGAGCGCAAAAAGGCGGCAGGCGAAGGCGGGACTGACGCGCTTTTGAAAAATATCCAAGATCAATTGATGGGCGCGACCAACCACGATCTAGCGGGCGAGAGTTTTAAAGAAATGGGTGCGTTGGCGCGGCTCAATGCGCAGACCCAAACCGCGCATATTCCAGAAGATCGCTTCCCGGCGTGCGATGCAACGATTTCGTTGAAACTGCCTCGCGCCTCGAAACACCATTTGCAGATGAAATCGCTTGGCCGAAGCATTTCGTTATCTGAGTACATCGTCGAATGTCTGAATATGGCGGCGCGCCTGGATGAAGACGATCATCTGATTCTTGTACGTAAACGCGGCGGTGCGCTCGCATCAAAATCGTAGCGCAATCGATCCCGTTAGCTATAGTCGTTGAGCCGGCTTCAACGAGCAGAGGAGGGGACGGTGAAAGTCTTCTTCGGTGTGGTTGGCTGCGTCGTTCTACTCGCGGTCATCGCCGCCATTCTCCATGATGAATTTCGCCGTAGGTTTGATCCTGGCCCTGAAGCGATCGATTACGGCAAACGGGGTGCGGCTCAGATTATTGATGGCGATACGATCGACCTTGAAGAGGTTCGAATTCGTTTGGCCGGCATAGATTCTTGTGAGCTCGATCAAGTTGCGAAAATTGGGACCGAGACTTGGCCATGCGGAACGCTCGCGAAGGCGCGCCTTGTCGAGCTAGCTGCCGGCGCTGATGTTCGTTGTATCTGGTCTGAGCTCGACCGGTATGGCCGCGCGCTCGCGATCTGTGATATTTATGGAACCGATGTGGTGCTGAATGAAGTCATGGTGCAAGAAGGCCTGGCCGTTGCATATCGTGGATCCGAGCAGGGAAGCGTTTTGGATCCGAGCTATGAAGCGATTGAGGCAAAAGCGAAACAGACCCAAATGGGGCTCTGGAAAACAGACCTCGAATTGCCTTCTGAGCACCGCCGTAAAAAATCGCCATAACGCCGTTTAATTTCGTCGCTGAGGGGCCTCGCAGAAAATTTCGCCACCCACCCACATGAAACGGTATATGCCTCTGTACGGGCTCCCATGGCCCAACAAAAAATTTTCACTGAACAGCCCCGATATACTCTCGGCGGGAGATCAATCTTGCGTTCGGCTTCCCTCGCCGAAACCCTTCAACCTTTCGCTTAAAAATTTCCCCGCCGGAGGCCAGCCGCAAAGTCTTTTGCGGCAGATAAAATCTGCCTATGTCTATCCAAGCGTTGATTTTCGTTTTAGGCATGGTAGTTGATTCGAAGAGAGTGGCAGGATACGTGTTTTGTGGTACAAAAAACCGCGTAAGCGCGCCTGTAGCCCAAATCGGGCTAGGCCAGAGGCCGATGGAATCGGCCTTTACCAAAGAGATTAGACCCTGGATTTTTGAATGAAGCCGGCCCCAAAATCCGAAATGACAAAGAGACGAAGAGGGCGCCCAATATCTGGGTCTAAATCGAAATCCGAAGTTGTGCGCGTGCGTGTTGATGAAGACGAGAAGCAAGCGTTTACACGGCTTGCTGATAGGCTCGGCGTTAAGCCGTCGGTCCTGCACAGACGGCTAATGAAAGAAGCCGTCGATGAAGGTCCGGAAGTGTTCGAAAAAGAGTTGGCTGCTTTGCTCGATGCCAATGTGCAGCTCAGCGCGATCGGACGAAATATCAATCAAATTGCCAGGGCGATTAACCAAGGCGCGATTGTGGTTGAACCGATTGATTCGAGAGATCTTGAAGGTGTCATATCCGCAGTTGACGCGCAAAAAGAGGCGGTGCGCCGGATGATAAAGCGCGCTCGCTCAAAACGCAGAATCCGGAAGCCGAAACGTGAAACGTGAGGGCGAGTTCTGGCAATCTGATGATCGCTCCAAAGGGCGCCGGGTTCCGGTTTATGGCGGCGTGCGCGCCAAGCCGAGCCTTTCAGCAAGGGTCAGAGCAGCGGCCGGAACGCCAGAAGCGGTTGTCAAAGTCGCCAAATTTTACCGGACGATTAGCCGGGTCAAACAGGCCTTGGCCTATCAAAGCCGAGGCAGTGATTTAGAGGTCGAGCTGAGAGACGGCACAGTCCTATCAAAAGACGATGGAGGGGCTGCGCTCGACGATCTTGCTGAACAGTGGAGCGCCAATTTTAGCGATCGACAGGATGCACGAAACGCTGGCCATCTGATCATTTCCGCACCTGAAGGTATGAACTCAGAGGCGGTTTTGAAGGCCGCACGGAGATGGGGGCAAGAGGTTCTTGCGTCGGACTATGATTATGCTTTTACGCTTCACACTGACGAGCCACATCCGCATGTCCATTTCCTGATCGTGCGCGAAGGATTGAAGGGTAAACGGCTTGGGTGGAGCCGCGCCGAGCTCGATGATTTCAGGAATCAGTTTGCGAAGTTTGCGCGAGAAGAAGGGCTGGATCTAAATGCGACGCCGCGGTTTAGCAGGGGTCAGACGGAACGCTCAGAAAAGCAGAGCGCCAGGCGGGCGAGGGGCCGGTTAGGATCCTCATTATCTGATGAAGGCGCTGCTATGGAAGTGCTGGCCGGTTTACGCGCTGGTGCCGATGGTGAAGACCATGCGTGGTTCGCTGCGATGAAGTCAAATGCTGTTTCAGAGCGGTCTGAATATGAAGCTCTCTCAAATGTTTTTGAGAGGATTTCTTCGCGCATGGGCGAGGATTCAGATGGCGTTGTAGCGGCGACGTCTAAGCTCTTATCGAAGCAGTCAATGGCGTTTCGGACGATCATTACGCGGCGCGGCCAAATGGAAAAAATCGCCAAAGCAGCAAAGCTTGATCAGGTTGAAGACCGAGAAGAAGCGGCTGTTGTTTTGGCGAAGTTGTATCGCGCCGAAAGGAGTGATCGGGGCGAAGCCGCGCGCGTTGTTGCGCCGGTGAAGGCCGCTGCGATTGTGAAACAATTAGAGGCGTTTGAGGCCGGGCAGGGGGGCAATCTTGGGCAATTGGCTCAAGATGGAGATGCTGACGCGGGAGCCCTCAAAGATGGATTAGAACGTATGCTGCAAAGACAACGGGATCTCGAGCGATAGCAGATAACTTACTCAGTCGCTGCGTATAGAGGGTCGAAGAGCCATTCCAGGAGAGAGCGCCTGTCGGTTACGATATCTGCTGTCAGGAGCATTCCGTTTTTGAGGGGAATGTCTCGTTTGTACGCCTTAATGGTGGACCGTTCGAGTTCTGCGACAACGCGAAAGACGGGTTCTTGGATGAGGCCGCCTGGAAATGTGATCTCGTCTTTGTCGAGAATTGTCCGTGAGACATCAACGACCGTCGCTGCACCAGCTCCAAATGTCTGAAAAGAAAAGGCTTCATATTTGACCTTCACCGGCTGCCCAATTTCTAAAAATCCGATCGATCGGCTCGGGACATACAATTCCGCTACTAGTGTACTGCCGTGAGGTGATGCGACTGCTAGCGTATGTTCGCTGGCAACAGATTGGCCCGTCTGAACCGCTAACGTTTCTATGGTGCCGGCTATTGGACTTACGACCACGAATTGATTGTTCATTTGAGATATCGTGGAGCGCTCACTTAATGAAGCGAGCTCAGAATCTCTCTCAGCCTGGGCCAATTTCAGCTTATTGCCCATGCCTGTAATCTGTCGATCAATGACCGAGATTTCACCAACAATACTTGATTGTGAGCGCCTCAATGAACTTAGTTGCTGTTCGAGTTGTAGCACCATATCGGCGCGGTCGTCAGCCTCTCGCCGAGTGTCGAGGCCTTCGCGCCAGTTCTCGATAGCACGCTCGGCCGCCTCTTTTCCTTGTCCAATTCGCGTCACTTGTGACCGTATTTGAGCTTCGATAGCGGTCAGTTCCGCCTGAGCGTTACTGCGACGTTGCGCGAGTTCCAGCTTTTGGTTCTCAATGTCTTCTTGGGTGAATTGATACTGCTGTGAGGCCGCGATTTGTTGGGTTTCTAGGGCCGTGTTCAGCGCTTCGCCGACATCACCTTCTTCAGTTGAGATCAAAGTGCGTATGATCATTATGGGCTGATTGGCCTCAACTTGATCGCCATCGGAGACTAGAATTTCTGAAACGATGCCAGGGCGCATTGCGGTTACACGAACTATGCCAGCGTCCGGAACGAGCCATCCCCTTGCTGTTTCTGTTCTGCTAAAAGTGGAGATGGCCAAGAAAGTGATGACTGATGCCGAAATCACTAGGAGAAACACCGTAACAATCCACACGGACACGGGCGCAATAAGCAAAACTTCACCGCCCAGGCGCTTGGTCGCATGCGTAATAGACTGGTTTCTAAAGAGATTCTGCATTTGCACTGAAGGGATTTCATTAAATAAAAAATCGAACTGGGTAAAGTTAATAAATATCTAACAAAGATAAATTGACAACTGCCCTTGGGGTATGGACTTCTATCCATGTGGAGCTCTTCAGCTGCCACCTGCCAAGATATCGCAAAGCCATTGGCAGCAAGTCTAACTGAACAGAGGGAATTTTGTTATGCGTGAACTTACTAATGCCGAAATCAATTTCGTCGCTGGTGCGGATCCTGAAGAAGGTGATACCGCTGAAAGCTGCGGCAGCTGCTACGAGTTTACAAACGGCGAATGGGTTGAGGTTGAGTGCCCAGAATAACTGATTTGCTCGTTCTCTTTCGAAACGAGTGATCATATGCGCATCGGAATCTAATGGGTTCCGGTGCGTCCTTAATTTTATTAGACGAGGGATCAGAGCCATCCGACATTTATTTTTTTTAGTTTTGTCTTTGGTTGGTGCCACAGGGGCGCACGCTCAAGAGCTGAGCTTTCAAGATGCTGATCTATTTCAAAAACCAAGCCAGGAAGTATCGGATGCACTGGCCTTCAAAAACACCTTTCTGCCGATAACGGCGCCAGATGGATCTTGGTTGTTGATCAAAAACCGAGATTCCGATGCCACGAGGACATATGAAAGGGATATGGTAAGAGCTTGGGGAGTTGATTTCGATAGAAACTCCTTAACCCGAAACTCAAGATTGTATTTTTCCAGCTTGATCTATGTCGATGCGGAAACCGGGAGGTCGTCGAGTGTCGAACTTCCTGCAGGAGCCGATATACGCGACATTATCATGCGTCCTAATGGTCAGGGCGCGGCGTTTTTGATCGCTTCATCAAATGGTTCGCAACTTTGGTATTTCGACAAATCTCAACGGGCGGCGAGATTGTTGAATACCCCGCCTCTCAATGGGCTTTTTTATCAGCTCCATTGGGTGCCCGGCCGGGATCAAATCCTCGTTTTGTCGTCCTTGAAGGATGACGCTCAGAGCGAAAGCGTGCGGAGGTCCCGAGGACCGCACATCCGCCAGGCCCTAAATGGCATTAGCTCAATAACAGGAGCGGAAAACCCATTGAAAGTGGGACGCTCAGAGGAGCTATTCGGATCCGTGGTGACGCTGGTCGATCCCGAAACAAATGTTTACACAACGCTTGGACCTCAGAGGCTCTACAACTCGATACGACCCTCGCCAGATGGGAACCATATTTTAGCTGAGTTTACGGATCCGAGTGTACCGAGCACCGAAAAGTACTGGGAATTTCCTGATAATATTGGACTCTTTGACTTGGCCGACGGAAGCGATCTGCGCTTGCTCGCAAGTCATGAAGAGACAGAGTCTGGCCTTGCAAAGATTGCGTGGGATCCGACCCACGCGCAGAGACTCTTTTGGTTCCATGACGTCGCTGACCAAGAAGGCTGCGTTCAGGAATTGTGGAGCGTTAAAGCGGCACATAATTCTGTACGGACGAAGCGGGCCTGTCTCGATTTCGAGTATGGTGTTTCATATGCGGGACCGGACGGTTCGTCGGTATTGATGATGGAGCGAGGCTTTCCCGGTCGCCCGAAACGCGGCTCATTTGTGGAGACTGATGGCTCGAATTGGAACGTGAGAAGCGTGCCGTCAGCGATCGATGGAGGATATGATCTTGACGGGCCAATGAGTTATGTGGGCCCGGCAGGGGTTCGTGCGCTTTATGAAAAAGGCGGCAGTGTTTTTTTCCGAGGCTTCACTGCTAGTGACAAAGGGAAGAGGCCAACTCTCTTTTCGCTCTCGATCGATAGTCTCGAATTCTCGCCGTTTTGGGTTAGCCCTGACGACGCGTATGAAACGGTTCGAGGGTTCTGCGAATACAGTCCTGATTGTCTGATAACCCAGTACGAAGACCCAAAGACACCGCGAAACGTTGTGAAGCGCCAGGGCAGTAAGGAGATGATGTTCTTAACCAGGACCAAAGCGCCGAAATCTATTTCGTCTTTTCAAGGCCCCGAGATCCTAAACTACACTCGGAGTGACGGTGTAGACTTAACGGCCAAGCTGTATTTGCCGGAAGGTTATGTGCCTGGTGAGAATGTCCCGGTGATTTTGTGGGCTTATCCGAAGGAATATACGTCAAAATCCAAAGCAGGTCTCAGTTCCGTGAGACTCGGCAGATTTGAGAATAAACTCAATCGGACAGAGCTATTGCCGGTGCTGAATGGATACGCGGTTCTCACAGATGTCGCTATGCCAGTTCTGGGCGATGACGAAACCGGAAATGACCGCTTCGTTGAAGAGATCCAAATGAATGCCGAGGCAGTGATCGAAGAGCTGAAACGCCGTGAGATTTCAGACGGGGAAGACATCGTCATCGCAGGTAAAAGCTACGGTGCGTTCATGGCAATGAATCTGTTAGCCCATACTGATCTGTTCAAATCCGGTATTGGGCTGTCAGGGGCGTATAACAGGACTTTGACGCCATTTGGATTTCAGAACGAAAAACGGACTTTGTGGGACAATCAAGATCTATATCTTGCGCTAAGTCCTTTCTTATTTGCAGATCAAATTAAAGAGCCGGTACTGCTGATCCATGGATACAAAGATGCGAACGCGGCGACGCCTTACCACCAATCCACCCTCATGTATGAGGCGATTGTTGAAAATGGCGGCCAAGCGCGCCTCGTTGTGCTTCCTGAGGATGGACACAATGTGACCACGACAGACGGTGTTTTGCAGGTCGCATCAGAAATACTGTCATGGACCGGGGAAAATCACGATCGCTGAGCTGTACCGGCCGCCAATGCCGAGTCTCGTCTTTGCTCGAGGATAGGGGGCTTCTGTGGGTGAGCTCAATTTAGCACGGAAGAAGCGACTTCCAGTTTTACGTTCAGCAGAGATTGCAGAGTGTGGTCTTTGTAGCATGGCTATGGTTGCGCGTTATCATGGCCACGACGTAGATCTCAATGGACTAAGACAACGGTTTCAGGTCTCCGCGTCCGGAGCGTCGCTTCGATCGATAATGGCGCTCGCCGATGGTTTGGGTTTTTCGACACGGGCAGTTCGTTTGGATCTCGACCACCTTAAGGATCTCAAGACGCCAGCGATCCTACACTGGAATCTCAATCATTTCGTCGTCCTAAAAAGTGTAAGCAAAAGCAGCGTCGTCATCCACGATCCGGCGAGAGGGGCGCGCCAGTTATCGTTTGATGAGATATCAAATCACTTCACAGGCGTCGCCTTAGAGCTGACGCCTGCAAAAGACTTCAAGAAAGTAGAAGCGCGCAGCCCAACGAAGTTGCGGAGTCTGTGGGCCAAAATGGACGGGTTCTGGCAAGCGCTAGCGCAGGTTCTTTTGTTGTCGGTTCTTCTTCAACTGGCTGTGTTTGCTGCACCTTTTTATCTTCAGCTCTCTATCGATAGCGCAATCCAGACCGGGGATCATGACCTTATGACGGTTTTGGCTGTCGGCTTTGGGGGCTTACTATTTATCCAAGTGCTGATCGCTGCGATTAGGTCTTGGACCTTACGAGCCACGGGATTTCTGTTCGGATTTCAAATGACCGGGAATCTAGTCCGACACCTCATGCGACTTCCCTTAGAATATTTTGAGAAACGGCATGTCGGCGATATTCTATCACGAGTGCAATCGATCCGGCCAATCAGAGATGCTCTGACGACCGGATTGGCGGCCACGGTGATTGATGGCGCGATGGCGATTCTCGTGGCGGGGATCCTATTCGCATACTCGCCTCTATTGGCTTCGGTTGTATTGGGAGCGCTCATCATCAGCGCGGTCACGACGGTGGCTCTTTATCCGGCACAGAGAGCACGTGAAGAAGAGCAAATCCTCGCAAGCGCTAAAGAGCAAAGCCACCTGATTGAGACAGTGCGAGCCAACACCACGATCAAACTGATGGGGAGGGAAACAGAACGTGAAGCGGCCTGGAGGAACTTGCTGGCCGATTCTATCAATGCGGGTTTCTCTTTTGTGAAATACCAAATCGGCATGACGTCTGTTCAGACGTTTTTCACGGGGTTGTCCACGATCGTTGTCGTATACTTTGCCGCGAACATGATCGTGGATGGGAGCGGTTTTTCGATTGGGATGTTGTACGCATTCCTGAGCTATAGGCAGATCCTATCGACACGATTCATTGCTTTGGTGAATGAGCTGATCAGATTCAGATACCTGACGCTCCACCTGGACCGGGTTGGCGATATTATTCAAGCAGAGTCGGATAGTTCTGATAGCCTCTTACCGGTGGAGGTTGAGGGAAATGTCGAATTGGTAGACTTGTCGTTTCGGTATGGCATGTCAGATCCGCTCGTCTTTGATGGTGTTTCCATGTCGATTACGGCGGGCGAGTTTATAGCGCTGACAGGAAGATCGGGTGGAGGTAAGTCGACCCTGGTAAAGCTTATGTTGGGTTTGTACCCACCGACAGCGGGCGAATTGATTCTGGACGACTGTGCTGCAACCCCGGAGCTCTGGCGCTCATGGCGCGAAAACATCGGGGTCGTGTCACAAGATGATCATCTGCTGTCTGGAACGATCGCGGACAATATCGCTTTTTTTGATCCAAATTTGGATATGGAGCGGGTTCGAGAAGTCGCCGCTCTTGCCCGGATAGATAGTGATATCGAAAGGATGCCGATGAAATACCTGTCACTTATTGGCGACATGGGTGCCGCGTTATCGGGTGGACAAAGACAGCGGCTACTGATCGCCCGAGCATTATACCGCAACCCTAAAGTTCTGTTTTTGGATGAAGGCACAGCGAATCTCGATCCTCATACGGAGGAAGAGATTGCTGATTTGATCGCTGGTATGGATATCACTCGAATTGTCGTCGCCCACCGGCCTGCCCTGATCCGGCGAGCTGAGACGGTCTACAATGTGGGGGACGGCGGTATCCGATTGGTGACGGATTCGGTGTCCTCAGAGCCTGATAGCGTCAGGGCAAATGGCGTTGGAGCTTAGTCAAGTTCGGATAGTGATACGCTCTCGAGCGCGGCAACTTCGTCGGAGAGTTCTGCAAGGGCCGGATTGGTCGCCATCTCATGCCTTAAGAGTTCGAAGAATTGGCCTTGAGCGGCATCTAACGAGCTAGTGTCGGAATCGGGGGCGTCTTGGTGTGCCGATGACGCTGTTCCTGAGGCTGATTGTGGTGTTGTGTTTGGATCCAATGACCCTTCTGCGGCGTCGCCCGGGTTTGCGGTACCGAACGGTGCTAGCGGTTTATTATAGTTGCTGAGATCCAAAGGGGGGACAGGTGCAGGGGGTGCCAGGCGCTTTTTGAACAGGCGATCTTTGTAATAGACGATCTTCTTCACCAATGCGGGGACATGACCCTCTGTGAGCAAGATCTGCTTTTTTTTATCAAGTTTGCGAACCTGATCTTTCGTCATGAGCGGACGAGCGATCGCGCTTGTATTTTTAGAAGGGTAGTATTTTTCGAATGAGAACGCGCGGCGTGTAACGGAATCGTTGGTGACAGTGCGTTCGCCAAGGGCCTGGGAAGCGTAATTGCTGGTGGTCTCATCATTGGTGGTCATGATGATTTGATGGCCACAACACGCGATGAGGCCTTCACGTGTGTCCTTGCCATATATCCGATCGAGCCAGGACAAGCCTTGGAGGACGGCAAGGATCCGGACATTGTAGCTTGCAAGCAATGTGAACGCTGAAACGATGGAGTTCATTGCGCCAAGGGACGCAAATTCGTCCATGACCATCAAAACTTCATGCGGTTCGCCCGGGCCTGGTTCGGTGTCGCTCATGATAGACATGACTTGTTGGAAGAAGAGCCGGAGCAGGGGGGCTGCGGTTTCGAGCTGAGCGGTCGTAACACCAACATAAATCGACATTTGTTTACGCCGAAGGTCTTCAATCCTGAAATCTGAGGCCGAGGTTGCTGCATCGACAACCGGGTTTTCGAAAAGGCGAAGCGAGGCCTGCATTGTGGACCGCACGCCGGCCGCTTCCTTCGGGGCTTTGCCCGCAAAGGAGCCAAGCGATGAGATAACTTCGGTGGTGAGGCCCTGGGTGTTGTCCAGAATCTTTTGACAAAGGGCCGGTAGGTCGGCCGTCGATGTGACGAAGCGGTAGACTTCCCCAAGGGTCTTGGTTTCTCGATTCTGCAAGACATAGAGGGCTGCGCCGGTAAAAAGGGATCGCGCCTCCTGACCCCACATCGGGTCTTTGTCGGAGACGTCAATGAGCATCGATGCGATGGTTTGAACATCAGTTATCTGGTGGATCGGGTTTGGGCTGATTTGGTCAAGCGGATTGTAGCGGAAGGACCGGGACTTTTTTGACATCGGCGCCCAATAGTAGACCTTGCTGCCATGCTGGGCTCGGAAACCGCTGGTCACTCGGTGGTTTTCGCCTTTAAGATCCAACACGACCAATGAGCCATGCCAGTTCAGGCAATTTGGAACGACAACGCCCGTTCCTTTGCCGGCCCTGGGAGGCCCGATGAGCAGGGTATGGGTGTTTGCGTCGGAGCAGATGTATTTGCCGTGCGCTCGTCCAAGAAGGACGCCGCGTTGCTTGAAGAGGCCGGCGTTCATCATCTCGCGATGGTTCGCAAAATGAGCGTCGCCAAAAACGGCTTTAGGTTTGTAGATTGGTCCCATGGCGAACATGATGACTGCCAGGACAATAGGCGCGGTCAATGAGATCAGAGCTCTATTGCGAACGCGCTCAATTTCCCAATATTCGAAGAGATATGTGTAGACGGACCAGGGGCGCATATAGTCAACGTCGAAACCTTCCCATGTGAAGAAGATCAAGCTGGCCACAATCGAAACAGCGACCAGAGCGAGTATGCCAATCAGGGCGTTGAAAACTAAGCCTGGACTGGTCATTCGGGCCACCAAATGTCGCTTATGACACGCGTGCCATCAACGCGACTGAGCTGAACAACGCAATCGACGACCGAGCGGATATAGGCGATGATCTCCTCACGCTTCAGCCCCAGATTCGCCTGCATGACCATAAGGGCGATTTGTTCGATCGCTCCGCGTGGGGAGTTTGCATGGACGGTTGTGATGGATCCTGGGTGGCCTGTATTGATGGCTCTCAAGAAGGTTGAAGCTTCAGATCCGCGCAATTCGCCGAGTAAGATCCGATCAGGGCGCAATCTTAGGGATGCTTCAAGAAGGCTTTGTATGTCCACGCGCGCTGACCCCTGACCGCCCTTAGACGCGATAAGAGAGACCCAGTTTTCTTGTTTCGGCATGACTTCCTGAGTGTCTTCAATTGTGACGATGCGCTCGTCTTTGCCGACACTCTTGAGGAGGGCATTCAGGAAAGTCGTTTTCCCGGTGCTGGTCCCGCCAGAAACGATGATGTTTTTGTGCTTTTTAACGGCGAGATCGAGGAAACCTTTGATATCATTGGAAGCGATTAGGTCTGTAAGATCAGAGTCCTTCTCGCGCTCAATCGCGTCACGGCTTACCCCAACGGAATTGAATGCGCCAGCTTGTTCGTAGTCTTCAAGATTGAGGTCTTTTACAACCTGCCTGCGGATGGAGAATGCAATGCCATGCGTTGCTGCTGGGGGCATGACAACCTGAACCCGTTCGCCTGTTGGCAAGAGGGTTGAGAGTAAAGGTGTTTCCGGATTGACGGCCTGATTGGTATTTGACGCGAGAAGGTGCGCGAGGCGTGTCATATGGTCTGTTGTGATCTCGGGTTCTTCGATGCGCTCCATGAATGGAGCGCCGGCCCGCTCGATCCAGACTTCCCCTGGTTTGTTAACGCAGAGCTCAGAGATCGATGCGCTGTCGAGATGCCGCAAGATCGGCTTCAGATATCGGGCGGTAAATACCCCTGATGGAGCAGTGGCGCTTTCATCATCGGCCATTTGAGAAGCCCTATTCAACGGTGCTGAAATCGAGGTCTCTTGCCAGGAAGACATTTATGCGCTCGCCTTGGTCTACGTGTATTGTAGGGCGAATATTTACGTTCTGACGGACCGTTTCTTCGATTGCGCGATCAAGACCGCTGCCACCATCTCCGAGCTGAATGCTATTATCAGTTCTATCTGAAGCGGCTTCGGCGAGAGCCTCAATAGCGCCGTCGATGATTGTGAGGATGATTGCGGCGCCGAAGCGCTCTTTGAAATGCGTATCGAGATCTCCGCCGAGTCCCGCTCTGCCCAAATCGTCGGTCCCACCAGACGACACCTGGATCGAAACACCGTCACTGCGGATCAGACGGTTCCAGATGACATAGAGACGGCCTTGGCCCTGGCGTATGTCGGCATTGTATTCGCCGATCAGGCGTGAGCCGCGCGGAATCAGGATTTGGGACTGATCCATAGACCACACATTTTGGGTCGTGATGGCGCGGATTTGGCCCCTCACGTCTGTTGAGATGGCCGTTTCAAGGATGCCAGGGATCATGGTGCCTTGTGGGATCAATGTATCGAGGTTGCCAAGTTGCTCGGCGGTTGCGGTCGCATATTCCCTTCCGGCGCCACGATCAAAGAAGGCCTCATCAGGATCTACAGCCGGTTGGCCGCTCTGACCCTCCGCCAGAAGGCCGGCTGTGTTTTGCTGGGTTGGGGTAGCAAATGCTGCCAGGCTGCCGGCTGAGCTCGAGACAGCGGGTACATCATTGCCACCTGAGTAGGCTAGCTGAGGAGATTGAATGCGTTCAATTTGGCGCTTTCGTTCTGCCTCTTGTCGCTTAATGGCTTCAGCTTGCAGCATAGCGAGGCGCTGTCGTTCGCCCTCTATGTCGCGCCGGTTATTGTTTTGAGCTGGGGGTTCTTCGGGCGCGCTCGGCGCGGGGACGAGTTGAGGCGTTGAGGATGGACTGCGTGCGTATGTAAAAGTCTCGTCTTCAGGATCGGTAAGGCGGCGATCCGGCTCGGATTGTCTCGACGCATCCATAATTACGAACCCTCCAGCGAGCAGCAGCAGGATTCCAAACACACCGCCTATCAGAAGCTTGTTGCCACCGCCCGAGGCGACTGATGGAATACCGCGATCGCCGAATTGTTCGTCGTCGTATACCTGTTCATCTGGGCCTGGTTGATTGGTGTCCGTCATCTCAGCTTCCTCCTTCGCTGAACGCCTGCGTTTGAGCGGCTTCACCAGACTGGCTTGGAATGTTACGCGGACCACCTGCTAGGGTTGGTTCGATGGTCTCGATCGTTGCAATAGTTGCCGGCTTTGGAGCGGCTTCATCATAGATAGTTTCTGGAAACGACTCGTTGAAAATGCACGTAGCCTCGGGACCATCGCGGAGCGTAAATTGCCGTGCCAGGCGTTCGACGACGAGATACTGGCCTTGCTGTTGATAGTTTACAATGGCTTCGGAGCCATCCGCGTTGACCATGAAAATCGCAGGTACGTTCTCGAAATCAGAGAAAGAGAAATAAGTGAATTTACCGTCGTCGAAGGTTCTAGTTGGCCGCAGTCGCTCAACGCCAGAATAGGTATAGTCGAAATTCCACTCGTCCGGGGATTTCGCGGCCGAGCCTATGGATTTTTCAAGTCTTTCTCTCTCTCGGGCCTGATAAGCCATCATCGCCGAAGCGTCGCTCGGATAGCGAAACTTCACGTGAAAGGTCATATCATGTGGTGCTTTGGATCTAGCTTTATGGGCTTCAAGCATGAAGACGTAGATCCGCTTGTCCGTCACAACAGACATATTCGTCGCCGCTTCAGGTTCGATAGGTTTGATGAAAAGCAAGTTGGGTTGCTTTGGTTTCACAACCTGCCAGGCTTCGCTGTCGCCGATTGAAACAGTGAGGACGGTTTCGTTGACAGCGAATTCGATCGTCGTCGAGAAGCCGTAATGGCCATGAATCGCCACCACGTCGCGCTCTGCGTAGTTCACTGTCTTTATGCGATGGTCAAGCGGGCCGGAAACGACTTCGCGTTCTGCGAATGCTACAGACTCCACACATACAGTGATTGCCAGTGCGGCGGCGGCGGATTTGAGCAGGTTCATATTCTATTCCCCTAGAGTTTCTTGGTCAGTTCGGTAGGTCGCAATTTGGAAGCCCAGAGGGTTGATAAAGCGATCTTTTTCTTTGCTGGGTTTAGCGACGTATCGATAAGTGAGTGTCGCAACCCAATGCGTTTCGGATTCTATGCCGCGTCTGGATTCTGTGCGGATAAATGGGACGGCGGCGGTCCGATCATTCAAGAACAGGACATTCTTGATGCGAATGCGGACCTGTGTGTCTGTCCCGTACTGTTTGACCGGATTGTTCGGATTGCCGCGGGCGTAGAGGCTTTGATAGCGGTTCAAGGCTTCGCCTTCAGACCATAACGTTATTTTCTCATAGTTATCTGTCGTGGTCGCTGCGTTATAGCTTTCCCGCCCGACAACATAGCGAACGAGAAAACTTTTGGTGATGGCTTCATCTTGTGTGAGGTCACCATCTTGCAGGCCACGGGTCATCTCGACCGCGCCAGTGGCTTGATCGACCGTGATCACATAAGGCTCAAACGTTTTTAGCGGAAGCATCACTAGGACGGCCGCCAGGCTGAGGCACGCGATGACCGCGCTCGCGCCAGCGACGAGCCAGGCACGATCGCGGGAGGATTTCATGCGCCCATAGCGATCGTAGTCCCAATCCCTTGCGTCTTCGTAGTAACGATCGGCGCCTTGCGGTTGCTGTTGCTTGTCTTTGGTTCTTTTAAGCATGGTTGAACGATCCTAACTGCGTGCGCCTGTCGGCGTGCCGGCGAGGTTCCCGGGACCAGAACTTGAAGACCGTCCTCGGCCGCCGCCGGATGGTCCTGAGCCTCTTGTTGGCCGCGGATCGTTGCCCCGACGGGCGTCTGCCAATTGGCGTTGCATTGGCGCCGTGTTTCTCAGATAGCGAAGGTCGCGGCGATCGTTTGCGGCGCGTCGAAGGTTGGAGTTACGACCGACGGCGCGGCTGTAAGAATTTCGGGCGAAGTTGGTGACCGGAGAGGCCACGCGGGAAATGAGTGAATTCGTCGCCAATGCAAATCCGCCAGCGACACCAGCTGCCATTTGGAGGACCTGTGTTAGAATGACTGTTCCGACGATGGCGATCAGAATTAGGGGCGATACGAGAGGGAAGAGAGGAGTTCTGTCGTTGATATTTGCGGAGAGCTCTGCCAACGGCTCGAATAGCATCGAAAGGATGAGAGCTAGCACTGCATAAACAAACAGCGGAATGAGCGCATAGTTCACGGTCATTCGGAGCCATCCTTCAAAAAAGGGCCGGGTTGTCTGGAACATGGCGAACAGGATGAACAACGGAGCTACTGCCATAAAAATCGCGACAGCAAATTTTGCGAGGATGAGGAGTAGGAGTGCAGCGATTGTCAGAGCCGCGATTGCAATCCAGACGATTACGGCGAGAAATGCGATCGCGATATCAAACAAGAACCCTTTACCGGCCAATGCAAATAGCTTTGTTACGACTTCTTGTCCTTGGGTCCAGAATAGACCGAGCGCGGAATCGCCCGTTACTTCGTAGTTTATGCCGAAGGCAGTGACGTTGAGCAGGCCGTTCGAATTGATAAGATTGCCGCCCATATCGTTGGGGACACCGATGACCACATCGTAAAAAGCTTGCCCGAAGAAGTCCCATTGTGTGACGGCAACGAGGATCAGAAGGACTTTGGCAAAGTCGCCGAACAGAGTTGGAATATCGAAATTGCCAGAGAGAACGACTTTGTATCCCGTAAACGCAATGTATGTGATCGCCATCAACGTCCAAATCGTATCGGCAAAAGCTCCAAAGCCTTGATACGAATTGAAGACGAAGTTCTGCGTGATGTTGTCTACATTATTGAGAATGCGGGTTACGTCGTTCACGATGCCATCACTTTCTTAGTTCAAATGCTTGTGCAGCGTTGGCACACCTTCGACCCGATAGACGATCCACGAGATGCGAACCTCCTCCGGAATGTGACGTCCACCAAGGATAGATCGTCCCTCCGCTTCTGCCTGAGCATGAGCACGGACGCTGGCGGGTCTTTCGATATGCTTGTATTTGACGAGACAGACTTCAGCTGAGCGCAAGTCAGGGCCTGATAGCCCAGAGTATTGCGGAACTTCGGGTGTGCATTCAATTAGCTCAAACTCGAAGCTTTGACGCATTTCTTCCATATCTGCTGCACAGATCGCGCGAACCTCGGCTGCTCTATCGCCAGCGAAGGCAGCCTGAAAACAGTCGTCGCCGCTTCTGGTTTCGTTGAAAACAGCGGTACGTAGTTCGTCCTCAGTGAATGAGGATTCCCACGCGGGCGCTGAGCACGCCGCTAGGGAAAGAATCCCTAAAGAGATTGCCGTTCCAAAAACTCTTATCATAAGAGTCCCAGTTCTTCTGTGCTAGCGAGATTGATCGGTTTCCGTTCGCAAGGATTGTCTAAAGCGGCAATCTGGGCGCCAGGCGCGCAGGGGGCTTGGAGCTCCTGGTGTCCTTCCAAAGTCTCGCAGCCCGCTAGGAAGGCGAGGGCGGTCATCGACAGCATCAGCTTTTTCATTAATTTACTCCGATTTCTGGGATGGTCGTTGTTACGGTCGCTGCGTCGTATTCAAGCGCTCTAACCGCCGCTGCTTTATTGGCAGAGGAGAGGTTTGCATTCGCAGTTTCCATTTGCATTTGCAGCGTTTGAAGACGCATCATCTCGGCAAGCAGCAGTGAATTCTCGGCTGTTATCCGAGCGTTGAGGTCTGTGGACGTTTTGAGGTCTTCAGATTCGTCTAGCAGCGTCATCATCTCTTCGATCGATGCGACGCGCTTTTGTATTTCACCGTAAGCGACTTCAGATGCAGACATATTTGCCAACATCGTGTTGGTCTGGCGGTCGAGGGCGAGCGCCAGAGGTGAAGTGGCTTCGAAGAGCTCAGCATCGACATATGGATTGGAAGTGATGGGCTGGAAAAGATCCTCCAGCTCATTCCGTATGTAAGCAGCCTCAGATCCATCATCCAGGATAAGGATCGAGGCGAGATCTTCAGGTAGATAATCTCGCGCCTCATAAGCGATAAGACCTAGCGCTCGGGCGCCAGTCATCGCGTCGAGCTGTTCCACCTGTCTCTGCAGCTGTTCAACTTGATTGGCGTAGTCTTGATACATCTGCTCGAGCTGCGTTGCCATGTGAATACCGTTCTCGACAGCTTGAGCCAACGCTGCGGGGTCGAACACGATGTCGCCGATACCAAAGAGTGCGTGAGCCTTTGGGGCTGTCATGGACTGCGCAGCAAAAGTTAGAGCGATTGCTGCGGATCCTCGCATGATCCAATTTCTCATTGTTTGTGCCTTTCCATGAAATGATGAAGCCAGTTTTTGGGGTCGCTGCCGAATGTTGCCCTCAGCTCTTCGGCTTCTTGAATGCTGGTGGCTCGACCGGATAAAACGGCGATGAATTCGTCCATGCCCGACAGGTCGAGTTTGGCTATGACAGAGTCGCTTGCATGCCGAAGCAAGAACAAGCGTGATGACGGATCAGTCTCGCGAATGAGGTTCAGTTCATGCCGCGATAGGCCGAATCCATTGATATATGTATCTTCGTCCGCGTAGGGGTTGGGTAGAAAGATGTTCGTGGCTGATTGCTCGATAATGGCATCCCCGACTGAGGACTTAGAAATATCTTGCGGGGACTGAGTTGCGAAACCAAGCAGCCCATTCCGTTTTCGGATCGTTTTTTCGAGATCCTTGATTTTGTATGCGAACACAGGATCGTCGAGGAGTTTCCAGCCCTCATCGAGCATGATCATCAATCGCCGGCCGTCGAGCTGACTATCAATTCGATGAAAGACGTAGCTCAGCCAGGGGGTCCGAGAAATTGGGTCGTCTAAGATCCGCGTCGTGTCGAAAGCCACCGTGGAGTTATCGAACGCGAGCCTGTCTACCGGGTTGTCAAACAACCAGGCTCGATCGCCGTCGCCATGCCATCTGGCTAGTCTGGATGAGAGGCTTGAATCGGTTTGAACCTCAAAACCTTTGAAGAGCTCAGCGAGGACAGATAGTCGGCGGTGTTCGACAGGTTCTTCGTAATTGGCTTTCACGGCGTCGGAAATGATGCGTAGCTCACTCGGGGTGAGAACTTGTTCCGTACCGATTGTTGCTAGCTGACCAATCCATTCGCGCAGCCAAGCCCGGTTTGACGGCGTGTCTGCCAGTTGAAGAGGATTGAAGCCTGTCGGTTCGCCTGGATGGATGAGAAGGTATTCACCGCCAATGGCGCGAATGAAGATCTCAGCCCCGCGGTCCTTGTCGAAGAAGATTGTGTTTGCGCGCAGACGCTGCGCCTGCGCCGTTAAGAACGTGAGAAGGACGGTTTTACCAGAGCCAGTCGGCCCAACGAGCGTGAAATTGCCAACACCGCGGTCGTCATGGAATGAAAACCAGTAAGGAGATCCAGATGTCGTCTCGAGGAGCGAGACAGGCTCCCCCCAAGTTCCAGAGCCGTGATAATGGCCAGAGGGAAAAGTATGAAGTGACGAAAAACCGGATAGGTTCTTTGTCGAAATCATCGATTTTCGCGCGATCATAGAGAAATTGGCGGGGAGCTGAGCCCAATATGCCGGCTCAAGGTTCAGATCTTCACGAACACCGATGATGCCAAACCTGGTCAGTTCCCCGTCGATCTTGCTGATGACGGAGTCGACTTCAGCAAAAGACGAACCGAGGGCCGTCACAGTAAGATGGTGTTCGCCAAATGCGGAGCCCCCAGCGGTGAGCTCGTCGATTGCGTCGTCCAGGTCGGCATCGAGCGTCCGTGCTTGTTCTTCAGCCGACCTAAGCTGGCGTTGCAGTCGCTTCATTTTGGTCAGAGCGATCTGTCGATCCACAAACCCAAAAGATTGCGTTAGCGTGAAGCTGTGTGGCAGCCGCAATAAGTTATCCAGGATGCCAGCGCCCGTCGTGTTTCCATAATCTCGGATCGAAATGATGCCGCCATTCTTTACGTCCGAGGGAGCAGCTCCGCGGATCTCGAAACTCTCTTTTCCGAATGAGATACGCTTTCGGGGAAGGTAATCATTCAGCGGCATTCGGGGCAGTCGCACGGGAATCATCTCGTGATTTACGAGGAAACCTAGGAAACTTAGGAGGTCGGAATATTTAGCGCCGTCTTGTTCGTAGACGCCGAGACGTGAGATGCCATACTTGGCGAGCGTCGTTTCAATCTTCTGCATCCCATCGTTGAGGGCTTTTAGATCTGCCGCTTCCTGCTCAAATTGCGCTTGCTTATCGACTTTTGAGTTCAAGCTTTGGAGGAAGGAAGCCACACCCCCAACGACACCCTGTTGAGGACGGCGTACCAGGGTGAGATATTGTTCATTGATGAACATTCGGCTGTCAGCCAAGCGGGCTTTGTACCTGTCATCCAATGCGCGGCAGAATGGATCGTCAAACGCGCCCTCAGGATATTGCGACACTTCACGTCGAATAATGTGATGGTAGAGAGCGAACCGTGAATTTGCCAGGCCGCGGAGCATTGTCTCGCGAATTCGTTTTAGCGCATTGAGATCAACGATGTCGGCGGTTTCGAAGGAGTAACCGCGGACTTTTACAGTTTGAAGAAGTAGTCCGTCAGCTGTTGCAACTGTATGGTCATCTACGTGCCGTGAATAGGGGATGAAGTTCGATACACCCTTCTCGCGAGAGACGTGTTTCCCGAATGCCATTTCTTTCTGAGCAAGCGCCGAGACCATGAGTGTTTACAAAGCTCCTAAGGTGAAAAACTATTCGATTTCCAGAATGATTTGTTGCGAGTAGGACCGGCATGTTGGGTCCAAGCGGTGAAGACTGACATCCAATGCGCGTCTTTGGTCGTCATCCAGTACCCGAAGAGATGCAGCGGCACGGAAACGAGGACGAGCCATAAGAACTTACCGATCAGTCCGGTGAACGCGATGAGACCAACGCCGAAGAACATAAAGTTCAGCCCGAACCACATTATAGGGACGCCAAGCACCAAGGGTGGCCGGGTTAACCCGATAAAGAGAGGATCGATATCGGGCTGCTCATCCCGCATTAGACCGCTCCAGCTACGCCATCGACGATCGCGGCTGCGCCAAAGACTAGGATCAGACCGCCGATCACGGCAATGAAGTGGCGCATCTCTAGACGGCCAGAGAGCCAAAGAATGCCAGCGACGAAGATAGCGATGATGCCAACTAAGCGGGCCCACACGCCTGTCAGTACGTCGACGAGGGCAGTTAGTAAGTTGGTGAAGCTGTCGAAAAGACCTCCACCACCTTGGGCGTGCGCCGCTTCGGGGAATGCCATGACAGCAGCGAAGACAGCGAACGCTAATGCGGATGGATTGAATAGTGATTTAGGCGCAGGCATTGAAAGTCCCCTTAACTCTCGAGGTTAAGCAGCCATAACAACTTATGCCTGCATATAATGTCACTCAAGCACCAGATGAAATGAAGCGCAAGACAGAAATTTAAAAAACAATTAATTGGGGAATCTAGCCGCCAACTAGATTAGACAAGCTCTTTGTTACAACAAGTTTACATTACAGCTTGTTAAGTCAACTTAGCCCGAAGAGTATATCAAATCGAAAGGGATCTCGACCGCAACTCCTAAGAAGAGATTGCGTCGGCGAGCCGTCTGGGAGCAGTTGAAGATCGTTGATACGCGAGTTGAATCGCTCAGCGTTGAAGGCGACAGCGCCCGTAGGCGTTCATGGCGCTTAGCTGATCTTTCGTTTGCTGTATTAGTCGTGAATAGATGAATGATCCGTCTTGGGCGAATGCGATGACATCCTCTTGGATCGTGTAAGTCTTAAGGAATTTGCTCGAACGAGACGATACCGCTCCCTCCATATTTCCGTGATTGAGACCATAGATCTGGATCACGGAGAACATTTCAGGCTTGGGACCGCAGGCTTTCAGTATAGTAGGATCATTGGCTTCTTCGCAGTCATGGACCATGAGTGTGAATTCGGTCGGTGCGTCGGCGACCCCCGAGACCGATGTGCCGGTAAAACTACCGTGGAAAGCCGACCAATCTAGGACGAAGCAAGTTAAAGTTTGATCGAGCCATCGCGAGGGCACTTCTCTATTTTCTGCAAGAGCGGAGCACGTTGACGCGATTACACTGGCAGAGAGAAAAACGGATTTCAGCGTCATAAAGATGAGGTTAACAGGCTGTTTCTGAATAATCAAAGTTGCGCTGTTGTCTCAATGTTTTTGGAACTAAGCAGATATACCGGATCGCCCCGCTATCTAAAAAGGGCTTTCGTCGTCAAAACAGACATTGAACCAGCGACTGAAGGCGCCCTAACCCGGTGGCTCATTTGTCGTCGTTTTCCAACGTGTCCAAGACCGTCGAGCCAGGGTCTAAGGCCTCTTTGATGATAGTTTCACCGATCATGTCCTCGATCCTTTTTTTGCGATAACGCATACGACCCTTCTTGCGTATAACTTTGCGTTGCTCAGCGAGGTCATCGAAACCCAAAATGGCGCCGTGTATCCATGCGCATGGGCGCCACCAGTTCCTCACCAACACCCCTACTATTTTTACTACCGGCCAGAGCGGAATGTAAAGAATATAGAAGACGAAGGCGCTAAAGCCTTTTAGTTCGCCATGCGGTGATCCGGTCGGATTTTCACTCACTTTTTCCCTCATGGTGCTCATTCTTCGCGCGAACTGTCTCATTGAGCAAGACACCTTGCTTTTGGACACTCGTCAGGTTCTGACGCCTATAGCTACTTTAGGATGGCGTCTTAAACTGGACCCAAACTTGTTCCTTGTCAGTCGTGCAAAAATCATGATATTTGCACGACTGTGTGTAATCCAGTATTCACGGGGATTCTGGGCCGTGCATATTTCAGGTGCATAAATACGTGAGTTCTGATAGGCTTTTCATTATGAAAATTGGATATGCGAGAGTTTCAACAACCGGCCAATCATTCGAACGCCAGATTTCGAATCTGCGGGCTGAGAAAGTTGATAAGATTTATCGAGAGAAAGCTTCGGGTAAGTCGGTTCGAGGAAGACCAGAACTCGAAAAAGCTATCGATGCGCTCGGCACGGGGGATGTTCTGGTTATTGCGGAATGGGACCGCGCCACTCGGTCCATGATGGACGGTATTACGATCATCTCTCGCGTTGCGGAACGAGAAGCTCTTGTGAAAGTCCTGGATAAGCCGTGGCTTGATTTAACAACGCCGATGGGGAAGGGGATTTTAGCACTCCTGTCCGCGATGGCCGAGGATGAGCGAGAGCGCATTTTGCGGCGTGCGAATGAGGGACGCGAAATAGCCAGAAAGAATGGTGCCAAGTTTGGTCGACGACCTAAGCTCACAGACCATCAGAGATCCCGCGCTTTGGAGCGTTTAGCGTCTGGCGAAAGCCAGAACGCCATCGCTGCAGATTTCAATGTTCACCGATCGACGATCTCGAGACTTCGGTGAGAGTCCGTTTTGGGGCGAGTTTAAGACTCTCACCTTATTCCAGTTTATCGCGAAGAACTTGATCGCGGTTCATCGACATAAATCGT
>JBCBFK010000017.1:0-24422 GCA_038527765.1 Pseudomonadota bacterium
CCTTTTGGTCCAATAAGGTTCGGAGTCTCCCCAGTTACGCTTGATGATGATCTAAGTCGTCTGCTGTTACCCTATGTCTATTATACTTCCCGAGGAACGCTTTCGCTTTCTTTTTTGGATTTAAAAACCGGGACCGTAGAAACAGTTTATGACTCGAAGGACGATTTTTCGGTTGCTATCGATGTGAATTGTGAAGCTTTTGGACAAAGCGTGTCTGGGCGCTCAAAAGTGATTGAGGACTGTTTCAAGGTCACGACGACCTCACAAGTGCAAATTCATTGCCTGGATGATAAGTGCAAGCATAAACATAGGGTAATCGAGAACAACTCCTCAAAAAAAGACGCTGTGGTCTATATTCGGGGAGGACCATTTCAATCAGTCCATCGTGAATTAAATCACATCGAACAAGAATTGTCTGGAAAATTTCGCCGCGTCTATTCCCTAGAATATCCCTATACGCTCCACGCGCGAAATAAGGTCCGAGGCTACAACTTTTTGGAGTTAACCGACTGGATAGCTGACCACATGGCATCTATCCAAAAAGAGGAGCCAAGTTTGAGTATAGTTGCAGAGAGTTTCGGTGGTGCTTTGGTGTTCGGTCAAAGTGACGAATTTTTCTCAGAAATAGAGCAAGTAATCTTACTCAACCCACTAATCTCTAATGAATTTTGGAACCGCCGAATTGAACAACTCAGCCCGGAATTTGTTGAGTTAAACTGTAGTTTAGCTACAAGTTGTCCGCCAAATTTGCGAACGATAAGTTTTTATCGGTTCAGTGCTCAGTGTTTTGGAGAGGCCAAGGTCAGCATTTATAGATCAGAGATGGATCACTTGATTGAAAGTGCTTCAGAAGAGAAAATCAAAAAACACTCGGAAATGTGTGAAAACTTACTTTATTTTACGCTAACTGGAAAGCGTCATAAATTATCTCAGGAAGATGTGAGCGCCTTGTTGTCTCGCGAGATACAGACGCGATGACGAATTCAATCTGCTCCAGCTCCCCGGCATTTCCCCGTTCTAAAAAATTGCGCAAACTATTCGAAAGTGTTGGAGTTTAATCGCTATTTCATTGCTACAAGGGGCTCCAACAGCTATTCTATTAGCCTTTCCAGCTTGATGGGAGCACCGCACCCAACGAGCTCGCCAAGCCTCAAACTAGGGACTATGGAAAGGCGAGACTCTCATTGTAAATGAGGGACCCAAGGGTCTCAGGTCAGCTGACATAAGCAGAGCGGCTTAAACTCGCCCCAAGTCGGCCGCTCGGCTAATGTCTGCTCCTGACCCAAAGAAGACGTTACGAGAGTCCATTGTGGGGCGAGTTTAAGCCGCTGAGGTTATGTCTGCTCCCGGCGTCGAAGGATACATTGGCTCGGCGTCTTTAAACGCCCGTTACTGCGCGATCCCGCGGTAGCTTTCAGGTGGGCGCGGGAGTTCGACATCGTGGCGATGGTTCCAGATTTCAACGATTTTGCCGTCACCATTGAATCGAAAGACGTTGATGATCGCGACGCCATCGATGGATGTCATACCAAGTGCTTTGGCCTCCTCAGTTGGGTCCAGTTTGACAAACCAGCGCGTCGCGACCTTGTCGCCTTCTGCGATCTGATAGTCAATTTCGCCGGTCAAATCTCCGAAACCATGAAAGACATCAGCGATTTGCTTCTGAGTGATTGCCGACTCCGTTACACCTTTTGCGGGACCGATATCGTGGACGACATAAGTATCTGCCACATATTTTGAATACATGTCCGTATTATCCGTGAACCATAAGTCCTGATAAAACTGACGGGCCGTTTCCTTATTTCTGTCCAAGGTGGGCATTTCGGCGGTGGCGACGCATGCCGTTAGAATGTAACTTGCAGCGACGGCAGCGAGGGTGATTTTCATATCGGGTCTCTCTCATTGATCTGAAGATTGAGGCTGGAGGTCACTACGAGGTGCCCAAACGCAGGAACCGCGCAGCATTGTCGTAGAGGATCATTTTCTTTTGGTGGTACGATAAGAAGGGCGCCTCATTAATCGCGTTGATCCCTTCATCAATCAGGCCTGGCCAATTCATCTGGTCCGAGCCAAACATTATCCGATCAATGAAACCGGCTTCGACCAAGTCCTCAAGGTACGCGTAATAGGCTTTGCGGGTCATCGCCATTTGCAGAACACCGGTGTCCAAATGCAGATGCGGGTAGGCATACATCAGCGCCTTCATGTCTTCGGCATAAGGCATCCCGCCATGCATAACATACACGCGCAGAGTGGGGTGCTTCTTTAGGATCGGTTCCAAATGCATTGGGCTTTGA
Source organism: Pseudomonadota bacterium (assembly GCA_038527765.1). Taxonomy (GTDB): domain Bacteria; phylum Pseudomonadota; class Alphaproteobacteria; order Caulobacterales; family Hyphomonadaceae; genus Henriciella. Next base: position 2,298 of record JBCBFK010000017.1, read on the forward strand.
ACCGCGAAATTGGGCGCCCCGAGCAAATACGCGCCGGGCGGGCCGACCCCCATGTGAATGCCAACGGGCACATCAAGTTCAGCGGCCATGCTCCAATAGTCTGTGAGTTTTGAATGATCGGCCATGATGCCGTTGTACTGCGTAGTAATTTCGGCGAAGACTTCAAGTTCTCCACTCTCAAACTGCGCGCCGAGTTGGTCGGGACTAGGATCATCATCGCGTCCGCGAAAGTTTGGTCCAGGAAAGAACAAGTCTGGCGCAGAAGCCATCCAATCATTAAGCCTTTCAGGCGATCCGCTCAGCACGCCGCGCGCATTGTGACGTCGCAAAGCCTCGATGGTCTGATCCCGCACCTCTGCATCAGTCATAGACCCGAGGATCGGCGTCTCACAGTTTTCGGCAAACATGCGCTCGGTGAACTTTTGCGGCCAAGAGTTGCTGGGGTCGAAGCGTAAGTCTGCCGCGACACCAGCACAAACCGCTTGGCCAGGCGGGCCGTTTCCGTTGGCGGGATAGGCATGCAAATGCATATCTATAATCGGACCTGAGTAAACAGTCGGCTCCAAAGCCGGGGCGTGGCATCCGGCCAAGACGCCAAGCAAAGCCATCGCTGACAAGACTAAACGCACGATTGTTTCTCCCGCAATCTATGCCCTCGAGATGCGTCAGCTTTTCGCGATGAGACCAGCCCTGGTCAGCCCGAAATCCGGCTTTGACCGCATATGACCGCGTTTGTCCTTGCCCCAGAAATCGCATAAACATCAAGAAAATCGTATTTCATCATCCACAAGAGCGGTACATGTCCGAACTCTCTCAAAATCAAAACGGACGTTTGGTCGGTTGGAAGCGGATTTCCAACCATCTTGGCTGTAGCGAACGGACGGCGAGGCGTTGGGAACGAGACGAAAAACTGCCCATCCATCGCCAGCAACATAACACTCAGTCGACGGTCTATGCTCATTGCAGCGAGCTCGACGGCTGGCTGGCCTCACGTTCATCCGTAGCCGTTCCCAAGGTTGGTCGCACAAGGCCCATGTTGCAGCGAACAGTTGCGGCCTTTCTGGTCATTGTCGCTTTAGGCCTGGTCGTAACAGTTGGTATTCGAGGCTTCATGCCGAATGCCGCTCAAGCATCTGCAGGTTCGGCTGACCCGATTGCGGTCGACCTATATGAGCGCGGACGCGCCCTATGGCTCCAGCGCGGTGAAGAGCCGAACACGCGGGCGATCAAACTGCTCGAAGAGGCCGTGGCGCGCGATGCGGATTACGCGAAGGCCTGGGAAGCGCTTGCCTCGGCGTGGCGCACATTGCCGACTTATTCAGACGCGATCGATCCTCAACAAGCTTTCAACGAAGCGCTTTACGCGGCTGATCAAGCAACACGCCTCAATCCAAAACTGGTCGAAGCTCGCTCTGTGATGGCGTCAGTGGCTCATGGTCGTGGCGATTGGATCGAGGCTGAGCGCATCTTTCAGGATGCTCTGTCCATCGATCCGAGCAACACAATGCTCATGCTCTGGTTTGGAGAGCATTATCGCGAAGTTGGTTATGTTGAGAAGAATCTGGAAATTTTACGCCAGGCGCTCAAACTCGATCCGACTTCGCCGCCGCTTCAAACAGCTATGGGTATGATGACGCATATCGGACCAGATCCTCAAGCTGCTCAAAATGAATTGCTGCGCATCTGGACCGATACCGGCTTTGAGAACCCGAACGCTTGGTACGGCATCTGGCACACCCATGTGCGTATGAGGAATTACGATGCTGCAGAAGACTGGATGGGGCAATCGCCATTGCCAATCAATGAGACGCTGCTCAAGGCATTTCTTGATGCCAAACGGGGCGGTAGCAACGAGACAATCGATCTGACCGTTTCAGATATCGTTGCGGCCTATGAGGGCGGATTTGAGGGCTGGTTTGCATATTCGTTGCTGGATCAGCTGGGTGAAACAGACTTAGCGCTATCGATCGCCGAACAAGAAGCAGCGACGGGGCGGTTTTTTCTATCCGTTGTAATGTTCGATCCAATGTTCCCAGAGGCCCGGTTTTCTCCGAGGTTCGAACCCATACTGCAGCGCCTGGGCTATATCGAGTATTGGACCCGATTTGGCCCGCCTGATTTTTGTAAGGATCGTCCTGCACCGCCCGTTTGTGCTTTGTTATCGACAGCTGAATAGCTCTTTATGCCACGGCCTGAGGCGTTTCGAACCTGACGCACATTGTCTCCTCCTGACCCAAAGAAGACCTTACGAGCGACCGTTCTGGGGCGAGTTTAAGACGCTGAGCTATCGTTCGTTCCCGGCGTCGGAGCGGACATTAGCCAATTTCTTATGAATGCGATACTCCGAGGATTGGTTCGAAAGTGTAATCGCAATGGACGTAATAATTCTGCCTGGACTTGATGGAACGGGTGAAATGTTGGCAGATTTCGCGAGAAAGCTTGTCAAAGCATATAACGCAACGGTTGAGGGACAGTGATGCGACCGAGCTTTTGTATGCTCTTTGTGGTGACCGTACTTTTGCTTGGCGGTTGCGGAAACAGCGCAGCAAATGAGCCTGGTAAAATCGAAAAAACTTTCGCCGCTAATGGAACTCAAACTATTGCGCAAGCAGCTTGCGAAGGCGACGCAGAGACTTTGAAAAGTGTCATTGATCGATATCCATCCGCGATAACTGACAAGAACCGAAACAACGTAACTCCCTTAATTTGGGCATTGACTTGCCATGGCCTTGAGTTTCCAGACCTGGTCGCGGATCGTCATCTGAATAGCCCACCTGCGCGTGCAACACGCGATACAGCCATACCAAATTTGAATGCTATTGAACTTCTCCTTAGATCAGGAGCAGAGCCAAACTTGCTCATCATTGGAGACTTTGGACCGACCTATCCTGGCGAAGCAAAGTCTTGGATTGATGGATATTCTCCAGTCTTGATCGCGGCAGAATTTCACCAACCAGCAGTGCTGCGTTTGCTTTTGCAATATGGCGGCGATCCAAACGCAAAAAGCCGCGACATTGAGCATACAGCGCTTAGCTTGGCCTTTAGCCGCGCGCGTTGGCTGGATTTAGGGCCGCAAATGTCTCCATTCGATGACCGCCAATGGGACAACTACTTCCTCTTACTCGATGCAGGAGCAAACCCAAGCGAGACACTTGGAAATGGTTACAATGTCGTCGAGATGGCTTCCTTGACGCGCCCTGAGATTGCCCTGCGGACGCTTAAGAACTTCCCCTTCGACGGCAAATTGGACACGATTACCTACCACACCATAGACGCAGTTGAGAGAGGGTTTCCTAACGCGAATGTGCGCCGAGAGTTGCTCGACTTTCTAAGTGAGGAAAAGGGCGTTGATGTTGAGGCCGCTATTGTTGCTTACAGGAGCTACAGTCCTCCGGCCGATGATATCTTCGACTAACAGTCTTTTCGATCTCACGTCCTCCGACTTACAATCCAAAGAATGCACAAGCAATACGTGGCAAAGAGTGCATCAAGCATCGACCCTTGATGAACTACCAGCTGATGTGATGACCATGTTCCTTTCAGGTCCGAAGGGATCTGTAGAGTTCAAAACGAGCAATGTAACGCGTTACAAAAAAGGACTATTTGAGTGAAAACTGCAACGTATACTTTTATAGGTTTTCTTCTCCTGGCTGGTTGCGCCTCTTCAACGCAGACGAATCGAGGCGCGGGACCAAATCCTGGACCAAGTTACGATGGAGTGGATGCTGGTACGCTCATCTATTCCGTCGGAACAGTGCGCGGTTTTGGAATGCGCTTTGGATTCCCTTATGGACGGATTGAGACATTGGAGGGCGATGCCCGCGACGATTGGGACGGCATGATCAAACCAAGCATTGGTGGAGCAATCTATCTAAAAGTAGTTGAGCCGGATTTTGAAGGTTTTGAAACAGGACATGTCGTGCTCAGGCAATTACCACCTGGGCACTATGTCATATCTGATTTTGAGTTTTATGGGTCAGGACCCGGAGGATCCTACGAATGGCTACCAGAATGGCCATTTGAAATAGAATTTACTATTAGCCCGGGGGAAGGCACCTATATCGGCAGCTTCATGCGTTCCCAGACACCTCGCGGAATGTCGGATGAACTGGGTGCCGCGGGTTATTTTCTGGTTTCTGATCGATCAGCGCGCGATCTCCCCATTGCTCAACGGCGTCTCTCTCCTAGTTACCAAATTTCTCAAGATGTTACGGACGTTGATAGCTTTGGAAGCGTTGTCCTACGCAGCCATCCATTGGAAAGCCCAGACTGAGTCTCTGCTTGTCCTTCCCTCTTAAAACTGTGCCAGATCGATCTGAGTAGGTATGGCCGCTCCGGAATGAATGATAATCGCTCTTAAGCGGAGCTTAGATAAGGATAAGGTACTATTGTTACGAGAAGTCGAGCTCTCTCCAGCAGACGGCTATGATATCTCGGCCGCCCGTCATAGGGCGGTAGTGTCTGATTTTACCTAGTATAAATGAGCGTCTTACTTAGGGCGCTTTTCGACATTGGACCGGCGACCGTTGTGGGGCGAGTTAAGGCCGCTGGCACAAGCGTCTAGTGACGGCGTTTGGCCTTTATCAGTCTTAGTGACGCGGGTTTTGAACGTACACGCTTGGCCTCAAAAGAGACATTCCAGCACATTTAAAAATGCGAGTTACCCAATTTTGGGTAACAATACAGAAGCAAACTCGGGTGTATTCTCGATTCGTGCCTTTCCTTTCTTTGTCAGGTGGGGTTTCAATAGGGAAAGGAGTTGCGGAATGCCGATCTGGCGAAAAGCCGCCACGTCCAGATCATCACCAAACCGGATGCGAGCATAATCCAACCCATATCGTCCAGTCAGGAAGCATGAAACCGCCAACGCGTTCGCATCTGTTTCGGAGAGATCTATCAGACCCATTTCCTCGGCCTGAATTAAGCGCGCCTCGATCCGTTTTTCAACGCGTTCGTAAATTTGTTGCAAGCGAAACCGTACAGAATCGTCGTCTTGAATTGCTGCGATTGGATCGCGTAACAAATACCTGAAATCCCATAGCAAATCGAAAACGCCTAGAATGTGCTCGATGATTTTTGTGAGTGATTCTGATAGCGGCGCATTCAAGTGCTCTTCCAATCTGGTTTCGAGCACATCAAGATGGGCAAGAACTAAAGCGTTCTTCGTTTTGAAATGATACCAAAGCGTTCCCTCTAAAACCTCCGAGGCCTCGGCGAGCTGCGCCGTCGTTGCCCGCTCAAAGCCAAAACGGTTGAACAAATTAAGGCTCGAGAGAAGTATACGGCCTTTGGTTTTTGTACCGAAGACCGCTTGAGTGTTAGCAGTCAAGTCACATGGAAATGATGTGGTTTGGTCGATTGCCTCAAGCTCCTGATCGTATTTGTTCTTGGGTTTTCTCATCATAAAGCCTGTCAGCATGAGGATGCAACGTCCCGAAAAGTCGATCCCAAATCACGGTGTAGAGGCCGTAATTGTAACGGTATGTCCGATGGTGCTGATTGTGGTAAGCAGACTTATTGAGAACAGAGCCAAGGGGGCTCTTGGCAATAAAGCGCGGCATGATTTCGTACCCCAAGTGTCCGTACACATTATAGATGAGCGAGAACAGGCCAACGAGTATCAGCGCCGACAGTGTCATCGGAATGAGCATGACGATCACAACAAATACAGCTATTTCCAGCACCGCTTCTAAAGGATGGAATGCGAAGGCTGCAAAAGCGCTTGGATTGGTCGAGAGATGATGCGTACGGTGCACTCTGTCATAAATTCCAGGCGCGTGGATGAACCGATGCATCCAATAAAAATAGAAATCCTGAATGATAAGCGCGATCGGAATTTGCAGCCAGAACCAGACCCAACCATAGGCCCCTGGCTCGGAATAAATTCTCGTCCATCCGGCTGACGTTAAAATTATGATGACCCCAACCACGCCCGTGAAAACCAGCACGCTTGTCATGGAGTGAAAGATCTCGCGGCGAACCTGTTCTGCTGTAAATGGAAGCGCCTGAAGGCGTCTGTGCGGCGCAAACTTTCCAACCAATTGGCCCAAGCCGAACCCTATGGATGTGAGCAGACCATAGCGAAGCAACACCAACAAAGAGATCACCAGAGCGATCGCGGCAATCCGAGCGCTGTCCGGCCAGTCGGATATGAAGGGGGCGAGAAACTCTGAGATCATGAGATGAATCCTGTATTTGGGTGATCACCCAATATTTAGGTAATCACCCAAATTTGTCAATGCTGGTCTTATCTTCATTTTTGATCTGGTGTGCCCAAAAAGATCGCTTCGGCTAATCCAGCCATTCCAAATATAAGAATATCTGACGGCTTCTGGCGATGAGCCTTCAAATGGCGAGCGTCCTATTTAAGGCGTTTTAAGACGCACGTCGCGGAAAAATCACAACCCTAGGAAGGTTGGGTACGTTAAGTGTCGAGCATATCCCAGTCGTCTCCCAATACCCAACGAAGAGCAGATAACTTACCATTCAGCATCCCCCACTCGAAATCGTCCCAAGGGCCCAGGTTTTCTGTGCCAAGCTCTTTCTCGGTTCGTTCTGCGGCCGCTAACGCGATTTCCCAGGTTCCTTTTGAGATCTGATCTGTCCGGTATTTACCGCGTTCTGACGCTATTGCTGAAACGATTTTTATAGTTCCATCGTCAATAGATGCTCTCAAATTCAAATGCCGATTGTACCAGATTTGACGGTACAGGGTGTTTTCTGCGTCCAGAATTTCAGACAACTTCCTTGCTTGATCCCAACCCGAAAACTCCATCTGAGTGTCCTCAACTAAGTCTGGAGCTATTTCCTCGAGCAATGAGGCGAGGTTATTCCAATATGACGAGCGCTCATCGCTAAAGAGATCGACGAGGTCTTGGTGAGGTTCTCGGCGATCGCCGTTGGGTCGTCCGAAGTCTCGAACGTTATGGGTTACGAACGCAAAGTGATCCTTCTCAGCACACTTAGTCTCCAAAAGGTCAGCATATAATTCTAACAGTAAAGCATCGGCGACGCTGTTTTTGTTTAGGTGGAACGGGGCGACGCTCTCAAGGGCTTTGCGGGTCACGTTTTCCATCATTTGAGTGGTAAGCGCGGGCTTTGACGCCTTTGCAAACAAACCTTCGATCCTCAACACGGTGCGGGTTACATCTTGCGAATCGACCTTTATCCGACGGTCTACTTCCGAAATAGCGTCCAGAGTTGTCGAAGTGTCTAAATCCTTGGAAAGACTTACTATAGATTCTCGTAGCAGCCGGAAGTGCGACTTGAGGCTCTTCTGAGCTCTCTCGGAAACTCTGTCTTTATTTCTCTCAAATTCGGACTGGACGATTTCAGGAACGACCAGCTCCAGCACTGCAGACCTTTGCAGATCGTCCAAAACGCTCAAGATAGGCAAGTTCCTGGCGTCCTTAGCTAGGTCCAGCCAAACACAAGTATCAATCAAAACTCGATAGACCAATTCGAAATACCCCAACACTTACCGGTCCGACACCGGACACCAATTTCGGAGGAACCGCAAATGGCGACGGAGAAACAAAAGCTTGGAGACTGGGGGGAAAAACTAGTGGCAACGACATGCTCTTGCCCAAAGTGCAAAAGACCAAAGTCTACCCGACTACTTCCTCCCAATTTTAGGTGTGCTGATCTGATATGCGATTTTTGCGGTTACTTAGCGCAGGTCAAAACGAGCAAGGTAAAAGATACGAATGCTCTGCCAAACACAATTTTGGGAGCGGCATGGGGCCCGCAAAAAGAGCGAATGGATGCCGGTATTTACTTTCCATTGTACGTCGTCTTAGTGACCGCCGATTACAAAGATTCGTCCGTTTTCTTTTTGCCTGCAGACCTGCAAACCTCCGATATGTTTATACCCCGCAAGCCCCTCAGTGCGAGTGCCAAAAGAGCCGGTTGGCAGGGTTACTTGATCAATTGTGCAGAAATTCGAGACCGGTTCGTGAGATTGACATGAAGCAACAGTTTTGATCGTCCTAAGCTAGGCCTCAGCTCCTCTTTGTGTGAGTATTGCTCGTACCTCACCAACCATTTTATCGTACCAGTACCATAAACCGGCTATATGCACGCCGAACCCAAGAGCCGGATTCTTTCCGTCCAGACCTTGCCAAACCTCAACGAAGCCACCTTTTCCATACAGCGAGAAATCAGCGAATCCCTCGTCTTTCATTTGCGCGACGATTTGACTGGCGGTGAACTTCGGGCGCTCGACTTCGCGCACCGCTGTCTCGATCGCTGATCCGGGCGATGCATAAGTAACAGCTTGATCGGCTTTTTTGGGATTGTTGATAGTTTTGGGGACCACAAAAACCCGATACGAATATTGGGGGTCGTTGTAGTCGTCTTCACTCATGTCGCCTTCAATCAAATCGTTAACCGTTTGAATCACATCAGGGAGCCCTTTGTCTCCGACGATGGCCGGGTTGCTGCGAAGAGAGATTTCAGCGAACTGGATCGCAAACGCTAACTCTGGTGCGATAGAACACTCTTCGCCGAACCATTCGCACATCCAGTAATTGAAATTCAATGCGCATGCTTGAAGTTTGGGCTCCAAAAAGCTGTCGACATTGTCTGATAAGCGGTGCTCGATTTCGTTACGAACTGCAATCAAGTACTTAAGGTTGGCTTTTACCGGATTAGGGAGTGGGCATTCGTGCGCATTGAGGCATTTGGTCAATTCCCAGTGTTTTGGTCTGCGCTCGTCTGTTAAAATCAGCTCGCCATTCTTCTTGTATCGATAGTCCACCCGTTTGGCCTGATAATAAGCATGCATCAAATACGTCCATGAAATCACCGCGTTTACAATGAAGATCTCCGACTTCCACTTGATGTTCGGATTGTTAAATGTCGCGACGGCGCTCTTCATCGCTTCGGCAGATTTTTGAACGAGTTGGAAGTTTGCTTCCTGTGGAAGAAATCCGAGTTGCTTTGCGACTCGTTCAAAGCGTCCGTACCGCGCAAGAAATGCTTCTACATGAGATTTCGAAGAGGCGGCATAAGCTTGATATTTCTCGTTGTTGAGGTCCCGGAAATAACCAATTTCTCGATGATTTATTGTTCGCGATGCGTGGCTAAAAATGGCGACGATCATTTGATCATTCAGGTCAGTATGCGCGATCAACCCTTTTATGAGGGCAATTTCTGGTTCTTCGAGAATGAGCTTCTGTTGACGTCGTTTGCGCATAGTTACTTTGAAACCTTAATTGCACAGCACAATGTCCACTCAAGGTTTTTAAGTAAAGTCCAGTTCGGATTAAGTGCATGAATTGAGTTTTTCTCATGAGCATTTGAGAGGATTGCTCAAGCCCAACCTACACAGGGTTGTGCTCATAGCCGTTTCGTTGATCCGAACGCAGTGGCCTTTCGAAGCAATTTCTAATGTCCGGTTTTAGGAAGTTGCTGTCACTCGGGTTAAATCCGTTTCGCGAGCAAAGCAGCCATAACCTAATCGGCTTAAGTCGCTTTAATGCCGATACGCCAAACTCGATCCTTATTTCCCATTGACCTGACCCCTGATTTTCGGACCATTTAAGGTTGGAATTTTCCATTTATGATCCCGATAGGGATAAGGATGATTGTGAACAGTTTTTCCATATGGCTAGTAATGAATCGCGGATCTTAACTTGCTAAGTATTGGTATCCATAGCAGTAGCGATCAGCCGGGCTACATCGGCGTTTGCTTTTCTCACCGGGTCTGCTGCCAAGTGTGCATAACGGGCTGTCGTTTGAGCTTGGGTGTGCCCAAGAAGTTTTCCGATCATGGGCAAACTGAGGCCGCTGGCGGCGGCATTCGCCGCGAAGGTGTGGCGTAGGTCATGGATACGTACATCTTCCAAATCCGCTCTTGCGCGCACCCGGCGCCAAGGTTTTTGGAGGTCGGTTAAGTAGCCGCCAGGCTGCTTGCCGATAATGACATGAGGATTACCTTCTATGCGTGGGATTGATAGGAGGAGCGCGATACCTTGTGGGCTCAGATAAACAGTGCGCTGCCCCGTCTTTGAATCGCTGAGCCGGATTTCCTCCCGCTCAAAATCGACATCGCGCCATTGAAGCTTCTGTATTTCGCCGAGACGACAACCTGTTAGAATTAACAGTCGAAAAGCTACCGCGGCGCTCGGTGCTTCCTTGGCTTCTTTGTCAAGAGACTCTGCAAGCCGTCCCATCTCTTCCGACGACAGAAATCGTTCGCGTTTCTTTTCCCTGAAACGCTTTACGCCAAGACAAGGATTGATGCCTTCGCGGCGCATGCCCCAGATTTCCGCCTGTGTGAGCATAACGGAAAGCGTGCCGAGGATTCTGTTTGCCTGATAGGGCGTATCCGCAAAGCCCTGATGAAATTCCGAAATCGCCGCACGATCGAGATCGCGAACCTTCGTGCGGCCAAGTCGGGGAATGATGAACTTCTCTATGGATCTGCGATAGTCTTTCTGTGTGCTGGGTTTGAGATGGTAGGGAACGTAGGCCTCAAGGAAACGTTCTGCGAGGTCTGTTATTGTGGTGGCGCTCCGTTCTGCCTTTTCGATAGCGATTTCATTGATCCCCATGGCGGCGGAACCCATGAGTTCACGTGCCCGTCGGCGTGCTGCTTCCGCCTTTAGCGAATCGGTTCGACCTATCGTGGTCATTTGCTGTTTGCCATTGACCCGATACTTCGCAATGAAGCTCATCGTACCTGCGGGATTGACCCTCACTCCAAAGCCCTTGAGCTCACTGCACCAGACCGAATAGGTCTTTGGCTTCGGCTCCAATTGTTTGACGGATTGCTGCGAAATACGCATCGGAAAACCCAAAATACTTGCTATAACCGACCTTCAGGTTCAATCCCTGAAGGTATTGATTTCTACCATATATATACCAGGTTTCAAGGGTTTTCCGTGATTTGTAATGAATGGCTGAGAAATTGAAAATATAAAAATCACATATATTACAGATATTTGTGAGGATATGGGACGTGGCTAGAAGTGGCGTGAATCGTGGTATAATCGCCTCATAACCTGAAGGTCGTAGGTTCAAATCCTACTCCCGCACCCAATAAACCCCTGAAAATCTTCGGATTTTCGGGGGTTTTTTTTGGACCACTTAATCGGACAATCAAATTTGGAAGCACATATCTCCCAGGCGCTCAAATATAGGCCTGTCGCCTTTTTGATACCATCAAGTCTGATAACGAATTCTCGATACCAAAAGTCAACCCAATCCCACAGAGTGTTTCTTGCGGCACGGGCTTCGCTCAGCACCTCTCGACGGCTCGGCGAGGCAATAGACCTCCGGACAAGTCTGCGAGCAAAATGGGACATTAGCTCAGCGTCTTAAGGCGCCCCAAATAAGACGCTATGAACTCACCAACTACATGATGAAGCTTGAATTAGCTTAGTGGCGTGTCCTCATCACAGAGGACACGGTATGCGGCGCCCTCGAGATCGTCGTATTGATCCGAAACGACCGACCATATAAATGATCCTAACCCAAGCAAGCCAAGCCCAAGTGCAACCGGGATCAGATAGATGATAATGGTCATGCACGCGCTCCTTTGATCCGCAAGGCGTTCACGGTGACGATGAGCGAAGAAGCTGACATCGCGATGGCGGCAATCAAGGGGGTCACATGCCCAGTCACTGCAATCGGCACCGCGATACAATTGTAAGCCGCGGCAAGACCAAAATTCTGCAACATCACACTTTTGGTTCGCTTCGAAACAGACAAAACAGTCCGCAGTGCGTCAAGGCCGCCAGCATAGACCGCATCAGAGGCCGATTGCGATACATCCATCGCGCCGCCTGGGGCGAGTGAGGCGTGTGCAAGTGCCAGAGCGCCGGCATCATTCAAACCGTCTCCAACCATCAAAACCTTCTTACCGGATGCGCTGAGCGCTTCCAGGCGATCAGCCTTTCCGGTTGGCGAGACCTGTGCATGCCAAGTTTCAACCATGAGAGTGTCAGCAATTTTTGCGACGGCCACTTCGCGGTCTCCAGATAGGATTTCAAGGCTAAGTCCGCGCTGTTTCAACGCCGCTAGCGTTTCGCGGGCATCTGATTGCAACTGGTCTTCAAACTCAAACAAGACCGGGTCCATATCAGGTCCGACGAACCATAGAGATGGACCCGTTTGAAAGGCGGGCCCGCGGACGCCGACCCATTCCGCTGACCCAAGGCGATAGCTTTCACCGTTCACGCAACCTTCGACGCCGAGGCCGGGATGCTCACGCACGTCGTCGGCGATCGCGCCTGGACCTGCTGTTTCGACAATTGCCCGAGAGAGTGGGTGACGGCTAGCCCGCGCAAGGCGCGCGGCGAGTTGGATCTCGGCGCCGTGTGCCGAAACGAGGCGCGGGGTGCCCAAGGTGAGCGTGCCAGTCTTGTCCAGGACGAGATGGTCGATTTCCGCGAAGCGTTCCAGCGCATCACCGGACCTTAGATAGATTCCCTTTTTGAAGAGCGTGCCAGACGCGACGACCTGGGCCACGGGTGCGGCTAGAGCCAGTGCGCAAGGGCAGGTGATGATGAGGGTCGAAACCGCGATCAGCACCGCTTGATGAACACTTGCACCCATTAAGAGCCAGGCGACAAAAGCGAGCGCCGCGGTCGTGTGCACGAAGGGTACATAAAGGGAGACGGCTTTGTCCGCGATCTGTCGATAGCGGTCGCGTTTTTGTTCACCTGCTTCAAGCATGTCGGCAATTTGCGAAAGCAAAGAGTCTGACGCCGCTCCAAGGGCTTCGCCGGTCAACGGGTGATCGAGATTGAGGCTACCCGCATAGAGTGTTTCCCCGGATCCGATGGTACGCGGCAGGCTTTCGCCGCTCACCATACTCTCATCAATGCCGCTTATGCCTTGTGTGATCTTAAGGTCGACGATCACGCGCTCCCCGGCCGCCAAAAGAATGCGATCGCCTTTTTGAACGTCGTTCGCGAGGATCGCTTCGGCATTGCCATCCGAGCCAATCCGGTTGAGAGAGCGGTTTTGCAAGGCAGCCAATTCATGGGCCGCCGCCTGTGTTTGCCGGCGAAGGCGGGCATCTAGGAAGCGCCCGATCAATAGGAAACAAAGCAACATGATGCTGGCATCGAAATAGGCATGCGCGCCGCCGTTTGCGGTTTCCCAAACGCTGATCCCAAAGGCGAGGATCAGGGCGAGGGAAATGGGAACATCCATATTCGCGTGACCCCGGCGGAGCGCGGCGAAAGCCGACTTGAAAAAGTGTCGTCCGCTAAAGATCAGGACGGGCAGTGCGATCAATCCAGAGATGCCATGCAAGGCTGTCCGAGTTTGTTCCCCCATCTCGCCATGTCCGCCCCAAACCGAAACGGAGAGCAGCATGACATTGGCGAGCGCAAAAGCGGCGACTCCCATAGAGATCAGCAGGTCTCGTTCTTCGGACTTCGCTGTATTCGCGGAGCGATCTTCAGAGAAGGCCGAAACACCGTAGCCCAACGCAGCCACAGTATCGGCAATCTGGTCGGCCGGCGTCGGCCCAGTCCAAGCGACTTGGAGTTTTCCGTTTGATAGGTTCAAGCGAGCGTGTTGAACGCCGCTGACGGCGCCGAGTTTGTTTTCGATCTTGGAGAGGCAGCCGCCACACTTTGCCCCGCGCACGGACAAGGTGAGGGTCTTTAAACCCTTCTTTTCTCGAACAAATGCGGAGAAGTCACCGGCGATTGATGCGGTCGCGGGCGCGAGCCCTGACGGGCAACCAGATGCGGAAGGGTCGGCGATTAAAGTCATAAGACGATGAGGGTTTTCTCTATTCGAAATAGCACCGTTTCGCCAGCCGCATCGAAGACATTGATGCGCAGCAACCATTGCCCGGGTGCAAGGCGACCTGTGTCGGCGACGTATTCGCCGCTCGCGTGAGGTCGAAAGCTAATGGTGCGATCCTCTTGGTTGGTCGCAAGGCGGCGGAGTTCCGCCACGACGAATTGGCTGGACAATGGCGCCTGCTCGGAGTCTTCCAAGCGCACGATCAGTTGATCATCGACCAGTCCAGCTTCAGCCGACCATCCAAGCTCGGCTTGCGCCGCTCGCTCCGCCAGCATGTCATTAAAGCTTAAACCTTGGACGTAGGAATTCTTGATATCCTCCCCGGGAAAGCTGGTAATGGCGTGAAAAAGGAAGACGCCATTGACTGAAAACATGACGCCGAAAAAGCTGAGCATGATCAGCAAGACATGCCAGCCTTTGAGTTCTTTTCCAGTGCGGGCGGTTTCGAGATGCGTGTCTGCTTTGATCATCCGTTTGGACCTCTGAAAGATACGCGATTTGTGTCTGTCTCGCCGGATTCGATATCTCTGACCGAGATCGTGATTTGGCGCTGCGGGGCGCCAGCGGGGGCTGTGACGAGAACGCGGTATCGATCTACACCGAAAGCTTCGACGGGCAGCTCGAGCGGGGCGTCGCCTCCATGCTCCAGTCCTATGACAGCAAAGCCCAGACCCTCAATCCCTGAAATCGAGACTTCCATCGTGCGCGGTTCAGAAAGCTTGTTGACGAGCTTCAGCGTATAGCCGTTTTGGACCTTGCCATTGGACAGCTGAACATATGGCGGCGAGCGGTCTTTCAACACATTCACTTCTATCGTCGCCTTCGTCGCGAGTCCCCAAACCATCAGCAGTCCGATCCCGGCGATCAAAACGGAGTAGAGTAATGTCCGTGTCCGCAAGACCCGGTATTTTGGCGGTGTTTGGTGATTGGCGCGCGCTGCGACGGCGACGTCCGTATCGTAAGCGATCAAACCTGTCGGGCGGCCGATCTTGGTCATCATCTCATCGCACGCATCGATGCAGAGCGCGCAATGAATGCACTCAAGCTGTGGGCCATTTCGGATGTCGATCCCGACCGGGCAAACCTGCACACATTGATCGCAGTCGATACAGTCACCGCGCTCGTTCCAGCTTTGAGATTTGCGCTTCGGGCCGCGCGGTTCGCCGCGATCATAGCGATAGGTCACGTTCAACGCATGCTCATCGGTCAGCGCGCCCTGAATACGTGGCCAAGGGCACATAAAGGTGCAGACCTGCTCTCGCATCCAACCCGCAAGGAAATAGGTCGTCAGGGTCAGTATCGCCGCAAACCAATAGGCCGAGAGGGGCGCCTCGCCGGCGAACCATCCTTGCGCCACCGTTGGGGCATCATGCCAGTAGAAAATGAAGGCACCGCCAGTACAAAACGCGATCACGAACCAGATCGTGTGTTTGCCGAGTTTGCGCCAAGCTTTGTTGAAGCCCCATGGCGCTTTATCGAGCCGCATGCGCGCCGCCCGGTCGCCTTCAAAGGCGCGTTCCACCCAGATGTAGAGATCAGTCCAGACTGTTTGCGGACAGGTATACCCGCACCAAACCCGTCCTAACACAGAGGTTACGAGAAACAGTCCCAAGGAGGCGAGGATCAATAGTCCGGCTAAGAAGTGGATGTCCTGCGGCCATATCTCGATGAAAAAGAAGTAAAATTTCTCACTTTCAAAATCTGCCAGTACAGCTTGATTGGGAATGCCGTCTCCCCGATCCCAGCGCAGCCATGGGAGCGCATAATAGATCCCCAGTGTAACGGCCATGACCGCCCATTTTACAGTTCTGAATTTGCCGTGCGCCAGCTTTGGATAGATTTGCTGGCGCTTGGCGTACAGATCCTGCGGTGGCGGCCGTGTTGGTCCACCTTGTTCCGAAGAGGGATGAATGTTGAGCGTCGTTTGTCCCATGGCGCGTTGGCCTATTCGCCCCCGCCCAGAGTGTGGACATAAACGGCTAAAGCTTTGATAGAGGCGTCATCCAGACGATCTTGCCAGGCTGGCATATGCGAGTTCCGGGCGTTGTAGATCGTATTATAGATCGCGTCCTCGGTGCTGCCGTAAAGCCATTCTTGATCGGTTAGGTTTGGCGCGCCTTGCAAGCGATCGCCTTTTGCGTCCACCCCGTGACAGGTTGCGCATTGCTGCTGATAGAGCTCGGTCACGCCATCGGCTAACCCGGCATCAAAGTCCTGCCCAGACACCCGTAAGATGTAGTGGGTGAGGCCATCAATTTGTTCGCTCGAAAGCAAACCGTCTCGTCCGAATGACGGCATCAAAGAGAACCGTGTTGCGTCATCGTCATCATGGCGAATGCCGTGTCGCAGCGTGTACTCGATCCCGTCGAGCGTACCGTCCCAGAGCCAGACATCATCAGCCAAGATAGGATATCCGACCGCGCCGCGGCCGCCGGCGCCATGACAGGTGGCGCAATTGTCGCCGAACAGGCTTTCCCCCATGGCGAGCGCAAATTGCTGCAGCTCGCGGTCAGTCTCGATTTCTTCCAACGAGGCTTCGAGCAGGGTGGCAGACTGTTCGACTCGCGCGGTTTTCAGCTCTTGAACAGCTTCTGCGACTAAGTCACGGTCTGAATGGTCTCGTAGGCCCGGTGTGTTGCTGCCCAATCCTGGCAAAGCTGGAATGGCGGGCATGAAAATCATGTAGATCACAGCCCAGACGATCGTGCCGTACCACACGAACAACCACCAGCGAGGCAAAGGATTGTTGAGTTCTTTGATCCCATCCCAAGAGTGTCCCGTTGTTTCGATACCGCTATGGTCGTCAACGTCTTTGATCTCAGTGGCCATTGTCTGGACCTCCATCTTCGAGCGGCATCCGCGCCGCCGCGTCGAACGTTTCTTGATTGCGCGGCAAGAGCGCGTAGGTGAGCGCGCCTAGGAACATCAGCACGAAATAGATGAGGCCGCCGGTTTGAGCGAAACTTGCGAGGAGTTCGTACATGGGGCTTGCCTCCTATCGCCGGTTGCTGAGATCATCAGCTTGGTACGTTGAGAAATCGACCAGGGTGCCCGTCATCTGCAGGTATGCGACAAGGGCATCCATCTCGGTAATCTCGTCCGGATTGCCATCCCAATCGCGCGCTTCAACGGTGCCTTCGCGGCCTGCTTCAGCTTCATAGAGCCCCATCAGGCTATCATAAAAATCGAAGCCTTTATCGTTCGGGTCAGCCTGGGCGAGGATATGGCCTTTGGCGTTCTCGATCATTTCATCAGTGTAGGGAACACCGACCATGCGCTCGGTCCGAAGCCGGTCTTCAATGTCCTCATACTTCAGCTTCTTATCCATCAAAAAGGCGTAGGGCGGCATGATGCTTTCTGGCACCAGCGCGCGCGGATCCACCAAGTGATCCACCTGCCATTCCGCAGAATATTTGCCGCCAACGCGCGCAAGGTCAGGACCGGTTCTTTTTGACCCCCATTGGAAAGGGTGGTCGTACATGCTTTCTGCCGCAAGGGAGTAATGGCCGTAGCGCTCGACTTCGTCTCTCAGCGGGCGGACCATCTGGCTGTGGCAGACATAACAGCCCTCGCGAATGTAGATATCGCGACCTTTCAGCTCCAGCGGCGTATAGGGGCGCATTCCGTCTACTTTCTCGATGGTGTTGTCCATATACATGAGCGGTGCCATTTGGATGATCCCGCCGATCGACACCACGACAAGGATACCGATAGTGAGGAGCAAAGAATTGCGCTCTAAGACACCGTGATTGTTCATCAGTCCCATGAGGTCAGTCCCCTATTCAGCTGGTGCCAACGCGGCGCGCGGCTCAGGATTTGTGAGAGTGGTATTGGCGGCCGGATCGAGGTCTTTCGCCTCGCCATGCCCGAGAGTGGTGCGGATCAGGTTGTAGGCCATGATCGCAGCGCCGCTGAAGTATAACAGGCCGCCCACCATCCGGATGATGTAGCTGATATGCTTGGCCTCGACGGTCTCAACGAAGCTGTATTCTAGGAAGCCATACTCATTGTAAGCGCGCCACATCAGGCCTTCCATGATCCCCGCGAACCACATGGAGATCATATAGAAAATAATGCCGATCGTGGAGATCCAGAAGTGCCACTCAACCAGAGACTTTGAATAAAGCCCTTGCTTCTTGTAGAGCCATGGTACGAGGCAATAGAGGGCGCCGAAGCTAATGTAGCCAACCCAGCCAAGCGCCCCGGAATGCACGTGGCCAATGCCCCATTCAGTATAGTGGCTGAGCGAGTTCACCGCACGCACCGACATCAGTGGGCCTTCGAACGTCGCCATGCCATAAAAGGCGAGCGAGACGACCATCATCCGAACGACTGGGTCCGTGCGGAGCTTGTCCCAAGCGCCAGACAGCGTCATCACACCATTGATCATACCGCCCCAGCTCGGCATCCACAGCATGATCGAGAAGGTCATTCCGAGCGTCTGTGCCCATTGCGGCAGAGCGGTGTAATGCAAGTGGTGGGGCCCCGCCCAAATGTAGATAAAGATCAGCGACCAGAAGTGCACAATGGAGAGGCGGTAGGAGTAAACCGGCCGGTTTACGCGCTTCGGAATGAAGTAATACATAATCGCGAGGAAGCCGGTTGTTAGGAAGAAGCCGACCGCATTGTGGCCATACCACCACTGCGTCATCGCATCCTGCACCCCGGCAAAAACCTGCACGGATTTGGAGCCAGTCAAGCTCACCGGAATGGAGAGATTGTTGACAATGTGCAGCATCGCAATCGTCACGATGAAGGAGAGATAGAACCAGTTGGCCACGTAGATATGCGGCTCTTTGCGCTTCCAGAGTGTGCCCAGGAAAACGAGCAGATAGACCACCCAAACAAGGGTGAGCCACAAGTCGACATACCATTCCGGCTCGGCATATTCTTTTGACTGGGTAACCCCCATCAAATAGCCGGTTGCGGCCAGCACGATGAAGATCTGATATCCCCAGAAAACAAACCAGGGCCACATTCCGCCCGCCAGCCGGGTCCGACAGGTGCGCTGAACGACATAGAAACTGGTCGCCAGCAAGACATTGCCGCCAAAGGCAAAAATCACCGCACTGGTGTGCAGCGGTCGAAGGCGTCCGAAATTCGTCCAGCCAAGTTCCGGAAAATAGAATACGTTTGGCCAAGTGAGTTGGAGGGCAATGATCACCCCGACCAGCAGCCCCGCGATGCCCCAAAACATCGATGCGGCAACGCCAAACTTAACCAAAGTGTTTTCATACTCGGACTCATCGAATGGGTTCCGATCGACCAATCCGCCCGCCTAGAGCGCAGTCACGATGAGAAAGCCACCCGCTAGGACCAAAAAGGTCAAAGCCTGGTATTCCATAGCCACATCTTTGGCGAAGGCTGCCATTAAGAGCGCAAAAAATAGGAAGATCGCGGTCAAAACCCCGACCCCTAAGATGCTCGTATTGTTCCCTCGTCTGAACGACCCAATCATTTCCGTCATCGCCGACATACACCTCCGATAGTCCCCGAAAGTTGGGGCGGTTCCAGCTCAGCCGATGCATATCTTTCAGCCTTCGGGCGCTGAATAAGGGATATCCCCTATGTGCGATTGGGACGCGATCTCTAGAAATGCATGCAGGAAAGCATGATCGGAAGACCTATGACGACTTTGATGCAAACGCTGTGCGGGCTTTCCATGATTGCGGTTGGCGGCCTGAAGACCTGGCTGCACATGGGCAGCATAAGTGTGCTTTCTTTTCCCACGTGCGCAGGCTCGACCGCAACTCTGCAGATGTCACAGACCGGCTGGTTGGAGCAAACTCATTGCTGGGGCTGCTACGTGCTTGCGGTCGGCCTGGTGATTCTCGGTATTTCAGCCTCGCGTGCGTACAAACAGCGGCGCTCTGTCGCCGTGGGCATGGATTGAACCGTGCCGGACGCCCATTACAAAGGACGGTTGATGACCGATGATCAGCATCCTGTCCTAAGTGACATATCAGGGCGATACGGAGACCGTAAGTCGCTCGAGCTTCTGATGCGATCAATCCTCGCATCCGTGCCCGATGCGATGATTGTAATCAACGATTCCGGGCAAATCATGGCGTTCAGCGCTGCAGCCGAGCGTCTGTTTGGCTATCTGGCCAAAGACGTGGCGGGTAGGAATGTCTCTATCTTGATGGATGACAACCACCGGAAACATCATGATCAATACATCGAAAATTATATGTCGACCGGTGAACGGCAGATCATCGGCATCGGCCGAATTGTTGAAGCGAAGCTATCAGACGGACGCGTAATCCCGGTGGAGCTGAAAATCGGTGAGGCCGATATTGACGGTGAAAAACTCTTCACGGGCTATATCCGCGATATCTCAGAAATTCAGGCAAATGCTTTGCGCTTGAATGAAATGCAGGTCGAACTCGCAAACTTCTCGCGGCTAAGCGCGGTCGGAACGATGGCTTCCGCAATGGCGCATGAGCTCAATCAGCCGTTAACGGCCGTGGCCAATTATCTCGAAGCGGCAAGAGATCTTATGGACAATGCTGACGCGGAGACCCTGGCCTTTATTCAAGAGGCTTTGGACGCCGCTGCGAACCAATCCATTCGCGCTGGGCAAATTGTTCGACGGCTTCGAGATTATGTGTCGCGCGGCGAGCTCGACCTCAGACCTGTCAGCCTGCCAAGTTTGGTCGAAGATGCCACATCGCTCGCCAAAGTCGGCATCGAAAGCCAACTTGCACGGGTTATCTCGCGCATCCCTAATACCTTTCCGACAGTGCTGGCCGACCGGCTGCAATTACGCCAAGTGATCGTGAACCTGATCCGAAATGCGATTGAGGCTCTATCTGAGACTTACAACCCGCAGATTTGGGTCTCTGCAACGTGCAAAAACGATCTCGCCTTTGTGACAGTCGAGGATAATGGACCTGGCTTTCAAGGCGCGGAAGACGCCTCCCCCTTCGACGCCTTTAACAGCACCAAACCCGGCGGCATGGGGCTTGGATTATCCATCTGCCAAACCATCATGGATGCGCATGGGACGGTGATCGAATACGCCCCGTCGAAGAAAGGGGGCGCAGCGTTCACGTTTTCCCTTCGTCTCGATAAAGGACCCGAAGAAAATGCCTGATCGAACTGTTTTTCTCGTGGATGACGACGAAGCTATCCGTCACTCCGCGAGCTTTATGCTCCGCCACGCGGGGTTCATAGTTAAGACCTATCCAGACGGCATCAGCTTTTTGGATCAGATCACAGACGAGAATGATGGCTGTATACTGCTCGACGTCCGCATGCCAGGTATGGACGGACTTGCCGTACAAAATGTGCTCAATAAGCGCGGTATCAATATGCCCGTCATCATTCTGACAGGCCATGGCGACGTCCCGGTCGCGGTCGAAGCGATGAAAAGCGGGGCAATAGAATTCCTTGAAAAGCCTTACGAAAAACGGGCGCTTGTTGGAGCGATCGAAAACGCCTTCACGCTGCTCGACAATCAAGCTGCAGTTGATAAGCGCAGCGCTGACGCAAAGGCAAAACTCACGAGCCTGACGCCTCGTGAAATGGAGGTGCTGGAATGCCTGGTCGCCGGGATGACGAATAAAGGCATTGCGCAAGCGCTTTCGATCTCTCCGCGGACGGTTGAAATTCACCGCGCTCATATGATGGAGAAACTGCAAGCCGATAGTCTCTCTAATGCGCTCCGGTTCGCGTTCTTGGCTGGCATGGGCGCAGACTGATGTCCGGGACAGTACCTAGATACGGGGCATGGCTCAGGCGATAGAGTCATCCTATGGTCGATTTAAACGTCTCTTGCGCACCCGGCTCCAAACCGACGCCATCCCGTTTGGTTTTGGTAGAGGATGATGAGAATGTGCGCCGGTCGATGACCATGTTGCTACGGGCGCGTGGCTTTCACATTGACGCTTATCGAAACGGGATTGAGTTTCTGCTGATGAGCGGTCAGCATTGCGGGGATTGCTTACTGATCGACTATAAGATGCCGCGCGTCGATGGCCTTGAAGTCATCCGGCGCACACGTCTGCAAAACGATAAGACGCCAGCTATCCTGATAACAGGTTTCTATTCAAATTCGCTTGAACACCGCGCCCTTCAGGCAGGATTCGAAAGTGTTATTGAAAAGCCTGCGCGCCCAGAGCATTTGTTAGCAAAGATTGGAGAGGCGATGTCACAGCGAGAGGTTTGAATACTGTGCCGGATCCAAACTCTCATGAGCGGCTTAAAATCGCCCCAAAGCGGGCTCTGAGGAATTCTGACACGCGCGCAAAAGGAGAGATTAGCTCAATGTCTGCTTTTGGCGTCAAAGCGGCCATCCATGCAGGTCGATTTAAAACTCGTTTTCGTGGGCGAGAGTCAGCTTCTCGGTTTTTA
>JBCBFK010000018.1:0-23733 GCA_038527765.1 Pseudomonadota bacterium
TAATTTCGAAAAACGATAAAATTCAGCCGCTTAGGCTCGAAACTTTTTTCCAATAAAAACAGTGTTACCGATAACATCAGTGCGGCAGGGGGGCAGTGTTTGGCCCTTTCGGCTGGCTTTTCACGGCTGTGCGTGCGATTTCGGCGCGAGACGTGGAGGCACGACCATGACATTGACATCCCTCACATTCCGGGACCGCGCGCCTGATGACAATGCAGCCGTGCATCGGGTCTGGGCGCGCGCCGTGCAGGCCACCCATACCTTTTTATCGGCCGATGACTTTGCTGAAATCTCGGATCTGGTCCGCGACCAATATGTTCCCAACACGCGGCTCGACCTTGCCCTCCATGAGGGCCGTATCATTGGATTTATGGGGATGACAGACCTGCACATCGACTCCCTGTTTATCGATCCGGACTGGACCGGGCAGGGCTTGGGGCGGCAATTCCTGGCGCGCGCGCGGCGCAAAGGCCGACCGATTACGGTGGACGTGAATGAGCAAAACGCAGGCGCAGTGGCATTCTATCGCCGGCTTGGATTCGTTCAGACCGACCGGAGCGCGCTCGACGCAGATGGCCGCCCCTATCCCATTCTGTATTTGATCGACACGTACGATCCGCGATAGCGGCTTAGTTTGCGGCTCGGTAGCGAGTTTCAAATTCGGCGCAGGTCTCGCGTGGTTCACTCGTATCCATGCCGAAAATGACCCGCCAGTCTTGATCAAAGCGGGCAAGCGTCAGCGTGTTGACCCCGCATCCGACCCGCTCGCCTCGATAGCTGATCACGAACGGGGCCCAAACGGTGGCGAGCGGGCCGTGCTGCTCGGAGGTCACATTGAACAGGATCTCATGCGCCTCACCGACGTCGAGGCCACCGACCCAATCGCGCCAACGCTCCAATCCGTCCGGGCGGAGCTCTGCGTCCCATGTCACGCGCCGCAAAATGGCCGTCTCGTGAAACACCTGATCGACCATGTCAGTATCGCCTTGATACATTGCCCGCATCATCGAATAAACCGCCCCCTCCGGCGTCGACAGGTCGATTGGGGCGATCATTTCGTTGGTGTTTTGGGCGTGGCTTTCTGGGCTCTGCAGGGTGGGGGTCAGTACCATTGCGAGTCCAACAAAAGCGAAACGGGTCATCTGCGCCTCCAAGACATGACTTGACCGCCAGTTTAAACGGACACCATCGTTCGCGGCAATCGCGTACGCCTGTCAGGTGTGTTCGCTTGCCCCGGCAAAATTCGAGGCGTACCTTGCAAAGACGCGTTGCGGGAGGCAAGGCATGCAGAGTACAAACAAAGTGATCATGGCCCTCGCCAGTATAAGCTTGGCGGCCTGTGGGGGCGGTGAGGATACAACGCAGATTAATGAGCCATCGACGCCGGAGATCGCGGTCACGGTCAGCGCTGACATGGATTTGGTCGACTGGCGCCAACCCTGCAAACTCGCTCACGCTGATGACTTTGCCGCGGTTTTTCCAGACGTGAATTTCGACACGCAGGATCATCTGGACGATGGTCTCGGCCGCGATGGAGCGGCCACAGGGCGCTGTGTCTATAATGCCCGCGCCTTCCGCGCTGAAGATGCTTATGAAGTCATCGTCACGCTGGCGGTCTGGCAGGAAGAGGAGGCGGCCTACACTGAGTTTGCCCGCTTAATCGCCGGCGATGAGGAAGAAGGCGTTGAAACGCTTGATGGGTTTGCCGAAGGGGCGGCCTATCTGGTGCACAATGGTGAGCCTGTGACCGCCTTCATGCATGAGGGCACTTTGATCGAAATCGGGGTCAAACATGATGCCCGCGCGACCTTTGACGGACACGATCCCAGCATTGCTTTGGCTCGACGGATCGCAAAACGTCTTTAAAGTGAGCGCATGCCACCCTTTCATCTCGCGTTTCCCGTCCATGATCTCGCGGCTGCCCGAGCGTTTTATGGAGAGCTTTTAGGCTGTCCCGAAGGACGCAGCAGTGAGTCCTGGGTCGATTTTGATTTTTATGGGCACCAGATCGTTGCGCATGTGTCACCAGAAGACTGTGTCGACACAAACACATCTGGGGTTGACGGGAAGGCCGTTCCTGTTCGTCATTTCGGTCTCGTTCTGGACATGGCGACCTGGAAATCCATCGCTGAAAAATTGGGCGATCAGGTGGCGTTTATAATCGAACCCCACATCCGCTTCGAAGGGGAACCAGGCGAACAAGCGACCATGTTTTTCGCAGATCCTTCCGGCAACGCGATCGAACTGAAAGCGTTTGCAGATATGGATCAATTGTTCGCAAAATAGCGAGCGTCCTTGCGACCTAGTCGCCTTCACCCGCATTCGGGCTGAAAAACTCTGCCAGCTTATTGGTCTTTTGGGCAAACTCCTCGCGGTCGGCCGGAGGGTCTTTCATCCGCGTGATATTTGGCCAAACCTTGGCATAGTCGGTGTTCAGTTTGAGCCATTTGGCATCCGGCTCGTCTTCGGTATCAGGCTTGATGGCTTCCACCGGGCATTCTGGTTCACAAACGCCGCAATCAATGCACTCATCCGGATGGATGACCAGCATGTTCTCACCCTCATAGAAGCAGTCGACGGGACAAACTTCTACGCAATCCATGTATTTGCATCGGATGCACGCATCCATCACGATATAGGTCATACGAGAACTCTAAAATTCATAGTGCAGCGCAGCACATGGCGGGGCAGACAACACAAGTCAATGCATCTGACTGTCACGGTGCGTTTAGTTCCGCTCTCTTGCGAGCCTGGGCGCGGGATACGTCGTCGACATGTAACAGGCTGGCGACGTGTCGGATGAAAGAATCTTCGTACTTACAAGCCTCTCCGTCTGCCAGAGAGACGCGGTACAAGCCCTCAATCACACGGGTGCGCTCTTCCGCCGACAGCGTTTTGACGTGCCGGGTCAGGGCATGTGTGTCCGTTGCTTCTTCAGCGATCTGTTCACCGCGCTGCAGCACTTGGTCGGCTCGGTCGGCATTCATATTGAAGCTCGTGACGAGCAGTTCGGCGACCATGTCGCTTTCCAGATTGGCATATACCCCGTCGACCAGGGCGGCTTCAACAAACAAAGCGGCAGCGGCCTCATAAGGGTCGAGGTCGCGCACCGGCGCCTCTGGTCGGTCGCCACCGAACAAGCGAGAAAAAAATCCTGTCATGGCGGGCTTTATGCGTCCGGGAGGTGGCGTCTGTAAAGAGCCTGCGCTTCAACAGCTGGGCCGCGCCGCTCTCCAATGGCTAAGATTTCAACGGTTTCTATGGTTTTTGCTTTGTAAAAGGTCAGGACATCGCCAGGCAAAACCTTCTGTCCGGCTTTGTCTGACTTACGGGTTTGTCCGTGCCGCGTGATCCGGATCCCTTTTCGGCTGACATAGTCCGTTGCCAGCGCGCGTGTTTTGAAAAACCGGGCGCGCCACAACCAGATGTCGACCCGGACGCTCTCGGCTGTTGCGTCACTCATTCGGCGTTTCGGGCACAGGCTGCGTCTCAGGTGTCTTGGGGGGCTCAGCCGCGGCGACATCTGTCTCCGGCTTTGCCTTTTTAGGTTTGCGCTTTTTTGGCTTTGGTTTGGGCTTCGGCTGCTCTGGCAGCAGGGCAGCGAGCGCCGCGAATGGACTATTGGGGTCGGGTTGTCGATCCGCTGGACGTCGGTTCGGATGATGTCCGCGGGGTTTGCCCCCCGCGCGATCGTGACGTTTTCGCGGGCCCCCTTTGGCCGCTTTGTTGCGTGTTTGCTTGCGTTCGGCGCGGCGCTGTTCTTGTGCTTCCATATGCGCCTTGGACTGGAACCGCCAAAGCTTCACCGCCCCTGTTTCGGGATCCTTCTCAGCCGGAGCAATGCGAAAGCCCTTCAGGACGTTGTGGAAGTCATCCAGCGGGCATGACACCATAGAGGCAAGATCTGGTGGGATCTCAAACTTGGCCTGATCGGCTTCTTTGCGACGCTTTGAAAGCTCCCATCCCAAACGCTCCGCCAGGTCCGCGCGGACCGCGCGTTTGCCAAACCGCAAATAGCCTTGTGCTGCGAGATCTTCGTCCGGCCAGGAGCCATCGAGTTCGAAGCTTCCGGCGCCCTCTGGAGCGGTTTTGCGATCGCGGCCGTCGGCCAGAGTCTGGAACAGAGCGATCAGGCGTTGCGCTGCCGGTTTCTGGGCATCCGGGATATGGGCCGCGATCCGTCCCGATCGGATCCCAGCCTCCTTGAGCTTGATGCGATCTTCCGGACCGGGAAGAAGCGCACGGTCTTCGCCGCGCAGGTCACACGCCGCGCCTGCTTCGAGGAGGCGAAACGCCAAACCGCGCCCAAGCCCCTCAAGACCGGTCTCGTCCGGCGAGAATTTCAGTTTAAAATGCGTCGGGACCCGCTTTTGAATTTCTGCGCCAAGCCATTCATTGAGGCGTGTTAGCGCCGCCTCTTGCTGATGCAGTTCAGCATCTTGCCCGCCGAGCAGATTTGCCGATGGGGCAAGCCAGTGCGGTCCGGCCTGGAGCTGTGCCACCGGGGCCTCGTTCCAGACAATTTGCGCAGCGTCATTGATCGATAATGCAGTCTCAGGCGCTCCAGCAATCGTTTTCAAGCGCTCAGCAATGACGGGGGCAAGCGCTTGCAGCGCGGCGCTGCGAAGCGTTTTCCCTTCCAGGGTGGACGCATTTGAATCCGGCTCGAAGGTCAGGCCGACAAGCTTGCCCACCTTATGGCCCTCAATGGTCACCTCACCCGTTTCTGAAACGTCTGTACTCAAGAGGTCTTCCCTTTTTAGTCCCGCAATCAGGGCCGTCGTCCGTCGGTCGACAAAGCGTAGCGTTAGCGCTTCGTGCAAGGCGTCAGACAGCCTGTCTTCAATTTCTCGCGTTCTTTCGCGCCAATACGAGGGATTTTCAAGCCAATCCGCTCGGAAACTTGCATAGGTCCAGGTTCGGATCATGGCGAGACGCTGTTGCAACAATCCGATATCCCCAATGGTTTGGTCGAGCGCGTTGAGCCTTTCCTCCATCGCAGCATCGCCAAGTCGCGCATCCGGATCAGACAGCGTTTCGGCAAGCCCAAGCACCAATCGCCCATGACCTTCATGCCCGGCTTTTCGGAAATCTGGCAGCCGTGCCAGATCCCAGAGGCGGCGTATATTTCTTTCGCCGCGAATGTCAGGGCCGACCGCCGCGTCCTCTGCCATTCGCCGCAACACCCATTCATCCAGGCCATGCGGGTTCTGGCGCAAGCTTGGATGCGTGCTCGGACGCGCAAGGCTGGCAATCAAGGTTTTGATGGAGCGGTAGTCGAGATCGCTATTGCGCCAATTGAGATCTACGACCGGTTCATAGCGATGATCCTCCACCGCGCGGATCAGGTCTTCTTCAAACGGGGGGCAATCATTCGTTTCCCCGAACTCGCCATCATCGCGAAAGCGTCCGGCGCGTCCTGCAATCTGACCGATCTCTGAGGGGCTGAGCCAGCGATGACGGCGTCCATCATATTTGGAGCGCCCGGCGAAGGCGACCCGGTCCACGTCGAGATTCAAACCCATGCCGATCGCGTCGGTGGCGACGAGGTAATCAACTTCACCGGCCTGATACATGGCGACTTGGGCGTTACGCGTGCGCGGGCTGAGCCCCCCCATGACCACGGCGCAGCCCCCCTTCTGCCGGCGCAGCACTTCAGCGATGGCGTAAACCCGGTCTGCGCTGAACCCGACAATCGCGGTCCGTTTTGGCAACTTTGTGATCTTTTTCTGGCCGGCATAAGCAAGGGTTGAAAACCGCTCACGAACGTCTGTGGTGACGTCAAAATCGAGATCTCGCAGCACGTCTCGCATGGTTTCTGCGCCGAGCAGCATGGTCTCTTGTGTGCCGCGGGCATGCAGGATGCGATCAGTAAAGACGTGGCCGCGATCATCATCCTCGGCGATTTGGATCTCATCGATGGCGAGACATTCGACGCGGATATCCATCGGCATCGACTCAACCGTACAGATCCAATAGCGGGCTTGGTCTGGAACGATCCGTTCTTCGCCGGTGACCAGGGCCACAGCACGCTCGCCTTTGGCTTTCACCACGCGGTCATAGACCTCACGCGCCAACAATCGGAGCGGCAAGCCAATCATGCCCGTCGTATGCGCCATCATACGCTCGAGCGCATAATGCGTTTTGCCCGTATTGGTCGGACCGAGAACGGCTTTCAACGTGGCCATGATTGCTGCTTAAGGTGGAGGAGATTCGCTCAAAGGCTAGGATTTAGGACAGGGTTCGGCGCGATCTATGTGCGTGTTGATGAGTTGTCCAGTTTCATCCTCGGTTTTAAATCGACGGATCCATTCAGCATCGCGCGTCAGCGGATTGTAGTCGCTGGTGACGTATAAACGCAGTTCGCGGCGGAGCGGACAGCCATTCGAGCGATGACCGAGATCCACGCCAACAAAGCCCTCTGGTGCCCATGTCGCGAAATCAGCCTGGATGCGGGGGCGCAAATGTGACCGATAGCTCGCAATCAGGACGCGCGAACTGTCCAGATCTGCGAGATCTTCAAATTCAGCGAAGCTTTTCGGGCCGGGATTATAGCGCCACAGGATGAGCGGCACATCGAGCGTGTCTTTCAAATAATAATCGAGACCATGCCAGATCTCGCGCTCATCAACGAGCACCGCCGTCGGCTGAACCCGCTCGATCTCGCGCGCCAGCTGTTCAGATAGATCGTCCCATCCGCGTACGCGCTTATAGTCATTGTCGCGCCCAACAGCAGCGCTCCAGCTCGGCGGCGCCAGCGCAAGCGTAATGGCAAACACGCCGATCACGATTTGCAGCCCAATGCCGCCCCAATACGCCCAGCGCCAGCCGCGCGCTCGCATCAGGAACCCTCCGAGGAACACGCAAGCGGCAGGATATGCCGTGGCGGCCCAATTGGCGTGCGCGCGTGAGAGGACGGCTTGGAACGCGATGATGATCAGAACCGGCACGATAAAGCAGGCAAGCCAGTTTTCCTTGGCGCGCTGGGCGTGCGGCGCGTCTCCCAGGTCAGCAAGAACCGTTTTCGGGCGAATGAAGGTCAGTCCCGCGAGCAAGGCGATGAAACAGATTGGACCAAACACGCCCATCTGGTCCCCAAGAAAGCGCGGGAAATGATCGAGGTTGAACAGCTCGCCGCCAAGATTGGCATTGTCGACCGTATGGCTCACCGTTTTGAATTCATTGGCGACGTTCCAGATCATGTGCGGGGTAAAGACCAGAGCTGCCACGGCCAGTGCTGTGAGGCCTTTTGGCGCGAGGACGGCTTTGCGGGTGGGAGCATCGATCAGGCAGGTGAGGGCGATCCCGATCGCAAAGTAAAGCATCGCATACTTGGACAGAAACCCGCAGCCAATTGCGATCCCGAGCCCGACCGCCCCGATCCAACCGAGATCTTCTTCGCGCAAGCGCCAGAACAGATAGAGCGCGATGCACCAAAACGGAAACAGGACCCCATCGGTCGAAATCACGCCGGACGAGAGAATGATTCCAGGCATCAAAACATAGGTCACGACGCAGAACAGGCCGGCCAGCGATCCAAACATCCTCCGGGCGAGTAAGAACAAAACCGCGGCCGCGATGGCGTGAAAAACCGGCGCGAGAATCCGAATCGCCCACTCCGACTCACCGAACAAACCGGTCGACGCGTGGATCATCCAGGCCACCATTGGCGGTTTGGAGTAATATCCCCATTCGAGGGTCTGTCCCCATCGCCAATACTGCGCTTCGTCGGCATAGAGTTCGAGCGGTGACAGCCCTACGAGGATCAGCCGCACCAGCAAGAGCCCTGCAATCATTGCAAAAGCTATGGGTGTGAACCGATCAGACGGGGGTGTGACGGCGGTCATGAGTGTTCCTTTAGCGCGAAACCTGAGGACATAAACCCTAGGGCGCATGTGTGGCTTATTTGCAATGCCAATCGAGAGATTACTGCAAGACACATGACTATAACAAGACTGTCACATTTCTGTTGTGCAGCGCACCTAAGGGCACGCTCAGCAGAGTTAATGGCGATCCTGCCCGTCCTGCTTTAGTGGCAAATTGAGGGGAAACTCATGTCCAACTGGAAACTCCTATCCGGTGTGGCCGCCGCCTCCATTATGACCGCAGCGATTATCGCTCCGGCTGAGGCTCAGGTCACTACATCTGAAATTCGCGGTAATGTAGCGACCGACGCTGGTGTAGCCGTTGGCGGCGCGACGGTGACGATCACTGATACGAGCACTGGCCTAACGCGCTCAACGACGACCAGCGCTTCAGGTAACTATGCGATCCGCAACCTGCCGGTCTCGTCGTCTTACACCGTGACCGTGTCTGCAGACGATCTGCAAGGCCAACAAATTGATGATATCGCGCTGTTCCTAGGCGATGTCACAAATCTCAGCTTCACGCTCGGCGCCGATGCTGATCGCACCCTGGACACAATTGTTGTGACGGCGTCGACCACCGATCTGATTCAGACCGCTGTCGGACCTAACGCAACCTTCGGGCTGGAAACGCTGCAAAACGCTCCGGCGATCAACCGGAACATTGTTGACGTTCTGCGGATCGACCCTCGCGTTTATGTCGACGAAAGTCGCGGCGACATTAACCCCGTTCAGTGTGGCGGTAAGAACCCGCGCTTCAACTCATTGACGCTTGATGGTGTTCGCTTGAATGACGGCTTCGGCTTGAACTCAAACGGCTATCCAACTGAGCGTCAGCCGTTCCCGTTTGACGCCATCGAGCAAGTTGCAATCGAACTGGCGCCGTTTGATGTTGAGTATGGCGGCTTCACCGCTTGTAACATCAACGCCGTTACCAAGTCGGGTACTAACGAGTTCTCTGGATCGCTGTTCTACGATTATGGCTCGAACGATCTGCAAGGCGACTCTCTCGAAGGCAGCGACGTTCTCGCCCCTGATTTTGATGAAATTCGTTACGGTGCTCAGATCGCCGGTCCAATCATTCAGGACAAACTCTTCTTCTCTGTCGCCTATGAGAAACTCGAAGGCAGCAACGTCTTTACTCGCGGCCCCATCGGCTCTGGTGCGATTAACGAAGTTAACATCACCCAAGCCGAGCTGGACGAAATCGCTCGCATTGCGCGCGACGTCTACAATTATGACCCAGGTGAGATTCCAAGCAGCTTCGACAATGAAGACGAGAAGCTTCTGGTAAAACTCGACTGGAACATCAACAACCAGCATCGTGCGGCGTTTACCTACAACTACAATGATGGCTTCAACATCACGCAGTCAGATGGTGACATCGACGAGTTTGAATTCTCGAATCACTTATACGAGCGCGGTGCTGAGCTGAACCAATATGTTGGTTTCCTCTACAGCGACTGGACGGATAATTTCTCAACCGAAATCCGCGTCGGTTACGTGGATCTTGAAAATCGCCAGAACTCGATTGGTGGCACCGATTTTGGTGAGATCACAATCGAAACGGATGATGTCGACGTCTATATCGGTGGCGACGATTCTCGTCAGTCGAACCAGCTGGACTACAGCATTTTCAACATGGCGTTCAAAGGCTTCTATCAGCTGGACAACCACGCTCTGACCTTCGGGTACGAGCGCGAAGAATTTGATATCTTCAACCTCTTCATTCAGCACACTGAAACCGAAATCGACTTCGACCGTAACCCGGCTGTTGTTGACCCTAACGACACTCGCGACCCAGCGATTGTGAACTTCGAGCTCGGTCTTGCTGATAATGTGAACTACAATAACGCGCCGTCCGGAATTCCAACGGATGCGGCGGCTGAGTGGGGTTATGCAGTTAACACGCTCTACGTTCAGGACGAATTTGACATCACGCAAAACCTGAACCTGATCTTTGGTCTGCGTTACGATTTCTGGGAAACCGGTGATCGACCTGTAACCAATACAGACTTCCTCGCCGATTATGGCTTCACGAACAGTGCAAACCTCGATGGCGAAGGCCTACTGCAGCCACGCTTTGCGTTCACCTATGATCCACAGGATAATCTCACCATCCGTGGTGGTGTTGGCCTCTACTCTGGTGGTGATCCGAACGTTTGGCTGTCGAACACATTCTCGAACAATAACGTTCTGCAGTTCGGCCAAGACGGCGGTGGCTTCGGTCTCGAAAACGGTGTGACGTCTCTGTTTGACATTCCTTACACCGATTGTGAGGACGGCGTCCCAACTGGACCAGGTTGGTGTATTCCAACGGTCCTCGCTGACGCCGTTGCAGGTGGAACTGGATCGAACTTCGAGATCAACTATCTCGATCCTTCGTTCAAAATCCCATCTGAGTGGAAACTGGCACTCGGCGCGACCTGGATCCCGACCATCGATGTCGATAACTTCCTCGGTGGCGAATATGTGGTCAACGCTGACCTCCTGGTTTCACAAGCAGAGAACACTGCGATCGTCCTTCGCGGCGACCTTGAGCAAACCGGTACAACCGCAGAAGGCTATCCAATTTTCAACAGCGCTCGTGAGGCATCATTCGTGCTGACGAACTCTGATGAAGGCAACGAATCAACCACGATCTCGGTCAGCGTCTCCAAAGACTATGACAATGGCTTCGATTGGGCCTTTGGTTACGCTTGGAATGACGCAAAAGATGTTCAGCCAATGACATCTTCTGTCGCCTTCTCGAACTATAACAACCGCGCTTTCTTCGACCCGCAAGAGCAAGTTCTGTCGACGTCGGATTACAACATTGAGCACCGTTTCACCTTCCTTGCGAATTACTCTCGTGAGTTCTGGGCTGACTATGCCTCAACGCTTTCCGTCTTCGGTACGGCGCGCTCTGGCCAGCCATACTCACTCGTTCGTGACGATGCAGGCTCAAGCTTCTTCAACTTCACGCCATTCATTCAAGGCGGCGGCCAAGTGCTTCTGCCGGGCGGTGAGCGGAACAGCGAAGAAGGGTCTTGGTGGGGCAAAGTTGACCTTCGCTTTGAACAAGAGTTCCCAGGCATTCGCCCACAGGATCGCTCATCTGCGTTCATCGTGATCGACAACTTCACCAACCTGTTGAGCGATGAGTGGGGCATCCTGCGTGAGCCGGACTTCCCACCAAACGTTGAAGTCGACCCAACCACGGGCAACCTCGTACAAGACGCTGAGTCTCGTATCGGCGATGCGTCGCTTTGGGAAATTCGTCTCGGCGTTCGCTACGAATTCTAATTCGGTCGAAAGACCAAATCCAAAAGGGCGGTGCAGAAGGCGCCGCCCTTTTTCTTTGTGGTTTTGAATGAGCTGTGGCAAAGGCGCGGCGATGAACGATGACACGCTTCAGGTTCCCCCAGAATGGGCGCCGCAAACGGCCGTTTGGGCCGGGTGGCCGTACTTGCGCGGCGAATGGGGCCCCGCGTTCGATGGCGTGCGCACTGAGATCGCGACGTTCTTGCGTGCCCTCAGCGACGTGACGCCGGTGCAGATTGCGTGCGGATCCCGAGAAGCCTATGGCAGTGCTCGCTTTGCGCTCGAGCCAGAGATTGAGGCCGGGCAGATCTCGCTGCACCCGATGCCAGCGGGCGATATCTGGGTCCGCGATACGGGGCCTATTCTGGCGCAGCAGGATGAGCATATTCTGGCGCTCGAGTTCCAATTCAATGGCTGGGGCGGTAAGTACGTCATGACGGGCGATCGGTTCACTGCGGGCGGGATTGCGAGTGCGATGCTGATCCCGCGACGGCGGCAAGGATTTATCCTCGAAGGCGGCGCAATTGAAACAGATGGGGCCGGGCGTCTGTTGACGACGCGCCAATGTCTGCTCAACCCAAATCGCAATCCAGACTGGACGCAAGAGAGGGCCGAGACGGCCCTGAAGACAGCCCTCAACATCGAGCGAGTGATCTGGCTTGGGGAGGGTTTGCGAAACGACCATACGGATGGTCATATCGACAATCTTGCACGCTTTATCGGCCCGGGGCGCGTGCTCTGCCAGACCGCGTCCGGATCTGACGACCCGAATGCAGAACGGCTGGCGGCCATGCAAGCAGACTTGGGTTCGGCGGGTCTTGAGGTCCTGACCCTTCCCTCTCCCGGGCGTATTGAAGATGACGACGGTGCCCCCTTACCGGCGAGCCATATGAACTTCCTGATCAGCAACCAGCACGTCTTTCTGCCGACCTATGAAGAGACGTATGCGCCGCAGGCCATAAAGGCGCTGGAGGCGGCGATGCCGGGGTACAAAATTATTGGTCTCCCGGCGCGAAACATCCTATCTGGAGGCGGCGCGTTTCATTGCATGACACAACAAATACCCGCCCTGACGGAGACTGAGACATGAGCAGGTTCATCAATGCTGCGGCATTGCAACTCGCCTTTGAAAAAGGTCAGCCTGAGCGTAATGTTGAACGCGTTACCGAGGCTGTGCGCGCAGCCGCCGATCAGGGCGCCGACATTGTCCTGCCGCCGGAGTTGTTCAGCGATCACTATTTCTGCAAAACTCAGGAACAGAGCCATTTCGCGACGGCTCATCCCTGGCGGGATCATCCCGCGGTGGCTGCCATGCAAACACTCGCCGCAGAGCTCGGGGTGGTGATCCCGGTATCCATCTTTGAGAAAGATGGCCCAGAATACTTCAATTCGATCGTCATGGTGGATGCGGATGGCCGCCTGCTTGGGGTCTATCGCAAGAGCCACATTCCGGACGGGCCAGGCTATCAGGAGAAATTCTACTTCCGCCCTGGCGATACCGGCTTTCGCGTTTGGGAGACCCTGAAAGGCAAGGTCGGCGTCGGCATTTGCTGGGATCAGTGGTTTCCAGAAGCTGCGCGGGCGATGACATTATTAGGGGCGGATGTGCTGCTCTATCCAACCGCAATCGGTACTGAGCCTCAGGACTCATCGCTCGACACAGCGGCGCGCTGGCGGCGCGCCATGCAAGGGCACGCGGTGAGCAATGTGATTCCTGTCATCGCGGCCAACCGGATTGGAGAGGAAGACGGCCAGCGGTTCTATGGCACCAGTTTCATTTGTGATCATACCGGCGAGATTGTCAGCGACCTTGGCCGGGAAGAGGCCGGCATAATCACAGCGCGTTTCGATCTCGATCTCATTGATCAAGACCGTGCCGCATGGGGATTTTTTAGAGACCGCAGGCCCGATCTTTATGATGTCCTGCTGTAATTTCGACAAACGGGGTGCGCGCAGAATTACAATGCGTTAGGGCGAGAGTATGGATCAGTTTATGCTCATTCCAATGACGTCCTTGCTCATCGCAGCAAACGTCATTGCCAGCCTCTTTGCCCTCTCGAACGCACAGTTCATGGAAAAGAACTTGTTCCATGTGGGGTCCATCCTATCGCAACGCGAATGGCATCGCATGGTCACCAGCGGGTTCCTGCATGGCGGGTTCATTCATCTGTTCGTCAATATGTATGTCCTGTTTATGTTTGGCGGCTTCGTCGAGCAGGCTGTTGGCTCGACCGGCTATTTGATGATCTATTTTCTCGCTTTGCTGGGCGGCAATGCCTGGGCGCTTCTGGAGAACAAGAACAAACCCTATTATCGGGCGCTCGGGGCCTCAGGGGCGACGTCGGGAATCGTCATGGCATTCATTCTGTTCCGGCCGTTTGAGCCTTTGATGATCTTCCCGATTCCTTTCTTCATGCCGGCCGTCGTCCTGGGGCTCGCCTTTCTTGTCATCTCGGCCGTGCTCGCCCAGCGCGAGAACAAGACCATTGGGCACGAGGCGCATTTGGGCGGCGCATTGGCGGGCATTCTCGCGACGATCATACTCGCCCCTGCCGCGTTTTCAGAATTCGCCAATGACATTGCGCGCGTTCTGGGAGGCACTTGATTTTGGGGGCAGTGACCGAAACGCTTAATGACCGTATCGAGTCAGGGACGCTGACCCGAGATCCTGCGCAAGTCGCGGCTGCTGAAAAGCTCGACGCCTTGCTGGAGCAGCTTCAGTCAGGCGGGAAGGGCGGTTGGTTTTCTCGCCCGAAAGCGATCTCCGGGCTCTACATCTGGGGCGGTGTCGGACGCGGAAAGTCGATGCTGATGGATGTGTTCTACGCCGCGGCGCCGGTCAAAGCGATGCGGGTTCACTTTCATGAGTTTATGGGGCGCGTGCAGGACAGACTGAACACCGCGCGCAAACGCAAAGATGTTTCCAACCCCATTTTCCCTGTCGCCAAACAATTTGCTGCCGAGGCGCGTCTGATCTGCTTCGATGAGTTTCAAGTCACCCAGATCGCCGATGCGATGATTCTTGCAGGCTTGTTTGAAGACTTGTTCAAGCGCGGCGTCACGGTCGTGGCGACCTCGAACAGACATCCTGATGATCTCTATAAGAATGGCCTGAACCGTCACTTGTTTCTGCCCTTCATTGATCTGTTAAAAGCGCAAAACGACGTGTTCGAGCTGGCGTCTGAGCGGGACTATCGCCTCGAGCGCCTGACCGAAGCACCGGTATGGTACTCGGACCAAGATGGCACCGAGCCGCTCGATAGGGCGTTTGAGCGCTTAACCCTTGGGGCGACGCCGCAAAGCTGCATGTTGACGGTGAAAGGCCGGAAAGTGCCGGTTACACGGGAAGCCGCTGGCGTTGCGAGGTTCACCTTTGAGGAGCTGTGCGCGCAGCCCCTATGGGCGGAAGACTATCGCGCGATCGCAGCCATGTTCCATACCGTCTTGCTGGAAGGCATCCCGACTCTAAGCCCCGCCAAGCGC
This sequence comes from Pseudomonadota bacterium, assembly GCA_038527765.1. Classification (GTDB taxonomy): domain Bacteria; phylum Pseudomonadota; class Alphaproteobacteria; order Caulobacterales; family Hyphomonadaceae; genus Henriciella. Next base: position 14,652 of record JBCBFK010000018.1, read on the forward strand.
AATGAAGCAGCGCGCTTTGTCACCCTGATCGATACCTTCTACGAGGCGAAGGTGAAATTGTTGGCAAGCGCGGAGGCTGAACCCGAGAATCTCTATCCATCTGGCGATGGAAGCTTTGAGTTTCAGCGAACGGTCAGTCGATTACATGAAATGAGGTCCACCGAATACATGGCTGAGGCGCACATTGTACCGGCGGACCAGAGTTGATTTCAACATTGGCGAAGCCGAAACTGGGGAGGGAGGAAACGTCTCGCGCCAGCCAATGCGAAGAGAGATGCAACTCTCTGGGGGACTCTACGCAGCCGGTTTCGAACTGGATTAAAAAAAATTGCAAATGAGATGCAGAGACCATCTCAAATGATAAGACGAATGTAAAAAGGGCCGACCATGAACGGACTTAGAATGATACTCGGCGCCGTTCTGGCGATTGGATTTGTAGGCTGCAGCACACTCTCAAACGGGTACAAGCCCGAGCACTTTTCGGGTAAACCGACGCTGGCGCTTTTTGAGGCATTGAGCTCCGACGCGCTGGCAGGCCGCGGGGTCGGGACGGAAGGCAGCGCAGAAGCACGGTCGATGATGATCGATCGGCTGAGCGCGCTGGGCGTCCAGCCTGTTGGTGACTCATTTGAGCATCCGTTTAAGTACGGTCCGTTCCGCAACCCTCAAACCGGTGAAGATGCGCGCCCGGACAAGGACGGGATTAATGTGATCGGCCGGATCCCTGGGCGTGACGGAGGGGGACCTACTATGGTCATCACCGCGCATTATGACCATTTGGGCGTCCGTGATGGCGAAATCTATAATGGCGCTGATGACAATGCATCAGGTGTCGTTGGAGCACTGGCGATCGCCGAACACTTTGCCGAAACGCCTCCCGACCATGATGTTATCCTGGTCTTTTTTGATGCCGAGGAAGACGGCTTTGGCGGCGCCCGAGCGTTCATTGCCAATCCGCCACTGGCGCTTGAATCGGTCGCTCTCAACCTCAACTTCGATATGGTCTCGCGCGGCGATAATGGCATCCTCTGGGCATCGGGCACATACCACTGGCCAGAGATGATCCCGCGTTTGGACGCCGTTGCTGAGACGGCCCCTGTAATCATCGAACGGGGATACGATGAAGGCGATGGCCGCGATGATTGGACCCTCTTGTCTGATCACGCCGTGTTTTTCCGCGCGGGTATCCCGCATATCTATTTTGGCGTCGAAGATCATCCGGACTATCACCGGCCGAGCGATGATTTCGAGAATGTCGATCTTGAGTGGTTTCTCAAGTCCGTCGATACGCTGGCTATGGTCGCGGAAGCGATGGATGAAGACCTCAGCGAAATCTATGCGATGCGCCTGGCGGCCGAAGCAAGTTAATCCTTTTCGAGCGCTCTGGGTTTTTTCAAGGAAAAACAGGCGTCTCGCCTGCAACTGATTTTCAGTCGCTTTGCAAATGCTTCGCACTATCATAAACAACTGATTTTATTGTATTTTTTCTTGATTTTTCGCTATTCCTAGCTATTTGCGGCAGGTAAGTAGTTTTACGGAGTGGCCCCATGAAAGGCGACAAGAAAGTCATCGAGTTTCTGAACCTCGCGCTCAAAAATGAGCTGACGGCAATCAATCAATATTTCCTGCATTCGCGCATGTTGAAAGACTGGGGCGTGAGCAAGCTCGGGGATTACGAGTATAAAGAGTCCATCGAAGAGATGAATCACGCCGATTGGCTGATTGAGCGGATCCTCTTCCTGGGAGGGCTGCCCAATCTGCAAGACCTCGGGAAACTGCGCATCGGCGAGAGCGTCACTGAGATCTTGAAGTGCGATCTGGCGCTCGAGGAAGACGCGATCCCATTGCTGCGCGACGCGATGGAGCAATGTGAGAAAGTGCGTGACTATGTCAGCCGCGATCTGTTCGGCAAAATCCTGCACAATGAGGAAGAGCATGTCGACTTCATTGAGACTCAGTTCGATTTGATCGAGCGCATCGGCATCGAAAGCTATACTCAGCTGCAGTCCGAGGCGAACGCGCACTAAGGGCACCTATCTATCTGGCGGCGGGGGTCGGTCTGGATGACCGACCTGCGCTGTCAGATCCCGGCGCGCTCGAGCATCCGGTCGAAGCCAGCCCAAAACTCATCGCGTTTTGCCGGCGTTTCCATCAGGATCTCGTGCATCGCGCCGTCAACGGTCACATGCTCACAATTTGGCAAGTGCTGCGCGACATTGGCGTGAGATTTATTATCCACCAGTTTCTCGTCCGCGGCGCTGGCAACAAAGACCGGGATCTCGATCTTGTGCAGGACATCCGGCTGAGAAATCCGAATGAAGATGTCCAATGAGGCACCGAGCCAGCCCCAGGTCACAGGGCCGAGCGAAAGCTCTGGCGCGGCATCTGTCAGATCGCGATTGATCTGCCAGTGCGCCCGGTCATAGGTCACGACATTGTCCTCAAACCGTTCCGGGGGACCGGGCTTCTGAGCGAAGTCGTCCGAGCGACCCATAACCCGCATCGCCCAGATGAAGTATCTCTGCACACGGCCAAGCGGCAGCCCCCACATCGGCGCGCAAAACGCCGCCGCATCGACTTTGACGAGATCTTGTCCGATCGCAGCGAGCGCGATTGCGCCGCCCATAGAGTGCGCCAGCGAGACGCGGGGGCGCGGTAGCTCTTCCATCGCATCGAGGCCGTTGCGCAGCGCACCCATAAAGGTCTCAAAGCGATCGATATGTCCTTTTTGCGGGTCGTCGAGCAGGCGTTCCGACAAGCCTTGCCCCGGCCAATCTATGATCAGGACGGCAAACCCGCGCGCTTGCAGATCGTGAGCAACTTTAAAGTACTTTTCGATAAATTCGGTGCGCCCCGGACAGACAATCGCCGTGCCCCGCGGCGTCTCTCGCGTCGCAGGCGCTAAGCACGCTCTCAGCTTGCGGCCACTGACGCCCTCAAACCAAATGATACGTGCACCCTCGGGACGAGGATTGCTCGGGACATCGACGATGCGATCTTCGGTCTGGTCAGCCATGAATAACGTCCGGCATATAAAAGCCTCACCCCGCGTGTAAGCCGGATGAGGCTTTCAATCAATTCAGTGAAGGCTCAAGCTTAAGACAGCTTGCTCATAATGCTCTGCAATTGCATCGCGACTGACATATCGCCGAGGACTTTCAGCTTGCCTTGCATGAACGCCATTGTGGGGTCCATTTCGCCTGCGGCCAGCTTGGTAAAGTCGCCCCAATCCACTTTTACGGTCGCATCCGCATCTGCATCATCATTGTTTGCAACGCCCGCGGCACCGTCGATGAAGAGTTTGCCGATATCACCGAAATCAAATTTTACCTTTTTGGCAAAGCCGCTATCGCCGCCGGCGACGGCTGCTGCCGCTTTCGATGTGAGTTCTGCAAGATCCATCTGGAGGCCCTCCTGTTATATGCTCCTGCGGGTGATAAAGCAGGCCTGACGGGCGTCGGCAAGGGTGCCGTTGACGTAAACTGCGCTAGACGCTCAAAACTTGCCCGTCTTAACCCCACTTTTGCGCTTGACCGTCCGCCGCGGAAGGTTTCGAAACACAGTCCATGTCTTGGGAAAAATCGATTGAAGAACTCCGCAAACGCGAACGCCTGGCGGAGGATATGGGCGGCGAAGAACCGGTCTCGCGCCAAAAAGGCCGCGGCAAGCTAACGGTCCGGGAACGGGTCGCCTTCCTGGCCGATCCAGGCAGCTTCCACGAGATCGGCAAGATTGCCGGGCGGGCGACCTATGACGAGAATGAGGAGCTGACAAGTTTCATGGCTTCGAATTCCGTCGTTGGGCGCGCCAAGATTAATGGCCGACCAGCGTTCATCCTCGGCGACGACTTTACCGTCCGCGGCGGCGCGGCCGATGCCTCGATCCGGGGCAAGCTCTTGCAAGCGCTCAAGCAAAGCCAGGAATACCGCATGCCGCTGGTCCAACTGATCGATGGCACCGGCGGCGGTGGCTCGATCAAAATGTTCGAGCAAGACCCGCGCACCTATATCCCAGAGACGCCAGGCTGGGAGTTCATCGTCTCCGGCATGTCCGAAGTGCCTTATGTCTCGCTCGGCCTCGGACCGTGCGCGGGCATGGGCGCGGGACGGCTCGCGTCGAGCCATTTCTCTGTTCTCGTCAAAGAGCTCTCGCAAGTCTTTGTCGCCGGCCCGCCGGTGACCCGGGCGTTGGGCGAAGACGTCACCAAGGAAGAGCTTGGCGGCTGGCAGATCCAGGCCCGCAATGGCACCGTCGATGCTGTGGTTGAGACCGAGGCTGACGCCTTCGAAGCGGCCCGGCAATTCCTCTCTTATTTGCCCTCCTCCGTACATGAGCTGCCGCCGGTCAAACCACCCAATGATGACCCGACCCGCAAGGAAGAAGAGCTTATCTCCATCGTCCCCACCGATGGTAAAACGCCGTACAAGCCTCGCAAAATTATCGCCGCCACCGTGGACAAGGGCAGTTTCTTCGAGATCGGCGAGCAATGGGGCCGCGGCATTGTCACCGGCTTTGCCCGCGTCGATGGCCACCCGGTCGGCATCCTCGCGGGCGACCCGTTTTTTCTCGACGGCGCCTGGACCGCCGATGTCTGTGACAAGGTCACGCGGCATATGGATCTTTGCTCCACCTTCCACTTACCGGTCATTCATTTTGTCGACTGCCCGGGCTTTGCCTGCGGGGTCAAGCACGAGACCGCAGGCGTCACCCGCAAAGGCGTGCGGGCCATGGCGGCGGTGTATCAATCGACCGTGCCGATCTGCGCTGTGGTCATCCGCAAAGCCTATGGCCTGGCCGGCAGCGCCATGTTCAATCCGAGCAAAGCCAAATGGCGCTATTGCTGGCCGAGCGGCGACTGGGGCAGCTTGCCTATGGCGGGCGGCATTGAGGCGGCCTATCGCAAAGAAATTCTCGAAGCTGAAGACAAAGAGGCCTATTTGAAGAGCCTGTATAAGCGCTTCGACGCGATTGCCTCACCCTTCCGTACGGCCGAGGCTTTCTTCGCCGAAGAGATTATCGACCCACGCGACACACGGCCTTTGCTCGTCGATTTCGTCCACCATGCCTGGCGGACGCTGGAGACCGGTACGACCCAGTTTGGTCCGCGGCCCTAGCGGCCTTCGATGGCGCAGTCTGTCATCACGCCACAAGAGATGTACGAGGCCGAGCGCGCGGTGTTCGCGACCGGACGTGCGAGTTTTGAGCTGATGCAGGAGGCCGGTCGGGGCGTCGCGGACGTGCTGCAATCGCATTATCCAGAAGGATCAATCAGCGTTTTGTGCGGGCCCGGGGGAAATGGCGGGGATGGATTTATCGCTGCGTCGCATTTGGCAGACCTTGGGCGCGAGGTCTCCGTGTTTCTATCGGGCTCCGTCGACGCGCTAAAGGGTGATCCAAAGCGGGCTGCGGCTCAGTGGCCGGGGCCCATCGGGAGCCTGTCGCATGCGCTGGATGTGTCCGCAGATATTATCCTGGACGCGCTGTTCGGCGGCGGCTTGTCGCGACCGTTGAAAGGTCCCGCTGCGCAGCTCGCAGAAGCGTCGCGCGCGCCGGTGATCTCAGTCGATGTGCCTTCAGGCTTGGACGGAGCGACTGGGCGACCTCTGGGATCTTGTTTTCAGGCCGCGCTGACTGTGACCTTCGCTGCCTTACGGCCCGCTCACGTACTGTCGCCTGGACGGCGACTGAGCGGCCAGGTTGAAGTGATCGACATCGGCGTGCCTGTGCCCGCGCACACCCTCTATCGCGATCCCACTCCGTCTGAGCTTGAGCGCGCGCAGACCTTCCTGTCCTTAGAGGATGTGAGAGATGTCTTGGCCGATCCTTCTGTATTGGCGCTCAGCGCGATCGAATGCATGCGGGCGCTGGCCAAGCAAACGGGAGAGGCGGTGTACGTCACCCATCCGGACCGGATCCTGGCGCAGCCGGATGGGATGGTGATGATCGCTCCCTCGCTCGACGACTGAACCTTCCATCTGACGTGATTGGAGCTGGACAGTATCATAGGCGCAACGGCCGCAAACTGTAATAGGATGGCGCTTGACCGGGCGTGTGCCTCCTTTAATTGCTGGGGCAGCATCAATCATTGAGGAACCGCTATGCTGCGCTGTGCCTTCTCCGCTCTTGCCGCCCTTTCCGTCGTTGCGATCGCCGCACCCGCTGACGCGAAACCGGTCGAATACTTCCAAGTCGACGGTGTCACATATGATGCCAGCGTCCCAACATTCGAGGACCATGCCGGCTACGAGATTGGCGACCGCCCGGTGCGTTTCAGCGACATGATTGATTATCTGGAAGATATCGCGGCAGGCTCCGACCGGATCTCGGTCGAGACAATTGGATATTCGCATGAGCTTCGTCCGATCCTCACCTTTACGGTTACCAGCCCGGACAATCACGCAAATCTCGAGTCCATCCGTCAGACCCATCTCGACCGTCTGGAAGGGCGGGCCGCGCCGGATGCCGCGCCAATGGTGTTGTGGATCAATTTCGGCGTGCATGGTTCCGAGACGTCTTCAATGGATGCGGCGATCCCGCTTCTCTACCACTACGCCGCGGCTGAGACGGCGGACGTGTCGAGCCATTTGGACAATGCGGTAATGATTTTTACGGTCGTATTCAATCCTGATGGCCACGCCCGGCGGATCGATCACATGGAGACGTTCTGGTCCTATGGAGACAATACCGACATCAACGATGCCGCGCACAATATGTGGATCGAAGCGCGCACCAACCATTACTGGTTCGACCTCAATCGCCAATGGCTCCTGCTTACCCAGCCTGAAAGCCGGGCCTGGATCAAGGAATGGCATAAATGGAAGCCGATGGTCTCGGCGGACTATCATGAGATGGGCTCCTCGAGCCCTTACTATTTCCACCCCGGCGAAGAGTTGCGACGCAATCCGCTCATCCCGGCGCGCGCGCGCGAACTCACTCAAGGCATCGGTAAGCGCCACGCCGCCTTCCTCGACAGCGAAGCGCGCCTGTACTGGACGGAGCAGGGGTTCGACAATTTCTATATCGGCAAAGGGTCGACCTACCCTCAGATCAATGGCTCGCTCGGTATCTTGTTTGAAGCCGGCGCGGCGCGCGGGGGCGCCGTGCAAACTGAGCGCGGCTTGGTCGAGACGGCGGACAATGTCCGCACGCAATTCCGCACCGCGCTGACCACAATTCAGGGCGCATTGGACTTGCGGTCGGAGATCACCGCCTATCAGCGCGACTTCTTTGCTGAGAACGCGCGCACCGCGTCCAGCGGCGATCAGGCCGGTTGGGTGTTCACAGCGGAAGGCGACCCGGAACGTGCAGCCCGTTTTGTGCGGCTTCTGCGCATGCACGATATCGAGGTCACTCAATTGACCAGCGACGTCACAGTCGATGACAGGACATATCGGTCCGGTACGAGTTTCTATGTCCCCTTGGCCCAGACCAATAATCGGATGATCCGCGGCATTTTTGAGCGCTTCACCGAGTTTGATGAGGACATCTTCTACGATGTGTCCGGTTGGACCTTGCCGCTGGCTTACGACCTTGAATATGCGCCGGTGAGCAATCGCGCCATGCGCTCGGTGTCGACCGGAGCGATGGCGGACGGGTCCTTCCAGCCTGCGCCTGTGCCGGATCGCGCCTCCTATGGCTATGTGTTTGACTGGTCCCACACATTTGCGCCGCGGGCGCTCAATCGGATTTTAGCCGCTGACCTGATGGCGCGCGCCGCGATGCAGGACAGTGTCGTCACGACCACGTCCGGGAATATTGAACTTGGCCGCGGGGCGATCTTTGTGCCGCTCGCCCGCCAGGAGACATCGCGCGAGGACATCCACGCGATCATGGCGACCATTGCCGCCGAAGATGGCGTGCCCGTGTTCGCTGCGACGTCTGGTCTGACGCCTGTCACCGGGCGCGACCTTGGCTCAAATCGAACCTTCCGGGCGCTCGACGCCCCGCGTGTGGTGCTGGCCTATGATGGTGGCCTGTCCCGTTATGATGTCGGCGAGATATGGTGGACCTTGGATTATCGCCACCGCATGCCGGTGACTTTGGTGCGCAAGGACCGCCTCGGCAGCCTGGATTGGAGCGAGTACACGCATTTGGTACTGGTCGGCGGGCTGGGCGCGCAGGCACCGGTTTTGGATGAAGGGTTGAGCGAAGCGGTGTTGAGTTGGGTCGAAAGCGGTGGGACGCTCGTCGCGACCCGCGATGCTGCGCTGTGGACGCAAGGCGCGATCAAAGCCCGTGCAGAAGCGCAAGCGATGGCGAGTGAAGGCCCAGCGCCTGCCCCCGCACCTTCGGGTGATGCCGACGCTGACTCTGAAGCGCCAACGGAACGCCTGAACTTTTCTGATATGGGTGAGCGTGATGCCGAGCATGTCATTGGTGGCGCGATCTTCGCAGCGGATTTGGATGTCACGCACCCGCTAGGATTTGGTTATGCGAACCGCGATCTGCCGGTCCACCGCAATGTCAGCTTCACGCTCCAGCGTCCGGATGGAAACCCCTATGCGATCCCTGTCCAGTATGCGGAAGCTCCTTTGTTGACGGGATACACATCAGAAAAGCGTTTGGACGAGATTGGCGGCACGCCATCTGTTATCGCAGAGCGGATGGGCAGCGGGACCGTGATCCTCATGGCCGATAATCCGGTCTTCCGCGGCACCTATCCCGGCACTGAGAAATTGCTGATGAACGCGATCTTCTTCTCAGGCCTGATCGACCGCCCGCGCGGTGAATACGAAGCTTATGAAGACGCTCGCTAGAGGGCAGGGTCTAAAATTGAGGTGAGCGCCGCGCGGCGGGTAAGAGTGCTGAACTGCTTTGGAAAAGCAGTTGGTGCCAAGAGAGGACTCGATGTTAATCGATAAGTATCTGAATTAGTTAGAATATATCAGAACAATTCTCTATTGTACCCGCAATTATACCAGCAAATTGGATAACTGACTGGCTTTAGTTGGAAGAAGCAGAGGTCCCACATCTGCTCGCAGCGTCCGAGCGGCTAATAGTCGGGCGTCTTAAAACGCCCTAAAACGGTCGTTACCCCGGCCCCCTAAATTTTTGGATCAAGACGGGAAGGCCCGGATGATCT
>JBCBFK010000019.1:0-16875 GCA_038527765.1 Pseudomonadota bacterium
GACATTGCCGATGAGGCGATGTCGCTTAAAGAGAAATCGCGTTAGCGATTCCCTTTCATTGGACCGAAGGTCCTCTTGGTGTGTGTAATGCCGAAGGCATTTCCTTTTTGTAACTCATGGATCTTGGAGGGTTTTATGTTTGTGTTTTGGTATCTGCGGAGAGAGTTAGAATCTGAGTTATATATGAGTTACGCATTTTGGCGAATTCTATAGTCTATTGATTCAACGTAGAAAAATAGGCTATTTTGATTACCCGCGGTGTGTAAAGTGACGAATAAGGGTGTGTGAAATGACGTGCCACGGTGTGTAAAGTGACGTGTCTCACTAAGGGGATTTTTGGGCTTAGAGGGGGTGGGTGAAATGACGAAAGACTTGACGGGGGGTGGGTAAAGTGACGAAAGTGCGATCAATTGGGATTTGAGTCTTTCTGGGGGAGTGCCTAAGCGCTCTGTTGGTGGGTAAAGTGACGAAAGCTTTAGATGGGGTGTGTGAAATGACGAAACTGTCATCTCCGCAATCTGACCCGGCTTCTAAGCTTGTAAACGCTTTGAGGGTGGGTAAAGTGACGAAGAGATCGGCATGATGGGGGTCAAGCAACCTACAATGACGCTGGCGAGTATGAGGTGTGTAAAGTGACGAACGAATCGGTGGGTAAAGTGACGAAAGAACGAAGTCCGCTTTTGCCCTTGCGGCATGAGCCAGACTTTTTCGTCTGCGATGTGCTCGATGCGGCTTTCAAGGGCGACAGGGCGTCGATGGAACACCCGATGTTTTCGCTCTCCAAGAAGCCCGATATGAACACACGCCGCTATCAGAACGGCGATCAATTCATTGAAGTGCGGCCATCCTCTAAGGGCCTTGCCACGGTGTTTGACCGCGATGTTCTGATCTATTGTATCAGCCAATGCATATCGCGCCTGAATCAAGGGCTGGAAGTCCCGGCAACGCTTCGCTTCAAGGCCTATGATCTGCTCGTCGCGACCAATCGCCAAACCAGCGGACGCGGCTATGAGCTCCTGAAGGAGGCGTTTGACCGCTTGCAGGGCACTCAGGTTGAAACGAATATTGCCACGGGCGGCCGGGAGCAGATGGATATCTTTTCTCTGGTCGATCGGGTCCGGATTATCCGCGAGACCCGGGACGGCCGGATGCTCGATGTCGAAGTGACGCTCTCAGATTGGGTTTATCAGGCCATTCAGGAGAAAGAGGTTCTAACCCTTGATCGCTCCTATTTTCAGTTGGCACGGCCGCTAGAGCGCCGACTGTATGAGCTCGCGCGCAAGCATTGCGGGGATCAGATTGAATTTCGAATCTCAATGGCCAAACTTCATAATAAGTCTGGATCCCAATCAACCTTAAAAGAGTTCCGGCGTCTGATCCGCTCGATTATCGAAGACGATTGTAATCACGATCATTTTCCTGGCTATCGGCTTCATATCACCGATGAAGATATTGCCGTTTTCAAACCCAAAACCGATAATATCGAGCTCTTTGCAAGCCAAGGTCTATTGATTTCAGGCGATGCACGCGAGCGCTGTAAAGCCTTGGCGCGCGGCTGGGACATTGATCAGCTCGAAATTGAATGGCGCACCTGGGTTGCGGCCAAAAAGATCAAAGTGACCAATCCGGACAAACTCTTTACATCATTCTGCAAGCAGCGCGGGCCCTGGAAGCCCGGACGCTAGGAATTGATCAACGCTCTCGATCAAAGTCTTGATTGGGTTGAGCGCCAGTGTCCTGGCTGAGATCAGGGCCATCGCGCATTTGAGTGACAAGCTCGCGCGCTTCAGCTTGTGCGGGCCCCGGCGTCATCTCTTCGGTCAGCTTTTCGGCCCGGTCTAACCATTCGGCCCGCGATCGCGGGGGCAGGGGGCTTTCCGGTTCAGATTTGAGGTCTGCGGCGCGCGATCGTTCAAGCCCCGCTAGGGCCTTGTCGGTCCACTGAGGCTGCGCCTCACGCTCATAGGTGATCTCACCCTGTCTGACTTCGGCGACGAGCTGGTGCCCGTTCTGGCCATTGTGGTAATAGTGCGCCTCGTCGGCAATTTTGGCGGCGATTGGGGCATTCTCCATCGAGCGGTCATAGCGCCGATCTTGAGCCTCTTCCGGAATATCATGACCGCCGCGCGCAGCGCGCCCTTCAACGCGGTCCTTCGTCTCTGCGAGGCTATTTACCCCAACGTAGATCATTCGGACGTTGAACCCCGCATCCTTGGCGTCTCGCATCGTGCGCAGGATCTCTTTACTGGTCAGAGTTGTCTCGCGGGTGAAACTTTCACCGCGGTCGAGTTTATCTCGGGTTTGTCTGATCGCCTCGCGCCCGGCCGCAAAATCCAGGTTCTGAGGCGAGGACTTACTCGCCGCCAGTTCACGCGCGATCACGTCTGGATTGATAAAGGGGCCAGATTCAAATCCGGCCTCTTTTGCCAAGTCGTAGAATGTAGATTTGCCGGCCCCATTAGGACCGGCAATAACTGTGAACGTTGGCCGATTGTCGTTGTCAGGCACGTCCCGACCGGCCTATTCGGCCGCGACAGTTGTTGGATATATGCGCCGCATTGGGAGACGTTCTCCGTCTGCGCCTAAAGCAGGCTCAATCGTCCCATCGCAATACTCACGAACAAGCACGCCTTCATCATTCTCATAGGTGACGGGCAGGCCATGCGCGAAATTCTCTTCACGTGCGCGCGCAGCGCAGGCCCGACCAATCTCGGCGGCCTCTTCGCGTGTCATCTCGGTAATGTGTCGTGTCTCACTCATCGGTAAGCTCCTTTGATAGGGGTTATATAACACTTCTAAGGCCAGGCGCAAAGCGCCTAGCCCTTTGTTTCATCGGGAAGTTCCGGCGTCATTGGACCTGCGCCGCAAGCACAATGGGGCGGGCCTGGGTGCTCGATGGCCTTGCGGGACATTCGCGCAATGGTGCCGCATGAGCGACAAACCAGTTTCATTTGCCGATTGGTTTGCGGCTTCTTCGCCGCGACGGCCTTGCGCGCATTCAGTTTGCGATGCGGATAGCCGGGCAGGGTGGCAAGAAGCGGGTTCGCCCAGTCCCAGAAGGCCGGTGTTGCAATCGCTGTCGTAAAAGGGGCCTCATGCCCAATCTTTCCCGCTGCGGCTTGGAAAGTCCGGTTATGGCCTGCTTTTGGAAGGGCAGCATGGATCAGTTCATGCGCCAGAATGGGGGCGACAGTATCAATCGCGTCCTCAACCGGGCTGATAAAGATTTCAGCGTGTCCGTCTTCACTCGCCTCAGCGCTCCAACACTGCCCGCGGACCCTGGTTTTACCGCCCATCATCCCGCCTTGCGAAGGAAACCCGCACGTCACCCGAAACGGGGGCAGGGTGAGGCCTGCCAGCCCTTCGATCTCCGGCTGCATCAACAGAGCAAGCTTCAACAGCCATTCTTCGCGGGTGAGGTTTGCGCCCGTGTAAACGGCCTTATCATCCTTGGACATCGGCCTAGTCCTCCAACAAGAGACGGCTCATGCAGGGCTTGCCAGCTTTGCGGGCTTCGCCTGCGAGATATTGCTGAGCGGCTGCCAGCGCTTCAATCTTGGTCACGATCCGGCCCGGGCGCCGCGCGGCTTCGGCATAGACGCTCAAGGTCGCCTTTGGTTTCCAATGCACATCGCGTTCAATGGTCAGCCCCACTGGCCCTCTCACTTGTTCGAGTTCATGCAAGCTGACATAGCCAAGCTCTGCGCAGCCTAAACCAAGGTCGCACAATCCAAAGAGGATCCCGGTGTCTTCATTCAGCTCGGTCAGAAGCCAAGTTGCCTGCGCCCACGGTGTGAACAGTTTAAGCACTGGCGCATAGTCCAATTCGGCCTGGCCAATCTCGGCATTCTCTTGTCCGTCGATCCAGTTTGCACTGAGCTGATGTCGTAACTCTGCTGTCAGTAGTTCCATTAGATTTTCCTCAAAAAACACATTCGGTAGAAAGGGATAGCTCTCGCTATCCCTTCTGCCTTCGTGGCGAACAGCCGGGAGGAAGGGGCCAAGGAAAATCGACTTGGGTGGTGCGGCCCGCAGCCCGTCAGGGCGAGGACACGGCCATGTCTATTTTACTTGGGAGGGAAGGAGGGCGGCGCGCCTCCTTCCCCGGCCGGCACGGCCTGAGAAAGCAGCGCGGCAGCGCTCCAAGCACTCGTGCAAATACATCATGATCATAGTCGCCTATGAAACTAGAACGTCTCTGTGGCTTTCAGCATCGGCTTACGCAGTTGGATAACAGTCACCACCGCGGCGCTAAGACTTGCCGTAAATCAAATCATCGTCGGTTTCACGGTTCGGGAAGCTGTTAAGGAATGCGCGAAGCTTATTATCTGCAGCCTCTCCAACTTCTCGAACCAGCAACTGCTCTAGTTGGATCCGAATTTGGCGCTCTTCCTCAGTAAAAGGCCGACCTTTTTTGCCGAATGCAATTTCGTCTGCATTTTTGACAATCGACTCCCCGCTATCCTGTTCGACAACGAACTTGTCTTCCAATTGGTCGTCAGGCATCGTTTCGAGCATAAAGATATACGCGGCACGGCTGATATATGTCCGATTGCCGATCGTATAAGTATGCTCTTCGCTTTCCAAAAGTCTGGACCAAAAAAACGTACCGAGATCTGCCAGCTCAGCCTTTAGCTGATCCAATTCTTCCTGGGCATCGAAATCGTCCATTTCAAAAATCCTCGACACTCGTTGCTGACCATATGTGTTTTATCAGCCAAGCGCGATTTTCAACAGCTCCGACATAGGATGGACAGATGAGTCTACCAATGCGCACCTGAGACTGTTCAACGCTCACAGCCAAATTCCTTCCACGACTGGCAATTGATTGAGGCAACCGCGCCAAACCGCGCGCTACTCCGATCAACCCCGCAGGGGGGTGACGCAGGGCGTTGGTGATCGTCGCGCCCGGCCCGGCTTTTTAGGGGCCTCAAACGCCAGACGAAAGGAACAAGGCCATGAGCATTACAGGAACACTTCTCGCCGCTAATGATACATATGAAGGCTTCATCGCAGACCTGATGGTAGACGCTGATATCACCCTCGAACCAAACAAAAACAAAACCGCTGACAAGCACCCAGATTTCACCGTTACCGCCAAAAGCCCAAGAGGCCGCATCATCCAAATCGGCGCCGCTTGGTGGAAGACCTCGGAAGCGAAAAACCGAATGCTCTCGATCCGGGTCAACATTGCAGGCAATACGCTGAATGTGAACGCGGTCGGCAAGGCGGAGAATGTTGAAGAACTGACCATTTACCCCTGGGCTGATTAGCCCTTAAGAGGCGACGAGCTCAGCTCGTCGCCTCGCTCTAATCCACCATCTTGCGTTCCTCATCGAACCAGAAGATATAGCTCGCATGCAGGTGCTCCTGCGAGGGAAGTCGCTAGTCCCTTCAAACCCACTGCGTGGCCTACCGGCCCGCTTAATGGCGTTCGCCCCCGGTTTTGGCCGGATGGTGGTGGCCATGTCCAGGGTGCGAACCTAAAAGCTCCGCCTCCTCATTGCGGTGGGGGGTCTAGCGACATCCGGCTCACTCGCAAAACGCCTGCCTCATCGACTGGGGACGCGAAACCATGGACCATTCAATCGTTGATCGATTAGTCGGATTGCGGATCAAAGAAGCTCGAGACGCGGTACAATTGACGCCCGAGGCGTTGGCCCGCGATATGAACATTAGTTTGGACGATCTCTATCGATATGAGAGCGGCAACGCCCGCATCAACGCAGAAACGCTTTGCCAATTCTCGAAATGCCTGGACAAACCCATCAGCTATTTTTTTGAGCGCGACTCGTCAGCTACCCCAAACATCACACGGCAAGATCTCAACTTTCTATCGTCGTATATAGGCCTCGAAACCTTAGATCGAAAACGCGTCCGCGATTTCGCAGCCGCCCTAATAGTTGAAAGAAAAACCTGAGCCAAAAAGCAGGAAGAGCGCTGCCGCGCTCTTCCCAATTGCAGGTCAAGCAGGTGAGGGGGCCTGCTCTTCCACAATCTCGTTTTGAGTGCCCTCTTTGAGCGGTGCAGGGGTCCAAGAAGCCGCTCTCTCACGGGCCTGCTCTGACAGTGCGGTTGAACCATCGGGGCTGAAAGTTCTACCGAGCGCTGCGACTAGTCCCGACTTTTTGGACTTACCTCGGCTGTCGGCCCATTCATCTGAGACTGTTTCGCGTCCGATCTTCAACAATTCGCCTTTTGGCAATCGGTTAAAGAAGTCGGTATCTGGGGTCCAATACTCAGCATAGTCTGTCTGCATGATCTGCGCGGCACGGTCGAGGCTCGCATTGCGCTGATCTTCCCCAGACAAAACAGGTTCGACACTTTGGCTTGCAACAAAGGCCAAAAGCCGGGTTTTGTCATAGGGACTAAGCGCTCTGTAAGCATCGAAACCTGCAGCTCGGTCCTCAATTTCAATCCAATCAAGCGGCAAAGACGCGATCTCGGCTTCCTTTTCTTCAATACCGCTGACAACGCCCATCAGCCCATTTTCTCCAATGATCCGCCGCCCATGCGGGTGCCTGACACTGATATCGAAAACGCTCGATGTTTTGTGGAAGGCGTGAATGATTTCGAATTGAAACAGGTCCGCAACGACCTCTGGGCATCGCATGAATTCACATTGCAGGACATTACGCCGGATATAGGCAAGATCGTCTCTTAGCCCTTTTCCATAGGGGTCTTTTGGGATGTCTGCGCCATCTTTTGTGGCGGCTGTCTTCGCTTTTGGAACATCTGCTTTTTCAACATAGCCAAGGTGATATTTGAATCCGCTACCATCGCGGTCTATTGTGATCCATCCGCCCGACATTGCCTTTTGATCAACGCTAAATTGCCCAAGCATTTTCAGGGCTAGAACTTCTTCCTCCAATTCATCGATCAGACTTTCATCGCTGTCATCGTCAGCCATGAGGGTTCCAATCTGCTCCTCGATAGCGGCAATTTTCTCTATCGTGGCATCATCCAAATCGGTCTCAGCCGGATCGAGCTGATCATGGTTTTTGGCGTGCTCCCACTCGTAGAAATAGTCGACCTTCGTAATCCAAGCCCAGCCGTCCTCTTCCAACCGCAGAATCTCAGCGGCGACTTTATCGTCCGCCAAATCCGCCAGAAGCCCGCGATCCTGAAACATATCGTCCCCAAAGAGGTCTTCTCGGATAGTCCCGCCCGCTGCCAAGAACGCTTCTGGCCCGACAAACCTCGCCAATTGATGCGTGCAGGGCACCTCTTCACCCGAAATAGCGTTACGGATAGACCGTGCCTGAAGCGGCAACCCTTTCTCAGACAAAGCCGTGTAAACGTTTTCTTGTTCCGAATGATCAGATGTGAGCGTGAAGGCCATCGCCCCGTCTAGGCTGAAGTGATCGGCTCGAAACGCTTTGAGAATAGCCGGGCTCAAGGCTCCGAGTCTCAGTCGTTTCGTGATGGCACTGGCGCTCGCACCGTGACGAATGGCGATTTCATCAACGCTCAATCCACTCTTGGCGAGTTTGTGCCAAGCTGCGAATTCATCCGCAAGATGCATGTCCTTTCGATGCAGATTCTCCGACATAGAGACCTCTACCGCCTCATCGTCTGCGACGCACCGACAAGGCACGAGGGTCTCCTTAGCGAGCTTGCCTTGCTTCACCAGCTGCTTGATAGCCGCAAACCGGCGGCCCCCTCCTGCCACCCCGTATCGCCCGCTTGCAAGCTTACGCACCAATAGATTTTGCAATAAACCACGCGCCTCGATATTGGCGGCAATTGCCTTAATCTCAGCTTTGTCTTCTGCGGTCAGTTTCCCTGTGCGAACATTTTTCGGATCGCGAACCAAAGCTGTAAACGGGATCATTTCAATCATCCCGATCTCAATCGCGGTTTCAATTGTCGTCTCAGTCATCGTCTATTCCTCAGTTAAGTGACCCTTTCGGCAGAAAGGGGATGGCCCCGCCATCACCTCTGCCTTCGTGGCGAACAGCGGGGAGGAAGGGGCCAAGCGGAATCGACAGCCAGTGGCGCGGCCGCAGCCCGCCAGGGCGAGGCACGGTCGCTGTCTATTGTGCTTGGGAGGGAAGGAGGGCGGCGCGCCTCCTTCCCCGGCCGGAACGGCCAGAAAAGACCTCATCGCTTGCCGGATCCAGTCAGATGATCTTTATGAGAACACGCGCAATATCAGGTACTCGCTCTGTCATGGCCGACGCATTCAAGGTTTTTGAAAATAAAGAAACGGCTGACTTGGCGGCTCAAATTGCACAGCAGAAGCGCCCTGATGTTTCGGGCGCAGCACCTACGATCATCGATTACCAAGGCGACAAAGGTATCACTCTGCTGATGTGGGCATTGCTCCAAGGCAACCTAGAAGCCATGAGCGACTTGAT
This sequence comes from Pseudomonadota bacterium, assembly GCA_038527765.1. Taxonomy (GTDB): domain Bacteria; phylum Pseudomonadota; class Alphaproteobacteria; order Caulobacterales; family Hyphomonadaceae; genus Henriciella. The sequence continues at coordinate 8,361 of JBCBFK010000019.1, forward strand.
CAATTATGGCGCGGATCCCGCTCTTGGGGACGAGGACGGCTACACGGTCCTTCACCTTGCCGCCAAGATCGACAATCCAGACGGCTTGCTAACGCTGCTCGAGCATAAGGTCCCGCCCGATCTTGAAAATACGCAGACCGGTGCATCGCCGCTCTTTGAAGCCATAATCAGCGATCGCAAGGACCAGTTTCGTCATCTCTTAGCGCACAATGCGAATGTGAAAGTGCAAGATGATTTAGGCGATACACCTTTGCATCTCGCCGCGGCAGTAGGCGTTCCAGGTTACGTGCCGTTGCTCCTGCAGGCCGGCGCAGACCCTCAGCAAACCAACCATCTAAACCAGACTTTCCTCCAGCTTTTTACGCTCACACCGAGCGAAAATTTGACCCAAGAGGCTCTTGAGGAACGCACGAGCGTACTGACGCAACTCGTGCGTCTAGGCGTCAATCCAACCGATTTCGGGACATTCGGTGATGGCGAAGCGAATTGACCCAAACAGTTTGACCGCGGCGAAGGCACAGTACCTTCGCAGATTGGCTGAAATCGCGTCTGACATTTACGAGCCGGGGCAGGGGGCCGGGCTCAAACCGGATATTGCGCCGAGCTGGTCGCGTCTCGAGAAAGACGAACTTCGTTCATTAGGCGTTCGTCCACGCGATATAAGGGACGCAAGCGAAACGATCTTTGGCTCGAATACAGATTTCAAGGCCGGCATTTATAAAACCGAGAAGGGTGACATTGTCGTTGCATTTGCCGGCACCGAAGGCGCGAAAGACTGGTATCACAACCTAAAGCAGGGCGCAGGATTTGAGTCCGGTCAGTATAACCAAGCCGCCGCGCTCGCGCGTAAGGTCGCCATCGCTGGTAACGATGTCAGTTTTACAGGGCATTCCCTAGGCGGTGGATTGGCAACTCTGGCATCGGCCATAACAGACAAACCGGCCGTTACGTTTAATCCTGCAGGCCTGCATTCGAACACCCTTCAACGCCAGGGCATCGATCCAGGTAAATTCACTGAGAAGGCTGAAAACGGTCTTGTCGTGAACGTCACAACCAAGGGTGATGCCTTACAAATTGCCAACGCCCTACCTTTGGTGCCGTCACCAATCGGCGAGACTGCGAAGTTTGATGGCGCCGCGCTGCAGGGCAAAAACCCTATTGCCCGGCACAGCATGAAATCTGTCATTGCAGTGCTCGATGAACAGATTGAAAAGACGCCTGCACCGCCAACCGCGCCCCCTAAATCCAGGGAGGAATATTTTGAGCGTGGCGAAAAACTCGTCAACCAAATGCCTGACGGTCCAGCAAAAGATCGCATGCGTGCTTCGCTCAATGAAATGCAGGGAAAGCCCCCTGTGCCAGCGCCTTCAAAAGCCGATGATTTCGAGCGCGGCGACTAATCCAGATACGACCTTAAAACGACGGAGCGCGCGCCAAAGATACCGTCCGTATCCCACATGTCATGTACTGAGACGTTCCCAGAAACCGCCCAGGCTAGGGCCGTTCTGGCGACTTGGGCGACTGACACACCATCTTCGTCGGCTACGAATTTCAGCATCTTCACGGTCTCATCTGTCAAATAAAAAGACCGCTGCGTAGAGCTTTCTTTGCGCGCGCCAAGATAAACGCGGGGCACCCGTTTTTCGTCTCGAGCGCTTAGCCATTCTAAGATCATCATTTCATAGTGGGCGTGACGTTCACCGGCCGGAATATCAAGAGCCGTCAGCTGTTCATAGAGAACGTCTTCCATGAGCGCCCCTGCCAGGCTCATGCCATTTTTCATCCGACTCAAGCGTCTACTCCCGCGATCGTCCAATCTCAGCGATGATCTTAAAGGTTAACGCGGTAACACATTTGCGGCCAAGTTGCCATAAATCCTAGGTTTTGTATGATAACGGGGCCGGTGAGCGTGGAATGCAAATCCGGTAAGCGTGAGGTTGACGGTGACGTTGACAGCACATGCGCCGGGGTGAAAACCCCGGCGCATTTCTATGCTTATTCAGGATTTGCGAACGGCCGAAGGAAGAGTTGACCTTCCTTCTCGCCATCAGGCAAAGCATTTACCCGAACCTGGTTGCCCATGATGCTGAGGCTCATAGACAAATATTCATTGTCGTTTTGGGAAATCCTGCTCCACGCGGCGCCAATTTCAACTCGGCGCCCTCGAGGGCTTTTTCCATAGATGACAAATTTTGGATGCTCTTCTTTCGTCTTGCGCGGGTTTGGGACAAGCTCGATGTCCGCATCAAATGCGAGATCTGCGATATGGCCGGTAAAGCCGGATTTGGTTTCAATCAGAGTACCTGCGGTGGTCATTTCATTCTCCTTTGCTGTGCCGTTTGGCCGTTTCAGGAAAAGAGGGGGCCTAGTCGCGCTTCAGCGAAGCCGGCACGAAGTCTAGAGACCCCAACGGGGTTGAGGGGCGGCTAGGGCCTCTCTTAGAAGCGGGCCAATAAAAAAGGCGCGGCAAACAGGGGTATGAAATCTTGTTCACCCACATGTCATAAGAAACCGTGTAAACGGCATTATCTATATTTCGTCATGTCTATTGAAGTCAGCTTCAGTAAACGTTATATGTCGGCATAAGTATAGGGGACATAAATGAAGCCACAGCTTGTCATCGATAACGATGCCGGCCAGCGCCGCCGAGCAAAGGGACTCAAGCTGAACTTCCGTCCAATTGGCTCAGCGCTTGGCAGTTTACTTGGCGCGCTCAATCTTGGTCAGGTCGTTCTCCTGTTCGCGATCTCTGCCGTCTTTTTCGCAATGGCGGCCTATCTAAACACCCAAGTTCCACCTGAAGACCTCTCACCCTTCTACAAGGGTTTAATCAGTCTAGGCACCTCTCTCATGGGCTTGTTCACAGCAGGCCTTGCTGGACGACGCAGCTATGCTGCAAGCCCGATCATCGCGATCATCCTTGTCGGTGTCCTCGAGATCGACACGCTTAGCCTTCCGGTTCCCAAACCAGAGTTAACGCAGCTTCTGTCGACGGTTCTCATCGCCACGCTGATCGGCTCATTCCTGCGGATCGTCTCGCCAAATTATTCTGCCAATACAGAGGCCCCCGACCAATGGCACTAAGGGCGCAACCGCCAATTCGAGCGCTGCTGCTGGGTGCGGCCGCGGTGTTCACTGTCCCGCCGCTCCTGACCACTGCTGCAGACGTGTTCGAATATTCGAGTACCGGAGACGTCGTTGAGCATCTTATCAGAAAACCGAAGACCGCTTTGACGCCCCGAAAAACGCTGAACCCCGACCACAAAGCCTTCCTTCCGATCGTCGCCGAAGCTTCGGCAACTCACAACGTGCCGGTCGATCTTATCCTAGCGATGATCCAGGCGGAGTCAGACTTTCAGCCAAATGTTTATTCCGTCGATGATAATGGCGAGCCTTTGGGCCTTGGGCTGATGCAGCTGACCGCGCCAACTGCGGAGCGCTTCGGCTTAACCGATATCGAAGATGTATGGTTACCATCAAAGAACATCGACACAGGCACGAAGTATCTCGCCTGGCTACTTGATCATTTCCAAGGCGACTTTGAACGCGCCGTTGCCGCCTACAATGCTGGCGAAGGCAATGTTGCAAAGTATGACGGGATCCCTCCATTTCCCGAAACCATAGCATTCGTGGCGCGCGTGGAACGCTTTTACGGAAAGCCATTTGACCGGCCGCCGCCCCCATCCCCAACAAGCTTAGCGCCCTATGGATTGAGCGCGGAGGAGTTCGCCACTCGAGACCAAGAACAGCGCCCAATCGAGGAGGCGGGGTCTAGCGAGCCAGAACCACCAGAAAATACCGAAGAGGATCCAGCCCCGTTCTTGGTTTATGACGCCTATTCAAATCCGGAAGCGCAGGTAAGACGTGACGACTGAAACCCTCTTCACTGTGTTCTGTACCCCAGATCAAGTAAGACAGGCGACAATGGCCTTCGCAAGGCATTGTCCGGATGAGCTTTCAATTCCAGCATTAAAACAACACCTCGAGCCATCATCGGAATTGGTTTCCGATCAATTCAGCGCGGCCCTTCTACGAGCACTCGCGTTGTTCGATGCGCTGATTATCCAAGCCGAGAAAAAGCAAATGGATTTCGATACCGCCCTGGGTCTTTTAGAAATGGGTGTGATTTCGGACGCCGTTTACGCTGCTGCCGGACGTGAAATCATAGTCATACGGCGAAGATTAGACCAAACGCTCCCAGCGCGCTTCAGATCATCAGTCGTCGAAGACTATATCGATGCCGGATTGTTGAACTGAGATTTGCGCCCTGGCCAATGATTGACCACCATAGTGAGTTTCTCGCGATCGGAAACAGCTAGCCAAAACAGTATGCCGGCACATACAAACACAAGGAGTGGGACATGACCGAGATACACGAGGCAGACATTTCCAAACAAGACTTGTTGGATATGTCCACGCGCATAGTTTCAGCTTATGTCAGCAACCACGCTGTCGCCGCACCAGAGCTACCGAAGTTGTTGGATAAGATTCACCACCAACTTGAAGCTCTGTCATCTGAATCTAAAAAACTTGAACCGCAAACACCTGCTGTATCTATCAAAAAATCCGTCGCGGACGATTACATCATCTGTTTAGAGGACGGGCGTAAACTAAAGATGCTTAAGCGCTACCTTCGTAGCCGCTACAATATGAGCCCGGACGAATATCGCACCAAATGGGGACTCCCGAGTGATTACCCAATGGTCGCCCCGGCATATGGGCGCCAACGATCGGAGCTAGCAAAGTCAATCGGTTTGGGAAAATCAACTTAAGCACCGTACTCCAGAACTTTCTTCAATCCGCTCTAGGTCCGTTTCTTCGTGAATTTCGGGGATATTCCCGCCTTGCGCCGGCCGCACCTTGAACACTTACCCTTCACTCTTAGCGATCCTAGCGTTTCGTTTTCCCCAAACGCATGGATGCTAAACACTGCAGAATTCCCACAATTTGTTGTCCTGCATCTAAACTCAAGCTCGATAACGCCCTGCGCTTTGAGTTCCCTCAGCGGCGGATTAGGCGCTGGTTTTGGCCGATGCATTACCATGGGCATCGCGCATAATGTTCTTTTTATGTTCCGTAAAGCGGAATCAAACGATGCTCTTAACCCGCCACCCAACCTCCATTTCGGCCACTGTGTCGCCTTTCTCGTTTTCTAATGTCACATCGACAGTGTAAGCCACATCGCCCTTATCATTGAATTCCTGCAGGACTTCTGTAGCGGGTCGCCGCATACGCCCCTTGGCCAGAATTGTTCCTCTCGCGGCCTTCTTGTATTGAATCATAGCGTCTGCGATCGCCGCCTTGATGCTCGTAACCTTATCCGCGAATATTGCGACCGATGCGGCTCCAGATGCCGCTTCACCAAGAGTGAAGAGTGCGCCTGCGTGCTGAGAGCCCATATGATTCAAGGTCTCCGGCCGATCGGGCAGTCTCGCTTGCCCGTGTCCTTCGGCGACTTCCAAAAGTTCGATACCAGTGTGTTTTGCATAAGGTACGTTTTGCTCGAAGAAGCTTTTCATCATGTCGTACATGACGGATTTATCTAAACTCATTGCGGGACTTCCTAGGTGTGACGACAGATACTGGTGCCGGATTCAACGAAGAGAAACAACCATTCTATATTCACGTTCTCGAAGTTAGGCAGCAGTTCGCTTAGTGTAGATCACCACCTGCCGGTCAAGGCAAAAAATTCTTTAGCCAAAATCTGCGATAGGGGGGTTCTATATTTCCACCAATGAACGATGTCATCCTCGCCCCGTCGAACGAGGATACGGTTTAATGGCTAGAAACCAGACAGAACAAGCCGCAAAGGAACTACTCTCATCCATCCAAGACTATTGGGAAAAGAGGGGCTTTGTCGTTCAAGGTGAGATTGTCCCTGCTGGGTATAGCGATCGTTTAAGGGCAACTGTGTTTGAGCTCAGAACCGACATGGTGGGCGGCCGCCCCATCAAAAGAGTAACTACGGCCGCCCGATAGTCCTTGTTTAATCCTGGATTTCTCCGAGGCAGATCACAATGTGATCGCTGTATCCGCAACACCCACCGGGGCGACTTCTAAGTTCATAGCGAACGAATTTTGACCCGTTGCAAAGATATCTGGCGTAGTCATCCGCCAATGTTGTGTTGGAAAAATTCGATGGAGAGGTCAGCCCGTTGATGCGGTACTGTGAGGGCAGACCGTTACGTGAGTCCAGCCGCGGTCGAAACAGCGCGGGTCCATCATACTCACCTAGAGAAAATGTTCCCCATTTAAGCACCCCGATTGAGTTGGCCCGGGCCTCCTCCGCATCAGCTTTCGCCTGTGCCTCATTTAGTGCCGCTTTCGTTTGATCCAGCTCAGCAGCGAGTCGATCAGTCTCAGATATGAGCGCCTTGGCATCTCGAAACCCTAAACGTGTGCTTTCGATCAGCGTGGCAACGTACGTTCCCGCGCTAGTCGCCACACCAATGGATGTACGCGGGTAGATCACGTTTGTTCCATCGAGCTCAGGCTCTCGGGTACAGGAAATATTCCAACTATGCCCGTTTGGCTCGAGCACCTTATCTCCACGCACAACCCGCTTCTTACCTCTAGAATTGAAGTCCACAGATGTGCACGTGAATGATTCATCAGCTACGATATTGTCGATCGTCGGTTTGAAATTTGGATCAAAAGACCGCCCGTGTATGACAACCGTTCCATTACCATAATCGGTATGAGAAATAGCCATTCCCTGCTTGGCTGAGCTGATACAGTCATTGAAGCTCGAAAGCGCTGCTACGACCACATGGTTATCGTATCGATCAATACGCACATAGTCTTTGAAATTCTCGTATTCAGTCGAGCAAAACTCAGAGTGTTTGTTCTCGCTCGAGCTAAAACTGAAGTTCACGTCCAACGCTTCGTATGCCAAACCAAAGTCTCCGGCGTTTCCTTTGGTGGATCCGTCTGCTCGGCAATAACGGCTATACAGGTCGTGAACTACTTCCGAGACCTCGACGCTTTTCGTTATGTTTCGCGTAGCGTCTTGGTACACGTCTTTACAGATCCGAGCGCTTTCCATTGCAGAGGCGCTCATCGTCGCGATCGCGGCCAATCCGGCGATAGTCGCCATGACTTTTAACGAATATTTTGGTCGAATAACCATCTCATTCTCCTAGACTTGTCTAAACAAATCGCGCGGAAACCCATCACAAATGCCCATTTGCGCATTCTGTTTCAGTATTGAATTTATTATGAAATTACCTCGAACCCGACGATCGGGCAGAGTTACCTCCCACTAAGTCGCGGGAACCACTCGTTGTAGATTTAGTTGAAGTTGCATTTGCCACTCCTTCGTTTTCTAACTGGCCTAAAATCTGGGGCAGGACGGTTAACGCCGCAACCAAAAAGTATGATGCACTGCAAAAAACGGTCGAAGAAATTCGCTCAGAATACTAGGCGGCAGAAGCTCATTAGCACCGCTGTATTTTTTTCGATTTTAGCACCTCTTTAACTGCCGGTATCATTGAAAATCGATAAATTCTGAATCAGCGCGAAGATTCGAAATTTCTATGTGTTTATTGATATTCGATAATATGTATTATGGGAACTTTATGGACAAAATGGCGTGCAATCTCGTTCCAATATGGTCGGTTTCAACCGACCCTGTATCTTTTGTAACTAGAAGATGGCATGTAATGTGTATCCTCTCCCCTCTATGGTGGACACTGTCTCAAAATCTGACCTGCTTGATATGACGACGACTGTGGTATCGTCTTTTGTAAGCAACAACCCGATCAGCTCAAACGACTTGCCCGAGCTCATGCGTTCAGTGCATTCAAAGTTGACCGAGCTCGGTGAAAGCAACCCGATAGAGGAACGCCCAGAACCTGCCGTTCCAATCAATAAGTCGGTCACCCGCAATCACATCATTTGCCTCGAGGACGGCGCAAAGCTTAAAATGCTCAAACGGTATCTAAGGACTCGATACAATTTGACCCCTGATCAATATCGTGAGCGGTGGGGCCTTCCGGGCGATTACCCAATGGTGGCACCGGAATATGCTGATCGCCGATCGCAGTTTGCGAAAGAAATCGGGCTCGGAAAAAAGCAAGCCTAAATCTTGATAGTAGCCAGCCATATAAGACACTCGAAGCTCAAGCGATATTCAGAAAGATGGAATGTGTTTTGCTTCTGTCCAAACATGACATACAGCATCGAGAGAATTGGCTTCTGCCCAACCAGCACATTTGAGGACATCGCAAAGCACAATTGCTATGAGACGTCATTCATAACATCTGGCCATGGAACGATCGCGATCCGAACCGGATCCCCGAGCGAAAAGCCCCGAGATTACGAAGAGCACTTATTGGAAGCAGCTCAACAGCTAGTTGAACGCTATCCAGAATATGAAGACGCTGTGCGTAGTTCTTGGAAGCTGAGTGTAACATAGGAATCCTTTGTCTGCGCCGTGGGTCTTAAAACGCCCTAAAACGGTCGTTACCCCGGCCCCCTAAATTTTTGGATCAAGACGGGAAGGCCCGGATGATCT
>JBCBFK010000020.1:0-7769 GCA_038527765.1 Pseudomonadota bacterium
CCTGGATTTGGTGAGGTCGGCTCATATCCTGTGGAACAATATCAGATTGAAGTTTTCGCTGATGGATTGGACTCACCTTGGGATATTTCTTGGCTACAGAATGGAGACATTTTAGTCAGCGAACGTGGCGGTGAGCTTAGACTGATCCGAGACGGTATACTCTTGAATGTAACAGTGGCTGGCGTGCCGGACGTGTATACGCGCAGTCAAGCCGGTCTCTTTGAAGTGCAAGCTCATCCGCGCTTCGAAGAAAACGGTTGGGTGTATCTTACCTATGCTCACGGCACGAACAGGCGAAACACACTCAGGCTTGCGCGCGCCCGCTACATCCCGACGGATGAGGGTGCCAAACTTGAAGACTTATCACTACTATTCGAGGCTGATGCATTTCGCAGTAGTGCGGCCCACTACGGAGGCAGATTTGTTTTTTTGCCGGATGAGACAATTTTGCTGACGTCCGGAGAAGGATACGCCTATCGCCACGAGGCTCAGAGACTTGATAATCACTTCGGAAAAACCCTACGACTTACAGATGCCGGTAAGCCTCCAGCGGATAACCCCTTTTTTGATGTAGCGGGTGCGCTGCCAGAGATTTGGTCGTTTGGACACCGCAATCACCAGGGGATTGTGCTAGCCTCCGAAGGCATTGTTTACTCAAACGAACATGGCGCCCGTGGTGGAGATGAAATAAACATCATCAAACCTGGTGCAAATTTTGGTTGGCCGCTTGTGACTTGGGGCGTGGACTACTCAGGCGCTCAAATTAGCCCGTATGCTGAAACGGCTGGGACCGAGCAACCAATTTTGCATTGGACGCCGTCCATCGCTCCAGGCTCTTTGATGTACTATACCGGTGATGCATTCCCCGAATGGAAAGGCTTGCTTTTTTCCGCAGCCCTTGCCACCCGCGAGTTAAGAGTCGTCGATCCAGCAGAGCCCGGCGTGACTCAATTTTCTCTCCTCAAAGAGCTTGACGTGCGGATACGTGATGTCGCTATGGGCCCTGATGGAAACATCTATGTTTTAACTGAAGGTGCAGACGGCGGACAGGTTCTGAAGATCACGCCCAATGCCTGAACGAAGAGAAACTGCCCGATGGCAGCCCCCACAGGCTACGTTACCAAGGGTGTCAGTATCTGGATCGGTGGCTATTGGTTGAGAGGCTTCAAAGCCCCAAAAAAGCCTTGGCGATAATGTTTCTCTGAACTTCGCTGGTCCCACCCGCAATCGTGGCAGCTCTCTGGTCAAAATACCTGGGGACTGCAGTATGAGCGTAATCGGGCCCGATCACTTTGCCGTCGAATCCCGGTCGCATAGCCTCCGGTTGAAAAGCCATAACATAGGGCCCCGTCGTCTCGACAAGAAGCTCATCTATGTCTTGGAGGAGCTCTCGGGAAATAACTCTGGTCATTGACGAGAACGCACCAGGAGACCCTATTTGCCCGCTTTTAGAGTTCAGACGTAATTCGGTCGCCTGCACTGCTAATGCTGACATCTCTTTCGCGGCCAGCATGCGCCTAAAGTTCGCGTGATCTAATTGATCGGCCGCGCCAGGCGCTGCGGCTTCGTCGAGGGCGGTCATAACCATGGCAAGGTTTCGTCGAAGCATGGGCACGATCGATGTGCCACCACGTTCAAACTCAAGGAGGTATTTAGCGACCTTCCAGCCTTCGTTTTCGCCCCCAACTCGATTGCTTTGCGGAACTCGCACATTGTCTAGATAAACGTGATTTTGTTCATGCACGCCATTAAGGTTTTTGATCGGCTTCACAGAAATGCCAGGGCTTTTCATATCTATAAGTAGAAAAGATATTCCTTGCTGTGGCCGCCCCTCGGATGATGTACGAACCAAACAAAACATGTGTGTGGCGTCGTGAGCATTGGACGTCCATATTTTTGTACCGCTCACAATGTATTGGTCACCATCTCGCTCAGCACTTGTCTTTATTGAGGCGAGGTCTGACCCAGATTCTGGTTCTGAATACCCCTGACACCACACGTGTTCTGCCGACAGAATTCGGGGTAAGTAATAGTCTTGTTGAGCCTTTGAGCCATGCCCAATCAAACAAGGGCCGCACATGTTTAGACTTTGCTGATGAATGCCAGGCGCACCGGCAGCTAAGCATTCTTCGTGGAATATTTCTTGTTGCCTGACATCCCATCCAGTGCCGCCAAACTCTTCAGGCCAATTCGGCGCTCCGTACCCGTGAATGTTGCGGACTTTTTGCCACTCAAGCGCCTGCTCCATGTGCGGAAAAGCATATGTCTGCAAACGTCCAGCCTGGCGCATAGAATGGGTTAGGTTTTCCTCCAAGAATTCTCGTATGTCTTGGCGAAACGTTAGATAGTCAATCTTGTTCATGAACCACTCTTATTCGTGTCTATAGCGAAAATGTGCGACACCTCAGTCTAAGCGATCGATTTTTCGTGGTCTTGCCAATAAGGTGCTCGAAGGTCGCGTTTAAGGACTTTCATTGCACCCGAAAGAGGAAGCGGTTCAGTGCGTATTTCGATGGATTTTGGAACTTTATAGCCAGCGATCAAATGCCTTGTGTGATGGGTTAACTCCTCGATCGATACACTCGCATCATCCTCTGTGACGACGATGGCATGGACAGCTTCGCCCCAGATTTCGCTGGGTATGCCAATTACAGCAACCTGTTGCACGGCCGGGTGGCTCGCGATCGCATTTTCAACCTCAGTTGAATAGACGTTCTCTCCGCCGGTGACGATCATATCCTTTACGCGGTCTACTAAAAACAAATATTCCTCATCGTCCAAATAACCCGCATCTCCAGTATGGTACCAACCATCACGAAACACTTCTTGGGTCGCTTCAGGCTTCTTCCAATATTCAGTCATGAAGTTACCGCCTTTGGCGCAGACCTCACCGACCTCACCCCTCGGCACTTCGATACCGTCTTCGTTTCGAATTGAAAGCTCTACACCGACCACAGCTTGCCCGACTGATCGTAGGCGCTCGCCGCCGGCGCGATGATCATCGGGGCTTAGGGAAGTAAGGCTCGCGGAGCTCTCAGTCATGCCATAGCCTTGAAATAGCTCGAGTTCGGGCGAAGCCTTACGCAACTTGTCGAGCAAAGAGAGCGGCATTGGCGAGGCCCCATACGTCAATTGTTCTAGAGAGCTCAGATGCGCCGGCTCAAATGCAGGATGCATCAACATCATGCCAATCATTGTGGGCACCATTGTTGTTGAGGTCACCCGATTACGTTCTATTTCTTTCATCACCAATTGCGGCTCAAACCCAGGCACTATAACTGTAGTTCCCCCCACCGCATAAGTTGACAGCAAAGCTCCAGTAGATGCCACATGGAACATCGGCGTTTGGATCAGGCTCACAGAGGAGTCGTTCATCTTCGGTCGAGCAAGGCGGCCATGATATTGGTTCAACATTTTGGCCCGTTGTGTCAGCACCACGCCTTTTGGAAGGCCGGTAGTCCCGCCAGTGTACATCAGCACAACGGGATCATTTTCGTCAGGTTCTGCAGGCAACTCGGGCTCTGCCTGCGCCAGCAAGTTTTCATAGTGAAAGTCAAACACGCCGTCGTCTTCATCCCCAATTAGGATGGATTGTCGAATGGGAAACGAAGTACCCTCATTGAGAGCGAGGGCGAGCAAAGGCGCATAATGTCTGTCGACGAAAATGACTTCGGCCCCTGAATCTCGAATGATATAGCTCAGTTCTTTCGCGCTAAGCCTCAAATTCATAGGGTTGATAACGCCACCGCCTAAGAAAGCCGCATGGAAGAGCTCTAGATAGGTATGAGAATTTCGAGCAAGGACCGCGAAGCGATCACTGCTCGAAAGACCGCACTGATGTCGCAATGCGTGCACGAGACGGAAAACCCTATCTGCGTGTTGGTCAAATGTCGCTTCGTATGTTCCATCAATTACGGCTTTTTTCGTTTCGTATCGTCTCATCGCCGGCAGGAAATGACGATGGTATATGAGCTCCTTCATGCGCGGGGTCCTCTTTGAGATGGCTCGAAAGTGTATTGTGCTTGTCAATTTTTTAATTAATGTGTTACATTAATCAAAGCAAGAAAGTCAACTGAACTCGATCTGTCCAGCACCATCAACGGAGCGCATATGCGCCCTCTTCAGCAGGAACAGTGTCCAATGTAAAAGAAGGAGCAAAGAAGAATGCCCGGATGTACAATAATTCTAGGCGCGGGCGCTTCACGCGGCGTCGGCGGCGCACTCGCAAGACGATTTGGACGTGAAGATCAGCACATCATTATAGGCAGCCGAACCAAAGATCGGGTTGAAGCGCTGGCGCGCGAAGTCAACCAAGCTGGCGGCTCCGCGGAAGGCGTTGCCGTCGATGTAACGTCCGAAACAGATTTAGATAAGTTGTTCGCACATGTGGCCGATAAGCATCCGATCAATGCCCTGCTTTATAATGTCGGAAACAATGCAATCATTCCATTTGAAAAACTTGAACCGAAGACGGTTGAACACCTCTGGCGGGTGGGATGCTTTGGCGCCTTCCTCACCGCCAAACGGGCAATCCCAATTCTGAAAGCACAAGGCCATGGAAGCCTATTTTTTACCGGGGCCTCTGGCTCGATGCGCGGCAGACCTAATTTCGCTCATTTTGCTTCTATGAAAGCTGGATTGCGTATGCTCGCCCAATCCTTGGCACGTGAGTTTGGGCCGGACGGGATCCACGTTGCGCACTTTGTCATTGACGGCGTAATTGATGGCGAGATGGTTCGTAGCCGCTTCGGTGAATACATTGAAAAACTCGGCGAAGATGGATGCCTCTCGCCGGACGCGATCGCCGAAGCGTTCTGGTATGTCCACACACAGCCAAAATCTGCATGGACACATGAAATGGACTTACGCCCGTTTAAAGAACGCTGGTAAGCATGACGACGCGCCATCGCCGGGGCACAAAATGCACTTCGAGACTCGCGCGTGGGTGAGACGCTGCCGCTTGCCTATGGTGTTGGCGAAATGGCCTCGCCCGCATCAACGCGTTCGACAATTCTCATAATCGCTGCCGCAATTTCTTCTGGCACTTCTTCTTGCAGGAAGTGCCCTGCCCTGGTCTCTGTGACGCGCGCCTCCGGAAAAAAGGATTGCATAGCCGGCAGCGCTCTTTCGAAAATTGGATCTTGCATCCCCCATACGATCTCAGCAGGGATGTCTAGAGACGAAACATAAGACTGAATGTTGCGAAGCTCTGCGGAGCTCGGGTGGTCGGGCCCATCTGGAACCATGCGCATCAGAGCTAGGGGGGCTTTTTTATTTCCACTTTCAATCACAGGGCGTCCATAGAGTTCCGCGACGCCCTCAGGAATTGACGCTGGATCGCCTTGCGTTTCGTGCAATCGATCAAAAATCGAAACCAAGTTCTCCAGAAGCAACTCGCCGAGAACAGGTGTTTTTGCCAAATCGTGTGCACGAGAAAGGCTCATTTTTTCCGTCGGCGCATTGAACCCGGTATTTAGAATCACAGCGCCTTTCAAAAGCTCAGGCGTTTCTCTCAGAGCGCCCACGCCAATGGCACCTCCCCAATCTTGACCAACATAAACCAATTCTGTGAGCCCAAGCTGCTCTAGGGCTTCACTCATCCAGCGCTTATGATTTGCGAGCGTATGCTGACTTGCGGGAACTTTAGATGAAAAGCCAAGCCCAATGATTGTCGGCATGATTACGCGAACGCGGTCTGTTGGCAGCTCAGACACGACTTTTCGATATAGAAATCCGGACGTTGGATTTCCATGTTGGGCATAGACTGGATAGCCCTCACCGATCTCTAGGACATGGATCTTGATCCCAGGTTCGACCTCTATGAAGTAACTTTTGTAACTCCCGTCGAGGAAGGAGGCCGCATAGTCGGGCAACTCAAAGGCTTCAAAGGACTTCGTTCCAATTTTGACGGTTCCTTCACCGCTTGGAGTCACCTGGCGCCCATCTCTCGTTATACTAAACGCGTATACCAAAACCAGAGCAAGCAGGACGCCAATGGAAAGCAGGAAGACTTTTAGCATTGCTTTTTTACTCGAGTGGCTGGGTCGGATCGGCTTCAGAAACGGATGCAAGATCCAGCGTGTGAACCTCCTCGTAAACGCGCATCACGGCTGCCGCGATGACATCGGGAACTTCCTCTTGCAGGAAGTGTCCGGCTTCCGTTTCAGTGGTGCGGGCATTCGGGAAATGCGCTTGCATAGCCGGTAGGACATCTCCACCAATCGGGTCATTCATGCCCCATACGATCTCAGTTGGGACATCTAAGCTACGCACGAATGTGACAAGCTCTCCCATCGGCGCGGTGCTCGGATGCTCAGGCGCGTGTGGCACCATGCGCATCAGCGCGAGCGGTGCTTTCTTGTTGCCACTTTCATTAACCGGGCGGCCGTAAAGTTGCTCGACTTCTGGCGGCATTGACTCCGGATCCCCTTGAACCCCATCCATTCCATCGAAGGGCCCGAAAATTACTTCAATTAAGAGCTCGCCGACAATCGGGGTCCGGACCAATTCGTGCAGTCGGGTGGTGTCAATCTTCTCGGTCGGCGAGTAAATCGCCGAATTCATCATCACGATGCCATCAATCAGTTCGGGCGAAAGTGACAAGGCGCCAATACCGACGATCCCGCCCCAGTCTTGTCCGACATAGATGACGCTCTCCAGATCAAGCTCGTTCAGCGCCGCGTTGAGCCAGCGATTATGATTCACCACGGAATGATCTTTGACCGGAACTTTCGACGAAAAGCCCAGCCCGACCAATGTCGGCATAATCACGCGGACGCGGTCAAGCGGCAATTCATCGACGACTTTCCGATACAGGAAAGCCGAACTTGGGTTTCCGTGTTGCATATAGATCGGGTAGCCGGTCCCGACCTCAAGCATGTGGACTTTGATACCAGGCTCTACTTCGATGAAGTAGCTTTTGTAATCTTGGGTCACAAATTTCGCGGCATAGTCAGGTAATGGCATGCCTTCAAAGGTTTTATCGCCGATCTGAACTTCGCCAGATCCTTCCGGCGTCACAAGTTTTCCGCCTCTCGTAATCGCGAAAGCACCGATCAAACCAAGCACCACCAATGTGATAAGAATGTATCCTAGAATTCGCCACATGACTTGCGTTCCTTTTCGATCGCAGAATACTCTCGACCCTAATGCGATGCATTAATTTTTGCAATAGGTGAAGCGAATGCCGGCTTGAAAGAATCTAAGCACTACTTCATTTTGATCGCGGTCTTGAAGTGGGGGCGATCAGAAATTCGCTGAACGTAAGCACGCAAATTCGGCATCTCTTCGGTCACGCGCCCCATGCGGTTTGCCATATAGCATGCATGTCCCAGCATAACGTCAGCGCCCGAAAAATCTCCAATCAAGAAGTCTTTGTCACGAAGGGCATCATCGATTGGGACCAATGATTTTGTCAGCAGTTTTTGAGCTTGTTCCAAGACCGTCGCGTTTCGTCGCTCCTTTGGAAGCAGGATCGTTTGAACAACAATTGTGTTTATCGGAGGCATAACCATACCCTCGCAATAATGAAACCATTGCTGGTATTTGGGCCGAGACGGGTCATCGACGCTTGGTTTCAATCCACCATTTTTGTGGCGTTCTAAGATATACTCAACAATTGCGCCCGACTCCCACAAGAGCAAGTCGTCATCCTCCAGAACCGGAATTCTACCAAGGGGATGGCGCGCTCGATGCTCTTCTGATTTTAGATCTTTCGGGTGAAACGACATTTTGTTGAGCTCATACGGCAAACCAAGCTCCTCTAGGAG
>JBCBFK010000021.1:0-4059 GCA_038527765.1 Pseudomonadota bacterium
AGAACGGCATCATCACGCAATACAATGGATATGTCGCGCGCGGCCCAGTTGCCTGAGATTGGCACCATCGATATCGGCAACAGGGAAAGGTACGGTGCGACGAACATCTCGGGTAGTATCGCGATCCCGAGACCATTGGCTACCATTGTACGTGCAACCTCATTTGTGCTGGCCATATAGCTATAGGCGAACCGGGGCGAGGCCGCTCCGACGACTTTGCGCACCAGCCGCGTGAGCGAACTGGCGTTTTGTACACCAATCATTGGCCAATCCGGAAAATCCTCAAAAGACACGCTGGCCTTGATCTCTAGCGGGTGCGCCTTTGGAACCACCAGCACCAGCCGGTCGCTGACATAAGGTAGGGTCCGCAGACCTTCGGGAATGCGCAAGGTGTTTGAGACAAACCCAATATCCGCGATACCTCGCTGCACTTGGTCCAGGATCTCAGGCGTCAATAGCTCCAGCAGATCGATGTCGATGTCGTCGGTCTGGGCCAGGAACGACTGGATATGCTGGGCAAGACCATTCACTAGCGCGGACCCGTTGGCGCAGATCGCGACCTTGCCGCGCGCACCCGTCGTGAGCCTCTGCATGTCGTCCTCAATCGCGCGCAAGGTCCGAAAAGTGTCGCGCGCGCGGGCCATCAAAAGGCGGCCAGCCTCGGTTATTTCCAATCCTCGCGAGTGACGCACAAAGAGTTGCTGCCCAAGACTCGTCTCCAGATCGCTGATTCTTCGGCTAACTGCTGAAATCGACAGGTTCAGCTGTTCCGACGCTGCGCGCAGGTTTTCGGCGTCCGCAACCATCAAAAAGGCGCGCAAGGTGACGAAGTCAAAGTGCATATAAACTCCTCTGATCGTTTGGGAATGTGACTTAGGGCGACTTCCGAGGCAAGCTTTGCGTTTTCCGCAATGCTGCGTTCTGAAAGCCAGAATTCCACTCTCGAGCCAGAAACGATAGCATTTTCAGGTATAAATCAGGAATGGCGCTCCAAAGCTAGGAAGTTTGGTGGCGTCAAATCCAGTTGAAAAGCGGCGAAAGACGCAAACTAAGAAGGCTCGTTTCGCGAGAGCGCAATTCGAGCCTCTACAAGACCGGTGCGGCGGGCGAGCCCTGATCGTGCCATCCAAGGGAGGAAAATATGAAGAGAACACTAAAGGCCGCTGCGGCGGGTAGTTATCTGTTGGCAACGTCTGCTTTGCCGATTGGGCTTGCTGCAACTGCACAAGCTGAAACCATTGATATGCAGTCGTTCCTGCCGCCTACATTGCCTGTCTTGGCGACATCGGGTGTTGATATGGCTGAGCGCGTCAAGCGCCTTACCGGCGGTGAAGTCGAGATCGTTTATCAATCTCCCGGAGCGCTGGTTGCGACAAACGAGATTTGGGACGCAGTTTCGACCGGGGCCGTGCCTGCAGGCTGGTATGCCACTGGCTTTGCGGAGGGTGTGATTCCGTCCGCCTCGCTTTTCACTGCGTTCCCGTTTGGTCCGGACGCCGTGGAATACACAGCCTGGTGGTACGAGGGTGGCGGCAAAGAGCTTTGGGCTGAGATTTCCGAACCGTTCAACATCCATTCTGAGCTTTGCTCGGTCGTGGCGCCGGAAGCGTCAGGCTGGTTCAAAGAGCCGATCACCTCTCCTGAGCAATTGGATGGTTTGAAGATGCGGATCTTCGGTCTGGGTGCGGCCACTATGGAAAAGCTGGGCGTTCAAGCGCAATCGATGGGCGCGGGCGACACAATGACCGCGCTGAACACTGGTGCGATTGACGCTGCCGAAATCAGCTTCCCGGCGCTCGATAAAGCGATTGGCCTACAAGAGCACGCGTCGCACTACTACTTCCCGGGTTGGCACCAGCAGAGTTCTTTCCTGCACTTCATCATCAACAAGGATGTGTGGGATGGACTGGAAGACAGCCAACAGGCAGCGATTGAGGCAGCATGTGCGGCGAACGTGGCGACCACGATTGCCGAAGGTGAGTCAATCCAACTTCAGCCGTTGGCCGATCTGAAGGCCGAGGGCATCACGGTGCACCGCTGGTCTGATGAGATGTTGGCCACTTTTGAAGGTGCTTGGAACGAAGTTGTCGTCGAACGTGCCGCTGCGGACGCCGATTTTGCCCGTGTCTGGGAAAGCATCACCGCCTTCCGCGAGAGCTATGCGACGTGGTCCGAGCTTGGATACCTAGACTGATAGTCTAGACTGCGAGGGGCTGGGGCCCCTCGCAAATAAACAAGAAAACCATGCTTAAAATTGCACATCTCTTTGAGCGGCTTTGCGTTTACGCGGCACGCTTGGCGGGCTTCTTGTTGCTCGCACTGACGGCTGTCGTACTTTACGACGTTATTGGCCGGCAGTTCTTTAACACCGGCTCTGTTGCGCTGAGCGAGCTGCAATGGCACATCCATGGTGCCATTGCTCTGCTGGCCTTTGGCTATGCATATACACGCGACGCACATGTACGCATCGATGTGCTTTCACAGAATTTCTCAAGCCGCTTTAAGGCGCGATTGGAGATTTTGGGCATCGCTCTGTTTCTGACGCCCTTTCTACTTGTGGTGATTTGGTATGGCATTGATTTTGCTGAGAGGTCGTTCTCGCGTGGAGAGCGTTCGCCCGTCAGCCTTGGCTTGACCCATCGATGGATCATTAAATCCGTTGTGCCGCTTTCGGCATTGATCGCCTTGATGGGCGCTTGGTCAGTTCTGCTGCGCATTGTTGCCCATTTGCGCGGCGAGCTGGACGAACCCTTTGTGCGTGAGGGCCTATGGAAATCCTAATAGACCTTTTGCCGGCGCTGATGTTCGGTTGCCTTGTCATCGGCATGTTCAGCGGCCTCCCTGTGGCGGTTGTTCTTGGTGGCATCACGTTTTTCTTTGCTGTATTCGCCATCGCTTTGGGCGAGATGCGGCTTGTTCAGATCTCTCTCTTACCCAACCGGATTTTTGGCGGATCGGTCGACAATATCGTGCTGATCGCGGTGCCGTTATTTATCTTCATGGGTGTGCTCATGGAGAAAAGCCGTATCGCTGAGGATCTATTGCTAACGATGCAAAAGATGCTGCGCGCGGTCCCTGGTGGTATGGCATTGTCTGTGACCGGCATGGGCACAATCCTGGCAGCGGCAACCGGTGTGATCGGGGCTTCGGTGGTGATGCTGACGGTCATGGCACTGCCCACAATGATCAAGAACGGTTATTCCCCAAAGCTTGCGGCGGGCACAGTCGCGTCCGCCGGTACGTTGGGCATTTTAATCCCACCTTCGGTGATGTTGGTGTTCATGGGCGATATCCTGACGATCAACCTTGCCAAATTGTTCGTTGCGGCGCTCGTACCGGGTTTGTTCCTGGCAGCCACTTACATGATCTATATTGCCATCAGCACGGTGTTGAAGCCGGATCAAGCGCCGGTGATCCCGCCTCTGACGGAGGCCGAAAAAAAGGGGCTTTGGCGTGAGGCGATTGTATCTTTCTCGTTGCCAACCATGCTCATCGTTGCGGTTCTAGGCTCCATCGTTGGCGGCCTGGCCACGCCGACAGAAGCCGCTGCGATAGGCGCATTTGCGGCGCTGGTCCTTGGCCTCGCACGGGGGCGGCTCAACTTTAAGATACTGGGCGAGGCCATGGACGGTTCAATCCGCACCATCGCATTGTTCTTCTTCATCTTCGTTGCGGCGACGGGCTTTGCCTATGTCTTCCGTATCATCGGGGGGGAGCATTTTATCGTTGAGATAACCAAAAGCCTGAATATGGGCGATTGGGGCGTCCTTGCGATGCTGATGCTGATCATTTTCGCGATGGGTTTCTTTTTTGACTGGATCGAGATCACGCTGATCATGTTGCCCATTGTGGCGCCCATCATAGCCCTGATGGACTTCGGGGATCACGTCGCCAAAACAGACCTTGTCTATTGGTTCGCAGTGTTGATGGCGGTGAACCTTCAGACCTCGTTTCTCACACCGCCCTTTGGCTTTGCGCTCTTTTACCTCAAAGGCGCGGCGGGTGATCTGGTGTCGATGCGTGAGATTTATCAGGGGATCATTCCCTTCGTGTTGCTGC
>JBCBFK010000022.1:0-3693 GCA_038527765.1 Pseudomonadota bacterium
CCCATCATGGCGGGACGTGTGAGCGCGATCAAAGGCCCAATAAACATCGGTAGCGTTTCAAAGACGATTAGGATCGTCAGCCAGAGTGGAAGCTTTTCTTTGGGATTGGAAAACACTGTGAACCCTTCACGCCGTCCCGCTAGATTTGGCTAAACTTGCAAGGTCGAGACGCCAGCGGAGCGTGTCGATCCGATCTTGGCCAAAAAAGGGTTCGTCCCGGAAGACGACGGTAGGAACACCCCAATGTCCTGATGCTTCCAACGCTTCTTGGTTGCTATGAATCTCCTCAATATGGTCGCTATCTTCAATCGCTGAATCGAGATCCGCCAACACCAATCCAGCAGCGGTTGTGGCTTTTGAAAGTTTATCACCCTGATCCCAGTCTGCTGTGCCACCGAATATCAGATCCGAGACGCGATCAATAAACTCAAGTCCTCTACCACGCCGAGCGGCTTCAACACCAAGCTTCGTAAGGCGGTAAATATACGGCTGCTGATACGATACTTTCATCGTACGAAAGTCTTGAACCACCGGGTCTGGCCGCGGCCAAACAACCCGGCGACCTAACATTTCTCCTCGTCGCTGGCTGTCCATCGCAATGTATCGCGGCGCTCTCCGGTCATCACTGTCAAACAAGGATTCCGGAGCCCTAATGGCAATCGGAAGTACTGGTCTGACTTTCACATCGACGTCGTAGTCTTCGCGCAGCTTTAAGAGATCGTGCGTAATTAACCGAGAGTAGGGGCTTCTGAAGGACCAGAACACATCGACAAAGTTTGGCATAGGCTTTTAACTCACCAGTTCCGGTTTTTCCGATGCGGCTTCGTGATTTTTGGCGGCATGGAACAAAAGCCCCTTGAAGTCTCCGGCAGTTCGCCAGGCCTCCATGTGCTGAAAGAAGCCTGCAGCGCCCCCGGGGTGTCCTTGAGCCTGCTTGAACTCCTTGCTCCAACCCTGCCCCTCATTGTTCCAGAATCCTGGGGTGCAATCAGTCGACCCGATCATTGAACCTGGATTGGTTAGGATGAGCTCAACCCATTCGGCTTCGGCTTCCCGAGTGGGTTCTACCGATGAAAAGCCATTCGTTTCAGCATGAGACACGATTTGTGCGACCGTTGCAGCGTGGTCGACAATGTTATGTGGGATGTTGGAGGCCATATTAGCCGCTTGGTTCATTTGGATCATGAACGCGTTTGGAAACCCATGC
This sequence comes from Pseudomonadota bacterium, assembly GCA_038527765.1. Taxonomy (GTDB): domain Bacteria; phylum Pseudomonadota; class Alphaproteobacteria; order Caulobacterales; family Hyphomonadaceae; genus Henriciella. The sequence goes on from JBCBFK010000022.1 coordinate 1,208, forward strand.
ATCTGCAATCCATGCAATGTTCGCAAGCCTTCGCCCCAATGTTCCGAGAGCTTCTGACCATTTCGCCCAACAAGATCAAATCCAGACTTGAGCTGAAAGTTGGCGCCATACTCGAAACCCGACGCATAGATGATGCAGTCAACTTCATATAATCGGCCGTTCGCGATAAGGCCCGTTTCCGTAATCTGTTCAACCCCCTTGCCGCCCGTGTCGACCAGCGTCGTATTGGGAGAATTAAATGCGGGCAAATACTCGTCACTGAAGCATGGGCGTTTGCAGAGCTGGGGGTACCAAGCTTTGAGGTTTTCAGCCGTCTGCTCATCCTGAACGACGCTGTCTACACGCGCTCGAATTTCATCCATTTTTTCGATATCCGCATCCTCAAATGCAGCTCGCAAGCGCTCTGGATTGCGCCCAGATGGAGAGCGATTAAGAGTCTTCCCGATCCGACTGACGGCTCGAGCGACCCACAAGGGGGTTTTGCCCAACATCTTTTTGCGGACGCGGCGAGAGATCTCAGTCCAGCCATCATCAATCAAGTCCTCAGATGGAATGCCCCCACCCATATTCTCGACGAAGTTGTCCATCCAACGTTTTTGCCAGCCCGGAGTAGAAACAGATTGAAACCAATCCGGATCAATTTTCTGATTATTGCGCTGATCAACGGATGATGGTGTTCGCTGAAAAACAAAAAGGGATTTCGAGGCGGCTGCAAGTGGAGGAATACACTGCACTCCGGTTGCCCCCGTCCCGATCACAGCAACGCGCTTATCAGCTAAGCGTTTCATTGGAGCGCCAAATTCGTCGCCGCCAGTGAAGTCATAATCCCACCGGCTGGTGTGGAATGATTTTCCTTTAAATGTTTCGATTCCCGGAATACCTGGCAATTTGGCGACGTGTAACGGTCCGGTACCCATTGCCACGTACTTAGCTGTGAAGTCATCGTCTCGAGAGGTTCGGATACGCCAAACCTCACGCTCTGTTTGCCATTCAATCGAAGTCACTTCTGTGTGGAAAAGCGCTTTTCTATACAGTCCAAAGTGTCTGGCGATACGCAAACAATGGTTGAAAATTTCGGGACCCCGAACGTACTTTTCGCTTGGCATATATCCGGTTTCTTCTAACAGCGGCAGATAGATCATCGCAGCCGTGTCGCATCGCGCTCCTGGATATCTGTTCCAATACCAAGTTCCCCCCACATCGCCGCCTTTGTCGATTAGGCGGATGTCGGAAATCCCCGCTTGCTTCAGCTGGGCGCCGACCACAAGCCCGGAAAAGCCAGCTCCAACGAGCGCCACCGTGACATGGTCCTTAACTGGTGATCGTTCGCAAACAGGCAGGTGCGGGTCTTTGGCATAATTCTCGAATTCGCCCTCGAGACGTACATATTGTTCGTTTCCGTCGGATCGAAGCCGCTTTGCACGCTCAGCAGCGTACTTTTCCTTGATGGCGTCTTTGGCGAGGGTTTTATCCGACATTCTGATTTCTCCGTTGCAGCCATTGTGGAATGGGACGCAGCGGAGGGGAGTGACTATCAGCGTTCTCGACTCGCGCAGCGATCTATCACCACAAGTAATGCGATGCATTAATTTGTGCAATTAACAGCTTTGGCGGTGCGGGGCAAGTGCTTTCAGCTGGACAAATTTAAGGAGCCGGCGCGCTTAGATATCCAGCAAGAGTTTGTGATGCTTCTCTGATCGCTTCGTCAATTGGCGCAGCCGATCCATCTTCCACGCGATCGGCATACTCAACGGCCTGCATCAACGAAATTTTGAAGCCTTGTCGCAAGCGTGTTGACAATACTTCAGCTGGCAAATGCTTAAGGCAATCTACGACTAGACCCCGGAGCGTGAGGATGCTCACGGCTTCTGCCTCGGCGATGATTTGCGCCATATCGAAGCGTGGATCAGAAGCCAGTTGTAGGCAGAAACGAACGTACCGACGCCCATCTTCGTCTAGACACGTCTCCAAAAAGGGCGCTTGCGCTGCATGCAGCAAGTCAAGTAGCCGATTCTCGCCAGCCGACGTATCAACTTTAGCGAGGCGCACCAGTCGATCGCGCTCAATACGCTGGAAGCGTTCAATGAACACTTCTTTGATCAGCGATTCGACTGAGCCAAAATGGTAATGAACCGCGCTCAGGTTCCGGGCGCCGGCGGCGCGTGTGATTTCTTTGACCGAAACAGTGCCGATGCCTTTCTCTGCGAAGAGGCGTTCTGCCGATTGCATCAAAGCGGTCCGGGTATCCGAGTGTGTTGACTTTCGCATTCACTTCTTCCTAATGCGTTCCATTAATATAACAAATTAGTTAAATCAGAGTTTCGAGCAAAATGATAAAGATGACAAGCGAGCAAAATCGCTCAAGCTCAATCGATCAGCGAGAGAGCGGTATATCTCCGCGAACTCGAACGCCGCATTGTCATCTGTGAGGACCGATCTCATGGAGCCGCAGACAGACGCACATCACTCAAACCCGGATCGAGTCG
>JBCBFK010000023.1:0-2954 GCA_038527765.1 Pseudomonadota bacterium
CAGCCCTTCGACCGTGTAGCGGACCAGGGGCTGCGCGGCGTCCCGCCAGAGATGACAGAGGCTGCGGATATGTCCGGCGCGACACAGATGCAGAAGCTCTGGAACGTTCAACTGCCGCTCGCCCTGCCAACGATGGCCGTTGGCTTTAATCAGGCGATCATGTTTGCGTTCTTCATGGTGATCATCGCAGCCTTTATCGGCACACAGGATTTGGGCCAAGAGCTGCAAAAGACGCTGGCGGGTACGGATCTGGGCAAGAACTTTGTTCTCGGTATCTGTGTCTCACTGATGGCGCTGACCTTTGACATGGCGATTATGTCTTGGTCCGAAGGCAAAAAACGGATGTTGGGGCTGTAAAGCCCCGACACCCGGCAGAACTGAAATTGGCTTTTAGGTCACCGTGAATTGCCCCATCATGCCGCAATCCTCATGCTCAAGGATGTGGCAATGGTACATGTAGGGCGTCTCTTCCGGGGCATCATAATCGAACCGGACCAGTATCTCTGACCATCCGTCTTCGACATGCACCATGTCTTTCCAGCCCTGCGCATAGGCAGGCGGCGTGGCGCCGTTCTGGCTAAGAATACGGAACGAACAGCCATGCACGTGAAATGGATGCAGCTGGTCATCCACTGAAACGCGCCACAGCTCTGTATCACCTTTGCGCACTCTTTCGTCGATGCGATCCATCTTCATCGGCTGGCCATTGATCGCCATGGCCCCTGCATCTCCGCAGAAATTATCCCAAGCGAGCGCGAGCGCAGCCAGATCGGCACCCACGTCCATTTGCAGCTCAAACGAACGCGTCACTGTCGCTTCTGCAGGGTTGGGTGGCGCAAGGTTGGCAAGGCGTGTCGGTATGGATCCGTCAAACCCAGCCTCCCCTGACATCGTGAAAGACAGAGCTGTCGTCTTTTGGTTGCCGCCAAAAAGATTGCCGAAAAATCCACCGCCGCCATTCAAATTGACGTTCAATGCGTTGGTTTCAGCGGTGCGCATGTCGACCAACACTTCGTACCGTTCGCCAGGAGACATGAGGATGCTTTTGGCCTCCACCGGGGACGGCAGAAACCCACCGTCAGATGCGATCACGGTGATTGGGCCGGTGTCCATCGACAACTCCAGAAAACGCGCGTTGCAGGCGTTCAGAATGCGCAAGCGCACCAGCCCGGATGGAACAGTTTGGGAGGCGGGCGCGATGGCTCCGTTGATGACCAAGGTGTCACCCTCGTACCCGTCTTCAAAAACCTCACCGCTCAGGACATAGCTCATGCGCCCGTCGGCATCGAATGTCTTGTCTTGCAGAACCAAAACAAAGTCGTCCACGCCGTAGGTTTGCGGCAGATCCGCATCCAGGCTGCCATCATCTTCGATCAGCATTACACCGGCCAGGCCGTTGTAGGTCTGCTGAGCCGTTTTTCCGTGCATGTGAGAATGAAACCAGTTCATCGACGCACGTTGAACAATCGGCACGTCTGGCGACCAGACTGCACCGTGTTCGATTTCCTGATGTGGGCCGCCGTCGACGTCGCCGGGAATATGCAGACCGTGCCAGTGGATTGTGGAAACATCCCCGATGGTATTGGTGACATCAAAGGGCAAGGTTTGGCCCTGTTTCGCCCGCAACACCGGGCCAAGGTAGCTGTGATTGATCCCAAAGGTCGCACTGGCTGCACCGGTTCCGAAATCGTGGCTCGCCGGGTTGAGAGACAGGGGAATTCGGCCCTCTATCCCGCCAATCAAATCTGTCATCGGCAACACCCGAAGGGGGCGCCCTGCATTTTGTGCCCAGCTCATACCACTTGCGGCCATAAGCGCGGTTGCACCGGATGTCGCAAGAAATGTTCGACGCTGCATTGGACCCTCCGAGGTTTGTCAACTAAGGTTGATAAGTGGGTAGGAATAGGCAAATTGTCAACTATGATTGATAAAGAAGACAGCGACTTTCTGGGTCAGAATATCAAAGGCATGATGATGACCTTGATCGCGCGCTGGAATGCTCAAATGGATGATGCCCGCGCCGAAACCGAATTTGCCTCTGTGCGTCCTGCCGATATGCGGGTTTTTGCACAGCTGCGCGGCAGGACGGTCAAGCTCTCTACCATTCATCGAGAAATGGGGTTTTCCCGACAGGCCGCGCAACAGGCCGTGGAACGGTTGGTGTCGCAGGATATGATTTCGGTGGCCGCTGACCCAGACAGCAAACGCGACAAGATCGTGAAAATTACTGAAAAAGGGCACCGCTGGCGCGCGATTGCTGCAGCACAAATCCGGGGAATCGAAAAACAGATCGCCGAGGTTTTGGAGGAAGACGCGCGGGAAAAGCTGCGCGATGCGCTAACCCAGCTTGTTCAAAGCAAGAGGTGAGAGGGCCCGTTTCGACGAGGCGGAGCCCTGCGATAAGTCGCCCATCTGCCTTCACGGCCACCAGCGCATAGATGAAACGCACACCGGCGCCACAAGGGCGCCGGTCTCAATCGTTCAGGTGGTCGAAACTTACAGGCTGGCGTCCAGCGCCGCCAGAATGCCATCGCCCATCTCGGTCGTTGTCACGGGGCTTACACCGTCTTCGCCCAAGAGATCAGGCGTACGCAGGCCTTGTGCCAGCACGGTCTCGACCGCGGCCTCCAAACGGTCAGCTTCGGCACCGGCGTCAAACGAATAACGCAGCGCCATCGCAAAGCTGAGGATACAGGCAATCGGGTTGGCCTTGCCCTGACCCGCGATATCCGGGGCGGAGCCGTGCACCGGTTCGTACATGGCCTTTGGTCGGCCATTGGCCATCGGCGCGCCGAGGGACGCAGAAGGCAGCATACCCAGAGAGCCGGTCAGCATCGCCGCGATGTCGGACAGCAAATCGCCAAAGAGGTTGTCGGTCACGATCACATCGAACTGCTTTGGCCAGCGGGTCAGCTGCATCGCGCCGGCGTCCGCGTACATATGGCTCAGTTCCA
>JBCBFK010000024.1:0-2030 GCA_038527765.1 Pseudomonadota bacterium
TGAGTTCACCCCAGCGCCCGATAGTATGGGGCCGCTTATCGCACGGGTCACGCCGAACACCCAGGTCGAATATGGATTGCCTCCACTCGTGCACAATCCGGCCCACGAAGAGGTTGGGATCGAATTTTGGGACAAAGGGCTGCCCCCCGAAGAGGTGACGATTGCAGAAGTTTTGAAACAAGCCGGTTACCACAATGTGCATATCGGGAAGTGGCACCTTGGTCGGTCCGCACCTTCGCGCGCGGTGTCTCAAGGGTTTGATGAAAGCCTGATGATGGCGAGCGGTCTCTTCCTCAAGGAGGACGATCCCAACGGCGTGAACGCAAAGCTCGATTTCGATCCACTCGACAAATTCATCTGGGCGCGAATGCAGTTTGCGGCGGATTTCGATCGCAAAGGTGATGAACTAATCGAAGAGTGGTTTGAGCCCGGCGGATACCTTACAGATTATTATACCGACGAGGCATTAAAAGCGATCGAAGCCAATAAAAACAGGCCTTTCTTTCTCTACTTGGCGCACTGGGGACCGCACACACCGCTGCAAGCGACGCGTGAGGATTATGAGGCTGTCGGAGATATCGAGCCGCATCGCCTTCGCGTTTATGCCGCAATGGTTCGCGCCATTGATCGTTCGGTTGGGCGCGTGGTCCAAAAACTCGAACAAGAAGGTTTGTCGGACAACACGATCATTATCTTTTCCTCAGATAATGGGGGCGCGGGCTATGTCGGTCTGACAGATCTTAATCAGCCCTATCGTGGTTGGAAAAGCTCATTTTTCGAGGGTGGAATCCGTGTGCCGTTTTTCGTGAAGTGGCCTGAGCGTATTAAACCCGGAACGGTCATTGATGAGCCTGTCAGTCATGTTGACTTACTGCCGACCCTGACGGCGGTTGCCGGGACATCCGATCCTGCAGGCGTCGCAATTGATGGTAAGAACATCCTGCCTCTAGCTGCCGGGGAGGCATCCAGCGTGGAGCGTGCAAATGATGCGCTATATTGGTCGAGCGGGTTCTACAAAACCGTCAGAGCTGGCGACTGGAAGCTCCAGGTGGATGAACGCCAGAATAAAAGATGGCTTTTTAATCTGGCAGAAGACCCGACAGAAAGAACCGACCTTTCCCGCGAACGACCCGGAAAGCTGAAAGAGCTCCAATCGCTGATCGATCGTCACTGGCAAACCGCCACTTCGCCTTTGTATCCGCATGCAATGGAATGGCCCGTTCGGATCGATAAAACCAATACGGAACCGTTTGAGCGAACAGACGAATATGTGACCTGGGCGAATTAAACGCGAGCGCTTTTTTTATCACCTCGCGTCCAAGTTTGACACGGCGCCAATCTCTCAAAACGATGGCCTAATCGACTTAAGACCTTGACAACCCGCGCCCGCCAGTATTCGAGTAATGCAATACATTAAATTATAATGCATCGCATCACAAGGGTGGTGCGGACAGGGGAGTTGAATGAAACACGATCAAACCGCCGCGTGCCTTATTAATAATACCAGGGATCTCTTTTGCAGCTCAGCGCTCGCTGTTTTGCTCATGTCTTCGGCACCTTTTGCAAAGGCTCAAACCGATAGCTTGCCTCAATCCGACGATGAGACGGCGCGTCTCGCCACGGTGACGGTAACCGGCACGAAAAGAGAGCAAACGCTGCAGGAAACGCCTGTCGCTATTTCGGTCGTCGGAGCGGAAGAGATTGAGCGGGCGGAAATCTTGGACTTTCAAGACTTACAAACGCTCGTGCCGTCTTTGACGATTCGCCAGCAGCAATCTTCTGCCAGTACGAGCTTCTTCATTCGAGGGTTTGGCAATGGGGCCAATGCGATTGGGCTTGAACCATCCGTAGGGATCTTCGTTGATGGCGTTTACCGGTCTCGAGCGGCTGCTTATATTCCTGATCTGCCAAATCTGGAACGCGTTGAGGTTCTGAGAGGACCGCAATCCACCTTGTTTGGCAAAAACGCATCCGCGGGAGTTGTTTCCGTGCCACGGGACGGCTCGAATTGCGGGCCGCGCGTGACCACG
>JBCBFK010000025.1:0-1845 GCA_038527765.1 Pseudomonadota bacterium
ACGATTTCTTCGGTCACTTTGGACACAGCAGCGTCGATGCCGCGCTTCAGGTCCATTGGGTTCATGCCAGCGGCAACCGACTTCATGCCTTCTTTGACGATGGCTTGGGCCAGCACGGTTGCGGTGGTCGTCCCGTCACCGGCTTCGTCGTTGGTGCGGGAAGCAACTTCCTTCACCATCTGTGCGCCCATGTTTTCGAACTTGTCTTCCAGTTCGATTTCCTTGGCGACCGACACACCGTCTTTGGTGATGCGGGGCGCACCGAAGGATTTCTCCAGCACCACGTTGCGGCCTTTGGGGCCCAGGGTGACTTTGACGGCGTCGGCGAGGATGTTGACGCCTTTCAGCATCTGGTCGCGCGCGCCTGTGTTGAACTTAACGTCCTTAGCAGCCATTGGTTAGCTCCTATTAAATTGAAATGTCAGGAAAATCCGAGGTCTGTCGCTTAGGACAGGATACCCAGGATGTCGCTTTCCTTCATGATCAACAGCTCTTTGCCGTCGACGGTGACCTCGGTGCCCGACCATTTGCCGAACAGAACGCGGTCGCCTTCGGACACAGCCATCGGGATCAGCTCCCCGCTGTCCTTGCGTGCGCCTTCACCTGCAGCGACGATCACGCCTTCCGCGGGCTTTTCTTTTGCGCTATCGGGGATGATCAGACCGCCGGCGGTCTTTTCTTCGCTCTCGGTGCGTTCCACCAGAACGCGGTCGTGAAGCGGTTTCAATGCCATCTTTGCAGCTCCTATTGGCTCAAAGGTTTCTCCCTTTAGCACTCCCCTTGGGTGAGTGCTAACGGACGCGAGATAGGCGAGCGCCTACCGCGAGTCAACCAACGAGATAAAAGAAGTCTGGCCGCGTTTTGCGCTGATCAATCTTCGAAGAGCAACGTGTCAAAACCATCAATGGTTTGCGTGTTCTTCTTGCGCCAATAGGCTTCGACACCCTCGGGTCCCATGTCCGCGTAGAACGGCAAAAGCTCATCATCGAGACGGGGGCTATCCAGCGTCATACGCGGAACGCCCGTTCCACAGGACGTCTGCACGCTGTCGATCGTGACGTCAAAAATCTGGCGGCTTCCAGCCATGTCCGGGAAACCCGCAACGGCGTCGCCCCAATCCGCATCACGCGGATGTAGAATGCGGGCGGTGCCATATAGGCGCAAAATCAGTGCATCGCCGTCAAACGCACAAAACATCAGGGTAATGCGGTTAAGCCGTGCCAGATGGCCAGCGGTTTCATTCCCGCTACCCGACAGGTTCAACCAACGCACCGTATTGTCGTCGAGAATGCGCAACGTGTCGCCGCCTTTTGGCGACAGGTTAACCCGACCATCAGCTGCCGCAGTCGCAACAAAAAACATCGGTTGGCGTTCAATGAACGCGCGCAGAGTTCCGTTGAGTTTTGATCCTACTGGCATACTGCCGCTCCATAGGTTGGGGAGAACAATAGCAGAACATGAACGGGTTGGCGACAGCGATCATTCAAGGCTTCCCGCCCAGTCCGCCAGCCCCAACCGCCCGGCGGCCGACAGGGCATACACCCCCGTTTCGACCTTCTCGAACCACCCATAGTGATTGTTGCGCATGATCGTGGTGGCGGCCTTCACGCCCGTGGCCTTGGCCACAAGGCTCCCCTTCTCAGCGCCTGCTTCGGCCAGATACATCGCACATTTGAGCGCGTCCTGGCGGTAGCCCGTGACGATCCCGTGGCGCGTGGCCCCGCCCGCGTTGGGATCGCCGTCGAGCCGTTCAAATTCCCTGAGCAGGCGCGTCGTGCGTTTCTTGGATTTGCGCGGCGCGTAAGGCCCGGGATCGGCGTGCACCTCGACCAGACCGTCGGCCCG
>JBCBFK010000026.1:0-784 GCA_038527765.1 Pseudomonadota bacterium
AGTCGACGGACCCGGCCAGGGCGTAGGCCACACAAAGGGGCGGACTGGCCAGGTAGTTGGCCTTGGTCAGGGGGTGCACCCGCCCTTCGAAGTTTCGGTTTCCTGACAATACGGCGGAGACCAGGAGGTCATTGTCCTTGATCACGTCGTTGAGTTCGTCGTCCAGTTCACCCGAGTTTCCGATGCAGGTCATGCAACCGTAGCCGGCAATGTAGAACCCGAGTTGTTGCAGGGGCTCAAGGAGTTCGGCCGATTCGAGGTAGGACTTCACGACTCCCGATCCCGGGGAGAGGGAGGTCTTGACGTAGGGCCTCACACTCAGTCCCTTGGCGATGGCCTTTTGGGCCAGGACTCCGGCGGCCAGCATGACACTCGGGTTCGAAGTGTTGGTGCAAGAGGTGATGGCCGAAATGACCACGTCTCCGTTTTTGATGGTGTACTCCTGGCCCTGGTAGTTGAAGGTGCTCGAAGTTTTGGCGTTGGACTCGTTCAACCCGAATCCCTTGAATCCGACCGGAGCGGTCAAACAACTGTTGAAGTCCGATTGCATTTGAGACAACGGGACCTTGTCATGTGGTCGCTTGGGTCCAGAAAGACAGGGTTCGACGGAAGACAGGTCCAGCTCAAGGACGTCTCCGGAGAATTTGACTCCGTCGTCATTGGAGGTTTTGTAATCCCTCAGCATTCGGTTGGTTCTCATGTATTGCTCAATAATAGAAATGTGCTCGGCGTCTCGGTTGGTCCGAGTCAAGTAGTCCAGAGTCTTGCCGTCGACCGGGAAGTA
>JBCBFK010000027.1:0-689 GCA_038527765.1 Pseudomonadota bacterium
GTGCCACCCGAGATCGTCCGGATCTCGACATCGGCCTCGGTCAGACCCATGGCAGACAGATCAATAATGTCGCCCGGGGCCCAATCGCGGACCGTGTCAATCGCCCCGTTCACCGAAGTGCCCGTGGTGAAGGTGAACGCATCGGCCGCCGATGTGCCGGTCAGGTTCTCCTTGCCGACACCCGCCGAGATGACATTGAACGCACTCGGATCGGTCACAGACACCGTCACCGTCGCCTGATCGGTCAGGTCGCCATCCGACACGGTGTAAGTGAACGTGTCGGTGCCAACAAAGCCTGGCGCTGGCGTGTATTGCAGATTGCCATTGCCGAGATCGACGACGCTGCCCCCATTATTGCCCTGGCTGAAAGCCGAGACGCTCAAGGCATCGTCATTGGCGTCAGTATCATTGGCGAGGACATTGACCGTGGTTGCGGTATTGATCGTCGTGCTGCCGGCATCATCTGCAGCCTCTGGCGCCGTCGGAGGCGGTGGTGGCGGCGGCGGTGGAGGCGGAGGCGGCGGCGTGCCATCATCATAGATGACCGAGGCCAGCACCTCTTCCTGACTGAAGCCATTGAGATTGATCTTGACGTGGAACTCGCCATCGCCAAAGCCCTCGATCAGCTTGACCACTGAGCCACCTGAAACGGTGCGGATTTCGTAATCCTCAGCCGCGAGACCCAGCGC
>JBCBFK010000028.1:0-579 GCA_038527765.1 Pseudomonadota bacterium
GCGCAAGCGCTCCAAGCTGCAAATGGTGTTGTTTTCGGCGACCGTGCCGCGGTGGGTGGACAAGGTGGCCCGGAAGTTCATGAAGGAAGACCTGACCTACGTGGACCTGGTCAAGGACGGCTACAACAAGACCTCGATGACGGTCGAGCACCTGGCGATGCAGGTGCCCTCGGCGCACCACAAGCTGAAGTCGATCTCGGACCTGGTGATGGTCTACGGGGGGGCCCACTGCCGGACGATCATCTTCACGGACACCAAAGGTAGGTTGGCTGCTTATAACCCGGAAATCGGATATCCCGGTTATAAGCAGCCAACCTACCTTTGGTGTCCGTGAAGATGATCGTCCGGCAGTGGGCCCCCCCGTAGACCATCACCAGGTCCGAGATCGACTTCAGCTTGTGGTGCGCCGAGGGCACCTGCATCGCCAGGTGCTCGACCGTCATCGAGGTCTTGTTGTAGCCGTCCTTGACCAGGTCCACGTAGGTCAGGTCTTCCTTCATGAACTTCCGGGCCACCTTGTCCACCCACCGCGGCACGGTCGCCGAAAACAACACCATTTGCAGCTTGGAGCGCTTGCGC
>JBCBFK010000029.1:0-574 GCA_038527765.1 Pseudomonadota bacterium
TCGCGATCCTGACAGGCGGTCAGGTCATCTCTGAAGATCTGGGCATGAAGCTGGAAAACGTCACGATGGACATGCTGGGCTCTGCCAAGCGCGTGTCGATCACCAAAGACGAAACCACCATCGTGGACGGCGCAGGCGAGAAAGCGGAAATCGAAGCACGTGTTGCCCAGATCCGCGGCCAAGCCGAAGAAACCACGTCGGACTACGACCGTGAAAAGCTGCAAGAGCGTGTTGCGAAACTCGCCGGTGGTGTGGCCGTCATCCGCGTTGGCGGCATGACCGAGGTCGAAGTGAAAGAGCGTAAGGACCGCGTCGATGACGCTCTGAACGCAACCCGCGCAGCTGTCCAAGAAGGCGTTGTTGTGGGCGGTGGTGTTGCGCTGGTGCAGGGTGCAAAAGCGCTCGACGGCGTGTCTGGCGCAAACTCTGACCAAGACGTGGGCATCTCCATCGTGCGCAAGGCCATCGAAGCGCCTCTGCGCCAGATCGCTGAGAACTCCGGTGTGGACGGTGCAGTTGTTGCGGGCAAAATCCGCGAGAGCAGCGACGCGACCTTCGGCTTCAACGCGCAGAC
>JBCBFK010000030.1:0-269 GCA_038527765.1 Pseudomonadota bacterium
GAGCTGCATTTGCGTGTTCACTTTTTTGCCGAAACCGATACCGATACGTATCGACGCATATCGAATTCATAGTGATGTACCGATCGATCGGTATCGGTATCGGTATCGGTAGTATCGGCCAATTTTTACTATCGGTATCGGTATCGGTTTCGGCTATTTTTTTGGCCGATACCGATACAAAATTTTAAGTTCTATAATTTTAAATTAGCTATCTTTTTCTCGATAAAACCATTATCAAAAATTTTTTTAATAAAAAATTTCGAATCAAA
>JBCBFK010000030.1:279-573 GCA_038527765.1 Pseudomonadota bacterium
CTATTTTTTTAAAGTTGTTTACTCAAATATCAACAGAAAATAGTATTACCGACTTAGTTTCTGATAACATTAAGCTGAATAATCAATGTAAAATTGATATGTATCGGTATCGGTTTGTATCGGTATCGGTATCGGCATTGACATTTTGTATCGGTATCGGTATCGGTTTTGGCAAAAAAGTAGTATCGGTACATCACTACTAAACGTGCTTGGGAACCAGCAGAACCAGACCACAGAAATTAGTTGAGCTCGAAGTTGCCAGACTCCACGCCAAACACAGAACTCAGCAAAAAT
>JBCBFK010000031.1:0-564 GCA_038527765.1 Pseudomonadota bacterium
GTTCCGAACATTCCGCCCTCCGAGGATTCCTTCTAGCTCTTTCAACAAGTAAGACCCACTCGCGACAGTTTAGTAACGATCGCTTTTCGACACAGATTGCGGAGCATTTCATCGAAGCTTTGCGTTCAGACAATATACCTCGATCAGGCTTTTGCGGGAGACAGACGTGACGCGCATTTTTGTGTTGGTACTGTATGCGTTGATGAACCTCGGGACGGCCTCCAGCCATGGCGGGCATTCGCATGCTCCACCGTGGCAACAGGCTACACAGTGGCCGGATCGGATTATTGTTTCGCCAGGAAAGGATCCGACCACAAGTTTTTCAGTGACGTGGCGAACCGCAGCGACAGTATCTTCTGCCGTGGCTGAAATTGTCGAAGCTTCTCCAGACTCTCGGTTTGACCTTTTAGCGGAGGTGCAAAACGCGACCTATCAGCGTGTTGACCTTGAACAGGCGCTTTATGCTAACAATCGAAGCGGTACGCCAAATTCTGGCCTGCCGGCAGTGCATTATTTCTCCACGACATTCACAGACTTAAAGTCAAATACGCTTTACGCGTATCG
>JBCBFK010000033.1:0-548 GCA_038527765.1 Pseudomonadota bacterium
CTGCCGATGTCTGGATCGTCGACAGACTTGGGCTGGAATTCATGGCCGTCATGGCCATCCTCAACCACACCGAGGACAGGTTCGGCGAGCTCGTAAAAGACCTCGGATTCGATCGAGCGGCTTGAGTCCTGTTAACCTATTCAGCTGTGGAAATCGGTCCGAAAAATACAAATGTAGTTTTTTCTGAGAGAGCGCACGCTCACATTGTTCGATTTTCTTGAATGATTTCATGGTGCCGCGTATAGGACTTGAACCTACGACCTCCGCATTACGAAGGAGATGGTCTTCTGCGCCACCCATACTCAATCGTGCTCACCAGCCCCATAAAATGGGCATTTGTGATCAGGTTTCGTCATTCGTTCTCAAAAAACAAATACAGCTGTATTTCTTAATCAAGAACGTCAGTGACCCCTTTGAGGTAGCTTGGCGATAGTCGCGCGTAATGTCGTTCGGTAATCTCAACACTGTCCCCTAAGATCGCGGCGAACATGCGCATCTTGGCTGGCCGAGGCCGACACCTCTATGGAAAAGATCGCAGCGATCTTAGG
>JBCBFK010000034.1:0-527 GCA_038527765.1 Pseudomonadota bacterium
TTGACGGGCCGCAAGATCAGCATTCGCGCGTTCGATGTTCGCGCGGTAATCGGCATCATCAAGTCGAAACAGCACTTCACCCGCCCCAAAGCGCCCGCCTGATGCGAGGGCAGGGTTCACAGAGATCACCCGGCCCGAGACTTGCGGACTAAGATCAATCGAGTTCCGGACCTGTACAGTGCCCGTTTCATTTAATCGGATTTGCGTATCGCGGACGAGCGGTTGAACGACATCCACTGTTTCAACTGATGATGCTGACGCTTGAATTTGCGGCGCTGTGGAGGTGTTTGAGAGGACCCGATTTACTAACAATCCAAACGCTAAAACCCCAAATACCAGACCGACTTGGATCCAACCTTTGAAGCGGTCTTTCGTCGTGGTCGTGGCGGTCGTTGTTTCTGTGGGTTTGTCGTCTTCATGCGTCATAAGGATTTCCTAGTCGGGTCCGCCTGAACTGCGACGGGCATATCTGACCAGTCTCCGCCGAGGCTTAAAAATAGGTCGATCCGCGCGTTTAGAATGGCTTG
>JBCBFK010000035.1:0-509 GCA_038527765.1 Pseudomonadota bacterium
TCACTATCGCGCGATCCCGACGTTCTCGACACCTGGTTCTCCTCCGCGCTCTGGCCGTTCTCGACCATGGGCTGGCCGGAGAACACGGACGAACTCGCCAAGTACTACCCGACCTCGGTGCTCTCTACGGCGTTCGACATCATCTTCTTCTGGGTCGCGCGGATGATGATGATGGGGCTGCACTTCACTGAAAAAGAGCCGTTCCACACCGTCTACATGCACCCGCTGGTGCGCGATAAGGCGGGGCAGAAGATGTCGAAGTCGAAGGGCAACGGCATCGACCCGCTGGAACTGATCGACGAGGTTGGTGCCGACGCGCTGCGCTTCACGCTGGCCGCGCTTGCCGTGCAGGGCAGGGACGTGAAGCTCGACCCCGCCCGCGTTGCCGTCTACCGGAACTTCTGCACGAAGCTCTGGAACGCCACCCGCTTCGCGCAGATGAACGACATTGCGCCGCAAGCTGGGTTCGACCCGTCTATGGCCACGCTCACGGTGAACCGCTGGGTGCT
>JBCBFK010000036.1:0-508 GCA_038527765.1 Pseudomonadota bacterium
CTCGTGAACCAAATGCGCGAGTTCAGGCTGCCTTCGCTCAGCTTCTCGCACGTGAACCTGGAGTTCTACCTGAACTTCGGCAACAAGTTCAACCCGAAGCCGACCGACGAGCAGGTGGTCAAGAACCTCACCGAGATCGAGAAGTTCGTGCCCGACCTGGGCGCGCTCTTCCTGGGCTTCTACTCCGAGGACCGCGCCTCGGGCATCCCTGTCAAAATGGCCCAGTACACCCCCAAGTTGGGCCAGATCTACGTCGACTACAAGGACCATATCGACTCCTGTTACACCTCCGCCTCTGCCCAGATCCCGACTATGATTCAGAACGAAGTGGTCGTGAATCTTTTCAGCGAGAAATTCACCGAAATGGCGCAGAAGATCAACTTTATTTTCACCAACTTCCGCCAAGACGACCGCGACGAAATGCAGAACAAAAGACTCGAGAACATCTTCTCCTCCCTGCCCTGGCTGGCCACCTCGACCTCGGAAATCCCGGGCTTCAACGGTCTGA
>JBCBFK010000037.1:0-508 GCA_038527765.1 Pseudomonadota bacterium
CACTCTTTCCCTACACGACGCTTCCGATCTTTTAGGTATTGCCTCGGAACAGTATCCTACATCTGTACCTGCTCTGTAGATTCTATATCAGCTCACTCGCGATAGCTCAGCTGGTAGAGCGGAGGACTGTAGTTGGATATTCAATCAGAGATCCTTAGGTCGGTGGTTCAAATCCGCCTCGCGAGAGGGAAATTTTTTTCATCACAAAATCCTCTTCAACGTATCGAATGCGATTTTGGCTTTCAGCTCAGACCTTTGAAACGATCACATATCATATCATAACCATCCACGGATGATTCACCAACCCACTCGCGATAGCTCAGCTGGTAGAGCGGAGGACTGTAGTCGGATATTCAATCAGAGATCCTTAGGTCGGTGGTTCAAATCCGCCTCGCGAGATGGTAATGTTTTATTTTTGGTATCCATTAAATCACATGTAATTCAGTGAACATGATCTCGACATCGCTTCCACCAGACCCACAAATACACTCTACAACACATTAGCCTC